>NZ_CP196711.1:2535000-3990000 GCF_051904775.1 Pseudomonas sp. MBLB4123
TTTTCGGTTTGTTGTCGACTTCAACCATCGAGCACACAAACAGCAAATTGTTTGGGTGTTATATGGTCAAGCCTCACGGGCAATTAGTATGGGTTAGCTCAACGCCTCACAGCGCTTACACACCCCACCTATCAACGTCGTAGTCTTCGACGGCCCTTCAGGGAGCTCAAGGCTCCAGTGAGATCTCATCTTGAGGCAAGTTTCCCGCTTAGATGCTTTCAGCGGTTATCTCTTCCGAACATAGCTACCCGGCAATGCCACTGGCGTGACAACCGGAACACCAGAGGTTCGTCCACTCCGGTCCTCTCGTACTAGGAGCAGCCCCTCTCAAATCTCAAACGTCCACGGCAGATAGGGACCGAACTGTCTCACGACGTTCTAAACCCAGCTCGCGTACCACTTTAAATGGCGAACAGCCATACCCTTGGGACCGGCTTCAGCCCCAGGATGTGATGAGCCGACATCGAGGTGCCAAACACCGCCGTCGATATGAACTCTTGGGCGGTATCAGCCTGTTATCCCCGGAGTACCTTTTATCCGTTGAGCGATGGCCCTTCCATACAGAACCACCGGATCACTAAGACCTACTTTCGTACCTGCTCGACGTGTCTGTCTCGCAGTCAAGCGCGCTTTTGCCTTTATACTCTACGACCGATTTCCGACCGGTCTGAGCGCACCTTCGTACTCCTCCGTTACTCTTTAGGAGGAGACCGCCCCAGTCAAACTACCCACCATACACTGTCCTCGATCCGGATAACGGACCAGAGTTAGAACCTCAAGGTTGCCAGGGTGGTATTTCAAGGATGGCTCCACGCGAACTGGCGTCCACGCTTCAAAGCCTCCCACCTATCCTACACAAGCAAGCTCAAAGTCCAGTGCAAAGCTATAGTAAAGGTTCACGGGGTCTTTCCGTCTAGCCGCGGATACACTGCATCTTCACAGCGATTTCAATTTCACTGAGTCTCGGGTGGAGACAGCGCCGCCATCGTTACGCCATTCGTGCAGGTCGGAACTTACCCGACAAGGAATTTCGCTACCTTAGGACCGTTATAGTTACGGCCGCCGTTTACCGGGGCTTCGATCAAGAGCTTCGCGTTAGCTAACCCCATCAATTAACCTTCCGGCACCGGGCAGGCGTCACACCCTATACGTCCACTTTCGTGTTTGCAGAGTGCTGTGTTTTTAATAAACAGTCGCAGCGGCCTGGTATCTTCGACCGGCATGGGCTTACGCAGTAAATGCTTCACCCTCACCGGCGCACCTTCTCCCGAAGTTACGGTGCCATTTTGCCTAGTTCCTTCACCCGAGTTCTCTCAAGCGCCTTGGTATTCTCTACCTAACCACCTGTGTCGGTTTGGGGTACGGTTCCTAGTTACCTGAAGCTTAGAAGCTTTTCCTGGAAGCATGGCATCAACCACTTCGTCGTCTAAAAGACAACTCGTCATCAGCTCTCGGCATTAAGCGCCCGGATTTACCTAAGCACTCTGCCTACCACCTTAAACACGGACAACCAACGCCGTGCTGGCCTAGCCTTCTCCGTCCCTCCATCGCAGTAACTAGAAGTACGGGAATATTAACCCGTTTCCCATCGACTACGCATTTCTGCCTCGCCTTAGGGGCCGACTCACCCTGCGTCGATTAACGTTGCGCAGGAAACCTTGGTCTTTCGGCGTGCGAGTTTTTCACTCGCATTGTCGTTACTCATGTCAGCATTCGCACTTCTGATACCTCCAGCAAGCTTCTCAACTCACCTTCACAGGCTTACAGAACGCTCCTCTACCGCTCAACTTACGTTGAACCCGTAGCTTCGGTGTATGGTTTGAGCCCCGTTACATCTTCCGCGCAGGCCGACTCGACTAGTGAGCTATTACGCTTTCTTTAAAGGGTGGCTGCTTCTAAGCCAACCTCCTAGCTGTCTAAGCCTTCCCACATCGTTTCCCACTTAACCATAACTTTGGGACCTTAGCTGACGGTCTGGGTTGTTTCCCTTTTCACGACGGACGTTAGCACCCGCCGTGTGTCTCCCGTGCTGACACTTGCTGGTATTCGGAGTTTGCATCGGTTTGGTAAGTCGGGATGACCCCCTAGCCGAAACAGTGCTCTACCCCCAGCAGTGATACACGAGGCGCTACCTAAATAGCTTTCGAGGAGAACCAGCTATCTCCGAGCTTGATTAGCCTTTCACTCCGATCCACAGGTCATCCGCTAACTTTTCAACGGTAGTCGGTTCGGTCCTCCAGTCAGTGTTACCTAACCTTCAACCTGCCCATGGATAGATCGCCCGGTTTCGGGTCTATACCCAGCGACTAAACGCCCTATTAAGACTCGCTTTCGCTACGCCTCCCCTATTCGGTTAAGCTCGCCACTGAATATAAGTCGCTGACCCATTATACAAAAGGTACGCAGTCACCTAACAAGTAGGCTCCCACTGCTTGTACGCATACGGTTTCAGGTTCTATTTCACTCCCCTCTCCGGGGTTCTTTTCGCCTTTCCCTCACGGTACTGGTTCACTATCGGTCAGTCAGTAGTATTTAGCCTTGGAGGATGGTCCCCCCATATTCAGACAAAGTTTCTCGTGCTCCGTCCTACTCGATTTCACTTCTAAGATCCTTTCGCGTACAGGGCTATCACCCACTATGGCCGCACTTTCCAGAGCGTTCCGCTAAAATCAAAGAAGCTTAAGGGCTAGTCCCCGTTCGCTCGCCACTACTAAGGGAATCTCGGTTGATTTCTATTCCTCAGGGTACTTAGATGTTTCAGTTCCCCTGGTTCGCCTCCTACACCTATGTATTCAGTGCAGGATACCCAGCTTGTGCTGGGTGGGTTCCCCCATTCAGAGATCTCCGGATCAAAGTCTGTTTGCCGACTCCCCGAAGCTTATCGCAGGCTACCACGTCTTTCATCGCCTCTGACTGCCAAGGCATCCACCGTATGCGCTTCTTCACTTGACCATATAACCCCAAGCAATCTGGTTACGGCCTCGAACGTGAAGACGACATTCGCCGAAAATTTGCACTTGAGAACAACGCAAATTTTACCTTGATTGATCAACTGCCAGTGAAAGCAGTCAATCAGTCACTTCTATCACATACCCAAATTTTTAAAGAACGATTTTCGTACTGATCAAAGACCAGAAATCAACATTCAGCAGGTCACACCTGGAACGCTCATTTCTGAACTCTAAACGGGCTGTCGGTGGTGGAGCCAAGCGGGATCGAACCGCTGACCTCCTGCGTGCAAGGCAGGCGCTCTCCCAGCTGAGCTATGGCCCCATATTCTACCAAGGCCAAACCCCACAACAATTGGTGGGTCTGGGCAGATTCGAACTGCCGACCTCACCCTTATCAGGGGTGCGCTCTAACCAACTGAGCTACAGACCCAATCGTCTTTCGCAATGAATCAAGCAATTCGTGTGGGAGCTTACAAGGAAGCTGATGTCGTCGATTAAGGAGGTGATCCAGCCGCAGGTTCCCCTACGGCTACCTTGTTACGACTTCACCCCAGTCATGAATCACACCGTGGTAACCGTCCCCCTTGCGGTTAGACTAGCTACTTCTGGTGCAACCCACTCCCATGGTGTGACGGGCGGTGTGTACAAGGCCCGGGAACGTATTCACCGTGACATTCTGATTCACGATTACTAGCGATTCCGACTTCACGCAGTCGAGTTGCAGACTGCGATCCGGACTACGATCGGTTTTATGGGATTAGCTCCACCTCGCGGCTTGGCAACCCTTTGTACCGACCATTGTAGCACGTGTGTAGCCCTGGCCGTAAGGGCCATGATGACTTGACGTCATCCCCACCTTCCTCCGGTTTGTCACCGGCAGTCTCCTTAGAGTTCCCGGCATGACCCGCTGGTAACTAAGGACAAGGGTTGCGCTCGTTACGGGACTTAACCCAACATCTCACGACACGAGCTGACGACAGCCATGCAGCACCTGTGTCTGAGTTCCCGAAGGCACCAATCCATCTCTGGAAAGTTCTCAGCATGTCAAGGCCAGGTAAGGTTCTTCGCGTTGCTTCGAATTAAACCACATGCTCCACCGCTTGTGCGGGCCCCCGTCAATTCATTTGAGTTTTAACCTTGCGGCCGTACTCCCCAGGCGGTCAACTTAATGCGTTAGCTGCGCCACTAAAATCTCAAGGATTCCAACGGCTAGTTGACATCGTTTACGGCGTGGACTACCAGGGTATCTAATCCTGTTTGCTCCCCACGCTTTCGCACCTCAGTGTCAGTATCAGTCCAGGTGGTCGCCTTCGCCACTGGTGTTCCTTCCTATATCTACGCATTTCACCGCTACACAGGAAATTCCACCACCCTCTACCGTACTCTAGCTTGCCAGTTTTGGATGCAGTTCCCAGGTTGAGCCCGGGGCTTTCACATCCAACTTAACAAACCACCTACGCGCGCTTTACGCCCAGTAATTCCGATTAACGCTTGCACCCTCTGTATTACCGCGGCTGCTGGCACAGAGTTAGCCGGTGCTTATTCTGTTGGTAACGTCAAAACAGCAAGGTATTAACTTACTGCCCTTCCTCCCAACTTAAAGTGCTTTACAATCCGAAGACCTTCTTCACACACGCGGCATGGCTGGATCAGGCTTTCGCCCATTGTCCAATATTCCCCACTGCTGCCTCCCGTAGGAGTCTGGACCGTGTCTCAGTTCCAGTGTGACTGATCATCCTCTCAGACCAGTTACGGATCGTCGCCTAGGTGAGCCATTACCTCACCTACTAGCTAATCCGACCTAGGCTCATCTGATAGCGCAAGGCCCGAAGGTCCCCTGCTTTCTCCCGTAGGACGTATGCGGTATTAGCGTTCCTTTCGAAACGTTGTCCCCCACTACCAGGCAGATTCCTAGGCATTACTCACCCGTCCGCCGCTGAATCATGGAGCAAGCTCCACTCATCCGCTCGACTTGCATGTGTTAGGCCTGCCGCCAGCGTTCAATCTGAGCCATGATCAAACTCTTCAGTTTAATACTGCTTGGGTTTTGAGAAAACCCTAAACTTGGCTCAGCAATCGCAAATCTCTTACTTAAAAGAGTTAACTCTCGAATTAACGAGTGTTGCTTTGTGATGCTGATAATCAGCTGACTATCAGTCTTACCTCACAAGCACCCACACGAATTGCTTGATTCAGTTGTTAAAGAACAGTTGGTTAAGTCTTTCGTCTCAACCGAGGCGCGCATTCTACAGCAGCCTCATCTTCCGTCAAGCAGTTTCGAAAATTTCTTTTCAAACTCAACCGCTTGCGCCTTCGATCAGCGTTCAGCTCCTCGTCAGCGGGAGGCGAATTCTACAGCGTTCGAAACCGCTGTCAACCACCTCCTTCAACCGCCTCCGATCACCTCGACCGAAGCCCCGACAGGACCAACCCTCCACCCTGTCAGGCCGGTGTATTCTACGCAGCCTTCGCTGCTTTGCAACCCCTCTTTTAAAGATAACCAATTGATTTACAAGAGGTTTCCGAGAGGCCCGCGCCGGAAGTGGTGCGCATTATAGGCACCGCAAGCGGCAGGTCAATGCTTTATTTGAAGAATCCATCACCTCGCATGATGAACCATGCAAGGCCAAGGCTATACATGCCTTGCATACACCGCCTAAAGCCGAGGGATAGCAGATCAGGATGAGGGGGCGAGGAGAGATCGGAACGGAAAAATGACAACAGCCCTGCAGCCCCGGGCAACAACACCTCAATAGACTGCAGAGTCTGACAGTGACCAGGTCAGCTTACGATTTACGCCGACGCAACTGCAGCAAGTACTGCAAGGGACCGGATGCCGCATAGGCCAGGAAGATGATCAGCAGTATCCGTGGCGGATCGCTGAACACCACGGCGAACAGCAGCACCACCGCCAAGATCGCGACGAAGGGCACACGCCCTTTCAGATCCAGATCCTTGAAGCTGTAGTACTTGATGTTGCTGACCATCAACATGCCCGCGGCCGCCACCAGCACCGCCACACCAAAGGCCATATTCGAGCCCTTGATACCGAAATCGCTGAAGGCCCAGACAGTGCCTGCGACCACACCCGCGGCAGCCGGACTGGCCAAGCCGATGAAATAGCGTTTGTCGGTGGTACCGATCTGGGTATTGAAACGCGCCAACCGCAGCGCCGCACCGGCGACATAGATGAAGGCCACCATCCAGCCCACCTTGCCCATGCTGCCCAGAGCCCACTCGAACGCCAACAACGCGGGCGCCACGCCGAAGGCGACCATATCGGACAAGGAGTCGTACTCGGCACCGAAGGCGCTCTGGGTATTGGTCAGACGCGCCACCCGGCCATCGAGACTGTCCAGCACCATGGCCACGAACACGGCGGCGGCGGCGACGTAGAAGTTGCCGTTCATGGCATTGATGATGGCGTAGAAGCCCGCGAACAAATTCGCCGTGGTGAAGAGATTGGGCAGCAGGTAGACGCCACGATGACGAACCTTGCGCCCTTCATCGTCATGACCCTCTTCGACATGCTCGTCGATTGGCAGCAGGCTCTCTTCCTCGGCGGCCGAGTTGGGCTCTTCTGGACGTTCGCTCATGAACAACACCTTGCAACGGATAGGAAAATTTCGGCGAGGAGCAACCCGGACAACAGACTGCCAGCCCGCCTCGATGACCTGGCTTTATACCAGAAGCCTCGCTACAGAACGAAAAAACGCGGCCAAGGCCGCGTTTTTTCTAACACCGACAGGGCTTAGTTCTTGCTCTTATCGACGATCTTGTTGGCGGAGATCCACGGCATCATCGAGCGCAGCTGCTCGCCGATGATCTCGATGCCATGGGCCGCATTGTTGCGACGCTTGGCGGTCATCGACGGATAGTTGGTCGCGCCTTCGCTGATGAACATCTTGGCGTACTCGCCGTCCTGGATGCGCTTGAGGGCGTTGCGCATGGCCTTGCGCGACTCCTCGTTGATCACTTCCGGACCGGTCACGTACTCGCCGTACTCGGCGTTGTTGGAGATCGAGTAGTTCATGTTGGCGATGCCGCCTTCGTACATCAGGTCGACGATCAGCTTCAGCTCGTGCAGGCACTCGAAGTAGGCCATTTCCGGAGCATAACCGGCTTCGACCAGGGTCTCGAAACCGGCCTTGACCAGCTCGACGCAACCGCCGCAGAGAACGGCCTGCTCGCCGAACAGGTCGGTTTCGGTCTCGTCCTTGAAGGTGGTCTCGATGATGCCGGTACGACCACCGCCGACGCCGGAGGCGTAGGACAGGGCGACGTTCTTGGCGTTGCCGGAAGCATCCTGGTAGACCGCGATCAGGTCAGGGATACCGCCGCCCTTGACGAACTCGGAACGCACGGTGTGGCCCGGGGCCTTCGGCGCGATCATGATCACGTCCAGATCGGCGCGCGGCACGACCTGGTTGTAGTGGATGGCGAAGCCATGGGAGAAGGCCAGGGTCGCGCCCTGCTTGATGTTCGGCTCGATCTCGTTCTTGTACAGCTGGCCCTGGAACTCGTCCGGGGTGAGGATCATCACCAGGTCGGCAGCCGCGACAGCGGAGGCGACGTCGGTGACCTTCAGGCCATGGGCCTCGGCCTTGGCGACAGTAGCCGAGCCCTTGCGCAGACCGATGGTGACATCGACGCCGGAGTCCTTCAGGTTGCACGCCTGGGCGTGCCCCTGGGAGCCGTAGCCGATGATGGCGACTTTCTTGCCCTGGATGATGGAGAGGTCGCAGTCTTTGTCGTAATAAACTTTCATGTTCTTGGCTCTTTTGAATCGAAAGGGATGGGGCGCAAGGCACCGTGACAGAGGCACCTTAAGTGATCCGAACCGTTGCGTAAAATGATATATTTGCAACACAACATGCCGGTACACGGAACAACCATGGACAGCCACGCCCTCGGACTCTTTCTTGCCCTGGCAGACAACCTGCACTTCGGCAAAACCAGCCGCGAGCAGCACGTCAGCCCCTCCGCACTCAGTCGCTGCATCAAGCAGCTGGAGGACGAACTCGGCGCACCGCTGTTCCTGCGCGACAATCGCTCGGTCCGGCTGACCCGCGAGGGGCAACAGTTCCGCGCGTACGCCAGCGAGGTCATAAACGGCTGGCAGGCCATTCGCCAGGCGTTCCGGCAGGACCAACTGGTTCTGCACGGCGAACTCTCCCTGTACTGCTCGGTCACGGCCAGCTACAGCTTCCTCTACGACATCCTCAGCAGCTTTCGACAGGACTACCCGCGCATCGAAATGAAGCTGCACACCGGCGACCCGGCAAGAGCCGTCGAGCGCGTGCAGCAAGGACTGGAAGACCTTGCCATCGGCGCCCGCCCCGACCACTTGCCCGCCGGCATCGACTTTCAGCCGATCACCCGTTCCGAGCTGCGCTTCATCGGCCCCCAGTCGCCACAGCTACTGACCGAAGACCAGCTGATGCACCCCGGCGCGGAAAGCTGGAAAGACGTGCCGATGATCCTATCGGAAGAAGGCCTGGCCAGAACCCGGACCGACCGGTGGCTGAAAAGCCACAACATCAAACCGCGCATCTACGCCCAGGTGAGCGGCAACGAAGCTATCGTGAGCATGGTGAGCCTGGGGTTCGGCATAGGCGTGGTGCCGCAGATCGTGCTGGACAACAGCCCGCTGACCGCACGCATCCGCATCTACGACATTCAGCCGCCGCTGACCGCCTACGATATCGGCCTGTTCGCCCTGCAAAAACGCCTCAAGGACCCGCTGATCGCGGCCTTCTGGAATCGTCAGCAATAATCTGCGGCGAAAAAAAGCCCCGCACTAGGCGGGGCTTTCCTCGGCATGGCAGTCAGAGACTCAGCACCTTGTCGCCCCGGGCGATGCCGGTGACGCCGCTGCGCACGGTTTCCAGGATCGACGCGGTGCCGATGGCCTGGATGAAGCTGTCCAGCTTGTCACTCGTGCCGGCCAATTGAATGGTGTAGACACTGGTGTTCACGTCGACGATCTGCCCACGGAAGATGTCGGTGGTACGCTTGACCTCGGCGCGCTGGGCACCCGTGGCCTTGACCTTGACCAGCATCAGCTCACGCTCGATATGGGCGCTCTCGGACAGGTCGACCAGCTTGACCACCTCGACCAGCTTGTTGAGGTTCTTGGTGATCTGCTCGATTACTTCATCATGACCGACGGTGGTGAGTGTCAGACGCGACAGGGTCGGGTCTTCGGTCGGAGCCACGGTCAGGCTTTCGATGTTGTAGTTGCGCTGCGAGAACAGACCGACCACCCGGGACAATGCGCCTGGCTCGTTTTCCAGCAGCAGGGAGATAATGTGTCGCATGGTTAGGTCCGCTCCGTCTTGCTCAGCCACATGTCACGCATCGCCCCGTCTTTGATCTGCATCGGATAGACGTGCTCGCTGGTGTCGACCTGGATGTCGAGGAACACCAGGCGATCCTTCATCGCGAAGGCCTGCTCCATCATCGGCTTGAGGTCCTTCAGCTCGGTGATGCGCATACCGACGTGGCCGTAGGCCTCGGCCAGCTTGACGAAGTCCGGCAACGACTCCATGTAGGAGTGCGAGTGACGGCTGCTGTACATCATGTCCTGCCACTGGCGCACCATGCCCAGGGCGCCGTTGTTCAGGTTGATGATCTTCACCGGCAAGTCGTACTGCAGGCAGGTCGACAGCTCCTGGATGTTCATCTGGATGCTGCCTTCGCCGGTCACGCAGGCCACGTGGTCATCCGGGAAGCTCAGCTTGACCCCCATAGCCGCCGGCAGGCCGAAGCCCATGGTGCCCAGGCCGCCCGAGTTGATCCAACGGTTGGGCTTGTTGAAGCGGTAGTACTGGGCCGCGAACATCTGGTGCTGACCGACGTCCGAGGTAACGAAGGCATCGCCCTGGGTGACCTCGCACAGCGTCTCGACCACGGTTTGCGGCTTGATGATGCTGCCGTCGCCCTTGTCGTAGGGGAACATGCCGCGGCTACCGCGCCATTCGTCGATCTGCTTCCACCAGCTGGACAGCGCTTCCTTGCTCGGGCTCTGGCCGATTTCCTTGAGGATCGCGACCATCTCGGTCAGCACGCTGTCGACCGGGCCGACGATCGGGATGTCGGCCTTGATGGTCTTGGAGATCGAGGCCGGGTCGATGTCGATGTGGATGATCTTGGCGTTCGGGCAGAACTTGCCGGCGCCATTGATCACGCGGTCGTCGAAGCGCGCACCGACGGCGAGGATCACGTCGGCATGGTGCATCGCCAGGTTGGCGGTGTAGCTGCCGTGCATGCCGAGCATGCCGAGGAACTGGCGATCGGTGCCGGGGTAGCCGCCCAGCCCCATCAGGGTGTTGGTCACCGGCAGATTGAGCATCTGCGCCAGCTCGGTCAGCGGCGCCGCCGCGCCGCCCATGATCACGCCGCCACCGGAGTAGACCACCGGACGCTTGGCGCTCAGGAGCAGCTCGGCCGCCTTGCGGATCTGTCCGGAATGTCCGCGAACGGCCGGGCTGTAGGAACGCAGCTTGGCCTTCTTCGGATAGACGTACTCGAACTTCTCGGCCGGGTTGGTCATGTCCTTGGGAATGTCCACGACCACCGGGCCGGGACGACCGGACTGGGCCAGATAGAAGGCCTTCTTCATGACTTCCGGAATTTCCGAGGCGTGCTTGATCATGAAGCTGTGCTTCACGATCGGCCGGGAGATGCCGATCATGTCGGTTTCCTGGAAGGCATCGGTACCGACCATGTTGCTCGGCACCTGACCGGACAGCACCACCATCGGAATGGAGTCCATGTAGGCGGTGGCAATGCCGGTGATGGCGTTGGTCGCGCCGGGACCCGAGGTCACCAGCACCACACCGGCCTTGCCGGTGGCCCGGGCGTAGCCGTCGGCCATGTGAGTCGCCGCTTGCTCGTGGCGAACCAGGATGTGATTGACTTCCGGTTCCTTGAACAGGGCATCGTAGATATGCAGCAGGGCACCGCCAGGGTACCCGTAGATGTTCTTTACGCCTTCGTCACGCAAAAAGCGGACGACCATTTCAGCGCCGGATAAAAGCTCCACGTTGTTCACCTCTTGAACGCCAGAATGCCACCCGACAACGAGTGACTCTAAGTAGGTCTTACTGGTCAGCGGACTTGCACGACTGTGGTCGTGAACTCTGAGTATCGGCATGACGAGTAACGGAACAGCCCATGGTGTTGCGGGGCTGACCCTCCCAGCGCGAGGTAACGCGTTGCGGGTAACACGGTTCGGCACGGGTAGCGCCTCTTGTTGCTGAGCTGGAGGACACTTGCGGCGGACTCCACTACAGCGAACGTTGGATTGTTCGGATTAGTCGAGGGCAAGTCAAGCGATGCATAACGAATTTCACAATCTTCTGCTGTGACGCAGCGCAGGATGAAGATTCGACCGATTTGGTTATAGTAAGCCCCAGCTATCGCAGCCTTTAAAAGGAACCAGCATGCGCCGCACACTCCTCCTCAGCAGCTTGCTGCTCGCCCTGAGCGCACCCGCCATGGCCGGCCAGGTGTACAAGTGGGTCGACGCCCAGGGCGTCACCCACTTCGGCGCGCAGCCGCCGCAGGGCGCACAGGCCACCAGCATCAATACCGCCACGCCGCCCCCCAAACCGGCCGAGCCACAGCCCGCGCCGACCTTCAAGAACATCGCCGACCCGGAGCAGGCCGCCATCGACAAGAAGGTGAAGCAGGAGGTCGCGGCCAAGGAGGCCGAGCGCAAGCAGTACTGCGACAGCATGCGCAACAGCCTGGCCCAGCTGCAGAACAACCCGCGCGTACGCATCGAGGAAGACGGCGAGGTCCGTCGCCTCAGCGAAGAGGAGCGTCAGGAGCGCATCGGCGCGGCGCAGAAGTCGATTGCCGACAACTGCCTGTGACCCCGTAGGCGCGGCCTCAGGCCGCGCCGCCGATCAACCGGTCGAACTCGCCCAGCAGCCGGATCAGCTCCGCGGCCTGCTCAGACCGGTCGCTGTAGACCTGCTCGGCCATCGGCTGGATACCGGAGACGCCGGGTAGCTTGCCCCCCGCCTCGAGTATCTGCTTCATCCGCGGCAGGAATATCCACTGCAGCCATTGCTCGAAGGCCATGCTGTCGACACAGAACGGCTCCCGGCTGGCCAGTGCCTGGGCGCTGGGCGACTGCTCGGCCCACCAGCCCTGCACACGTAACTCGCGCTCGATCAACAACAGCTGCTCGGCGATGGCCGGCATTCGCGTATCCATCAGAGGCTGACCCGCGCACGCTCACGCGCCTGGGCGGCACCGGCAGGGTCGCCCTGGCGCTCGCGCGCCTGGGCGATCAGGTTCCACAGACTGGCCTGCAGGGCCGGACGGCCGCTGGCGTAGCTCAGGCCACGGCGGGCGAACTGCTCGGCCTGGGCCGCGTCGCCCTGGGCCAAACGCACCTCGGCCAGGCGGTAGAGCACCTGGGGTTCGCGCGGGGCGATGCGCTGGGCGCGCTCCAGGCTGGAGGCCGCGCCATTGAGGTCGCCACTGCCCTGCTGCTGCTGAGCGGTGGTCAGCAGCGCCAGCACCGGACCATCCAGCTGCTCGTCGGCGGCCAAGCCGCCATTGCTCGGAATACCGCTCGGCATCGACGGCGGCGGGCTGTAACCGCCCAGCGGCTCGCCGCTGCCGAGCGGCGCGCTCTCGGCGGCACCGCCAATCGGCGCGCTGGGGGCCGGGAAGGTCTGAATCGGCGCGGAGCTGCCGGCGCCCTGCGGCACCATGACCACCACTCCCGAGTCCTGCGGCTGGGTCTGCGGCTGAGCGGCCGGCTGGCCATAGCTGCCACCGCCCTCTTGCTGCTCATAGACCGAACCGCTGGAGTCGACCACCGGAATCGAACCGCGCGGTACGCTGGCGCAGCCGCCCAGCACCATCGAGGCCGTTAGCGCAGGAATCCACCACTTAGTCACTTCACACCCTCTCACTTAATCCAACCAGCCACGCACCCAGTCCATCACCGAATCGACCGGCGCCTGAATACCGCAGGACGGGCCCGGCAATGGCTCACTCCCACGAATATACGGCATCTGCACGGCATTCGGGCAGCTCGGGTCGGTGCCCTGACCGGTATTGGCATCGACCCAGGCCTGCGTCACATTATCCGGCAGCGGCATGTCCAGCGGCAGCGGATCGGCCTTGCGCATGAAGTCGGTCCACACCTGCAAGGCGCCGCTGGCCCCGGTCAAGGGCGTCGGGCCGTTGTCGTCACGGCCGAGCCAGACCACCGCCAGCAGGTCCTGGCTGAAGCCGGCGAACCAGCTGTCGCGCGAGTCGTTACTGGTGCCGGTCTTGCCGGCCAGGGTCAGGGAGCCGGGCAGCTGGCTGTACACCGAACGGCCGGTACCCTCGCGCATGGTGCGCTGCATGGCGTTCTGCAACAGATAGATGGCGCCGGCATCGAAGCGCTGCTGGATCTGGTAGGGGTAGCGCTTGAGCGGTTCGCCCTCGGCGGTCAGCACGCTGCGAATGCCGCGCAACGGCGTATTGAAACCGCCGTTGGCCAGGGTCTGGTACATGTCCGCCACCTCCATCGGGGTCAAGGCACCGGCTCCCAGCAACATCGAGGGATAGGCCGGCCACTTGCGTTCGACCCCGAGACGCTCGAGGGTCTTGAGCACGTTCGGCACGCCCAGCTCTAGGCCCAGCTTGGCGGTGGAGAGGTTGTAGGAGTTGGCCAGCCCCTGGTACAGGTAGATGGTGCCATGGGCCTTGCGGTCATAGTTCTGCGGGCGCCAGACCTGGCCATCCTGGCCCTTGATGGAGAAAGGCTGGTCTTCCAGCAGGCTGGTCAGGGTGAACTGGCTGGGACGCTCCAGGGCGGTCAGGTAGATCGCCGGCTTGATCAGCGAGCCGATCGGCCGCAGTGCATCCAGGGCCCGGTTGAAGCCGGCGAAGCGCGGCTGGCGGCTGCCGATCAACGCCTGCACCTCGCCGGTTTCCGGGTTGGTCACCACCATGCCGGCCTCAACCTGATCCACGCCCTTGCGCCCGGACAGGCGCTTCAAGGAGTCGCCCAGGGCGGCCTCTGCCTTGAGCTGGAGGATGGGGTCGAAGCTGGTGA
This sequence comes from Pseudomonas sp. MBLB4123, assembly GCF_051904775.1. NCBI lineage: Bacteria > Pseudomonadati > Pseudomonadota > Gammaproteobacteria > Pseudomonadales > Pseudomonadaceae > Pseudomonas > Pseudomonas sp. MBLB4123. The sequence goes on from NZ_CP196711.1 coordinate 2,549,026, forward strand.
AGATGCGCAGGCCCTCTTCGGTCAGGTCGGCCTCGCGGTAGTCCTCACGCAGCTGGCGCTTGACCAGGTCGAGGAAGGCCGGGAAGGAGCTGTCGGCCAGGCTGCCGCGCTGGGTCACGCCCAGCGGCTTTTGCTTGGCCGCGGCCGCCACCTCGGCGGCGACCACGCCCTGCTCGACCAGGATGTCCAGCACCAGGTTGCGCCGCTCCAGGGCTCGCTCGGGATTGCGCCGCGGGTTGTAGTAGGTCGGCCCCTTGACCATGCCCACCAGCAGCGCCACCTGGTCGAGCTTCAGCTCGTTCAGCGGCTGGCTGAAGAAATACTGGCTGGCCAGGCCGAAGCCATGCACCGCGCGCTGGCCGTCCTGACCGAGGAACACCTCGTTGAGGTAGGCCTCGAGAATATCCTTCTTGTCGTAGTGCAGCTCCAGCAGCACCGCCATCATGGCCTCGGTGGCCTTGCGCGTGAGACTGCGCTCGTTGGTCAGGTAGAAGTTCTTCACCAGCTGCTGGGTCAGGGTGCTGCCGCCCTGGCGCAACTGCCCGGCCGTGGCGTTGATCCAGACCGCACGGGCGATGCCCTTGGGCGAGACGCCGAAGTGATTGAAGAACTCGCGGTCCTCGACCGCCACCAGGGTCTCCACCAGATAGGGTGGCACCTGCTCCAGCTTGATCAGCACGCGGTCTTCCTGGTGGGCCGGGTACAGCCCGCCGATCAGCATCGGCTCCAGGCGGGCCACCGCCAGGTTGCCGCCGTTGGCCTGGTTCAGACCGGCCACGTAATCGCCGGAGAAGCGCACGCGCACGCGCTGCGCCGGTTCGCTGCTCTCGTAGAACTGAAAGCCGCGGGTGTGCAGTTCGATGTTGTTGCCGGCCACCGCCACGGCGCCCGGGCCGCTGGCCGCGCTCTCGCGGCGATAACCCAGGGCGTCCAGTTCCTTGAGGAAGTCGCTCTTCGCCAGCTTCTGCCCGACGAACAGCTCCAGAGGCCGGGCATAGACCTTGGCCGGCACCGTCCAGCGCTTGCCGGAGAACTTCTCCTGCACCACGGCATCGAGGTAAACCGCAAAGCCCGCCAGCACCACCAGAGCGACCAGGCCGAGCTTGAAAGCCCAGCCGAGCCAGGGGCGCATGCCACGGGAACGACGTTTGGAACGGGAACGGGGAGATCGGGTACGAGTCATGGCGCGGCATTATACGCACTTTGCGAAGGCACCGGCAGGCGCTGCCGGGCGGTTTGCAGAGCGGCTCGCAGCGGCCATAATGCCGGCCTACTTAATAGTCCGAACGCCAAGGATCGCCCGTGAGCCAAGCCCTGATCGCCGCCCTGCAGAACCCGGCCCTCTACCCCCACCCGGTAGACGGCTTCCAGGTCATCGAGACGCATATCTCCTGGGTGCTGCTGACCGGCCCCTATGCCTACAAGATCAAGAAGCCGGTGAACTTCGGCTTCCTCGACTTCACCGAGCTGGCGGCCCGCGAGCACTTCTGCCGGGAGGAGTTGCGCCTCAATCAACGCCTGACCCAGGGCCTCTACCTGGAGGTTTTGCCGATCAACGGTAGCGTCGAGGCACCGCAACTGGGCGGCGACGGCCCGGCCATCGAATATGCCTTGAAGATGCGCCAGTTCCCCCAGGACCAGCTGCTCGGCGAGGTCCAGGCCCGCGGCGAACTGAGCGAGGAACATATCGAGGCGCTGGCCCGGCAGATCGCCGCCTTCCACCTCAAGGCCCCGCAGGTGCCCCAGGCACACGAACTCGGCACGCCGCAGGCGGTCATGGCGCCGGTGCTGCAGAACTTCGAGCAGATCCGCCCGCTGCTCTCGGACCCGGCCGACCTGCAGCAGCTCGACGCCCTGCAGGCCTGGGCCGAAACCAGCTTCGCCCGCCTCGAACCCGTGCTGGCGCGGCGCAAGGCCGAGGGCTTCATCCGTGAATGCCACGGCGACATCCACTTGGGCAACGTGACCCTGCTCGACGGCCAGGTGACGCTGTTCGACTGCATCGAGTTCAACGAGCCCTTCCGCCTGATCGACATCGCCTCCGATGCCGCCTTCCTCGCCATGGACCTGGAAGACCGCGGCCTCAAGTGCCTGGCCCGCCGCTTCGTCAGCGCCTGGCTGGAGCACACCGGCGACTACGCCGCAGTGGAGCTGCTCAACTTCTACAAGGCCTACCGCGCCATGGTCCGTGGCAAGGTCGCGCTGTTCCGCCTCGGCCAGGAGCAGGACGCCGTGCAGCGTGCGGTGATCCTGCGCCAGTACCGCCGCTATGCCAGCCTGGCGGAAAGCTACAGCGCCATCCCCTCGCGCTTCCTGGCCATCACCCATGGCGTTTCCGCGGTCGGCAAGAGCTCCGTGGCCATGCGCCTGGTCGAGGCGCTGGGCGCCGTACGGCTGCGCTCGGATGTCGAGCGCAAGCGCCTGTTCGGCGAGCAGCCGAGCGGTGACCGGGGCCAGCTGGATGCCGGCATCTACAGCGCCGATGCCAGCAGCGCCACCTACCAGCGCCTGCATCAGCTGGCCGACGCCGCCCTGCATGCCGGTTTCCCGGTGGTGATCGACGCCACCTACCTGAAACAAGCCCAACGCCGGGCGGCCTGGCAGATCGCCGAAGCCACCGGAGTGCCCTTCCTGATCCTCGACTGCCGGGCCCCGCAGGAGGTGATCGCCGGCTGGCTCGCCCAGCGCCAGGCCGCCGGCCTCGACCCGTCCGATGCGACCCTGGAGGTGATTCAGGCGCAACAGGCCAGCCGCGAGCCACTCGATGCAGACGAGCAGGCCAACAGCAAGCGGGTCGACACCCACGACAGCGCCAGTCTGGATAATCTGGTGAAGCAGATCCGCCAGCGCCTGCCCGGGTTGTAAGGGCGCAGAACCGGCGCCCGGCGCGACGAGCGGATCGCGCCGCGGCTTCTATACTGGCGGAAACCCTCCTATGGAAAGCCCGTCATGAGCCAGCCGCGCCAACTCGATAGCCCGCTCTACCGCCTGCTGCGCGAGGAAAACATCGCAGGGTTCAACACCCAGCGCCCCATGGACGTCGAGATCGACTTGAGCGGCGGCGACTTCCGCGGACTCGACCTGCGCGCCCTGGACGCCCAGGGCATCGACTTCACCGATGCCTATTTCCGCGGCACCGACCTGCGCGGCCTGGACCTGCGCCAGTCCCGCCTGGAAGGCGCCAGCCTGGCCCATGCGCAGATCTCCGGGGCCTACTTCCCGGCAGACCTCTCGGCCGACGAGCTGCTGATGTCGGTCAACTTCGGCACCCGCCTGCGCTACCGAACCCGCTGAGCATGAGCGAGATCAGCGCGCTGTTCGGTGCCGGCGCAGAGGCCTACGCCAGCTATCGCCCGCACTACCCGGACGATCTGTTCGCCTGGCTGGCCAGGCACAGCCCGCAACACCAGAGGGCCCTGGATATCGGCTGCGGCAACGGCCAGGCCAGCCAGCCGCTGCGCCGCTACTTCAGCCAGGTGCTGGCCTGCGACGCCAGCATCGAACAGCTGCGCGCCGGCAGCGACTGGAGGGGTATCCAGCTGTTCGTCGCCGACGCCCAAGTGCTGCCACTGCCGTCGGCCAGCCTCGACCTGGTGGTGGTCGCCCAGGCGCTGCACTGGTTCGCCAGCCCGGCGTTCTTCGCCGAGGTCAACCGCCTGCTCAGGCCGGACGGTCTGTTCTGCGCCTGGTGCTATGGCCTGATGCAGATCGACGCCGGCCTGGACGCCTTGGTCGCAGATTTCTACCGCGGCACGCTGGCCGGCTACTGGCTGGACGGGCGCGCCAGCGTCGATGCCGGCTACCGGGACATCCACTGCCCCCTGTCCCCCATCGAGACGCCCGAACTGGCCCTCGCGACGTCTTGGGACTTCGCCCAACTGCTCGGCTATCTGCGCACCTGGTCTGCGGTACAGCGCTGGGAACGGCAACACGGCCGCGACCCGGTTGCCGAACTGGCGCCGGCATTGCGCCAGGCCTGGGGCGATGTCAGACAACCGCGGCCGATACGCTGGCCGCTACACTTCCTGGCAGGCATTGCACGCTGATCGCGCTTCGTTCCGCACTCGCAGACGCAAGGAGACTCGATGAACGACGAACTGCAACACCTGAAGAACCTGGGCAAGACCTCGGTGCAATGGCTGCACGCGGCCGGCATCCACAGCGCCAACGACCTGCGCCGCCTGGGTGCCGTGAGCGCCTACCGGGCCGTTCGGGCGCGGGGCTTTCGCGCCTCCAAGGTGCTGCTCTACGCCATCGAGGGGGCACTGCTGGACGTGCACTGGAACGAGCTGCCCCCCGCCCACAAGGCCGAACTCAATGGCCAGGTCGAGGCCTACGCGGCCCACAACAAGAGCTAGCTCACAACCTGTGCCGACGAGGATTTACCAAAACCGCCGCGCCACCTATTGTTTCAAGGCCATTCGTGCGCTCTAGCCCGCCCAAGCCCGTTCAAGGAATTACGCTCATGTATCTACTCGGGGAGCAACCGGCATATGCCGACCAGCTGATCAGTCGACTGCAAAGCATCCCCGCCCAACTGCTGGACGACCTGCAGCCGGCGGGCGACGTGCTCAGGCTGGAGCAGGTCGAGGACCTGGCGCCGATGCTGCCAAGCAATCAACTGTTCATCATCGAGGACGGCCTGCTCCATGCCCTGGTCGACGAACGCCCGCTGTTCTATCTACAAGAGGGCGACCTGGTCGGCCTGCGCCAAGGCATCGATCTGCCCAGCTGCCGCTATCGCAGCGAAGAGCCGCTGAGCCTGGTGCCCTACTCGCGCAGCGAGGTGTTCCGGCATATCTACGCCAGCGAATCGCGCCAGGAGCAGTTCATCCAGTACCTGATCGGCCACACGGCGCTGCTCTCCGATGCCCTGGCACGCCTCAAGCAACCGGAAATACGCCCCGCCACCGGCTTCCAGCACTTCGCCGCCGGCGAAGAACTGATCCACCAGGGCGATGCCGCCGATCATGTGTTCATCATCATCGAAGGCCACGCCGAAGCCTTCGTCGACGGCCACAAGGTCGGCGACGTGCAGAAGGACGAGATCTTCGGCGCCATGGCGGTGTTCACCCGGGAGCGGCGCAGCGCCACGGTACTGGCCACCGAGCCCTGCACCGTGATGGTGATCCCCAAGGAACAGTTCCTCGGCCTGATGCAGAGCAACCCGCGAATCGCCCACAGCCTGATCGAGAGCATGGCCCGGCGCATCGACCTGTTGAACAAGGAAGTCACCCAGTTGCGCCTGCCGGCCGAGGCGGTCTAGCCGGCGCACCAGCCCGAAGCGGGACGGCGAGAATTTATTTGCCCGGAAGCGTTGACATCGAAATGAGAATTGTTATTATTCAATCAACTGATCGCGAGATCAGCCGGTAAGCTAAAGGGGCCTTCAATCGGACTCTTCAGGTTATCTCCTCATCAGGCTAATCACGGTTATTGACCCGGCGCATGCCGGGTCTTTTTTTGCCTGCAGTTTCTGCCTCCGCCCCCCGCCTAATACTCCAACTTGGCGTAGGTGGTATTCTGCGAGGCTTCGCGCGCCTGCCGCAGCGTGTGGATGCCACGCTCGGCGAGCAGCGGGATCAAACGCAGGAACACCTCCCCGGTGACCATGGCATCCCCCAGGGCGGTATGCCGATCTATCACCTGCACCCCCAGGCGGGCGGCGATCTGCTCGAGACGATGCTCGTCGGCCGTATGGCCGGGATGGACCAGGGCCGACAGCAGCAGGGTGTCGAGCACCGGCTGGATGAAGCGGATGCCGGTCTGCGCCTCCTTGAGTTGCAGGAAGCGCATGTCGAATGCCGCATTGTGGGCGACCAGCACGGTGTCCTCGGCGAAACGCTGGAACAGCGGCAGCACCTGGGCGATGCTCGGCTGGCCGGTCAGCAGCTCCGGGGTCAGACCGTGCACCTGCTGGGACTCACGGGGAATCGAACGGTGCGGGTCGATCAGCTGCTCGAAACACTCCTGCTTGAGCAGGTGGCCGTTGACAATGCGCACCGCGCCGATCGAGATGATCTCGTCGCCCTCGGAGGGCGCCAAGCCGGTGGTCTCGGTATCGAACACCGTATAGGCCAACTCGACCAGGGGGCGCTCGTCCAGTTCCGGGGTCTGCCCCGGCTGACTGAACAGGTCGAAGTCGTAGTACACCGGACGCCCCTGGCTGGGCTCCGCACAGGCCTCCGCCGGCTCCGGCTCGATGATCGGCAACTGCAGACACAGACGGCTGGCGCCGGTGGCGCGATCGCTCCGGCACCAGAGCTCGCCGCCGTGGCGCTCCAGCACCTCGCGCAGGGTCGCCGCGCCGGGGTCGTCGCCGCCCAGGCTGAACGGCCGTTCCTCCCACTCGTGCAACAGTTCAGGCTCCAGGGGAGCCCCCTGCCAGCACAGGCCCAGGCGGGCGAAACCGTCCTCCTCGGCCAGTTCCAGTTCGACCTCGCGCACCGCACAGGCGCTGGCCAGGGCTCCCATCAGCTGGGTCATGGCCTGCACCAGGGAGTAGCTGTCCAGGCACAGCCAGAGCGGCGGGGCGTTGCCCGCGTAGTGCGCGGTGACGTCCAGCACCGCGGCAAAGTTGCGCTGCAGGGCGAGCAGCAGGTCGCCGGCCAGCATGTCCTCCAGCGGCCATTGCGGTCGCAGAATATCGGCGTGCCGGGCCAGCGACTGCTCCAGCTGTCGGGACAGCCGCTGCGCCTCGTCGAGGATCACCGCACCGAAGCGCTGGCGGCGCTCGGCATCCATCTCGGGATACTGCTGCAGGGTTTCGGCGGCGGCACGGATATTGGCCAGGGCACCGCGGCTGCCCTCGGTGAGCTGCAGCATCAGGGCATCGCGGCGGCTGTTGAGTTGCACCGCGCGGGTAATGTCCTCGAGGATCAGCACAAAACCGACCAACTCGCCCTCCCCGTCCTGCAGCGGCACCATCTGGGACCGCAACAGCTGGGTGCCGCGGGCCGCGACGAAAGTGGCCACGGGTCGCGGACTGCGCTGTTCCAGACGCCGGCGCACGCGTTCCAGGGCATGCCCGATCAGGCGCCGGTCGAGGATGGCGAAGATCGACCGCCCCAGCCCGACCGGTGCGCCGCCGACCTGTGTGGCGGAGGGTTCCAGCAACAGGCTGGCACGGCTGTTGTACAACAGGATGCGCCCCTCGCGGTTGCACACCAGCACGCTCTGGGCCAGTTCCGACATCAGCGCCGCCAGGCGGTTCTTCTCCTGTTCCAGATGGACGTTGGCCTCCTCAATGCGCTGCCTGACCTCCTCCTGCAGGGCGCCATGGCTCTCGGCGAAGGCATTCAGCGCGCGCGCCAGTCGACGCATCGCTCGTGCGCCGCCCGGCTGGATGCGGTGTCCGGGATTGACCCGGTGGATGATGCCGACTTCCTCGGCCAGGCGCGCCGCCGACTCCGGGTAGGCCTGCAGGGCGAGGCGCAGGAGCACGGCGAAGGGCACCAGCAGCAGGGCGCCGAGCACCGCCAGCAAGGCGCCGCGGCCCTCGAGCAGGACCGCCAGCGCGGCACGCTCGGCCGGGTCCAGGTCGCTCCACAACGCCGCCCCGGCCAGGCCGAGCAGGACCATGAGCAGCCCGACGAGTCCGGCCAGCCAGGCGACGAACCTGAGCCGTGGGCTCATGCCTGGTCGCCCCCGAGCAAGGTGCGTACCCGGGCCAGCAGGTCCTGGGTCGAGAACGGCTTGGTGATGTAGGCATCGGCCCCCAGCGCCAGGCCCTTGCTGATCTCCACCTCGCGGCCCTTGGCGGTCAGCATGACGATACGCAGTCGGGCCCAGGCCGGATTCTCGCGAATCTTCTGGCACAGGTCGAAGCCGCTCAGGTGCGGCAGCATCACATCGAGCAGCACCAGATCAGGCGGCTGGCGCTGGATCGACTCCCAGGCCTGCTGGCCGTCGTGGGCCACCCGCACCTGGTAGCCCGCCTGCTGCAGGAGGAACTCCAGGGAGATGACGATGTTCGGCTCGTCGTCGGCGATCAGCACGCTATGGCTCATACCGAGTCCTCCGTCTTGCGATCGGGGGCCGGCGCCTCGGCGCGCGCCCCTAGGGGAAGGGTAAAAGAAAAGCACGCGCCCTGCCCGCGCGCGCTGTCCACCCACAGGCGGCCGCCGAAGTGCTCGATGATCTGCCGGCTGATGGGCAGCCCCAGGCCGGTGCCCTGGGGCTTGCCGGTGAGGCTGTCGCCGACCTGGCGGAATTTCTCGAAGATCGCCTCCTGGTCGGCCGGGTCGATGCCGGCGCCGTTGTCGCGCACCTCCACCCGCAACGCCTCGGCCTGCTCGCGCAGGACGATGTCGATGCGCCCATGTTCGCGGTCGCAGAACTTCACCGCGTTGCCGATCAGGTTGAGCAGCACCTGCAGCAGGCGGTCGCGGTCGGCCACTACCGGCGCCACCCGTGGCGGCAGCTCGAGCCCCAGGCCGATCCGCTGGTCGCCGAGCAGCTGGCTGGTGCTGGCCACGGCGTCCTCGATCACCGCCCTGAGGTCGACCTCTGATGCCTGCCACTCGACCTGCCCCGATTCGAGCTTGGCCAGGTCCAGCACCTGGTTGATCATCCGCGTCAGACGCTCGCTCTCCTTGACGATGATGGCGACGAAGCGCGCGCGCTGCTGCGCCGCCAGCTCCGGGTTGTCGTTAAGTATCTCGGCGAAGGCGCGGATCGAGGTCAGCGGCGTGCGCAGTTCGTGGGTCACGGTGGCGACGAAGTCGTCCTTCAGCCGGTCGAGCTCCTGCAGCCGGGCATTGGCCGCGCGCAGCTCGCCGGTGGCGGCCTCCAGCTCCCGCGATTGCTGTTCCAGGCGGCGGCTGTAGGCGCGCACCTGGGAGGCCTCGTCGAGTATGCCCAGCACCTCGTCCATGCCCAACGGCTCCTCCTGGACCACCGAGGCCAGCATCACCCGCGCCGAGGCGGTGCCGATGGCGCCGGCCAGCTGCTGCTCGGCGAAACGCACCAGCTCGGCGTCCGGCGTCAACTCGGCGGGCGCAGCCAGCCCGCGGCGCCGGGCATGATCGGCGAAGGCCTCGGCGGCCCGCTGCGGACCGAGGAAGCGGCCGACCAGGGCGACCACCTCGCTCATCGAGGCACTGCCGCGCCACGGGCTGGAGCCACCGCCGGCGACCTTGAAGGCATCGACGAACAACAGCGCCTGGGCATGCTCGCGGGCGCTCTGACGGCCCAGCAGCGACACCCCGACATAGGCGCCGAGGTTGGCCGCGAGGCTCCAGAACAGTGCGTGACCGATCTCGTCCAGTCCCTCCAGGCCGAACAGTGCCAGCGGCTTGAGCCAGGCGATGGCCAGCGGTCCCTGTTCGATGAAGGACAGCGGCAGCCAGCCGGACTTGGCGAACGCCGGCAGCAGCAGGGTGTAGGCCCAGAGCGCGAAGCCCAGCGTCAGGCCGCTCAGGGCGCCGGCGCGACTGCCCTGCGTCCAGTACATGCCGCCGAGCAGCGCCGGGGCGAACTGCGCCACCGCGGCGAAGGACACCAGGCCGATCGACACCAGGGCATAGGCCTCCCCGGCCGCCCGGTAATAGGCATAGCCGAGCAACAGCAGCAGCAGAATGGCGCCGCGACGAATGCCCAGCAGCAGCCCGGAGAGATCGCTGCGACGGGCCAGGGCCTTCCAGCGCAGCAGCAGGGGCATCGTCAGGTCGTTGCAGATCATGGTCGACAGGGCGATGGTCTCGACTATGACCATGCCGGTGGCCGCCGACAGCCCGCCGATGAACACCAGCAGCGCCAGCGCCACCTGGTGCTGGGACAGGGGCAGGCTGAGGACGAAGGTATCGGCATCCAGCGTGCCGGCGGGGAACTGCAGCAAGCCGGCGAAGGCGATCGGCAGGACGAACAGGTTGATCGCCAGCAGGTACAGCGGAAACAGCCATACGGCCTTGGCCAGGTGGTCCTCGTTGACGTTCTCCACCACACCGACCTGGAACTGCCGCGGCAGCAGCAGGACCGACAGCATCGACAGGCAGATCAGCGCCGTCCAGGAACCGTAGCGGCCTTCCGGGCCGCCCAGGGTCAGCAGGCGGTCGAAATCCGGCAACCGCGCCGCCTGGGCGAACAGGTCGGCGAAGCCCTGGTAGAGGCCGAAGGTGACGAACAGGCCGACGGCCAGGAAGGCCAGCAACTTGACCAGCGACTCGAAGGCGATGGCCGCGACCATGCCCTCGTGGCGCTCGGTGGCATCCAGGTGGCGGGTGCCGAAGAGGATGGTGAAGGCCGCCAGCAGCAGCGCCACATAGAGCGCGGTGTCCTGCAGCGGGCCGGGGGCCTGGGCCTGCCCCGGCATGCGCAGCGCCGGGTACTGCCAGAGGATCAGGAAGCTGGTGGACACCGCCTTGAGCTGCAGGGCGATATAGGGGATCACCCCGACCACCGCGATCAGCGTCACCAGGCCGCCGAGCAGCGCGCTCTTGCCATAGCGCGCGGCGACGAAGTCGGCGATCGAGGTGATGCGGTTGGCCTTGCTGATGCGGATCATCTTGCGCAGCACCAGCCAGAACAGCGCCGCCATCAGGGTCGGCCCCAGGTAGACCGGCAGGAAGCCGACGCCACTGTCTGCCGCGCGGCCGACGCTGCCGTAGAAGGTCCAGGAGGTGGCATAGACCGCCAGCGACAGCGCATAGATATAGGGGTTGGCGATGATCGAGCGGCCGGCGTCGGCGCGCCTGTCGCCCCAGTAGGCGATGGCGAAGAGCAGCCCCAGGTAAGCGCCGGCGGCCAGCAGGATCAGGGCGCCGAGGGACATGCTCAGGGCTCCCTCATCGACGCGAAACCTCGATGACCAGCACCATCAGGCCGATCAGCGCGGCCCAGGCCAGAAACAGATAGGCATAGAGCAGCGGGATGCCCAGCAGCCGAGCGTCGTTGTCGAACAGGGTCAGCAAGGGATAGCTGAACAACAGCCAGCCCAGCAGGAACAACGCCGCCAGGCGCTGCCCGCGCAGCGAACGATCGGCCATAAGCGCCCACCTCCTGAGCCTAAGTGTGGCCTATTCGTCGGGCGACGCTCGGCGAGCCTGGCCGGCACAGGGTCGGACCCGCCGCGTTTCGCCGTCGCTCAGCCGCCGATGCGCGCGCAGTGATCCTGTTCCGGCACGGCCGGGGTGTACCAGACGAAGTCCGCCTGCGCGGCCGTGACCGCCGCCCCCACCTCGGCCAGCTGCAGCACCCGGGTGCCACCCCCGGCGCCCAGGTCGGCCAGGTGCAGCGGCACGCCCAGGTCGCGGCGCACATGGTAGGCCCCGGCCAGCAGCAGGCTCGGTGCCGGCGCCGCCAGCAGCGCCTCGGCCATGCGCCGGTCGCGCTGCTGCTGCACGGCGAGCATGGCCGGCAGCTGGCTGTCCGGCAGCTTGTCGCAGTGGGCCTGGCGGAGCTGCGTCAGCAGTCGCTCGCGCACCGCCGGCGCGCTCGCCGCACCGGCGGGCAAGGCCGGTGGCTGGCGATAGACGGCCAGCAGCTCGTCACGGCTCAGGTTGGCCGCGCGCAGCGGGACGCCCTCGGTCAGGGCATGGCGCAGGATGGGTCCGTACAGCGCCCAGTCCCAACCGGGCTGCCAGGCCAGTGCCGCCGGCAGGTCGGCGGGCAGGCGCGCGGCGGCCTGGACGGCATCCACCCGCGCCTGCTGCGCGGCGTCGAGCATCTCCAGCAGCAACGCCCCCGGCTCCCGGCGCGCCGCCAGGGCCTCGAGCAGCCACAGCTGCAGGGCGTGGTGGTCGGGGTTGTCGTGGCGCTCGCCGACCAGCAACCGCTCGGCGTCGGCCAGGCGCTCCACCAGCGCCTCGGGCGAGAGGCGTTCGCCGCTGCGCAGGTCGCGGATGACGCCGAGGTCGGCATGATCGCGACCTGCGGGGCTCTGCCAGGCCGGCATCGGCGGCAGCGCCTGGCAGGCGCTCAGCAGCATCAGCACAAAGGGCAGGAGCAGGCGCATGGCGGCTTCCTCAACGGGCGACTATCAGCGGGTGACCGCGTTCGGGATGAACCTGCACCAACACCTCCAGGCCGAACACCGCCTGCAGCGGCTCGGCGCGCAGCACCTGCTGCGGCGTGCCCAGGGCATGGGGGCGGCCGCGCTCGAGCAGCAGCAGGCGGTCGCAGTAGCGCGCGGACAGGTTGAGGTCATGCAGTATCACCAGCACCGCGGCGCCCTGCTCGGCGAAGGTGCGCACGGCCTGCAGGGTGGTGTGCTGGTGCAGCGGGTCGAGCATCGAGGTCGGCTCGTCCAACAGCAGCACCTGGCCCTCGCCTCCCGGCCACAGCTGCGCCAGCACCCGCGCCAGGTGCACGCGCTGACGCTCCCCGCCGGACAGTTCCAGGTAGCTGCGCCCGCCCAGGTGCGCGGCATCGGCCGCCTGCAACGCCGCCTCGACTATCTCGCCGTCGCGCAGACGGCCGCTGGCGTGGGGCAAACGCCCCATGGCCACCACCTGCTCGACGCGAAAGGCGAAGTTCAGGGTCGAGCTCTGCGGCAGCACCGCCAGGCGCCGCGCCCGCTCCGGGCCGGACCAGGCGCCGAGGGGACGCTCGTCCAGCAGCACCTGGCCCTGGGCCGGCGGCAACTCGCCGCACAGCGCACCGAGCAGGGTGCTCTTGCCGGCGCCGTTGGGGCCGAGCACGCCGAGCACCTCGCCCGGCTGCAGCCGCAGGTCGATATCCGCCAGCACGCTACGGCCGCCACGCCGCACCGCCAGGTTCTGCGCACACAGCATCAGGGCCGCCCCCGCAACAGCAGGTAGAGGAAGAAGGGCGCCCCGATCAGCGCGGTAACGATGCCGATCGGCAACTCCGCCGGGGCCAGGGCCAGGCGCGCGGCCAGGTCGGCGAACAACAGCAGGCTGGCACCGGCCAGGGCCGACGCCGGTAGCAGCAGGCGGTGATCCGGCCCGACCAGCAGGCGCATCAGGTGGGGCACCACCAGGCCGATGAAGCCGATCATGCCGGCGGCCGCCACCGCCGCGCCGACGCCCAGGGCGGTGCACAGCACCAGTTCGCGCTTGATCCGCTCCACGGCGAAGCCCAGGTGGCGCGCCTCCGACTCGCCCAGCAGCAGGGCATTGAGCGCCCTGGCCCGCCGCGGCAGCCACAGCGCCACGCCGCAGGTCACCAGCAGCAAGGGCCACAGCCGCGCGTAGCTGGCGCCGTTGAGGCTGCCCAGGTTCCAGAAGGTCAGGCTGCGCAAGGTGGTGTCGTCGGCCAGGTAGGTGAACAGGCCGATCGCCGCACCGGCCAGGGCGGTCAGCGCGATGCCGGCCAGGAGCATGGTCGCCACGCTGGTCTGGCCGTCGCGCCGGCCGAGGCGATAGACCAGCGCCGTCACCCCCAGGCCGCCGGCGAAGGCGCACAGCGACAGCAGATAAGGCGCCAGGGCCGCGGGCAGACCGCCCAGGGCAGCGCCACCGACTATGGCCAGGGCCGCCCCCAGCGCCGCGCCGCTGGAGACCCCGACCAGCCCCGGGTCGGCCAGCGGATTGCGGAACAGCCCCTGCATCGCCACGCCGCACAGCGCCAGCACCGCGCCGACCGTCAGGCCCAGCAAGGCGCGCGGCAGGCGGATCTGCCCGAGAATCAGCTCGGCCTGCCCCCGTTCGGCGCCGCCCAACGGCAGGCCGAGCAGGCGCAGCGCCGCCTGCAGGGTGTCCGCCGGCGGCAGGCTGACCGGCCCCAGGGCCAGCGACAGCCACAGGGCCAGTGTCAGCAACAGGCCCAGGGCGGTGAACAGTGAGCGCGGCTGGATGACGGGATGCATGGGGTAGGCTGGCTTCGCGCGGCTGGGTTGGCTGGCAGGATAAAAGGCCGCGACCCGGGCCGCCAGCCCGGTCAACGGCCGGTTCCCCTTGGCAGCGCCCGACAGAGGGGGATAATGCCCGCCTGCCATGGAGAGACCGATGATGCGTTTATGTGCCCCCGACGAGCTGGCCGAAGGCCACAGCCGGGGCTTTGTGATTACCGAGCAGAAGCTGCTGGCCGTGCGCAAGGACGGCCGGGTGTACCTCTACCGCAACCGCTGCCCGCATCGCGGCATTCCCCTGGAGTGGCTGCCGGACCAGTTCCTCGATGCCAGCGCCAGCCTGATCCAGTGCGCCACCCACGGCGCGCTGTTTCTCATCGACTCGGGCGAATGCGTGGCCGGTCCCTGTGCCGGGCAGGCGCTGGAGGCGCTGCCCTGCGAGGAAAACGCCGAGGGTATCTGGGCCGAGCTGTAGCCCGTTACGGCCGCACCTCGAGCCGGCGCACCAGGCGCACCTCCTCCGGGTCGAGCTGCGCGCCATAGGCCAGCACCTCGACGCCCGCCGCCCGCGCCTCGCGCAGGGCCGCGGCATAGGCCGGGTCGATCTCCTCGGCCGGACGCACCGCCTCGATACCACTCAGGTTGACGCAGTACAGCTGCACCGCCCGCACGCCCTCGCGGGCCAGCGCGGCCAACTCGCGCAGGTGCTTGGCGCCGCGCTCGGTACGGGCATCGGGAAAGGCCGCCACCGGGTTGTCGGCGAAGCCCAGGGTCACGCTCTTGACCTCGACGAAGGCCGGCCCCTCCGGGTAGTCCAGGCGAAAATCGATGCGGCTGCGTTCCTGGCCATAGGGTACCTCGCGCTTCAGCCCGCTGAAGCCGGCCAGCTCGGCGATCAGTCCGGCACGCAGGGCCTCCTCCACCAGGGCGTTGGCCCGCCCGGTATTGATCAGCGCCAGGCGCCCGTGGGGGGTCTCGCCGATCTCCCAGGTGCCCGGCAGCTTGCGCCTGGGGTCGTCGGAGCGGCTGAACCAGACCCGCGCGCCCTCGCTCATGCAGTTGAGCATCGAACCGGTGTTGGGACAGTGGATGCACAGCCGCTCGCCGCCCGCCGTCTCGATGTCGGCGAGGAAGCGCTTGTAGCGGCGCAGCAGGCGCCCCTGCTGCAGCGGCAGCTCAAAGCGCATCGGGGCGCCAGGTCTTGAGGCCGCGGGCCAGGCGCTCGACCGCCTGCTCCAAGCACGGCAGGTCCTGGGTGTAGGCGAAGCGCACATGCTGGCCGGCCAGGTGGCGGCCGAAATCCAGGCCCGGGGTGAACGCCAGGTGTTCGGTCTCCAGAAAGTGCTGGCAGAAGGCGAAGGCGTCGCCGCCGAAGGCGCCGATGTCGGCATATAGATAGAAGGCGCCCTCCGGTTCCACGGCGATCCTGAAGCCCAGCTCGCGCAGGGCCGGCAGGAGGAAGTCGCGGCGCCGCTGGAACTCGTGACGGCGCTGCTCGCAGATCGCCAGGGTCTGCGGCTCGAAGCAGGCCAGGGCGGCGTGCTGGGCCATGCTCGGCGCGCTGATGTAGAGGTTCTGCGCCAGCTTCTCCAGCTCCGGCACCGCCGCCGGCGGCGCCACCAGCCAGCCCAGGCGCCAGCCGGTCATGCCGAAGTACTTGGAGAAGCTGTTGAGCACGAAGGCCTCGTCGTCCACCTCCAGCACGCTGGTCGCCTCCACCCCGTAGGTCAGGCCGTGGTAGATCTCGTCGACCACCAGATGGCCGCCGCGCCCCTTCAGCGTGCGGGACAGCGCCGTCAGTTCGTCGCGGTGCAACAGGGTGCCGGTGGGGTTGGCCGGCGAGGCGATCAGGGCGCCGACGCTGTCGCCATCCCAGTGCCGCTCGACCAGCTCGGGGGTCAGCTGGTAGCGCACCTCCGGGCCCACCGGCACCAGCTGCGCGGCGCCCTCGATCAGGCGCAGGAAGTGGCGGTTGCAGGGGTAGCCCGGGTCGGCCAGCAGCCAGTGCTTGCCGGGATCGACCAGCAGGCTGCTGGCCAGCAGCAGGGCGCCGGAGCCCCCCGGGGTAATCAAGATCCGCTCAGGGTCTATGCTCAACCGATAGCGTTGCGCGTAGAAGCCGGCGATGGCCTCGCGCAGGGCCGGAATGCCGCGCGCCGCGGTGTAGCGGGTATGCCCGGCGGCCAGCGCGGCCTGGCCGGCGGCGACTATGGGCGCGGCAGTGGTGAAGTCCGGTTCGCCGATCTCCAGATGGATCACGTCATGACCGGCGGCCTGCAACTGGTTGGCGCGGGCCAGCAGGGCCATGACATGGAAGGGTTCGATGGCGCGGCTGCGCGCACTGTAGGACTGGGCCATGGACCTGCCTGAATAAAGGTTGGACCGCGGATTCTAACCAAGGGCTCGGCGAAACGGCAGTAACCTAGACAACCGGGAGTGGCGCGGCTGCAATCGATCTGGTAAGTTCGCCCGCTTGCAGCCGCAGGGCCGATATGCCTAATCGGCACAAAGGGACACCACTCCTGCGCAGTGGAATTAGAGAGTGAGAGGCGGTCATCCATGCCCACCAAAGCAAAAGCAAAGAGCAGCCAACTGATTCGTGGCTTCGAACCCTACCAAGAGAGCAAGGGCGAGGAGTACATGAGTGAGCCGATGCGCGCCCACTTCACCGGCATCCTCAACAAGTGGAAGCTGGAACTGATGCAGGAAGTCGACCGCACCGTGCACCACATGCAGGACGAGGCGGCCAACTTCCCCGACCCGGCCGACCGTGCCAGCCAGGAAGAAGAGTTCAGCCTGGAACTGCGCGCCCGCGACCGCGAGCGCAAGCTGATCAAGAAGATCGACGAGACGCTGGAGCTGATCGAGGAGAACGAATACGGCTGGTGCGACTCCTGCGGCGTCGAGATCGGCATCCGTCGCCTGGAAGCCCGCCCCACCGCCACCCTGTGCATCGACTGCAAGACCCTGGCGGAAATCAAGGAAAAACAGATCGGTTCCTGAACCGACCACGGGGCGCGCAAGCGCCCCGCGTTGTTTCCGGGCGACAGCGGCCGCCCTAGCCCGCCGCCCCCGTTCGCGCATCGCCAGCCCATCGCCCGCATGAACGCTCCCGCCTATATCGGTCGTTTCGCCCCCACCCCCAGCGGTTACCTGCACTTCGGCTCCCTGGTCGCGGCCCTGGCCTCCTACCTGGATGCGCGCGCCGTCGGCGGTCGCTGGCTGCTGCGCATGGAAGACCTCGACCCGCCGCGGGAGGTGCCCGGCGCCCAGGATGCAATTCTCAGAACCCTGGAAAGCTACGGCCTGCACTGGGACGGCGTGCTGGTGCGCCAGAGCGCGCGACATGCCGAGTACCAGGCGCTGATCGAACGCCTGCTGGACAGCGGCCTGGCCTACGCCTGCACCTGTTCGCGCAAGCAGCTGGAGGGCTATCACGGGGTCTACCCGGGGTTCTGCCGCGACGCCGGCCACGGCCCGCGGGATGCGGCGATCCGCCTGCGGGTGCCGCAGCTGAGCTATGGCTTCGACGACCGCGTGCAGGGCGAGTATCGCCAGCACCTGGGCCGCGAAGTGGGCGACTTCGTCATCCGCCGCCGCGACGGCCTGTACGCCTACCAGCTGGCGGTGGTGCTCGACGATGCCTGGCAGGGCGTGACCGACGTGGTGCGCGGCGCCGACCTGCTCGACTCCACCCCGCGCCAGCTGTACCTGCAGGAGCTGCTCGGCGCCCCCCAGCCACGCTACCTGCACGTGCCGCTGATTATCCAGCCGGACGGCCACAAACTGGGCAAGTCCTACCGCTCGCCGCCGCTGCCCGCCGACCGGGCCGCGCCCCTGCTGCTACGCGCCCTGCACGCCCTGGGACAAGAGGTGCCCGAAGCGCTCGCCGAGGCGCGCCCGCCGCACCTGCTGGAGTGGGCGGCCCGGCACTGGGACGCCGGGCGCATTCCCCGCAGCCGCACCCTGGCCGAGGCGCAGCTGCGCTGAGCCCGCCCTATTCCTGCGGCGGCGTTGCTCCGGGGCCGTCGCGCTCAAGGGCGGCCTCCTCCTCCAGCCAGGACCAGAACGCCTCGGCCTGGGGCGACAGGTACTGGTGCGCAGGACAGGCCAGGTAGAAGGCCTCCGAGGTGGCGATGCGCTGCTCGAACGGCGCCACCAGGCGTCCGCTGGCGATCATCCCGGCCACCAGGGAGGTGCGCCCCAGGGCCAGGCCATGGCCGAGGGTGGCCATCTCCAGGGCGGTGATCAGGGTGTCGAACTGCATGCCCTGGGATGCATCGACCTGGTGGAAGCCGGTCTGGCTGAGCCAGTAGCCCCAGCCCTCCTCGTAGCCGATCACATGCAGCAGGCTGTAGGCGTCCAACTCCGCCGGCGAGGTAGGCGGCGGCGCGCCGTCGAGCAGGCGCGGGCTGCACACCGGGAACAGCTCGTCCCAGGTCAGCCGGCTGGACTTGTAGCCCGGCCAGACGCCCTGGCCGTAGCGGATCTCCATGTCCGCCTCCTTGCCCTGCTCGTCCAGCCAGATGTTGCTGGCGAAACGCAGGCCGACATCCGGGTGGCGCGCACGGAAGCGCGCCAGGCGCGGCGCCAGCCAGGTGGTGAAGAACACCAGGTTGACCCGCAGGGTGAGCAGGCGCTTGCGACCCTGGCCGAACAGCTCGTCGGTGGCGGCGGCCAGGCGCTCGACGGCCTCGTGCACCACCGGCATATAGGCCTGGCCGGCCTCGGTCAGCTCCAGGCCGCGCGGCAGGCGCTTGAACAGGCTGACGCCCAGCTGCGACTCCAGCCCCTTGACCTGCTGGCTGATGGCCGCCTGGGTCAGGTTCAGCTCGGCGGCGGCCTGGGTGAAGTTGAGATGACGGGCGGACGCCTCGAAGGCGCGCAGCCAGTTCAGTGGGGGTAGCCTTTTCTTCATCGCAAGCGCTCGCTATCGGTCCCTGACGACCTCCGTGTCGCTGATCAGCCGGCCCAGCTCCCCGGCCGCCTCGCGTAGCAGCGGAGTATATGCCAGCAGTTCCGCCAGGCTCTTGCGTATCAGCGGCGCATGGGCGAACAGACAGGCGAATAAGCGACCATCGCGACCGCGGATCGGCACCGCGCAGGCCGCCAGGCCATCGACGAACTCCTCGTCGTCGGTACCCAGCTCCGCCTCGCGGATCTTCAGCAGGGCCGCCTCCAGTGCAACGGCGTCGGTCAGGGTGTTGCGCGCGTAACGCTGCAGCGGCAGGTTGTGGAGAATGCGCCGGCGCCGCTCCCTGGGCAGCGAGCTGAGGTACAGCTTGCCGCTGGCGGTGCACCAGATCGGCGTATGGCTGCCGACCGACAGCTGCAACTGCAGGGGCCGCTCGCTCTGCACCCGGTCGTAGTAGATCATCTCGGTGCCATTGGGGATGGCGATGCCGCAGGTCTCGCCGATCTGCGCGGTGAGACGCTTGAGGATGGCCTGGCGCGGCGCCTTGAAGCGGCCGCTGTAGAGCACGCCCAGGGCGATGTCGAGCATGCGCTCGCCCGGCACCAGCTGGCCGCGCATGTTGAGCTGCAGGTAGCCCTCGCCCTCCAGCTGGCCGAGCAGGCGGTGGATGCTCGGCTTGGGGATGTCCAGCTGGTAGGCCAGGTCGGCCGGCGACATGGGCCGCTCGGCCTTGGCGACCGCTTCGATGATCTCCAGCACCCGACCGATCGAGGAACCCTTCTCTCGGGTTGTGCTACTCACCATGGCATCTCCCCCGTATGACGGACACAGCGCCGAACGCCACAGGCCACGCCCTGGCATGGGCGTGGCCTGTGGCCCGAGCGGGCAGACGCCTACTTCAGGGTCGGCATGGAGAAGGAGATCCCCTCGCGCACCCCGGCCGACGGCCAGCGCTGGGTGATGGTCTTGCGCTTGGTGTAGAAGCGCACGGCGTCCGGGCCGTAGGCATGCAGGTCACCGAACAGCGAGCGCTTCCAACCGCCGAAGCTGTGGTAGGCCACCGGCACCGGCAGCGGCACGTTGATGCCGACCATGCCGACCTTGATGTGGTCGGAGAAGTAACGCGCCGCCTCGCCGTCTCGGGTGAAGATGCAGGTGCCGTTGCCGTACTCGTGGGCATCGATCAGCTCCATGGCCTCCTGCATGCTGTCGACACGTACCACCTGCAGCACCGGGCCGAAGATTTCCTCCTGGTAGCTGAGCATCTCCGGGCGCACCTTGTCGATCAGCGTGCCGCCGACGAAGAAGCCGTTCTCGTGACCTTCGACCTGCAGATTGCGGCCGTCGACCACCACGGTGGCGCCCTGCTCCTCGGCGCTATTGATGTAGCCGACCACCTTCTGCTGATGGGCCTTGGTGATCACCGGGCCGAAGTCGTTGCGCTTGTCCGAGTAGGCGCCGACCTTCAGCGACTGCATGGCGGCCTGCATCTTCTCGACCAGCGCATCGGCGGCCGCATCGCCCACCGCCACGGCCACCGACAGCGCCATGCAGCGCTCGCCGGAGGAACCGAAGGCGGCGCCGAGCAACTGGTTGACGGCGTTGTCCATGTCCGCGTCGGGCATCACGATGGCGTGGTTCTTCGCGCCACCTAAAGCCTGGCAGCGCTTGCCGTTGGCATTGGCGGTCCTGTAGATGTACTCGGCGATCGGCGTCGAGCCGACGAAGCTGACGGCCTGGATGCGCTCGTCGCCGAGCAGCACGTCGACCGCTTCCTTGTCGCCGTTGACCACGTTCATCACGCCATCGGGCAGACCGGCTTCCTGCAGCAGCTGGGCGATGAACAGGGTGGAGCTGGGGTCGCGCTCGGACGGCTTGAGGATGAAGCAGTTGCCGCAGACGATGGCCATGGGGAACATCCACAGCGGCACCATCGCCGGGAAGTTGAACGGGGTGATGCCGGCGACCACGCCCAGGGGCTGGAACTCGCTCCAGGAGTCGATGTTCGGGCCGACGTTCTTGCTGTGCTCGCCCTTGAGCAGCTCGGGGGCGCCGCAGGCGTATTCGACGTTCTCGATGCCGCGCTGCAGCTCGCCCAGGGCGTCGTGGGCGATCTTGCCGTGCTCCTCGCCGATCATCTGGGCGATGCGCTCGGCGTTCTGCTCGAGCAGCTCCTTGAAGCGGAACATCACCCGCGCGCGCTTGATCGGCGGGGTGTTGCGCCACTCGGGGAAGGCCGCCTCGGCGGCGGCGATGGCCTGCTCGACGGTGGCCTTGGACGCCAGGGCCACCTGCTTGCTGACCTCGCCGGTGGAGGGGTTGTAAACGTCCTGCAGGCGCGCGGCTTCGTTGATGACTTGGCCGTTGATCAGGTGTCCTACTGTGTTCATCGCAGCTATTCCTCGAAAGTAATTCAGATGGCGGGAGCACCGCCGTGGGCGTCTAAAAAATTGGCTTACCAGAGCTGCTTGTAGAGTTCGATGATCTCTGCGGCGCTCGGCACGCGGGGGTTGTTGTTCGGCGAGCCGGAGCCCAGGGCCTGCTCGGCCATCACCTGCAGCTGGTCGAAGAAGTGCTGGCGATCGATGCCGAACTGCTCGGGCGTGGGCACCTGCAGCTCGTCGTTGAGGGCGCGCAGTTCGGCGAGCAGCTTGTCGTTGGCCACCTCGTCGCTGTCCTGGGCACTGGCCACGCCCATGGCACGGGCGCAGTCGGCGTAACGCGCGGCGGCGGCCGGGATGGAGAACTCGGTAACGGTCGGCAGCAGCATGGCGTTGGACAGGCCATGGGGCACGTGGAAGTGCGCGCCGATCGGCCGGCTCATGCCGTGCACCAGCGCCACCGAGGCGTTGGAGAACGCCACCCCGGCCAGGGTCGAGCCGAGCATCATGGCCTCGCGGGCGGCCTTGTCCGCGCCGTCGTGGTAGGCGCGGCGCAGGTTCGGCGCGATCAGGCGCATGGCCTCCAGGGCCTGGCTGTCGCTGTACAGGCTGGCCTTCTTGCTGACATAGGCCTCCATGGCGTGGGTCAGGGCGTCGATGCCGGTGTCGGCGGTGATGCGCGCCGGCAGGCTGAGGGTCAGGCTGAAGTCGATCAGCGCCGCCACCGGCATGAAGCCGATGCCCACGCAGAGCATTTTCTCGTCGGTCTTCTCGTCGGCGATGATGGTCACCCGGGTGACTTCCGAACCGGTGCCGGCGGTGGTGGGCACCGCGATGATCGGCAGGCCGGACTCGACGACAATGCGCGGGAACTTGTAGTCGCGCATCTCGCCGCCGTGCTTGGCGAGGATGGCGATGGCCTTGGCGCTGTCGATCGGGCTGCCGCCGCCGAGGGCGATGATGCAGTCGTAGTCGCCGCTGCGCGCCTTCGCCACGCCGGCCTGGATCGACGCCACGGTCGGCTCCGGCACCGTCTCGTCGAACACTTCGGCCTGGATGTCGTGGGCCTCTAGGCGCTGCTGGATGGCGGCGGCGTAGCCCAGCTTGACCATCATCTTGTCGGTGATGATCAACGGCCGCTTGCAGCCCAGATTGGCCATGACGACCGGAATGTCCTGACTGGCGTTCTCGCCGATCTGCAGGATGCGAGGAAGTATCACTTGAGTGGACATGGCGACTCCGCTATTGGCGAATGACCGGGCGCGGGAGTAAGCCTGCGCACTCCCAGACGCTGTTATTGATTTAAATATTGCGCATTGTCCAAGTGCGCGGCGTTATTCGTGACAGCACTGCACGGCACAACTAACCAGCACTTTTCCACGCTATAAACGGCGACACCTTAGCGCGTGACAATTGGACGGAAGTTATTGTTTATCCGGGCAACGTTTGCCGCTGCCTCGCCCTCGTCTCTACTTCACCGATTCGACTTTCGCCCAACTTGCAGCGACCGCCGATATCGAGACGAAATCTATTGTTATGAAGAAGAAAAACCATGAAAAGCAAAAAAAAAGCGGCCTATGACGCGCTTTTCCTTATGGCTCCATTAGCCAAATCCAGCCACGACCGACACCGGCAATCGAGGTCATGCCGCTGCAGCGAGCGCGCACATAGGGAGTCGCCCAGACACTTGTGCACCCATAAATAAAACCCCGCCTTAGGTCCATTTTTTATTGCTGGTTGCGGCAATTCTTCATTCCTACTATCCGCCTCACCGATGAAGGCCATGCGCCTGTCGACTGCCCTGATAAATCGCGTTCGATTAAACAACCCACCCACTTGACTGTTCGCACCAGCAGGCTGGATCGTTCCTCGAGGGATAAGTAGCCATGAATAACAACAATCAATTGCCTTTGACCGGTGTTCGCGTCGTCGACTTCGGTCAGCAGATCGCCGGCCCCGCCGTGGCCATGACCCTGGCCGACCTGGGCGCCAGCGTGGTGCATATCGATCCGCCCGAAGGCCCGCAGTGGGAGCACCCGGCCAACGCCGTGCTCAACCGCAACAAGAGCTGTCTGCGCCTGAACCTCAAGTCGCAGGAGGGCCTGACCCAGGCCCTGGCCCTGATCGACCAGGCCGACATCGTCATCGAGAGCTTCCGCCCCGGCGTCATGCAGCGCCTGGGCATCGACTTCGCCCAACTGCGCGAGGCCCGCCCCGAGCTGATCTGCCTGTCGCTGCCGGGCTTCGCCAGCAACGACACGCTGCGCCGCGAATGGAAGGCCACCGAGGCCGTGGTCGCGGCCACCGCCGGCGCCTTCACCGACATGGGCTTCAACCGCGTGCTGCTGGGCCTGAACCCGAGTTTCTCGCCGCTGCCGCTGGGCTCGGCCTACGCCACCACCCTGGCCGCCGCCTCCGTCGCCCTGGCCCTGCAGGCCCGCGAGCGTACGGGCCGTGGCGATGCCATCGAGGTGCCGGTGATCTCCGCGCTGATGGAAGGCCTGTCGTACAACTCCTATGTCATCGAGGGCCTGCCCGAGCGCTACAAGACCATGCGCGAGCTGGAAATCGAGTACCGCAAGGCCAACAACATTCCGATGGACCTGAGCTACGACGACCTGCAGGAATACCTGGACCCCTTCTACCGCACCTACAAGTGCGCGGACGGGCGCATGTTCTATTGCGTCTGCCCCTCGCACCGCAACCACGCCAAGCGCGCCCTGACCGTGCTGGGCATCTACGACGAGCTGGTGGCCGAGGGCCTGCCGGAGGTCAACGACCTGCATGCGCCGATCAGCGAGTGGGACGGCGAGACCTCCATCGGTGTCTACCCGCTGCCGAAGAAGTGGGCCGACCACATCTCCGCCAAGATGAAGCAGGCCTTCCTGACCAAGACCTCCGAGGAGTGGGGCAAGATCTTCGGCGAGGGCCAGATTCCCGGCGCGCCGCACCGCACCACCCAGGAGTGGGTCAACCACGAGCACACCAACGCCGCCGGCCTGATCGTCGAAGTCGACGACCCCGAGTACGGCCTGATGAAGCAGCCCGGCCCCTTCGCCTGGCTGGAAGAAAGCGCGGGGCAGATGGTCAGCCCGCGCCCACGCAAGAACGTCAGCTTCGAGCAGGCCCTGGCCGAACTCAGCGCCGTGGCCGCCGCCGAGGTCGTCACCCGTCCGGTCGGCGCCGCGATCAAGCCGGCGTCCAAGGCCGGCTGGCTCGACGGCCTGCGCATCCTCGACCTGACCAACGTGATCGCCGGCCCGCACTCCACCGCCTTCCTCGCCCGCTTCGGCGCCGAGGTGATCAAGCTCGACCCGGTCAAACCGCTGTACGACCCGCTGATCGGCACCCTGTTCAGCTTCCAGACCAGCATGGGCAAGCGCAGCGCCCTGGTCGACATCATGAGCGCCGAAGGCCGCGAGGTGTTCAACCGCCTGGTGCGCTCGGTGGACATGGTGGTGATCAACGCCCCCGAGCGTCAGCTCGCCCCCCTGGGCCTGGATAACGACAGCCTGCAGGCGGTCAACCCGGGCGTGCTGTTCTGCCGCCTCGACTGCCTCGGCGGCCCGCTGCCGGGACCGAAGACCAACTACATCGGCTACGACGACATCATCCAGGCCCACAGCGGCATCATGAGCCGCTTCGGCGGCCCGGACACGCCGGAGGAGCACGCCCACCTCGGCACCCTGGACGTCAACTGCGGCTTCGCCGCCGGCCTGGGCATGGCGGTGTCGATCTACCACAAGCTCAAGACCGGCCAGGCGACCCGCGCGCGCACCTCGCTGTCGGCCATCACCAACCTGGCGCAGCTGTCGTTCGCCTTCGACTACGCCGGCCGCGCGCCCTTCGACGAGCCGTCCGGCCGCGAGGTGCTGGGCCACCACGCCCTGTCGCACTTCTACCAGACCGCCGACGGCTGGCTGTACCTCGACGCCAAGCCCGCCGAACTGGCGAAGCTGGAGCGCATCGAGGGCCTGGCCGGCATCGCCGCCGCACCCGACGTCGGCGCCTTCCTCGAGCAGGCGCTGCAGGCCGCACCGGCCGCCTACTGGGCCGAGCAGCTGCAGGCCGCCGACATCGCCGCGGCGGTGCCGATGTCCATCGAGTCGCTGCGTGAACAGTACAGCCGCGACGGCGATGGTAGCGTGGGCATCGACCGGGGCAGCTTCGCCTTCTCGATCCACCGCGACCACCCGAGCGGCCACTGCCTGACGCAGATCGACCACCTGGCGATCCGCCCGAGCGAGGCCAGCATCAAGGCGGTGAGCCTGCCGGAGCGCTGGGGCCACTCGACCCGCGAGGTGCTGGCCGATGCCGGGTACAGCTCGAGCGAGATCGAGTCGATGCTCGCGCGCAACATCGCCAGCCTGGGCTGGGCCAGGGAGTTCCTGCCCAGCTAAGCTCGGCCTCAAGCGGGCGGAACAGCCGTCCCGTCCGCCACCACCCGGCTCTGCCGCGCACCTGCGCGGCAGAGCCGTTTTGCCTGATGCGCCTGGCATCGTTGGGGGGAAGCATGCTGCAGCAGACTGTCCGTTCCGTTTGGCCGCTGTTCTTCGGCCTGGGCATCATCGGCCTGTGCATCGGCGCCCAGGGCTCGCTGCTGGGCATTCGCGCCGAACTGGAGGGCTTCGACACCCGCGCCACCGGCCTGCTGATGTCCTGCTACTACGTCGGCTTCCTGCTCGGCTCGCTGCGCGCGCCGGCGATCATCCAGCGGGTCGGCCATGTGCGCGCCTTCGCCGCGCTGACCGCCCTGGCCTCCATGACCATCCTGGTCCACTCGGTGCTCGTCGACCCCTGGGTGTGGGGGCTGATGCGCCTGCTCACCGGCTTTGCCGTGTCGGCCATCTACGTGGTGGCCGAGAGCTGGCTGAACCAGGCCGCCGACAACCGCACCCGCGGCCAGCTGCTGTCGCTGTACATGATCACCATGCTCGCCGGGCTGTCCGCCGGCCAGTTCCTGCTCAACCTGTCCGACCCGGCCGGCTTCGAGCTGTTCACCCTGATCTCCATCCTCATCAGCCTGGCGGCCATCCCCATCCTGATCACCGCCACGCCGATGCCGGCCTTCGAGAGCGCCCGCCCGGTGAGCATCGCCACCCTGTACCGCCTGGCGCCCACCGGCCTGGTCGGCTCCTTCCTGATCAACGCCTGCTACGCCATGGTGCTGGGCATGGGCTCGGTGTACGCCAGCCGCCTGGGCATGCGGGTCGAACAGATCGCGCTGTTCATGGCCCTGCTGGTGGTCGGCGGCATGCTGCTGCAATGGCCCCTGGGCCGACTGTCGGACAGCCGCGACCGGCGCACGGTGATCGCCGCGGCGGCCGTCGCCGCCCTGCTGTGCGCCCTGGTCAGCGCCCAGGTCGGCTTCGCCAGCAATCACAGTCATCTGCTGCTGGCGCTGCTGTTCGGCGGCACCTGCTTCCCCCTGCTGGCCCTGTACCTGGCGCTGACCAACGACCAGCTGGAAGCCGACCAGGCCACCGGCGCCAGCAGCACCCTGTTGCTGGTGGGCGGGGTGGGCGCCAGCATCGGCCCCTTCCTGATCTCCCTGACCATGGACCGCTGGGGCCCGGCCAGCTTCTTCTGGAGCCTGGCGGTGATGGCCGGGCTGATGGCCGCCCATGCCCTGTACAAGCGCATCACCGACCCCTTCCCGGCCACCAGCGAGAGCGCCAACCCCTTCCAGATGCAGGCGCCCTTCCCGGTGGGCTCGGTGCTGATGGAGTCGATGCCGGGGGAGGACAGCGCAGGCGAAATGCCCAGCGAAGGCAGCCCAGCGGCGGCCCGCGACGAGGCGCCGCCCCTTGCCTGAGCGCACCCCGGCGGGCGCGGGGGCGGCGATTTCGGCTATCCTTGCCGCCCCTTTTTTCGCCAGGAACCTCGCCATGCAAGCCCAACTCGAAGAACTGATCGGCAAGATAAGCTCGGGCTGCATGCAGGCCACCGACATCGCCCGCATCGCCGCCGAGGCCGCCCAGGCCTACGCCGACCCGCAGGCCTTCCTCGCCGCCAACCCGGACATCAACTACGACGACGACTTCCCCATCCCCCTCGGCGAATGGGTGGTGGTCGGCAGCCTGCCGGACACCGTGCTGTTCCAGGCCGACAGCTACGAGCAGCTGTTCCAGCAGATCACCGACTCCTTCGGCCCCGGCGTGAACTTCGTGCTCAAGCCCAAGCAGCTGGCCAAGACCGAGCCGCTCAAGGCGCTCAACCGCATCCAAGTGCAACTCTCCAGCCTCTCCCCGGAGACCCAGGGCTACGTGCTGGTGGACTTCAGCGAACCGCTGGACGACGAACTGCAGGCCGTGCTGGTGTACAGCAGCGACCTGCAGCGGGTGCTGGAACTGGCGGTGGAAGTGGGCATCTATGCGGCGCCGGCCTACGAGGCCATGAAGGCGGCCCAGGCCGAGTGACCGATGCCACACGGCAACCCGCCTCAATCGTCAAGGCCCTGAGCGATAAGATTGCTCGTAGAGGCCCCAGCACATAATCTGCAGGCGCCCTTGCCGGGCGGCCTCGACGCCCGGCGACAGCCCAATCACTTGGCCGGCGGCGCCACGTCGAAGCCTCCGAACTAGCCAGTTTGTTGAACAACTTGTGCAGCATCGCCACGCGCAACGCGGCAGCCAGCTGGAAATGGCAGACCGAGGACGCCGGCAAACAAGCGGCTCGACAGATTTCGGGAAGGGAATGACAGCGAGTGTGTTGCTAGCCATGGCGCACCTCCAAAACGGAGGGCAAGCCCGATGAAAGGAAGCTGTTTGCCACAACAACTTGTGGCGACGCGCCGCATTCGGGTAGCTTCAACCCACGCAATGAAGCACCCCGCAGGCAGGACGCCCGTTATCTTCCCCCTGCTCGCATAGGCCGTTTTCAACGAAACCTTCCGCCGATGCGGATACTTGCCCTGGGCTGCCGATGAGCCCTGGTGCACAACACCCCCCAAAGGCCCCTGCCGCAAGCTGGACACCTCAAGATTGAGAGGTCGCACTGGCAACGGCAGGGAATGTTATCCACCAAGTGGCGCATTTAATCGCACCACTGGGTGTTCAATTTTAGGTAGAGGTACTGCTGTTGGCCATATCTATTCGAGAAGCACGCCCGGAAGACGCGGTGGAAATCAGCGCCCTCATAATTTCTGCCATTAAAGAGACTAACGCCAAAGACTATCCCACCTCTCTTATTGAGAAATTGCCAGAGAATTTCTCCCCCGAGCAAATAGCAAGCCGCATGCTGACCCGTGAGACTTTCGTTTCCGTGAAAGACGGAGAGATCACCGGAACTGCAAGCTTAGACAAAAAGACCATTCGATCTGTTTTCGTAATGCCAAGACATCAGGGCTTCGGTATTGGCCTAGCCCTAATGAAGCACATAGAAAAGCTAGCCTCAAACAACAAAACAGAAGAACTGACTGTGCCCTCTTCAATCACTGCTGAAGGTTTTTATCAGAAACTAGGGTATACAAAGATGCGTGAAGAGCATGAAGAAGTTGAGAAAATCATCATAATGAGCAAGATCATTTCACCAGTCTAGCTAGTGCTATACGGACGCGCGCCCATGAGCAGTGAGCAATAGCGTTCAGACCTGTCGTCAGTGCGCTTGCACTCGTATATCCGGCCTGTAATTCACGCACAGGCCTCACTCCCGTGGGATGGGCTAACGCCCAACCCTTAATCCAAGTTCTGGACCATGTAAGAAGCCATGCGGGCCTCCACTGCAACTGAAGACGCCACGATAGAAATCACCGCGTACGATCCAGCTTGGCCACGTATTTTCGCAGAGGAGCAGACGTTACTGGCCGAAGCTCTTAAACCCTGGCTTGTCGGCCCCATCGAGCACGTCGGCAGCACTTCAGTGCCTGGCTTGGTTGCCAAACCGATCATCGACATTGCTGCGCCTGTCAGGTCGCTGGCAGAGTCCCGCGGTGCTATTGAAGCACTGCGCCATTTGCTCTATCAGCACTACCCGTATAAACCCGAAGACATGCACTGGTTCTGCAAGCCTTCGCCTACATTTCGCACGCACCACCTTCATATCTTGGTTTATAACAGCCCGACGTGGCTTGATCGGCTGGCATTCCGCGACACCTTGCGCTCAAACCCTGAGCTCGCTGCGCAGTACGCCGCCTTGAAACTACAGCTTGCCGTTCAGCATCGCACTGACCGCGAAGCGTACACAGCGGCCAAAGCACCCTTCATACAGGCGGTACTCACTCTCTGCCGGCGCGGCCAGGGCAGTGAGGCCTAACAAGCAGCGCAGGCCGCACGCAGGGCTTACACAGGACGGGCGAAAACCGGACTTTAACCAAGCGGTTATCTAGAGGAAGCACTCAATGGAATATGAGGCACTAAACCTCGAAAGCAAACTTTCTCTCTTTGACGAGCAATGGACACCCAAAGTCATCGCAGAGATGAATGACTACCAGTTCAAACTAGTGAAAATCAAAGGCGACTTTGTCTGGCATGAACACAAGGATACAGACGAAACCTTTATTGTGCTGGACGGGAAATTACGAATTGATTTTCGTGACGGGCATGTGACCCTATCGAAAGGCGAGATGTACGTCGTACCGAAGGGCAAGGAGCACAAACCTTTCGCCGAGGAAGAAGTAAAGATTCTACTTATTGAACCCCGAGGCGTACTGAATACCGGTCACGAAGATGGTGAGCGCACCGCTAAAAATGATATTTGGATTTAAATACCTCGTAGGATGGGTTGGCCGCGCAGCGGCGTAACCCATCGCCCATATCCCAGGCGACACCCGGTTTGCGTCAACCACATGGGTGTCACTACGTGATACCCATCCTACGGGCTAGTGTGCACCTTAGGAAGTGATGACATATGAAACGGATAGCTGTTTTTGGTAAACCTGGCGGCGGCAAGTCTACTCTTAGTAGACATCTGGCGAAGGCCGTGGGCGTTGAGTTGTTCCCCTTGGATCGAATCGAGTATCGACCAGACGGCTCAAAGGTACCCGCCGAAGAATACAAGTCATCCCACAGAGATATTCTGATCAAGGATGGCTGGATCATAGAAGGGCTGGGGACTCTGGAGTCCTTTTGGCAAAGAATAGATTCGGCGGATACGCTCATCTATGTTGATCTACCATACTGGCAACACTACTGGTTCACCACCAAGAGATTGCTAAAAAGTCCATTTTTAAAACCGGAAGGTTGGCCAGAGGGTAGCTCTGTGCTGAAAGGAACCTTGGCGAGCTGGAAATACCTTCGGCTTTCTCCCAATTTCTGGACTACTGGCTTCCTCGACAAGATCAAAGCGAGAGCCGCTGGGAAGGCGGTATACCATATAAAGTCAGCATCAGATCTCAACACATTCGTTAACAATCACATAACAAGGCGCTGAAGCCGCTCATTTCATTCGCTGGGACCGGCCCAAGCCGGCCCGTAGTTCAATCATTATATTTTTACCAAAAAAGGTGTCATTCAAATGTCTCAATCAGAAACAAACTGCCTTTGTGGCGCTGTCAAAATCGTTGCCGAGAAAGTCAACCCCAAGTTTACAGTATGCCATTGCCAATCATGTAGAACTTGGGGCGGCGCCCCATTCTTTGCAGTGAAATGTGGCACCAAGGTGAAAATTGAAGGCAATGATAAAGTCAAAATGTTTGAGTCGTCGTCATGGGCATCCCGTGGCTTTTGCACAGAATGTGGTACTCATCTGTTCTATAAATTCAAAGAGACGGGTGAGTACAACATGCCAGTAGGCATGTTTTCAAATCTGGAAGGGCTGGAAATGGATATGCAGTACTTTAGCGACATGCGCCCTAGCTATTACTGCTTTTCAAACCAAACAAAAGAAATGACTACAGCTGAGATAATGGCTTATTTTGCACCCAAAATGTAATCACACATATCGCCATGCGTGTATGGACGCTCCCCAGAAGCGGTGAGGAATAGCTTTCCCAACCCTGTCGCCAGCCTCTAGGCGGGTGTCCGTGAAACCGGGGGCAGCTCACCAAACGCTATGCCACAAGGCCGAACTCATGAACAACATCGACATACGCGTGCTATCCATGAGCGATTGGGAAACATATAGGTCCTTGCGGCTTAGCTCATTGAAAGACTCGCCTGACTCCTTCGGCTCAACTTTCGAGCGCGAGGCAGAGTATTCAGATGATGAGTGGATGTCTCGCCTCAACCTGCCCAGTCGCGAAGACACGGCTCTGCCTCTTGTAGCCGAAGTCAACGGCGTACCATCCGGCTTGGCTTGGGGGCTGCTTCATCAAGCAGAGTCTAAAACAGCACACATATATCAAATGTGGGTAAGACCAGAGAGCCGAGGCATGGGTATAGGCCGGGCGTTGATTGAATACATAATCTCATGGGCTACAGCATCGCAGCTAAGCTCATTGTCACTCGCAGTCACTACAAGCAATTCGGCAGCAATATCGCTATACCATTCATTGGGGTTCGTACCTGTGGGTGAGCCTGAGGAACTACGGACTGGCTCACCGCTTCGAACTCAGCCGATGATTTTGGCGCTCTGTGTAAATGCTGCATAACAGCAGCGGCGTAACCCATCCTACGGGCTACGCACTACAAGGTTCCGCGTAGCGCCTTCTCGAACAGCTGGCTGTACTGGCTCGCACTGAAGGGGATCGGGTTGGTACCGGCCGAAGGATCGGCCTCGGCCATCTGCCCGACCTGTTCGATGCGGGCGTCGTCGATGCCGATCTCGCCGAGGCTGTGGGGGATGCCGACCTCGCTGCGCAGTTCCAGCACCCAGTCGAGCACGCCAGCGAACCCCGCCTTGCTCAGGCCCAGGTAGCGCGCCAGGCGGTACATCTGCGGGCCGATGCTGGCCTGGTTGGCCTGCAGCACGTAGGGCATCAACACCGCGTTGAGCAGGCCGTGGTGGGCATCGTAGAGCGCGCCGAGCGGGTGGGCCAGGGCATGCATGGCACCCAGCCCACGCTGGAAGGCGGTGGCGCCCATGGTCGAGGCCACCAGCATCTGCAGCCGCGCCTCGACATCCGCGCCGTGGGCCACCGCCCGCGGCAGATACTGCTGCACCAGGCGCATGCCCTCCAGGGCGATGCCCTCGGCCATGGGGTGGAACAGCGGCGAGCAATAGGCCTCCAGGCTGTGCGACAGGGCGTCCATGCCGGTGGCGGCGGTGACCTTGGCCGGCAGGCCGATGGTCAGTTGCGGATCGAGGATGACCAGCGCCGGCAGCATGCGGGCGTGGAAGATGATGCGTTTGATGTGCGCCGCCTCGTCGGTGATCACCGAGGCGCGGCCGACCTCCGAGCCGGTGCCGGCGGTGGTCGGCACCGCCACCACCGGGGCCATGCCGGCGACCTTGACGCGGCTGGCGTTGTCGCCGATGTCCTCGAAGTCCCACAGGGGGCGGTCCTGCCCGACCATCAGGGCGATGGCCTTGCCGGCGTCCAGGGCCGAGCCGCCGCCGAAGGCGATCACCCCGTCGTGGCCGCCGGCCTTGAAGGCCGCCACGCCGTCCATCACGTTCTGCCCGGTGGGGTTGCCCTTGATCGCCGCGAACAGCCCGGCCTTGAGGCCATCGTCGCGGCATTGCAGCAGGGCGTCATCGATGATCGACAGGGCCGCCAGGCCAGGGTCGGTGACCAGCAGCGGCGCGGCCATGCCCAGCTCACGGCAGGCGGCGGGCAGTTCGCGGATGCGTCCGGCGCCGACGCGGATCGCGGTGGGGTAATTCCAGTTCATGCGGTAGTGGTTCAGGTCCATGGCGCGCCTCACAACTGGGTCTTGAAGTGGAAGGATTTCGGCCGGGTCAGCTGTTCGTAGCCGATGCTCGACAGGGTGCAGCCACGGCCGGAGTGCTTGACCCCGGTCCAGGCCAGGGCCGGGTCGAGGTAGTCGCAGCGGTTGAGGAACACGGTGCCGGCCTCGACCCGCTCGGCCAGGGCCAGGGCGGCCTCGGCGTCGCGGCTGAAGATGGCGGCGGTGAGGCCGAACTCGCTGTCGTTCATCAGCGCCAGGGCCTCCTCATCGTCCTTGACCTTCTGGATGCCTACCACCGGGCCGAAGGACTCCTCGGTCATCACCCGCATGCCGTGGTAGACGTCGGTCAGCACCTGGGGCGCCAGGTAGGCGCTGCCCGGCCGGTCGAGGGCGAAGTCGGCCGGGTCGATATGGGCGGTGGCGCCCTGGGCCAGGGCCTCGTTGATCTGCCGGCGGACGAAATCCGCGGCCTCGGCCCGTACCAACGGCCCCAGGGTGGTGGCAGGGTCGTCGGGGCGGCCCAGCTTGTAGCGCTTGACCAGGGCCACCGCCTGCTCGACGAAGGCCTCGAACAGCGACTCGTGCACGTAGATGCGCTCGATGCCGCAGCAGGACTGCCCGGAATTGAAGAAGGCGCCGTCGATGGCGGTCTCCACCGCGTGGGCCAGGTCGGCGTCGGCGCGCACGTAGGCCGGGTCCTTGCCGCCCAGCTCCAGGCCGGTGCCGATGAAGCGTCCGGCGGCCGCCCGCTCGACCATGGCGCCGCCCGGCACCGAGCCGGTAAAGGCCACGTACTGCACGGCCGGCGCCTGGATCAGCCGCTCGGTGTCGGCGTGGCTGAGGTGCAGGTACTGGAACACCCCGTCCGGCAGGCCGGCCTCGACGAAGGCCTCGACCATGCGCTCGGCGCACAGCGGGGTCTGCGCCGAGTGCTTGAGCAGCACCGCGTTGCCGGCCAGCAATGCCGGCATCACCGCGTTCACGGCGGTCAGGTAGGGGTAGTTCCAGGGCGCGATGATCAGCGCCACGCCCAGCGGCTCGCGGCGGATGAAACGGGTGAAACCGGGTTTGTCCGGCAGGCGGATATCGGCCAGGGCGCTCTCGGCGATATCGGCCATGTGGCTGGCGCGCTCGACGAAGCCGCGGACTTCCCCGGCGCAATAGCGGATCGGCCGGCCCATCATCCAGCACAACTCCTCGGCCAGCTGCTCTTCCTTGGCGGCGAAGGCGGCGATGGCCTTGCGGCCGATGGCGACCCGTTCGCTCAGGGGGGTGGTCTTCCAGGCCCGCTGGGCCTGCTCGGCCTTGGCCAGGGCCGCCTCGATCTGCGCGGCCGTGGCCAGCTCGCGCTCGACGTAGAGGCTGTCGTCGACCGGTGATATGCACTGCAACTTGCTCATTGCGACGCTCCAGAACCGGAGGCGGCACCGTGGCGCCGCCCCCGGCGATCAGATGATTTCGAAGTAGCGATCGAGCTCCCAATCGCTGACATGCCGACGGTATTCACGTTCCTCCCATTCGCGGCTGGCGGCGTAGTGCTCGACGAACGGGTCGCCGAACAACTCGCGCGCCGCCTGGGAGGCCTTCAGGCGCTGCGCCGCGTCCCACAGGGTGCGCGGCAGGGCCAGTTCCGGCGGGTGCTTCTGCGCATAGGCGTTGCCGGACACCGGCTCGGTCGGCTGCCAGCCCTGCATCACCCCGTACAGCCCGGAGCCGATAGCCACCGCCAGGGCCAGGAAGGGGTTGCCGTCGGCGGCGCCCAGGCGATATTCCTGGCGCTGCGACTTGTCGCTGCCGGGGATCACCCGCAACGCCGCGGTGCGGTTCTCCACGCCCCAGGTGGCGTCGGTCGGCGCCCAGAAGCCGGGGATCAGCCGGCGGTAGCTGTTCAGGGTCGGCGCCACCATGCACAGGAACTCGGGCATCAGGCGCTGCTGGCCGGCGAGGAACTGGCGCTGGACCTGGCTCATGCAGTGCGGCTGGCTGGGGTCGTGGAAGGCCGACTTGCCGCTCTCGCGCTCACGCAGGGAGACGTGGATATGGCCGCTCTGCCCCGGGTACTTGCCCGACCACTTGGCCATGAAGGTGGCCATCAGGCCGTTGCGCTGGGCCAGCACCTTCATGAAGGTCTTGAACAGCGCGCCCTTGTCCGCCGCGTCCTCGGCCTGGTCATAGGCGATGGCCGCCTCCAGCACGCCGGGGCCGGTCTCGGTGTGCAGGCCCTCGATGGGGAAGTCCATCTGCTCGCCCAGCTCGAGAATCTGGTGGTACAGCTCGGCATGCACCGAGTTGCGGATCATCGAGTAGCCGAACCAGTCCGGGGTGAACGGCTTGAGGTTGCGAAAGCCCTTCTCCCGCGCCGACTCCGGGGTCTCGTCGAACATGAAGAATTCGTACTCCAGCGCTGCGAAGGGATCGAAGCCCATCTCCTCGCAGCGCTTGACCACCCGCCGCAGGGTGCCGCGCGGGCAGACCGCCTCGGCCTGCTCGGCGAACTCGCAGATGAACAGCAGCATACCGTTCTCGAAGGGAATCTCCCGGCAGGTGTGCGGCAGCACCCGCACCGGCGCGTCCGGGTAGCCGGTGTGCCAGCCGGTGTAGCTGGCGTTGTCGTAGAGCTGGTCCTTGACGTCCCAGCCCAGTACCACGTCGCAGAAGGCGAAGCCCGAGTCCAGCGCGGAAAGGAACTTGCTGCGGCTCAGGTACTTGCCGCGCATCACCCCGTCGTTGTCGAACACCCCGACCTTGATATGACTGAGCCCGCGCTCCTCGACGATGCGTTTGGCATCTTCGACGGTCTTCACTTCTCGCGGTTTGAGCATATGCACCCCCATCTATTGTTATGGCCGACGTCCCCTGTCGGTTGTCTCCAATGCCCCGAACGGCGACCGGCGCTCCAACGCAGGGCGCCCATGCCCGCGGAGAGCCATCCGGGCACGGGCGTGCGCCTGGGCGCCGACGGCGTGGTCGCCGGTATCAGTAGCGATAGGGTGGGCCGGCCTTGGCCATCAGGGCGTTGTACTTCTTGAAGATCTCCACCACCTTGGCGCTGCGCGGGCTGGCCTTGGCGATCTCGTCCCAGAACTTGTGCGCCTCGTCCTCCACCGTCTTCCACTCCGCGTCGGGAATGGTGGTCAGCTGCAGCTTGCCGCCCTCCACGCGCAGCTGCGCCTCGCCGCCCCAGTACCAGTGCTGGCGGTAGTAGTGGGAGCTGTCCATGCACAGCTTGAACAGGGTCTGCAGGTGCGCAGGCACCTCGGCCCACTTCGCCGAGTTGGCGAAGTAGGAACCGATCCAGGCGCCGGAGATGTTGTTGGTGAGGAAGTACTTGGTGACGTTGGCCCAGCCGACGGTGTAGTCCTCGGTGATGCCCGACCAGGTGATGCCGTCCAGCTCGCCGGTCTGCACCGCCACCTCGACGTCCTCCCAGGGCAGGGTCACCGGGATCACGCCGAAGCGCGAGAGAAACTTGCCGGCGGTGGGGAAGGTGAAGATGCGCTTGCCCTTGAGGTCGGCCAGGCTGCGGATCGGCTCGACCGTGGCGAAGTGGCAGGGGTCCCAGGCGCCGGCGCCAAGCCAGGTGACGCCCTCGACCTCGCCGTAGGCCTCCTCCCAGATCTGCCGCAGGCCGTACTTCTCGAACAGCACCGGCACGTCCAGGCTGTAGCGGGTGGCGAAGGGGAAGTAGCCGCCGAACACCGAAACGTCCACCGGCGCGGCGATGGAGTCGTCGTCGCTCTGCACCGCATCGATGGTGCCGCGCTGCATGGCGCGGAACAGCTCGCCGGTGGGCACCAGCTGGTCGGCGAAGTACAGCTGGATCTCCATCTCGCCCTTGGCCGCCAGGTTGAAGGCGTCGATCGAGGGCTTGATCACGTGCTCGGCCAGGGCCGGGCCGGCGTAGGTCTGCAGGCGCCAGGTGATCTTCTTCGGCTCCTGCGCGTAGATATGCGCCGAGCCCAGGGCCGATGCGCCCACCGCGCCGGTGGTGACCGCGGCGGTCTTGAGGAACTTGCGTCTCGTACTCATGCTGTTATCTCCAATGAATGTCGATCCAGATGTCATACAACCGCATGGCACCACTGCGACCCGGCGAGGTCGGTGCAGCGTGTTCAGGTGGGCGCGTTACCCCGCAGGGCGGCCAGCGCCTGTCGCCGCTCGGGGTGAAAAAACCAACTGCGTCCGAGCCTCTCCTGAATTCTGTGGGTCAGCGCGCGTAGTGCCACTGGGGCAACCACAGCGCGATCTGCGGAAACATCATCACCAGCACCAGGGCCAGCACCATGATCAGCACGAAGGGGGTGACCGAGAGGTAGATGTCGCGAAGGGTCACCTCCGGCGGCGCCATGGCGCGCATGAGGAACAGGTTGTAGCCGAAGGGCGGGGTCATGTAGGCGATCTGGCAGGTGATGGTGTAGAGCACGCCGTACCAGATCAGATCGAAGCCCAGGGCGCCGACCAGGGGCACGTATAGCGGCGCGACGATCACCAGCATGGCGGTGTCGTCGAGAAACATGCCCATCAGGATGAACGACAGCTGCATCATGATCAGCACCTGCCAGGGGCCCAGCTCCAGGCGGTCGATGAAGAAGGCCTCGATGGCGTTGACCGCGCCGAGGCCGTCGAACACCGCGCCGAAGCACAGGGCGGCGAGGATGATCCACATGAACATGCAGCTGATGCCGAGGGTCTTGCGCAGGGTGTCTTCCATCACCTGGGCGCTCAGCCGGCCCTTGACCAGAGCGGTGAAGGTGGCGGCCGCGGCGCCCACCGCCGAGCTTTCCACCAGGCTGGTGATGCCCATCAGGAACAGGCCGGTCATGCAGAAGAAGATGAACAGCGGGGCGATGCCGGCCTTGAGCAGACGCAGCTTCTCGCCCCAGCCGATCTGCTGGCGCTCCTCCTCGGCCAGGGCCGGCCCCAGGTGCGGTTGCAGGCGGCAGCGGATGACGATGTAGAGGACGAACAGCCCGGCCATCATCAGCCCCGGGAACACCCCGGCCAGCCACAGCTGGCCGACCGGCTGGCGGGCGATCATGCCGTACAGCACCAGCACCACGCTGGGCGGAATGAGGATGCCCAGGGAGCTGCCGGCCTGGATCACCCCGGTGACCATGATCTTGTCGTAGCCGCGGCGCAGCAGTTCCGGCAGGGCGATGCTGGCGCCGATGGCCATGCCGGCGACGCTCAGGCCGTTCATCGCCGAGATCGCCACCATCAGGCCGATGGTGCCGATGGCCAGGCCGCCGTTCAGCGGCCCCATCCACACGTGGAACATGCGGTAGAGGTCTTCGGCCAGCCCCGACTCGGAGAGCATGTAGCCCATGTAGACGAACATCGGCAGGGTCAGCAGCGGGTACCACTTCATCAGTTTCATCGCCGCGCTGAAGGCGATCTCCGAGCCGCCGTCGCCCCACAACAGCAAGGCGGCGCTGACCGCGACGAAGCCGATGGCGCCGAACACCCGCTTGCCGGTGAGCAACAGCAACATCATCGAGGAGAACATCAGCAGGGCGATGAGCTCGTAACTCATTACAGCGTCTCCCCGCGGGCGGCGGCGATATCCTTGAAGAAGGTGGCAACGGTCTGCAGCAGCATCAGCGCCACGCCGACGGTCATGATGATCTTGATCGGCGCCATGGGCGGCGACCAGGCCGAATAGCTGGTCTCGCCGTACTGCAGGGCGTACTGGGTCGAGGAGATGCCGCCGTAGAGCAGGAAGATCAGGTAGAAGATCAGGAAGCCGACGGTGATGGCGTCCATGATCGCGCTGGTGCGCGGCGACCAGCGGCTGTAGAACAGGTCCATGCGCACATGGGCATCGAGCTGCATGGAGTAGCCGCCGCCGAGGAGAAAGTAGGCGACCATGAGGAACTGCGCGGTTTCCAGGGTCCAGATCGCCGGGTCGGCGAAGGTCTTGCTGATGGATGAGTACAGCAGCACCGCCAGCATGGCGAAGATCAGGTACATGGCGAACCGGCCGATGACCCGGTTCATCGCGTCCACTCCCCGCACGAACAGCCGAATCGCCTTGGGCATTCAGTTCTCTTCGAAATAGATGTTATCCCGTCAGACTAGCCGAAGATTTCCCAATGCCAACTCGCCGCGGGAGAGGCGAAAGCGCCATTGCGAGGCTGCGCGCGACCGACGGGCCTGGCGGCCTCGCGCGGGCGCCAGGCCGGCGCAGTTCCTGGGCAAGTTGAGGGGAAAACCCGCGAAGACGCCGGCTAAAAGCGCTTATATCCCAACATCACCAAGATCGATGGGCACTATCGAGGCACTCGACTTCTTATCCGCGGGCAAGTCCTTAACATCTCCTCCCGTAGCCATTGTTCTCCAACGGGAGGAGCCATCATGAAACGCCAACTCGCCCTCAGCCTGGTCCTCGCCCTGTTCGCCGCCAACGCCTTCGCCCTGCCGAGCCTCAACCCGCAACCCTTGCTCGGCGAGGCGAAGGACAGCCAGCAGGAAGTCCGCCCGCTGGACCGCCATGTCGCCGAAGGCGGGGCAGAGCGCACCCCCGGCCAGCAGCGCCTGCGCCTCGCCGAAGGCGGGGCCGAACGCCTGCTGGAGCACCGCCGAGCCGGCTAACGCCGGCCGCACCGGACCACCGCGAGCCTGCGCAGCGGCACGCTCCATTCCAACCTGCCCAACGGCCCCGCAAGTCTCCCGCCGATCAGCGCCAGGGATGGCAAGCTCGCCTGAGCAGCTACCATAACAACAGGGGCTCCAGGGCCCGGCACGCCACGCAGAGGTCATGCGGCGAGCGTCTGCGGCAACGCACAGTGGAGTCCGACACCACGTGCCCCGCGGGAGGCCACCATGCACCAGCAAACCCTGGGCGTCCTCGCCCTGTTGAGCACCCTGTCCGGCTGCGCCGGCTCCCTGGGCAACCCGAACGCCTACCTGACCTATCGTGACGAACCGCTGGTGGCGCACGTCGCCCGGGACATGAGCAAGCAGCAGGTCCTGGAGATCGGCGGAGCCCCGTCCGGGGTGATGCCGCGCAGCGTCCACCCGGGCAGCTGTCACGACTACATCCTCACCCGGGACGGCCAGCCCCAGGCCTACCATGTCAGCTTCGACTCGGCCGGGCGCGTCGACGGCAAGGGCTTCAGCACCTGCACGCAGATGGAAGACGGCGAACGCGCCCGAGCGCGCAGGCCGGTCGGCATAGGCGGCGGG
Source organism: Pseudomonas sp. MBLB4123 (assembly GCF_051904775.1). Taxonomy (NCBI): domain Bacteria; kingdom Pseudomonadati; phylum Pseudomonadota; class Gammaproteobacteria; order Pseudomonadales; family Pseudomonadaceae; genus Pseudomonas; species Pseudomonas sp. MBLB4123. The sequence goes on from NZ_CP196711.1 coordinate 2,588,986, forward strand.
GGCGGCTACTGAGCGGGCGCGGCATTCGCGCTCCCCCCGGTCACCCAGGCTGTCCGCAAAGGTGTGCCGGCTGTCGCGATTCACCTCTCGCCGCCCTCCCTTTCCTTTGTCATAGTCCGGGCTCGCCCTTTCACAGCCACCTTGGAAGCCTCCATGCTGCGCCTCGCCCGTTTTCTTCTCGCGCCCTTGCTGCTGACTGCCATCGCCCTGCTGACCCTGATGCTGACCAGCCACCCGGCGTCGCCGCCGGCCGTGCTCGCGGCCCTGGGTGAGCGGCCCCTGGTGATCGCCCATCGCGGCGGCAAGGGCCTGTGGCCGGAAAACAGCCTGTTCGCCTTCGAACGCGCCAGCGCCCTGGGCGTGGACATGCTGGAGATGGACCTGCACCTCTCCAGCGATGGCGAGCTGGTAGTGATCCACGACAGCACCCTGGAGCGCACCACCGACGGCCAGGGTCCGGTCGCCGCCCAGAGCCTCGCCCAGCTGCAAGCCCTGGATGCCGGCTACCGCTGGACCGCCGACGGCGGCGAGAGCCACCCCTACCGCGGCCAGGGCATTCGTATCCCGAGCTTCGCCGAGGTCCTCGAGCGTTTCCCGGACAAGCCCAAGGTGGTCGAGATCAAGGTGCCGGACGTCGGCATGGAGGCGCAGCTGTGCGCCATGCTGCAGGCCCATGGCCAGCGCGACCTGGTGCTGGTCGGCAGCTTCTACGAGCGCAGCCTGCAGCTGTTCCGCGAACACTGCCCGGGGGTTGCCACCTCCGCCGGCCCCGGCTCGGTACGCCTGCTGGTGGCGCTCGACTGGCTGGGACTGGGCGGCGTGCTGTCCCCCTCCTACCAGGCGCTGCAGATCCCCGAGCGCCACAGCGGCCTGCCGATCGCCAGCGCCAGCCTGCTGCACACCGCCCGGGAGCGCGGGCTCAACGTGCAGCTGTGGACCATCAACGAACAGCCGGCCATGCGCCGTCTGCTCGACATGGGGGCCCAGGGCCTGATCACCGACTACCCGGACCGTGCCTTGCAGCTGCTCGATCGCTCGACCCGGATCGGCGCGCTGGGCGAATAGCCCCGCCCAGCGATCAAAACTCGACCAGCGCCCGCCAGGCCGCTCTCCGCCTGGCTTGGCGCCAGGCGCCCGCAGCTTATCCACAGCACCTTCCACAGTTTGCCTGGATAACTGCCGCCCCGCCTCCGCACGGATAGTGCGGCCCTGGATTTTGGCTTGACGCCGGGCCGCAGCTGAGGCGCTCGCACAAGACGACCGAGCGCTGATCAAAAAACACCCGATCCGCGAAGCCCCAGGGCCTGCCTGGCCTGCAGCGACTTCACCGGCAGTTATCAACAGGACTACCCACAGTAGTGGTGGACAACTCGGACACGCCCAGGCTCGCCCAGCCATCCCTCTAAGTTACTGTTTTAAGTGAATAAAAGCGGATAGCTCGAAAATTGACCAAGGCCCCAGAAGGACCATCCGGCAAGGCCTGCACGGTTCTACCACCACTTTATCCACAATTCGTTCCACAGACTTTGTGGGCAACTGGCCGCGACGGCTCGCCGGAGGCCACTCGAGGGATAAGAGGAGCCAACGTTGCGTGGCCAGCAGTGCGCCAGCCACCTCGGTTCGACGAAGGAGTCGCGCGTGCCGCCACGGCACGCGCGCTCCGGAGGGTGACGGAACTCAGTGCCCGCCCAGATAGGCCTTGCGTACCTCTTCGTTGCCCAGCAGCTCCTCGCCGGTGCCGCTCAGGCGGATCTCGCCGTTGACCATCACGTAGCCGCGGTTGGACAGGCGCAACGCATGGTTGGCGTTCTGCTCGACCAGGAAGATGGTCATGCCGCTGCGGGCCAGCTCGCGCAGGGTCTGGAAGATCTGCTTGACCACGATAGGCGCCAAGCCCAGGCTCGGCTCGTCCAGCAGCAGCAGCTTGGGCCGGCTCATCAGCGCCCGGGCGATGGCGAGCATCTGCTGCTCGCCGCCGGACATGGTCATGGCCCGCTGGTTGCGCCGCTCCTTGAGGCGCGGGAACAGCTCGAACATGCGCTGCTTGTCCTCGTCGACATGTTTGTCGCCAATGGGGATGGTGCCCATCATCAGGTTTTCCTCGACGCTCATGTCGGGGAACACCCGCCGCCCTTCCGGCGACTGGGCGATGCCGTTGGAGGCGACGTAGTGCGAGGACTTCAGGGTGATGTCGGTGCCGCGGTAGAGGATCTGCCCGGCCGCCGCCCGCGGCTGGCCGAAGATCGACATCAGCAGGGTCGACTTGCCCGCGCCGTTGGCGCCGATCAGGCTGACCGTTTCGCCCTCGTCGATGTGCAGGTCGACCTTCTTCAACGCCTGAATCGGGCCGTAGAACACGTCCAGCTGCTTCAGTTCGAGGATCGGCTGACTCATACCAGTTCCTCCTCGTCGGCGCCCAGGTAGGCGGCGATCACTTTGGGGTCGTTGCGAATCGCCTCGGGACCGCCCTGGGCGATCACCAGGCCGTGGTCGAGTACGACGATATGGTCGGAAATGCTCATGACCATGCCCATGTCGTGCTCGATCAGCAGCACGGTCAGGTCGTGCTCGTCGCGCAGCAGGCGGATGATCCGGCTCAGCGCCTCGGTTTCCTGCGGGTTGAGGCCGGCGGCCGGCTCGTCCAGACAGATGATCTGCGGCCGCGTGCACATGGCCCGGGCGATCTCCAGGCGGCGCTGCTGACCGTAGGACAGCTCGCCGGCCAGGCGGTTGGCGCAGTCGACCAGGTCGACCACCTCCAGCCAGTAGAAGGCATGGTCCAACGCCTGGCTCTCGGACTTGCGGAAGCCCGGGGTATTGAACACGCCGGCCAGCAGGTTGCGGTTAATCCACATGTGCTGGGCCACCAGCAGGTTCTCCACCACCGACATCTCCTTGAACAGGCGGATGTTCTGGAAGGTGCGCGCCAGGCCGGCGCGGTTGACCAGGTGGGTGCCGCCGAACATCTTGTAGTACAGGCGGCTGAAGAACTTCGGCGGAGAGACGAAGTCCCCCGGCGCGAAGGGTTCGCCGAGCACCTTGATCACGTCGGTGGTCTTGCCCCGGGCCTTGAGCTTGATGCTGCCGCCGGTGGCGCTGTAGAAGCCGGTCAGGCAGTTGAACACCGTGGTCTTGCCGGCACCGTTGGGACCGATCAGGGCCGAGATGGAGTTGCGCTTGATGGTCAGGCTGACATCGTTCAGCGCCTTGATCCCGCCGAAGTGCATGGCCAGGCGGTCTACCGAGAGGACAATTTCTTCGCTCATGGCGCTACTCCTTGGCGCGGTTGCACACCGTTGCGGCTGACCCGGATCAGGCCCCGGGGGCGCCAGATCATCATCAACACCATCAGGATGCCGAACAGCAGCACCCGGTACTCGGCGAAGCTGCGCAGCAACTCCGGGGCGACGGTCAGGACGAAGGCCGCCAAGACCACGCCGACGGTCGAGCCCATGCCGCCGAGCACGACGATGGCGAGAATCAGCGCCGACTCGAAGAAGGTGAACGAGGCCGGGTTGACGAAGCCCTGGTAGCTGGCGAAGAACACCCCGGCCAGACCGGCCGTGGAGGCGCCGATCATGAAGGCCGAGAGCTTGACCAGCACGTGGTTCAGCCCCATGGCGCGGCAGGCGATCTCGTCCTCGCGCAGCGCCTCCCAGGCACGGCCGATCGGCATGCGGGTCAGGCGGTTCTTCACGTAGAGCACCAGCAGCACCACCAGCAGCAGCACCAGATAGATGAACAGGAACTTCAGGTTGGAGTCGTAGGGAATGCCGAAGAACTCATGGAACGGCACCCCGCCGTCCTTGGCCCGGCGGGTGAACTCCAGGCCCATGAAGCTCGGCGACGGCGCCGACATGCCGTTCGGCCCGCCGGTGAACTCCAGCCAGTTGTTCAGCACCAGGCGGATGATCTCGCCGAAACCGAGGGTGACGATGGCCAGGTAGTCGCCGTGCATGCGCAGCACCGGAAAGCCGAGAATGCCCCCGGCCACCGCCGCCGCCACCGCCGCCAGCGGCAGCACCGACCAGAAGCCCAGGCCGAGGTACTCGTAACCCAGCGCCAGGCCGTAGGCGCCGATGGCGTAGAAGGCCACGTAGCCCAGGTCGAGCAGGCCGGCGAGGCCGACCACTATGTTCAGGCCGAGGCCGAGCAGCACATAGATCAGGCCGAGGATGACCACGGTCAGCAGGTACTTGCCGGCGAAGAACGGAAACACCAGGGCGACCGCCACCAGCAGCGGGATGACCCAACGCAGCTGGCTCTTGTGGTCCGGCGCCAGCACATGCACGCCGGAGCCGGTGGTCTCGAAGCCGGCGAGGATCGCCAGGCCCTTGGGGGTCTGCAGGAACAGGCTGAGGAGGAAGCGGCCGAGCATGACCACGCCGACCACCGCCGCCATGCGCTGGGTTTCCAGGTTGAACTCATAGCCGTCGAGAACCACCCCGACGATCGGGCCGAATACGATCAGCGCGATCAGGCCGGCGAGAACCGCATCGACCAGGCTCTTCTTCACATCTAGACGCTTGCTTGCAAGGGCTGAGGACATGGTTACACCTTCGCCACGTGGGGACGGCCCAACAGGCCCTGGGGACGGAAGATCAGGATCAGCACCAGCAGCGAGAAACTGAACACGTCCTTGTAGTCGGTGTTGACCATGCCGGAGAACTGCGCCTCGGCCACGCCGAGAATCAGCCCGCCGAGCATGGCTCCGGGCAGCGAACCGATGCCGCCGAGCACCGCGGCGGTGAAGGCCTTGATGCCGATGATGAAACCGGCATAGAAGTCGAAGGTGCCGTAGTTCATGGTGATCAGCACCCCGGCCAGGGCCGCCATGGCCGCGCCGATGACGAACACGTAGGAGATCACCCGGTCGGTGTTGATCCCGAGGATCGAGGCCATCTTGCGGTCCTGCTGGGTGGCGCGGCACATGCGCCCGAGCTTGGTGCAGCGGATCACATAGGTCAGCAGCGCCATGCCGGCGAAAGCGGCGATGAGGATGAACACCTTGGTGTAGGTCAGCTGCACGAAGCCTTCGCCGATGTTCAGCTTGAAGGCGCCCTCGAGCAGGGTCGGCACGCCTTGCTGACGCGCGCCCTGGCTGATCTGCACATAGTTCTGCAACACCAGCGACATGCCGATGGCGCTGATCAGCGGCGCCAGGCGGGTGGAGTTGCGCAGCGGCTTGTAGGCCACCCGCTCGATCACCCAACCGTACACACCGGTGATGCAGATGGTGAACAGCAGCGTGCCGAGAATCAGCAGCGGAAAGGATTCGAGGCCGAAGTAGGCCAGTATGGCCAGGGTGATGGCCGCCAGGTAGGCGCTGATCATGTACACCTCGCCGTGGGCGAAGTTGATCATGCCGATGATGCCGTAGACCATGGTGTAGCCGATGGCGATCAGGCCATAGACCGCCCCGAGCGTGAGCCCGTTGATCATTTGCTGCAGGAAGATACCGTCCATTGACTCAGTCTCGTCTGCTGGGCTGCCGGCCGGGTCGGGCCGGGCGCCTCAGGTGTTGTCAGACGGGTACTGCTGAGCGCCGCCGCATGAGGTGCGGCGGCGGACGGGGTCGACGACTCAGCAGTTCCCGGAAGGCACTAGTCCTTCGGCGACGCTGCGTCGCCGAGGGCTAGCCGAGCAAGGCGCCGGCAGGACCGGGACATCCCCAGCGGGACGCCCTGGGCCTGCCACGCGCCCCGAGCTTACTGCTGGTGGTATTTGCCCTGGTCGTCCCATTCGTAGACGACATAGTCGGAGACTTTCAGGTCGCCCTTGGCGTCCCACTCCTTCTGGCCCATCACGGTCTGCACCGGATTGGCCTTCAGCCAGGCACTGGCCTTTTCGCTGTCGTTGCTGCCGGCACCGCCGAAGGCGGCCGCCAGGGCCTGCACCGAGGCATAGGAGTAGAGGGTATAGCCCTCGGGCTCGAAGCCGTTGGCGCGGAACTTCTCGATCACCGCCTGGCCATCGGGGATCAGGCGCGGGTCGGCGCCGAAGGTCATCAGCACGCCCTTGGTGTATTGCGGCCCGCCGGCTGTGGTGACCATCTCGTCGGTGACGATGCCGTCGCCGGAGAGGAAGGTCGCGGTCAGCCCCTGTTCGCGCATCTGCCGCACCAGCGGGCCGGCTTCGGCATGCAGGCCGCCGAAGTACACGACCTCGACGTCGGCGGCGCGCAGCTTGGTGACCAGCGCGTTGAAGTCTTTCTCGCCGCGGGTCAGGCCCTCGTAGATCGCCTCGGTGACGCCGCGCTTGTTCAGCTGGGCCTTGGTCGCATCCGCCAGGCCCTGGCCGTAGGTGTCCTTGTCGTGAATGATCGCGACCTTGCTGGCCTTGAGGGTATCGACGATGTAATCGCCGGCGATGATGCCTTGCTGGTCGTCCCGGCCGCAGATGCGGAACATGCCCGGCAGGCCACGCTCGGTGACCTGGGGATTGGTCGAGCCCGGAGTAATGGCGATGATCCCGGCCTCGTCGTAGACCTCGGAAGCCGGAATGGTCGAGGAGGAACAGAAATGCCCGACCACGCCGTTGACGCCGTCCTGATCGACCAGGCGGTTGGCCACGGCCACCGCCTGCTTGGGCTCGCAGGCATCGTCGGCCTTGATCAGCTTGATCATCTCGCCATTGACGCCGCCGGCGGCGTTGATGTCCTCGGCCGCCTGCTTCGCACCCTGCCAGAACTGTTCGCCGAAGGTCGCGTTGGCCCCGGTGTGCGGCCCCGCGACGCCGATCACCAAGTCGGCCTGGGCCAGGGAGGAAAGGCCCATGGCACCGGTGACCGCGAGTGCCAGAAAACCCTTTTTGAAAATCATCTGCGACATAGCTTTGTTACTCCATATGGTGGGTGTGAGTACCGCTACTGTTCTTGTTGGTTGCAGCAAATGGCATGAGCAAATGGCATGCCACGGTTTTCTACCGGGGAATCAGCCGACAGAAAAAGAGGTTTTTGCAAAAAAACCGGAAGTTCTTGATAGACATTTTCTTATTCCAGACAAGCCGGAGCCGATCATGGCGATAAGGCCGATCGATGCCGTTTACTTTCGGTAACGGCCGGGCGATGGCTGCACCAAGACGGCGCCACGGATGCGTCTTTACGACCCACCGGGCCCGCCGCGGGGCCATTCAGATCACCACGCGCAGGCATTGACCGGCGTGGTACAGCGAGAACCCCGCCTCATAGAGGCCGCTGCGCAGCCCGGCGACACTGACCTTGCGCATCGGCTGCACGGGCATCGGCAAGGCTTGCGCGCCCCCCTGACACAGGTAGTCGGCGAAGGCCTTGCCGACCACGCTGCCGGTGGTGACCCCGCGGCCGTTGTAGCCGGTGACGGCGAGCAAGCCGGGCGCCGGCTCGAACAGGCGCATCAGGTGGTCCGGGGTGAAGGCGATGCAGCCGGTCCAGGTGCTCTGCCACTGCACCCGTCCCAACTGGGGAAAGTAATGCTGCTGGATGCGGTCCGCCCAGGCCCGCAGGAACCAGAGCGGCTTGGCCGCGCCGTTGCCCAGGCTGCCGAGGAGCAGGCGGCCCTCGGCGTCGCGACGAATGCTGCTGAGCACCTGGCGGGTGTCCCAGGCGCCCTGTCCGCCGGGCAGGATGCCCGCGGCCGGCTCGCCCTGCAGCGGCGCGGAAGCCACCTGGTAGTAGAAGCCCGGGAAGAAGTTGCGGCGCAGCTCGCTCCATTCGCCTTCGGTGTAGGCATTGGACGCCAGCACCACCTGCTCGGCGCTGACCGCTCCGCCCTGGGTGATCACGCACCAGCCCTGCCCCTGGCGCTCCAGGCTGGTCACCGGGGAATGATGGAACAGCCGCCCCCCCAGGCCGATGACCGCGCGGGCCAGGCCGCTGGTGTAAGCCATGGGGTTGAGGGTGCCGGCGCGCCTGTCGAGCAGCGCCGCGGCGATCCGCCGGGTACCGGTGGCCTGCTGGCAGGCCGCGCCGGTGAGCAGCTCGACCGGCGCACCGCGGCGCTGCCACTGCTCGCAACGACTCTGCAGGTCGGCCTGGCCGCGGGCGTTGTGCGCCATGTGCAGGGTGCCTTCGCGGCGCGCCTGGCAGTCGATGCCGTACTTGTCGATCAAGGCGAACACCAGCGCCGGTGCCGCCCCCATGGTCGCCAGCAGCTTACCGCCCACCGCGGCGCCGAGCTTGCGCTCGACCTCGTCCGGTGCGATCCACATCCCGGCATTGACCAGGCCGACGTTGCGCCCGGAGCCGCCATGGCCGGTTTCATGGGCCTCCAGCACGCACACCGTCTTGCCCTGCTCGAGCAGGTGCAGGGCGGCGCTGAGCCCGGTAATGCCGGCGCCGACCACACAGACATCGACCTTCAACTCGCCGCGCAGCGCCTCGGCGCGGGGCCGTTGTGGCGTCAGTCGCTCCCACAAACACTCTTGGCGTAGGCTCATCCAGCAATCCTTACAAGGGCACGGCAAATATCGCCCGAACAACCGAGCAACGGCTCATCTGGCCCGAAGTAATAGCCGGCTGCGAGGCCGACAACAAACAACCTTTATTCGCCATGTCATTCCATTTGGTGATGCAGCCGTCGCGTGCGCGGCGTTCCGGCTATCGCCCCCATCGAGACAATCAAGCGGATCGCCGGCGGCGGCGACGCCTACACTGTGGCCAGCCCCTCGTCGGAGCATGACCATGGCCATCACCACCCTGCTGCAACGCCTGCTCGCCAGCTATGCCTGCGGCGCCAGCGGCACCGAACTGCCGCTGTAACGACTTGGTCGCGGCGGGCACAACCGCTACCCTGAGCGCCTCGATTCGCCTTCAGGAGTGGCCATGTCCCTGCAATCCATCTGCGTGTTCTGCGGCGCCAGCCCCGGCGCCCAGCCCATCTACCGCCAGGCCGCGGAAAGCCTCGGCCGCCACCTGGCCGAGCAGGGCTTGCGCCTGGTCTACGGCGGCGGCGCGGTGGGGCTGATGGGCGTCGTCGCGGACGCGGCGCTGGCCGCCGGTGGCGAGGTCATCGGCATCATCCCGCAGAGCCTGGAGCGGGCGGAGATCGGCCACCAGGGCCTGAGCCGCCTGGAGGTGGTCGACGGCATGCATGCGCGCAAGGCGCGCATGGCCGAACTCAGCGATGCCTTCATCGCCCTGCCCGGCGGCCTCGGCACCCTGGAGGAGCTGTTCGAGGTATGGACCTGGGGTCAGCTCGGCTACCACAGCAAGCCCCTGGGCCTGCTGGACGTCGGCGGCTTCTACAGCAAGCTCGGCGACTTCCTCGACCACCTGGTGGCCGAGCGTTTCGTCCGCTCCCAGCACCGCGCCATGCTCCAACTCGGCGACTCGCCGGGCGAACTGCTGCAGACGCTGCGCCAGTGGCAACCGAGCGCGGCGCCGAAGTGGGTCGATCGCCACCCCGACTGAGCGGCCACGCCCCCCATCACTCAACCGCCCCAAGAGAAGGAACCCTTGCATGGCCGGCGCCAGCCTTTTGACCCTGCTCGACGACATCGCCACCCTGCTCGACGATGTCGCCCTGATGACCAAGGTCGCCGCGAAGAAGACCGCCGGCGTGCTCGGCGACGACCTGGCGCTGAACGCCCAACAGGTCACCGGCGTACGCGCCGAACGGGAGCTGCCGGTGGTCTGGGCGGTGGCCAAGGGCTCGCTGAAGAACAAGCTGATCCTGGTGCCGGCGGCGCTGCTGATCGGCGCCTTCGCACCCTGGGCGGTGACGCCCCTGCTGATGCTGGGCGGCGCCTTCCTCTGCTACGAGGGCTTCGAGAAGCTGGCGCACCGTTTCCTCCACGCGCCGGAGGAAGACCTGGTGCAGCACCAGCAGCTGGTGCAGGCGGTGGCCAACCCGCAGGTGGACATGCTGACCTTCGAGCGGGACAAGATTCGCGGGGCGGTGCGCACCGACTTCATCCTCTCCGCCGAGATCATCGCCATCACCCTGGGCACGGTGGCGGCGGCCCCCTTCCCCCAGCAACTGATGGTGCTGAGCGGCATCGCCCTGCTGATCACGGCCGGGGTCTACGGCCTGGTTGCCGCCATCGTCAAACTCGACGACGCCGGCCTGTACCTCAACCGGCGCGCCGGCGCGGACCTGGTCGCTCGCCTGCAACGCGGGCTCGGCCGCGCCATTCTGCGGGCGGCGCCCTGGCTGATGAAGGGCCTGTCGGTGCTCGGCACCGCGGCGATGTTCATGGTCGGCGGCGGCATCCTCAGCCATGGCGTGCCCGTCGCCCACCACGCCATCGAGCAGCTGGCCCAGGGCACCGGCCACGACCTGCTGGGCGCGCTGGTCCCGCCGCTGATCAATGGCCTGGGCGGCATAGTCGCCGGCGCCATCACCCTGGTCGCCGTCACCCTGGCCACCCGGCTGTGGCGGGCCTTGAAGCCCGCGACCGCGCGCTGAGCCGCCTCAGGCCGGCGCCGCGGCCTCGGGCGCGGCCAGGGGCAGCACGGTGACGCTCACCTCGGGGTCGTGGCTGCCGCCGCCGAGGATCACCCCGCGCAGCGGCGAGACATCGGCAAAGTCGCGCCCCCAGGCCAGGGTGATGTGCTCCAGGGCCGGCAGGACGTTGTTGGTCGGATCGAAGTCGACCCAGCCCTGGCGCGGGCAGTACACCGAGATCCAGGCGTGCGAGGCGTCGGCCCCGATCAACCGCGGCTGCCCCGGCGGCGGCTGGGTCAGCAGGTAGCCGCTGACGTAGCGGGCGGCCAGGCCGCGGGAACGCAGGCAGGCGAGCATCAGGTGGGCGAAGTCCTGGCACACCCCGCGGCGCGCCTCCAGCACCTGCAGCAGTGGCGTGGCCACCTGGGTGGCCACGGCATCGAAGGTGAATTCGCCGAAGATCTTGCCCATCAGCGCCTGCACCGCCAGCAACAGCGGGCGCCTGGCCGGAAAGCAGTCGGCGGCGTAGTCGACGAAGGCCTGCTTGATCCGCACATAGGGCGACTCGAAACGGTAGCGGGCAGCCTCCAGCAAGGCGTCGGGCAGCGCCTGACCGCTGTAGCTCAGGGCGCCGCTGATGCTCTCCCAGGGCGGCGAATCGCGCAGTGCCAGCGGCGGCCGGGCCAGCACCTCGATGCGCAGGCGCGTGCCCACCACCAGGGCATCGTGGGGACGCTCGAACACCAGCCGGGTCAGCGGGTTGCCGAACACATCGAATTCGTCGCGCCGCTGGCTGGGTGACGGACTGACCTGCAACCGACGCTCGTGGCAGTGCTGCCAGGGGCAGGGCCGCGGCCACAAATGCGCCAGCTGCTGGGCCAGGGACACCGAGGCCGAATACCGGTAGTGGGTGTCGTGGATGACTTGATAGGTCGTACTGTTCATGTCGACTGGGTCCCCTGGCTCGGATCGACATGCACGAAGAAGCGCAGGCCGAGATGCTCGGAGGCGTCTTCGCCGGCCTGGGCGATGCGCTCCAGCAGCTCGGCCAGCCCCTCGAGCACCGCCGTCACGCTGCTCGGGCCGAACAGCGGGTTCTCCAGGCTGGCCAGGCTGAAGCCGCTCAACTGCCGCTCCAGTTGCAGCAGGGGCACCTCGACAGGCAGCTCGAAGTGCTCGCCCAGGCGCTTGAGCGAACGCAGCAGGGTCCGCAGCTGGAACAGCACGGCGTGCGGGTTCTGCGCATCCAGCAGCAACAGGTCGAGCACCGGGATCAGCTGCGCCGAGGCCAGGTAGCGGGTGCGATAGGTGATGCTGCTGTTGCCCAGCTCCAGCAGCCAGCCCAGGGCCGATGCGTCGGCGACGGCGTCGCTGCGCAGGAAACCGGCGATGCTCTCGGCCATGAAGTGCAGGCGTTCGATGCTGCGCCCGAGCAGCAGGAAGCGCCAGCCGTCGTCGCGGGTCATGTCGTCCAGGGCGAAGCCGGACAAGGCCGCCAGCGAGATCAGCAGGCCGTCGAGGTAGTCCAGCAACTCGCCGAAGTCCTCGACCTCGGCGTCCAGTCGCTGGGCCTCGCGCTGCAGCTCCAGCAGCACCTGCCAGTTGCCCTGGGACAGCTTGCCGCGCACGCTGCCAGCGGTCCATTGCAGGCGCTGCAGGTTGGCCTTCAGGCTGGCCGGCCAGTCGACCCCGAGCAGGGCCTGCAGCAGGCGCTGCTCCAGCTCGCCGCTCTCCTCCTCGGGCAGCAGGCCGAGGCTTTCCCCCAAGGCCAGGGCGGTCTGCAGGGCCTGGGGATCGTCGTCATCGTCGACATAGCGCGCCAGCATGATGCGCAGCAAGCGTGCGCCATCCTCGCAGCGGGAGCTGTAGCGACCGAACCAGAACAGGTTCTCCACCACCCGCGACGGCAGGAAGGGGTCGCTGCGCACCAGGTCGGCCACCCCCAGCGAACGCCGCCACTGCCAGGGCTCGCCGGCGGCGTGACGCTCGCCGAGCACCCAGGTGTCCTTGCTCGACCCGCCGCGCTGCATCGACACCTCCTCGGCATCGGCCTCGGCGGCCACCCGGGTCAGGCCACCGGGCATGACCCGATAGCCCTCGGCGCTGGCCACGGCGAACACCCGCATGCCGATGGCACGGGACTGCAGGCCACCCGCCTCGCCCAGCCAGACCGGGGCCTGGGACAACTGCGCCAGGGCCTGGGCGACATAGGCATAGGGCCTGGCCCGCAGGCGCTCGGTCAGCGCCGCACGCTGGGCCGGATCGAGATCGCGCCCGTACACCGGGGCGAAACTCTGGGAGGGGAAACTCGCCCGGATCAGCAGCTCCGGCAGTTTCTCCAGCGCCTGCTCCAGCACCGGCGGCTCACCGCACCACCAACTGGCGATGCTCGGCAGCAACAGTTCTTCGCCGAGCAGCCTCTGGCCGATCGCCGGCAGAAAGCCCGGCAAGCCCGGCGACTCCAGCACCCCGCTGCCCAGGGCGTTGGCCACCAGCACACGACCGCGGCGCACCGCCTCCAGCAACCCGGGCACGCCGAGCGCCGAGTCGGTGCGCAGCTCCAGGGGGTCGCAGAAATCGGCGTCCAGCCGGCGCAGCACCGCATGCACCCGGCGCAAGCCGCCCAGGGTCTTGAGGTAGAGGGTGGCGTCGCGCACGGTCAGGTCGCTGCCCTCGACCAGCGGATAGCCGAGCTGACGCGCCAGATACAGATGCTCGAAGTAACTCTCGTTGAAGCGCCCGGAGGTCAGCAACACCACCAGGGGCGTCTCGCCGTCGGCCGGCGCCTGCTGCGCCAGGCTGTTCTGCAGGGTACGGAAGAAACCGCCGAGGTACTGCACGTTGAGCTCGCGGTACAGCTCCGGCAGGGTGCGCGAGACGATCTGCCGGTTCTCCAGGGCGTAGCCGGCACCGGATGGCGCCTGGGTGCGATCGGCGGTGACCCACCAGCGGCCGTCCGGGGCCCGCGCCAGGTCCACCGCATACAGATGCAGGAAGGTGCCGCCCGGCGGCTGTACGCCCTGGCACGGCCAGAGGAAGTTGTTGTGGCCGAACACCAGCTCGGCCGGCAACAGGCCGTCGGCGATCAGCCGCTGCGGCCCGTAGATATCCGCCAGCACGGCATTCAGCAGGCTGGCGCGCTGCGCCACCCCGGCGGCGATCTGCTGCCACTCCTGCGCCGGGATCAGGTTCGGCAGCAGGTCCAGCTCCCAGGGCCGGTCGGCGCCGTCGGGCTCGGCGTAGACGTTGTAGGTCACGCCGTTTTCCTGGATCTGCCGATTCACCAGGGCCAGGCGCTGCGCCAGTTGCGCCGGGGTGCTGCGCTGCAGCCGCTCGAACAGGCGGCGCCAGTGTGCCCGCACCTTGCCCTTGCCATCGACCAGCTCGTGGTAGGCCGCATCTGTCGGGGGGTAATCGGCAAGCAGATCGGACATGGCTCACTCAACAAATGACGGATAAGGGATGGGATAACGCCCGGCGCCTAGCCGCGGCGCAAGTCCAGGGTCATCGGCAGCTCCGGGTTGGCCGTGGTCGGCATGGCCGTGACCGTACCCGGGCTATGGCCGATCCGGAAGAAACGGGCCAGGCGCCGGCTTTCCGCCTCGTAGGCATTGACCGGCAGGCTTGCGTAATTGCGGCCGCCGGGATGGGCGACATGATACTGGCAACCGCCCAGGGAGCGGCTCATCCAGCCGTCGACCAGGTCGAACACCAGCGGCGCGTGCACGCCGATGTTCGGCTGTAGACAGGAGGCCGGCTGCCAGGCGCGGAAGCGCACGCCGCCGACGAACTCGCCGACCGTGCCGGTGGGCCGCAGCGGCACCGGCCGGCCATTGCAGGTCAGCACATAGCGATCCGCCGGCATGCCGCTGACCTTGACCTGCAGGCGCTCCAGGGACGAATCGACATAGCGCACGGTACCGCCGGCACTGCCCTCCTCGCCCAGCACGTGCCAGGGCTCCAGGGCCTGGCGCAGCTCCAGTTCGATGCCCTTGACGTTGAAGTCGCCGGCCTTGGGGAAGCGGAACTCGAAGTGCGGGGCGAACCACTCGGCGCGCACCGGGTAGCCGGCGGCATAGAGTTCCTGCAACACATCGGCGAAGTCCTGCTCGACGAAATACGGCAGAAGGAAGCGGTCATGCAGCTCGCTGCCCCAGCGCACCAGCCGGTGCGGGGTGTAGGGCTGCTGCCAGAAGCGCGCGATCAGGGCGCGCAGGAGCAACTGCTGGGCCAGGCTCATCTGCGCGTGGGGCGGCATCTCGAAGGCGCGCAACTCGAGCAGGCCGAGGCGGCCGCTGGCCGAGTCCGGCGAATACAGCTTGTCGATGCAGAACTCGGCCCGGTGGGTGTTGCCGGTGACGTCCACCAGCAGGTGGCGCAGCAGCCGGTCGACCAGCCAGGGCGGGCACTGCCGGCCCGCCTCGGGCATCTGCGCGAAGGCGATCTCCAACTCGTAGAGCGCATCGTTGCGCGCCTCGTCGATCCGCGGCGCCTGGGAGGTCGGGCCGATGAACAGGCCGGAGAACAGGTAGGACAGCGACGGATGGTTGTGCCAGTAGCCGATCAGGCTGCGCAGCAGGTCGGGACGGCGCAGGAAGGGCGAGTCGGCCGGGGTCGCACCGCCGAGGACGAAATGGTTGCCGCCGCCGGTGCCGGTGTGACGCCCGTCGACCATGAACTTCTCGCTGGACAGGCGGCATTCCCGCGCCGCCTGGTAGAGAAACTCGGTGCGCTCGACCAGCTCCTCCCAGCTGCCCGCCGGGTGGATGTTGACCTCGATCACCCCCGGGTCCGGGGTCACGCGGAAGAACTGCAGGCGCGGGTCGGCCGGCGGCTCGTAGCCTTCCAGCAGCACCGGGCAGTCGAGCTCGGCGGCGGTGGCCTCGATGACCGCGACCAGCTCCAGGTAGTCCTCCAGGCGACTCAGCGGCGGCATGAACAGGTACAGGCGCCCGTGTCTCGGTTCCGCGCACAAGGCGGTGCGCACCAGGCCCGCGGCCGACTGCCCCGGCTGCGGCGCTGCGAGCTCGGCGCCCTGCTCCGATGCGCCATCGCGCAACTGCCGGACGATCTGCGCCGCGCCGGGCAGTGGGGCGAAGGGCTGGGACGGGTCGGCCGGGTTCACATAGGGGTAGTCGGCCTCCCTGACCCAGGGCTGGGAGTCCAGCGGCAGGCGGTAGCCCAGCGGCGAGTCGCCCGGCAGCAGCCGGCAGTGCTCGTCGCGCAGGAACCAGGGGCCGCTCTGCCAGCCAAGCTCGTCGGCGCGCCGGGCCAGCGGCAGGACATGGCCCACCACCTTGCCCAGGCCCTGCTCGAACACCTGGCGCAGACGCTCGCGCTCCAGCGGGTCGGCCAGCCGCGGATCCTCGGGGGTGAGGTTGCTCGGCAGCTTGCGCTCGCGCCACAGGTAATAGAGGAAGTCCTCGTAGGCGGCGAAGCAGTGCTCGCCGCCGATGCCCAGGCGCGGCGCCAGGGCCGCCAGGAAGTGCGCGGCCAGGGTCGCGTCGACGCCGTAATCGCTCTGCTCGTCGGCATACAGCCGGGCATCGTGCCAGATGGGCTCGCCGTCACGACGCCAGTAACAGTTGAGCGACCAGCGCGGCAGCTGCTCGCCGGGGTACCACTTGCCCTGGCCGAAATGCACCAGCGCCGCGGGCGCGTAGTGTTCGCGCAGGCGGTGGAACAGGTCGGCGGCCAGGCGGCGCTTGTTCGGCCCCAGGGCGGCGGTGTTCCACTCGGGGTCGTCCGGGTAGTCGAGGGCGATGAAGGTCGGCTCGCCGCCCATGGTCAGGCGCACGTCGCCGCGCCGCAGGTCCTCGTCGACCCGCCGACCGAGGGCCTCGATCGCCTGCCACTGCGCCGCGCTGTAGGGCCGGGTCACCCGCGGCGCCTCCCAGATGCGCTCGACGCGCATCTCATGGGAGAACTCGCACTCGCTCTCGTCCACCCCGCCGCTGATCGGCGCCGCCGAGGACGGCTCCGGGCTGCAGGCCAGGGGAATGTGGCCCTCGCCGGCGAACAGGCCGCTGGTCGGGTCCAGGCCGATCCAGCCGGCGCCGGGCAGGTAGACCTCGCACCAGGCGTGCAGGTCGGTGAAGTCCACCTCGGTGCCCGACGGCCCGTCCAGCGCCTTGACGTCGGCGGTGAGCTGGATCAGGTAGCCGGAGACGAAACGCGCGGCCAGGCCCAGGTGGCGCAGCAGCTGCACCAGCAGCCAGGCCGAGTCGCGACAGGAGCCCGAGCCCTTCTCCAGGGTTTGCTCGGGGGTCTGCACCCCCGGCTCCAGGCGGATCAGGTAGGCGATGTCGCAGGACAGGCGCTGGTTCAGCGCCACCAGGAAATCGACGCTGGCGCTCGGCGTGCGGTCGATGCCGGCCAGGTACTCGGCGAACAGCGGGGTCGCCGGCAGCTGCACCAGATAGGGCGCCAGCTCGCGCCGCTCGCCCTCGGTGTAGGCGAAGGGGATCTGCTCGGCATAGGGCTCGAGGAAGAAGTCGAAGGGGTTGAACACCGCCATCTCGGCGACCAGATCCACTTCCACCTTCATCTCGCGGGTCTTCTCCGGGAACACCAGGCGCGCCAGGTAGTTGCCTTGCGGGTCCTGCTGCCAGTTGAGGAAGTGCCCGCCCGGCTCGACCTTCAGGCCGTAGGACAACACCCGGGTGCGGCTGTGGGGCGCCGGACGCAGGCGCACGATCTGCGGGCCGAGCTGGACCGCACGGTCGTAGCGATAATGACTGACGTGGTGCAGGGCGACATGGATCGACACGGTGGGCCTCCTGCGAGCCTGGACGGTACGCACGCTGCGCAAGACCAATGCCTTAGCTCTGTTACAAAGACTCTAGTCCCTCGCCCCCCATCGCGCGCCCCAGCAGGCGCCGCGGGCGCCCTCGGACTGCACTGCCGCGCCCCTGCCATCCCCATGCCGCCGGGCGTGCAGGCCGTCATGGCGCCCTACGCAGGCCGGCGCGCATCCGTTACCATCGCGACACTCCCGAGACGAGAAGCGGCATGTATATCTATCGATTGGTTCTGATCCTGGTGGTGGGGATCTACCTGTTCTCCCCGGCCATCATGGACTGGTGGACCGACCCCAACGGCGCCTGGTACCGGCCCTATCTGCTGTGGCTGATCCTCATCGTGGTGACCTTTATCCTGCAGAGCCAGCGCGATACCGATGAACTTTGAAGCATGCCGGGGAAACCCGGTGACCGCCCTTTATCATTCTTCGCAGAGCCTGCGCGCTACCGACGAGCTCTGATCCGCAGCGGCGCCCAGTGACCGCCCACTCTCTTTATCCGCAGAGCCAACGAGATGCCGATGAGCTTTAGCCTGACCGAACTGATCCTGATCAGCGCCGCCTACCTGCTGGTGCTGTTCGGCGTCGCCTGGGTCAGCGAACACGGCCTAATCCCGCGCTGGATCATCCGCCACCCCCTGACCTACACCCTGTCGCTCGGCGTCTACGCCAGCGCCTGGGCCTACTACGGCACCGTCGGCCTGGCCTATCAGTACGGCTACGGCTTCCTCGCCAGCTACCTGGGGGTGTCCGGCGCCTTCCTCCTGGCGCCGGTGCTGCTCTACCCGATCCTGCGCATCACCCGCACCTACCAGCTGTCGTCCCTGGCCGACCTGTTCGCCTTCCGCTTCCGCAGCACCTGGGCCGGCGCCCTGAGCACGGTGTTCATGCTGATCGGCGTGCTGCCGCTGCTGGCGCTGCAGATCCAGGCGGTGGCCGACTCCATCGGCATCCTCACCCAGGAGCCGGTGAAAGACCGCGTGGCCCTGGCCTTCTGCGGCCTGATCATCCTCTTCACCACCCTGTTCGGTGCCCGCCATATCGCCACTCGCGAGAAGCACGAGGGCCTGGTGTTCGCCATCGCCTTCGAGTCGGTGGTCAAGCTCGGCGCCCTGGCGGCCATCGGCCTCTATGCCTTGTACGGCGTGTTCGACGGTCCCCAGGCGCTGGAGAGTTGGCTGGTGCAGAACCAGGCCGCGCTGACCAGCCTGCACACGCCGCTGCAGGAAGGCCCGTGGCGCACCCTGCTGCTGGTGTTCTTCGCCTCGGCCATCGTCATGCCGCACATGTACCACATGACCTTCACCGAGAACCTCAACCCGCGGGCCATGGTCAGCGCCAGCTGGGGCCTGCCGCTGTTCCTGCTGCTGATGAGCCTGGCGGTGCCGCTGATCCTCTGGGCCGGCCTGCGCCTGGGCGCGACCACCAACCCGGAATATTTCACCCTCGGCCTGGGGCTGGCGCTGAACAGCCAGACCCTGGCGCTGATCGCCTACATCGGCGGCCTGTCGGCCTCCAGCGGGCTGATCATCGTCACCACCCTGGCACTGTCGGGCATGGTCCTCAACCATGTGGTACTGCCGCTGTACCAGCCGCCGGCCGAAGGCAACATCTACCGCTGGCTGAAGTGGACCCGCCGCGCGCTGATCTTCGCCATCATCATGGCCGGCTTCGGCTTCTATCACCTGCTCGGCGCCGAGCAGGACCTGGCCAACCTGGGCATAGTCGCCTTCGTCGCCACCCTGCAGTTCCTCCCCGGGGTGCTCTCGGTGCTGTACTGGCCGACCGCCAACCGCCGCGGCTTCATCGCCGGCCTGCTGGCCGGCATCGGCGTCTGGGTGGTGGGCATGCTGCTGCCGATGGTCGGCAACCTGCAGGGTTTCTACCTGCCGCTGTTCAACCTGGTCTACGTGCTGGACGACAGCAGCTGGCACTTCGCCGCGATCGGCTCGCTGGCGGTCAACGTGCTGGTGTTCACCCTGGTCTCGCTGTTCACCGAGGCCAGCCCCGAGGAGAAGAGCGCCGCCGAGGCCTGCGCGGTGGACAACGTGCGCCGCCCGCAACGTCGCGAGCTGCTGGCCCTGTCGCCCCAGGAGTTCGCCGCCCAGCTGGCCAAGCCCCTGGGCGCCAAGACCGCCCAGCGCGAGGTCGAGCAGGCCCTGCGCGACCTGCACCTGCCCTTCGACGAAGGCCGCCCCTACGCCCTGCGCCGCCTACGCGACCGCATCGAGGCCAACCTCTCCGGGCTGATGGGGCCGAGCGTGGCCCAGGACATAGTCGAGACCTTCCTGCCCTACAAGGCCGGCAGCGAAAGCTACGTCACCGAGGACATCCACTTCATCGAGAGCCGCCTGGAGGACTACCACTCGCGCCTGACCGGCCTGGCCGCCGAGCTCGACGCCCTGCGCCGCTACCACCGCCAGACCCTGCAGGAGCTGCCCATGGGCGTCTGCTCGCTGGCCAAGGACCAGGAAATCCTGATGTGGAACAGGGCCATGGAGGAACTCACCGAGATTCCCGCGCAGCGCGTGGTCGGCTCGCGCCTGGCCACCCTCGGCGAGCCCTGGCTCGGCCTGCTCACCCGCTTCATCGAACTGCCCGACCAGCACCTGCACAAGCAGCAGCTGAAGCTGGACGGCCAGGTGCGCTGGCTCAACCTGCACAAGGCGGCCATCGACGAGCCGCTGGCGCCCGGCAACAGCGGCCTGGTGCTGCTGGTCGAGGACCTCACCGAGACCCAGCTGCTGGAGGACAAGCTAGTGCACTCCGAACGCCTGGCCAGCATCGGCCGCCTGGCCGCCGGGGTGGCCCACGAGATCGGCAACCCCATCACCGGCATCGCCTGCCTGGCGCAGAACCTGCGCGAGGAACGCGAAGACGACGGCGAACTGACCGAGATCAGCGAACAGATACTCGAACAGACCAAGCGGGTCTCGCGCATCGTCCAGTCGCTGATGAGTTTCGCCCACTCCGGCACCCACCTGCAGACCGACGAGCCGGTGTCCCTGGCCCAGGTGGCGCAGGACGCCATCGGCCTGCTGGCGCTGAATCGGCGCAGCGTCGAGGTGCAGTTCTTCAACCTGTGCGACCCCGAGCACTGGGCCGAAGGCGACGCCCAACGCCTGGCCCAGGTGCTGATCAACCTGCTGTCCAACGCCCGCGACGCCTCCCCCCCGGGCGCGGCGATCCGGGTCAAGAGCGAGGCGTCCGAGCACACCGTCGACCTCATAGTCGAGGACGAAGGCAGCGGCATTCCCAAGGCGATCATGGATCGCCTGTTCGAGCCCTTCTTCACCACCAAGGAGGTCGGCAAGGGCACCGGCCTCGGCCTCGCGCTGGTCTATTCCATCGTGGAGGAGCATTATGGACAGATAACAATCGACAGCCCGGCCGACCCCGAGCACCAACGCGGCACCCGCATCCGGGTGACTCTGCCACGGCATGTCGAGGCGACGTCCATAGCGAATTGAACCTGCGACCTGAGACCGTCGAGAGACCAGATTAATGCCTCATATTTTGATCGTCGAAGACGAAACCATCATCCGCTCCGCCCTGCGCCGCCTGCTCGAGCGCAACCAGTACCAGGTCAGCGAAGCCGGCTCGGTGCAGGAGGCCCAGGAACGCTTCAGCATTCCCGGCTTCGACCTGATCGTCAGCGACCTGCGCCTGCCCGGTGCCCCCGGCACCGAGATGATCAAGCTGGCCGAGGGCACCCCGGTGCTGATCATGACCAGCTATGCCAGCCTGCGCTCGGCGGTGGACTCGATGAAAATGGGCGCGGTCGACTACATCGCCAAGCCCTTCGACCATGACGAGATGCTGCAGACCGTGGCGCGCATCCTGCGCGACCGCCAGACCGCCAAGAGCAGCCCAGGCGAGCGCCCCGCCAGCAGCCGCGGCGGCGCCGACAAGGGCGCCGAGGCCGGCAACGGCGAGATCGGCATCATCGGCTCCTGCGCCCCCATGCAGGAGCTCTACGGCAAGATCCGCAAGGTCGCGCCGACCGACTCCAATGTGCTGATCCAGGGCGAATCCGGCACCGGCAAGGAGCTGGTCGCCCGCGCCCTGCACAACCTGTCCAGGCGCGCCAAGGCCCCGCTGATCTCGGTCAACTGCGCGGCGATCCCGGAGACCCTGATCGAGTCCGAGCTGTTCGGCCACGAGAAAGGCGCCTTCACCGGCGCCAGCGCCAGCCGCGCCGGGTTGGTCGAGGCCGCCGATGGCGGCACGCTGTTCCTCGACGAAATCGGCGAGCTGCCGCTGGAGGCCCAGGCCCGCCTGCTGCGCGTGTTGCAGGAAGGCGAGATCCGCCGGGTCGGCTCGGTGCAGTCGCAGAAGGTCGACGTGCGCCTGATCGCCGCCACCCACCGCGACCTCAAGGGCCTGGCCAAGGTCGGCCAGTTCCGCGAGGACCTGTACTACCGCCTGCACGTCATCGCCCTGAAGCTGCCGGCCCTGCGCGAGCGCGGCAACGACGTGATCGAGATCGCCCGCGCCTTCCTGTTGCGCCAGTGCACCCGCATGGGGCGTGACGACCTGCACTTCGCCCCCGACGCCGAGCAGGCGATCCGTCATTACGCCTGGCCGGGCAACGTCCGCGAACTGGAGAACGCCATCGAGCGCGCGGTGATCCTCTGCGAGAACACCGCCATCTCGGCCGAGCTGCTGGGCATCGACATCGAGCTGGACAACCTGGACGACAGCGACGACGAATTCACAGGCGCCTCCCCTCAGGCCGGCAACAGCAGTATGGAGCCGACCGAAGACCTGTCACTGGAAGACTATTTCCAGCACTTCGTGCTGGAACACCAGGACCACATGACCGAGACCGAACTGGCGCGCAAGCTCGGCATCAGCCGCAAGTGCCTGTGGGAGCGGCGCCAGCGCCTGGGCATCCCAAGACGCAAATCCGGCGCGGCGACCGGCACCTGAGAGGCCAGCAGCGCCGACAAGGAGAGCACGCGAAAGGTTCCCTAAAACCGTTACCCAGTCGACATCTCGTAACAAAAGCCGGGTCTATCGGTAACGAAGACCCGGCTTTTTTATTGCCGCCGCACACCGCCGAAATCTCGCAAGCCTTTGTTTTTAAAGGATTCTAAAAAACTGGCACGAGTCCTGCTCTCTCTAGCGCACAACAACAATAACAAGCACGACCCAAAACAATAAAAATAAGACGTATCGGCTCCAGCACAACAAGAACAACAGGGCGGAGGCGCAGCTAACTGATCATTTTGGAACGGAATTGCCTTTGGGGTTCGCCCCACAACCAGGCCGAGAACAATAAAACTGCCACGAGGCAGCTCCTGAACTGGTTGGGTCATGGAATGATCAAGGTAGCGTCAGCATCCAAAGTAATCCGTTTGCTATTGGTTCCCGGCTTGGGAGCTTGTCCCCGGGTCGCTGACCCGATCAAGCGAACACCTCAACAAGAACAACAAGTTCGCCATAACAATAAAAACGAAGCACGCACCTACTTGGGGGGGAGCCTAGGCTCCCCCAGTAGCTTCTACCCCGCGCAGCACGCCGTTCTCCCGCCGCTTCCTACACCATCTCCCGACTCGATGCTAGAATCCGCGCCACTCTCGCGGCCATCACCCGTTCTGGCCAGTCATTCCGTCACACAGTGCCTCCCATGCTGAAAAAGCTGTTCAAGTCTTTACGCTCCCCGCTGCGCCGCGCGAAACAATCGCACAGCACCCCCGAAGTGCTGAGCAACCGTCAGCACCCGATCCACCGCGGGGACATCAGCCGCTATGCCATCAGCGTGGTCGAGCGCCTGCAGAATGCCGGCTACCAGGCCTACTTGGTCGGCGGCTGCGTGCGCGACCTGCTGCTGGACCTCGACCCCAAGGATTTCGACGTCGCCACCAGCGCCACCCCCGAGCAGGTCCGCGCCGAGTTCCGCAACGCCCGGGTGATCGGCCGACGCTTCAAGCTGGTGCACGTGCATTTCGGCCGCGAGATCATCGAGGTGGCCACCTTCCGCGCCAACCACCCCCAGGACGAGGAGGACGACGATCCGCGCGCGTCGCGCCACGAGAGCGGACGCATCCTGCGCGACAACGTCTACGGCAGCCTGGAGGACGACGCCCAGCGCCGCGACTTCACCATCAACGCGCTGTATTACGACCCGGGCAGCGAACGCATCCTCGACTACGCCCACGGCGTGCACGACATCCGCAACCACCTGATCCGCCTGATCGGCGACCCGACCCAGCGCTACCAGGAAGACCCGGTGCGCATGCTGCGGGCGGTGCGCTTCGCCGCCAAGCTGGATTTCGACATCGAGAAACACAGCGCCGCCCCCATCTACAAGCTGGCGCCCATGCTCGGCGAGATTCCCGCCGCGCGCCTGTTCGACGAGGTGCTCAAGCTGTTCCTCGCCGGCTATGCGGTCTACACCTACGAGCTGCTGGTGGACTACGGCCTGTTCGGCCAGCTGTTCCCGGCCAGCGCCGCGGCGCTCAAGCACAACCCGGACTACACCGATACCCTGATCCACAACGCCCTGGCCAACACCGACCTGCGCATCCAGCAGGGCAAGCCGGTGACCCCGGCGTTCCTCTTCGCCGCCCTGCTCTGGCCGGCGCTGCCGGCCCGCGTGCTGAAGCTGCAGGAGCGCGGCATGCCGCCGATCCCGGCGATGCAGGAGGCGGCCCACGAGCTGATCAGCGAGCAGTGCCAGCGCATCGCCGTACCCAAGCGCTTCACCCTGCCGATCCGCGAGATCTGGGACATGCAGGAGCGCCTGCCGCGGCGCAGCGGCAAACGCGCCGACCTGCTGCTGGAGAACCCGCGCTTCCGCGCCGGCTACGACTTCCTCCTGCTGCGCGAAAGCGCCGGCGAGCAGACCGGCGGCCTGGGCGACTGGTGGACCGCCTACCAGGACGCCAGCGACAGCGAGCGGCGCAGCATGATCCGCGACCTCAGCGGCAAGGAAGACGGCCCCGGGGCGCCGCGCAAGCGCAAGCGCAGTGGCGGCCGGCGCAAACGCGGCGCCGGCGAAGGCACGGCCAAGCCCGGTAACGATTGATGGAAAGGGTCTATATCGGCCTGGGCAGCAACCTGGCCGAACCGCTGCAGCAACTGCGCGGCGCCCTCGCCGCGCTGGCCGAGCTGCCCGACTCGCGGCTCGCGGCCACCTCGTCCTTCTATGCCAGCGACCCGCTCGGCCCGGCGGACCAGCCGCGCTACGTCAACGCCGTGGCCGCGCTGGACACCGAGCTCGCCCCCCTGGCCCTGCTCGATGCCCTGCAGGCCATCGAACTGAACCAGGGGCGCACGCGCAAGGCCGAGCGCTGGGGGCCGCGCACCCTGGACCTGGACATCCTGCTGTTCGGCCAGCGCACCCTGGACGAGCCGCGCCTGTGCGTGCCGCACTACCACATGCATGCCCGGCCCTTCGTGCTCTACCCGCTGGCCGAACTGGCCCCCGAGCTGCGCCTGCCGGATGGCCGCTGCCTGAGCGAGTTGCTCGCCGCCTGCCCCTTCGTCGGCCTGGAGCGTCTGGGCTGAGGGCAACCGGCGCAATATGCCCGGTAACGCCCGTAACGAGTCGGTAACACCCGCAATTGACTTCGAGCCGCCCCATCAGGACTATAGGCGTCCCGTTGCCCCGCACCGGTGAAAACCGAGGCCAATGCAGGCCCTTTAGAAGCAGCCCGACTGCCGGCTGGACGCCTGAGTGAGGACGATTTTCATGCCTGACGTTACCCTGAGCACCCTGCAGAGCCTCAAGCAGAGCGGCGAGAAGATCGCCATGCTGACCTGTTACGACGCCACCTTCGCCCAGGTCGCCTGCCAGGCCGGGGTCGAGGTGCTGCTGGTCGGCGACTCCCTCGGCATGGTCCTGCAGGGGCACGACAGCACCCTGCCGGTCAGCGTCGCCGACATGGCCTACCACGTCGCCGCCGTCAAACGCGGCAACCAGGGTGCCCTGATTCTCGTCGACCTGCCCTTCATGGCCTACGCCACCCACGAGCAGACCCTGGCCAACTGCGCCACCCTGATGCAGGCCGGCGCCCACATGGTCAAACTGGAAGGCGCGGCCTGGCTGGCCGAGCCGGTTCGCCTGCTGGCCGAACGCGGCGTGCCGGTCTGCGCCCACCTGGGCCTGACCCCGCAGGCGGTCAACCTGCTCGGCGGCTACAAGGTCCAGGGCCGCCAGGAAGCCCAGGCGCGGCAGATGCGCGCCGACGCCATGGCCCTGGAACAGGCCGGCGCGGCCATGCTGCTGCTCGAGTGCGTGCCCAGCGAACTGGCCGCGGAGATCAGCCAGGCGGTGCGCATCCCGGTGATCGGCATCGGCGCCGGCGGCGCCACCGACGGCCAGGTACTGGTGCTGCACGACATGCTCGGGCTGTCTTTGAGCGGCCGTACGCCCAAGTTCGTCAAGGACTTCATGGCCGGCCAGGACGGCATCCCGGCGGCGCTCGCCGCCTACGTCAGGGCGGTCAAGGACGCCAGCTTCCCCGCCGCCGAACACGGGTTCTCCGCATGAACACGGTCAAGACCATCCGCGATCTGCGCGCCGCCGTAGCCCAGGCCCGCGCCGAGGGCAAGCAGATCGGCTTCGTGCCGACCATGGGCAACCTGCACGCCGGCCATGCCGCCCTGGTGACCAAGGCGGCCCAGCGCGCCGACTTCGTGGTGGCGAGCATCTTCGTCAACCCGTTGCAGTTCGGCCCCAACGAAGACCTCGCCACCTACCCGCGCACCCTCGCCGACGACCAGGACAGGCTGCTCGACGCCGGCTGCCACCTGCTGTTCACCCCGGACGTCGAGGAGATGTACCCGGACGGCATGGCCGGGCAGACCCGGGTCAGCGTACCGGGGGTCGCCGAAGGCCTGTGCGGCGCCAGCCGCCCCGGACACTTCGAGGGGGTCGCCACCGTGGTGACCAAGCTGCTCAACATGGTCCAGCCGGACCTGGCGGTGTTCGGCCAGAAGGACTATCAGCAGCTGGCGGTGATCCGCACCCTGGTGCGCGACCTGAACATGCCGATCCAGATCATCGGCGAGCCGACGGTGCGCGCCGCGGACGGCCTGGCACTGTCTTCGCGCAACGGCTACCTGACGGCCGCACAGCGCACCGTGGCGCCCACCCTGTACCGCGGCCTGCAACAGATCGCCACGGCGCTGCACGCAGGCGAACGCGACTTCGTCCAGTTGATCGCCGCCGCCCAGCAGCAACAGCAGGACGCCGGTTTCCGCCCGGACTACCTGGAGATTCGCGAGGCGAACAGCCTGCGCCCGGCCAGCGCCGCGGACCGCCAGCTGGTGATCCTGGTTGCGGCCTTCCTCGGCAGCACCCGGCTGATCGACAACCTGACGCTCGACCTCGACGCCACCCCCTGACCCGGCAGACACCGGCTGCCGCCCTTACCCGCTTTAGGAGAACGCCATGCATGCGATCATGCTCAAGGCCAAACTGCACCGCGCCGAAGTCACCCATGCCGTGCTCGACTACGAAGGCTCCTGCGCCATCGACGGCGAGTGGCTGGACCTGGCCGGCATCCACGAATACGAGCAGATCCAGATCTACAACATCGACAACGGCGAGCGCTTCACCACCTATGCGATTCGCGGCGAAGCCGGCTCGCGGATGATCTCGGTCAACGGCGCCGCGGCGCACAAGGCCAAGGTAGGCGACCGGGTGATCATCTGCGCCTATGCCCACTACAGCGAGGCCGAACTGGCCAGCTTCAAGCCGCGCATGCTGTACATGGCGCCGGGCAACGAGCTGAGCCACACCAGCAACGCGATCCCGGTGCAGGTTGCCTGAGCCGGCACCAGCCCGGTTACACTCGAAGCCCGGACACGGCCTGTGCTCCGGGCTTTTTATTGTCCCGGGAGCGCGCTCCCGCGACCGCACCAACAGAAGGAAGCCCCGCAATGACGTACTACCAGCACCCGCTCGATGTCACCGCCCTGCCGGCCTGGCAGGCGCTGCAGGACCATCGGGCACGCTTGCAGAACTTCAGCATGCGCGAGGCGTTCAACTCCGACCCCGAGCGCTTCGACCGACTGTCGCTGAGCAGCTGCGGCCTGTTTCTCGACTATTCGAAGAACCTGATCACCGGCGAGACCCGCGACCTGCTGGTACGCCTGGCCCGGGACTGCGGCCTGCAGCAGGCGCTCGACGCCCTGTTCGACGGCGAGGCGGTCAACGCCTCGGAGAGCCGCCCGGCCCTGCACACCGCCCTGCGTCGACCGATCGGCGACCGGGTGCTGGTCGACGGTGTCGACGTTATGCCCGAGGTGCACCGGGTGCTGCACCAGATGACCGAGCTGGTCGGCCGGGTGCACGACGGCCTGTGGCGCGGCTACAGCGAGAAGCCGATCACCGACGTGGTCAACATCGGCATCGGCGGCTCCTTCCTCGGCCCGCAGCTGGTCTCCGAGGCGCTGCTGCCCTTCGCCCAGCGCGGCGTGCGCTGCCACTACCTGGCCAATATCGACGGCAGCTCCTTCCATGAGCTGGCGGCCAGGCTGCGGGCCGAGACCACCCTGTTCATCGTCTCGTCGAAGTCCTTCGGCACCCTGGAGACCCTGAAGAACGCCCAGGCCGCGCGGCGCTGGTACCTGGCCCAGGGCGGCTCCGAGGCCGAGCTGTATCGCCACTTCATCGCCGTGACCAGCAACCAGGAGGCGGCGGTGGCCTTCGGCATCCACGAGGAGAACATCCTGCCGATGTGGGACTGGGTCGGCGGCCGCTACTCGCTGTGGTCGGCCATCGGCCTGCCGATCGCCATGTCCATCGGCATGTCCAACTTCAAGGAGCTGCTGTCCGGCGCCTACAGCATGGACCAGCACTTCCAGAGCGCGCCCTTCGAGGAAAACATGCCGGTGCTGCTGGCCCTGCTGGGTATCTGGTACGGCAACTTCTGGGGCGCCCAGACCCAGGCGATCCTGCCCTACGACCACTACCTGCGCAACATCACCAAGCACCTGCAGCAGCTGGACATGGAGTCCAACGGCAAGCGCGTGCTGCAGGACGGCGCTCCGGCGCCCTGCGCCACCGGGCCGGTGATCTGGGGCGGGGTCGGCTGCAACGGCCAGCATGCCTATCACCAGCTGCTGCACCAGGGCACCCTGTTGATCCCGGCCGACTTCATCGTGCCGGTGGTCAGTTACAACCCGGTGGCCGACCACCACCAGTGGCTGTATGCCAACTGCCTGTCGCAGAGCCAGGCGCTGATGCTCGGCAAGACCCGGGAAGAGGCCGAGGCGGAACTGCGCGCCCAGGGCCTGGACGAGGACGAGGTGCGGCGCCTGGCACCGCACAAGGTGATTCCCGGCAACCGGCCGAGCAACACCCTGGTGCTGGAACGGGTCAGCCCTCGGCGCCTCGGCGCCCTGGTCGCCCTGTACGAGCACAAGGTGTTCGCCCAGAGCGCGATCTGGGGCATCAACGCCTTCGATCAGTGGGGCGTGGAACTGGGCAAGGAACTGGGCAAGAGCGTCTACTCGCGCCTGCTGGGCGCCGAACAGAGCACCGCCGAGGATCAGTCCACCCAGGGCCTGATCGACTTCTTCCGCGCACGCCACCGCGGTTGAACCTGCCCGCGGCCGGGACTTGAAACCGGCCGCCGCTTGGGTGCTACCCTTACGGACATCGCGGACACAACGACAAAAGGACCCGCCATGTTTGAGATCACCCGCCACCCCGTGGCCGACGCCGTGCGCCAGCGCGCCCACCTCGACGCCGAGGCCTACGAGCGCCTGTACCGGCAGTCGGTCGAACAGCCGGAAAGCTTCTGGGCCGAGCAGGCCAAGGCCTTCCTCGACTGGTTCAAACCCTGGCTCAGCGTGCACCACGTCGACATGCACAAGGGCCAGGCCAGCTGGTTCAAGGGCGGGCAGCTGAATGTCAGCTACAACTGCATCGACCGCCACCTGCTGCAGCGCGGCGAACAGATCGCCCTGATCTGGGAGGGCGACAACCCCGGCGAGTCCGCCCACATCAGCTACAACAAGCTGCACCACCAGGTCTGCCGCCTGGCCAACGTGCTCAAGAGCCGGGGCGTGCAGAAGGGCGACCGGGTGTGCATCTACATGCCGATGGTCCCGGAAGCGGCCTATGCCATGCTCGCCTGCGCGCGCATCGGCGCGGTGCACTCGGTGGTGTTCGGCGGCTTCTCCCCCGACGCCCTGCGCGACCGCATCCTCGATGCCGATTGCCGCACCGTGATCACCGCCGACGAAGGCGTGCGCGGCGGCAAGTACGTGCCGCTCAAGGCCAACGTCGACAAGGCCCTGCAGAGCTGCCCGAACGTCTCCACGGTGCTGGTGGTGCAGCGCACCCAGGGCGACATCGCCTGGAATCCCGAGCGCGACCTCTGGTACCACGAGGCCCTGCACGGCGCCAGCAACGATTGCCCGCCCGAGCCGATGGACGCCGAAGACCCGCTGTTCATCCTCTATACCTCGGGCTCCACCGGCAAGCCCAAGGGCGTGCTGCACACCACCGGCGGCTACCTGCTGCAGGCGGCGATGACCCACAAGTACGTGTTCGACTACCACGACGGCGACATCTACTGGTGCACCGCCGATGTCGGCTGGGTCACCGGCCACAGCTACATCGTCTACGGCCCCCTGGCCAACGGCGCCACCAGCCTGATCTTCGAGGGCGTACCGAACTACCCGGACGCCTCGCGCTTCTGGCAGGTCATCGACAAGCACCAGGTCAATATCTTCTACACCGCGCCGACCGCCATCCGCGCCCTGATGCGCGAGGGCGAGGGGCCGGTCAAGAGCGCCTCGCGCAGCAGCCTGCGCCTGCTCGGCTCGGTGGGCGAGCCGATCAACCCGGAAGCCTGGGAGTGGTACTTCAACGTGGTCGGCGAGCGCCGCTGCCCGATCGTCGACACCTGGTGGCAGACCGAGACCGGCGCCATCATGATCGCCCCGCTGCCCGGCGCCACCGACCTCAAGCCCGGCTCGGCGACCCGCCCGTTCTTCGGCGTACAGCCGGTGCTGCTGGACGACCAGGGCCAGGAAATCGAGGGGCCGGGCGCCGGCGTGCTGGCGATCAAGGCCAGCTGGCCGAGCCAGATCCGCAGCGTCTACGGCGATCACCAGCGACTGATCGACACCTACTTCAAGCCCTACCCCGGCTACTACTTCAGCGGCGACGGCGCCCGCCGCGACGAGGACGGCTACTACTGGATCACCGGCCGGGTCGACGACGTGATCAACGTCTCCGGCCACCGCATCGGCACCGCCGAGGTGGAAAGCGCCCTGGTGCTGCACGACGCGGTGGCCGAGGCCGCGGTGGTCGGCTACCCCCACGACGTCAAGGGCCAGGGCATCTACGCCTTCGTCACGCCGATGAACGGGGTGGCGCCGAGCGACGAGCTGAAGAAAGAACTGCTGGCCCTGGTCGGCAAGGAAATCGGCAGCTTCGCCAAGCCGGAACTGCTGCAGTGGGCCCCGGGCCTGCCGAAGACCCGCTCCGGCAAGATCATGCGGCGCATCCTGCGCAAGATCGCCTGCAACGAGCTGGACAGCCTCGGCGACACCTCGACCCTGGCCGATCCCTCGGTGGTCGACGGCCTGATCGACCAGCGCCTCAATCGCTGAACGAGGCAACCGCCGCCCCGTCCACCGCGACGGGGCGCTGCCCCCTGCGCCAGGCGCCACGCACCTGACCGGGCGGTTCGGCCGCTGGCCGGCGGCCTGGGCTCTGTGCCAACATAGCCCTCCTTCGCGGCCTGCCGCGCCCGCCATTCGTGAGGATCGATCATGCAAGAAGTCGTCATCGTCGCCGCCACCCGCACCGCCATAGGCAGCTTCCAGGGCTCGCTGGCCGGCATTCCGGCCGTCGAACTGGGCGCCGCGGTGATCCGCCGCCTGCTCGAGCAGAGCGGCCTGGAGGGCGCCCAGGTCGACGAGGTGATCCTCGGCCAGGTACTCACCGCAGGCGCCGGGCAGAACCCCGCGCGCCAGGCGGCGATCCACGCCGGCCTGCCCCACGCGGTACCGGCGCTGACCCTCAACAAGGTCTGCGGCTCCGGGCTCAAGGCCCTGCACCTGGGGGCCCAGGCCATTCGCTGCGGCGACGCCGAGGTAATCATCGCCGGCGGCATGGAAAACATGAGCCTGGCCCCCCACGTCGTGCCCAACATGCGCAGCGGCCTGCGCATGGGCCACGGCAAGCTGATCGACAGCATGATCCACGACGGCCTGTGGGACGCCTTCAACGACTACCACATGGGCATCACCGCCGAGAACCTGGCCGACAAGTACCAGATCGGCCGCGCGGAGCAGGACGCCTTCGCCGCCGAGTCGCAGCGCAAGGCCGCGGCGGCCATCGAGTCGGGCCGCTTCGTGGAGGAGATCACCCCGATCCTCATCCCCCAGCGCAAGGGCGAGCCCCTGGCCTTCGCCACCGACGAGCAGCCCCGCGCCGGCACCACCCTGGAGTCCCTGGCCAGCATCAAGCCGGCATTCAAGAAGGACGGCAGCGTCACCTCCGGCAACGCCTCCAGCCTCAACGACGGCGCCGCCGCGGTGCTGCTGATGAGCGCGGCCAAGGCCGAGGCCCTCGGCCTGCCGGTGCTGGCGCGGATTGCCGCCTACGCCAACGCCGGGGTCGATCCGGCGATCATGGGCATCGCCCCGGTCTCCGCCACCCGCCGCTGCCTGGACAAGGCCGGCTGGAGCCTGGAGCAGCTGGACCTGATCGAGGCCAACGAGGCCTTCGCCGTGCAGGCCCTGGCGGTCGGCAAGGAACTGGGCTGGGAGGCCGAGAAGGTCAACGTCAATGGCGGCGCCATCGCCCTGGGCCACCCGATCGGCGGCTCCGGCTGCCGGGTGCTGGTGACCCTGCTGCACGAGATGCTCAAGCGCGACGCCAAGAAGGGCCTGGCCACCCTGTGCATCGGCGGCGGCCAGGGCGTGGCCCTGGCCATCGAGCGCTAAGCACCGCCACCGCGCGACTTAACGCCGGCGTGACTGCGCAAAGAAGGCGCCGGCGTTTTTCTTGCTAAACTGCGCGCCCCTCTATTAGCGAGTCGCCGCGCATGTCCTCTCTCGATCAGGCGCTGCGCGCCGCCCTCCACAACCGCCAGGCGCTGCTCGACGAACTGCACGGGCAGGGCAGCGACTGCTACCGCCTGTTCCACGGCAGCCAGGAGGGCGCCGGTGGCCTGACCCTGGACCGCTACGGCCCGCAGCTGCTGGTGCAAAGCTTCCACCGGCCCCTCGAGCGCGAGCAGTTGCTGAGCCTGGCCGAGCAGTGCCGCACATGGCTCGGCCAGCCCCTGCTGCTGGTGTACAACGACCGCTCCGGCGGCAACTCGCGGATCGACCGCAGCGACCCGGTCTACCGCGCCGAGGAGGCCGCCCTGGCGGATCTGGTCGGCCACGAATGGGGGCTAAAGTATCGGGTGCGTGGTCGCCACCCTGGACAGGACCCGCTGCTGTTTCTCGACCTGCGCAACGCCCGCGGCTGGGTCAAGGCCCACTGCGCCGGCCAGTCGGTGCTCAACCTGTTCGCCTACACCTGTGGCGTCGGCCTCGCCGCAGCAGCCGGCGGCGCCCGCGAGGTGCTCAACCTGGACTTCGCCGAAGGCAACCTGGCCGTGGGTCGCGAGAACGGCGCGCTCAACCCCGAGCTACCGGCCATGCAGTTCGTCCAGTCGGACTACTTCCCGGCGATTCGCCAACTGGCCGGCCTGCCGATCGCCCAGCGCCGCGGACAGAAGCTGCCGAACTACCCGCGCCTGGCGCCACGCCAGTTCGACCTGGTCTTCCTCGACCCGCCGGCCTGGGCCAAGAGCGCCTTCGGCACCGTCGACCTGCTGCGCGACTACCAGAGCCTGCTCAAGCCGGCGATTCTCGCCACCGCCGACGACGGCGTGCTGGTCTGCTGCAACAACCTGGCGAAGGTCGCCCTGGTCGACTGGCGCGAGCAGGTGCTGCGCTGCGCCGCCAAGCTCGGCCGCCCGGTACGCGACTGCCAGGTGCTGAGCCCCGCGGCGGACTTCCCCTCCCAGGATGGCCAGCCGCCGCTGAAGACCCTGATCCTGAGATTCTGAGTCAGGCAGTTGCGACCGAAAAGCCGGCACCCGCGGCATTTTGAACCCGCGGCCCGTGCCATACTCCAAGGCACTTCGCATCGGAACAGTTGCCGCTTCATGTACAAAGGATTGAAACGCGCCGTCGGCGCCCTGTTGATCGCCAGCGTCCTCTACAGCCTGCTGGGCTTCCTCATCCTGCCCGGCATCGCCCTGCGCATCGCCAACCAGCAGCTGGCGCTGTACGCCACCCAACCGGCCCGGGTGGAACGCCTGCAACTCAACCCCTTCAGTCTGGAACTCGGCCTGTGGGGGTTGCGCATCGGCGAGTCGGGCCAGGAGCAACTGGCCTTCGAGCGTCTGTACGCCGACCTGCAACTG
The DNA here is from genome assembly GCF_051904775.1 of Pseudomonas sp. MBLB4123. Taxonomy (NCBI): domain Bacteria; kingdom Pseudomonadati; phylum Pseudomonadota; class Gammaproteobacteria; order Pseudomonadales; family Pseudomonadaceae; genus Pseudomonas; species Pseudomonas sp. MBLB4123. The sequence continues at coordinate 2,622,552 of NZ_CP196711.1, forward strand.
GACAGCCTGTGGCGCGGCGTCCTGCACCTGGCGGCCATCGAGCTGGATAAGGGCCATGGCGAGGTGCGGCTGGCCCGAGACGGCACCCTCAACCTGAGCCAGTTGTTCAAGCTGCCGCCCCCTCAGGAGCGGCCCCCCGAAGAGCCGGACGCCGCCCCCTTCCCGCTGCGCATCGAGCGCCTGCGTCTGAGCGAGTCGAGCCTGCGCTTCGAAGACCTGCGACCCGGCGAGCCGGTGGCCCTCGCCTACGACTCGCTCGACCTGGAGCTGCGCAATCTTAGCACCCTGGCCGACGACAGCACCGAGATGCGCCTGGTCGCCAGCGGCCCCCAGGGCGCGCGAATCGACTGGCAAGGCCAGCTCAGCCTGGCCCCTCTCGCCTCCAGTGGCCAGTTGCGCGTCTCCGGCATCCGCCTGCGCACCTTCTGGCCCTATGTACGCCAAGCCATGCCCCTGGCCCTGGAAAGCGGCGAGCTCGACCTGAACACCGACTATCGCCTGAGCCTGGCCCAGGGCACCGAACTGCAACTGAGCAACGCGGCCGTCGGCGTGGCCGACGTGGCCCTGGCCGGCCCGGACGGCAAGCCGCTGCTGCGCCTGGAACGCCTGGACATCGGCGAGACCCGCCTGGACCTGGGCAAACGCCAGGTCGTGGTCGGCAAGCTGCGCAGTCGCAACCTGGAAACCTGGGCCGCCCGCGAAGCCGACGGCCAGCTGGACTGGCAGAAGCTGCTGGCCGGCCAGCCCGCCACTGCGCCATCCCCGTCGCGCCCCGCTGCTGCCACCGAGCAGGATGCGCCAGCGGCCGCGAACAAGGCCACCCCGGAACCCGCCTGGCAGGTGCTACTGCGCGATGTGCAACTGCGCGAGTACCGGGCCCACCTGGCCGACCGCGTACCGCAGCAGCAGGTGGAACTGGAGCTCGGCCCCCTCGCGCTCGACCTGAGCGACTTCGACAGCCGCGGCACCTCGCCCTTCGTCCTCAAGCTGGATACCGGCCTGGGCAAGCAGGGCCGACTGCAGGCCGAGGGCCAGGTGCAGCTGAGCCCCACCACGGCCAGCCTGCAAGTCGCCAGTCGCGATATCGATCTGCGCCTGGCCCAGGCCTACCTCAGCCCTTACCTGCGTCTGGAACTGCGCAGTGGCCAGCTCGGCAGCGACCTGCAGGTCGAGCTGGCCGGCCTCCAGCCGCTGAGTTTCAGCATTCGCGGCCAGGCTCAGATCAACCAGCTGCACAGCCTCGACACAATCAAGGAGCGCGACTTCGTGCGCTGGCAGCGCCTCGACCTGGATGGCCTCGACTACCGGCACGGCGACAGCCTGAACATCGACAAGGTGCGCCTGCAGCAACCCTATGCACGCTTCATCATCAACGAGGACCTGAGCACCAACCTCAACGAACTGCTGATCGCTCAGCCAGACGCTCCAGCCGCAACGACGCCCGCCGGCAAGGCGCTGGGCATTCGCATCGGCGAGGTGAGCATCGCCGACGGCTCGGCCAACTTCGCCGACTTCAGCCTGACCCCCAACTTCGCCACCGCCATCCAGCAGCTGGACGGCCGTATCGGCACCCTCGACAGCCGCAGCGCCAAGCCGGCCAGCGTGACCCTGAACGGCAAGGTCGACCGCTACGCGCCGATGAGCGTCGAGGGCAGCCTCAACCCCTTCGACCCGCTGGACAGCCTGGATATCGCCACCCAGTTCAAGCAGGTCGAGCTCACCACCCTCACCCCCTATTCCGGCAAGTTCGCCGGCTACCGCATCCGCAAGGGGCGCCTCAACCTGGACCTGCACTACCGCATCAGCAAGGGCCGGCTGCAGGCCGAGAACAGCGTGCTGGTCGAGCAGCTGCAACTGGGCGAGAAGGTCGACAGCCCCAGCGCGGTGGATCTGCCGGTACGCCTGGCCGTCGCCCTGCTCAAGGATGCCGATGGCCGGATCGCCCTCCAGCTGCCGGTCCAGGGTGACCTCAACAACCCCGAGTTCAGCGTGATGCCGATCGTCTGGAAGACCCTGCGCAACCTGGTACTGCGGGCCGCCCAGGCGCCGTTCAAGTTCATCGGCGGCCTGGTCGGCGGCGGCGCCGACATGGACCTGAGCAACGTGCCGTTCGCCGTCGGCAGCGCGGAGCTCGATGGCAACGCCCAGGCCACCCTGGATACCCTGGCAGGCGCGCTGAACCAACGCCCGGCGCTGCGCCTGGAGGTCGAGGGCCTGAGTGCCCAGGACAGCGATGGTCCGCCACTAGCCGAACAACGCCTGCAGCGCGAATACCAGAACACCTACTACAAGATCCTCCAGCGCCGCGGCGAGGCCGTACCGGACGAGCCGGCCCAGCTGCAGGTGCCCGAGGACGAGAAAGCCGCGTTGCTCGAGGGCATCTACCGGGTCCGCCTGAAACAGCAGCCCCCTGCCGAATGGCTCGAGCTGGACACGCCAGAGCGCACCGCCAGGCTGCGCGACGCCGTGCTGCAGTCCTGGGCCCAGAGCAAGTTGCTGCAACGCCAACTGGCCCAGGCCCGCGCCGCCACCATCAAGGACTACCTGGTCGAGCGCGGCGGTCTGGCCGACGCGCGCATCTACCTGCTGGATGTCCGCCTGGGCCAGGCCCAGGCGGACGGACGAGTGGCCACCCCCCTGCACCTCGATAGCGAATAAGCTGAAGCCGATGATCATGAAAGCCTTAAGCCTGGCCCTGCTCATGGGCTACACCGCCCTCGCCCAGGCCGACACCCTGCGCTGCGGCAGCCAACTGGTCAGCCTCGGCGACCGCAGCTTCGAGGTCGAGCAGAAGTGCGGCGAGCCGGCATTCCGCGATCTGGTCGGCTACACCCTGGGCCCCTACGAGCGGCGCGAGTTCAAGATCGAGGAGTGGGTCTACGGCCCCAGCAACGGGGTGCTGAGCATTCTCACCTTCGAGGGCAACCGCCTGACCCGCATCGAACGGCGCCGCCAACGCTGACGTCCGCCCTGCCAGGGTATAGGCTGAAGCCTTCCAAGCCGTTCCCGGTGACCCCGATGAAAGCCTTCATCCTCATCCTCGCGCTCGGCCTGTCGACTTCGCTCGTTGCAGCCTCGACCCTGCGTTGCGGCAGCGCCCTGGTCAGTCGCGACGACAGCGCCGCCGAGGTCCTCGACAAGTGCGGCGAGCCACGCAGTCGAGACTTCCTCGGCTACCGCGAAGTGGTGGACTACTACGGCTTGCGCCACGAAGTGGCGGTGGAAGAGTGGACCTACGGCCCGCGCAACGGCATGTACCACTTCCTGCGCTTCGAGGGTAATCGCCTGCACAGCATCGACAGCGAGCGCGGCAACTGACAAGCGCCGATGCGCCTGCTAGGCTCGCAGCTTTGCCCCGGAACAAGGAAGCTCCACCATGCGCCGAATCGGTCTGTTCATCACCCTGCTCTTGAGCGTCACCTGCGCCCAGGCCTCCCTGCGCTGCGAACATGGCATCGCCGACAAGGGCGACCGCACCAGCGAAGTCCAGGCCAAGTGTGGCGAAGCCGCCAGCCGCAGCCTGGTCGGCTATACCCAGAACGCCGACGGCAACCAGGAACTGCCGATCGAGGAGTGGGTCTACGGCCCGCGCAACGGCATGTACTACTACCTGACCTTCCAGGGCGGTCGCCTGCAGCGCATCGACAGCCAGCGCGGCAACTGACGCGGGCAGGGCCATCAGCACATGCTCATCCTACCTGCCGAACACCCGCTGGACTGGAAGAAACCGCCGGTCGTCACCCTGCTGCTGATCCTGCTCAACGTGCTGATCTACTTCGGCTACCAGGGCGGCGATCAGGCGCGCGAGGCGCAGGCGATCCAGACCTACCTCGACGGCGGCCTGCTCAACCGCGAGCGGACGCTGTTTCTCGAGTCCTTCAGCGAGCGCCGCGAACTGGATGCCGAGCAGCGGCGCTACGTCGACGCCATGCGCCGCAGCGACCTGGCCCGCCTGGTGCTCTACGACCTGCAGTTCGAGAGCCGCCTGCACCACAACCCCGAGTATCTGGCCGATTCGGCCTGGCAGGCCGCGCGCACACAGGCGGAAGCGGCGCGCGACCGCATCAGCAGCATGCGCTTCGGCTTCATCCCGGCCCGCTTCAGTGTCGAGGGGCTGTTCGGCGCCATGTTCCTGCACGGCGACTTCGGCCACCTGGCCGGCAACATGCTGTTCCTGTTCATCTTCGGCTTCGCCCTGGAAATCGCCCTGGGCCGCTGGCTGTACCTCGGTCTCTACCTGCTCAGCGGGGTGGCCTCGCACCTGCTGTGGTGGATCATGGACCCGGTCTGGGTCAGCGGCGTCGGCGCCTCCGGGGCCATCTCCGGTTTGATGGGCATGTATCTGGGCGTCTACGGCCTGCGCCGGATCAACTTCTTCTACTGGCTGGGCCCGCTGTTCGGCTACTTCCGCGCGCCGGCCCTGTGGATCCTGCCGGTGTGGCTGGGCAAGGAGTTGTACGGCCTGCTGCTGGCCGACGACAACGTCAACTATTACGCCCACCTCGGCGGCCTGGGTGCCGGTTTCCTCACGGTCTGGTTGCCGCGCCTGAGCGGCAAACTGCGGGTCGATGAGGCCTACCTGCACAAGGAAGACCCGGACGCGCCTTTCAAGCGCGAACTGGAGAGCCTGGACCGCGCGATCGGCAGCTTCGCCCTCGACCAGGCCGCCAGCCGCGGCCGGCAACTGCTCGAGCGTCACCCCGGCCGCCTGGAGCTGCTCGAGCGCCTCTACCCGCTGGCCCATAGCCGTCAGGACAAGGCCCTGCTCGGCGACGTGCTGCGCCAGCTATTCGCCCTGCCGCAGCAGGCCGCCAGTTTGCCCCTGCTGCAGCGCCTGGCCGAAGACAGCCGTGCGGCCGGCCAGCCCCTGCTGCAGCACCCGGCCGTGCAACTGCACCTGCTGCGCCACCTGCTGCAGGCCGAGCAGCACGCCTTGGCCCTGGCCGCCTGGCGCCGTCTCAGCCGCGCCGCCCAGCAGCCCGCCGAACTGCCGGCGCTGACCCTGCGCCTGGGCAAGCTACTCGGCCGCCGGCAGGACATGGGCGGCCTCGCCGAACTCGGTCAGTTCCTCAGTCAACGCTACCCAGAGGCCGAGCAGACCGTACAACTCGGCCTGCTCCGGCGCCACCTGGCACGCTGAGCAGCACGGCCCCTGGGCACAGGGCCGTCAGGACGGCTCGGTCAGCTTGCCCAGGGTCGCCTCCAGGGCGGCGACTTCCCCCAGCAGAGGCGATTGCGGGTAGCGCGTCCGGATGAAGGCCAGCAGCTTCTGCGCCGGACCGAGCTGGCCCAGGCCTTCGGCAAAGCCGCGACTGGCCAGCAGGTAGGCCCGGGGAATATGCGGGTAGTCGGGAAAGCGCTGGTGCAGGTTGCGCAACAGGCTCAGGCCTTCCCGGGTCTTGTGCCGCTGCAACAGCGCCTCGGCCACCCGTTCGCAGACCAGGGCATCGTCGGGCAGGTAGTCGGCCCCGAGCTGGCGCGCATTGAGCACGGCCGTCGCCGCCAGCGCCGGATTCAGCCGGGCAGCCAGCGGCAGATAATGCGCCAGGTGACGCAAGCAGCGCTCGCGGGCATTGAGGCCGAACAGCAGCTGATGGAAGCGCTCGTTGAGCTTGAGGTCGTTGGCGTCACGCTCCAGGGCCTTGGCCAGGGTTTCCAGGGCCTGGCCGCTCTGGCCTTCCTTGAGGCGTACTTCCGCCTCGGCCAGGGCGCGCCGGCGCAGATACTCCGGGGCCGGATAGGCCGCAGAGGCGTTTTCATCGGCGATCACATAACCCAGGGCGCCCTGATACTGGAACACCGCATAGCCCATCATGGCGCACATCACCACGCCGAAATAGCCGAACAGGAAGGCGGCGACCGGCATCAGCACCACTCGCGGCAGGCCGCTGGAGAGCATATAGGTGACCCAGCTCGGCGACTGCCAGAGGATGAACAGGAAGACGCAGAGGATCAGGTAGCGCCAGCCCATGGCCCCCATCACCTGGCCGATCTGCTCCGGGCTCAGCGCCGCGCCCAGCTCCTTGTCCAGTGCCAGGCGGATGATGCTCGCCGGCAATGCCAGCAGCAGGCCGATATTCACCGCCCAGTACAGCGCTTCGCTGTCGAAGTCGGCGGCCAGCCACAGCACGGCGAAGGCGATCAGAAACACCGCCAGCTGCTTGCAGAACAGGCTGAAGCCCTCGCCGCCGAAGGCGCTGGCCAGACTCGGGGCCTGCCGGTCGGCCTGGCTGCTGGCCTCGATCACGCTGTGGAAGTACTTGGTCGCCACGCTGAACAGCAGGATCCACAGCACTATCCAGCGCGGCATGAACAGGCTGGCCAGAGCCAGCAGGGCGGCGAACGCCAGGGGGCCGCCCTGCAGGGCGTAGACGAAGAATGCGGGGATACGCTCCCAGAACGGCTGGGCCGTGTTGGCTGCGCCGAGAAACTGCAAGCGGCCGGCGCACAGGGGGCAAGTAGGGGTTTCGTCCGGGGCATCGGCATTCAAGGGAATGCAGCAGTCGCCATAGGCACGCTGGCAGGGCGGGCACTGCCAGGTGGCCGGTTGCGCCGGATGGTAGCGGCAGAGGGTCTTATCCATAAGCGATATGTCCTGATGCGGTTCACGGCGGCCGCCAGTGGCCGCGGCACTGCGCGGGGCGGCCCCTGCAGCGGCGCTATTGTCCAGGCAAAAAAAAGAGGGCCGCAATGCGGCCCTATTTTTCAGCGTGGCAGTCGCCCGCTATCAGACACCCGAGGCCTCGGCCGCAGCGACGTCCTTGATCGACAGCTTGATCCGGCCGCGGTTGTCCACGTCCAGTACCAGGACCTTCACTTCCTGGCCTTCCTTCAGCACGTCGGTGACCTTCTCGACGCGCTGATCGCTCAGCATCGAGATGTGCACCAGGCCGTCCTTGCCCGGGAGGATGTTGACGAAGGCGCCGAAGTCGACGATGCGCTCGACCTTGCCGACGTAGATCTTGCCGATCTCGGCCTCGGCGGTGATGGCCAGCACGCGCTGCTTGGCCGCTTCCGCCGCTTCCTTGGTTTCGCCGAAGATCTTGATGCTGCCGTCGTCTTCGATGTCGATCGAGGCCTTGGTCTCCTCGCAGATGGCACGGATGGTCGCGCCGCCCTTGCCGATCACGTCGCGGATCTTGTCCTGGTCGATCTTCATCGCCAGCATGGTCGGGGCGTTGGCCGACAGCTCGCTGCGCGACTGGGCGATCACCTGGTTCATCTGGCCGAGGATGTTCAGGCGCGCTTCCAGGGCCTGGCCCAGGGCGATTTCCATGATCTCTTCGGTGATGCCCTGGATCTTGATGTCCATCTGCAGCGCGGTGACGCCCTTGGCGGTACCGGCCACCTTGAAGTCCATGTCGCCCAGGTGGTCTTCGTCGCCGAGGATGTCGGTCAGCACGGCGAACTTCTCGCCTTCCTTGACCAGACCCATGGCGATACCGGCCACCGGCGCCTTCATCGGCACACCGGCGTCCATCAGCGCCAGGGAGGCACCGCAGACCGAGGCCATGGAGCTGGAGCCGTTGGATTCGGTGATTTCCGAGACCACGCGGATGGTGTAGGGGAACTCGTCGGCGCTCGGCAGCATGGCCGAGACGCTGCGGCGGGCCAGGCGGCCGTGACCGATCTCGCGGCGACCGGCGCCACCCATGCGCCCACACTCACCGACCGAGAACGGCGGGAAGTTGTAGTGCAGCATGAAGGGGTCTTTCTTCTCGCCTTCCAGGGTGTCGAGCAGCTGGGCGTCGCGGGCGGTGCCGAGGGTGGCGACCACCAGGGCCTGGGTCTCGCCACGGGTGAACAGCGCCGAACCGTGGGTCTTGCCCAGTACGCCGACCTCGATGGCCAGCGGGCGCACGGTGCGGGTGTCGCGGCCGTCGATACGCGGCTGGCCGTTGACGATGTTCTCGCGCACGGTGCGGTACTCGATCTCGCCGAAGGCGTCCTTGACCTCGCCGGCGCTCGGCTGGCCTTCCTCGCCGGACAGCTTGGCCACGGCCTGGTCACGCAGCTCGCCCAGACGGTTGTAGCGGTCCTGTTTGACGGTGATGCAGTAGGCCTTGGAGATTTCCGCGCCGAACTCGCCACGGATGGCGTCCAACAGTGCGGTGTTCTCCGCCTTGGGCTGCCAGTCCCAGGTCGGCTTGCCGGCTTCGGCCGCCAGCTCCTTGACCGCCTGGATCACCGACTGGAATTCCTGGTGGGCGAACAGCACGGCGCCCAGCATCTGGTCCTCGGTCAGCTCCTTGGCTTCCGACTCGACCATCAGCACAGCGTCCTCGGTACCGGCCACGACCATGTCCAGGCTGGAGGCCTTGAGCTGCTCGTAGGTCGGGTTAAGCAGGTAGCCGGTGCTTTCATGGAAGGCCACGCGGGCAGCGCCGATCGGGCCATCGAAGGGAATGCCGGAGACGGCCAGGGCGGCCGAGGTGCCGATCATGGCGGCGACGTCCGGGTCGGTCTTCTTGCTGGTGGAGACCACGGTGCAGACGACCTGCACTTCGTTCATGAAGCCTTCCGGGAACAGCGGGCGAATCGGCCGGTCGATCAGGCGCGAGGTCAGGGTTTCCTTCTCGGAAGGGCGGCCTTCGCGCTTGAAGAAGCCACCGGGGATCTTGCCGGCGGCGTAGGTCTTCTCCTGGTAGTGCACCGACAGCGGGAAGAAGCCCTTGCTCGGGTCGGCGGTCTTGGCACCGACCACGGTCACCAGCACGCTGACGTCGTCGTCGACGGTGACCAGCACGGCGCCGGAGGCCTGACGGGCGATACGGCCAGTCTCGAGGGTAACGGTCGACTGACCGAACTGGAATTTCTTGATTACCGGGTTCACGGTGTTTTCCTTCTCTCTGTTGCCTTTGGGGAAATCTGGATAGTGCAAAATTCGTGGGCAGTTACGGGAGTCGGACCCGAGCCTGTCCAAAATGCGCCGGGCTGAAACGCAAAAGCTGGAAGCGGGGGCCAGCCCCACTTCCAGCTTCGGCATTCAGCTACGCGTAAGCATTGCTTAGCGACGCAGACCCAGACGACCGATCAGGGTGCTGTAACGAGTGGTGTCCTTACCCTTCAGGTAATCCAGCAGCTTACGACGCTGGTTTACCATGCGGATCAGACCACGACGGGAGTGGTGGTCCTTGCCGTTGGCCTTGAAGTGACCTTGCAGCTTGTTGATGTTGGCCGACAGCAGGGCAACCTGCACTTCCGGGCTACCGGTGTCGCCTTCAGCTTGCTTGTACTCGTTTACGATCTGGGCTTTCTCTTCAACGCTGAGTGCCATGGGGGCATCCTCTCAGTAAGGCAACTGCCGAAGCAGTCGCAATAGGCCGGGAATCGCTTCCCGTGTTTTTAAGTGAGGTATGACCGTGCCTATTAACAGCCACCCTCGATACACGCGGACCAGAGCCGAAACCCCAGGCCCGCGCTACGGTCATGCCGACCGAATCAAGCGACGCGGCGCGATGCGCCCGTCTTCGCTCACTTCACCGATACCGATGAAGCGGCCGTTGTGATCTTGCACCCGCACCATGCCGAACTTCGGCGCCTCGGGCGCGCGCACCGGCTGCCCCTGCAGCCAATAGAACGCACTGTGCTCGGAGAACTGCAGCAGCGGCCAGTGCTGCAAGCCGCTGTCCACCGGCAGCAGGAAGCGGTCCAGGGCCTCGTTGCCGCCTTCGGCGTGAGCCTGCTCCAATGCTTCCAGGCTGACCGTCTGCGCCAGGGCGAAGGGGCCGGCCTTGGTCCTGCGCAACTCGGCGACATGGGCGCCGCAGCCGAGCAGCTGACCGAGGTCTTCGACCAGGGTGCGAATATAGGTGCCCTTGCTGCAGTCCACCGCCAGGCGCGCCTGCTCCGCCTCGCAGTCCAGCAATTCCAAGCGCGCAATAGTAACAGAACGCGGCTCGCGCTCCACTACTTCGCCGGCACGCGCCAGCTTGTACAGCGGCTGGCCGTCGCGCTTGAGGGCCGAGTGCATGGGCGGTATCTGGCTGATCTCGCCGCGAAACTGCGGCAGCAGCGCCTCGATATCGGCGCGCCCGACGGTCACCGCACGGCGTTCCAGCACCTCCCCCTCGGCATCCCCGGTGCTGGTGGTCACCCCCAGCTGCATCAGGGTTTCATAGCCCTTGTCGGCATCCAGCAGGTACTGGGAGAACTTGGTCGCCTCGCCGAAGCACAGCGGCAACACGCCGGTGGCCAGGGGGTCGAGACTGCCGGTGTGCCCGGCCTTCTCGGCATTGAGCAACCAGCGCACCTTCTGCAGTGCCGCGTTGGAGCTGAAGCCGCGCGGCTTGTCCAGCAGGATGATGCCATTGACCTGGCGACGCACACGTTTTACCTGGGCCATCGGCTACTCCTCTGTCTTGCCTGCGTCATGCTGGCTGTCTTCCGCCATGGCACGATCGATCAGGGCCGACAGGTGGGCGCCACGACTGACGCTCTCGTCGTAATGGAAGCGCAGCTGCGGCACGCTGCGCAGCTTCATGGCCTTGCCCAGCTGCATGCGCAGGAAACCACTGGCGTCGTTGAGCACCTTGAGGCTCTGGGCCACCTGGTCGACGCCATCTTCGGCCGCCATCACGGTGATATAGATCTTCGCGTGGCCGACGTCGCGGCTGACTTCCACGGCGGTGATGGTCACCAGCCCCAGGCGCGGGTCCTTGACCTCACGACGGATCAATTGCGCCAGCTCGCGCTGCATCTGGTCGCCGATGCGCTGGGCCCGGCTATAGTCTTTTGCCATCTCTACTACCTTCCACTCGCCGCGACGCGTCGAAGGCATCGGGCTCAAAAGCGGCAAACGCCCGGCCGCGCGAGAGCGGGGCCGGGCGCTGCATATTGCGACTCGTCGCCTTAGAGGCTGCGAGCCACCTGGACTTTCTCGAACACCTCGATCTTGTCGCCGACCTTGACGTCGTTGTAGCTCTTCACCGCGATGCCGCACTCCATGCCAGCCCGCACTTCGGACATGTCGTCCTTGAAGCGGCGCAGGGATTCCAGCTCGCCCTCGAAGATCACCACGTCGTCGCGCAGTACGCGGATCGGACGGTTGCGGTGCACCACGCCCTCGACGACCATGCAACCGGCCACCGCGCCGAACTTCGGCGAGCGGAACACGTCGCGGACCTCGGCGATACCCAGGATGTTCTCCCGGACGTCGCTGCCGAGCATGCCGGTGAGGGCCTTCTTGACGTCTTCGATGATGTCGTAGATGACGTTGTAGTAACGCATGTCCAGCGCTTCCTGCTCGACGATCTTCCGGGCGCCGGCATCGGCGCGCACGTTGAAGCCGAACAGCACGGCGTTGGAGGCCAGCGCCAGGTTGGCGTCGGATTCGGTGATACCACCGACACCGCCACCGACCACACGCACCTGCACCTCGTCGTTGCCCAGACCGCTGAGCGAGCCCTGCAGGGCCTCGAGCGAACCGCGCACATCGGCCTTGAGGACGATGTTGAGGGTCTTCTTCTCATCCTGGCCCATGCTCTCGAAGATGTTCTCCAGCTTGCCGGCGTGAGCCCGGGCCAGCTTGACCTCGCGGAACTTGCCCTGACGGAACAGGGCGACCTCGCGGGCCTTCTTCTCATCGGCCACCACGGTCATCTCGTCACCGGCATCCGGCGTACCGTCCAAGCCGAGGATCTCGACCGGGATCGACGGGCCGGCCTCTTTCACCGGCTTGCCGTTCTCGTCGAGCATGGCGCGGATGCGGCCATAGTTGGAGCCGACCAGGACCATGTCGCCCTGACGCAGGGTGCCGTCCTGTACCAGCAGGGTCGCCACCGGGCCACGGCCCTTGTCCAGACGCGATTCCACCACCACGCCGCGCCCAGGGGCGGTCGGCGTGGCCTTGAGCTCGAGGACTTCGGCCTGCAGCAGCACGGCTTCGAGCAGCTCGTCGACGCCGGTACCCATCTTCGCCGAAACCGGAACGAAGGGTGCGTCACCGCCCCACTCTTCCGGAATCACGTCCAGAGCGGCCAGGCCGTTCTTGATGTTGTCCGGGTTGGCCTCCGGCTTGTCGATCTTGTTCACCGCGACCACGATCGGTACACCGGCAGCCTTGGCGTGCTGCACGGCTTCCTGGGTCTGCGGCATGACGCCGTCGTCGGCCGCCACCACCAGGATGACGATGTCGGTGGCCTTGGCACCACGGGCACGCATCTGGGTGAACGCGGCGTGGCCCGGGGTATCGAGGAAGGTGACCATGCCGCGGTCGGTTTCCACGTGGTAGGCACCGATATGCTGAGTGATGCCGCCGGCCTCGCCCGCCGCCACCTTGGCACGACGGATGTAGTCGAGCAGCGAGGTCTTGCCGTGGTCGACGTGGCCCATCACGGTCACCACCGGCGCACGGGAGATCGCCTCGCCTTCGAACTTCAGGGACTCGGCCAGCTGCTCTTCCAGGGCGTTGTCGCTGACCAGCTTGACCTTGTGGCCCAGCTCTTCGGCGATCAGTTGCGCGGTTTCCTGATCCAGCACCTGGTTGATGGTCACCGGAGTGCCCAGCTTGAACATGAACTTGATCACTTCGGCGGCCTTCACCGCCATCTGCTGAGCCAGCTCGCCGACGGTGATGGTCTCACCGATCGCCACTTCGCGGACGATAGGCCCGCTCGGGCTCTGGAAGCCATGCTGATTGCGCTTCTTCAGCTTGGACTTGCCGCGGCCGCCACGACGGAAGCCATCGCTCTCCTCGTCAATGGTGCGCGGCGCGACGCGCGGGGCCGGCGCCTTCTCCTTGACGGTCGGGCGATGCTGGGTGGTCTTGCGCTCGCCACGACGATCGTCATCGCCACGCACCTTGTCGGCGCGACGCGGCTCTTCCTTCTTGCGCTCTTCCACCACCGGAGCGGCCACCGGCAATTCGACCACGGTCGCAGAAGCCGGCGCCGGGGCGCTCTCCTCGACCTTGGTGGAGGCCGCCTTGAGCTTGGCCTCTTCCTCGGCGCGACGCTTGGCCTCTTCCTCGGCCTTCAGGCGCGCCGCCTCGGCGGCTGCGCGCTGCTCGGCCAGCTCGCGCTGCTTCTCGGCTTCGATCTCTTCGGCGCTGCGCTTGACGAAGGTCTTCTTCTTGCGCACTTCGACGCTGATGGTCTTGCTGCCAGCCACCCGCAGGGTGCTGGTGGTCTTGCGCTGCAAGGTGATCTTGCGCGGCTCTTCGACCTTATCGCCGTGGCTGCTCTTGAGATGAGCCAGCAGGGCTTGCTTCTCGTTATCGGTGACAACTTGCTCGGCACTGCTGTGCGGCAAACCCGCCTCTCGCATCTGCTGCAGCAGGCGCTCTACCGGTGTGTCGACCACTTGGGCCAGTTCTTTCACCGTGACTTGCGACATGCATTTCTCTCCTCAGGCCGTAAAACTTACTCGAACCAGTGGGCTCGGGCGGCCATGATCAGCTTGCCGGCACGCTCTTCGTCGATGCCGTCTATGTCGAGCAAGTCGTCGATCGACTGCTCGGCCAGGTCTTCGCGGGTAACCACGCCGCGCACTGCCAGTTCCTGCGCCAACCCCTTTTCCATGCCCTCGAGAGAGAGCAGGTCTTCGGCCGGGTGGGCGTCTGCCAGCTTTTCTTCTGTGGCGATGGCTTTGGTCAGCAGGCGGTCTTTAGCCCGCGCGCGCAGTTCGTTGACGATTTCCTCGTCGAACCCCTCGATGCTGAGCATCTCCTCCATCGGCACGTAGGCGATTTCTTCCAGGCTGGTGAAGCCTTCTTCCACCAACACCTGGGCCAGCTCCTCGTCGACTTCCAGCTCGTCGATGAAGCGCTGCAGGATGTCGCCCGTCTCGGCCTGCTGCTTGGCCTGGATGTCCGCCTCGCTCATCACGTTCAGCGTCCAGCCGGTCAGCTGGCTGGCCAAACGGACGTTCTGACCGCCGCGGCCGATGGCCTGGGCCAGGTTGTCCTCGGCGACGGCGATGTCCATGGCATGGGCATCTTCGTCGACGATGATCGCCGCCACTTCCGCCGGCGACATGGCGTTGATGACGAACTGCGCCGGGTTCTCGTCCCACAGCACGATATCCACCCGTTCGCCGCCCAACTCACCGGAAACCGCCTGCACGCGCGAACCACGCATGCCGATACAGGCGCCCTGCGGATCGATGCGCTTGTCCTTGGAGCGCACCGCAATCTTGGCGCGCGAACCCGGGTCGCGGGATGCCGCCATGACCTCGATCAGCTCCTCGGCGATCTCCGGCACTTCGATGCGGAACAGCTCGATCAGCATTTCCGGCGCGGTGCGCGAGAGGATCAGCTGCGGACCGCGGTTCTCGGTGCGGATCTCCTTGAGCAATGCACGCAGACGCGCACCGACACGGAAAGTCTCGCGGGAGATGATGTCTTCACGGGCCAGCAGGGCTTCGGCGTTGTTGCCCAGATCGACGATGACGCTGTCGCGGGTCACCTTCTTCACGGTGCCGGAGATGATCTCGCCCAGACGTTCGCGATAGGCCTCGACCACCTGCGCCCGCTCGGCCTCGCGCACCTTCTGCACGATCACCTGCTTGGCGGTCTGCGCGGCGATGCGGCCGAACTCGATGGACTCGATCTTCTCCTCGAGCACATCGCCGACCTTGGCATTGGCTTCGCGCGCACGCTCCATGTCCGTGGTCAGCTGGTAGGCCGGGTCCTCGAACTCTTCCTCTTCTACCACTGTCCAGCAGCGGAAAGTCTCGTAGTTGCCGGTCAGGCGATTGATTGCCACCCGCAACTCGACTTCATCTTCAAAACGTTTCTTGGTCGCAGTGGCCAGGGCCAACTCCAGCGCCTCGAAAATCACGCCGGCCGGAACGCCCTTTTCGTTGGACACCGACTCAACAACCAGCAGTACTTCTTTGCTCATCGTACGCCTCGCCTTTCGCAATCCATTGGGATCCACGCAATCCGCGTACCCCGCGGGATCCGCGTCTCAATCAAACCGGGGGATAACATTGGCCTTGTCGATCGAGTCGATCGGCAACAGGAACTCGTGGTCATCCACCTGCACCACCACGTCCTGCTCCTCCACAGCGCGAAGGAGACCCTGAAAGTTGCGACGCCCTTCGAACGGCGAACGCAGCTTGATCTTCACCTGTTCACCGATATAGCTGGCGAACTGCTCCAGCGTGAACAGCGGTCGATCCATGCCCGGCGAAGACACCTCCAGGGTGTACTCCGCGCTGATCGGGTCTTCGACATCGAGGACGCCACTGACCTGCCGACTGACCTTCTCGCAATCGTCAATCAGAACGCCGTCGGCATGATCGATATAAATACGCAGCAGCGAATGCCGCCCTTGCGACAGGAACTCGACACCCCAGCATTGATAGCCGAGTGCCTCGACTACCGGGGCCACCAAGGCCTGCAACTGTTCTAGCTTGCTCGACACCTGAACCCCTCGCGCATGCTGTACAAATAAAAAATGGGCGAAACGCCCATCCCTTCGATTCGGCTCGACCGGCCGAAAATACTGTCTCCCAGCTAGCAAAAAGCCCCTTGACAGGGGCTCCGCTACTACTGGTTGCGGGGGCTGGATTTGAACCAACGACCTTCGGGTTATGAGCCCGACGAGCTACCAGACTGCTCCACCCCGCGTCAAAGCTGGGGCCGAAGTATACGGCCGAACCCACAGAGGGGTCAACCGAAGCTCCAGCAACGAAAAGACCCGCATGTAGCGGGCCTTCTCGTAAATTGGTACCGAGGAGGGGACTCGAACCCCTACAGCCTATGGCCACTACCACCTCAAGGTAGCGTGTCTACCAATTCCACCACCTCGGCAAAATCGTTTGAAACCAATACCGCATTTACTGCTGCTCTGGAGCCTGAGGTACGTCCGCTGCTTCCGCCGCCGACTTCTGCTCTTCGAGCACCGGCACATCTTCAGCTGCCGGTCTTTCTTGCTGCACTTCCTCAACCGCCGGGGCTGGCAGCCCCACCTGGCTCAACACATCAGCTTTTTGATTAGCAAAGAACGCTAAGCCCAAGCTGGTTAAGAAAAAAGCGGTGGCAAGTATAGCAGTAACACGACTCAAAAAGGTAGAGGAACCTTGGCTACCGAAAACGGTAGCAGAAGCACCCGACCCGAAAGACGCACCCGCATCGGCACCCTTACCCTGCTGCAACAGCACCAACGCAACCACACCGATCGCACCCAGCAGATGAAGAACTACTACGACTGTTTCCAGCATGTTTTCAGCTTCCCGCGGCGCGACAGATCGCACCGAACTCATCCGCATTCAGAGAGGCTCCACCCACAAGCCCCCCATCTATATCCGGCATACCGAACAGCTCGGCAGCATTGGCAGCCTTGACACTGCCGCCATAAAGAATTCTCACCTTACTCGCCACATCGGCATCCTGCGCCGCGAGCCGCGCCCGTATGGCCGCATGCACCTCTTGCGCTTGCTCGGGCGAGGCCGTCAGCCCGGTGCCTATCGCCCAGACCGGCTCATACGCCACTACAGCGCGAGCAAACACCCCAACCCCCTGAGCATCGACAACCGCAGCCAGCTGACGCTCCACCACGGCCAAGGTTTCACCCGCCTCACGCTGCGCCAGGGTCTCCCCCACACAGAACACCGGGATCAAGCCACAGGATTGAGCCGCAACAAACTTGCGCACCACAACCTCATCGGACTCGCCTAGGGACAAACGGCGCTCCGAGTGCCCAACCAGCACCATTGCACAACCAGCCTCCTGCAACTGACTGGCAGCCACCTCGCCAGTCAGCGCACCCTGCCGGGGCTCGACCGCGCAATCCTGACCACCAATCACCACAGGCACTTCAGCCAGCCCCTCTACGACCTGCGCGATATGCAGGCAGGACGGAAAGACTGCCACCTCAGCATCACCCGACAACGACTGCCGGCGAAGACCTTCGATCAGCTCTGCGACGCTGGCGCGGGTACCGTGCATTTTCCAGTTACCAGCAACCAGGGGGCGACGCATGCTTTACCTCGTCGGTCAAAGAGGGCGCAGATGTTACCCAACAGCTCTCGGCCTGGCAAGCCGTATCAAGCACATACTTCGGCAACAACTTTAGCCAATTCATCGGCATAGCCGCGCACCTGGCCCTCGTCGTCGCCCTCGACCATGACACGCACCAGCGGCTCGGTACCGGACTTGCGCAGCAGTACACGCCCACGCCCAGCCATGCGCTCGGTCACCCGCGCACTGGCATCCTGCACCGCCGGATGCTCGAGCGGGTCCTCGCCGCCAGCGAAGCGCACATTCACCAGCACCTGCGGGCACTTGCGCATGCCCTGGCGAGCCTCGGCCAGGCTCTGCCCCCGGCGCTTGAGCGCCAGCAACAGCTGCAAGGCGGCGATGACCGCATCGCCGGTGGTGGTGTGCTGGAAACACACCAGATGGCCGGAGTTCTCCCCGCCGAGCTGCCAGCTCCGTGCGAGCAACTCGGCGATGACATAACGGTCACCGACCTTGGCACGCACGAAAGGAATGCCCAGGTCGGCGCAGGCCAGTTCCAGACCGAGATTGCTCATCAGGGTACCGACCACCCCGCCGTGCAGCTTGCCTCGCTCCTGCAGGTCGCGGGCGATGATGTACAAGAGCTCGTCGCCATCGACCAAAGCACCGGTGTGATCGACCATCAGCACCCGGTCGGCGTCGCCATCGAAGGCGATACCCAGATCGGCCTGCTGGGCGACCACCTCGGCCTGCAGCGCGTCCATATGGGTCGAACCGCAGCCGTCGTTGATATTGAGCCCGTTGGGCTGCGCGGAAAGCACCGACACCTGGGCGCCGAGCTCGCGGAATACGCTAGGCGCCACCTTGTAGGCTGCGCCATGGGCACAGTCGACCACCAGCTTCAGCCCGCTGAAGTCGGTACTGGTCGGCACACTGGCCTTGCAAAACTCGATGTAGCGACCGGCCGCATCGTTGATACGCGTTACCTTGCCCAGTTGCTCGGACTCGACGACGGTCATGGGGGCGTCGAGCAGCTCCTCGATCATCAGCTCCACTTCGTCAGGCAGCTTGGTGCCCTGGCCGGAGAAGAACTTGATGCCGTTGTCATGGTGCGGATTGTGCGAGGCACTGATGACGATGCCCGCCTCGGCATGGAAGGTGCGGGTCAGGTAGGCGATCGCCGGCGTCGGCATGGGCCCCAGCAGCATCACGTCGGCACCGGCCGCCAGCAGCCCGGCCTCCAGGGCCGACTCGAACATGTAGCCGGAAATGCGCGTGTCCTTGCCGATCAGGATGCGGCACTTGCCCTGCTTGCGAAACGCCATGCCGGCTGCCCAGCCGAGCTTGAGCATGAAATCCGGGGTGATGGGAAACTCACCGACACGCCCACGGATACCGTCAGTACCGAAATATTTTCTACCCATAACCAGACTTCCTTCTGAATTATTCGGCCGCTTCGACCGCGGCGATCATGCGTACCACGTCGACCGTTTCCGCCACGTCGTGAACCCGAACGATGTGCGCGCCCTTGGCCACGGCGAGCGCCGCCAGGGCCAGGCTGCCGTACAGGCGCTCGCCCACCTCGTGACCGAGCACCCGGCCGATCATGCTCTTGCGCGAAACACCGACCAGCAATGGCCGCCCGAGTTCATGCAACGACTCCAGGCGCTTGAATAGACTGAGATTGTGCTCCAGGGTTTTGGCGAAGCCAAAGCCCGGATCGAGGATCACCCGCTCGGCGGCGATACCGGCCGTCGCACAGGTCGCCAGCCGCTCGGCCAGAAAACCGCGCACCTCGCACAAGATATCGGCATAGCTGGGGCTCTGCTGCATGGTGCTCGGCTCGCCGCGCATGTGCATCAGGCACACGGGCAGGCCACTGGCGGCGACGGCCTCCAGCGCGCCGTCGCGCTGCAGCGAGCGCACATCATTGATCAATCCGGCCCCCAGGCGCGCGGATTCGCGCATGACCGCCGGCGTCGAGGTATCCACCGAGATGATCACGTCGAGCTCGGCGGCAATGGCCTCCACCACCGGCGCTACGCGCTCCAGCTCTTCGACGGGCGATACCGCGCGGGCACCGGGGCGGGTCGACTCGCCGCCGACGTCGATCAGCGTCGCCCCGGCGTGCACCATCTCGGCCGCATGGCGCAGCGCCGCATCGCGCCGACTGAAGCGACCGCCATCGGAGAACGAGTCGGGGGTTACGTTGAGGATACCCATCACCTGTGGACGGGACAAATCAAGAAACCGGCTGCCACAGGGCAGCCGGTTCGCATCTAACACTAGGGACATGTGCGACCTTAATGCTCGGCGGCGGGACCACCGATAGGCTTCTCGGAGCTATCCGCCTCGTCGGCCTTGGCCGAAGGCTTGCCAGCGCCATCACCACCACCCCACCCCTTCGGTTCACGGGGCGTGCGACCGCTCATGATGTCATCGATCTGCTCGGCGTCGATGGTCTCGTACTTCATCAACGCCTCGGCCATGGCGTCGAGCTTGTCGCGGTTTTCCTCCAGCAGGCGCTTGGCGGTGGCGTAGCACTGATCGATGATGCTGCGCACCTCCTGGTCGATCATCTTCGCCGTGTCGGCGGATACGTTGCTGTGCTGGGTACCCATGCTGCGACCGAGGAACACCTCGCCCTCTTCCTCGACATACATCAGCGGGCCGAGCTTCTCGGACAGGCCCCACTTGGTCACCATGTTCCGCGCCAGCTGGGTGGCACGCTGGATGTCGTTGGACGCCCCCGTGGTGACCCCCTCGAATCCCAGGGTCATTTCCTCGGCGATACGCCCGCCGAACAGCGAACAAATCTGGCTGGTCAGCGCCCGCTTGCTCAGGCTGTAACGGTCTTCCTCCGGCAGGAACATGGTCACGCCCAGGGCGCGGCCGCGCGGAATGATCGACACCTTGTAGACCGGATCGTGTTCCGGCACCAAGCGCCCGACTATGGCGTGACCGGCCTCATGGAACGCGGTATTGAGGCGCTCCTTCTCGGACATGACCATGGTCTTGCGCTCGGCGCCCATCATGATCTTGTCCTTGGCCAGCTCGAACTCCTTCATTTCCACCAGACGCTTACCGGCGCGAGCGGCGAACAGCGAGGCCTCGTTGACCAGGTTGGCCAGGTCGGCACCGGAGAAGCCCGGGGTACCGCGGGCGATCACTGCCGGGTTGACGTCCTCGCTCATCGGCACCTTGCGCATATGAACCTTGAGGATCTGCTCGCGGCCGCGAATATCCGGCAGGCCAACCACCACCTGACGGTCGAAGCGGCCAGGGCGCAGCAGCGCCGGGTCGAGCACGTCGGGACGGTTGGTGGCGGCGATGACGATCACGCCATCGTTCATCTCGAAGCCGTCCATCTCCACCAGCAACTGGTTGAGGGTCTGTTCGCGCTCGTCATGCCCGCCGCCCATGCCGGCGCCACGATGACGACCGACCGCATCGATCTCGTCGATGAAGATAATGCAAGGGGCGTGCTTCTTCGCCTGCTCGAACATGTCGCGCACGCGGGAGGCGCCGACACCGACGAACATCTCGACGAAGTCGGAGCCGGAAATGGTGAAGAACGGCACCTTGGCCTCGCCGGCAACCGCCTTGGCCAGCAGGGTCTTGCCGGTACCGGGCGAGCCGACCATCAGCACGCCGCGCGGAATGCGCCCGCCGAGGCGCTGGAACTTGCCCGGGTCGCGGAGGAACTCCACCAACTCGCTGACCTCCTCCTTGGCCTCGTCGCAGCCGGCGACATCGGCGAAGGTGGTCTTGACCTGGTCCTCGGACAGCAGGCGTGCCTTGCTCTTGCCGAAGCTCATGGGCCCGCCCTTGCCGCCGGCGCCGCCCTGCATCTGGCGCATGAAGAACATGAACACGGCGATGATCACCAGGATCGGGAAGCTGGCCACCAGCAGCTGGGTCCAGATGCTCTGCTGCTCCGGTTGCTTGCCGACGATCTCGACGTTGTTGTCGATCAGGTCCTTGATCAGGCCGTTGTCCTGAATGGCCGGACGCACGGTCTCGAAGGACGATCCGTCGATGCGCACCCCGTTGATGATGTAGCCGTCAACGGTAACCCGCTGA
This sequence comes from Pseudomonas sp. MBLB4123, assembly GCF_051904775.1. Classification (NCBI taxonomy): domain Bacteria; kingdom Pseudomonadati; phylum Pseudomonadota; class Gammaproteobacteria; order Pseudomonadales; family Pseudomonadaceae; genus Pseudomonas; species Pseudomonas sp. MBLB4123. The sequence goes on from NZ_CP196711.1 coordinate 2,643,541, forward strand.
ACCCGACCATCCTGAACCTGCTCGATGAAATCCGAGTAGTTGAGCTTGTTCGTCTCGCTCGGGCTGGAGAAATTGTTCATCACCGTGACCAAAACAGCAGCGATGATCAGCCACAGGATCAGATTCTTTGCCATGTCGTTCAATTAGCTACCCTCTGAAGCAGGCCCCGTGCGCAAGCGTGCTTCGCATGACGACCAGTTATGTACCGATCTAACTTACTACACAACGCCTGCAGCTGGCAGACGCGGTCTGTAACCCTTTATTTGACGCCAACAGCCCCGCCGTCGAACACCCTACCGTCAAAGCGTTGGACTGACAGCCCCGCCCTTGGTTGCATCGGTGTCAGGCGCCGCGAAAGCCACGGGCCAACAGATACTGCTCACGGGAGCGATCGCGGGACGACAACGGCTTGCGCATCTGCACCTTGTCGAACATCTCGCGCACCTGCTTGTGGTACTGATCGAAACCTTCGCCCTGGAAGATCTTGATCAAGAAGTCGCCGCCCGGGCGCAACACGCGCCCCGCCAGATCCAGGGCCAACTCGCACAGGTACATGGCGCGCGGCTGGTCGGCCGCCCTTACCCCACTCATATTGGGGGCCATATCGGAAATCACAAGGTCCACCGGCTTGCCGCCGATCGCCTCGAGGATCTGCGCGAACACCGCGTCCTCGGTGAAATCGCCCTGGATGAAGGTGACATCCGGGATGCTGTCCATCTCCAGGATGTCGGAGGCGATCAGGGTGCCCTTGTCGCCGATCAGACGACTGGTCACCTGCGACCACCCCCCCGGAGCGGCGCCGAGGTCGACCACCGTCATGCCTGGCCGCAGGATGCGGTCCTTCTCCTGGATCTCCAGCAACTTGTAGCTGGCGCGCGAACGGTAACCGTCCCTCTGCGCCATTTTGACGTAGGGATCGTCGAAGTGTTCTTTCAGCCAACGGGGGCTGGTCTTGGAGCGGGCCACACGGCACCTCTATTTGTGCAGGTCGTGAATAACTGGGCGGGCCCGAAGGCGCTCGGGTAAACTAGCCGCCGCTTTTTACCAGATCAGACGCAGGGGTCAGATTATGCCGCTCACTCAGGAGCAGAAGAAACAATACAAATCTATCGGCCACCACCTGAAACCGGTATTGATCGTGGCCGACAACGGTTTGACCGAGGGCGTTCTGGCCGAACTGGAGCGCGCACTGAACGACCACGAACTGATCAAGGTTCAACTGCGCATCACCGAACGCGAAGATCGCCTGGCCGCGATCGATGAGTTGTGCAAGGCCGGCCGTGGCGAACTGGTGCAAGTCATCGGCAAGATGGCGCTGATCTACCGCAAGAATCCCAAGCCGAACAAGAACCTGTCCAACATCAGCCGCTTCCAGGGCTGATGCGGCACAAGCCGACCGCCTCGACGCCGTCGGCTTGCCTCGCCTGTCAGTCGCGACGGACCGGCACCGGCTGCAACACCAGCAGCAATCCACAGAACGCCGACACCAGGTAGCTGAACAGCAGCCAGCGCTGGGCGTCCGGCCACCACTGGCGTACCACGAAATAGCCGCCGGCCATCAGCAACACGGTCAGCAGCAGCTGACCGCGCAGGTCCCGCCACAGACTCGCCAGACGCTCGACCCGCACCAGCACCCATAGCTGCAGCAGGACGCAGCAGGCCGCCAGACCGATCAGCAGCGCGGTCAGTGTCGCGCCGATCTCCTCGATCAGCAGCGGCGCCAGCCCCAGCTTGGCCAGCGCCGGCAACACCAGAAACTTCAGCAGCCACAAGCCGCCGACCCAGAAGGTCTGGGCCAGCAGCCAGCTGATGGCGCCGGCACCCAAGGCCTGTCGCTCAGATATGGCGAACCTCGACGATCTCATATTCGACCAGACCGCTCGGCGTATGCACCGCCACCACATCGCCCTCCTCCTTGCCCACCAGGGCGCGGGCGATGGGCGAGCTGACCGACAGTTTGCGCTGCTTGATGTCGGCCTCATCCTCGCCGACGATCTTGTAGACCACACTCTCGTCGGTTTCGACGTTGGCGATCTCCACCGTGGTTCCGAAGATCACCTTGCCGGTGTGGGCGATGGTGGTGACGTCGATGATCACGGCGTTCTGCAGACGCCCCTCGATATCGCGGATGCGCGCCTCGACCATGCCCTGCTGCTCGCGAGCGGCATGGTACTCGGCGTTCTCCTTGAGGTCGCCCAGTTCGCGCGCCTCGCCGATGTCCTGACTGAGTTTGGGACGAACGACCTTGGTCAGATGAGCCAGCTCTTCCTCCAGGGCGCGCGCGCCCTGGACGGTCATCGGGTATTTATTCATGCCTGGATTCCTGCATGCAGATCCTGCAGCCGGCGCACGGTCTTCTCGGGACCGAACTTGAGCGCCTCACAGATCGCCTGACCCGCCGCGATGGTGGTGGTGCAGTAGATCTTGTGCTGCAGGGCGTTACGACGAATCGAGTAGGAGTCGGCGATGGACTGACGCCCCTCGGTGGTGTTGATGATGAGGGTGACCTCGTCATTCTTGATCATGTCGACGACATGCGGACGCCCCTCGGTCACCTTGTTCACGCGGCGCACCGGCAGGCCAGCCGCCTCGATGACCCGGGCGGTGCCGGCGGTGGCGACCACCTCGAAGCCCAGTTCGACCAGGTCGCGAGCGACCTGCACGGCGGCCGGCTTGTCGTCCTCGCGCACACTGATGAAGGCACAACCGCTGTTCGGCAGGATCTCGCTGGCCCCCAGCTGGGCCTTGGCGAAGGCCTCGCCGAAGCTGTCGCCGACCCCCATGACCTCACCGGTGGACTTCATCTCCGGGCCGAGGATGGGGTCGACGCCGGGGAACTTGGCGAAGGGGAATACCGCCTCCTTGACGCTGTAGAAGGGCGGGATGATTTCCTCGGTGAAGCCGACTTCGGCCAGGCTCTTGCCGGCCATGACCCGAGCGGCCACCTTGGCCAGCGACTCGCCGATGCACTTGGAAACGAACGGCACGGTACGCGAAGCGCGCGGATTGACCTCGATGACGAAGATGTCCTCGCCCTGCACGGCCATCTGCACGTTCATCAGGCCGACCACGCCGAGCTCCAGGGCCATCTTCTTGACCTGCTCGCGGATCTCGTCCTGGATGTGCGCCGGCAACGAGTAGGGCGGCAGGGAGCAGGCCGAGTCGCCGGAGTGCACGCCGGCCTGCTCGATGTGCTGCATGATCGCGCCGATCACCACGGTCTCGCCGTCGCACACCGCATCCACGTCCACCTCGATGGCGCAGTTGAGGAAGTGATCCAGCAACACCGGACTGTCATTGGACACCTGCACCGCCTCGCGCATGTAGCGCTTGAGCTCGTCTTCCTGATAGACGATTTCCATGGCGCGGCCGCCCAGCACGTAGGACGGGCGCACCACCAGCGGATAGCCGATGGCCTTGGACGCGGCCAGGGCCTCGTCTTCGCTGCGCGCGGTGGCGTTCGGCGGCTGGCGCAGGTTGAGGCGCTCGACCATCTGCTGGAAGCGCTCGCGGTCTTCGGCGCGGTCGATGGCGTCCGGGCTGGTGCCGATGATCGGCACGCCGGCCTCTTCCAGGGCGCGGCACAGCTTCAGCGGGGTCTGCCCGCCGTACTGCACGATGACGCCCTTGGGCTGCTCGACGCGGACGATCTCCAGCACGTCCTCCAGGGTCACCGGCTCGAAGTACAGGCGATCGGAGGTGTCGTAGTCGGTGGAGACGGTTTCCGGGTTGCAGTTGACCATGATGGTCTCGTAACCGTCTTCGCGCATGGCCAGCGCCGCGTGCACGCAGCAGTAGTCGAACTCGATACCCTGACCGATGCGGTTGGGACCGCCGCCGAGGATCATGATCTTGTCGCGGGCGGACGGGTTGGCCTCGCACTCTTCCTCGTAGGTCGAGTACATGTAGGCGGTATCGGTGGCGAACTCGGCGGCGCAGGTGTCGACGCGCTTGAACACCGGCAACACTTTGAGCTTGTGGCGCTGGCTGCGCAGGTTCTTCTCGGTGACGCCGAGCAGCTTGGCCAGGCGCGCATCGGAGAAGCCCTTGCGCTTGAGCTTGTACATCAGCTCGCGGTCGATGCTGGCCAGGCCGAGGGTCTTGACCCGCTCCTCGTCCTTGATCAGATCCTCGATCTGCACCAGGAACCACTCGTCGATGCGGGTCAGCTCGAAGACTTCGGCGACGCTCTTGCCGGCACGGAAGGCGTCGGCGACGAACCAGATGCGGTCGGCGCCCGGCACGGTCAGCTCGCGCTTGAGCACGCTCTCGGCTTCCGGGTCGTTGAGGTCGAGCTTGGGATCGAAGCCGGCGACGCCGACTTCCAGGCCGCGCAGAGCCTTCTGCACCGACTCCTGGAAGGTGCGGCCGATGGCCATGACCTCGCCCACCGACTTCATCTGGGTGGTCAGGCGGGCGTCGGCCTTGGGGAACTTCTCGAAGGCGAAACGCGGGATCTTGGTCACGACATAGTCGATGGCCGGCTCGAACGAGGCCGGGGTGCGACCGCCGGTGATGTCGTTCTGCAGCTCGTCGAGGGTGTAGCCCACGGCCAGCTTGGCGGCGATCTTGGCGATGGGGAAGCCGGTAGCCTTGGAGGCCAGGGCCGAGGAACGCGACACCCGCGGGTTCATCTCGATCACCACCATGCGTCCGGTGTTCGGGCAGATGCCGAACTGCACGTTGGAGCCGCCGGTTTCCACGCCGATCTCACGCAGCACCGCCAGGGAGGCGTTACGCAGGATCTGGTATTCCTTGTCGGTCAGGGTCTGCGCCGGGGCGACGGTGATCGAGTCGCCGGTGTGCACCCCCATGGGGTCGAAGTTCTCGATGGAGCAGACGATGATGCAGTTGTCCTTCTTGTCGCGGACCACCTCCATCTCGTATTCCTTCCAGCCGATCAGCGACTCGTCGATCAGCAGCTCGTTGGTCGGCGACAGATCCAGGCCGCGGGCGCAGATTTCCTCGAACTCCTCGCGGTTGTAGGCGATGCCGCCGCCGGTGCCGCCCATGGTGAAGCTCGGGCGGATGATGCAGGGGAAGCCGACCTTCTCCAGCACGCCGTAGGCTTCTTCCATGCTGTGGGCGATGCCGGAAACCGGGCACGCCAGGCCGATGTCCTTCATCGCCTTGTCGAAGCGCGAACGGTCCTCGGCCTTGTCGATGGTGTCGGCGTTGGCGCCGATCATCTCGACCCCGAACTTCTCCAGGACGCCATGGCGCTCCAGATCCAGGGCGCAGTTCAGCGCGGTCTGGCCACCCATGGTCGGCAGCAGGGCGTCGGGGCGCTCCTTCTCGATGATCTTGGCCACGGTCGACCACTTGATCGGCTCGATGTAGGTGGCATCGGCCATGGCCGGGTCGGTCATGATGGTGGCCGGGTTGGAGTTCACCAGGATGACGCGGAAGCCTTCTTCCTTCAGGGCCTTGCAGGCCTGGGCGCCGGAGTAGTCGAACTCGCAGGCCTGGCCGATGACGATCGGGCCGGCGCCGAGGATCAGGATGCTTTTGATGTCTGTACGTTTTGGCATGTGTCTTACTCGAATCCTTGGGTCAGTCGGCGTGGCTTAGCGGCGCTTGGCCATGGCTTCGATGAAGCGGTCGAACAGCGGCGCGACGTCGTGCGGGCCGGGGCTCGCCTCGGGGTGGCCCTGGAAGCTGAAGGCGACCTTGTCGGTGCGCTCGATGCCCTGCAGGGTGCCGTCGAACAGCGACTTGTGAATGGCGCGGACGTTGCCCGGCAGGCTGCTCTCGTCCACGGCGAAGCCGTGGTTCTGGCTGGTGATCATCACCACGCCCGAGTCGAGGTCCTGCACCGGGTGGTTGGCGCCATGGTGGCCGTGGCCCATCTTCAGGGTCTTGGCGCCGGAGGCCAGGGCCAGCAGCTGATGGCCGAGGCAGATGCCGAATACCGGGATATCGGTCTCCAGCACGTCCTTGATCGCCTGGATCGCGTAGTCGCACGGCTCGGGGTCGCCCGGGCCGTTGGACAGGAACACGCCGTCCGGGCTCAGGGCCAGCACCTCGCTGGCCGGGGTCTGCGCCGGCACCACGGTCAGGCGGCAGCCGCGCGCCACCAGCATGCGCAGGATGTTCAGCTTGACCCCGTAGTCGTAGGCGACCACGTGGTAGGGCAGCTCGGCCGCCGGGATCTGCGGATGGCTGTCCTCCTTCAGGTTCCAGGTGCTCTCGCGCCACTCGTAGGGCTCACTGCAGCTGACCACCTTGGCCAGGTCCATGCCCTTGAGGCCGGGGAAGCTGCGCGCCAGCTCCAGGGCCTTCTCCTCGGTGGCATCGGCGCCGGCGAGGATGCAGCCGTTCTGCGAACCCTTCTCGCGCAGGATGCGGGTCAGGCGGCGGGTATCGATGCCGGCGATGGCGACGGTACCGTTCGCCTTGAGGTACTCGTCCAGCGGCTGCTTGTCGCGCCAGTTGCTGGAGATCAGCGGCAGATCGCGGATGATCAGGCCGGCGGCCCAGACCCGGTTGGACTCGGCATCCTCCGGCGTGGTGCCGGTGTTGCCGATGTGCGGGTAGGTCAGGGTGACGATTTGCTGGGCATAGGAGGGATCGGTGAGGATTTCCTGATAGCCGGTCATGGCGGTATTGAACACCACCTCTCCAATAGTATGGCCATCGGCACCGATGGCCTCGCCGCGAAAAATGCTGCCGTCAGCAAGGGCGAGTATGGCTGGCTTAGTCAAGAAGACCTCCCGTCGATCAAGGCTTGAAGCAAACGCAGATTGTAAAAAAGCGGGATGACGTATCGACCGTCACCCCGCTTTTTTATCTGATTCATTCTGCGTAACTTTTAGTGGACACACTAAAGCGGGAAGCTTACAGGAAGGCGGCCTTTCGGTCCACCGCCAGATACGCCCTCTACCCGCCTCGCGGGCGCTCAGTCGAGCCCCAGCACGTCCGGCATGTCGTACAGGCCTGCGGCCCGGCCCTGCAGCCACAACGCCGAGCGCACCGCTCCCTTGGCGAAGGTCATGCGGCTGGAGGCCTTGTGGGTGATCTCCACCCGCTCGCCCTCGGCCGCGAACAGCACGGTGTGGTCGCCCACCACATCGCCGGCACGCACCGTGGCGAAGCCGATAGTCTCGCGCGCACGAGCGCCGGTCTGCCCCTCGCGCCCGTAGACCGCGACCTTCTGCAGGTCGCGTCCCAGGGCATCGGCCACCACCTCGCCCATGCGCAGGGCGGTGCCGGAGGGGGCGTCCACCTTGTGCCGGTGATGGGCCTCGATGATCTCGATATCCACCTCGTCGCCCAGCACCCGCGCCGCGGTGTCCAACAGCTTGAGGCAGAGGTTGACGCCGACGCTGAAGTTGGCAGCGAAGACGATGGGAATCTGCTTGGCCGCATCGTTCAGCTGCTGCTTCTCCTCCGCGGTGAAACCGGTGGTGCCGATGACCATAGCCTTGCCCGCCTGGCGGCAGAGCTCCAGGTTCTTCAGGGTCACCGAGGGGTGGGTGAAGTCGATCAGCACATCGAACTGGTCCAGCACCGCCGCCAACTCGCCGGACAGCGTTACTCCGATCTTGCCGACCCCGACCAGTTCGCCGGCGTCGGCACCCACCAGACTGCTGTCCGGCCGGTCGACCGCCGCACTCAGGGCGACGCCCTCGGCCTGCCGCACCGCCTCGATCAGGGTCTTGCCCATGCGCCCGGCGGCGCCCATCACTGCAATACGCTGCATATCTACAAGCTCCAAGCTGGAAGCCGGAAACCGGCCCCGGGAGCACAAACTCACCCCCGGGCCCGGCCGGTTAATTACAGATCGCCGAAGAAGCGCTTGACGCCCTCGAACCAGCCATTGGCCTTGGGCGAGTGGGAACTGTCGCCGGCCAGAGACTGGCGGAACTCCTCGAGCAGCTCGCGCTGGCGCCGGTCCAGATGGACCGGCGTCTCCACCGCCACCCGGCACATCAGGTCGCCGGCGCCACCGCCACGCACCGGCGCCACGCCCTTGCCGCGCAGGCGGAACAGCTTGCCGGTCTGGGTACCCTCGGGAATCTTCAACTTAACCCGGCCATCCAGGGTCGGCACCTCCAGCTCGCCGCCCAGGGCCGCGTCGGCGAAGCTGATCGGCACCTCGCAGTACAGGTGCTTGCCGTCGCGCTGGAAGATCGAGTGCTCGCGCACGTTGACCACCACGTAGAGGTCACCGGCCGGGCCACCCATGGCGCCCGCCTCGCCCTCGCCGGACAGACGGATGCGATCGCCGGTATCGACACCGGCCGGCACCTTCACCGACAGGGTCTTGTGCTCCTCGACCCGGCCATGACCATGGCAGCTGCCACAGGGGTCGGTAATCATCTTGCCGTTGCCATGGCAACGCGGACAGGTCTGCTGCACCGAGAAGAAGCCCTGCTGCATGCGCACCTGACCGATACCGCCACAGGTGGTACAGGTCACCGGGCTGGTGCCCTTCTTGGCGCCCGAGCCGTCGCAGGTCTTGCAATTGACCAGGGTCGGCACGCGGATGGTCACCGTGGTGCCACGCACCGCCTCCTCCAGGTCCAGCTCCAGGGTGTAACGCAGATCGCTGCCGCGCTGGGCACCGCCGCGCTGACCACCACGACCGCCACCGAAGAAATCGCTGAACACATCGCCGAAGATGTCGGAGAAATTCGCCCCGCCGAAGCCCGCACCGGCGCCGCCCCCCATGTTCGGGTCGACCCCGGCATGACCGTACTGATCGTAGGCCGCGCGCTTGCTGGCGTCGGACAGCACCTCGTAGGCCTCGTTGGCCTCCTTGAACTTCTCTTCCGACGCTTTGTCGTCGGGATTGCGGTCCGGGTGGTGCTTCATCGCCAGGCGCCGGTAAGCCTTCTTCAGCTCCGCCTCGCTGGCGCCGCGCTCGACACCCAGCACCTCGTAATAGTCACGTTTAGACATAGATCCTCAACACCCTCAAATCGCCTCCTCCAGACACGCCAACGCGGGAGCAAGCTCCCGCGCGACGGTTCCTCCTAAACGCGACGCCTGTCGCGCCGGACGGAGCTGCTGGCAGCCGCCGCTCCCGGCGGCCTGCTGCATTTCCCACCTCCTTGTGGGCCAAGCCTGCGCTTACTTGTTTTCCTTGACCTCTTCGAACTCGGCGTCGACCACGTCGTCGCCCGCGTTCTTGGCCTGCTCGCCCGCCTCGGCGGAAGCGCCCGGCTGCGGCTGCTCGGCATACATCTTCTGCGCCAGCGGCGTGGTCGCCTCGGACAAGGCATTCATCTTAGCCTCGATGGCCGCCTTGTCGTCGCCCTTCACCGCGACTTCCAGCTCGCCCAGCGCCTTCTCGATGGCCGCCTTCTCGTCCTCGGTGGCTTTGTCGCCCGCCTCGGTGAGCATCTTGCGGGTGGCATGCACCAGCTGATCGCCCTGGTTGCGCGCGGTGGCCAGCTCCTCGAACTTGCGGTCTTCCTCGGCGTTGGCCTCGGCGTCCCGGACCATCTGCTCGATTTCTTCCTCGGACAGGCCGGAGTTGGCCTTGATCACGATGGACTGCTGCTTGCCGGTGGCCTTGTCCTTCGCGCCGACGTGCAGGATGCCGTTGGCATCGATGTCGAAGGTCACTTCGATCTGCGGCACGCCGCGCGGAGCCGGCGGGATCTCGGCCAGATCGAACTTGCCGAGGGACTTGTTCTGCGAGGCCTGCTTGCGCTCGCCCTGCAGCACGTGGATGGTCACGGCGCTCTGGTTGTCGTCGGCGGTGGAGAACACCTGGGACTTCTTGGTCGGGATGGTGGTGTTCTTCTCGATCAGCGCGGTCATCACCCCGCCCATGGTCTCGATACCCAGGGTCAGCGGCGACACGTCCAGCAGCAGCACGTCCTTGACGTCGCCGGCCAGCACCGCTCCCTGAATGGCGGCGCCCATGGCCACGGCCTCGTCCGGGTTGACGTCCTTACGCGCTTCCTTGCCGAAGAACTCGGCAACGGTCTTCTGCACCAGCGGCATGCGGGTCTGACCGCCGACCAGGATCACGTCATGGATCGAGCCCACGTCGATGCCGGCGTCCTTCAGGGCGATGCGGCACGGCTCGATGGTGCGCTGCACCAGGTCTTCCACCAGGGACTCCAGCTTGGAACGGGAGATCTTCACGTTCAGGTGCTTCGGACCGCTGGCGTCGGCGGTGATGTACGGCAGGTTGACGTCGGTCTGCTGGCTCGAGGACAGCTCGATCTTGGCCTTCTCCGCGGCCTCCTTCAGGCGCTGCATGGCCAGCGGGTCGCCCTTGAGGTTCATGCCGCTTTCTTTCTTGAATTCCTCGACGAGGTAGTCGATCAGACGCAGGTCGAAGTCCTCACCACCGAGGAAGGTGTCGCCGTTGGTGGCCAGCACCTCGAACTGGTGCTCGCCGTCGACCTCGGCGATCTCGATGACCGAGATATCGAAGGTACCGCCACCCAGGTCATAGACGATCACGGTGTGGTCGCCCTTGGCCTTGTCCATGCCATAGGCCAGCGCCGCTGCGGTCGGCTCGTTGATGATGCGCTTGACGTCCAGGCCGGCGATGCGCCCGGCGTCCTTGGTGGCCTGACGCTGGCTGTCGTTGAAGTAGGCCGGCACGGTGATCACCGCTTCGGTCACCGGCTCGCCGAGATAGTCTTCGGCGGTCTTCTTCATCTTCTTCAGCACTTCCGCGGAGATCTGCGGCGGCGCCATCTTCTGGTCCTTGACCTGCACCCAGGCGTCACCGTTGTCGGCCTTGACGATCTTGTACGGGACCATCTGGATGTCTTTCTGCACCACGTTCTCTTCGAAACGACGGCCGATCAGACGCTTCACCGCGTACAGGGTGTTGTGCGGGTTGGTCACCGCCTGGCGCTTGGCCGACTGACCGACGAGGATCTCGCCATCGTTGCTGTAGGCGATGATCGACGGCGTGGTGCGAGCGCCTTCGGCGTTCTCCAGCACCTTGACGCTGCCGTTTTCCAGGATGGAGACGCAGGAGTTGGTGGTCCCCAGGTCGATACCGATGATTTTGCCCATATTCACTCTCCCGAAACTTGGATATTCCCGCCGCCTCGCTAGGCCGGCCGCGGTAGCACTAAAACGCTTGATTCAACAAATGGGGGCTCGATGGCGAATTTCAAGCCTGCTCGTCGATGGACGGTGGCGCCTCGGCCGGGGCCTTGCTGACCACCACCATGGCCGGGCGCAACAGCCGGCCGTTGAGCAGGTAGCCCTTCTGGAACACCTTGAGTACGCTGCCCGGCTCGGCCTGGGCACTCTCCTGCATGGCCATCGCCTGGTGGTGCTCCGGATCGAAGGGCGCGCCCTCCGGATCGACCACTTCCAGCTGATAACGCTTGAGGGTGTCCTGGAACAGCTTGAGGGTCAGCTCCATGCCCTCGCGCACCGCCTTGATCGCCTCGTCGTTCGGGCTGGACAGCTCCAGGCCACGCTCGAGACTGTCGACCACCGGCAACAGGTCGCTGGCGAACTTCTCCAGGGCGAACTTGTGCGCCTTCTCCACATCCTGCTCGGCGCGACGACGCACGTTCTGCAGGTCGGCCGCCATGCGCAAGGCCTTGTCCTGGGCGGCAGCCAACTCTTCCTCGAGAACCTGGATACGCGCATCCAACTCGCCACCCGCCGCCTCGACTTCGGCGGAAACCTCAGGAAGCTGGTTATCTTGGGTCTGTTCGTCTGCCATGCATCTCTCCTCTGAAAATTTGGCGCCGGCCGGAACCCGCGCACCTGCCGCCTATATGGGGCCGAAATTTCCCGCTTCAAGGGTGGCGGGAGGATTGTCAGGCACAAAACAAACACTGTATAAATAACCAGACTTTCATTCCGAGGGGCCTCACCATGCTGGTGCACCTGTCCGTACACAACTACGCCATCGTTGAACATCTCGACCTGGAACTGGACGGCGGAATGAGCGTGATCAGCGGCGAAACCGGCGCCGGCAAGTCGATCATGCTCGACGCTCTCGGCCTGTGCCTGGGCGACCGCGCCGACAGCGGCGTGGTCCGCCCCGGCGCGGACAAGGCGGACATCCTCGCCAGCTTCGACCTGCACGACATCCCCGAGGCCCGCGCCTGGCTGGCCGAGCGCGACCTGGAACAAGACGGCCCATGCATCCTGCGCCGGGTGATCACCGCCGAAGGCCGCTCGCGCGGCTACATCAACGGCGCACCCTGCCCCCAGGGCGACCTCAAGGCCCTGGGCGAGCTGCTGATCGACATCCACAGCCAGCACGAACACCAGTCCCTGCTCAAAGCCGACACCCATCGCCGCCTGCTCGACGAATTCGCCGGCAGCCAGGAACTGGCGCGCCAGGTACAGCTGGCCGCGCAGCGCTGGAAGCAGACCAAGAGCGAGCTGGAGCGGCTGTCCGGCCTCGGCGACGAGCAGCGCGCCCGCCACCAGCTGCTCAGCTACCAGCTGGAGGAACTGGACAACCTGGCCCTCGGCGAGCAGGAACTGGACCAGCTGGAACAGGAACACAAGACCCTGACCAATGCCGAGAGCCTGCTCAGCGCCTGTCGCCTGGTGATCGAACAATGCAGCGAGAACGACGCCGGCAACGTGCTGGCGGCATTGACCGGCAGCCTCAACCGTCTCAGCGGCTTCCAGGGCCAGCCCGGCGCGCTGAACGAGGCCATCAACCTGCTGGCCAGCGCGCAGATCCAGGTCGAGGAGGCGGTCGGCGAGCTCAACCGCTTCCTCGACCACTTCGATGCCGACCCCGAGCGCCTGCAACAACTGGAGGAGCGCCTCGACAGCATCTATACCCTGGCGCGCAAGCACCGCATCCAGCCCAACGACATGGCGGCCCTGCAACAGCAGCTGTTCGAGGAACTGGAGAGCCTCAACGCCGACGACCAGGCCGTCGAGCGCCTGAGCGAGGAGCTCGCCGCCTATGCCCGCCACTACCAGGACAAGGCCGGCGAGCTGAGCCAGCTGCGCAGCGCGGCGGCCCAGCGCCTGGCCAGCGCCGTGGAGGCGGAAATGCACAGCCTGGGCATGCCCGGGGGACACTTCAGCATCCAGTTGCGCGCCAACGCCAGCGACGAGCCCCAGGCCAACGGCCTGGAGCAGGTCGAGTTCCTGGTCAGCGCCAACCCGGGCCAGCCGCTCAAGCCCCTGGCCAAGGTCGCCTCCGGCGGCGAACTGTCGCGCATCAGCCTGGCCATCCAGGTGATCACCGCGCAGACCTCGCGGGTACCCACCCTGGTCTTCGACGAAGTCGACGTCGGCATCGGCGGGCCGACCGCCGAGGTGGTCGGCCAACTGCTGCGCCGCCTCGGCGAACGCGGCCAGGTGCTGTGCGTCACCCACCTGCCACAGGTGGCCGCCCAAGGCCATCAGCACCTGTTTGTGCACAAGCTGCGCGACAGCGACGCCACGCGCACGGCGGTGAGCACGCTCGACCGCAGCCAGCGGGTCGAGGAGATCGCCCGCATGCTCGGCGGCGTCGACCTCACCGAGGAGTCCCTGGCCCACGCCCGGCAGATGGTCGGCAGCGCCCAGGCATAAGACGCGGCAAACTGCACACACGAAAAAGGCGACCCAGGGGTCGCCTTTTTCGTGAGCGGTGCCGACGCGTTTACTTCTTCTTGCGCACGTAGAGCACCAGGTTGTGATCGACCAACTCGAAGCCGTGCTCGCGCACGACCTCCTTCTGGCGCTTCTCGATCTCCGGATCGAAGAACTCGATCACCTCACCGGAGTCGACGCAGACCATATGGTCGTGATGACCGCTGTCGGCCAGCTCGAACACCGCATGACCGCCGTCGAAATTGTGTCGCACCACCAGGCCCGCCGCCTCGAACTGAGTCAGCACGCGATACACCGTGGCCAAGCCGACATCCTCGCCCGCCTCCATCAGCGCCTTGTAGACATCTTCTGCGCTCATGTGGCGCTGCTCCGCGGAGTCGAGCATCTGCAAAATCTTGACCCTCGGCAGGGTCACTTTCAGGCCAGCCTTGCGTAGTTCGCTATTTTCAACCATGGTCTGCTTTCTCGTGGAAGCGGTTTCGCAGCTTCCCTTATTGCGGGTATGATCCGGGTTTACGTTGCCCAGCCAAGATAGTGGAAGTCACCCACCGATGCAAAATGCCAAGCTCCTGCTGACCAGCCTCACCTTCACGGGGCTCTTCGCACTCGCCGGTTGCTCATTCCCCGGGGTTTACAAGATCGACATCCAACAGGGCAATGTCGTGACGCAGGACATGATAGACCAGTTGCGCCCCGGAATGACCCGCCGCCAAGTGCGGTTTATCATGGGCAACCCGCTGCTGACCGACACCTTCCACAGCAATCGCTGGGACTACCTCTACAGCATCCAGCCGGGCGGCGGCCAGCGCCTGCAGGAGCGCGTGAGCCTGGCCTTCGACGGCAACGACCAACTGATCGGCCTGGCCGGCGACTTCATGCCGGGCGTCAGCCGCGACCAGGAAATCCTCGGCGAAGGCAGCGACACCAGCGCGACCGCCGCCGACAAGCCGCGGATCGAGGACGCACCGCCGGCGCCCGGCTCCCTGCTCGAGCAGATCCAGCGCGAGGTGGACAGCGTCAAGACCGTGCCGGTGCCCACCCCCGAGCCACTGGAAAGCTCACCGCAATAAGCGTCGCGCACAAAAAAGCCCGGAAAAATCCGGGCTTTTTTATGTCTGCCGCCGCGACCTCAAGCGTCCTGTCCCTCGGCCTTGGCCTTCGCCGCCCGGGCCGCACGCTGCTTGCGCACCTCCTTGGGGTCGGCGATCAGCGGGCGATAGATCTCCACTCGCTCGCCGTCTTCCAGCACCCGCTCGTCCGGCTTGGCCACCGCCTTGCCGAATATCCCCAGGGGGCTGCTTGCCAGATCCAGCCCCGGGAAATGCGCCTCCATTCCGGACTGCAGCGCCGCCTGGCGCACGGTGGTGCCGTGGGGCAGGGTCAGGCGCAGCAGCTTCTGCTTGTCGGCCAGGGCATAGACCACCTCGACCACTATGGTTCTGTTATCCATACAGCTCCTTGGCCCTTTGACAGAAGGCGTCCACCAGGGTGTTGGCGGCCTGGTTGAACAGCGGGCCGAGGGTCGCCCGCACCAGCGGACCGGCGTAGTCGAAGGTCAGGTCCAGGCTGATCTTGCAGGCCTTCTCCCCCAGCGCCTTGAACTCCCAGCGCCCGTGCAACTGGGTGAAAGGCCCCTCCTCCAGATTCAGCTCGATCGACTGCCCCGGCACCAGGCTGTTGCAGGTGACGAAGCGCTGGCTCAGCCCGCCCTTGGCCACCGCCAGGCTGGCGCGCATGCGCGTCTCGCTGACCTCCAGCACCTCGCTGGTCGAGCACCAGGGCAGGAACTGCGGATAGCTCGCCACATCGTTGACCAGCTCGAACAGCGCCTGGGCCGGATAGGGCAGCAAGGCCGAACGATGGATATGGGTGCTCATAGGCCCGCCACCTCGCTCATCGGATCGACCGCGCTCATTTGCTCAGCTCGGCCACGAACACGACCAGCACGCCGATCGGCGCGACCACCCGGATCAGCCACAGGGCCAGGTTGAACAGCAGCGGACTCTTCGCCGCCAGCTCCTCGCGCAGCGCTTCGCGGCTCAGCACCCAGCCGGCGAACAGGGCGAAGGCCAGGCCGCCCAGCGGCAGGAGGATGCGACTGGTCAGGTAGTCGATGCTGTCGAAGAAGGTCTTGCCGCCCTCGGCACCCCACTGGAACAGACGGAAGCCTTCCTCGCCAAACACGAAGAACTTGGCCTCGGCACCGACATTGAACGACAGCACCGTGCCCATGCCGACCACCCAGCACAGCAGCGCCAGCACCGCCGTCACCTGGGCGCGGCTGCGCCCGCTGCGCTCGACGAAGTAGGCCACCGCCGGCTCCAGCATGGAGATCGACGAACTCCAGGCCGCCACCGCCACCAGAATGAAGAACACCAGCCCCATCACTTGGCCGAAGGCGATATTGCCGAAGGCGATCGGCAGGGTGACGAACATCAGCCCAGGCCCCGCCCCCGGCTCCAGGCCGGCGGCGAAGACGATGGGGAACAGCGCCAGGCCCGCGGTCAGCGCGACCAGGGTGTCGAGCAGGCCCACCGCCATGACGGTGCCCCCGATGGAGGCGCTCTTCGGCATATAGGCACCGTAGACCATGATCGAGCCGACTCCCACGCTGAGGGTGAAGAAGGCATGGCCCATGGCCGCGAGAATACCGCCCTGCACCTTGCTCGGGTCGAAGTGGAAGAGGAAGTCGAAGCCCTGCCGGAAATAGCCGGTGGTCAGGCTGTAGCCGAGCAGCACCAGCAGCAGGACGAACAGCAGCGGCATCATGATGCGCAGGCTGCGCTCCAGGCCAGCCACCACCCCGCGGGCGATCACCAGCGCGGTGAGGAACATGAACAGCGTATGCCACAGGGTCAGGCGCCAGGGGTCGCTGGTCAGGCCACCGAATGCGGCACCGGCGCCCTCGCCACTGATGCCCTCAAAGCGCCCGCTGCCCATGCCGAGGATGTACTCCAGCGACCAGCCGGCCACCACGCTGTAGAAGGACAGGATTAGCAAGGCGGCGACCATGCCCATCAGCGCCGCCAGCGACCAGTGTCGCGAGGCCCCCGCCTCGATGGCCAGACTCTTCATGGCGTTGACCGGGCTCTGCCGGCCGCGCCGACCGATCAGGGTCTCGGCCAGCATGATCGGCACACCGACCAGGGCGATGCAGATCAGGTACATGACGACGAAGGCGCCGCCGCCGTAGACCCCGGTCATGTAGGGAAACTTCCAGATATTGCCCAGGCCTACGGCCGAGCCGGTCGCCGCGAGAATGAAGACCCAGCGGCTGGCCCAGGCGCCGTGAATCGAGACCTTGTCGTTCGCCATGTGCGATGCGTTCGCTCTGATTGGGAAAAAGATCGCGCATTGTCGGGGATTCATGAAAGCGGCTCAAGCGCGGCCCGAACGAAGGCCCGCCGCAGGCCGGCGAAAAACCGCGTTTTTGCCCCGCCCGGCGCATGGCGTCGGCGTCGGCGACTCCCTATAATGCGCGCCCTATGGCTAAACAAAAGAAACACCCTCAAGGCACCATCGCGCAGAACAAGAAGGCGCTGCACGACTATTTCGTCGACCAGAAGTTCGAGGCGGGCCTGGCCCTGTCCGGCTGGGAAGTGAAGAGCCTGCGCGCCGGCAAGGCCCAGTTGGTCGACAGCTACGTGCTGCTCAAGGACGACGAGGCCTGGCTGATGGGCTGTCACATCACCCCGCTGAAGACCGCCAGCACCCACGTGATCGCCGACCCGACCCGCACGCGCAAGCTGCTGCTGAACAAGCGCGAGCTGGACAAGCTGTTCGGCTCGGTGCAGCAGAAGGGCTACACCTGCGTGGCCCTGTCGCTGTACTGGAAACAGCACCTGGTCAAGTGCGAGATCGCCCTGGCCAAGGGCAAGAAGGACTTCGACAAGCGCCACACCGAGAAGGAGCGTGACGCCGACCGCGAAGTGCAGCGCGCCATGCGCAGCAAGGGCAAGGACGAGTAAGAGAGGCCGCAGCCCCTAGCGCAAACCGCGACGCTGGGCCCGCGCCACCCGCTGGGCCTCCTCCCGCACCTCGGCGAGCACTTCCTGCACATAGTCGATATGCCGGTTGGACAGCGCCCGCGCCTCCTCGGCATGCCCCGCCATGATCGCCTCGAACAGCGCGCGGTGCTGTGCGATCAGCATGTCGCGGGTCTCGTCACGCTGGGCGTACATGCCGCCGATATTGGTCACCACGTTGCGCTTGAGCAGGTCGAACAGACCACGGATGGTATGCAGCAACACCGCATTGTGGCTGGCCTCGGCGATGGCCAGGTGGAAGCGCGCATCGGCCGCCCCCTCCTCGACGCGCGTGACCTTGCCGCTGCGGCTGTAGCAGTCCTGCAGGGCGGCGAAGGCCTCGCTCAGGCGCTCGCGGTCCAGCTCGGTGGCGCGCAACGCGGCGTAATAGGCGCAGGAACCCTCCAGGGTGTGACGGAACTCCAACAGATCGCGTTGCGCCTCCGGATTGCTCTCCAGCAGGTGCAGCAAGGGGTCGCTGAAAGTCGAGCCCAGTGACTCCGCCACATAGTTGCCGCCCCCCTGACGACTGACCAGCAGCCCCTTGGCCACCAGCTTCTGGATCGCCTCGCGCAACGACGGCCGCGACACGCCGAAGCGCTCGGCCAGCACCCGCTCGGCCGGGAGCCGCTCGCCGGCCTTGAGCGTGCCTTCCAGGATCATGGTCTCCAGCTGAGCGACGATATCGTCCGACAAACGGCGCTGGCGCACCTGACCTACTTCCATAACCCGCTCCCCATTGGTTTTACCAGCTTTACGTGCCTGCTCAGACACTTGCCTGGCCAGCCTATAGCGCCCACCGCCCCCTTACAAGCCGAGCCCCCACGACCAAAGTCGTAAGCCCGCCAATTGACAGGCCGGCGCATGCACTCTTACCCTGATCAGGCCATTTTGTTAATTGGTCTTACCAATTATCGAATAGCCATAACAATTCCAAGATGCTTACGAGGTCTCCCATGCCCGCTACGCTCGCAGCAACGCAGTCTCCCTCGAACTCACCGCGCCCCGTGCGCCCTTGAGCGGAGGACTCGCCATGTCATCCGGACTACTCGCCCTACTCGCCTTCTCCCCCATATTGCTCGCCGCCATCCTGTTGATCGGCCTGCGCTGGCCGGCCAAACGCGCCATGCCGCTGGTCTACCTGCTCACCGCCGGCATCGCCCTGTTCGCCTGGGACATGAGCCTCAACCGCGTGCTGGCCTCCTCGCTCCAGGGCCTGGTGATCACCGCCGGCGTGCTGTGGATCATCTTCGGCGCCATATTGCTGCTCAATACCCTCAAGCACTCCGGCGGCATCACCGCGATCCGCGCCGGATTCGCCACCGTCAGCCCGGACCGGCGCATCCAGGCGATCATCATCGCCTGGCTGTTCGGCTGCTTCATCGAGGGCGCCTCGGGCTTCGGCACACCGGCGGCGATCGCCGCACCGCTGCTGGTGGCCATCGGCTTCCCGGCGCTGGCCGCGGTGATGCTGGGCATGCTGGTGCAGAGCACGCCGGTGTCCTTCGGCGCGGTCGGCACGCCGATCATCATCGGCATCAACAGCGGCCTGGACAGCGCCGCCCTGGGGGCGCAACTGAGCGCCCAGGGCTCCAGCTGGGAAATCTTCCTGCAGCTGATCACCAGCAACGTGGCGATCATCCACGCCCTGGTCGGCAGCCTGATGCCGCTGATCATGGTGCTGATGCTGACGCGCTTCTTCGGCAAGGAGAAAAGCTGGAAGGCCGGCTTCGAGGTGCTGCCCTTCGCCCTGTTCGCCGGCCTGGCCTTCACCCTGCCCTACATGGCCACCGGCGTATTCCTCGGCCCCGAGTTCCCGTCCCTGGCCGGCGGCCTGATCGGCCTGGCCATCGTCACCAGCGCCGCCCGCGCCGGTTTCCTGGTGCCGAAGAACACCTGGGACTTCGCCCCGGCCCGGGATTGGCCGAGCGAGTGGCTCGGCAGCGTGGAGATGAAGCTGGACGAGCTGACCGCCAAGCCGATGAGCAGCCTGCGTGCCTGGCTGCCCTACGTGCTGGTCGGCGCCCTGCTGGTGATCAGCCGGGTATTCCCGGAGGTCAGCGGCGCGCTGAAGTCGGTGCTGCTGGTGTTCCCCGACATCCTCGGCGAGGCCGGCATCAAGGCGGACTTCATGCCGCTGTACCTGCCCGGCGGCATCCTGGTGACGGTGGTGCTGGCGACCTTCTTCCTGCACGGCATGAAGCTGCGCGAACTGGGCGCTGCGGTCGGCGAGTCGAGCAAGGTGCTGCTGGGTGCCGGCTTCGTCCTGCTGTTCACCGTGCCCATGGTGCGCATCCTGATCAACTCCGGGGTCAACGCCGCGGACCTGCCGAGCATGCCCATCGCCATGGCCCGCTATGTGGCCGACAGCGTCGGCGGCGTGTATCCGCTGCTCGCCCCCAGCGTCGGCGCCCTGGGCGCCTTCATCGCCGGCTCCAACACGGTCAGCAACATGATGCTCAGCCAGTTCCAGTACGGCGTGGCCCATAGCCTGGGGATCTCCGGCGCACTGATCGTCGCGGTGCAGGCCATCGGCGCGGCCGCCGGCAACATGGTCGCCATCCACAACGTGGTGGCCGCCTCGGCCACGGTCGGCCTGCTCGGTCGCGAGGGCACCACCCTGCGCAAGACCGTCTGGCCTACCCTGTACTACGTGCTGTTCACCGGGCTGATCGCCCTCGTCGCGATCTACCTGCTGGGCGTCAGCGACCCACTGAGCGTCGGCCGCTGATAGCCCCGCGCGCTTCGGCTCGGTCGCGGCGCGCCTCTTCAACCCCTGTCTCGACCGGCCGGCCACCGCTGCCGGCCTGTCGACCCCGAACCCTTAACTCTGGCACTCGAGAGAAGCCGATGATCATTTCCGCCTCGACCGACTACCGCGCCGCGGCCCAGCGCAAGCTGCCGCCGTTCCTGTTCCACTACCTCGACGGCGGCGCCTACGCCGAGCACACGCTGCGGCGCAACGTCGCCGACCTGGCCGACATCGCCCTACGCCAGCGCGTGCTGCGCAACATGGCCGAGCTGAGCCTGGAGACCCGCCTGTTCGGCGAGACCCTGGCGCTGCCGGTGGCGCTGGGCCCGGTCGGCCTGACCGGCATGTACGCGCGCCGCGGCGAAGTGCAGGCGGCCAAGGCGGCGGCGGCCAAGGGCGTGCCCTTCACCCTGTCCACCGTCTCGGTGTGCCCGATCGAGGAGGTGGCGCCAGCCATCGACCGGCCCATGTGGTTCCAGCTCTACGTCCTGAAGGACCGCGGCTTCATGCGCAACGCCCTGGAGCGCGCCAAGGCCGCCGGGGTCAGCACCCTGGTGTTCACCGTGGACATGCCGGTACCCGGCGCCCGCTACCGCGACGCCCACTCCGGCATGAGCGGCCCCAACGCACCGCTGCGCCGCATGCTACAGGCCATGACCCACCCGAGTTGGGCCTGGGACGTGGGCCTGCACGGCCGCCCCCACGACCTGGGCAATATCTCCGCCTACCGCGGCAATCCGACGGGGTTGGCCGACTACATCGGCTGGCTGGGCGCCAACTTCGACCCCTCGATCTCCTGGCAGGACCTGGAATGGATCCGCGACTTCTGGGACGGCCCCATGGTGATCAAGGGCATCCTCGATCCGGAGGACGCGAAGGATGCGGTCAAGTTCGGTGCCGACGGCATCGTCGTATCGAACCACGGCGGCCGTCAGCTCGACGGCGTGCTGTCCAGCGCCCGGGCGCTGCCGGCCATCGCCGACGCCGTCAAGGGCGAGCTGGCGATCCTCGCCGACTCGGGCGTACGCACCGGCCTGGACGTGGTGCGCATGCTCGCCCTCGGCGCCGACACCGTGCTGCTCGGCCGCGCCTTCGTCTATGCCCTGGCCGCCGCCGGCGGTGCCGGGGTCAGCAACCTGCTGGAGCTGATCGACAAGGAAATGCGCGTGGCCATGGTGCTGACCGGCGCCAAATCGGTCGGCGAGATCAACGCCGACGCCCTGGTACGCGAACTGGCGCGCTAAGCCGCGCCTCCCTATGCCGACGAGGCCGCCCGCGCGGCCCGCCCCCTGACTCCCGGAGCCCGCATGAGCCTGCCTGCCCCCTTCCTCGCCGAGGTCAATCGCCTGATTCCGCGCCAGCGGCGCTTCGATGACCCGCTGTCGACCCTGGCTTTCGGCACCGACGCCAGCTTCTACCGGCTGATTCCCAAGCTGGTGGTACGGGTCGAGAGCGAGGCGGAAGTGGTGCGCCTGCTCGAACTGGCCAGCGCCCATCGCGTGCCGGTGACCTTCCGCGCCGCCGGCACCAGCCTGTCCGGCCAGGCCATCAGCGACTCGCTGCTGATCGTGCTGGGCGACCACTGGAACGACCGCGAGATCCGCGACCAGGGCGCGCAGATCCGCCTGCAACCAGGCGTCATAGGCGCCCAGGCGAACGCCGCGCTGGCGCCCTTCCGGCGCAAGATCGGCCCCGACCCGGCCTCGATCAACGCCTGCAAGATCGGCGGCATAGTCGCCAACAATGCCAGCGGCATGTGCTGCGGCACCGCGCAGAACAGCTACCACACCCTGGCCGGCATGCGCCTGGTGCTGGCCGACGGCAGCGTGCTGGACACCGAGGACGCGGCCAGCATCGAAGCCTTCCAGGCCCGCCACGGCGAACTGCTCGAACAGCTCGCCCGGCTCGGCCGCGAGACCCGCGCCAACGAGCCGCTGGCCGCGCGCATCCGCCACAAGTACCGGCTGAAGAACACCACCGGCCTGTCGCTCAACGCCCTGGTCGACTTCGATCAGCCGCTGGATATCCTCAGCCACCTGCTGGTCGGTTCCGAAGGCACCCTGGGCTTTATCAGCGCGGTGACCTACCGCACGGTGCCCGACCACCCGCACAAGGCCAGCGCCCTGCTGGTGTTCCCCGAGGTGGAGAGCTGCTGCCGCGCGGTGACGCTACTCAAGCACCAGCCGGTCTCGGCGGTGGAACTGCTGGACCGGCGCAGCCTGCGCTCGGTGCAGGACAAGCCGGGCATGCCCGAGTGGGTCAAGGCCCTGTCGAACGGCGCCTGCGCCCTGCTGATCGAGTCCCGCGCCGCCAGCCAGAGCCTGCTGCACGAGCAACTGGCGCAGATCATGGCCGCCCTCGCGCCCTTCCCCCTGGAGAAGCGGGTCGACTTCAGCGAGGACCCGGCGGTCTACGACCTGCTGTGGAAGATCCGCAAGGACACCTTCCCGGCCGTCGGCGCGGTACGCCAGACCGGCACCACGGTGATCATCGAGGACGTCACCTTCCCGGTCGAGCAGCTGGCCGAGGGCGTCAAGGGCCTGCTGGCGCTGTTCGACAAGCATGGCTACTTTGAGGCGATCATCTTCGGCCATGCCCTGGAGGGCAACCTGCACTTCGTCTTCACCCAGGGCTTCGACGATCCGCTGCAGGTCGCGCGCTACGAGGCCTTCATGCAGGACGTCGCGCAGCTGGTGGCGGTGGAGTTCGGCGGCTCGCTCAAGGCCGAACACGGCACCGGGCGCAATATGGCGCCCTTTGTGGAACTCGAGTGGGGCGCGGACGCCTATCAACTGATGTGGCGGATCAAGCGCCTGCTCGACCCCCAGGGCATCCTCAACCCGGACGTGGTGCTGAGCGAGGACCCCGAGATTCATCTCAAGCACCTCAAGCCCCTGCCGGCCGCCGACGTAATAGTCGACAAGTGCATCGAGTGCGGTTTCTGCGAACCGGTCTGCCCGTCCAAGGAGCTGACCCTGAGCCCGCGTCAGCGCATCGTCATCTGGCGCGACATCCAGGCGCGGCGGCGTCGCGGCGAAGACACCGCGGCCCTGGAGCGCGAGTATCGGTACCAGGGCGTCGACACCTGCGCCGCCACCGGCCTGTGCGCCCAGCGCTGTCCGGTGGGTATCAACACCGGCGACCTGGTGCGCAAGCTGCGCGCCCGCACGGCGACGCACCAGGCCACGGCCGACTGGCTGGCCGGGCACTTCGCCATGGCGCTCAAGGGCACCCGCCTGAGCCTGCTGGCCGCCGACGCGGCGCGCCGGCTGCTCGGCGCCCCGCTGTTGACGAAGGTCTCCGCGCGCCTGCGCCAGGCCTCCGGCCAGCGCCTGCCGCAGTGGACCCCGGCCATGCCGCAGGCCGTCCAACCCATACGCATCGCCCCGACGGTCGAGGACGACCGGCCGCGGGTGGTCTACCTGGCCGCCTGCGTGTCCCGGGCCATGGGCCCGGCTTGCAGTGATGGCGAGCAGGCGACGCTCGTCGACAAGACCCGCGCATTGCTGGAGAAAGGCGGTTTCCAGGTGGTCTTCCCGGCGAACCAGGACAGCCTCTGCTGCGGCCAGCCCTTCGCCTCCAAGGGCTACGCGGCCCAGGGCGACGCCAAGCGCGAGGAGCTGGTCGCAGCACTGCTCGCCGCCAGCCGCGGCGGCCTCGACCCGATCTACTGCGACACCAGCCCCTGCACCCTGCGCTTGCTGCAGGACGGCCTCGACCCGCGCCTGCAGCTGTTCGACCCGGTGAAGTTCATCCGCGAACGCCTGCTCGAGCGCCTGGAGTTCCACCCCCAGGCCGAGCCGGTGGCGGTGCATGTGACCTGCAGCACCCAGCATCTGGGCGAGGCCCAGGGGTTGATCGACATCGTCCGGCGCTGCACCACGGAAGTCGTGGTGCCCGAAGGCATTCACTGCTGCGGCTTCGCCGGCGACAAGGGCTTCACCACACCGGAGCTCAACGCCCACGCGCTACGCAGCCTGAAGGAAGCGGTGCAGCACTGCGCGGAAGGCATTTCCACCAGCCGCACCTGCGAGGTCGGCCTGTCCCAGCACGGCGGCATCGACTACCACGGCCTGGTCTATCTGGTCGACCGGGTCACCCGCCCCAGTGCCCGCCACTAGCAGGTACAGCCAACGCGACGCTTAGCCTGGCCGCGCAGATACGGGCCGGGCAGGGAAAGCAGACCAGCGGCCCTGAGCCCCGTGCGGCACTTTCTATACTGAAAGTCCCACTCCCTGAAGGAGCCACACCATGCGTCGCCTAGTCGCTTTCCTCGCCGCCGCCCTGCTCAGCGCCCCGCTCTGGGCCGCCCACTGCCCCGCGGATATGGCGAAGATCGATGCCCTGCTGCAAAGCAACCCGCCCAGCGACCCGGCCGTGCTGGCGCAAGTGCAGAAACTCCGCGCCGAAGGCGAGGAGCTGCACAATAGCGGCAATCACGGCCAGTCCGTAGAGGTGCTCGGCGAAGCCCTGAAACTGCTCGAGGCCAAGCACTAAGCCCTAGCGGCCGGGGCCACTGGCTCCGGTCGCGGGACCCGCGACGCCTACCGGCCCCGCCTCAGCATGGCCCGCAGTTGCGGCATTCATGCCGGGTGCCAGCAGACGCCTGGACCGGCGCGGGCAACGCCCGATAGGCGATTATCGACCTGGAGGTACGCTTAAGGAGCCACCTGCGGGGCATCAGGCTCAGGCGTGGCGTCCGAGGCCGGCGCCGCGGCGCTGGGCAGGTCGATCCAGAAGCGACTGCCGACCCCGACGTGACTCTCGAAGCCCATCTCCCCCCCCATCAGGCTGGCCAGCTCGCGGCTCAGGACCAAGCCGATACCGGTACCTGGCGTACTCGAATTCTCCCGCCCGAGCCGCTGGAACGGCTGGAACAACTGCGCCTGCTGCTCGGGCGTCAGGCCAGGACCGCTGTCCTCGACCCACAGCCGCACACCATCCGAGCGCAGCTCGTAACCCATGCGGATGACGCCCTGGGGGCTGTTGTACTTGATCGCATTGGACAGCAGGTTGAGCACCACCTGGCGCACACGGCGCAAGTCAGCCTGCACATACAGCGCCGCGTCGACATCGGCCTGCACCTCCAGTCGTAGGTGCCGCTGCTGCACCTCCGGCTGCACCAGCTCGGCGCAACCGTTCAGCAACGGGCCGATCTCCACCGGCTGCATGTTCAGCTGCTGGCGACGACTCTCGATGCTCGACAGGTCGAGGATGTCGTCGACCAAGGACGTCAGGTGGCGACTGGCGTTGACGATTTCCCGTGCGTAATCCGCCTCCTGTTGCGTACCGGCCTTCTCCTGCGCCTCCATCTCGATCAACTGGCCGAACCCATAGATCGCGTTCAAGGGCGTACGCAGCTCATGGCTCATGCTCGACAGGAAACGGCTCTTCGCCTGGCTGGCCGCCTGGGCCTCCAGGCTGGCGCGGCGCAGCTCCTCCTGGGCCTGCTTGAGCCGGGTGATGTCGACATGGGTGCCGGCGATGCGCAGTACCTGCCCCTGCGCATCGCGCTCCAGCACCTTGCCGCGGCTGAGTAACCAGGCATATTCACCGCGGGCGTCGGCGTAACGGTACTCGGCCTCGAACTGGTCTTCGCCACTGCTGGCGAACTGCCCGCGCAGGTGACGAATGCGCTCCAGGTCGTCCGGATGCATGCGCTGATTGAATTCGCTCAGGGTCATGCACTCCTGGCTCAGGCCGAAGCGCTTGAGGAAGCGACCGCTGAGCTTGATGGTCATGTTCAGCGAATCCACTTCCCACAAGCTCTCGGTGGTGCTCTCCAGCACCAACTCGAGAATCCGCTGCGCCTGACGGCGCTCGGTCTCGCTGGCTTGCAGCTGCTCACCGGTCTGCTGCACCGCCTGCGCCATGGAGCTCAGCTCGGCAATCTGGCTGGCGGGTGCGCTGGGATGGAAATCCCCCTGGCCGATCCGTCGCATCATCCCGCCGATACCGGCAATCGGCTGTACCAGTTGATCGCTCAGATGCCGCGAACGCCACCACATCCAGGCGAAGAACAGCAGATAGAACAGGGCCAGGCCGACGATCAGCAGGTAACCGATCTGCAGGTAGCGCTCGGCCAGGCGGTTGGTCTCGCTGAAGATCTGCTCCTCGTCCACCACCAGCAGCAGGCGCCAGCCAGTCTGCGGAATCTCGCTCCAGGCGACCAGGCGGTTGCGTCCGCCCAGTTGCACCTCCTGTACCTTGCTCTGCCCGGCCGCCATGGCCCGCAGCAACGGTTGCAGGTCGGCGTACTTGTCCAGGCGGAAGTCCTCGGGCTTGAGTACCTCGCGGCGCACCGCCTCGGCATAGGAGTACTCGGTCAGCTCACGCAGACCGAAATCCCGCTCACCGGCCTGCGGCAGCGCCATGATGTTGTGATCGCGGCTGACCAACATCGCGTAGCCCTGCCAGGGCACGTCCAGCTCGCCGATCTCCGTAAGCATCTGGCCGACGGTGATGTCCAACCCCACCACGCCTTCGAGGAACTCGCCCTGATACACCGGGGCGACCGCCGACATCATCCAGCCCTGGCCGGCCGGGTCGAGATAGACATCGGTCCAGGCCACCTTGCGCTCCGGATTGTGGCGAGCGTCGGCCAGATAATAGAAGTTGTAGTCGGGTATCACCATGTCATGGGGATACTGCTCGGGGGTCATAAAGAAGGGATAGATGCGGTTGTAGCTGTCCCAGCTGTTGAAATAGACCGCCGCGACCAGCGGGTTGGCCGCCCGGATCGAACGCATCAGCGGGTCGATCTGCGACAGTCGCAGGGCCTTGGCACGATCCTGCCGTTCCGCGGGTGTGCTGTTGGCGTAGAAGGACGCCGCGCGGCCATCGTCGCTGCGACTGTAGTACACCCCACTGGCAGTCGAGGCGTGGCGCTGGCGCTCCAGCTCATCGGGCTGGAAGCCGGTGTTCTGCAGCGCCTGCAACGTCGCATCGCGAAAAATCTGCACCTGCGCCTCGACCGCCCGCAGCCGGCTGTCGATTACCTGTCCCTCACGGGCCACGGCCGCCGCCAGGTCCCCCAGCGCGCTCTGCTGCAAGTAACCGATCTGCGCGTCGCGAATCGCCGCATTGCTCAGCAAATAGACGGTAATCAGCACCGACTCGACCAGGATCAGCGGGATCAACGCACTCTGTACGAAGGCGCGCCAGATCCACTGGCGCAAGGGATAACGCGACGCGCGCGGCATAGGTAAGGTCTCGTCCCAAAGACATGACTGAAACTCAGGTGTCTAATCATAGCCGCACTCGGGAGCCCGCGTCCGAACTGACATCGCCGGGTCGACGCCGGGGAACCTATGCCGTACACTGCGCGTCCTAGCTTTACCCACGACAGTTTTGGGGCCGATTAGGATTCGACGCCGGTAGCAAAACTTGAGGGGCATGCCGAGCTGGTAGCAGAACTCGTAAATTCGCTGCTGCAAACTTATAGTTGCCAACGACGACAACTACGCTCTAGCCGCCTAAGTGCCGCTAGCTGACCCTAGGGGATGCCTGTAAACCCGAAGATTTGGTCAGTCATATAGAACAGGATCGCCGCCAAGTTCGCTGTAGACGTAACGGCTAAAACTCATACAGCTCGCTCAAAGCGCCCTGCCACTCGGGCCGCGATGAGTTAACTCAATAGAGATGGCTAAGCATGTAGAACCGATAGCGGAGAACTGGCGGACGGGGGTTCAAATCCCCCCGGCTCCACCAAATGTAAGTTTCCACATGTTCCCACATGACCGGAAACACCCTGAAAAGCCCGCCCCGTGCGGGCTTTCTTGTTTCTACACGCCCCCAAACAGATACACACAGCACGCACCGCCGTGTATCCTCAGCTGTACCCGCCATATAAATTGAAACTACGGGGTACACGGATGAAGCGCAGTGAAATCAAGCGTCGCCCGCTGGCGGACACAGTGGTCGCCACCCTGGAGCCAGAGGATAAGGAATACCGCGAGCACGACGGCAGCAGCCTGTATCTGCGCGTTAAACCGGATGGCCGCAAGTCGTGGCAACTGCGCTACAAGAAACCCGACGGCAAGTGGTCATGGATCGGCCTGGGCGGTTATCCCGAAGTTGGTGGCTCACTGGCTCGCCAGAAGGCAGCGGAAATGCGCGGCGATGTATCCCAGGGCCGCAACCCGCTAGCAATGAAACGCGCCCGGAAAGCAGCAGAGGCCGAGGCCGCATCCAACACCTTCGAAAAACTCGCCCGCGAGTGGTACGCCAACAAGCGCAAAGGTTGGACGGAAGGAACAGCGGTGCGGACTATCGGCGCGCTGGAGCTGCACGTTTTCCCGGTGCTCGGCAAACGCCCATTCGCCGAGATTCTGCCCATCGAGTGGATGGAGTTTCTGCGCGGCATGGAACAGAAAGGCATCGTCGAACAGACCAGCCGCGTGCGAGGCATGTGCAAGGAAATCTACGACCTGGCGCGAGTGACCGGCCGGGCGACGCACAACCCGCTGGAGGGACTGCACAAGTTCCTGCAAACCCGACCGGTGGAAAACTTCGCCCATGTATCCCAGGCAGAATTACCGGCGCTCTTGCGTGCTATTCGGTCCTACCCCAGCGCCACCGACATTCGCATCGGCCTGCAACTGCTTTCCATGCTGGCTTGTCGACCTTCGGAGCTGCGCGAGGCCAGCTGGTCAGAGTTTGATCTTGATAAAGCCCTGTGGACCATTCCGGCCGAGCGCATGAAACGACGCCGCGAGCATCTGGTGCCGCTGCCTCAACAGGCTGTCGAGCTGCTGCGCGATCTGCACATACTGACCGGCACCTATCCCCTGCTCTTCCCTGGCCGCAGCGACACGACCAAGCCCCGGAGCAATACCGTTTTCCTAATGGCACTGCGCCGTCTCGGCTACGAGGGCCGGCAGACCGGCCACGGCTTCCGGCACATCGCGTCCACCACCCTCAACGAACACGGCTTCGATGAAAACCACATCGAGGCCCAGCTATCCCACGTCAAGGAAGGTGTGGCCGGCGTGTACAACAAGGCGGTGTATCTCCCCCAGCGCCGAGAAATGATGCAGTGGTATGCCGACCACCTCGACAAGCTAGCCGGCGGCAATGTAGTGGCAATAAAGCGGGCCTGAAGCAATTTGTGTAGACCGGGATTTCAACGACCAGCAGCAGGGAAACGCATGGCACTCAAGCCCCTAAAAAACCATCGATATCTGAGTGAAGATGAGGCAGCCGAGATGCTGTCCTCAAGAATTGGTGAAGCCGTATCCGCCGAAGAAATGGCGAGGTATGCCTTCAAAGGTGTGGTTCCTGCTTACATGCAGTACCAGCCTAGAAATCAGGAGCTATACCCGGCAGCACACTTTGAGCTGATCAGGTTAAGCGAGTTGAGCAGTCTTGCCGGAAGCCCGCTATCGGTTATTCACTCCGAGCGATATTTGAAGACGCTGCCTTTCCCTCTACCAGACGACGGAATCGTCACCGATAGTCGTGGCGAATACTGGAGGGTATTTGCAGGAAGGTCAGACAGGGGGCTCGATGAGGTTTCTGCGGAGCACTATGTGAGGGTCTACGCCCCGCGTGAACTGGCGCGGGCGGCCAAAGTCATCAATGACCCGTCAAATACAAGCTGGCCCACAGTTGCCCACAGTAGTGGTGAAACCTGGGAAATTGAGCGGGACGAATACAACGATGGGGAAGTGGTAAGCATCCTGAGTCCATTTCTCGATGAGGCCTGTAGTGGTCTACTGATCCCGGACACCGATTTAGGCGAAAATCCTCGCCGTGAAAGAGGTGTTTGATGAGCAAGCAACGACGTACGTTTTCCGCCGAGTTCAAGCGAGAGGCAGCGGCCTTGGTACTGGATCAAGGCTACAGCCATATCGAAGCCTGCCGTTCGCTGGGCGTCGTGGACTCGGCATTACGCCGCTGGGTGAAACAGCTTCAGGATGAGCGCCAGGGAGTCACCCCGAAGAGCAAGGCGCTGACGCCCGAGCAGCAGAAGATCCAAGAGCTGGAAGCCCGGATCAACCGGCTGGAGCGGGAGAAAGCGATATTAAAAAAGGCTACCGCTCTCTTGATGTCAGACGAACTCGATCGTACGCGCTGATAGACCAGTTGAGTGAGCAGGAGCCGGTAGAGGTGGTCTGTTCAGCCTTCGATGTGGCGCGCTCTTGCTACTACGCCCATCGTCTTCGATGTCGCCGTATCGATGCTCGCCGCGTGGCGCTACGCAGCCAGGTCAATCAGTTGTTCAGTCAGAGTCGAGGCTCGGCCGGAAGCCGGAGCATCTTGGGCATGCTGCGCGAGAGTGGCGAGACGATTGGCCGTTTTCGTGTACGCCGGCTAATGCGTGAACTGGGCCTGGTCAGCAAGCAGCCGGGCTCGCACGCCTACAAGCAGGCCACTGTTGAACGACCAGATATTCCGAATCGGCTGAATCGCGAGTTCACGACCGAAACTCCCAATCAGGTCTGGTGTGGCGACATCACCTATGTCTGGGCGCAAGGTCGCTGGCATTACCTGGCCGCAGTGCTGGATCTACATACCCGTCGGGTAGTTGGCTGGGCGTTCTCGGCCAAACCGGATGCCGAGTTGGTAATCAAGGCCCTGGACATGGCTTACGAGCAACGCGGCAAGCCACAACAGGTAATGTTCCATTCGGATCAGGGCAGCCAGTACGCCAGCCGCCTGTTCCGCCAGCGGCTGTGGCGTTACCGGATGCAGCAGAGCATGAGCCGTCGGGGTAATTGCTGGGACAACTCGCCGATGGAGCGCCTGTTCCGAAGCCTGAAGTCGGAATGGGTACCAACGACCGGATACCTGACCGCCCAGGAAGCTCAACGGGACATCAGTCATTACCTGATGCACCGTTACAACTGGGTCAGGCCGCATCAGTTCAACGACGGACTGCCACCTGCGGTGGCCGAAGAAAAACTTAACCCACTGTCCGGAATGGGTTGACCACTACAAGGGGAGTAGGTTTAAGAGTCCGACACTTAGGGTTACCCCGCCTAGACCACCAACCTAAGTATCAAGGCTTCAGCGCTGCTATCGCCGCTGGACCAGCTTTACGCTTCTTAGCCGTAGCAGTGCTACGTGCCTCTATCTGCCCACGCCAAGTCTCCAGAGCCGTGATGTCTGCGAGCAACTCGTCGGGATCAGGAACCGCGACACCGCCCATAAGCGCCTTATCGTGAGCATAGTTAGAGCACTTCGTCATACCGGCATTGACTTGAGCATAATCCTCGTCAGCCACCTCAACTCCGGCAAGACGCTGTGTTTCTACGCCTTTTCGGAAGCGCAGGATAACTTCGCGCAATAGCACTTCTTCGACAGCGCGCTCCCATGCCATGCGCAGCTTGAAGTAGGCATCGACGGTTTGCCTGTAATGCTCCTGTTCTTCACCGTCCCGGTATAGTTTCGCTATGAGTTGCTGCTGCGCTTTCAAAGCACCTATGCGCTTACTTGCATTCTTGCCTTCAAATGGCAAGTCGGGGTCAGCAATGCCAAAACCCTCAGCGCGACGTGTGAGGCTCTGAGTCGCGATAGGCACACCTGCTCGCATGGCCTCCTCTGTCAAAAGACACAGGAAATATATGTCGTGGGTGAAGATTACGACTTGTCGCTGGGCTGCCTCCGCCGTCAAGCGTTTAGCCACGCGTTCACGTCGACGATGATCAAGTGATGAAACCGGGTCATCGAAAATGATTCCCCCTTTTCCGCCGGTCAAACTAACCTCCGCAAGGAAGGAGCCAATCGCAATTGCGCGCTGCTCACCCTCACTCAGAATTTCGCCAGGATTACGGGTCTGAGGTAGCTCCAGTTTAAGTTTATGTAATGGCCTGCCTTTATCAGCGCGACTCTTTAGGGAGACCTTCAATGCTCCAACACCTAGCGCCTTGAACTCTCGATTGAGTGCGGTTTCCAAATCTTTGGATACAATCTTTTCTGCAAGCTCGGATGCCTTTAAAGAGATTGCATTGGTCTTAAGCCCACTTACACACTTGGCAAGCCGGGCTTGGTGAATGAGCCGGCTAACGGCGCTGACGACGGCCCCCTTGACCTTGCTCAGCTGCACCCGGGCATCTAGCGCAGTAAATTTCGCCTGAAGCTCTGCACGTGCTTTTTCATCCGAAGCCTTTTCAAGTGTTTCAGCATCAACGTTCAGTTTGTCTACTAATGCTTGAAGGCGATCAGTCGGGCTGAATAGCTCCTGCTCAGTACCACTCCAGTCATGTGAAAGCACTGCGGCCTTAACAGCCTCCTGCCGAACCTTCAGTGCCGCCTCGAAGGCCCTAGTATCGATAGCGAGTTGAGCATCCAGAGCCTCAATTTCACCATAGGTAACATCGTCTAGGTCGAGTGCCAGAACTTGCGCAATGAAGGGTTTGTATTCGGCATACAACTCCAAGCGACAGCGCTGAGAGGTCTTTTCCGCTTCCTGCTGAATAAAGCTCTCGAAGCGCAACAACCTTTCGGCGCCCTCAGCGAGAGGTTGCTGACACAACGGGCAGGCAGAGTCTTCTCCCAATACGGGAAAGTGCTTGTCCGGGTGCGACTCGATAGCGAACTTTCGAGCTGCATCGAAAAGCTCTCGCCACGCATCGCCACCTGTCCCCGGTAGTAGACTCTCCGACTCTTTGAACTGCTGAGCTGCAAGCAAAGATGCTGCCTGTGCTGTGCGATAAGTATTCGCCAGTTCACGCAATTTAGTAACCGCCGCCTGATTAACTAACGCCCCCTTATTTGTAGCATTCGTCGTTACGGTAGCAACTCGGCGAGCTAGCTGACGCAGTTGATTGGCCTTTTCCTTTGGATTGCTTTCTTTCAGGCTTTTTTCCCATACCTCATGCTGAGTTAATTCCTCCGGGGTCAGTGTCGCTAGTGCATCAATCTGTACCTCTGTCGTCTTGGCCGACAGAGCTTCAATCAACTTACCTACTGGGGTCTCCCCACGGAGTGGCGCAAAAGCAGTAAGGTCGACAATGGACTGTGCACTCTCTGCTTCTGCCATAACCTTGAGCTGTCGACAGAGCTTGGCCAACCCTTCAAAAATATCGAGCCCATAAGGCACATAGGAAAAATCATCTTCATTATCAAGGTATGCCCGGGCGCACCGAGTATCGAATACCGTGAACGACGACAGCAGCGCAGGGGCAGGCTGGCCATGAATCCACTGCACATCCTGGGAAACGCCATCGACATCGAGTTCAAACCAGGCTTCAGCAGGAGCAGGTTGGCCTGCGGGAATATTGGCATTAGGCAGAATCTGCTCCATCTGGTCCCGGGCTCGGCATGCGCGCTTCAGAACTCGTGAGTAACCAGACTTCCCGGAACCATTGTCACCATAAATGACTGTCATTCCTGTCGCGCCAAAAGGAAGGTGCTGCAACTCAGCGATAGCGTTGACGTTGCGCAGGTTCTTCATCGCTCGAAGCTCAATTTGCGCCTGCATCTGCACCGGTGCTGGGATTTGGTCAGCTGCAAGTGGCTTTGGAACCCTACCTTTAGGGTCAGGAATGCCATGCGCAATCTTGAGCAACGCGAACAAGTCATCTTGGTCTTCTGCACTCAAGGTCTGCTTGGACAGCAATCGTGCGACTGCATCGCTTTGCCATGCAGGTAGGCCCTGAGTCCACTCCAGTATTTCCTGCAATATCGACATGTGTCTCCCTCACTAAATTGAGCGCCAGTTCCGTTTTCGTGTCGCTACCAATACCTGCTCGCCTCTTTCACTTGCAACTGTATTCGGTGATTCTTTTGGAGAGACTCATCTCCTTGGCGCTCCACGGCGATGCCCTCGATAGGTTGGGTCCCTCTGGCGATGACGTGTTGGCACACGGTCGTCAGGCTCGCACGGTTCGCGGATTTTCCAACTCGCCGAAATCGGTGCCTTTTGTCCACCTTTTTTGGCCAGATAGCAGGCAACCCGAACACCTAACGCGTTGTTTTTCCTCACGTCCACCACCTAAAGAAAAGGTGGCAAGGTGGACACGACGAGCACACCAGCCTCAAGCCAAACACGCTACAACCCGCGCCGCCACTGGTTTTAGCGCGTATACGGGGAGGGGGTGGTCAAATCCCTGGAGCCTCATAAGCTCGACACCGTGCCCCCAATCGTTTTCACGCACCCGCGAAATAAAAAATTTTAGGGCAGAGGCCAGAATGGTGGTAAATGGCAGTCCTCTGGCAGTATTCGCGGGTAGTGGCGCGGCAGTAGAGAGGCATATGGACGAGAAGGAATTACGCACGGACTTTGAAACCTTTGGATTTCTTGGCGCCGGGATTGAGTACAGCTTGGATTTATTCAGAGCTGAAAATGCCGAGTGGTTCCAGCTAGCAGAGGACCTCAATAAGGCTCTTGTACGCACAGCGCTGACAGCTATGGAATTGGCAAAGACAAACCTGCTCGCTCCACAGGCTATCGCGGTGCGGATTCTGCTGCGGTCATGCGGCCAATTTCAGGGAGTGGTACTGCTCGCCTCGCGAGGGATGGTTGCAGAGAGTCGGACCTTAGCCCGCAGCGTTCTGGAAGGAGCTTTCGCTATCGCTGCGCTACACGACAATCCCGAAAAGTTTCTGGCACTCCTGAGAGAAGACAATTCAGCCAGCAAAAAAAATCAGGGAAAGTACATTCTCGCTGAGCGCCTGGTAGCAGACCCCGCCAATGAGGCCAGACTTCGCGAGATAGTCGAGAGCATGGGGAAGGTGAACTACATGACTCCGAAGGCAATAGCTGCGCTTGGCCCTCTCACCGCTCACTACCTTGCCTACCAACGGCTATCGGATGACTCAGCCCATATATCGGCAAAGTCGCTGGATAGGCATGTAGCGCGGAATGGTGACAAATCAGGGTGGCTTTATAGCTGGGGGCCTGGAAGCCCGGAAGACAACGCAGCCACCCTCCACGGGGCAATCCTTGGGGGTATGTCTATCGGAGTCGGGGTCACTGCAATGCTCAATGATGAGAATGGCAATGCAGAGTTTGCAGAGTTAGCGAGACGCTTCCAGCTAATGCCAGAGGTACAAACGATCTAGCTGCCCCCGTCCCGGGCTGCCCAGCACCCAGCGCGCTGTATCCCAGCGTGTATCCCAACTCAAACCAGATTAATATTATATAAATAGAATCAATAGGTTACAGATCAAGTTCAAACGCCCCCGGCACCAAATAAGCCCCTGAAAAGCCTAGCGTTTTTCAGGGGTTTTTCTTTGGGTGTCGAAAAAGTGTCGATAGCCGCAATGACACACCGCGCCGCTGACCGCCCCCGCAGGCTCTTCTATGCTCTAGCCACAGCCCGTCGCGGAATCCCCCTCCATGCCTGCTAACCCACGCCTTCTGCTGCACGCCCTGCTGTCGCTGCTACTGGCCGGAACCCTTTCCGCCTGCGGGACCTTGGCTCTGCGCGATCCGCTGCGCATCGATCTTGTCGGTCTGGAGCCGCTCCCGGGGCAGGGCCTGGAGATGCGTTTCGCGTTGAAACTGCGGATTCAGAACCCCAACGACGCGGCACTCGACTACGACGGCGTGGCGCTGGAGTTGGAGGTCAATGGTCAGCCGCTGGCCAGCGGAGTGAGCGACCAGCAAGGACAGGTGCCGCGCTTCGGCGAGGCGCTGCTCAGTGTACCGGTGAGCATTTCCGCCTTCTCCGCCATGCGCCAGGCCTGGGGAGCTGCCGGCTATCAGCCGGGGCAAGGGCTACCCTATGCGTTGAGCGGCAAGTTGGCGGCCGGGCTGTTCGGCACGACCCGCTTCGAGGACCAGGGCGTGCTGCACTGGCCGGCCCCAAAGACCACGCCCTGAAGACGGCGGCGTCCGTGCTCCCACGCGCCCGTGGACTTGAGTCGAAAGGCCGAGCCTCAGGCGTCTCAGTGAGCCCCCCGCCCTGGCCGCCAGCCACCAGGGCTCAGGCGCCGCGAGGCGGAAAGGCAGGGTGCGGTCGTCGCCATGGTACCGGCCGAACCTCCGAGTGCGTGCTTCAGCCACAGCCAGACGCCACGGAGCCAGGTCATCAGGGATAGCCCCCAGGAGAGCGCCCGAGGTGGCTGGTGCAGGGCAAGCAGGAGGCGCGCGCCGTGAGCCGGACAACTTTCGTCCCGCAGGAGGCCGGTCAGATAGTGTCCGGCGATGAGTGGTGCGTCGGCATCGGACCAACGCCCGGTATCACAACCCGCATAACGACTGGGCATCGCGCGTGATGCGCGCGGATGACCACCCGGCAACCCGGTACTGCTCTTGCTGCCCATTTATCGTCCTGCCCTTTGCTGAGATCCGTCGAACCGCCGGATTCGACGGTCATTCTCTATGGTCAGGCGTCCCAGCCGATGCAACTTCTTCTCCGCCAACGGCAAGCGTGGTCATACGTATTACACCCCTACCGTTTTATCGGTTTAGCTGTGCAGCGCGCAGACGTCAAGAAGCCGGCAAAGCCCTAGAACCAGAGCACAATAACGACAAGCCATTGATTTCCAATGATTTAAGGCAATCATAAAAATAACGAACCGCTCGCTTATAGCCAATGAATAACCCGCCTCGCCTCAAAGCGCCCCCAGTTCCTTGCGCCAGTCCCGCGGCGACTGCCCGACATAGCGGCTGAACGCCCGCGACAACGCCTCCGGGCTGGTGTAACCGACGGCCGGCGCCACCAACCCCAGGGGCTTGCCCTGCTTGAGCAGGCCCTTGGCCAGGCTCAGGCGCCACTCGGTGAGGTAGTCCAGCGGGGTCATGCCCACCGCCTCGCGGAAGTTCACCGCGAAGCGGGCCCGCGACATGCCCGCGCACTGGGCCAGGCTCGCCAGGGTCCAGGTCGCCTGCGGCTGCTCGTGCATGGCGTTGATCGCCTTGGCCAGGCGTGGCTCGGCCAGACCGGCGAGGATGCCGACCCGCAGCAGGTTGGCATCCATGGCATGGCGCATCAGCAGGATCAGCACGTACTCGACCAGGCGATCGATGGCCGCCTGACGTCCGCAATGGTCGGCGAAGGCCTCGTCGAACAGCAGGTCGAGCACCGGCTCCAGGCTGGGGATTGCCTGCAAGGGCACCAGCAGCTCGCCGGGCAGGGTCCTTACCAACGGGTTGCCCAAGCCGCCGCCGAAATCGAATGTGGCGCAGAGCAGCTCGGCGCCGTCCGGCCCCTCGCCCTCCAGGCGGTGACCGCAGGGCCGCGGGAACAGCAACAGCGTGGGCTGGTCGATCTGGTAGCTGCGGATGTGTGGACCGGAGACGCGCAGGCGGCCCCTGCGCAGCAGGTGCAGACGGCCAAAGCTGTCGCCGTCGAAGTGTTCGGAGAGTCCGCACAGCGGCCCGCTGTGGAACACCTGGGCGCTGAGGGCGAAACGCGCCAGCAAGGGCGAAAGACGATCCACTCGATACGATCTGCATGATTTCCGAGACTAATCATCATCACCAATCTCGACCTCTCCGTCAAAGTGAACTCAGCCATCCGGCTATCACACAGGAGAAACACCATGCCCCGTATCGCCCCCCTCGATCTCAGCCACGCCGACGCCCAAACCGCCGCCGCCCTCAGCGCCGTCAAAGGCAAGCTCGGCATGCTGCCCAACCTGTTCACCACCCTGGCCCAGGCGCCTGCGGCGCTGCAGGGTTACCTGGGCCTGTCGGACACCCTCGGTCAGGGCCGTCTGAGTGCACGTCAGCGGGAACTCGTCGCCCTCGCCGTGGCCCAGGCCAACGGTTGCGCTTACTGCCTGAGCGCCCACAGCCTGCTGGGTAAGGGTGCCGGCCTGAAGGACGAGGAACTGCTCGCCGCCCGTGCCGGCCGCACCGCCAGTGCCGGGGAGCTGCCCGTCGCCGAACTGGCTGCACGCCTCCTCGCGCAGCGCGGCCGGCTCAGCGACGCAGAGCTGGTCGCCGCCCGCGAAGCCGGGCTGGACGACGGCCTGATCCTCGAGGTGGTGGCCCAGGTCGCGCTCAACGTGCTGACCAACTTCACTAATAACCTGGCGCACACCGACATCGACTTCCCGCCGGTGCCCGCCGCCCTGTAACGCCGCGGCGCCCTGGGCGCCGCCACCCACCGCAACACAGGAGTCATGCCATGAAACCCTTAGTTGCTCTCACCATCGCCCTGACCAGCCTGTCGGCCCAAGGGGCGGACCTGGCCGAACAGACCTTCAGCACCTACGTCGACGCCAAGGGCGACATTCGCCTGCCCGCCGATGCGCGCAGTACCTGGATTCACCTGGGTTCCTGGGTGGTCGCCGACCAGCAGGCCCCGGGCTATGGCTTCCATGACGTCTACACCCAGCCGGAAACCGTCGCGGCCTACCGCAAGACCGGGGCGTTCCCCGACGGCGCGGTGCTGATCAAGGAGATTCGCGCAGTCGAACAAGGGCCGCAGACCACCGGCCAGGCCCAGTGGGCCGGAGATGCCAACGTCTGGTTCGTCATGGTCAAGGACCGCCAGAGCCGCTTCCCGGACAACCCGCACTGGGCCGAGGGCTGGGGTTGGGGGCTGTACGAAGCGAAGAACCCCGCCGTCAACGTGTCCAAGGGCTTCGCCGAGACCTGCCGCGGCTGCCATGTGCCGGCGCAGCAGAGCGACTGGGTGTTCAGCCAGGGTTACCCGACCCTCGCCAAGCCCTGACGCCACGCGCCGGGCTGCCCGCACCGCCTAGGGGGTGCGGGCCAGCTCGCGGCTCAAGGCCAGGCGCGCGCGGGCCTGGGTCATGCGCGTGACCTCCACCTGCAGCGCCCCGGCGCCGAGCAGGAAGTCGGCGAGCTTCTGCGAGAACGGCCAGTAGTTCAGGTCCGCACGCAGGCTCAGCGGCCCGACGGCATCGGCCGGCACCCGGAAGCTGAACTCGCGGACGATGTAGCCCTTGGGCAGGATGCGGTTGTCGGAAAGGATCTGCGTGGCGTTCCACACCTCGATGTCCAGCTCGTTGCCGTCCTTATCCCCCAGGTGCACCTTGAAGTTGCGCGTGCCGGCCTCGGTCTCGCCGTCCCTGACCGCCCCCAGGCGGTAGACCTGGCGCCCGCGGGCATCGCTCACGCGCAGGTCGATCCAGATCTCGCGGCCCTCGGGGAAGCCGGTCGGCAGCTTGTGGCCGGCGCCGACATTGCTCACCCTGACCGCCAGCCTGACGTCCTGCCCGGGCCGCACCCGCTCCGGCAGGGCCTCGAACTCGATGCGGGCCGCCCGTGCCAGCATGTCGCGGGCGCGCTGCGCCGCCTCTTCCCGGCCCAGGTGACTGAGCAGCGCGGCATTGGCGCCGCTGAACCAATGCGAGGCGACATGCTCGCGCTGCGGCCCCATGCTCGCCGCGCGGCCGGCGAAGCCCGGCATGTGGCAGTCCTGGCAGGTCTCGCCGTTGAGGCTGTAGGCGCTCTCCAGCCATTCGTCGTAGGTGCGCTCCACCGCCACGCTGCTGAACGGGTGGGTGACGTTATGGCAGGTGGCGCAGAAGTCCGAGCGGGTATGCAGCGCCGAGTAAACGGTGTCGTGGTAGGGCGACACGGCATCCTGGCGCGGGCCGAACTTGGTCGGGCGACCGTGGGCCCGGGGCGTCATGACATAGGCGCCGTTGTCCAGCCCGGTACGGGCGCTGATGTTGTGGCAGCTCTCGCAATCGACGCCCGGCAGCGGATGATCCCGCGCGCTGTCCTCGACCGAGGAGCGGTTGAGCGCGGTGGTGATCTGCCCGGTGGTGAGGCCGACCGGCGAATGGCAGCCGGTGCAGAAGGTATCCACCCGTCCCTCGGTGGCCTCGCTGGCCAGCTTGAGCAGGGCGCGATAGACCGGCTCGTCCCACGCCTGGGCCATCATCGAGCTGCGCCACTGGCGGTAGATCTCGGTGTGACAGGCGCCGCACAGCTCGGTGCTCTCGAAGTCCTGCGGCTGCAGCACGACATTGCCCCGGGTGTTGGCCCGATGCGGGAAGAAGGGTAGAGCTTCGCGCGCCTGCATCAAGCGGCTGCGCGCCGGCTCCAGCCACTTGTCGTTGCCCGCCTGCGCGGCAACGGGCTGCTCGTCGCCCAGCACCAGGTCGACCGCGACCAGGGCTGCGAGCAGGGTCGCCGCCAGCAGCACCAGAGCCCCGCAGTGGAGACCGATGAGGGTCGAGCGAACCCTTGCGCCTCTGTCCTGCATGCCGGCCATCTCACCGCCCTCCTCCTGTGCGACGCCGAAGGGGCAAGGTCGCAACACACCCTGCGGCCGGGCACGGCGGCACGCGCGCAGGCACGCCAGCGGCTCCCGGAAGCAGGCTTGAACGAGGCGCCGCGCGAGGCCGGTCGCGGCGGGCGGACCACGCACCTTTGCCCTAGCGGTGCACCGGCCCGACGCCCCGCCTGCGGCGCGTGGAGCGCTCCTCTGCGGAGCGTACCTAAGGTATTAGTTGCCGAGGGCGGGCAAGTCAAAATTACGTTAGCCACCCAGGCAACCCCCAATCGGAAGGCCAAATGACTGATATCCATGGGTTTTGCGTGAAAGCCCAGCGCGTCTGGTCGCCTGCAGCTCGTCGCCTGGGCTAACCGGGCCCCGACTCGTCGTCGCGCGGCGGCGCGGCGGAAACCTGCAGCCGCTGCCCCTCGCCCAGGTCCAGGCGCAGGCTGCCGGAACGCAGGTGCAGGTCGCGCTGGGGGAAGGGAATCTCCACACCGGCCAGGCGCAGCTGGTCGTCGATGGCCCACATGAAGCGGGCATGGGTGGCACCGGGGGAGATCATCAGGTCGTGCTCGACCCAGACCACCAGCTCGAAATCCAGGCTGCTGTCGCCGAAGCGGGTCAACCACACATCCGGCTGCCGCCCCGGCAGACTGGTGATGCAGCCGGGCACCGCCTCCACCGCCTTGAGCACGGCGGCCTTGACCCTGTGCTTGTCGCTGCCGTAGGCCACGCCGAAGGGCACGTGGATGCGCCGGAACTTCTCGTCGAAGCTCCAGTTGGTCACCCGACCGGTCACGAACTCGGAGTTCGGCACGATGATGTCGACCAGATCGTTGGTGGTGATGCGCGTGTAGCGCATGCCGATCTCCGTGACCCGGCCCATCACCCCGGACTGCAGATCGACGAAGTCGCCGACCTTGAGGGTCTTCTCCAGCAGCAGGATCAACCCGGAGATGAAATTGCTGAAGATGTTCTGCAGGCCCAGGCCGATGCCGACGCCGATGGCGCCGCCGACCAGGGCGATGTTGGTCAGGTCCAGGCCCAGGTAGCGCAGGCCCACCAGGGTACCGATGATCCACACCGCATAGCGGATGATGCGGGTCAGCGCATACATCCCCGAGGAGTTCATGTGGGTGCCCTTGCTGCGCGCCGCGACATTGCGCAGGCCGTGCTCCAGCAGGGAGGAGAACCACCAGGCGAAGAACAGGATCAGCGCCAGGCCGATCAGGCGCGCCAGGTGCAGGTCGGTCTCGCCGATCTGCAGCCAGGGCGTGGTCACCCAGCGCCACAGGGTCTCGAGGAGGTTGCCGGTGAACTCGTCCAATTGCATGCTCGCTGCCTGCGCTGCGGGAGGGGTGGCGGCGAACCGAGGGCCGCTGTTCTGAGGATAGCCGCCCGGCGTCATTCGCCAGGTTCGCCCCCTCCCAGGGGATGCCCCGGCGCGGCGGTCGAACGGGCTTGGCTATGCTCAAGAGTGCAGCGCCCTCCGAGACGGTACAGGCACCAACATGAGCACAGCAGCGGTGCGCATCACCCTCTACCGCTGGGCCGGCAGCTTCGGCCCGCTGAAGATCAGGGTTGCCTGCGGCGAATGCGCCCTGACCCGGGACGTGATCGAGGACACCCTGGCCAACGAGCTGGCGGACATCCCGGTGGAGCTGCAGGTGCGCGACTGGCTGAGCCTGTGGTGGCAACCGCTGCTCAAGGGCGGCTGGCACGCCCCCATCGTCAT
The DNA here is from genome assembly GCF_051904775.1 of Pseudomonas sp. MBLB4123. Taxonomy (NCBI): domain Bacteria; kingdom Pseudomonadati; phylum Pseudomonadota; class Gammaproteobacteria; order Pseudomonadales; family Pseudomonadaceae; genus Pseudomonas; species Pseudomonas sp. MBLB4123. The sequence goes on from NZ_CP196711.1 coordinate 2,685,658, forward strand.
GGTCGATGGCCGGGTGATCAGCCAGGGCAACGCCCTCAACCGCGGCGTGCTGACCGAGGCGGTGATCGCCCGGCATGCCGGGCGCAGCCCAACCAGCGGCAACCACCTGTTCGGCAAGGCGAGCTGCCCGCACTGCCGGCGGGCCAAGGGCTACCTGGAGCGCGCCGGCATCGACTTCCGCTACCACGACGTGATCAAGGACGCCCGCGCCCTCTACGAGATGCTCGCCCGGGTCAAACCCCTGGTGGGGCCGAGCACGCCGATCACCGTGCCGCAAATCTGGCTGGACGGCCGCTACATCGGCGGCGCCGACGAGTTGAGCGAGCGCCTGCACAGCGCGGTGCAGCCCAACCCCGAGCGCGGCCAATCGTCCCTGGCCGCCCATGACCTGACCCGGCGCCGCTGAGGCGGGCCGTGCCCGGCGCAACGCGAGGGTCGCCAGCATGCCGGAGAACCCCGTCGCCCCAGCCTTGACCGCGGCGCGCCTGCGTGCCCTGCACGGGCGTGGCTTCGTCCTGCTGCCCGGGGTGCTGGAGGCGCCACAGGTGGCCGAGTTGCGCGCGGCCATCGACCGCCTGCAACCGCAGCACTGGGATTACAGCGGGCTGCTGGACCACTACAAGTGCGTGTTCAACCGCGACCCGCTGTGGCTGCCCTACCTCGACCCGCCGGGGGTGATCGAACTGGCCGAGGCGGCCCTCGGCGCCGACTGCCACGTGATCGGCCAAACCGCCTGGCGTTGCCACCCCGGTTTCGTCGGCGCCGCGCTACACCTGGACTACCTGGTGCTGCAGCTGCCGCCGGCGCTGCTGGCCGACCCGGGCTTCGCGTTGCCCATGCAGATCTGCACCGCCCAGCTGTACCTCGACGACATCGACGCCGACCTCTGCCCCACCCTGGTGATCCCCGGCAGCCACCGTGCCGGACGGGGGCCGCGGCCGGGGGAGGACAGCTGGCAGGGCACCCCGGCGCAGCCGGTGCTGTGCCGGGCCGGCGACGTGCTGATGCTGCGCAGCGAGCTGTGGCACGCCGGCAGCCGCAACCGCACGACGGACCGCAGCCGCTACCTGCTGCAGGTGCACTACGGCCGGCGCATGGTCGCGCAGAAGTTCTCGCCCTATCTGGCCTGGCGCTTCAACCCCGCGGTGCTGGCCGCCTGCACGCCCCGGCAGCGTCGCCTGCTGGGCGAGCACGCGGAAGCCGAATACGACTGAGGGCCCGGCGCGGCGCCCTTCACCAGGCTCGCCGCGAAGCGGCAGCCGGCAGCTTTACACAAGCTTTACCTAGCCCGGGCGCGATATCCGCCGGCGACAGTGGTCGAAATTTAACCGGCACCTGCCGACCGTAGAAGGAGGTCCGTCCATGTTTGGCCGCATTCCCCTACTGACTCTGCTGCTTGCCAGCCTGGTGTTCAGCGCTGACGCCTCGGCCCGTGGTTCCGGCCGCGACGCCGCAATTGCCGGAGCCGTGGTCGGCGCGGTGATCGGCGGCGTGATAGTCGCCAACAGCCGCTACGAGCGCGCGCCGGTGTACGTCGAGATCGGCCCACTGCCGCACCGCTATCGTTACTACGAGGAGCCTTATCCGGACTACTACTCGCCACGGCCCTACTATCGGAGCTACCCACGGGTGGTGGTACCGCACTACGGCTACCGACCGCATCAGTACAAGCACCAGCATCGTCAGCACTATCACCGGCACCACCGCCATCATCGGCACGGCCATTACCGCCCCCGCTGGTAGCCGTCGCGGGTCGCGCCCTGGCCGGGCGCGGTGCCCGCAAGGGCGGTAAATCCCTATACACTGTGCGGTTTCCCACCTCAGCGTCCTCGAGGAGCCCCAGTGAGCCCCCTGCCACCCTGCCCCCAGTGTCAATCCGAATACAGCTATCAAGACGGCCAGCTGCTGGTCTGCCCCGAGTGCGCCCACGAGTGGTCCGCCAGCACCGAGACGCCGGACGCCGATGACGACGCCCGGGTGATCAAGGATGCGGTGGGCAATCCCCTGCAGGACGGCGACAGCGTCACCGTGATCAAGGACCTCAAGGTCAAGGGCTCCTCGCTGGTGGTCAAGGTCGGCACCAAGGTCAAGGGCATCCGCCTGGTCGACGGCGATCACGACATCGACTGCAAGATCGACGGCATCGGTGCGATGAAGCTCAAGTCCGAGTTCGTCAGGAAGGTCTGAAGCCTTTGCCTCCGGCGCCCCGCCAGGGGTGTCGGCATAGGGTGGAAACTGCGTCCTAGACGCTCCCGCTCGCCTCCAGCAGCGGTTATCATGCGCGGCTTTTTTTGCCCAGAGCCGTCTATGCCCCGCCTGCTTGTCCTGCTGTGCCTGCTGTTCACCCTCCCCGCCCACGCCGATGCCCCGCAAAGCTTCACCGCCGCCAAGAAGATCGCCTGGAAGCTCTACGCCCCGCAACAGACCACCTTCTACTGTGGCTGCGCCTACCAGGGCAACCGGGTGGACCTGGCCAGCTGCGGCTATGTCCCGCGCAAGCAGCCACGCCGCGCGCAACGCCTGGAATGGGAGCACGTGGTGCCGGCCTGGGTGATCGGCCATCAGCGCCAGTGCTGGCAGCAGGGCGGGCGCAAGAACTGCACGCGCAACGACCCGGTATTCCGCGCCGCCGAGGCCGACCTGCACAACCTGGTGCCCAGCATCGGCGAAGTGAATGGCGACCGCTCCAACTATGCCCTGGGCATGCTCGGGGCCAGCCCCAAGCAGTACGGCGCCTGCCCGATGCGCGTCGACTTCAAGGCCAGGACCGCCATGCCGCCGGAGCCGGCCCGCGGCGCCTCGGCGCGCATCTACCTGTACATGGCCGACCATTACCGGCTGCGCCTGTCGCGCCAGGACCGGCGCACCTACGAGGCCTGGCACCGCCTGTATCCGGTCAGCGACTGGGAACGCTGGCGCAACCAGCAGGTCGGCTGCGTCATGGGCCACGGCAACCCCTATGTCGGCGCCATCGACCGGCAGCGCTGCACGCCGTTGCGCCACGCCGGCGACGCCCCGCGACACAGCGGCTGAGTGCAAAAGCGGCCGGAAACAACTACCGTTGAACCGTCGAGCGTCCGCAATTGCCCGCGACTGGCACGGGCGCCATGCTTGATCACTCGCCGGCTGGAACCCACCGATGCGCTTACTGTTGTGCTGCCTGCTCCTCGCCCTCTGTGCCCCGTCGCTGGCGGAGCCATGGCAGGTGGTCGGCGACAAGCAGTTCGCCCCCTACAGCTATGTAGCCCCCGACGATGACGCCCCCCTGGGGCTGGACGTCGAGTTGGTCGACGCCGTGCTGCAGGCCGCGGGCGTCGACTACCACCTGCGCCTGTATCCCTGGCTGCGGGTCAAGGCCATGCTCGAACGTGGCGAAGCCACCATGGCCTTCCAGTTCGCCGGCACCCCGGAGCGTCAGGCCCAGTATCGGCTGGTCGGCCCCCTGCGCACCGGCACCACGGTATTCATGACCACATCCAAGGCGGCGCTAGAGGACTGGCGACAACTGAGTGACCTGGCGCCCTACCGGATCGGTCAGATCGAGGGCTATGCCTACGAGACCGCGTTCGACCGCGCCGAGCTGCGGCGCGACGCCATCGCCCAGAGCCCGCGGCAGCTGGTGGCCATGCTGCTGGCCGGGCGCTTCGACGTCATCGTCGGCGACCGTACCCAACTGCTCTATTTCGCCCGCGAACAGAACGCCGAACAGCGGGTCCGGGTGCTGCCGCGGCCACTGGTGCAGATGCCGCGCTACGTCGCCTTCGGCCAAGAGGACTACCAGCGCGCCGAGCTATTCGCCGATGCCCTGGAGCGCCTGCAGAACACGGGCGAGCTGGAGGCCATCTACCAGCGCTGGGAGCACTGAGCCCCGTCAGTGCACGTCCCGCTCAATGTGGCGGGCGGGCTCGGCACCGAGCAGCACAATCCGGCCCTGGTCACGCCCTCCCGCCTTCGCGGCGTAGAGCGCGTCGTCGGCCAGTTTGTACAGGCTTTCCAGGGTCAGGCCGGGCACGGCCTGGGCGTGGACGATGCCCAGGGAAATCGTCAACTTGCAGGGCGCAGTCGAGCCCGCCAGCGGGATCTCCAGCTGACGCACCGCATTCAGCAACTGCGCCGCCGCCTGCTCCAGCACCGCGGCGGCGACCGGCTCGCCACTGGAAAACAGGGCGAACTCCTCGCCGCCCAGGCGAAAGCAGTAATCGCCGGCACGCCGGTACAGCTGCGCCAGGCACGCGCCCACGCGGCGGATCGCCTCGTCGCCGGCCCCATGCCCATGGGCATCGTTGACCCGCTTGAAATAGTCGATGTCGACTATCGCCAGCGTCACCCATAGCGGCATCTTCTGCAGGCGGCCCAGGCGTGCCAGCTCCTGCGGCACCAAGCTGTGGAACTGACGCCGGTTGTACAACCCCGACAGCTCGTCGATGGTGGCCAACCGGGCCAGGCGCTCGTTGGCCTGGGTCAGCTCTGCGGTGCGCTTGGCGACCTGGGCGTCGAGGTCGCGGTTGGCGGCCAGCAGCGCCAGGCGGGACTCTTCCAGCTCCCGCGCCGTCTCGCGATAGCGGCTGGCCAACAGACCGAATTCGTCCTGCCGCTGCGGCAGGTCGCTGTCGCGCAGCTCGGCCAAACCGTTCTGCCCGACCTTCTCGGTCACCGTCACGAAGCGCCGCAGCGGCGCCAGCACATAGCGCGCAATCAACAGCCAGAGCACGGCGAACTCCGAGAGCAGGCCAAGCAAGGCGATGCCGAGGATGATCGCCGCGGCGGCCAGGGCCTGCTCCTGCAGCAGCTGCTTGGGATAGATGTTGACCAGATACCAGCCCGGCCCGTCGATGCGCGTGTAGGCGAGAAAGGCCTCATCGCTCTCGGTGACGCCGTTGTGCCGCCCCTCGGCCCTGACGGCCTGGTAGATGCGTTGCAGTCCCGGGCGGCTTGCATCGATCTTCAGCGTGCCCCCGGCGGCCTGGATATCGGCCAGCAGCGGCTCGTAGGCGATCAAGGTGCCATCGCCGTCGAAGGCGATGTTATCGGTGCCCTCCAGGGCATCTCGCAGGGTGCGCCGCATGAACTCGTCCAGGAGGATGTCCTGGCCCAGGGTCGCCACCAGGCGGTCCTCCAGGTAGACCGGCCTGAGACTGCTGAGCATCCACAGCTTCGCGGTTTCATCGAAATAGAAGTGGGTCCAGACCGAACGCCGCGCGGGGTTCTGCGTCTGGTTGGCCGGCGCCACGAAGATCTCGTCGGGAAAATAGCTGTCGGCCGGCACCTGATGCAGGTAGGGCACGCCGATGAACTCGCCGATCAGCAGGTTCTCCGGCGCCGAGAGGAAATAGTTGATGTACTGCCCGGTGGCGGTCCAAGCCGAGCCGTACCAGTCGAGCAACGCCGCCATCAGCGCGGCGCGGTGGCGCAGCTCGGGGGTCAGCGCCACGTCGCGACCGATGAAACCGGTGAAGCCGCGATGCTGCAGGCCGTCCCTGGCCAACTGGCCGTCGTACCAGCCGCGCCGGGTGCGCCAGGTGCCGTCGGGCCAGGGCTCGAAATAGTCGTCGAACAACGCCGCACCAGTCGGGATCGGCACCGCCTGCAGCTGCTCCAGCAGGGCCTGCTCGACGGCCAGGTGATGGCGCTCGGTCTGCAGGAACTGCTGCGAATCGCGCAGACCGCGCTCGGCGATGAACTGCTCGAGCTGCTCGACCAGCTCCTCCTCGAGGATGCTCACCACATGGAAGTAGCTGGCGACGCACAACAGCCCGGCGATGACCAGGCTGCGCAGCGCGCCACGCACGATGATCAAGGTGCGCAGCGAACTGCGCGCCGGCACTGCATCGGCTTTCTCGATGGTCATTGCGATGTCTCGACTGCAGGCACGCGCTCGCGGCTCGTATCCCTGCCAACGCGCAGGCACGGGGCAACCCCATGCTTAGACAGCGGGCTCGCTGTATTTGTGATAGGCCCTCGCCGCTCATCGACCCAGGGCAGCGCCGCACGAAGGCCTATAACGCCATCATTTAGCCAGCAGCCTATCGGCGGCGCAAGCGCAGGCCGCCGGGCGGTGTGGGCCCCACTGGGAAACAGGCGGAAGCCACCTAGACCAGCCTCAATCCCCCGACTCACGCCACTCAGGCTCGCCCAACCAGGCGCCGACCCGGGCCAGGGCCTGCTGTTGGCGCCGCGGCCAGTCGCCCTGCAGCTCGACAACGGCCTGGCCGTGGGCCTGCAACCAGTCGCGGCAGCCCCGGTGGAAGCGCAGGCGCTCGGCCAGGTGCGGCTGGCAGCGCTGGCCGTCGTCGACCCAGAGCATGCCGCGCGGGTCGAGCAGCAGGTGCAGGTCGTAACGGCGCGCCAACAGGGCCGGCTCGAGCCAAACCGGGCAGTCGCCGAACAGGGTCCGGCTCCACAGCAGGTTGCTCAGCAGGTGGGTGTCGAGGATCAGCAGCGGCGGCGCACTGGCGCGGGCGCGGTCTTCCCAGTCAAGCTGGCCCCGGGCGATGGCCTCGATGTCCCCGTAGCAGGTGTCACGCCCCTGCTGCTCGATGAAGTGGCGCACGTACTCGCCGACCACCAGGCCGCCGAAGCGCGCCTGCAGGGCCTGGGCCAGACGGCTCTTGCCGCTCGACTCCGGGCCGGTCAGCACCAGCACCCTCATGCGCGGGCCAGGGCCGGAGCGCGCCGCCAGCTCTGCCAGCCGTACAGCGCCAGCAGGCAGAACAGCCCGTAGAGCACGGCGGTGGGGTACAGCGCCTTGTGCACGAACAGGCCGACGAACACCACGTCCAGGGCCAGCCACAATGGCCAGCACTCCAGGCGCTTCTGCGCCATCCACACCTGGGCCACCAGGCTGAAGCCGGTCAGCGCGGCATCCAGCCAGGGCGCCGCGGCGTCGGTGTAGGTGGCCATCATATAGCCCAGGCCGAGGCTGCCGGCGGCGCCGATGGCCAGGCTCAGGGCCAGGCCGCCGGCGCTCAGGCGGCTGACCTCGCGGCCCTGGTGCCGATCGCCGCCACGCCGCCACTGCCACCAGCCGTAGAGCTGCAAGCCGGCGTAGACCAGCTGCAGCAGCATGTCCGAATACAGCTTCACCTCGAAGAAGATCCAGCTGTACATCGACACCATGACCAGGCCGATCGGCCAGCACCAGATGTTCTGTCGAACCGTCAGCCAGACGGCGATCACGCCGAGCGTGGCGGCGCAGAGTTCAAGGGGCGACATGGGCAACCTCGGCAGAGCGCGCCAGGCGTGGCGCGGAAAAGGGCCGTGGATTGTACCCAATCCACGGCCCCGTCCGCTGACCGGCGGCCGGATGGCCGCGAAAGGACAGTTGCCCCTGCATTCTGGCGCGATCCCCCTTTGCCTCGTTCTCCGCCAATCCCTACTGTGATCCGCACGTTCCGCAGGCCATGAGAAAGACCATGAAATCCAGCTCCGCGGCCGCGCGCTTGCCGGCCAATGCGCAGTGGCTGCACTGCAGCAACCAGGGCGCGCCCGCCCACTTCTACCACGCCAACGGTTTTCCGCTGCGGGTCTACGAGCCGCTGCTCGGTCGCCTGAGCGGCAGCCTGGCGCTCAGCGGCCTGGCCTGCCGCGCGACCTGGCCGGACATCGGCCCGCCGCCGCGGCGACGCGACTGGCAGCTGTATGCCGACGACCTGATCGCCTTCATCGAGCAGGAGTACCAGGCGCCGATCATCGGCATCGGCCACTCCCTGGGCGCCACCTCCACCATCCTCGCCGCCGCCAAGCGCCCCGAGCTGTTCAAGGCGCTGGTACTGATCGAGCCGGCCATGGTCTCCCCCGCCCTGGCGCGGTTGGTGCGCTGGCTGCCCAAGGCGCTGATGAACCGCACCGACCCGGCCAGGAGCACCCTGCGCAAGCCCGACCGCTGGCCCAGCCGCCAGGCCTTCCTGCAGCAATGCCGGAACGCCCGCGGCTACAAGCGCTTCGGTCCCGAGGCCCTGCAGGCGCTGGCCGAGCATGGACTGGTGGAAGGCGCCGACGGCCAGGTGCAGCTGGCCTTCCCCAAACACTGGGAAGCGCACAACTACACCCAGCCGCCGAACGTGATGGCGCAGCTGCAACGCCTGCCGATGCCCTGCGTGGCGATCCGCGGCAAACCCTCGGTGTTCTTCAGCGAACAGCTGTGGCAGGAATGGCAACGGCGCTGCCCGCAAACCCGGTTCCTGGAGGACCTGGAACACGGCCACCTGCTGCCGCTGGAAAACCCCGCCGGCTGTCACCGGCTGATCGAACAGGGCCTGCACGCTATCGGCGCACTGCCCCCACGCTGAGTTCGGCCTGCGCCTGCAACTGCTGCAGGTAGGCGGCCAGCGCGGCGATGCGCTGGTCGCTGAAGCCGTCGGCGATGGTCATCATCACCGAGCCGGCACGGCTCGGGTCCTTGTCGCGAAAACGGGTCAGGGCACGGCGCAGGTACTCGGCCGGCTGGCCGGCCAGGCGCGGGGTATTGTCGCGGCCCTCGGCGTTCACCCCGTGGCAGCCCGTGCAGAGCGTCTTGAAGGTCGCCTCGCCGTCCTGGCGCAGCGCCGGGTCGACCGCCTCCTCATGCCCCTGCAGCTGCTGCTGGCCGAAGTAGATGGCCACGTTGACCCTGTCCTCCAGGCTCAGGTTCGGCGCCAGCTTGGACATCACATAGTCGCTGCGCTCACCGCTGGCGAACTTCTCGAAGGCATTGAACAGGTACACCGGGTTCTGCTGCGCCAGGTTGGGGATGTGCGGGCGCCGGCTGTTGCCGTTCTCGCCATGGCAATTGCCGCAGAAACGGATGCGCTCGTGGCCGGCCTCGTAGGCCTGCTGGCGCAGCACCGGGTCGGCGTTGAGCTGGGTGAAACGCTGCATCGCCTCGTTGCTGGCCTGGGCCAGGCCGGCGAGGCAACAAAACAGTACAAGGGCGAGCGCACGCATGGCGGAAGTCCTTTTCTCGTTGATACCGGGCTGAAATTTCAGCGCCGGACTATAGGCCCCCGCGCCAGGGCAAACCCCGGCACAGATCAAGCAAAGTGCAGATTCTGCCTATCCACCGCCGCAGCCAGCGGCTCCCTATGGCGCCGTGACAGCATCCGCAGTATGTTCGGGACACGCACCTATCAAGGACCGACCATGGCCGCCAAACCCAGCGCCCCGCAGCAACAGAAGCTCCTCGCCGTGCTGATCGACGCCGACAACGCCTCGGCCGCCATGGTCGAGGGCCTGTTCGAGGAAATCGCCAAGTTCGGCGTCGCCAGCGTCAAGCGCATCTACGGCGACTGGACCCAGCCGAACCTCGGCAAGTGGAAGCAGGTGCTGCTCGACCACAGCATCCAGCCGATCCAGCAATTCGCCTACACCCGCGGCAAGAACGCCACCGACAGCGCGCTGATCATCGACGCCATGGACCTGCTCTACACCCGGCGCTTCGACGGCTTCTGCCTGGTCTCCAGCGACAGCGACTTCACCCGCCTGGCCGCCCGCCTGCGCGAGGAAGGCCTGACCGTGTACGGCTTCGGCGAGGAGAAGACCCCCGCCCCCTTCGTCTCGGCCTGCGACAAGTTCATCTACACCGAGATCCTGCGTGCCGACGCGGCCCAGGCCGTGGACGAACCGGCCGCCAGCGCCGACAGGGGCAAGGCCGCCGGCGGCAGCGCCCCCGCCGAACCAGCCAAGCCCGCCGCCAAGAAGAAACCGCAGAAGGTGCCGGTGGACTTCATCGCCAAACTGATCGACGACATCGACGACGAGGACGGCTGGGTCGAACTGGGCGTGCTCGGGCAGAACATCAGCAAGCTGCGCCCGGCCTTCGATGCCCGGCTGTATGGCTTCAAGAAGCTCAGCGACCTGATCAAGGGCCAGGCCAAGCGCTTCGAGCTGCAGGTGCGCGGCAGCAGTGCGACGGGGGGAGAGGCGTTGTATGTGCGGAATCGGAAGGTGGGGAAGTGAATACAATGAGTTAAAAAATAAATCCGCCAATTTTTTCTTTATTAAGAACGGGACTGCCCCATTACCATTCAGGCAGACAACGGCCACAACATCTGCAAGCTTAACGAACAAGGCACAGGCGCATCATGAAAGAAAATTTAGATTTTTTTGAGTTAGAAGATGAAGACGACAGCATCGCCCCTCCTTGCGATCTGAGCCTATATTCACAAGCCGTACTGCACTCTTCTGACTGGACGGTTGGAACCATAATCGACCAACTTGAAAGAAAGAACATAGAAATGAACCCTCGCTTCCAAAGAAGGGATGCGTGGAGCAGAACAAGAAAGAGCTTGTTCATTGAGTCGCTAATCCTCAACCTACCAGTACCGCAAATAGTCTTGGCAGAGAAAAAGGACCAGCGGGGGCGATACATCGTACTTGATGGAAAACAAAGACTTTTATCCCTCCTCCAGTTCACAGGAAAATCCGAAACACCTAATAACAACTTCGGACTTTCAGGACTAGAAATAAAGAAAGACCTATCAAGAAAGAAATATAAGAGCCTAGATGAGAACCCCGAACTCATCGACGACCTAAACTCGTTCCTCAACTACACTATCAGAACGGTCGTCATCAAAAACTGGCCTAACTATGACTTCCTGCACACTGTGTTCCTTAGACTAAATACAGGAAGCGTGAAGCTTTCCCCACAAGAGCTAAGGCAAGCACTCTTCCCCGGCGAATACTCAAACTATATAGATGACTACGCAGCCAAATCCTCGAGCCTAAAGGCACTACTTGGAAATAAAGAGCCAGACGCTAGAATGCGTGACGTAGAGATAATATCTAGATTCCTCTCATTCCAACTATATCTAGACAGCTACCATGGGCGAATGAAGAGCTTTCTAGATGAATGCTGCGAGAAACTGAACAAAAATTGGCCAGAAATTAAGGACGAGATTGACAAGCAAATCTCCAATTTCGAGGACGGTATCAGCCTGTTAGTTGATATATTTGGGAGCCCATCAATCGCCAGAAAATCGGACTCCAGATCATTTAACAGAGCAATTTTCGATGCACTTATTTATTACACCGCAAAATTCCAAATTCGCGAAGCCATGAGAAAGAACCCTGTAAAGCTCAAGAAAGCCTACGAAGAGATCATTAGCGACGACCAGTTTTTGAACTCTGTGGAAAGCGACACAGCAGGAATACCAAACACATTCAAACGCCTGCAGCTTTGGGGCAACAAGATCCAAGACGCGTTAGAAATTGAAGTCTTAATACCGACTCTAGTCGACAACCGAATAGCCACTCGATAGAGCGAGAGCCCAAATGGAGTCACCTCGCTACAGAGAAATGATCTTAAACATCGAGAATCTAAGAAAATTTCTTCTGCCTGAAAATTTTGACCCAACAGGAAACTATGAGGACTCTGACCGCGTGTGTGCGCTCGCACTATCCTTTAGAGTTCTGAGCCATGCCGAAGTGGAATCATATCTTGAGGATCGCGCCATGAGCGCAACAATTCAAGCCTGGGAGGCTTGGAGCAAATATGGGATAGCAACAAGAACAGCATTGAGCCTAATTGCATTTAGCGGGACAGAAATGAGTGCCCCGCCAGAAACCTTGCAGGCCAAACATCCATCACAAGAGAAAGGCTGGAAGGAAAAAATAGACATAGATAGCAAATTAAAATCCGCCATCACAAAGTACAACAACCACATCAAGCGAAAGAATCACGGAGTAAAAGAAGAGAACATTTTAGCCATATTCTTGCCGATTGGAATAAGACCTGAAAGAATTGACCAGACGCTCTTGGCCGACCTGAATAGCTTTGGCGAAAGTAGGGGACTGGCCGCACACTCAAACACCAAGAGAGCGCAACAGGGCATCGACCCCAAAAGCGAGCATGATCGAGTCATGAGCATTACCAAAGCACTTATTGAGCTAGACCGAGAAATTGAAAATCTATTTAAAAAGCCGAGAAAAGCCGCTTACTTCTCAAACTAACACTATACTCGCAACCGGATAACCTACCACTCTACTTTCCATTTACACCTAAGAACCAGCACAACGCCCCAATTCATTATCACCACTCTCTTTCATTCAGCTTTCTACATCCGATATTTCCGCGCCGCCTCAATCGCCCCAATCAGTAAGTAACCTGAATTTCCGTAGGGTGGACAACGCGAAGCTTGTCCACCTTTGATCTCACGAAACTTGCGTCGATCCGCCACAATGCTTTTCGCCCTTACGGCGAGTTACTTATTCGCTTCGCTCACCCTTCGGGCCAGCCTGCGGCTGTTTACTCCGCTTCGCTCCGTTTCTTTTTGCTCGCGCGAAAGAGAAAGCGCGCCCTAGGCCAGCGCTCCCCACATTTGCACCACGCCCAGCAGATGCACCAGTCCATAGACCAGGCAGATCGCCGAGCTGACCACGATAAAGCGAACGCTGTGCCCAGTGCCGGCCAAGGCGAACGGTCCCAACAGGCCACGCAGCAGATAGACCAAGGTAATCGCGCACAATGCAGGGCGCAGCAGAGGCAAGGGCTCGATCACCCCAGCACCGGACAGCGCGTACGCCGCCCATGTAGCGAGTATCAGGGCAATTCCCGCCGTGACCACCGCAGGAAACCAGCGCCCGGCCTGGGCCGCCTGCACAAAGCGCTCGCCAGCGCCAAACAAGCGATACCAAGCAGGGCCGACCATGATCACCCCTAGATGCATCAGCGCCGCCAGCAGGCTGAGCCCGGCGCCGATCACCAGCGCGATGTTGTATTCGTTTGTCATTCCACCGCTCCTTGATGCGACTCCACCTTCGGTGAATCCAATGATTCACGCGCGGCAGCATAGCAAGTAGCCCATATTCTGATCGTGCCCACGCTCTGCGTGGGCACGCAGCCACAGACGCTCCGCGTCTGCGGGACGCAAAGCGCCCCCATAGGGGTTCCCACGCGGAGCGTGGGAACCATCAAGGCCATCAAGCAAACCGCCCCCACAGCCTGACCCGGCAGACCTGTCGGTTGCAGATGGGCGCGCGGCGACACGACAAAATCAAACTTGCCCAGCCCCACGCACCGGGCTAGAGTCTCGCTCGTCACGGTCAATCCCGTGGCCGGGTGTGGTAACCCGAATATTGTCTGAGGCGCGACAGCGCCATAGCCGTAAACAGCAGGCGCTTTTTTTGTGCCCGCTGTTTTCGCGCAGTTATGGCGGGCCGTGCAAGGCAGGCTTCGGCCTGGCCGGTTCCCTCGGACGCCGGTTTACCACCCTTGTACGGTCCGCCTCCATTCGTGTGGTAACGGGTGGGAGCGGCTCCTTAAACAGTTCGAGGAGCATAAGGAAAATGCACTATCCCCCTTTTACCCACGCGATACCCCACGCCGTTTCGCTCACCTCTACCCTGGAGGTGCGCCATGCCTGATCCGCACTCCCCCTCGCCCACCCCGGGCGCCTTACGCAGCCCCATGCCCGCTGCACTCTGTGACTTAGCGTCGCTGCGCATGGGCGCGGTACAGGCCTTGATCAAGGTGTTGATCGACGAGTCTGAAGCCCACAGCTCGCCCCGTGTTCCGCGTCACACCCTGTCTGCTGCCAATGCGCTGTTGACGGAGGCCGACAAGCTGTACCGCGAGGCCTTCGCCCGGCTGGACGCTGGGGAGCGGAGCTAAGCAAGCGGCCGCCCCAGCGGGGCTCACAAAACAAAAAGGCCAGTCCCACGACTGGCCTTTTTGCTTACCGCCCTAGCAAGACTCAGCCATTGCTGGGGAAGGCGAACTGCGCGGCCTCGTGGCTCTTGCGCGCCGGCCAGCGCTGGGTGACGGCCTTCTTGCGGGTGTAGAAGCGCACGCCGTCCGGGCCGTAGGCGTGCAGGTCGCCGAACAGCGAGCGCTTCCAGCCGCCGAAGCTGTGGTAGCTGACCGGTACCGGCAGCGGCACGTTGACGCCGACCATGCCCACTTCGATCTCGTCGACGAACAGGCGCGCCGCCTCGCCGTCGCGGGTGAAGATGCAGGTGCCGTTGCCGTATTCGTGCTCGTTGATCAGGGCCATGGCCTGTTCCAGGCTGTCGACGCGGACGATGCACAGCACCGGGCCGAAGATCTCGTCGGTGTAGATGCTCATCTGCGGGGTCACCTTGTCGAACAGGGTGCCGCCGACGAAGTAGCCCTGCTCATGGCCGGCCACCTGCAGGCCGCGGCCGTCGACCACCAGTTCGGCACCGGCTTCGATGCCGGCGTCGATATAGCCGGTGACCCGCTCCTGGGCGGCACGGGTGACCAGCGGGCCCATGTCCAGGCCGCAGTTGGTGCCGGCGCCGATCTTCAGCGCCTGGATCTGCGGGGTGATCTTCTGCACCAGGGCGTCGGCGATCTGGTCGCCCACGCACACGGCCACCGAGATGGCCATGCAGCGCTCGCCGCAGGAGCCGTAGGCCGCGCCCATCAGCGCGCTGACGGCGTTGTCGAGGTCGGCGTCGGGCATCAGCACCGCGTGGTTCTTCGCCCCGCCCAGGGCCTGCACGCGCTTGCCGCGCTTGGTGCCCTCGCTATAGATGTACTCGGCGATCGGGGTCGAACCGACGAAGCTCAGGGCCTTGACCTCCGGGGCCTCGATCAGCGCGTCGACCGCTTCCTTGTCGCCGTGCACCACGCTCAGCACGCCCTTGGGCAGGCCGGCCTCGTGCAGCAGTTCGGCGATGTACAGGGTGGAGCTGGGGTCGCGCTCGGACGGCTTGAGGATGAAGCAGTTGCCGCAGACGATGGCCAGCGGGTACATCCACAGCGGCACCATGGCCGGGAAGTTGAACGGGGTGATGCCGGCGACCACGCCGACCGGCTGCAGGTCGCTCCAGGCGTCGATGTCCGGGCCGACGTTGCGGCTGTACTCGCCCTTGAGGATCTGCGGCGCGCCACAGGCGAACTCGACGTTCTCGATGCCGCGCTTGAGCTCGCCGGCGGCGTCTTCCAGGGTCTTGCCGTGCTCCTCGCTGATCAGCCTGGCGATCTCGGCCTCGTGCTGCTCGAGCAGCTGCTTGAAGCGGAACATGACCTGGGCGCGCTTGGCCGGCGGGGTCTTGCGCCAGGCCGGGAAGGCGGCCTTGGCGGCGTCGATGGCCTGCTGCACGGTGGCGCGGTCGGCCAGGGCGACCTGGCCGGTCACGGCGCCGGTGGAGGGGTTGAACACATCGGCGGTGCGGCCGCTGGTGGCGATGCGCTCGCCGTTGATCAGGTGGGCGATGGGGGTCATGGGCTTCTCCGTTAATCGAATTCTGTAGGGTGGATGACGCGAAGCTCATCCACCGTGCGGTCTTGTCTGTGGGTGGATAAGGCGCCGACTACGCGTCCCGATCCACCCTGGGGCTTAATCCAGCGTGTTCAGGGTCTCGCCGACGGCGCCGAACAGGCGGTCGAGGTCGTCCATCCTGGCGTTGAAGGTCGGGCCGAACTGCAGGGTGTCGCCGCCGAAGCGCACGTAGAAGCCGGCCTGCCACAGGGCCATGCCGGCCTCGAACGGGCGGATCACCGGGTCGCCGTCACGCGGGGCGATCTGCAGGGCGCCGGCCAGACCGCAGCTGCGGATGTCGACGATGTGCTTGGCGCCCTTGAGGTCATGCAGGGCCGCGGCAAACTGGGGCGCCAGCTCGGCGGCCTGCTGCACCAGGTTCTCGCGCCTCAGCAGCTCCAGCGAGGCCAGGCCGGCGGCGCAGGCCACCGGGTGGGCCGAGTAGGTGTAGCCGTGGGCGAACTCGACCATGTGCTCGGGCGAGGGCTGCTGCATGAAGGTGTCGTAGATCTCGCTGCTGGCGATCACCGCGCCCAGGGGGATGGCGCCGTTGGTGATCTGCTTGGCGGTATTCATGATGTCCGGGGTCACGCCGAAGTACTCGGCGCCGCTCCATTTGCCCATGCGCCCAAAGGCGGTGATCACCTCGTCGAAGATCAGCAGGATGTTGTGCTGATCGCAGATCTCGCGCAGGCGCGGCAGGTAGCCCACCGGCGGCGCGATGACCCCGGCCGAGCCGGACATCGGCTCGACTATGACCGCGGCGATGTTCGAGGCGTCGTGCAGCTCGATCAGTTTGAGCAGTTCGTTGGCCAGCTCGACGCCGCCGGTTGCGGCCATGCCCGGGGT
Source organism: Pseudomonas sp. MBLB4123 (assembly GCF_051904775.1). Taxonomy (NCBI): domain Bacteria; kingdom Pseudomonadati; phylum Pseudomonadota; class Gammaproteobacteria; order Pseudomonadales; family Pseudomonadaceae; genus Pseudomonas; species Pseudomonas sp. MBLB4123. The sequence continues at coordinate 2,701,707 of NZ_CP196711.1, forward strand.
GTAGGCCAGGTGCGGCTGCAGGGTGTGCGGCAGGTGGTCGACGTCCATGAACTGGCCGAACATCTTGCGGTTGCCGCCGATGCCGCCGAGGCTGGTGCCGGCGATGTTGACGCCGTGGTAGCCGCGGGCACGGCCGATGAGCTTGGTCTTGGCCGGCTGGCCCTTCAGGCGCCAGTAGGCCCTGGCCATCTTCACCGCGGTGTCGGCGCACTCGGAGCCGGAGCCGGTGAAGAACACGTGGTTGAGGCTGCCCGGCATCAGGTCGGCAATCTGCTCGGCCAGCTTGAACGACAGCGGGTGGCCGTACTGGAAGCCCGGCGAGTAGTCGAGGGTGCCGAGCTGCTTGGCCACCGCCTCCTGGATCTCCTGGCGCGAGTGGCCGGCGCCGCAGGTCCACAGGCCGGACAGGCTGTCGTAGACCTTGCGGCCCTTGTCGTCGGTCAGCCAGCTGCCTTCGGCCGCGACGATCAGGCGCGGGTCGCGCTGGAAGTTGCGGTTGGCGGAAAACGGCATCCAGTGGGCATCCAGCTTGAGCTGGCTGGCCAGGGACGGGGTGGCGGTCTGCGGCATGTTCATCGGCGGCCTCGCAAGGAAGGGCGGTGTTCTTGTGTGGGGTACTTGCGAGTAAAGGTGCCACGGGCATAAAGTCAGTAAAACACAACTCTTTTAATCTTTAGTTAACTGGACGCTAAACCAATGACCACCCACCGCCCGGTCCCGCTGGCCCAGGTCAGCGACTTCGAGATCCGCCTGCTCAAGCTGTTTCGCAGCGTGGTGGAATGCGGCGGTTTCTCCGCCGCCGAGAGCGTGCTGGGCATCGGTCGCTCGGCCATCAGCCAGCAGATGAGCGACCTGGAGCAGCGCCTGGGCCTGCGCCTGTGCCAGCGTGGCCGCGCCGGCTTCGCCCTGACCGAGGAAGGCCGCGAGGTGTACCAGTCGACCCAGCAGTTGCTGGCGGCGCTGGAGAGCTTTCGCACCGAGGTCAACGGCCTGCACCAGCACCTGCGCGGCGAGCTGAACATCGGCCTGACCGACAACCTGGTGACGGTGCCGCACATGCGCATCACCCACGCCCTGGCGCGCCTCAAGGAGCGCGGACCGGAGGTGCGCATCCATATCCGCATGACGCCGCCGAGCGAGGTGGAACAGGGGGTGCTCGACGGCCGCCTGCACATCGGCGTGGTGCCCCAGGCCGGCGCCCTCTCAGGGCTGGAGTACCAGAGCCTGTACGACGAGCGCTCGCTGCTGTACTGCGCGGTGGGCCATCCGCTGTTCTACGTCGACGACCAGGAGCTGGAGGACGCGCGCCTGGATGCCCAGGACGCCATCGCCCCGACCTTCCGCCTGCCGCCGGAGATCCAGCAGCACTACCAGCAGCTCAACTGCACGGCCAGCGCCTCGGACCGCGAGGGCATGGCCTTCCTGATTCTCACCGGGCGCTATATCGGCTACCTGCCGGACCACTACGCGAGCGCCTGGGTGCAGCAGGGCCGCCTGCGCGCGCTGAAACCCGGCACGCGCTACTACGACCTCAGCCTGGCGTCGGTGACGCGCAAGGGCCGCCGCCCGCACCTGGTGCTGGAGAGCTTTCTCGAGGCCTTGGCGGCGAGCGGCTGAGCGAAGGGGCGGCGGCCCGACTGGTGTCGGGCCGCCGGGAGGGGATCACTGCATCCAGGGCGGCGGCGGTTCGGCGCCGGCGGGCGCCTCCTCGGCATTGAGCAGGGCCTGGCGCCGTGCTTCCTCGGCCAGGGCGGCCTTGATCTCGCGCATCACCGCGTCGATATCGGCGGCGTCCTCGGGCTCGGCGAACTCGCCGGTCAGCCGGCTGTCCGGGGTCAGCTTGCCTTCCTCGTACAGCGCCCACATCTCCTTGGCGTACTTGGTGTACCTGAGCTCCGGGGCGAACTGGCCGAAGTAGGCGGCCATGTTGCCGACGTCGCGCTCGAGCATCTTGAACGCGTGGTTGTTGCCGGCCGCATCCACCGCCTGGGGCAGGTCGATGATCACCGGCCCCTCGGGGCCGAGCAGCACGTTGAACTCGGAGAGGTCGCCGTGCACCAGGCCGGCGCAGAGCATCTTCACCACTTCCTGGATCATGAAGGCGTGGAACTCGCGGGCGTCTTCCGGGTGCAGGTCGACGTCGTTGAGCCGCGGCGCCACGCCGCCCTCGCCGTCGTCGACCAGTTCCATCAACAGCACACCCTCGAGGAAGTCGTAGGGCTTGGGCACCCGCACCCCGGCGCCCGCCAGGCGGAACAGCGCCGCCACCTCGGCGTTCTGCCAGGCATCTTCCTGGCCCTTGCGGCCGTACTTGGAGCCCTTGGCCATGGCCCGCGCGTCGCGGCTGTTGCGCACCTTGCGGCCCTCCTGGTACTCCACGGACTGGCGAAAGCCGCGCTTGTTGGCCTCCTTGTAGACCTTGGCGCAACGCAACTCGTCGCCGCAGCGCACCACGAACACCGCGGCCTCCTTGCCGCTCATCAGTGGGCGTATGACCTCGTCGACCAGACCATCCTCGACCAGGGGTTCAATACGTTTGGGTGTCTTCATCGGTGTGGATCGCGGCTCCTAGGCTGGCCAATGCGCTAATGCCGCCCCTTATACGGCAATCGGCCGGCAGCGCCCAGCCCGCAGCGACCATCGTGCGGCCCGTGAGCAGTCCAGGCGCCCGCAAATGCTGACCTGGCGCTGAGCGCACTTTGAAAGCGCGATTCGGATTGGCGACGGCGCCAGCAGGGCCGACAATCAAACCATAGCCCCACGGAGCCGCGCCATGCTCGACCCTGACCTTTGCTGGCAAGCCGTCTGCAGCCGCGAGGCCGCCTATGATGGCCAGTTCGTCTTCGCCGTGCGCTCCACCGGCATCTACTGCCGGCCGAGCTGCCCGGCGCGGCGACCGCTGCGCGCCAACGTCAGCTTTCACCCCGACGCGGCCAGCGCCGAGGCCGCCGGCTTCCGTGCCTGCCGGCGCTGCACGCCTCAGGGCGCCAGCCCGGCCGAACAGCTGGATGAGCTGGTCGCCGCCGCCTGCCAGCTGCTCGGCGAACTGCAGCCCACCCCGACCCTCGCGCAGCTGGCCGCACGCATCGGCCTGTCGCCCTCCCATCTGGTACGGGCCTTCAAATCCCGCACCGGGCTGACGCCCAAGGCCTGGATCGACGCTCAGCGGCGCGCCGCGCTGGAGGCGCGCCTGCCCCGGGCCGACTCGGTGCTGGACGCGGCGCTGGCGGCCGGCTACTCCGGCACCCGCGCGCTGTACGAGCGGGACGACGGCCTGAGCCCGGCGCAACGCCGCCGGGGCGGCGCCGGCGAATGCCTGCGCTACGGCATCGCCCCCTGCCCGCTCGGTCAGCTGCTGCTGGCGGCCAGCGCCAAGGGGGTGTGCGCCCTGCTGTTCGGCGACGAGGTCGCACAACTGGAAGACGAACTGCGCCAACGCTTCGCCGCCGCCGAGCTGCAACGCGACGACGCCGGCCTGGGCGACTGGCTGCAGCGGGTGGTGGCGCAGATCGAAGAGCCCGAGCGCGCCGCCCGGCTGCCCCTGGACCTGCGCGGTACGGCCTACCAGCAGCAGGTGTGGCAGGCGCTGCGGCAGATTCCAGCGGGCCAGACCCGCGGCTACGGCGAACTGGCCGCCGCGCTCGGCAGCCACCCCCGTGCCGTGGCCCGGGCCTGCGCCAGCAATCCCCTGGGCCTGCTGGTGCCCTGTCACCGGGTGGTGGCGGCCGACGGCACGCTGGGGGGCTATCGCTGGGGCACGGCCCGCAAGGCGGCGCTGCTGCGCCGCGAACAGCTGGCAGACTGAGGCGGCCTCAACCCCGATACAGGGCCAACAGCTCGGGCAGGGCCTCGGCGATCAGGCTGCCCCCGGCCAGCACCAGCAGTGCGAAGACCAGCCAACGTACCGTGCGCAGCGACAGCTTCGGCGGATAGCGGCGCACCAGCCAGCTGAGCAGCATGACCAGCGGCAGGGCCTCGGCGCTGAGCCACAGGGTGCTCAGCGACAGCTCGCCCTGGGCCGCCACCAGGCCCAGGCGCATGGCCGCGTTGCAGGCGAAGACGGTGATCAGGGTGTTGCGGATCAGCTCGTACCCCAGGGGCTGGCGATACAGGTGATAGACGATCGGCGGCCCGCCGCTGGAGAACAGGCCGTTGAGCACGCCGCAGAGGCCGCCAGCCACCCAGAACGCCGGCGCCCCGGACAGCCGTTCGCGCGGTTTGCTCTGTACCACCAGCATCAGGCTGGCGACGAGAATCACCCCGCCGAGCAACAGGCGCAGCCAGGCGATCTGCCGGCCATCCAGGGCACCGAGCCCCCAGATGCCCAGGCACACGCCGAGCAGGCTGCTGATCAACAGGGGCATGAGGATGCGCCGATCCAGCTGCGGCTTGGGGCCGGCCACCGTGACCAGGGCATTGCCCAGGGTGAGGATGCTGATCACCACCGCCACTTCGCCGAGCGGTATCAGCTGCAGGATGGCCACCAGGCCGATGAGAATCAGGCCGAAGGCGAAACCGGTCAGGCACTGGGCAAAGGTGGCCAGGGCCACGCAGAGCAGAAACAACAGATGCACGTCCAGGCTCATGCCAACATCCTTATCGGGCCCGCGAGCCCTCGTTGCGAGCGGCCCGCGGGCCGGCCGATGAAGCAGGCCGCCACTGTAGCGCGAACGGCGCCAGAACGGCGCGGCCCGCGAGGCCCTTCGTCGATGACAAGGGACCTCGCGGGCCGGCCAGTGGCGTCACCCCGAGCAAGCGGCGACGCCTAGGTTGTCCGGGCCTCAGGCGCCCGGGACGGCGCGGGCGCAGAGCGCCTCGCCCTCTTCCTGATGCAGCGCGCGCACCAGGCTGTAGCAGATCACCAGCAGCACCACGGAGAACGGCAGCGCCGCGGCGATGGTGGCCGCCTGCAGGCCCTTCAGGCCGCCGGCCAGCAGCAACACGCCGGCCAGGGCGCCTAGGCCCAGACCCCAGATGACGCGGAAGCGCTGCGGCGGGTTCTGGTTACCCATGGACAGGATGGTGCAGATCACCAGGGTCGCCGAGTCGGCCGAGGTGACGAACCAGCTGATGATCATCAGGGTCGCCAGGCCGGCCATGGCCATGGTCGCCCAGGACACGTTCAGGCCCTCGATGGTCTTGTACAGCACCATGGTCACGTCGGAGTTGGCCACCGCGTTGAGGTCGATGGCGCCGGCCAGCTGCAGCGACACGCCGGTACCGCCCATGATCACGATCCACAGGAAGGCGCCCAGGGTCGAGGCGAGCATGCCGCCCAGGACTACCTGGCGCACGGTGCGGCCACGGGAGATGCGGGCGATGAACATGCCGACGAACGGGCCCCAGGACAGCCACCAGCCCCAGTAGAAGATGGTCCACCAGCCCTGCCACTGACGCTCGGGGTTGGAATCGGTCCACATGCCCATGGGGATGAAGGTGGCCAGGTAGTCGCCCAGGCTGGTGGCGTACAGACCCAGCAGGAACACGGTCGGCCCGGCCAGCAGCAGGAATAGGAAGAGGATGCTGCTCAGGCGGATGTTCCACTCGCTGAGCCAGAGAATGCCCTTGCGCACCCCGGAGACCGCCGACAGGGTGGCGACCACCGCGGTCCCGGCGATCAGGATCAGCTGGTTGGCGGTGGAGATCTCGACGCCGAACATGTAGTTCAGACCGGCGTTCATCTGCGACACGCCCAGCCCCAGGGTGGTGGCGGTGCCGAACAGGGTGCTGAAGATCGCCAGCAGGTCGACGGCATGGCCGATGGGGCCGTAGATGCGCTCGCCGATCAGCGGGTAGAGCGCCGATCGCACGGTCAGCGGCAGGCCGCGTCGGTAGGTGAAGTAGGCCAGGATCAGGCCGACGATGATGTAGATGCACCAGCCGTGCAGCCCCCAGTGGAACATGGTCACGCGCAGGGCGATCTGCGCCGCTTCCGGCGTATTCGCTGCGACCCCGGCCATGTCCATGAAGGGGTTGCCCTGCATGTGCATCAGCGGCTCGGCGATGCTCCAGAACAGCAGGCCGGTACCGACCGCGGCGCTGAACAGCATGGCGAACCAGGAGAAGTTGCTGAATTCCGGGCGCTCGTCCTCGCGCCCCAGGCGCAGGTTGCCGAAGCGGCTCAGCCCGACCCAGAAGGTGAAGAACAACACGCCGCTGACCACGGCCACGTAATACCAGCCCAGGGAGCTCTCGATCCACTGCTTGATGCCGGTGTACAGACCGTTGGCCAGCTCGCTGTAGGACACGGTGAACAGCACGAAGGCCAGCACCATCACCAGGGATGAGATGGCCATCGTCGGATTTACGCCTGCGAACAGACGCTGGGTGCCTTGCATAGGATGTTCGCTCACGAGCGCGCCTCCTCCTTATTTTTGTATGGGACACACATAGGTGCTTGTCGCGACCGCGAGGGGCACTGTGGCCCCCGCGCCCTCTGCAACCAGAGAGCTGCAGGCAGCAGCAATCGCTCCGATCATGGTATACCACACACCATAATACGGTAAACCCATTCGACACCCCGCGATAAAGACTCTGACGCAACCGCCCGTGGCCTCGTTACGACACCTCCTCTTGCCCCCAGAACTATCCGACGGAGCGCCGCCTAGCTAGCGCGCGCCGATCAGCCATTGATTGAGGAAAAAACCGCCCACGATCAGCAGCAGGAACAGGATCAGCGCCAGCACCATGGGCCCGGCGCCCGCCTGACGAATGGTGCTCCAGCGCGTCTGCACGCCGAGGGCGGCCATGGCGATGGCCAGGGTGAACTGGCTGACCAGTTGGATGGCCGGCATGGCGGCCGGCGGCAGCACCTGCAGGCTGTTGATGCCGGCGGCGGCGACGAAGCCCAGGACGAACCAGGGGATCACCAGCTTGCCACCGCCCTCGCCGTCACCGCGGCGCGCCAGGAAGGTGCTGAGCAGCAGGATGAAGGGCGCGAGCATCATCACCCGGATCAGCTTGACCACCACCGCCGCCTGCAGCGCCTCGCCGCCTACGGCCTCCCCGGCGGCGACCGCCTGGGCCACCTCGTGCACGGTGCTGCCTATATAGATGCCGAACGCCTGCTCGCTCATGCCGGAGAACTGGTAGATCAGCGGATAGCTGAACATCGCCAGGGTGCCGAACAGCACGACCGTGGCCACCGCGACCGTGACGTGCTGCTGGCGCGACTTGAGCACCGACTCGGTGGCCATCACCGCCGCCGCGCCGCACACGGCGCTGCCCACCGCAGTCAGTATCGCGACGTCCCTGGGCAACCTGAACAGCCGCGTGCCGATCAGCGTGCCGACGGCGAATACCGTGCAGATGATCACGCCATCGAGCACCAGGGCGCGCCAGCCGACGGCGGCCAGTTGCTGAAAGCTCAGGCCGAAACCGAACAGGATGATGCCGACGCGCAGCAGGCGCTGCTGGCAGAAGCGGGTGAAGGCGGCCTCCCGCGCCGAAGCGGCAGGCGGCTTGCAGTGACCGACCAGCATGCCCATGAGGATCGCCAGTGGCAGGGCGCTCAAACCGAAGCGCGCCACCTCGGGGATGGCGGCAATCGACAAGGCGGCGAGGGCGATCAGCGGCAGGAGGACTCGCGAGGACATGACGGCGACCCGGTTGAGTGGAGGTGCCGCCAGCTTCGGGCCTTAGCAAACATAAGTATATTGGATATAAATTAAGATACTCATAAGCAGTAACGAACGATAAGACCATGAACGTCAATATCCGTCAGCTGAAGATCTTCGAAGCCACCGCACGGCTGGGGCGCCTCACCCTGGCCGCCGCCGACCAATCGATCAGCCAGTCCGCTGCCAGCCAGGCACTCAAGGAGCTGCAGGGCACCCTGGGCTACCCGCTGTTCAACCGCGTCGGCCGGGAACTGGTGATCACCCAGGCGGGCCGCCAGGTGCTGCCGCAGATCTGCCAGATCCTGCAACTGGTCGAGGGTCTCAGGTCGCCGGACCCGAGCGCGCTCACCGGCACCCTGCGGGTCACCGCCAGCGTCACCATCGCCTGCTACCTGCTGCCGCGCCTGCTGGCCGAGTTCGGCCGCCGCCACCCCGCCGTGGAGCCGGCCCTGACCATCGCCAACACCAGCGAGGTACTGGCCCAGCTGGAGAGGGGCCAGGCGCACGTGGGCCTGATCGAAGGACCGGCCCTGCACCAGCAGCTGCAGATCCGCCCCTGGCGCGAAGATCATCTGGAAGTCTTCTGCCCCCCCGAGCACCCGCTCGCCCGCTCAGGCCGCATGGACATCTCGCAGATCGCCGAGCAGCGCTGGGTCCTGCGCGAGCCCGGCTCGGGCACCCGGGCGATCTTCGATGCCGCGGTGCAGCAGCTCGGCGCACGGCTCAAGCTGGCCCTGGAGCTCAACCGCCAGGAGGCGATCAAGCAGTCGGTCAAGGCCGGCCTCGGGGTCGGCTGCCTCTCCCGGCTGGCCATCGCCGAGGAGGTCGCGGCGGGGGAGCTGGTCATCCTGCAGACGCCGATGAACCTCAGGCGCCGCCTGTCCCTGGTGACCCAACCCAGGGAACTGAGCAGCGCCCTCGGCCAGGCCTTCGGCGACTTCCTCGGCGCCGCGCCGCCCGTCGACTGAGGCCATCGCCCCGGCGCCGCGCTCGCTGCGACTGCGGCAGGCGCCGCCAGCGGGGACGCCACAGGCTCGCCCTCCACTACAGGCGCCCCCTGTCGCACCTCGGCTGCAACAGGATTTGCACAAGTCGTATTATGGTATACCATGATACCAACTTAGATGCCCCCCTCCCCCTTCAGCAGCCAGGAGAGCCTCATGAGCTTCGAAATCCGCAAGATCGTCAGCTACGTGGAAGAAACCCTTATCGAAGGTGGCAAGGCCACCGACAAGCCGGTCACCATGGTCGGCCTGGCGGTCGTGATGAAGAACCCCTGGGCCGGCCGCGGCTTCGTCGAAGATATCCGCTCCGAACTCAATCCCCACGCCTCCGAGCTGGGCGCACTGATGGTCGAGCGCCTGAGCGCCGCCATCGGCGGCGCCGACAAGATCGAAGCCTACGGCAAGGCCGCCGTGGTCGGCGCCGACGGCGAGATCGAGCACGCCTCCGCGGTGATCCACAACCTGCGCTTCGGCAACCACTACCGCCAGGCCGTGAACGCCAAGAGCTACCTGAGCTTCACCAACAAGCGCGGCGGCCCGGGCACCTCGATCCAGATCCCGATGATGCACAAGGACGACGAAGGCGCACGTTCGCACTACGTCACCCTGGAAATGCAGATCGAAGACGCACCGCGCGCCGACGAGATCGTCGTGGTCCTGGGCGCCTCCGACGGCGGCCGCCTGCACCCGCGCATCGGCAGCCGCTACATCGACCTGGAAGAACTGGCCGCCGAGCAAGCCCAGCAGGCTCAGTAATCACCGGTCAGTGCAGGAGCGCCCATGACACTACTCACCGCTGAACGCACCCCCGCCGGCACCAGCTACCTGGCGACCGGCCAAGGCCAACCCGTGGTCCTGATCCACGGCGTGGGCCTGAACAAAGAGATGTGGGGCGGACAGATCGTCGGCCTGGCTCCGCACTACCGGGTCATCGCCTACGACATGCTCGGCCATGGCGCCAGCCCACGCCCGGCCAGCGGCACGGACCTGGTCGGCTATGCCGAGCAGCTGCTCGAGCTGCTCGACCACCTGGAGCTGGCTCAGGCCAGCATCATCGGCTTCTCCATGGGCGGCCTGATCGCCCGGGCCTTCGCCCTGCACCACCCGCAGCGCACCGGCGGCCTGGTGGTGCTCAACAGCGTGTTCAACCGCAGCCCGGAGCAGCGCGCCGGGGTGATCGAACGCGCCCGCCAGGTCGCCGAGCACGGCCCCAACGCCAACGCCGAGGCGGCCCTGGCGCGCTGGTTCAGCCGCGAATACCAGGCGGCCAACCCGGCGCAGATCGCCGCGCTGCGCCAGACCCTGGCCAGCAACGATCCGCAGGGCTACCTGACCACCTACGAGCTGTTCGCCACCCAGGACATGTACCGGGCCGATGCCCTGCACGGCATCCGCGTGCCGGCCTTGATCGCCACCGGCGAGCTGGACCCCGGCTCGACTCCGCAGATGGCCCGCGAGCTGGCCGCGCGCATTCCCGGCGCAGAGGTCGCGGTGCTCGCCGAGCAGCGGCATATGATGCCGGTAGAGTCGCCGCGCCTGGTCAACCAGCTGCTGCTCGACTTCCTCCATCGTGCCCAGACCATAGAGAACCCAGCAGAGGGGATCGTTGCATGACACTCACGCGCTTTCAGATGTGCATCGACGGCCAATGGGTCGATGCCCTTTCCGGCAAGACCTTCCACAGCCTCGACCCGGCGCATGCCGAGCCCTGGGCCGAGCTGCCCGACGCCGCCGAAGCCGACGTCGAGCGCGCCGTGCAGGCCGCGCAAGCGGCCTTCGACGGCGCGGCCTGGCGCGGCCTGACGGCCACCGCCCGGGGCAAGCTGCTGCGCCGCCTGGGCGACCTGATCGCCGAGAACAAGGAGCGCCTGGCCCAGCTGGAGAGCCGCGACAACGGCAAGCTGATCCGCGAGACCCGCGGCCAGGTCGGCTACCTGCCGGAGTTCTTCCATTACACCGCGGGCCTGGCCGACAAGCTCGAAGGCGGCACCCTGCCGCTGGATAAGAGCGACATGTTCGGCTACACGGTGCACGAGCCCCTCGGCGTGGTGGCGGCGATCATCCCCTGGAACAGCCCGCTGTACCTGACCGCGATCAAGCTGGCGCCGGCCCTGGCCGCCGGCAACACCATGGTCATCAAGCCCTCCGAGCACGCCTCGGCGACCCTGCTGGAGCTGGCGCGCCTGGCCCTGGAAGCCGGCATTCCGCCGGGCGTGGTCAACGTCATCACCGGCTACGGCGCCAGCACCGGCGCGGCCCTGACCCGCCACCCGCTGGTACGCAAGATCGCCTTCACCGGCGGCGCCGCCACCGCCCGCCACGTGGTGCGCAGCAGCGCGGAGAACTTTGCCAAGCTGTCCCTGGAGCTGGGCGGCAAGTCGCCGAACATCATCTTCGCCGACGCCGACCTGGACAGCGCCATCAACGGCGCGGTCGCCGGCATCTATGCCGCCTCCGGGCAGAGCTGCGTGTCCGGCTCGCGCCTGCTGGTGCAGGACGAGATCTACGACGAATTCGTCGAGCGCCTGGTCGAGCGCGCCCGGCGCATCCGCATCGGCAACCCGCAGGACGACAGCAGCGAGATGGGCCCCATGGCCACCGCGCAGCAGCTGGCGGTGGTCGAAGGCCTGGTCGCCGACGCCCTGGCCGAAGGCGCCACCCTGCGCCTGGGTGGCAAGCGCCCGCAGATCGAGGGCAACGGCTGGTACTACGAGCCGACCCTGTTCGAGTGCGACAGCAACTCGCTGAAGATCATGCAGGAGGAGGTGTTCGGCCCGGTCGCCTCGGTGATCCGCTTCAAGGACGAGGCCGAGGCCCTGGCCATCGCCAACGACTCGCAGTTCGGCCTGGCCGCCGGCATCTGGACCCGCGACCTGAGTCGCGCCCACCGCCTGGCCCGCGACGTGCGCTCCGGCATCATCTGGGTCAACACCTACCGCGCGGTCTCGGCCATGGCGCCGATCGGCGGCTTCAAGAACAGCGGCTACGGTCGCGAGAGCGGCATCGACTCGGTGCTCGCCTACACCGAGCAGAAGACGGTGTGGATCAACCTCTCGCAGGCGCCCATGGCCGACCCCTTCGTGATGCGTTGAGCGCACCGCAACCGTATTCAGAGAGAGCGAAAATGATCGAACCCGGCATTTACAAAGAGGTGATGGGCTCCTTCCCTTCCGGCGTCACCGTGGTCACCTGCCTGGACCAGGACGGCGGCATCGTCGGCATCACCGCCAGCGCCTTCAGCGCCCTGTCCATCGACCCGGCGCTGGTGCTGTTCTGCCCCAACTACGCCTCGGACTCCTACCCGGTGCTCTGCGCCAACAAGCGCTTCGCCATCCACCTGCTGTCCGCCGAGCAGAAGGCCGAGGCCTACGCCTTCGCCGGCAAGGGCAAGGACAAGGCCAAGGGCATCGACTGGCACCTCAGCGAGCGGGGCAACCCGCTGCTGAACAACGCCACCGCGATCATCGAGTGCGAGCTGTGGCGCGAGTACGACGGCGGCGACCACGCCATCATCGTCGGCGCGGTGCAGAACCTGATCCTGCCCGAGACCGAGGTCACGCCCATGGTCTATCACCGCGGCAAGCTCGGCGCCCTGCCCGCCATCGCCTGAGCCGGATCGCAGACTTTTTCGGGGTCGCCTGCCGTTCACCCTGGTGGCGGCCCCTTTTTTATTTTCGGAGCCGACATGACCCCAGCAGCCGCGCAACTGTTCCGCCAGCAGGCCTATATCGACGGCCAATGGTGCGACGCCCAGGACGCCTCCACCCAGGACATCTTCAACCCGGCCAACGGCGCCCTGATCGGCCGGGTGCCGAACATGGGCAGCGCCGAAGCCCAGCGCGCCATCGCCGCCGCCAACGCCGCCTGGCCGGCCTGGCGCGCGCGCACCGCCAAGGAGCGCAGCGCCGTCCTCAAACGCTGGCACGCGCTGATGCTGGAGCACGCCGACGCCCTGGCCGAGATCCTCACCCTGGAGCAGGGCAAGCCGCTGGCCGAGGCCAGGGGCGAGATCCTGTATGCCGCCAGCTTCATCGAATGGTTCGCCGAGGAAGCCAAGCGCATCTACGGCGACACCATCCCCAGCCACAAGGGCGATGCGCGCATCGTGGTGAGCAAGGAGCCGATCGGCGTGGTCGCCGCCATCACCCCGTGGAACTTCCCCGCCGCGATGATCACCCGCAAGGCCGGCCCGGCCCTGGCCGCCGGCTGCCCGTGCATCGTCAAGCCGGCGCCGGAGACGCCCTTCTCCGCCCTGGCCATGGCCGCCCTGGCCGAACAGGCCGGCGTCCCGGCCGGCATCTTCAACGTGATCACCGGCGACGCGGTGGCCATCGGCGGCGAGCTGACCGCCAGTGCCGCGGTGCGCAAGCTGTCCTTCACCGGCTCCACGGCCATCGGCAAGCTGCTGATGGCCCAGTGCGCCGACACCCTGAAGAAGGTCTCCCTGGAGCTGGGCGGCAACGCGCCGTTCATCGTCTTCGACGACGCCGACCTGGAGCGTGCAGTCGAGGGCGCGCTGCTCGCCAAATACCGCAACGCCGGGCAGACCTGCGTGTGCGTCAACCGCTTCCTGGTGCAGGACGGCATCTACGAGGCGTTCGTGACCCGCCTGGCCGAGCGCGTGGTCGAATTCAAGGTCGGCGACGGCTTCGCGTCCGGCGTCACCCAGGGGCCGCTGATCAACGAGCGTGCCGTGGCCAAGGTCGAAGACCACGTGCAGGACGCCCTGGGCAAGGGTGCGCGCCTGCTCTGCGGCGGCGAGCGCCACGCCCTGGGCCACGGCTTCTTCCAGCCCACGGTGCTGGCCGACCTGAGCCTGGAGATGAAGGTGGCCCGCGAGGAGACCTTCGGCCCGCTGGCCGCGGTGTTCCGCTTCGGCAGCGAAGCCGAGGCCGTGCAGCTGGCCAACGACACCGAGTACGGCCTGGCGGCCTACTGCTACACCCGCGACCTGGGCCGCGCCTGGCGCATGAGCGAGGCGCTGGAATATGGCATGGTCGGCATCAACGAGGGGTTGATCTCCACCGAGGTGGCGCCCTTCGGCGGCGTCAAGGCCTCGGGCCTGGGCCGCGAAGGCTCCAAGTACGGCATCGAGGACTACCTCGAGATCAAATACACCCTGATGGGCGGCCTGTAACGGCCCGCCCCCGAAGGAGAGCAGCATGAGCAACGACAAGTACGAGAAGGGCCTGGCGATCCGCACCCAGGTGCTGGGCGAGGCCTATGTCAGCAAGTCGATCGACAACGCCGACGACTTCAACCGCCCCCTGCAGGAGCTGGTCACCGAGTACTGCTGGGGCCACGTGTGGGGCCGCGAGGGTTTGTCCCTGGCCGAACGCAGCATGATAAACTTGGCGATGATTTCGGCACTCAATCGCCCGCACGAACTGAAGCTGCATATCCGCGGCGCCCTGCGCAACGGCCTGAGCCGTGAGCAGATTCGCGAGATCCTGCTTCAGGTCGGCATTTACTGCGGCGTGCCAGCCGCCGTGGACAGTTTCCGCATCGCCCGCGAAGCCTTCGCCGAGGCCGATGCCGAAAGCCAACCGTAACAACTGGCTGAAGGAAGCATCCCGAGCACCCTCGATCCAGGATCTGGGTGCTTTTTGCTTTTTTACGGACAGTCTCAACCAGAGCGGAATCCATGAAACGCCTGCCCCTCGACGATAGCTTCAAGGTCAATCGCAACCCCGTTACCCTGCGCGAGATCGTGCTGGACAAGCTGCGCAGCGCCATCATGAACTTCCAGCTGCTGCCCGGCGACCGCCTGGTCGAGCGCGACCTGTGCGACCGCCTCGGGGTCAGCCGCACCTCGGTGCGCGAGGCCCTGCGCCACCTGGAGTCCGAGGGCCTGGTGGAGTTCGCCGACGCCCGCGGCCCGCGGGTGGCCATCATCACCCTGGAGGACGCCCGCGACATCTACGAGCTGCGCTGCGTGCTCGAGGGCCTGATCGTCCAGCTGTTCACCCTCAACGCCAAGGCCAAGGACATCCGCGCCCTGGAGCGCGCCCTGGAGGACAACCGCCGGGTGCTCGAGGAGGGCGAGCTGCAGCAGGTGCTCGACTCGGTTCAGGGCTTCTACGACGTGCTGCTGGAAGGCTCCGGCAACCACATCGCCGCCACCCAGCTGCGCCAGCTGCAGGCACGCATCAGCTACCTGCGCGCCACCTCGGTGTCCCAGGCCAACCGCCGCGGCAGCAGCAACCAGGAGATGGAGCGCATCGTCGCGGCGATCAAGAGCGGCGACCCGCTGGCCGCCCACCAGGCCTCGGTGGACCATGTGCGCGCCGCCGCCAAGGTGGCCCTGGACTACCTCAGGTCCAAGCAGGACGACGCCGGCACGCCCCGCGAGATTGCCACGCCGATCGCCCTCAAAGACCCGCGCATCGGACGCTGAGGCCGTGCCCGCCCCGCGCTTCTGCCCCCAGTGTGGCGCCGACCGCCTGAGCCGCCGGGTACCGCCCGGCGACAGCCATGAACGGCTGATGTGCGCGGACTGCGCCTACATCCACTACGAAAACCCGAAGATCATCGCCGGCTGCATCATCGAACAGGACGGCAAGTACCTGCTGTGCCAGCGCGCCATCGCCCCGCGCCCCGGCACCTGGACCCTGCCGGCGGGCTTCATGGAAGGTGGCGAGACCACCGAGCAGGCGGCCCTGCGCGAGGTGTGGGAGGAGACCGGGGTGCGCGCGGACATCGTCTCGCCCTATTCGATCTTCAGCGTGCCGAAGATCAGCGAGGTGTACATCATCTTCCGCGCCGTGGTGGTGGAAGTGACCGGCAGCTTCGGTCCGGAGACCCTCGACTACCGCTTCTTCGCCCCCGAGGAGATTCCCTGGGAGAGCATCTACTACCCGGCCATCCGGCAGATCCTCGAGCGTTACATCGAGGAGCGCCAGGCCGGGGTCTATGGCATCTACATCGGCAACGACGACAGCGGCAAGGTGCACTTTATCCGCTGAGGCCGCCGGCCCTCGCGGGCCGGACCCAGCGCCCTCAGGGCGCGCAGCCTTCGACTATGATCACCTCGGCGACCGCCGCACCCTGGCGGTGGCCGCAGGCCTCCTGGTACTCCGCCGAGTTGTAGCAGGCCAACGCCTGCTCGTAGGAGTCGAACTCGATGACCACGTTGCGCGGCGGCGTCGCCCGCCCCTCCAGCGCCTGGGCGCGGCCGCCGCGGGCGAGAAAGGTGCCGCCGTACTTGGCGAACGCCGCCGGCGCGCGCCGGGTGTATTCGCCGTACTGCTCGGGGTCCGTCACCTCGACATGGGCGATCCAGTAAGCCTTCATCCTGCCTCCGCTATTCGTCACTTGTGTGTATTATGGTATACCATAAAGCCTGCCGCACATCCTCATCCATCGCAACCCCGAGAGCACTGGCATGGCATTCAACAGCATCGAAGAAATCATCGAGGACTACCGCCAGGGCAAGATGGTCCTGCTGGTCGACGACGAAGACCGCGAGAACGAGGGCGACCTGCTGCTGGCGGCGGAACGCTGCACGCCGGCGGCGATCAACTTCATGGCCCGCGAGGCCCGCGGCCTGATCTGCCTGACCCTGACCGACGCGCACTGCCAGCGCCTGGGCCTGGAGCAGATGGTGCCGAGCAACGGCAGCGCCTTCTCCACCGCCTTCACCATCTCCATCGAGGCCGCCAGCGGGGTGACCACCGGCATCTCCGCCGCCGACCGCGCCCGCACCGTGCTGGCCGCCGTGGCGCCGGACGCCAAGGCCGAAGACCTGGTGCAGCCCGGGCACATCTTCCCGTTGCGCGCCCGCGACGGCGGCGTGCTCAACCGCGCCGGGCATACCGAGGCCGGCTGCGACCTGGCGCGCCTGGCCGGCTTCAGCCCGGCGTCGGTCATAGTCGAGGTGATGAACGAGGACGGCAGCATGGCCCGCCGCCCCGACCTGGAAAGATTCGCCGCCCAGCACGGCATCAAGATCGGCACCATCGCCGACCTGATCCACTACCGCCTGAGCACCGAGCACACCGTGACCCGCATCGGCGAGCGCGAGCTGCCCACGGTGCACGGCGACTTCCGCCTGATCACCTACGAGGACCGCATCGAAGGCGGCGTGCACATGGCCATGGTCATGGGCGAGATCGAACGCGACGTCCCCACCCTGGTGCGGGTGCACGTGATCGACCCGCTGCGCGACCTGGTCGGCGCCGAATACACCGGACCGCAGAACTGGACGCTGTGGGCGGCGCTGCAGAAGGTCGCCGAGGAAGGCCGCGGCGTGGTGGTGGTGCTGGCCAACAACGAGTCGTCCCAAGCCCTGCTGGAGCGGGTGCCGCAACTGACCCAGCCGCGCCAGCAGTTCAACCGCTCGCAGTCGCGCATCTACTCCGAGGTCGGCACCGGCGCGCAGATCCTCCAGGACATCGGCGTCGGCAAGCTGCGCCACCTCGGCGCCCCGCTGAAGTACGCCGGCCTCACCGGCTACGACCTGGAAGTGGTGGAAACCCTGACCTTCGGCGCCTAAGCGCCGCCAGGCGGCCCTCGGCATGGGCCGCCCGCCGGCCGACAGCGCGCACGCCAGGACAGGGTGGCCGCTACGCCTGTCGGCGGATCGCCGCCATGGCGATTAAAGCGCTTGCATAGTCAATATTACGGTATACCATCAGACACAACGCGCCACCCGCCTGGTGGCGACCCCCGACTCCTTCCCCTGCGCTGCCGGGTGCAGCATGTCTCCGGAGGTCTCCCAGATGATCGATGCAAGCACCTACAAACAAGTCATGGGTTCCTTCCCCTCTGGCGTCACCGTGATCACCACCCTGGACGATAACGGCGGGCTGGTCGGCATGACCGCCAGCGCCTTCAGCTCCCTGTCCATGGACCCGGCCCTGGTGCTGTTCTGCCCCAACTACAGCTCCGACTCCTACCCAGCACTGATCAAGCGCAAGCGCTTCGCCATCCACCTGCTGTCGGCCGAGCAGCAGGGCGAAGCCTATGCCTTCGCCCGCAAGGGCAGCGACAAGGCCCAGGGCATCGAGTGGACCCTCAGCGAGCTGGGCAACCCCATCCTGAGCAAGGCCACGGCGATCATCGAGTGCGAGCTGTGGCGCGAATACGAGGGCGGCGACCACGCCATCCTGGTCGGCGCGGTGAAGAACCTCATAGTGCCGCAGCAGGAGGTGATCCCGATGGTCTACTGCCGCGGCAAGATGGGCGCCCTGCAAGCCTTCGCCTGACGCCCCGCTACGCCCTCCGGTCGCCGCCACGACAACCTCAGCCATCCTCCGGTCGCCCGTTCCCGGCACCCATGCCGGGAACGGGGAGCCCCCGTTCAAGTGCGAAAGCGCTGGACCAGGGCGTTGAGCTCGTCGGACAGACCGGTGAGCCGCTGCGCGTCATCGCGGGTGGAGCCGGCCAGCTCGGCCACCAGCTGCGCATCGCCGTGGATCTGGCTGATGTGCCGGTTGATGTCCTCGGCCACCTGATGCTGCTCCTCGGCGGCGGTGGCGATCTGGCTGTTCATGTCGCGAATCACGTCCACCGATTCGCGGATCTGCTCGAAACTGGCGCTCGCCGCGTTGATCGAGCCGACGCTCTGCTGGGACACCGTCAGGCTGCCGCGCATCTGCACGCCCATCTGCTGGGTGCGCTGGGCCAGCTTGCCGAGCAGGTCGTCGATCTCGCCGGTGGTATCGGCAGTGCGCTTGGCCAGGGCGCGCACCTCGTCGGCGACCACCGCGAAGCCGCGCCCCTGTTCACCGGCCCGGGCCGCCTCGATAGCCGCGTTGAGGGCCAGCAGGTTGGTCTGTTCGGCGATCGAGCGGATGGTGCCGAGAATCGACTGGATGTCGCTGCTGTCCTGCTCCAGCTGCAGCATGGCGTCGGCGGACTGCTCGATCTCCCGACTGAGCCGGTTGACGCTGCCGACCGCCGCATCGATCTGGCGCTGGCCGTCGTGGGCCTGGCGCTGGCCGTTCTCGGCGGACTCGGCGGCCTGGCTGCAGGAGCGCGCCACCTCGTTGGCGGTCATGACCATCTCGTGGAAGGCGGTGGAGACCATGTCCACCGCCTCGCGCTGGCGCCCGGCGGCCTCGGCCATCTCCGCGGCCAGGCTGCTGGAGCTGCCGGAGGCGCGGTGGATCTGCACCGCCGCCTGGCCGATGCGCTGGATCAGCTGGCGGATGGCGCCGAGAAACTGGTTGAACCAGCCGGCCAGTTGCGCGGTTTCGTCGCGGCCGCGCACCGTCAGGCTGCCGGTCAGGTCGCCCTCGCCCAGGGCGATGCTCTCCAGGCCGCCGGTCACCGCGCGGATCGGCCGCACCAGCAGGCCGGCGAACCAGGCACCGACGCCGGCGAACAGCAGCGCCAGCAGCACCGCGATCAGGGCGATGCCCCAGGTCAGGCGGGTCGCGCCGCTCATCACCTCGCTCTCGCGCACCAGGCCGACGAAGCGCCAGCCCAGCTGTGCGGAGGGCCAGACATGGGCCATGTAGCGCTCGCCGTCCAGCTCGACCTCCACCAGGCCCCGGTCGGCACTGCCGAGCCGGGCATAGGCCTCGCCCAGTTCGCTCAACTGCTTGAAGTTGTGCGCCGGCTCGCTGGGGTCGACCAGCACCGTGCCGTCGTGCTCCATGAGCATCAGGTAGCCGCTGTCGCCCAGCTTGATTTGCTTGACGATGTCGGTCAGCTGCTGCAGCGACACGTCGATGTTCACCACCCCGCCCGGGTTGCCCAGGCGATTGGCGAAGCTGCGCACGGTGCTGACCAGCACCACGTCGTCGTCGGCCCAGTAGTAGGCCTCGGTGCGCTGGGTCTGGCCGGGCTGGGCCATGGCCCGCCGGTACCAGGGTCGGCTGCGCGGGTCGTAGCTGCTGAGCTGGGGGTCGCCGGGCCAGAACACGTAACCGCCCTCCTGGGTGCCCAGCGACAGGTAGGCATAGGCCGGATGGCTGGCGGCCAGGCCGGCGAACAGCTCGAACAGGCGCCGGTCCTGCGCGCCCATGGGCGTGGCGGCGGCATCCGCCGCGACATAGCGCTTCAGCCCGCCGTCGATGGCCGCGAGCCGCGGGTGATCGGCGAGAAACTCGACGTTCTGGCTGATGCCCTGGAAGAACAGCTGCATGGCGTTGTCGACCTGGCGAATCTCCCGGCCGCTGCTGTCGAGAAAGCCCGTACGCGCCTCGCTGCGCAGGTTGAGCACGATCAACACGGCGACCAGGACGAGCGGTACGCAGGCGATGACCGCGAAGGCCAGGGTGAGTTTTTGCTTGATATTCATCCTCTATCCTTGTTCTGAGGGCTATCCGGTGGGCAGAAAGATTTTGCGGACATTCCGTATTATGGTATACCAATAATACGCGAGAGGCGGCGTCTTGTGCTGGGACATCAGCCATCGCCGCAGACTCACATCGATGCAGCGCGCAGCGCTCTTAACCCCCGCGGCCAACCCCGTGTCGAGGCCGACTACACCCAGGTTCGAGGTAAGCGTCATGAAGTTTTCTTTGTTCGTGCACATGGAGCGCTACGACGAGCAGATCAGCCATCGTCAACTGTTCGAGAATCTCACCGAACTGACCCTGATGGCCGAGGCCGGCGGCTTCAGCACCGTCTGGATCGGCGAACACCACGCGATGGAATACACCATCTCGCCGAGCCCCATGCCGCTGCTGTCCTACCTGGCGGGCAAGACCACGACCATCCGCCTCGGCGCCGGCACCATCATCGCGCCGTTCTGGCACCCCATCCGCGTCGCCGGCGAATGCGCCCTGCTCGACGTGATCAGCAACGGGCGCATGGAGGTGGGCCTGGCCCGCGGCGCCTACCAGTACGAATTCGACCGCATGGCCGGCGGCATGCCGGCCTCCTCCGGCGGTCAGCACCTGCGCGAGATGGTCCCGGTGGTCAAGGCGCTGTGGCAGGGCGACTACGCCCACGACGGCGAGCTGTGGAAGTTCCCCACCGCCACCTCCTCGCCCAAGCCGGTGCAGCAGCCCGGCCCGCCCGTGTGGATCGCCGCCCGCGACCCCGACTCGCACAACTTCGCGGTGAAGCACGGCTGCAACGTGATGGTCACCCCGCTGATGAAGGGCGACGAGGAAGTGGTCGACCTGATGAACAAGTTCGAAACCGCCCTGGCCAACAACCCGGAGGTGCCGCGCCCGCAACTGATGGTGCTGCGCCATACCCACGTGCACAGCCCAGAAGACAGCGAAGGCTGGAAGGTCGGCGCCCAGGCCATCTCGCGCTTCTACCGCACCTTCGACGCCTGGTTCGGCAACAAGCAGACCCCGGTCAACGGCCTGCTGGCGCCGAGCCCAGAGGAGAAGTTCAAGGAGCGCCCGGAGTTCGAACTGGAGAACATCCACAAGAACACCATGATCGGCACCCCGGAAGAAATCATCGCGCGCATCCGCCACTACCAGGAAC
The DNA here is from genome assembly GCF_051904775.1 of Pseudomonas sp. MBLB4123. Taxonomy (NCBI): domain Bacteria; kingdom Pseudomonadati; phylum Pseudomonadota; class Gammaproteobacteria; order Pseudomonadales; family Pseudomonadaceae; genus Pseudomonas; species Pseudomonas sp. MBLB4123. Next base: position 2,722,726 of record NZ_CP196711.1, read on the forward strand.
TGGGCGTCGACGAGTTCAGCTTCTGGGCCGACAACGGCCTGTCCCACGAGGAAAAGAAGAAGTCCCTGGCGCTGTTCATCCAGCACGTGGTTCCGGCCTTCCGCTGAGCCCCAGCTGAGCAGCACAGAACAGCCGGATCAGCGCTGATCCGGCTTTTTTCGTTCGGCCGCGGGGATGCGCACCCGCGACAGGATGCTAATAACCAGATCGCATAAATGTGCGCTCGGTCTAGGCACGGAGACCGGCATACCGGTATACCGAATCCCATAATTACAACGCGCACCATCCCAGGATGGCTGCACAGCATGAGCGAGGGAGTTGGGTTATGGGGTTGGCAAGGCCGGTTATCGTCCTGTTGGGCGCTTTATGCATGGGCGCGCACGCCGCGCAGGCCCAGGAGAGCCTGACCTTCGTCAGCTGGGGCGGCTCGACCCAGGCGGCCCAGCAGAAGGCCTGGGCCGAGCCCTTCAGCCGGGCCACCGGCATCGCCGTGAAGCAGGCCGGGCCCACCGACTACGCCGCCTTCAAGGCCATGGTCGAGAGCGGCGAGGTGACCTGGGACGTGGTCGACGTCGAACCCGACTTCGCCCTGCGCGCCGGCCGCGAAGGCCTGCTCGAACCCATGGACTTCAAGCAGATCGCCCAGCCGCAGATCGACCCGCGCTTCGTCACCCTGTACGCCGTGGGCTCCTTCTACTTCTCCTTCGTCCTCGGCTATAACAGCGAGCGCCTGGCGGCGGCGCCACAAGGCTGGGCCGCGCTGTTCGACACGGCCAACTTCCCCGGCAAACGCGCGCTGTACAAGTGGCCGAGCCCGGGCGTGCTGGAGATGGCGCTGCTGGCCGACGGCGTCGCCGCCGAACGCCTCTACCCGCTGGACCTGGATCGCGCCTTCGCCAAGCTCGAGCGCATCAAGGCCGATATCCTCTGGTGGGACAGCGGCGAGGAGTCCCAGCGTCTGTTGACCTCCGGCGAGGCCAGCCTGGGCATGTTCTGGAACGGCCGGATCAACGCCCTGCAGCAGAGCAGCACGGCGATCGGCATCGGCTGGCAGCAGAACCTGGTCAGCGGCGATTTCCTGGTGATCCCCCGCGGCGCCAAGAACGCCGAGGCGGCCAAGCGCTTCCTCGGCTTCGCCAGCAGCCCCCAGGCCCAGGCGGACTTCGCCATGCTCAGCGGCTATGCGCCGGTCAACCTGGACAGTACCAGCCGGGTACCCAAGGTGCTGGCCGACAGCCTGCCCAGCGCCCACGGCGACAGCCAGGTGACCCTGGACTTCAAATACTGGAGCAAGCACGGCGAGGCCATCGCCCAGCGCTGGTACGAATGGCAGCAGCAGTAGGGCAAAGAACCCGGCGCAAAAAAGCGGCACCCGACTGGCGGGGCCGCCCTCAAGCATGAAGTTGCGTACATCCCGTGGCCGCGATGACGGGCGGCCACGGTCGTTGGCTTACCTTTCCAGGATCGCGGCCACACCCTGGCCGCCTGCCGCGCAGATCGAGATCAACCCGCGACCCTGCCCTGCCACCGCCAGCAGCTTGGCCAGGTTGGCGACGATACGCCCGCCGGTGGCGGCGAACGGGTGGCCGGCGGCCAGGGAGCTGCCCTTGACGTTTATCTTGCTGCGTTCGATCGCCCCCAGGGGCTGCGCCAGGCCCAGGCGGCTCCGGCAGTAGTCGGCGTCTTCCCAGGCCCTGAGGGTGCACAACACCTGGGCGGCGAAGGCCTCGTGAATCTCGTAGTAGTCGAAGTCCTGCAAGCTCAGGCCGTTGCGCGCCAGCAGCCGCGGCACCCCGTAGACCGGCGCCATCAGCAGCCCCTCGGCGCCCTCGACGAAATCCACCGCGGCCGCCTCGCCGTCCCTGAAGTAGGCCAGCACCGGCAGGCCGCGGGCCTTGGCCCAGTCCTCGCTGGCCAGCAACACCAGCGCGGCGCCATCGGTCAGCGGGGTCGAGTTGGCCGCGGTCAGGGTGCCCCGGGCGCCCCGTTCGAACACCGGTCTGAGGCTGGCGAGCGTGTCGATGTCGATGTCCGGGCGCAGGTTCTGGTCGCGGGTCAGGCCGTTGAACGGCGTGAGCAGGTCGTCCTGCCAACCCTCGGCATAGGCGGCGGCCAGATTGCGGTGACTGGCGATGGCCAGCTGATCCTGCGCGTCGCGGGGGATGGCCCAGGTCTGCGCCATCAGTTCGCAGTGCTCGCCCATCGACAGGCCGGTGCGTGGCTCGCTGTTGCGCGGCAGCGACGGCGCCAGGTGCCGCGGGCGCAGCTTGAGCAGGCTCTTGAGCTTGGCGCCGGTGGTTTTGCCGCGATTGCTCTCCAGGAGGATCTTGCGCAGCCCCTCGCCGACCGCGATGGGCGCGTCCGAGGTCGTGTCGACGCCGCCGGCTATACCGCAGTCGATCTGCCCGAGGGCGATCTTGTTGGCCACCAGCAGTGCGGCCTCCAGGCCGGTGCCGCAGGCCTGCTGCAGATCGTAGGCCGGCGTCTCGGCGGCCAGGCGCGAGCCCAGCACGCATTCACGGGTCAGGTTGAAGTCGCGCGAATGCTTGAGCACGGCACCGGCCACCACCTCACCCAGGCGTTCGCCGTGCAGGTTGAAACGCTCCACCAGGCCCTCCAGGGCGCTGGTGAGCATCTCCTGGTTGCTCGCCGTGGCGTAGGCGCCGTTGGCGCGGGCGAAGGGAATGCGGTTGCCGCCGACTATGGCGACGCGGCGTGGCTCCATCATGCTCGACTCCTGGCGATTCAAGGCTGGAATGAGGCTCAGGCTAGCCTATGGTTGCACTAGTGCACCGGGCGACTCGCCCATCAGGAGCCCCCATGTCCGACCGCTACCTCGCCTTCGCCAACTCCGCCGCCGGTCGCCGACTGCTGCGCACCCTCGGCCTGCCGACGCCGGTGCGCCTGGAACGCTGGCTGCCTGGGCGCAGCCGGACCCTGGACGGCGCCCTGCTGCTCGGCGGCGATGGCGCCCTGCTCGAGTCGCTACCGGGCTTCGCCCACAAGCTCAGCGGCGAACTCTACGCCGACCGCCCGGAGCGTTTCGGCCTGCCCTGCTGGAGACGGACGGACGACGCCCGGCTCAAGGCCCTGGTGTTCGATGCCAGTGGCCTGAGCCGTTTCGAGCAGCTGGGCGAGCTGCGCACGTTCTTTCAGCCGGAACTCAAGCACCTCGCCCCCTGCCCGCGACTGCTGGTGCTCGGTCGCGCACCAGAGTCCCTGGACGACCCGCAGGCCGCCAGTGTGCAGCGCGCCCTGGAAGGTTTTACCCGCTCCCTGGGCAAGGAGGTGCGCCGGGGCGGCTGCGTGCAGCTGCTGTATGTCGGCGAAGGCGCCGAACCCCGGCTGGAAGGCGCACTGCGCTTCTTTCTCTCGCCGAAGAGCGCCTACGTCAGCGGCCAGGTGCTGCGCCTCGCCCCCTGCGCCGCGCAGGTCAAGGACTGGACCCGCCCCCTGGCCGGCAAAACGGCCCTGGTCACCGGCGCCTCGCGGGGCATCGGCGCCGCCATCGCCGAGACCCTGGCGCGCGACGGCGCCGAGGTGGTGCTGCTGGACGTGCCGGCCGCCGCAGACGCCCTCGCCGCCCTGGCCGCGCGCTTCGGCGGCAGCGCCCTGACCCTGGACATCTGCAGCGAGGATGCCCCCGCCAGGCTGGTCGAGGCCCTGCCCGAGGGCATCGACATCCTGGTGCACAACGCCGGCATCACCCGCGACAAGACCCTGGCGAAAATGAACGAGGCGCAGTGGGAGGCGGTCATCGAGGTCAACCTGCAGGCCCCGCACCTGCTGACCCAGGCGCTGCTGCAGGCGGGCAAGCTGCGCGAGCAGGGGCGCGTGGTGCTGATCGCCTCGATCAGCGGCATCGCCGGCAACCCTGGACAGAGCAACTACGCCACCAGCAAGGCCGGCTTGATCGGCCTGGCCCAGGCCTGGGCGCCAACGTTGGCCGGGCGCGGCATCAGCATCAACGCGGTGGCGCCGGGTTTTATCGAGACCCGGATGACCGCCGCCATGCCCCTGGCTTTGCGCGAGGCCGGCAGGCGGATGAACGCCCTGGGCCAGGGCGGCCTGCCCCAGGACGTCGCCGAGACGGTGGCCTGGCTCGCCCAGCCGGGCTCCGGCGCCGTCAGCGGCCAGGTGTTGCGGGTCTGCGGGCAGAGCCTACTCGGCGCCTGAACCTATGCCCCATCTAACCGAGGACAGCGCCATGGTCATCGACTGGCATGAGCTTGCCGAACCACCGGCGCTGCCCGGTCTGTATGCCCGCGCGCTGCTGCGACGCGGCATCCGTGGCCGCAGCCTGCCCGAACTGGGCCTGCGCTGCCCGGTCAGCGTCGACCCCGCTCACCTGGCGCGCTATCGCGCTATCTGCGCCTGCCAAGACGACGCCCGGCTGCCGCCCACCTACCCCCACGTGCTGGCATTCGCCCTGCAGCTGAAGCTGCTCGCCCATCCGTCCTTCCCCTTTCCGCTGCTCGGCCTGGTGCACCTGGAGAACCGCATTCGCGTGCTGCGCCAGCTCGGTGGCCTGGGCCCCTTCACCGTCAGCGTGCACACGGCCGACCTGCGCCCCCATGACAAGGGCGCTCAGTTCAGCCTGGTCACCCGCCTGCAGGACCAGCTCGGCCTGCTCTGGGAAGGCGACAGCCGCATCCTCTGCCGCGGCCTCAGGCTCGAGGGTCACCCCCCGGACCACGACACGCCCCCCGAGCAGGCGCTGGCGGAGTTGTCCCGCTGGCAGGCGCCCGCCGACATCGGCCGGCGCTATGCGCGCATCGCCGGCGACTGCAACCCGATCCACCTGAGCGCCCTCAGCGCCCGGCTGTTCGGCTTCCCCCGCGCCATCGCCCACGGCCTGTGGAACAAGGCGCGCTGCCTGGCGGCCCTGAGCGAACACCTGCCAACTGCCGGCTACGAGGTCGAGGTGCGTTTCCAGAAACCGGTGCTGCTGCCCGCCGAGCTGCGCCTGATGGCCAGCGCGCCGGCAGCCCAGGGCCAGCTGCGCCTGCTCGGCGAGAACGACCTGCCGCACCTGGCCGGGCGCTGGCGGGCGCTCTGACCCCGTGAAACAATGCGCCTCCAGCCGACCGTCACCGCCGGAGCCCCATGGACCTCGCCGAACTCACCGCCCGCCTGCACGCCATCCGCGACCGCAACGACTGGCGGCAATTCCACAGCCCGAAGAACCTGGCCATGGCCGCCAGCGTGGAGATGGCCGAGCTGGTGGAGATCTTCCAGTGGCTCAACGAGGCGCAGTCGCGCCAGCTCGCCCCGGCGCAACTGGCGCACGCCGGCCAGGAGGTCGGCGACATCGTCCTCTATCTGCTCTTGCTGTGCAGCGAGCTGGGCATCGACCTGGAGCAGGCGGTGCGCGCCAAGCTGGCCGACAGCGAACGACGCTTCGCCCCATGAAGGACCGCCACTTCGACGAGCTGGCCACGCGCTTCGCCGAGAAGATCTACGGCGGCGCCAAGGGCGCGATCCGCCTGGCGGTGCTCCAGGCCGACCTGGCCGAGGCCCTGCCGGACCGCCCGTTGCGCGTGCTGGATATCGGCGCCGGCCTCGGCCACATGGCGCTGTGGCTGGCCGGCCGCGGTCACCTGGTGACCCTGGCCGAGCCGGCCGCGCCGATGCTCGAAGGGGCCCGCGCGCGCTTCGCCGGCGCCGGCCAGCCGGCCACCTTCATCCAGGCGCCCTGGCAGGAGCTGCTCGGCCAGCTCCACCAGCCCTACGACCTGGTGGTCTGCCATGCGGTGCTGGAATGGCTGGCCGAGCCCGCCGCCATCCTGCCGGTGCTGCACCAGCTCACCGCGCCGGACGGCTGGCTGTCGCTGGCGTTCTACAACAAGGACGCGCTGATCTACCGCAACCTGCTCAAGGGCCACTTCCGCAAGCTGCGCAAGGCCGAGTTCGCCGGCGAGAAGCGCAGCCTGACGCCGCAACGCCCCCTGGACCCGCGGGAGCTGGCGACGCAACTCGACGCACTCTGGCGGGTCGAAAGTCAGAGTGGCGTGCGGGTCTTCCACGACTACATGGCCCCGGAATTCCAGGCCAAGGCCGAGCCGATCGACCTGCTGGAGATGGAGTTGGCCTACCGCCGCCACCCCAGCTTCGCCGGCCTGGGCCGCTACCTGCACTGGGTCTGCCGCCCGCGCTGAGGGAGGGACGATGAAGGGCCTCGCCGCACTGCTGTCGTGTCTGCTGTTGGCCGCCTGCCAGGGCGCCAATCCTTACCGCGCGCAGTCCCTGCCGCTGCCGCCGGCCCCGGCGCAGGCCGCCCAGCAGCTGGATCTCAGCGCCTATCCGGCGCCGCCGCGGGACTATGCCCGCTACCGCAACTGGACCTGGCAGGAGGGCCGCCAACCGGCCGCCAGCGCCTGGGCCAGCGCCGAGCTGCTGCAGGAGGCGTTGAGCAACGCCCTCGACCAGCGCGGCCTGCGCCCGGCCCGCGGCGACGCGGCCGCCGACCTCGAGGTCGGTGTCGAGTTGCGCCGGGAGCAACGCATCCGCCAGGTCATCGACCACTATGACGGCTATTACGGGCGCGGCTACTACGCCGACTACCCCGGTTACTGGGGCCGCATGCCCGTGGAGCGCGCCTACCAGATCGAGGTGCTGGTGCTCGACATCACCCTGGTCGATGCCCGCGACGGCCAGCCGGTGTGGCAAGGCCGCGCCGAACTGCCCAGCGCGGGCAGCCAGGCCGAACGCGCCGACGCCCTGCGCGCCGCCTGCCAACGCGCCCTGCGGGGTTATCCACCGGCCTGAGGAGGCTCGCTTATGCGCCCGTACCTGCTGCTGCCGATCGTCCTGCTGCTGTTGACGGCCTGCCAGACCAGCCGCCTGGATCGCGACTTCGACCCGCAGCGCGACTTCGCCGCCTACCGCAGCTGGAGCTGGCAGGAACCGGCGGTGCGCTACCGCCCCGACGACCCCAGGCTCGCCAGCGACCTCACCGAACAGCGCCTGCGCGCCGCCATCGCCGCGCAACTCGAACAGCGCGGCCTGCGCCAGGCGGCCGCAGGCACGAGCGGCGACCTGCGGGTGCAGGCCTGGCTGATAGTCGACCAGCGCCAGCAGCAGATCAGCACCCACTACGGCGGCGCCTGGCACGGCCACTGGGGCGGCTTCTGGGGCGGCCCGGGCTATGTCGAGACACGCACCGTCGACTACCGGGTCGGCACCCTGCAGATCGACCTGTTCGACGGCCACGACGGCCGGCTGGTGTGGCGCGGCAGCGCGGCGCAGAACCTGGGCGAAGGTTCGCCCAGTCCGGCCGAGCGCGCCGCGGCGCTACGCCGGACGGTGGCCGAGGTACTCGGCCAGTACCCGCCGCACTGAGACCCGGGCCGCGCCTCCACGTCGCCGACGCGACAAGCGGGCGCGACGCTGCTATGAATGGGGTCCCTGCGCACAGGAGCCCCAGCGATGCCGCCATCCCCTGCCCTCGACCACCGCCCGGCCGACGCCGCCGACCTGGCCGAGGTAGTCGCCTTCCCCCAGAACGCCCTGGAGCTGTTCTTCGCCTATCCGAAAGCCGACTGGCCGCTGAGCGTCGCCCAGTTGGCCGCGGCCATGGCCGAGCGGCGCGACAGCACCGTGGCCCTGCTCGGCGAGCGGGTCGCCGGCTTCGCCAACTTCTACCAATGGCAGCACGGCGACTTCTGCGCCCTGGGCAACCTGCTGGTGGCGCCCTGGGCCCGCGGCCAGGGCGTGGCCCAATACCTGGTGGCGGTGATGGAAGGCCTGGCCCGCGAACACTTCAAGGCCAAGCGCATGCAGGTCTCCTGCTTCAACGCCAACAGCGCCGGGCTGCTGCTCTACCCCAGGCTCGGCTACCGGGCCGAGGCGATCCTCGAGCGCCGGGACCCGCAGGGCCGGCGGGTGGCGCTGATCCAGTTCAGCAAGGCGCTGTACCCCCCCGCGCCGCCGCTCCGGCCGCCCTGCCGGTGCGGCCCAGGCCCCGCTGTGGTAGGGTGTGCGCCCTTTTTCGGCCCGCCGGGCGCTGCCGCGACCGGCTTCCCGTCCACCGTCTTTCGTCCCAGCCGCCGTGCGGGCGGCGCATCGTCATTGGAAACACCCATGCTGCAGAGCCTGAAACAAACCTGGTTGTTCAACATCCGCGGCGACGTGCTCGCCGGCCTGGTGGTCGCCCTGGCGCTGATCCCCGAGGCCATCGCCTTCTCGATCATCGCCGGGGTCGATCCCAAGGTCGGCCTCTACGCCTCCTTCTGCATCGCCGTGGTGATCGCCTTCGTCGGCGGCCGCCCGGGGATGATCAGCGCCGCCACCGGGGCCATGGCCCTGGTGATGGTGACCCTGGTCAAGGAGCACGGCCTGCAGTACCTGCTGGCGGCCACCCTGCTCACCGGGGTGCTGCAGATCGGCGCCGGCTACCTCAAGCTCGGCAGCCTGATGCGCTTCGTCTCGCGCTCGGTGGTCACCGGCTTCGTCAACGCCCTGGCGATCCTGATCTTTATGGCCCAATTACCCGAACTCACGGATGTGACTTGGCACGTGTACGCCATGACCGCCACGGGCCTGGCCATCATCTACCTGTTCCCCTATGTGCCCAGGGTCGGCAAGGTGATTCCCTCGCCGCTGGTGTGCATCCTGTCGATGACCGCCGTGGCCATGCTCCTGGGCCTGGACATCCGCACCGTCGGCGACATGGGCGAGCTGCCGGACACCCTGCCGGTATTCCTCTGGCCCGAGGTGCCGCTAAGCTTCGAGACCCTGGCGATCATCTTCCCCTACGCCGCCGCCCTGGCCGTGGTCGGCCTGCTGGAGTCGATGATGACCGCCACCATCCTCGACGACCTGACCGACACCGGCAGCGACAAGAACCGCGAGTGCAAGGGCCAGGGCGTGGCCAACATCGCCGCCGGCCTGCTCGGCGGCATGGCCGGCTGCGCGATGATCGGCCAGTCGGTGATCAACGTGAAATCCGGCGGCCGCGGCCGTCTGTCGACCCTGGTGGCCGGCGCCGTGCTGCTGCTGATGGTGGTATTCCTCAGCGACTGGGTCAGCCAGATCCCCATGGCCGCCCTGGTGGCGGTGATGATCATGGTGTCGATCGGCACCTTCAGCTGGGACTCGATCCGCAACCTCAGGACCTTCCCGCTGTCGACCAATCTGGTGATGCTGGCCACGGTGGCGGTCACCGTCTATACCCACAACCTGGCCTACGGCGTGTTCGTCGGCGTGCTGCTGGCGGCGCTGTTCTTCGCCAACAAGATCGGTCACTTCCTGTACATCGACTCCGAAATCGACGCCGACGGCCGCCGCCGCAGTTACAAGGTGGTGGGCCAGGTGTTCTTCGCCTCCGCCGGCAAATTCGTCGGCGCCTTTGACTTCAAGGAAGCCCTTGATAAGGTCAGCATCGACCTGTCGCGTGCGCACTTCTGGGACATCACCGCCGTCGAATCCCTGGACAAGGTGGTGCTCAAGCTGCGCCGCGAAGGCACCGAAGTCGAGGTCCTGGGCCTCAACGAGGCCAGCGCCACCATCGTCGACCGCTTCGCCGTGCACGATAAGCCGGATGCCGTCGACAACCTGATGGGCCACTAAGGAGCAACCCCATGAGCCACGTAATGGCCTGTATCGACGCCTCCCCGGCCGCCCCGGCGGTGTGCGACTACGCCGCCTGGGCCAGCCAGCGCCTGGGCGCGCCGCTGAGCTTCCTGCATGTGCTGGACCAGGTGCAGTACCCGCAGCGCAGCGATCTGTCCGGCACCATCGGCCTGGGCAGCCGCGAACACCTGCTGGAAGAGCTGGCCGAGCTGGACGAGAAACGCAGCAAGCTGGCCCTGGAGCAGGGCCATCTGATGCTCGAGGCGGCCAAGGCGCGCGCCGCGGCCGCCGGCATCGCCGATGCCCAGCTGCGCCAGCGCCATGGCGAGCTGGTCGACAGCCTGGCCGAGCTGCAGCAGGACATCCGCCTGCTGGTGATCGGCCGCCAGGGCGAGGCCAGCGCCAGCCTCGGCCAGCAGGTCGGCAGCCACCTGGAGAACGCCATCCGCACCCTGGCCCGACCGATCCTGGTCAGCTGCGGCGCATTCAAGGCGCCGCAGAGCTATATGTTCGCCTTCGACGGCAGCGCCACCGCGCGCAAGGGCATCGAGCTGCTCGCCGCCAGCCCCCTGCTCGCGGGCCTGCCCTGCCATCTGGTGATGGTCGGCGCCGACACCAACGATGCCTGGGAGCAGCTCAAGGCCGCCGAGCGCGCCTTGCAGGGCTCGGCCAGCGAGGTCCGCCTGGCGATCCGCGCCGGCGAGGTCGAGCCGACCCTGCACGCCTACCAGGCCGAACACGGCATCGACCTGCTGGTGATGGGCGCCTACGGCCACTCGCGGATCCGCCAGCTCCTGGTCGGCAGCACCACCGGCCACCTGCTGCGCTCCAGCGACAGTCCGCTGCTGATCCTGCGCTAAAGCCCCCTGTCCCGGCCGAGCCATCCGGGTTCGGCCGGGACAACAGCCCCAATGCGTCGAACAGGCAATTTGGCGCAACGCCCACAGCAGAAACGCTATGCTCTAACTCGGCTGTTTTTGCGATCCCTTGCCATGACCCACAGCGAGCTCCCCAAAGACCCCGCGGCCTTCGCCCTCTGGCGCGAGGCCCAGGACACGCGCATTCGCACGCGCCTGGGCGGTGTCTACTACCTGCTCGCCTGGCTGTTGACCTGGCTGTTCAGCAACGCCCCGGGACAGCAGCTCGGCGCGGGGCTGGCCGGCATCGCCCTGTTCGCCCTGCTGCTGCTGTTACGCATGCTTCATCGCCTGCCCGCCAAGGACACGCCCCAGGCGCTGGCGGTGTGGATCGACCGGCACTGGACGCTGATCCTGGTGACCACCCTGGCCTGGGGCCTGACCCACGCCTGGGCGCTGAGCCATCCGCAGTTCGCCAGTTCCTGGCTGATCGCCACCCTCGGCACCATCGCCTTCAGCACCGCCCTGGCCTTCAGCTTCTCGATGCGCCGGGGCCGCGCCATCCTCGCCCTGCTGCTGCTCTACCTGCCGGGACTGGCAGTGCTCGCCCAGCACTGGGAGATCCAGTACGCCACCCTGGTCACCCTGACCTTCTACCTGAGCTACCTGCTGCTGGCCCTCAACCGCAGCCACCAGGAGTACCACAACACCCTGGGCCTGGAGCTCAAGCTGCTGGAGCAGCAGCAGAGCCTGGAGCAGCTCAGCCGCACCGACAGCCTGACCCAGCTGGGCAACCGCTATCAGTTCAACAGCCTGTTCCCGGTGATGGTGGCCAACGCCCACCGGCAGAACGAGCCGCTGTCCCTGGTACTGCTGGACATCGACTTCTTCAAGCGGATCAACGACGAGCACGGTCACGCCTGCGGCGATGCCTGCCTCAGCGCCTTCGCCGAACGCATGCGCCAGGTGTTCCGCCGCGAGAGCGACGCCCTGCTGCGCCTCGGCGGCGAGGAGTTCGGCGTGCTGATGCCCAACACCCCGCTGGAGCAGGCCAAGCTCCTGGCGGAGAGCTTTCGCCAGGAACTGGCACGCCAGGGCTTCAAGGTGCAGGGCAACAGCCTGCCGCTGACCGCCAGCCTCGGCGTCGGCTGCTTCGCCCCGGAACTCGACAACAACGCCGAGGCCTTCTTCAAGCGGGTCGACGCGGCGCTCTACCTGGCCAAGGACGCCGGGCGCAATCGCCTGGCGCTGGCCTGAGGCCACGCCCTCTTAGCTAGAGGCGGAAGCTGCCCATCTGCTTGGCCAGGTCCTCGGCCAGGCCGCGCAGGCTCTGGCAATCCTCGCGGCAAGCCAGCACTTCGCCGGCCGTGGCGTGGGCCAGGTCGGCGATGCCCTGGACGTTGCGGTTGATCTCCTCGGTGACCGACGACTGCTCCTCGGTCGCCGCCGCCACCTGGGTGTTCATGTCGCTGATCCGCTCCACCTGCTCGGTGATAGCGCCGAGGGATTGGCCGGTGCGCTGGCTGGCCTGCACCCCGGTGCCGGTGGCGGCCTGGCCGGCGTGCATGGAGCTGACCGCGGTTTCCGCCCCCTGCTTGAGGCGCTGGATCATCTCCTGGATCTCGTCGGTGGAGCTCTGGGTGCGACTGGCCAGGGTGCGCACCTCGTCGGCCACCACGGCGAAGCCGCGCCCCATCTCCCCGGCCCGCGCCGCCTCGATGGCGGCGTTGAGCGCCAGCAGGTTGGTCTGCTCGGAAATGCCGCGGATCACCGCCAGCACCTGGTCGATCGACGCCACCTGGTTGGCCAGTTCGCCGACCGCCTCGGCCGCGCCGCCGATGTCGGTGGACATGCGCTCGATATGGGCGATCGATTGGCCTACCACCTGGCGCGCCTGTTGCGCCTCGTCCCGGGCCTCGTGGGAGGCCTGGGCGGCATTGCTGGCATTGCGCGCGATCTCCTGCACGGTGAGGCCCATCTCGTGCACCGCGGTGGCCACCATGTCGGTCATCTCCTGCTGGCGGCCGGCGCGCCCGGCGGTGTTTTCCACCACCTGGGCGACCTGGCCGACGGCGCTACGCAGGCGCTCGCTGGTGGCCAGCACGTCGCCGATCAGGCTGCGCTGGCTGGCGATGAAGCGGTTGAAACCACGGGCCAGGTCGCCCAGCTCGTCGCCCCGCGACTCGTCCAGGCGGCGGGTCAGGTCGCCGCCACCGCCGCCGATCTCCACCAGGGCGGCGGTGACCTGGCGAATCGGCCGCACCAGGCCACGGGCCAGCAGCACCACCAGGCCGAGGAACAACAGGGCCACGGCGACGCCGATCAGACTGCTGGTGAACATGGCCTGGCGCGCCTCGGCGTAGATCTCCGCCTCGGGAATCTCGCTGACCAGCAGCCAGTCCAGCGCCTGCAGCGGCTGGGCGATGGCCAGGAAGGCTTCACCATCGCGCTCGAAGCGTAGCGCCTCGCGCCCCTTGCCGAGCAGCCCGGCGGCCGTGTCGGCGCCGACCAACTGCGTCAACTCGCGACTGTCGTTGAATTCCGACTGCGGGTGCACCTTGACCCGACCGTCGGCGCTGACCAGGTAGACCCGCCCGGCCTCGCCGAAGCGGAAGTCGCGGATCATCTGCGACATGGCGCCGAGGCTGAAACCCAGGCCTGCCACCCCCAGGGTCTTGCCGCCGACGGCGACCCGCTGGTTGATGAACAGGGTCGGCTGACGACTGCTCTGGTCGATATCGATGTCCAGCGAGCGCTCCTTGCCGCTGTCGACGAAGCCGTAGAACCAGGCGTTGTCCGCCGGGCCGCGCTGCAGGGTGCGCTGGAGTCCCTCGCCGGTGAAGTAGTTGCCGCTGTCGAGGCTGACGATGAAGGTGGTCAGGGCCTTCTGCTGTGCCTGCACCCCGGCCAGGTAGCGGGCGAAGGCCTCGCGCCGGGCGGCGTCCTCGCCATCGCTCAGCCAGTCCGCCACCAGGCTGTTCTGGGCGATGCCGCGCGCCGCGGTGAGCGGCTCGGCGAGCACCCGCTCCAGGTCGTTGCGGATCGCCAGGACGCTCGCCGGCAACGCCTCCTCGACCAGGTAGCGCTCGGCCAGGCGGTTGACCAGCGCCGAATAGATGGCCACCACGATCAGGATGCTGGCCAGCAGGGCCGCACCCATGCTGAGGATCAGTTGCCACTGAATGCTGCGTTGCCAGAGGCGCATGGAGAGTCTCCCGTTGTTATTGTCGATATACAGGCAAAATTTTGGATACAGCATTGTGCACGATAAGTCGAGCCATGACAGCCTTGCTCGGTTATCGGCCGCAGGCCACGGGAGTTAAGCCCCCTCGTGAGCCGAGCCGACGCGCGGTGCAGTACCCTCCCTGGCGAGGGCCGGGGCCGATACCGGATGCTGCCTAGCCAAACGCCACCGGCAAGCGAGAACCAGCGCACAGTGGGCGTAGCGCAACAGCCGCTGGCCAGTGGCCACTCGGCCCTGGTTTTTGTAGACTTCGCCCGCCTCGCCAGGGCTGGACGGGTGGCTGCCATAAAGTTGGCCCCCACCCAGGTACCTGCACGCGAATACAGCCGATCAGCCGCACTCCAGCTGTTGGCCGGAACAAGGATTCCAGGGTCATGGATGCACCACAGGCGTTTCCCCCGCTTCATCACGCCGCAGCCCCCTCGCCGCGCCCACGCCACGGGCCGTGGCGCACGCCCCTGCCCCTGGGCTCGAGCACCGCTAAATCCCCTATCACGAGAAACTTCCCATGAAGAAAACGGTACTGGCCGTCAGTCTGCTCGGCCTGCTGGCCGGCTGCGCCACCGAGCAATCGCGCACCCTCGAAGTCGCCAAGGTGACCTCCGCCCATAGCACCTACCAAGGCGCTCGCAGCCCCATCGCAGTGGGTAAGTTCGACAACCGCTCCAGCTACATGCGCGGCCTGTTCTCCGACGGCGTCGACCGCCTCGGCGGCCAGGCCAAGACCATCCTGGTCACCCACCTGCAACAGTCCAACAGGTTCAACGTGCTGGACCGCGACAACCTCGCGGAAATCGCCCGGGAAAGCACCTTCGCGAAGAAGCACCAGCAAGTGCGCGGGGCCAATTTCGTGGTGACCGGCGACGTCACCGAGTTCGGTCGCAAGGAAGTCGGCGACCACCAGCTGTTCGGCATCCTCGGCCGCGCCAAATCCCAGATCGCCTATGCCAAGGTCAACCTGAACATCGTCGACGTCACCACCTCCGAGGTGGTCTATTCGGTCCAGGGCGCCGGCGAGTACAGCCTGTCCAATCGCGAAGTCATCGGCTTCGGCGGTACCGCCAGCTACGACTCCACCCTCAACGGCAAGGTCCTCGACCTGGCCATCCGCGAGGCGGTCAACAACCTGGTCTCCGGCGTCGACACCGGCGCCTGGCATCCGGCGCAATAATCTCCAGGGAAGGACTGCACATGCCCCAACAGAAACAGCCATACGCCGCGCTGCTCACCCTGGCCGCGGCCACCTTGCTCGGCGGCTGCGTCAGCCAGCCCAAGCCGCTCTATCACTGGGTCGGCTACCAGGAACAGGTCTACGCACACTTCAAGAATGACGGCAGCGGCCCGGAGCAGCAGATCGCCGCCCTGGAAGCCAGCCTGCAGGAGGCACGCGCCCAGGACGCCGTGCCACCGCCCGGCTTCCATGCCCACCTCGGCATGCTCTACGCCGAAGTCGGCAAGGCCGATCAGGTCCGCCAGCAATTCGAGACCGAGAAGACCCTGTTCCCCGAGTCCGCCCCCTACATGGACTTCCTACTGCGCAACGCCGAGAGATAACCCGCCATGATGCGCTTCAACCCCTGCAAAGCCCTTGCACTGCTGCTGTTGGCCGGCCTGCTCGGCGGCTGCGCCACTCCCACGCCCTACGACTACAGCGCGTTCAAGCAGAGCAACCCGGCCTCCATCCTGGTGCTGCCGCCGGTCAACCGATCGCCGGACATCAAGGCCAGCTACAGCCTGCTGTCCCATGTCACGCTGCCCCTCGCCGAAGCGGGCTACTACGTCCTGCCGGTGGCGCTGGTGGACGAGACCTTCAAACAGAATGGCCTGATGAACGCAGACGAAATGCACATGGCGCCACCGGCCAAGCTGCACGAGATCTTCGGCGCGGATGCCGCCCTCTACATCGAGGTCAGCGAATACGGCAGCAGCTACAAGCTGGTGACCAGCGAAGTCGCGGTGACCGCCAACGCCAAGCTGGTCGACCTGCGCAACGGCCAGCTGCTGTGGGAAGGCAGCGCCCGGGCCAGCTCGGCGGAGAACCAGAACAACAGCGGCGGCGGCCTGGTCGGCATGCTGATCACCGCCGCGGTCAATCAGATCATCAACACCCTGAGCGACCGAGGCCACGAGATCGCCGGCATCACCAGCCAGCGCCTGCTGACCGCCGGCACCTTCAACGGCATCCTCCCCGGCCCTCGCGCGCCACAAGCCATGCGCGACCAGCTGGCGGCGCAGTAACACGTGCCCTGACAGGCGCAGAACGGCGCAAGGCCGCTCTGCGCCTGTCAGGAGCTCGCGCAGAAGCAACCGACTACCCCCTCCCTCGCCGAGACAGTTGACGACAGGCCATGCATACAGTCACAGTCCCCATTCGTATACACAGCAGTCCGAAAGGGACTCGGCCCCTGCTTCTGAGATTCATACTGGGATAGGCACGCCTCGATTCGATGGAGTCACGCGGGCGGGCCAGGCACCCAGCCGGGCACTTCATGAAATCGATCCTTGCATGTTTTCTTCTGGCGCTCTGCCTGGCCTCGGCGCAGGTCCTGGGCAGCCAGCACATCAAGGTCTATGCCTACCACCTAAAGCCCCCCTTCATCGTCGACTTGCAGCAACGCCAGGGCCTGTATTTCGACTTCTCCGACTACCTCAACAGCAAGGGCGACGCCTACCGCTTCGAAACGCTATACCTGCCGCGCAACCGCATCGAACACGACCTCGACCACGGACACCTGGACGGCGTGGTGATCGGGGTGAATCCGCTCTGGTTCCAGGATCAGGCGCAGGAGAGGTTCCTCTGGACCCCGAGCCTCTACCAGGACCAGGACGAGATCGTCTCCCTGACCGGGACTGGCCTGAACTACCGCGGCCCGGAATCGCTCAGCGGCCTGCACCTGGCCGGCGTCCTGGGCTTTAGCTACCACGGCATCGACGACTGGGTCGCTGCCGGCAAGATCGACAGGAGCGACACCCCAGGCGAGCGCGAGGTACTGCTGATGCTGCTCAAGGGCCGCGTCGACGTCGGTATCGTCAGCCGCTCGACCCTGGACTACCTGATCGAACGCGAAGGCTGGCAGGGCCTGTTCCATGTCTCGCCGACACCCCACGACCGCTTCGCCCGCCGCCTGCTGCTGCCCCCGGGGCAAGAGGCCCTGTACCACTACCTGCTGCCGATCCTCGAGCAGCTGCCACAGGACCCGGCCTGGCAGGCCATCCTCGAGCGCTATGCCGAGCCGGCCAGGGCTTCTGGCTCGGACAGTGAGTTGCCGCTGACCGACTAAGGGCTAGTCGCCGACCCGGAAACCCACCTGGGCGGTCTGTCCGCCCTCGTCCAACACGCTGAGCTGGTAGTGGCCGGCATGCCGGAAGCTGTGGCTGAAGCGGGCTTCGGCACCGCTCTCCCCTATCGGCCGACCGTCGAGGAACCACCAGCGCCGGCCGCTGCCGCCCAGGGTCGACAGGCTCAGGCGCAGGGGCTCGGCGCTGCCGGCGGGGCGCCTCAGGCGGTCGCCGTCGCGCACCCCGACTATCGCCAGCGGCGCGACCTGGCCGAGCCGGTGCGGCGGGCAGCTCGGCTCCACCGCGGGCAGGCGCGCGCCGCGCCGTTCGCGGCGCGGCAGCCAGGGCTCCAGTGGCGCCGGCCACAGGGCGATGGCGTGGGCCTGCGCACCGGGACAGCCGGCATCCACGCGCAGCCCCGCGGCATTGACCCAGATCGTTTCAGACAGCCCCAGGCCCAGGGGTTGTTCCGTCGCCTGCAGGGTCGGCGGCGTGGTGCCGGCCAGGGTCCAGGCGAAGCGCTGGCGCCGGCAGTTCGGGTCGGCCTTGTCCAGGGGCTGGCCCAGGGGCCAGCAGATCGCGGCCACGCCGACCTCGTCCGGCTGCGGGTCGGCCGGCAGACCGATGCCGCGCTGGCTGTCCCGATTGGCCAGCAGGTCGTGCACCTGCAGCAGCAGCGGCGCGGCCGAGGCCAGACCGAACTGGCCGGGCACCGGGGTGCCGTCCGGGCGACCGATCCACACGCCGATGACATGGCGCGGCGCCACGCCTATCGCCCAGGCATCGCGAAAGCCGTAGCTGGTGCCGGTCTTCCAGGCCAGGGTCGGGCGCTGCAGCAGCTGCGCCCGGGCGTCGCGGTCCGGCCGCGCCTGGCCTGCGAGGATGCGCCGTACGATCCAGGCCGCACCGGGCGACAACAGGCGCCGCTCCCGCAAGGCATCGCCGGGCTGAAAGCGCGGACGCGCGGCCCGGCCGCCGCGGGCGAAGGCGCTGTAGCCGCCGACCAGGTCCTCCAGACGACTGCCGGCACCGCCGAGGATCAGCGCCAGGTTCGGCTCGGCCAGCGGCGGCAGGGCCAGGGGCACCCCGACATGCCGCAGTTCGCCGGCGAAGCGCTTGGGCCCGTAGGCCTCCAGCAGCTGCACCGCCGGCAGGTTGAGCGAGCTGGACAGCGCCTGGCTGGCCGACACCGCGCCGCTGAAGCCGGCGGAAAAATTGCTCGGGCGGTAGTCGCCATAGCGCCGCGGCACGTCCTGCAGCAGCGACTCGGAATGGATCAACCCGGCGTCCAGGGCCATGCCGTAGAGGAAGGGCTTCAGGGTCGAGCCCGGCGAGCGTAGCGCGGCGATCATGTCGACATGGCCGAAGCGCTCGGCATCGCCGATATCCACCGAGCCCAGGTAGGCGCGCACCGCCATGCTCGGCTGCTCGACCACCAGGATCGCCGCCGAGGTACGCTCCGGCAGGCGTGCCCGCCAGCCCAGCAGCAGGTCCTCCAGGCGGCGCTGCAGCGCGGCGTCTATCGTGCTGCGAATCAGCGCCGGGCTGCCGGGGCGGTTCAGCCGCCGCGCCAGCAGGGGCGCCAGACGCGGCTGGCGGCGCGGCGCCAGCAGCACCGCCTCCTCCAGGGCATCCTCGACCGTCCCCCGGGGCCACACGCCGAAGTCGACCAGGCGCGCCAGCACCTTGTCGCGCGCCGCCCGGGCCCGCTCGGGGTGCCGATCCGGGCGCAGGCGGCTGGGCGCCTGGGGCAGCACCGCGAGCAGGGCCGCCTCGGCGCGGGTCAGGCTGGCCGGCGACTTGCCCAGGTAGCTCCAGCTGGCCGCTGCCACGCCCT
Organism: Pseudomonas sp. MBLB4123; assembly: GCF_051904775.1. NCBI lineage: Bacteria > Pseudomonadati > Pseudomonadota > Gammaproteobacteria > Pseudomonadales > Pseudomonadaceae > Pseudomonas > Pseudomonas sp. MBLB4123. Next base: position 2,741,516 of record NZ_CP196711.1, read on the forward strand.
GCAGGGTGCCGCCGAACGGCGCGCGGTTGAGGTAGAGCGTGAGGATCTCGTCCTTGGACAGGTGCCACTCCAGCTGCGCGGTGCGCCACAGCTGCTTGAACTTGCCGGCCAGCGAGCGGGAATGGGGATCGAGCAGGCGCGCCACCTGCATCGACAGGGTGCTGCCGCCGGACACCACCCGCCCGCCGGCCAGGTTCTGCCAGGCGGCCCGCGCCAGGGCCAGGGGGTTGACCCCGGGATGGCGATAGAACCAGCGGTCCTCGTAGGTCAGCAACGCCTCCAGGTAATAGGGCGACACTTCGCCCGGGCTGACCGGGTAGCGCCACACGCCCTCGCCATCGGCGAAGCGCCACAGCGGCGTGCCGTCCTCGGCCAGCACCACCCGGGCCTGGTCGTCCCCGGGCAGGGGCAGCGGGAACAGGCGGTCGGCCGACCACAGCAGCGCGCCGAACAGCACCGCGGCCATCGGCCAGCGCCGCGACCGGGCCCAGCCACTCAGGCGCGGCATGCCGGGCTCCCTGACCGTAGGCGGTGCCGCGTCCGCAGCCCCACGAACCGCCGCGCCGACGCGCCAAGGCAGGGCGAAGCCTGGCACACTAGCGGCCATTCGCGACGAGGCTGCGGGCGGCAATCCGGCCGACGTCTGCACTTCACCAGGCTCATGGGAACGCTTGCATGCATGTAGAAGGCTTTTTCGAGTGGCTCGGCCAGGCGCTCGGCACCCTGATCCGCTTCGTCGTCGAGGCCTTGAGTGGCGTCTTCGGCGTACTCGGCGACGCCGTCAGCGGCTTTATCGGCGGTCTGTCCAAGGCCCTGGGCATCACGCCGTCCGTACTCGGCATCCTGGTACTGGTGATCGGCCTGTTGTTGCTCTACGCCGCCGTGCGCGCCTTTCTGCGCCGCGCCATCCTCATGGGGGTCGTCTGGCTGCTGCTGGGCCTGTGGCTGCTCGGCGGCCTGATCGGCTGACTCGGCCTGCAGGCCCGCCGCCGCGGCGGCGGGCCTGAACCTCCTCAAGGCTCCTCGACCACCAGGCGCCCCGGCGTCTCGCCGAGGGCCTGCCAGTTCGGCCGGTACATCGACTCCACCTGCGGCGGCGGCACCAAGTAATTGCCGGGGGTGACGGCGCGCGCCAGGTACAGCAGGTGCGTGCCCTCGTAGGGGCTGACGTCCAGCGCCGCGACGTAGCGGTCGCCGCGGAACTCCTGGTGCTTGATCCGGGCATTGGCCATCGACCTCTGCCAATCCTTCACCGCGCGGCCGGCATCGGCCAGGCTCGCGGCGCTCTGCGCCAGGTTCTGGTTCTCCAGCTCCAGGCCGGCAGGCAGCAGGTCGACCACCAGGGCATCCGGCACCCGCTGCTTGGCCTCCACCAATAGGTGTACCAGCACCAGTTCGCCGCTGCGCAACCCGTCCAGCGCCAGCGGCTGGCCGTCCATACCGAGGTACTCGCGGAAGATGTGCATATTCTCACCGCCGGCGGCCGGCGCCTCGACCGGGTAACCGGACAGGGTCAGTTGCTGGTACAACGGCTCGTCGCCGGTCTGGCTCAGGCTCAGGGGCGCGGCCAGCTCGGCGCCGTCCAGCTTGATGCCCGGCCGGGTATCGCTCAGCGCGAACGCGAAGGCCCCGCTCTCGAGCCCGGCCTGCCAGGGCGACTCGGGCTTGCCGAGCAGGCTGCGTCCGGCCAGGTACAGGGCGTTGCGCTCCTGGGTCGACAGCCAGCGCTGACCGGCCACTTCGTCGGCCAGGGCGAACAAGCGCTGCTCGCGGCTGCCGGCGGCCAGGTCGTGCTCTTCGAGCAGGGCGAGGATCAGTGCCTGGTCGCGCAGCGCGCTGCCGTAGTCGCCCAGCCAGTGGCGATTGTCGCGACTGTGGGCCAGGCCGGCGGCCAGGGCCTGCTCGGCCCGCGGCCCATCGCCCATCTTCTGCAACGCCACGGCCAGGTGCACCAGGGGCAGCCCGGACTGGGCGTCGCCGCGGCGCTCGAACAGGCTGCGCAAGGCGCCCAGCGGCGCCTGCTGGCTGCGCGCCAATACGTAACCGGCATAGGCCTGCACGGCGAAGCGGCTGTGGCTGGCGTCGTCGCTGTAGCCGACCTCGATCAGGTTGCGCTCCTGCAGATAGCGCAACAGCCGCTCGCTGGCCTTCTTCAGCGCCTCGCCCGGCACGCCGAAGCCCTGCTCGCGGGCGCGCAGGAGGAAGTCGGTGACATAGGCGCTGAGCCAGTACTCCTCGTCGCCGTCGGCGCCCCACAGGCCGAAGCTGCCGTTGTAGCGCTGCATGCCCAGCAGGCGCTCGATGCCCAGCTCGATGGCACGCCGGCGCGACGCCTCCGGCTCGGCCTCCAGGCCCAGGCGCGCGAGGCTCGCCGCGTCGGCGTAAAGCGACGGGTACAGGCCGCTGGCGGTCTGCTCCAGGCAGCCGTAGGGGTAGGCCTTGAGCGCGCGGATCTGCTCGCCGAGGTTCAGCGGCGGCCGACTGGATACGGCCAGCAGCGCCTCGCGCCCGGCCGGCTCGAAGGCCTCCAGGGCGCCGGCCGGCAGGCTCCAGGGCTCGCCCTTGAGTACGCTGCGGAAGTGCCGCCGCTGCGCCGGATAGGCCGGCCGGATGCCCAGGGTCCACTCGCGGCGCAGCGGCGCCAGCGCCTCGTCGGGCAGCGCCAGCCCCTGCACCTCGACAGCGATCCGCCCCTGGCCGTAACCGCCGAGGGCGCGCACCGGAATGCGCAGGATGCTGCGCTCGCCTGCTTGCAGGCCGATGCTGCGCTCGGCGTCGGCCGCCTCGGCCAGGCTCAGCTGGCCCTCGGCCACGATCCGCACCTGCAGTTGCTGGGCCTGGCCGGAGAGGTTGTTGAGGTCCAGCGCCAGGCGGGTCTGATCGCCGCCGGCGAGGAAGCGCGGCATCGACAGCTCGGCGATCAGCGGTGCGGCCACCACCGTCTGGGCCTCGGCCATGCCGTAGCGCTCGTCGCTCCAGGCCTGGGCCATCAGGCGCAGTTCGCCGTTGAAGTCGGGGATATCCAGGCTGACCTCGCCCTCGCCCCGCTCATCCAGCAGCAGCGGCTGGCTCTGCAGCGCGACGATCAGCACGCCGGTGTCCGGGCGCTTGCCGCCGGCCGCCAGCGCCGCGTCGCCACCGAAGGCCAGCTTGGCCAGCCGCCCCTGGCCGGCCTCGATCAGCTGGCCGTACACGTCCAGCTGGTCGGCGCCATAGGCCTTGCGGCCGAATAGCGCGGCGAAAGGATCGGGCGTGGGGTAGTCGGTGATATTGAGGATGCCGGCATCCACCGCGGCCACCAGCACCTGCACCCGCTCGGGCAGGCTGCCGTCGGCGTTGCGCGCCTGCACCTTGATCGTCAGCGGCTGGTTCGGCCGCATCTTGTCCGCCGCGGTCAGGCTCAGCGCCAGCTTGCGCGGCGCCCGGTCCAGCGGCAGGTGCAGCAGGCCGACCGCACGCTTGGGCGTGGCGCCGCTCTGCGGCTCGCCGGGGCGGATCACCAGGGCGCTGACGTACAGGTCGTGGCGCGCCCAGTCCCTGGCGAGGGGGAGGTCGAACGCCTGGCCCTCGGCCGGCACCTCGATCTCCTGCCACCACAGCGGCCCGTCGCTGGACTCGACCAGCAGGTAGCCGCGGCCCGCCGCCGGCGGGGTCACCGTGATCCGGGCCGTGTCGCCTGCGGCGTAGGCCGGCTTGTCCAGCGCCAGCTTGACCTGGTCCGGGCGCACCGCGCCGCCGTCGGCGTTGTCCTGCCAGCGGTAGCCGGCCCAGAAGCGCTGGCTGCTGAGCAGGCCGGTGTCGGCGTCGACCACCTCGACCCGGTAGGGGCCCCACTCCACCGGGAAACCGACCTTCGCCGTGGCCCCGGCCGCGACGCGCAGCGGCTGCTCGCTGAGGGTCAGGTACTTCTCGTTGTAGTGATGGCTCCAGCCGTCGCTGTCGGAGAAGCGCCAGTAATAGTCGCGGCGCTCGCGGACCAGGCGCACGCGGAGTCGATCGGCCGCCAGCTTGTTGCCGGCGGCGTCGGCCACCAGCACCTCGAACTCGGCCAGGCTGCCGGCATCGACTCGCTCGCCGTCGAACAGCCCGCGCAGGCCCGGCAGGCGTTCGGCCGGCCACACCGGCTGCACCAGGCGACGGGTGATCGGCCGACCGCCGGACTCCTGCAGGCTGGCCTGGAGAATCAGCTGCAGCGGCGACTTGGCCGCCGCCCAGCGGCTGTCGATGGCCAGGCGGGCCTTGCCCTGCTCGTCCAGCGTGGTCTCGTCCAGCTCGATGTCCTGGCTCAGCTCCTGCTCGGTCAGCGAGCCGAACTGGTAGCCCGGCAGGCTCGCCACCGCCTCGCGCAGCGGGCGCACGTAGAGTTGGCCGCCGAGACGGTTGCCGGCGGCCGGCGCCCCGTACAGGTAGCGACCGCTGACCGCGAAACGGGCCGCCTCGGCCGGCGCCAACGGCGTGTCACGGCCCTCGAGCTCCAGGGCCAGGCGTTCGGGGAGGAAATCCTCGACGGCGAACTCGTACAGCTGCGGCTTGCCGTCGCCCAGGTCGAACAGCAGCTGCCAGCGCCCGGTCGGCGCCTCCTCGGCCAGTGCCAGCTGGTACTGGTAGAGGCCGGACGCATCCGCCTGCCAGACGAACTTGCGGCTGACCTGGGCGTCCGGCCGGCGCACCTCGACGCTCACCGGCTGCGCCGCCACCGCGCGGCCGTCGGCATCGCGCAGCAAGGCATTGAGCAGCACGGTCTCGCCGGGGCGATAGAGATCCCGCGGGCCGAACACGAAGAACTGCAGCGGGTGCGCCTTGGGCCCGGCGATGTCGAACTCGGCCAGGTCCAGCGCCGGGCCGCCGAGCCGCAGCAGGCTGGTCTGCCCCTCCTGCCGGGCCAGCAGCAGCTCGGCCCCGGCCGGCAGCGGCAGCTCGGCATGGCCGGCGGCGTCGGTCTTGCCTTCGGCCAGCTGCCGGCCCTGGTCATCGAGCAGCTGCAGCGCGATTCCGGGCAGCGCCCGGCCGCCGGCCAGGGCCTGGGTGAACACGTCCAGGCGATCGCGGTAGCGGTGCGCCGACAGGCCGATGTCGCTCAGGCTGAACAGCGTGGCCGGCTGCGAATAGCCGTAGCTGCCCGCCTCGCGCATCACCGCCAGGTACACCCCGGGCTGCTGCAAGGGCGCCAGGCCGGCGATCGGCAACAGCAGGGTCTCGCGGGTGTTGCGCGCCGGATCGAGGCGGAAGCGCCCGCCGTAGACGAGCTCGGCCATCGGCAGCAACTGCTGCGCCTCCCAGGTGTCGAGGTTGCTGCTGCGCCCCCACTTGCCGAGGAAGCGCGGCAGCGCCTGGTCCTTGATGCGGAAGAACTCGACGTTGACCTGGTCGACGTTCAGGGCGATCACCGGCAGACCCTCGGCCAGCCGGGTCGGCAGCAGCGAGCCACGGCTGGCGAAGCCGACGCTGGCCTGCAAGTCGCGGGTCTGCAGGCGACTGCTGTATTCCTCGGCCAGTTGCGCGCCATTGAGTCCCTGCAACCCGGCATCCACGGTCAACACCAGCTTGCGCTGCGGCTCCAAATGGCGCAGGCGCAGCTCCATCAGGCTGTCGGCCAGCTCCCAGGCACCGTCGACCTTGCCGGTCTTGCTGTCGACCAGGTGCAGGCGCGCGGCGAAGTCCTGCTCCGGCTCCAGCGGCGCGGAGAAACTCACCGATAGCGTGCTGGCGCCGTCCAGCTGGACCTCGGAGACGTCCACCACCTTGAGCTCGCGGCCGGCATAGCGCGCGGCCAGGGCGCCGCGGTCGAGGCCTGGCGCGGCGGCGGGCCGGCTGGCGAGCGCGGTCTCCGGCGCGCTGGCATCGACCTGCGGCGGCTCGGTGGCCGAGTCGCAGGCGCCGAGCAGGCCGAGAATAAGTGCCAGAAACAGTCCTTTGTACGGCATTGCGGGCTCCGATCTTGCGGGTGCAGAAGCCGCACACTATAGCCCCCGCGCCCCCGTGGGGCTAACCGGCGCGCGGCAAAATGCTCAGCCGCGCACAGGGCGCCCGGTACCCGGGCGTATGGCCTTGCGTATACTGCGCCGCTGTACCCGGAGCCCCTATGTCCCTGTTACGCGATGCCTGGCGCCATCGCCCGACCCACCGCCGGGTCTGGGCACTGGCGGCGCCGATGATCCTCTCCAACCTGTCGGTGCCCCTGGTGGCGCTGGTCGACAGCGCCGTGGTCGGTCACCTGCCCCATGCGCACCAGCTCGCGGCGGTGGCGGTCGGCGCCAGCCTCTACACCCTGCTGGTGTGGAGCGTGGGCTTCCTGCGCATGGGCAGCACCGGCTTCGCCGCCCAGGCCGCCGGGCGCGAGGACGGCGGCGCGCTGCGCCAGGTGTTGCTGCAGGGGCTGCTGCTCGGCGGCGGCCTGGCGCTGCTGCTGAGCCTGCTGGCGCTGCCCCTGGGCAGCCTGGCCCTGGGCCTGATGCAGCCCTCGGCGCAGCTGGACGAACTGGCCCGCGGCTACCTGCAGATCCGCCTGCTCGGCCTGCCGGCCGCCCTGGCCAGCTACGCGCTGATCGGCTGGCTGCTCGGCACCCAGAATGCCCGCGGGCCGCTGGCCATACTCTTGACCGCCAACCTGCTCAACGTCGCCCTCGACCTGCTCTTCGTCCTCGGCCTGGGCTGGGGCGTGGCCGGCGCCGCCTGGGCCTCGGTGCTCGCCGAGTGGAGCGGCGCACTGCTCGGCCTGTACCTGGCCCGACGCGCCCTGCACCGCTACGCCGGGCGCATCGACTGGCCGGCGCTGCGCCGCTGGGCCAGCTGGCGGCCGCTGCTGGCGGTCAACCGCGACATCTTCATCCGCAGCCTGGCGCTGCAGTCGGTGTTCTTCCTGGTCACGGTGCAGGGCACCCGCCTGGGCGACGCCACGGTGGCGGCCAATGCCCTGCTGCTCAACGGCCTGCTGCTCACCGCCCACGCCCTCGACGGCCTGGCCCATGCGGTCGAGGCGCTGTGCGGCCATGCCCTCGGCGCCGGCGACCGCCAGGCGCTGCGCCGCAACCTGCTGGTCGCCGGCGTCTGGTCGTTGCTGGCGAGCCTGGGCTTCGCCCTGTTCTTCCTGCTGGCCGGGCACTGGTTCATCGCCCTGCAGACCGATATCGCCCCGGTGCGCGCCACGGCGCTCGCCTACCTGCCCTACCTGGCGCTGCTGCCGCTGCTGACGGTGTGGAGTTACCTGCTCGACGGCCTGTTCATCGGCGCCACCCGGGCGCGGGAGATGCGCGACGCCATGCTCCTGGCGCTGCTGCCGGGTCTGGCCCTGGGCTGGGCGCTGCAGCCCCTGGGCAACCACGGCCTGTGGCTGGCCTTCCTCGCCTTCATGCTGCTGCGCAGCCTCAGCCTGGGCGGCTATGCTTATCGCCTCAGCCGCGACGACGCCTGGTTCGGCAGGCAGACGCACGTGCGCGAACGCCCCGCCGACTGAGCACAATTCATTCGCCCCACCGAGAAAGGATCCCCCGATGGCCGCCGCGCTCGCCGCCTACCTGCACTACCTGGCGATCTTCGCCCTGTTCGCCCTGCTCACCCTGGAACACCGCCTGCTCCGGCTGCCGCTGGACCTGGACAGGGCGCGCAGCCTGGTGCGCATCGATGCGGCCTACGGCCTCAGCGCCGTGCTGGTACTCGTCACCGGCGGCGCCCGGGCCCTGTGGTTCGCCAAGGGCCTGGACTACTACCTGCACAACGCCCTGTTCCACGCCAAGCTCGGCCTGTTCGTGCTGGTCGGCCTGCTGTCGATCGTGCCGACGGTGCAATTCCTGCGCTGGCGCGCGCCGCTCAAGGCCGGCCAACTGCCGCAGCTCGACGCGAGCCAGGCCCGGCGGCTGACCCTGGTCATCCGCCTGGAACTGCTGCTGGTGCTGCTGCTCCCGCTGCTGGCCGCGCTGATGGCCCGCGGTTACGGCTTCTTCGGCTGACCGACGGCTGAAACGAAAACGCCCGGCACGAGCCGGGCGTTGTCATTGGGCGGCGAGATTTCAGGACGCCAGGTAGGACGAGCGGGTCAGGCCCAGCCGCAGGGCGTCGAGGAACTGGGTGCGCTCGCGGGCGCTGATCTTGGCGCTGGCCACCTTGTCGCGGTAGTGGGTCATCAGCTCCTCCGGCGACAGGTGCACGTAGCGCAGCATGTCCTCGATGGTGTCGTGGGTCTCGATGCCGGCGCTGTACACGCTGCCGTCCTGGTTCTGGTAGATGTTCACCGAGTCGGTGTCGCCGAACAGGTTGTGCATGTCGCCGAGGATCTCCTGGTAGGCGCCGACCAGGAAGATGCCCAGCAGGTAGTCCTCGCCCTCGCGCACCTCGTGCACCGGCAGGCTGGTCTCGATGCTCTGCTCGTCGACGTACTGCTTGATCTTGCCGTCCGAGTCGCAGGTCAGGTCCTGCAGCACGGCGCGGCGCAGCGGCTCCTCCTCCAGGCGGTTGAGCGGCAGGATCGGCAGCACCTGGTCGATGGCCCAGGTGTCCGGCAGGCTCTGGAACACCGAGAAGTTGCAGATGTACTTGTCGGCCAGCTTGTCGTTGAGCTCGTCGAGCACCTGGCGATGGGAGCGCTGGCGCGCCTTCAGCGAGTTGTACAGGCGCCGGCACAGGGCGAAGTAGCACTGCTCGGCCAGGGCCTTTTCGCGCAGGCCGACCTTGCCCTCGGCGTACTGCGCGGCCACGTCGCTCATGTAGTGGGTGGCGCGCCAGTAGGTCTCGGTGACCATCTCGATGTCGGTGTGGCCGAGCAACTCGACCAGGTACTGCACGGTCTCCGGCAGGCTGGCCTTGTCCTCGATCAGCGGTACCTCGTCGTTGTGCTTCTCCACGTCGGTGACCTGCACCACCAGCATGGCATGGTGCGCGGTCAGCGAGCGGCCGCTCTCGGAGAAGATATGCGGGTGCGGCAACTCCTGGGCGTCGCAGAACTCCTTGAGCATGCCCACCACCACGCCGGCGTAGTCGTCCATGTCGTAGTTGATCGAGCTGGCGTTGCGCGAGTGGGTGCCGTCGTAGTCGACCCCCAGGCCGCCGCCGACGTCGACGTGGTCCACCGGCAGGCCCAGGCCGCGCAGCTCGCCGTAGTAGCGGATGGCCTCGCGGAAGCCGTGCTGGTAGTCGGCCAGGTTGGCGATCTGCGAGCCCATGTGGAAGTGCAGCAGGCGGATACCCTGGTCCAGGCCGGCGCCGCGGAAGCGCTCGACCACCGACAGCAGCTGCGCCGCCGACAGGCCGAACTTGGACTTCTCGCCGCCGGTGTCGGCCCACTTGCTCGAGGCCAGGGAGGACAGGCGCACGCGCAGGCCGATCTGCGGGGCGACCTTGAGCTCGGCCGCCTCCTCGATCACCAGCTGCACCTCGGATTCCTTCTCGATGACGATGAACACGTTGTGGCCGAGCTTCTGCCCCATCAGCGCCAGGCGGATGAACTCGCGGTCCTTGTAGCCGTTGCAGACGATGGTGCCGCCCTTCGGCGCCAGCGCCAGCACCGCCAGCAGCTCGGGCTTGGAGCCTGCCTCCAGGCCGATGGAGACGTTCTGCGTGGCGATGATGTTCTCCACCACCGCCTCCTGCTGGTTGACCTTGATCGGGTACAGGGCGGTGTACTGGCTCTGGTAGCCCAGGCGCGCGATATTGGCGTCGAAGGCCCCGGTCAGCTGGCGCACACGGTCCTGCAGGATGTCCGGGAAGCGCACCAGCAGCGGCAGGCTCAGGCCGCTCTCGCGCAGCTCCGCGACCTGGGCGAACAGGTCGATCGGCGTGCTGTCCGGGCCGTTCGGGCGCACCTCGACGCGGCCGCTGTCGTTGATCGCGAAATAGCCCGCGCCCCAGTGGCGAATGCCGTAGACGCTGCGGCTGTCCGCGACCGTCCACTGGCTGCCGTCATCTTTGCGTGTGCGTCGTGCAGACATCGAGTTCTCCCTTGCTAGAGATAAGAGCCGGGGATCAGCCCGGGCAGCAGCAGATTAGAGTGAGGAAATGAGCATTGCCCGGCAGTCGACCCGCGACCTGCCGAGAAAGTTTAGAAGACCCGGGACGAGGGACCGGCTAACCGCCGGACTTCTTCGCCTGGAAGCCGCGTTTGAGCAGTTCGTCGAGGAGCAGTTGGACGTGATCGCCCTGGATCTCGATCACCCCGTCTTTCAGCGCCCCCCCACAACCGCAACGCTTCTTCAGCGCGCTGGCCAGCTCCTTGAGCGCATCCTCGGCCAGGGCCACGCCGCTGACGGTGGTTACCGTCTTGCCGCCGCGGCCCTTGGTTTCGCGGCGCACGCGAGCGATACCGTCGCCGACAGGGATCTGGGTCTTGTGGCAGATGCAGGCGTCCACCGGCTGGCCGCAATCCGGGCAGTGCCGGCCGCCGTCGGTGGAGTACACCAGGCCGCCGAGGGCGGCGAATGACGAGGCTTTCTTGACCACCGGCTTGTCCTCGTAGGGGTCAGGATAGCGACTGGCTGATAGCAATCAGCCGCGAAGCCCCACTCTGGCAGGGGCAGCGCAGCCCAGCTGGACGGCTCGGGCTTAGAGGGCGCGCAGTGTAAAGGCAAACTCCGCCGCTGCTAAGTACAAAATTGCGCCAGCATCCGACAGATTGGCGACGCCGTCCAACATAGCGCACGACAGTGCAACGCTATGTTGCACAGTCGACCCGCGACAGCCCCCTTCAGCTCGCCAGATAGCGCCGCAGCGCCTCCAGCGAGTCCGGGCAGTAGGGTTTCTCGAGGGCCTCGGTCAGGGCCTGGTGCGGCGCCATGAAGTGCGCCTCCAGCACCTCCTCCGGCTGCAGCACCAGGGGCGCATCGGAGACCGCCGAGAACACCGCGCACCACAGGCGGTTGTCCGCCTGGTCGAAGAAGAAGCGCTCGTGCTCGCGCAATTCGACCCCGGCGATGCCCAGCTCCTCCGCCAGCTCGCGGGCGGCGGACTCGGCGTAGCTCTCCTCGGCCAGCACCATGCCGCCAGCGGCCACGTCCCAGTACCCCGGATACAGCGCCTTGCTCAGGGTGCGCCGGTGCACGCACAGCAAGCCTGCGGAGTTGAACAGCAGGATGAAGGTGCCGCGGCCGATCAGGCCGCGCTCGCGCAGCTCCGCCCGGGGCAGGCTGCCGAGCGGCCGGTCGTCCGCATCGACCCAGGCGATCCGCTCGGCATCGGAGGCGGCGCGGTGCGCCGCCTCGGCGTCGGACAGGCCCATCGCTAACCCTGGCTCAGCAGGGTGCGCAGGTCGATGATCGCCGCGTTGGCCCGCGAGATGTAGTTGGCCATCACCAGCGAGTGGTTGGCCAGCAGGCCGTAACCGCTGCCGTTGAGGATCATCGGGCTCCACAGGGTCTCCTGGGCGGCCTCCAGCTCGCGGATGATCTGCCGCAGGCTGATGGTGGCGTTCTTCTTCGCCAGCACGTCGGCGAAGTCCACCTCGATGGCGCGCAACAGGTGCGACAGCGCCCAGGCCTGGCCACGGGCCTCGTAGAACACGTTGTCGATCTGCATCCAGGGTGTCTCGTAGATGCCCTCGGCGATGCCGCCGGTGCCTTCCTCGGCCAGGGCCGGGTCCGGCAGGTCGGTGTTCAGGCGCACCTGGCCGACGCTGGCCGACAGGCGCTGGGACAACGAGCCGAGGCGGGTGGCGGCGTCGCCCAGCCAGTTGTTGAGGTTGTCGGCACGGGTGTAGAACTGCGCGCCGGGCTTGGCCGGGTCGGCCAGGCGGGCCAGGTAGCGGTCCAGCAGCTTGATCCCTTCGCGGTACTCCGACTCCGAGGCCGGCAGTGCCCAGCTCTTGTTGTCGAAGTTGAAGCGCGGCTCGGCCTTGGCCAGGTCGACGTCCTCGGTGGATTGCGACTGCGAGCGGGCGAAGTCCTTGCGCAGCGCCCGCGACAGGTCGCGCACCTGCACCAGCACGCCGTACTCCCAGCTCGGCATGTTGTCCAGCCACAGGCCCGGCGGGGCCAGGTCGTTGGCCAGGTAGCCACCGGGCTTGTCCAGCAGGGTGCTGGCGACCCGCTTGAGGGTCTCCACCGTGGTGTAGCCATTGACCATCTGCCGCCCGCTGCTCTGCGCCGCGGCCTGGGCCTGCAGTTGCACCGGGAACAGCTCGGGCTCCTGGCTCCAGTACCAACCGACCACCAGCGCCAGCAGCAGATAGAGACCGATCAGGCTGCCCAGTGCCCGGCCGGCCCAGCCCCCGGCAGATTTCCTGGGCGCGCGCTCGCCCGAGTCTTCGAGGCTGTCGCGTACACCAGCAGCGCCCTTCTTCCAGTCCAGCATGGCAAAGTCCTTCATCTACGGCATTCGAGTGTTCGACCACAACCTCAGGGAAAGTTGGGCGACGGCCTCGCACTATAAGGGAAGCATAGGCCGCCGCGCAGCGCCGACCGGCAAACTTAGCGCCGTCGTCCGTCCGGCCTCCCGGCTCGACAGGTTGCCATATGTGATCGGCGGCACTGGCGTACCAATCTTTCGGTGATAGCATTCAGCCATCCGCCATCCAGGCCACACCAGCCGAAGAGTCAGGGATATGACCGAGCACACCGACCCCGGCCGCGATCAGCTCAAGCAACACTTCGCCCAGCGCGTGATCAACCAGGCGCGCCAGGTGCTGGAGGTCTGGCAACGGCTGCAGCGCCAGGACTGGAACGAGGCACGCATGCACGAGTTGCGCGAGGCGGCGCTGCTGCTGCAGCGCTATGCCGAACGCTTCGACCAGGCCGAGCATGCGCAACTGGCCGAGGCTGTCGGACATTGCATGCACGTGGCAGCCGACAACCATGGACGCCTGACCAGCGAGCTGATCGGCGAACTCAACCGACTGATGCAGCAGCTGTCACGTACCGGCCTGCGCCACGGCGACCGTTTCGAGCAGACCTTTCTGCCACCGCTGCGCAAGCCGGTCTACCTGGCCCTGCAACACCTCGAACGCGCCGAGCACCTGGCCCAGCAGCTGGCGTTCTTCGGCATGTCGGCGCAGCCCCTGGACAGCGCCAACGCCTTTCGCGCGGCCATGCTCGAACGCCACCCGGCGGCGATCCTCATGGACGTGCACTTCTCCGGCCCGGGCGCCGGCCTGCACCTGGCCGCCGCGGTGCAGCAGGGCCTGGAACAGAAGATCCCGCTGCTGTTCTGCGCCCCCGAGGACACCGACACCCCGACCCGCCTGGCGGCGGTACGCGCCGGCGGCCAGGAATTCCTCACCGGCAGCCTGGATGCCTCCGGCCTGCTCGAGCGCATCGAGGTGCTCACCCAGGTCGCCCAGTACGACCCCTACCGGGTGCTGATCATCGACGACTCCCGGGCCCAGGCCACCCACACCGAGCGGGTACTCAACGGTGCCGGCATCCTCACCCGTACCCTGACCGAGCCGATCCAGGCCATGGCCGAGCTGGCCGAGTTCCAGCCCGACCTGATCATCCTCGACATGTACATGCCCGGCTGCAGCGGCACCGAGCTGGCCAAGGTGATTCGCCACAACGACCGCTACGTCGGCGTGCCGATCATCTACCTGTCCGCCGAGGACGATCTGGACAAGCAACTCGACGCCATGAGCGAGGGCGGCGACGACTTCCTCACGAAGCCGATCAAGCCGCGCCACCTGATCGCCACGGTGCGCAACCGCGCCGCCCGTGCCCGCCACCTCAAGGCACGCATGGTGCGCGACAGCCTCACCGGCCTGTACAACCACACCCACACCCTGCAGCTGCTCGAAGACGCCCGCTACCGCGCCCAACGCGACGGCCAGCCGCTGAGCTTCGCCATGCTCGACATCGACTATTTCAAGAGGGTCAACGATACCTATGGCCACCCCATGGGCGACCGGGTGATCAAGAGCCTGGCGCTGTTCCTCAAGCAACGCCTGCGCAAGACCGACCATATCGGCCGCTACGGCGGCGAGGAGTTCGCCGTGGTCATGCCGGACACCGATGCCCGGGCCGCGCAACAGGTGATCGACGGCATCCGCCGGCGTTTCGCCGAGATCCATTACCCGGCCCACCCTCAGGACCTGTCCTGCACCTTCAGCGCCGGCATCGCCGAACTGCGCGACGACATGGACGGCAAGCACCTCTCGCAGCAGGCCGACGAGGCGCTGTACCGGGCCAAGCACGGTGGGCGCAACCGGGTCGAGCGGTACGTCGCCGACTGAGCCGCCGGCGCAACCGTGACGCGGCGCATGCTGTCATAACGCCGTCATGAAAACGCAATAACTTCAGACCCATACGGGTCGCGCCCAAGGCCGCCCGCCCCATCGTCCACCGGTCGAGCCCCATGCGCCTGAAGTCACTCACCAACCTCAACACCCTGCTGCTGGTCGCCGTGTGCATCGCCCTGGGCGCCGCGCTCTGGTGGTCGCAGCGCGCCCTGGAGCGCCCCTACCTGCTGATGGAGCGCTACCTGAGCCTGTCGCAACAGTTCCAGCAGGAGGTCGCCCGCAACATCCTCGATTACCTCGACAACGGCGACGCCCTGCGCCACAGCAGCGCCCTGCAGGCCCTCGACAGCCTGGAGCCGGCCATTGCCGCACTGCCGCCGCAACTGGCCGAGGACCTGCGCCCGAGCCTCGTCGAGTTGCGCGGCTTCAGCGCCGCAGAACTGCTGGCCGCCGGCAAGCTGGCCGGCGACCCCCAGGGCTTGCTGCTGCAGGCCGAACGGGAAATGGCCGGCGCCCTGGAACAGCTCGCCCAGTACGCCGACGGCGCCGATGCCGGCGCGGCCCTGGCCTACCGCCGCCCGCTGTTCGACGCGGCCCAGCACCTGGCGCGCCTGGCCCACGCGCGCAACAAGCTGGTCAGCAGCGGCCGCGGCGAACTGATCGCCGCCGTCGAGCGCGAGCTGGCCGCCCTGCGCCGCCAGGCCGAGGCGCTGAATGCCCTGCCACTGCTGGGCGTGGTCGACGACGGCGCCTCGGCCAGCGACGGCTTCGCCGCCCTGCTCGGCCTGGACAGCGACAGCCAAAACGCCCAGGCGCAAGACCGCGGCATCGCCCTCAAGCGCGACTTCGCCAGCCTGGTCGGCCGCTACCCGGCCGAGCTGCAGCGCACCCAGACGCTGATCGGGCAACGCGGCGAGCTGATCGAGGCCACCCGCACGCGGGTGGATAAGGTGCAGCAGGCCCTCGCCGCCCTGGAGCCGCTGGTGCGCGCCGAGCACGGCCGCATCCAGGGCGAGGTGCGCCTCATCCAGGGCCTGATGATCGGCCTGATCCTGCTCATCGCCCTGACCATCGACCGCATTCAGCGGCGCCTGACCCTGTTGCTCGAACAGTTGGTGCCGGCCCTGTCATCCTGGGCCCAGGGCGACTTCGGCGAGACGGTGCAGCTGGACACGCGCATCCGCGAACTGGGCGATATCGCCGAGTCGCTCAACCGCCTGCGCCGCTATCTGGTCGAGCTGGTCGGCACCATCCGCCAACACGCCGAACAGGTCGCCGGCTCCAGCCGCACCCTGGCCGACCTCAGCGGCGGCCTGCATGCCGGGGCCGAACGCCAGGCCGGCGACACGGCGCAGATTCGCGACGCCCTCGGCGAGCTGGAGGCGACCATCGTCCAGGTGGCCGGCGACGCCAGCCAGGCCGCCGATGCCAGCCGCGACGCCGATCGCGCCCTGGGCCAGGGCCAGCAGGTCATCGGCCAGAGCCTGGCCGGCCTGCACGCCCTGGTCGGCGAGGTGCAAGGCAACGCCCAGGCCATCGAGTGCCTGGCCGAGGAAACCGCCACCATCGGCAACGTGCTCACGGTGATCCGCGGCGTCGCCGAGCAGACCAACCTGCTGGCCCTCAACGCCGCCATCGAGGCGGCCCGCGCCGGCGAGGCCGGGCGCGGCTTTGCCGTGGTCGCCGACGAGGTGCGTTCGCTGTCGCAGCGCACCGGCAGCGCCACCGCCGAGATCCAGGAACTGATCGGCCGCCTGCAGCAGGCCGCACGCCAGTCGGTGGACGCCATGCGCGCCCAGGTCGAGCACGCCGAAACCACCGCCAGCCAGGCCGAGGCCGCCGACGGCGCCCTCGACGAGATGGTCAAGGCGATCCGCACCATCGCCAGCATGGCCGAGCGCATCGCCGATGCCACCGCCCAGCAGCGCGGCGCGGCCAGCGGGATCCGCGGCCACAGCGAGCGCATCCACCAACTCGGCGGCGACAACCTGCAGCGGATCGGCGCCGCACGCCTGCAGGGCGAACAGCTGCTGCACCTGGGCGAGCAGTTGCATACCGCGGCGCAGGCGTTCCGCCTCTAGTCACGCGCCGTCGGCGCCACGGACACGACCGCTTACAGCCTGCATCTGCACCCTGGCCACGGCCTTGGTTATGATGCAGGCACCGATTCGTGACGAGACGCCCCATGCACCGCCTGCTCTGCCTGCTCCTGCTGCTGTTCACCCTGCCCGCCGGCGCCGGCCTGCTCGACAGCCGCCCCGCCGCCGCCCCGCTGGGCGCGGCGCTGAACAACAGCGCGGACTTCCTGCCGGTGCGCGAGGCCTTCAAGCTGAGCCTGGTCGACAGCTCGGCCGACTCGCTCAGGCTGCGTTTCGTCGCCGCCGACGGCTACTACCTCTACAAGCACCGCTTCAAGTTCGCCAGCGCGCCGGCCGATGTCGGCCTGGGGGCGGCGCGGCTGCCAGCCGGGCAACCCAAGACCGACGAGTACTTCGGCGACGTCGAGGTGTACTACGGCGTGCTCGACGTCGAGTTGCCGCGCAACGCCGCAGACGGCCGGCCGTTCGATCTGCAGGTCACCTACCAGGGCTGCGCCGACAAGGGCCTGTGCTATCCGCCGGAAACCGAGACCCTGGCCATCGACGGCGGCCAGGCGGGCGACGGCACCTCGGGCGCCGCGGCCTCCGGCTGGCGCTGGACCGACCTGGCGCTGTTCTTCCTCGCCGGCCTGGGCCTGACCTTCACCCCCTGCGTGCTGCCCATGCTGCCGATCCTCTCGGGGGTGGTGCTGCGTGGCCGCCCGAGCAACCGCCGGGGCCTGGTGCTGTCGCTGGCCTATGTGCTGCCGATGGCGGCCTGCTATGCGGCCCTGGGCGCTTTGATGGGGATGTTCGGCGCCAGCCTGAACCTGCAGGCCATGCTGCAGTCGCCCTGGGTGCTGGTGCCCTTCGCCACCTTCTTCGCCCTGTTCGCCCTGGCCATGTTCGGCCTGTTCGAGTTGCGCCTGCCGGCCTTCATACGCGAACGCCTCGACCGCAAGGCGGCGCAGACCCGCGGCGGCACAGTCGCCGGTGCGGCCACCCTCGGCGTGCTCTCCAGCCTGATCGTCTCGCCCTGCGTCACCGCCCCGCTGACCGGCCTGCTGCTGTACATCAGCAGCACCGGCGACGCCCTCGGCGGCGGCCTGCAGCTGTTCGCCCTGGGCCTGGGCATGGGCGCCCCGCTGGTGCTGATCGGCGCCGGCGGCGGCGCGCTACTGCCCAAGAGCGGCGCCTGGATGACCGGGGTGCGCAACCTGTTCGGCGTGATGCTCCTGGCGGTCTCCGTCTGGCTGCTCGAACGGGTACTGCCCGGGCCGCTGGCCCTGGCCCTGTGGGGCCTGCTGGCCGGCGGCGCCGCGCTGTTCCTCGGCGCCCTGGAGTTCGGCCCGAAGAGCCACGTGCAGAAGCTCGGCCAACTGGCCGGTCTGCTCCTGCTGGTCTACGCCCTGGCCAGCTGGACCGGCGCCCTGCAGGGCCAGGACGACCCGCTACGCCCCCTCGGCCGCCCCGCGCCCCCGGCTGGCGCCCTGGCCAGCCAGGCCGAGGCCGGCCGCTGGCAGACCGTCAGCAGCCCCGCCGAACTGGATACCGCGCTCGCCTCCGCCCAGGCCGACGGCCAGCCGTTGCTGCTCGACTGGTACGCCGACTGGTGCATCAGCTGCAAGGTGATCGAGCGCGAAGTGCTCAGCGCCCCGCAGGTGGACAGCCAGCTGGCCGGCTTCCGCCTGGTACGCTTCGACATGACCGACAGCAC
Organism: Pseudomonas sp. MBLB4123; assembly: GCF_051904775.1. Taxonomy (NCBI): domain Bacteria; kingdom Pseudomonadati; phylum Pseudomonadota; class Gammaproteobacteria; order Pseudomonadales; family Pseudomonadaceae; genus Pseudomonas; species Pseudomonas sp. MBLB4123. Next base: position 2,759,460 of record NZ_CP196711.1, read on the forward strand.
CCCGGCCCAGCGTGCCCTGCTCGACCGCTATCAGCTGTTCGGCCCGCCGGCGATCCTGCTGTTCGATCCCAGGGGCGACGAATGGCTGGACCTGCGGGTGGTCGGCGAGGTGGACGCCGTCACCTTCGCCGCCCGCCTGCAGCAGGCCCGCGAACGCCTCTGACGCTTCCAGTCATATATCTGCCGCAAACTACTGACATCGTGTCGACTATTGCCGACAACTGGACAGCCCCGCGCCCTCTCCGGCATAGTCGCGCGCAGCGCAGAAAACCTTAGGAGCACGATCATGGCCACCTTGCTGGTATTGCACGGGCCCAACCTCAACTTGCTGGGCAGCCGCGAGCCGGGCGTCTACGGCGCCACCACCCTGGCGCAGATCAACCTCGACCTGGAGCGCCGTGCCCGCGAAGCCGGCCACCACCTGCAGTACCTGCAGAGCAATGCCGAGTACGAGCTGATCGACCGCATTCACGCCGCGAAGGACGAAGGTGTCGACTTTATCCTGATCAATCCCGCCGCTTTTACCCATACCAGCGTCGCATTACGTGACGCGTTGCTGGCGGTGAGCATCCCATTCATCGAAGTGCACCTGTCCAACGTGCACAAACGCGAACCTTTCCGCCATCACTCCTACTTTTCCGACGTCGCGGTAGGAGTGATCTGCGGCCTTGGCGCCAGCGGCTACCGCCTGGCCCTGGAGGCCGCGCTCGAACAACTTGAACGGCCCTGACCTCACCTGGGAGTGGAGCAACTATGGATATTCGTAAAGTCAAGAAACTGATCGAACTGCTGGAAGAGTCCGGCATCGACGAGCTGGAGATTCGCGAAGGCGAAGAGTCCGTGCGCATCAGCCGCCACAGCAAGCAGGCCGCCATCATGCAGCAGCCGGTCTATGCCCAGGCGCCTGCGCCTGCCGCACCGGCCGCCGCGCCGGCTGCCCCTGCCGCCGAAGCCGCCGCACCGGCCGCGCCCAAGCTGAACGGCACCGTGGTGCGCTCGCCGATGGTCGGCACCTTCTACCGCGCCTCCTCGCCCACCTCGGGCAACTTCGTCGAAGTCGGCCAGAGCGTGAAGAAAGGCGACATCCTCTGCATCGTCGAGGCGATGAAGATGATGAACCACATCGAGGCCGAGACCAGCGGCGTGATCGAATCCATCCTGGGCGAGAACGGCCAGCCGGTGGAATACGATCAGCCCCTGTTCACCATCGTTTGAACCGGGGAGAGCCTGCGATGTTGGAAAAAGTCCTGATCGCCAACCGCGGCGAGATTGCCCTGCGCGTGCTGCGCGCCTGTAAGGAACTGGGCATCAAGACCGTGGCGGTGCACTCCACCGCCGACCGCGAACTGATGCACCTGGCCCTGGCCGACGAGTCGGTGTGCATCGGCCCGGCGCCTGGCGCCCAGTCCTACCTGAACATCCCGGCGATCATCAGCGCCGCGGAAGTCACCGGCGCCACCGCCATCCACCCCGGCTACGGCTTCCTCGCGGAAAACGCCGACTTCGCCGAGCAGGTGGAGAACTCCGGCTTCGCCTTCATCGGCCCCAAGGCCGAGACCATCCGCCTGATGGGCGACAAGGTCTCGGCCAAGGAGGCCATGATCAAATCCGGCGTACCGGTGGTCCCCGGCTCCGACGGCCCGCTGCCGGAAGACGAGGAGACCGCCCTGGCGATCGCCCGTGAAGTCGGCTACCCGGTGATCATCAAGGCCGCCGGCGGCGGCGGCGGTCGCGGCATGCGCGTGGTGCACAAGGAAGAGGACCTGATCAAGTCGGCCAAGCTGACCCGCAGCGAAGCCGGTGCGGTGTTCGGCAACCCGATGGTCTACCTGGAGAAGTTCCTCGGCAACCCGCGCCACGTGGAAGTCCAGGTGCTGTCCGACGGCCAGGGCAACGCCATCCACCTGGGCGACCGCGACTGCTCGCTGCAGCGCCGCCACCAGAAGGTCCTGGAAGAAGCCCCGGCCCCGTTCATCGACGAACGCGCGCGCGCCCAGGTCCTCGACCGCTGCGTCAACGCCTGCATCGAGATCGGCTACCGCGGCGCCGGCACCTTCGAGTTCCTCTACGAGGACGGCAACTTCTACTTCATCGAGATGAACACCCGCGTCCAGGTCGAGCACCCGGTCACCGAGATGGTCACCGGCGTCGACATCGTCAAGGAGATGCTGAGCATCGCCGCGGGCAACAAGCTGTCGATCAAGCAGGAAGACGTGGTGATCCGCGGCCATGCCCTGGAATGCCGGATCAACGCCGAAGACCCGGACAACTTCATGCCCTGCCCGGGCAAGGTCAAGCACTTCCATGCCCCGGGCGGCTTCGGCGTGCGGGTCGACTCGCACCTGTACAGCGGCTACAGCGTGCCGCCGAACTACGACTCGCTGATCGGCAAGCTGATCACCTACGGCGCCAGCCGTGACGAGGCGCTGGCGCGCATGCGCAACGCCCTGGACGAGATCGTGGTCGACGGCATCAAGACCAACGTGCCGCTGCACCGCGAGCTGGTCATCGACAAGGGCTTCTGCCAAGGCGGGGTGAACATCCACTACCTGGAAAAGAAACTGGGTATGGACAAGCACTGACGCCGCCGCGTCGACGCACAAGGGCTGCCCACGGGCGGCCCTTGTCATTTCCGGTCCCGGCGGAAACCGTCGCGGCGACAGCCGGCGCGGTGGAAGCCGGTCCGGTGGTCGAGTAAGCTTGCCCGCCAATCGCACCACGCCCCATCGCGCAAGAGGTTTCCCCATGCCCTGGCTGCAAGTCCGTCTCGCCATCACCCCGGAACAGGCGCAGACCTACGAGGACGCCCTGCTCGAAGTCGGCGCCGTCTCGGTCACCTTCATGGACGCCGAGGACCAGCCGATCTTCGAACCGGACCTGGGCACCACCCCGCTGTGGTCGCACACCCACCTGCTGGCGCTGTTCGAAGCCGATACGGACGCCAACAGCCTGCTCGCCCACCTGCAGCTGCTGACCGGCGGCGCCCTGCCCGAGCACCAGATCGAGCGGATCGAGGACCAGGACTGGGAGCGCAGCTGGATGGACGGCTTTCAGCCGATGCGCTTCGGCCGCCGCCTGTGGATAGTGCCAAGCTGGCATGCCGCCCCCGAGCCGGACGCGGTCAACCTGCTGCTCGATCCGGGCCTGGCCTTCGGCACCGGCACCCACCCGACCACGGCCCTGTGCCTGGAGTGGCTGGATGCCCAGGAGCTGGCGGGCTGCAGCGTGCTGGACTTCGGCTGCGGCTCCGGCATCCTGGCCATCGCCGCCCTGCTGCTGGGCGCCCCCCAGGCCGTCGGCACCGACATCGACCCCCAGGCCCTGGAGGCCTCCCGCGACAATGCCGGGCGCAACGGCATCGATCCGGCACGCCTGCCCCTCTATCTGCCGGCCGACCTGCCACCGCAGCCGGCCGACGTGGTGGTCGCCAATATCCTCGCCGGCCCCCTGGTGGGCCTGGCCCCGCAGATCACCGGCCTGGTCAAGCCGGGCGGCCGCCTGGCGCTGTCCGGCATCCTCGCCGAGCAGGCCGAGGAGGTCCGCGCCGCCTACAAGGACGCCTTCGACCTCGACCCGACCGCGAGCAAGGACGGCTGGGTACGCATCAGCGGCGTGCGTCGCTGATGCGTCGCCCTGCTGCGTTGCCAGGCACTTGCGTTAGACTGATCGCCCCGCCACATCCGCTCGCAGGCCGCCGGATCACCGCATGACCGAGACGTTCGTCACCCAGTGCCCCCATTGCCGCACCAGCTTCAGGGTCAACCAGGCACAGTTGGGCGCGGCCCATGGCGTGGTGCGCTGCGGAGCCTGCCTGCACGTGTTCAATGCCGCGCAGCAGCTGCGCGGGCAGGGTCATGACCTGGCCGACACCGTGCCCACCCAGGCGCCCCCCGCCAGCCCCGCGAGCGCGGCGCAAGCGCCCGCCGGGTCGAGCGAGCCGGCCGAAGCCGCCAAGAGCGACGACCGGACGCCGCCCAGTCCGGCCAACGCCACCCTGTGGATTCATGACGATCTGGATCTCGACAGCCTCGACCTCGATGAGGAACTGGCCAAGCTGGAAGAACAGGAGCAGCAGCTCTCCCAGCAATTCAGGGCCCTGGAGCAAGCCCCCCGGTACGCCGAGGCTTTTCGCCCGCTGAGCCCTCACGAGCCGGTGGCGGATGACGAACAATGGGCCGAGGCGCTGCTGCGCGAAGACGCCGCCAAGACCGCGCCAGACCCGAGCCCGAGCGCACCGCAGCACCTGCCGGAGAGCAGCCAGGCGCCCCTGGCGCCTCCCCCTCAGGAGCATGCCAGCCCCGCGCCGCGCCAGGAGCCGCGACTCGAACCGGGCGAAGAGGATACGGCCGCGGCATCGCCGGACAAGGACGAGCCTCGGCTGAGCGCCACGCGCGACGAGCCCGACGCGGAGCTAGAGGAAGACGAACCAGCCGCCGAGCCCGCAGGCAAACATGCTCGCAACGAGCCCGAGCTGCGCGACGAACACCTGTTCGAGCTGGACGACGAACCCCTGCAACTGGACTGGCAGCCACCGCGCACGCCCTGGGCCCGCTGGTTCGGCTGGGGCCTGCTCAACCTGATCGCCGCCGGCGCCCTGGCCGGTCAGTACCTGACCTACCACTTCGAGGAACTGGCGCGCCAGGACCAGTACCGCCCCTGGTTCGAGCAACTGTGCCCGAGCCTCGGCTGCACCCTGCCGTCCAAGGTCGACATCGAGCAGGTCAAGAGCAGCAACCTGGTGGTGCGCAGCCATCCGCAGTTCAGCGGCGCCCTGGTGGTCGACGCGATCCTCTACAACCGCGCGCCCTTCGCCCAGCCCTTCCCGCTGCTGGAAATGCGCTTCGCCGACATCAACGGCCAGCTGCTCGCCAGCCGCCGCTTCAAGCCCAGCGAATACCTCGCCGGCGAGTTGGCCGGGCAGGCCGAGATGCCGCCGCAGACCCCGATCCACGTGTCCCTGGACATCCTCGACCCGGGCACCCGGGCGGTGAACTACAGCCTCAGCTTCCACTCCCCGGAGTAGCGCCGAGCCCGGAGCACAGCTTCCAGCCCTGTCAATCTAACCCTTGGCGATAAGGCCGCAGCTGTTCAGAATTTGTTCAAAACAGCCTTTATCCGGTCACCCAGAGCGGGTATTATTCCCAGCCTTTTCGCACTCTCCTATTGGTCTCAACAGCCCGTCTCTTGAGCAGGGAAGCCCTATGTCGGCGTTATGCATCGGCCCCTACAGACTGCCCAACCCGCTGATTCTCGCGCCCATGGCCGGAGTCACCGACCGGCCCTTCCGCCAGCTGTGCCGGCGCCTGGGGGCGGGTCTGGTCGTCTCGGAAATGGTCACCAGCGACGTGCGCCTGTGGAACAGCCGCAAATCCAGCCTGCGCCTGCCTCACGCCGGCGACCCGGAGCCGCGCTCGGTGCAGATCGCCGGCGGCGACCCGCAGATGCTCGCCGAGGCGGCCCGGCGTAACGTCGAACTGGGGGCGCAGATCATCGACATCAACATGGGCTGCCCGGCCAAGAAGGTCTGCAACAAGGCCGCCGGCTCCGCCCTGCTGAAGGATCAGGAGCTGGTACGCGAGATACTCCATGCGGTGGTCGCCGCCGTGGACGTGCCGGTGACCCTGAAGATCCGCACCGGCTGGGACCGGCAGAACAAGAACGGCGTCGAGGTGGCGAAGATCGCCGAACAGGCCGGTATCGCCGCCCTGGCCGTGCATGGCCGCACCCGCGCCGACCTCTACACCGGCGACGCCGAGTACGACACCATCGCCGCGATCAAGCAGGCCGTATCGATGCCGGTGTTCGCCAACGGCGACATCGACACCCCGGAGAAGGCTCAGGCCGTGCTCGCCGCCACCGGCGCCGACGCCCTGCTGATCGGCCGCGCGGCCCAGGGCCGGCCGTGGATCTTTCGTGAGATCGAGCACTACCTGCGCACCGGCAGCAAGCTGCCGGCGCCCAGCCTGCTCGAACTCGAACACATTCTGCTCGAGCATCTGGCCGCACTGCATGCCTTCTATGGCGAGGTGATGGGCGTACGCATCGCCCGCAAGCATGTCGGCTGGTATCTCGCAACCCTGCCGGGCGCCAGGGAGTTTCGCGCCCAATTCAACCGTCTGGACAGTACGGACGCGCAGTGCGCCGAGATTCGCCAGTTCTTCGGCGACCGGCAAAACGATGGAGAAGGGGTGGCCGCATGACGTTGATGACCGAGAATTTAGTGAGTGGAATTGCACCCGTGAGCGACAACAGCAGTTTGAAACAGCACCTGACCACGCCGAGCGAAGAGGGCCAGACCCTGCGCGGCAGCGTCGAAAAAGCGCTGCACAACTATTTCGCCCACCTCGAAGGTGCCGAGGTGACCGACGTCTACAACCTGGTGCTCACCGAGGTGGAAGCCCCCCTGCTGGAGACCGTGATGAACTACGTCAAGGGCAACCAGACCAAGGCCTCCGAGCTGCTCGGCCTGAACCGCGGCACCCTGCGCAAGAAACTCAAGCAGTACGACCTGCTCTAACCCAGCATTCACCCAGAAAGGGCGGCCCCATCGAAAGCCGCCCTTTTTGCTGATTTCCCTGCTCCGATGGACTCTGAAATGACCGACCAGACCACCCGCCTCCCCGTCCGCCGCGCCCTGATCAGCGTCTCCGACAAGACCGGCATCCTCGACTTCGCCCGCGAGCTGTCCGCCCTCGGCGTGGAGATCCTCTCCACCGGTGGCACCTACAAGCTGCTCAAGGACAACGGCGTAGCCGCCGTGGAAGTGGCCGACTACACCGGTTTCCCGGAGATGATGGACGGCCGGGTCAAGACCCTGCATCCGAAGATCCACGGCGGCATCCTCGGCCGCCGCGCCGTCGACGGCGCGGTGATGGAGCAGCACGGCATCCAGCCGATCGACCTGGTGGCGGTCAACCTCTACCCCTTCGAGGCCACCGTGGCCAAGCCGGACTGCGACCTGGCCGACGCCATCGAGAACATCGACATCGGCGGCCCGACCATGGTCCGCAGCGCGGCGAAGAACCACAAGGACGTGGCCATAGTGGTCAACGCCGGCGACTACGCCGCCATCCTCGAGGCCCTCAAGGCCGGCGGCCTGACCTACGCCCAGCGTTTCGATCTGGCGCTCAAGGCCTTCGAGCACACCGCCGCCTACGACGGCATGATCGCCAACTACCTGGGCACCATCGACCAGGCCGCCGAGACCCTGTCCACCGAGGCCCGCGGCGCCTTCCCGCGCACCTTCAACAGCCAGTTCATCAAGGCCCAGGAGATGCGCTACGGCGAGAACCCGCACCAGAGCGCGGCCTTCTACGTCGAGGCGAAGAAGGGCGAGGCCAGCGTCTCCACCGCCGTGCAGCTGCAGGGCAAGGAACTGTCGTTCAACAACGTGGCCGACACCGACGCCGCCCTGGAGTGCGTGAAGAGCTTCGTCAAGCCGGCCTGCGTGATCGTCAAACACGCCAACCCCTGCGGCGTGGCCGTGGTGCCGGACGAGGACGGCGGTATCCGCCAGGCCTACGAGCTGGCCTACGCCACCGACAGCGAGTCGGCCTTCGGCGGCATCATCGCCTTCAACCGCGAGCTGGACGGCGCCACCGCCCAGGCCATCGTCGAGCGCCAGTTCGTCGAGGTGATCATCGCCCCGAGCATCTCTCAGGCCGCCCGCGACGTGGTCGCGGCCAAGGCCAACGTGCGCCTGCTCGAGTGCGGCGAGTGGCCGGCCGAGCGCGCCGCCGGCTGGGACTTCAAGCGGGTCAACGGCGGCCTGCTGGTACAGAGCCGCGACATCGGCATGATCGAAGCCTCCGACCTGAAGATCGTCACCCAGCGCGCGCCGAGCGAGCAGGAGATCCATGACCTGATCTTCGCCTGGAAGGTGGCCAAGTTCGTCAAGTCCAACGCCATCGTCTACGCCAAGAACCGCCAGACCGTCGGCGTCGGCGCCGGCCAGATGAGCCGGGTCAACTCCGCGCGCATCGCCGCGATCAAGGCCGAACACGCCGGCCTGCCGGTGCCCGGCGCGGTCATGGCCTCCGATGCCTTCTTCCCCTTCCGCGACGGCATCGACAACGCGGCCAAGGCCGGCATCACCGCGGTGATCCAGCCGGGCGGTTCCATGCGTGACAACGAAGTGATCGCCGCCGCCGACGAGGCCGGCATCGCCATGGTGTTCACAGGAATGCGCCACTTCCGTCACTAATGTGTGGGGCCGCGCTGAAGCAGGCGTCTGCGTCGTTGCGGACGACTTCGCTAATGCTCATTGCCAGACGGCAACTGCGCTTATCGAAGCCATCCGCGCCTAGCATCCACCAGCGCCATCACGGCCCGATAGAACGGCAAGATTTCGTAGGGTGGACAGCCGAAGCTGTCCACCAACCGGGCCGCAGGCCCGCCTCCCCTAGGAGAGAGACATGAACGTACTGATCATCGGCAGCGGCGGTCGCGAACACGCCCTGGCCTGGAAAGTGGCGCAGGACCCGCGCGTCGAGAAGGTCTTCGTCGCCCCGGGCAACGCCGGCACCGCCCTCGAGGCCAAGTGCGAGAACGTCGCCATCGACGTGCTGGCCCTGGAGCAGCTGGCCGATTTCGCCGAGCAGAATGTGCAGCTGACCATAGTCGGCCCCGAGGCGCCGCTGGTGGCCGGGGTGGTCGACCTGTTCCGCACCCGCGGCCTGGACATCTTCGGCCCCAGCGCCGGCGCCGCCCAGCTGGAGGGCTCCAAGGCCTTTACCAAGGACTTCCTCGCCCGCCACGCCATCCCCACCGCGGCCTACCAGAACTTCACCGAGGTCGAACCGGCCCTGGCCTACCTGCGCGCCCAGGGTGCGCCCATCGTGATCAAGGCCGACGGCCTGGCCGCGGGCAAGGGCGTGATAGTGGCCATGGACCTGGCCGAGGCCGAAGCCGCGGTACGCGACATGCTCGCCGGCAACGCCTTCGGCGAGGCCGGCTCGCGGGTGGTCATCGAGGAGTTCCTCGATGGTGAAGAAGCCTCCTTCATCGTCATGGTCGACGGCCAGCACGTGCTGCCGATGGCCACCAGCCAGGACCACAAGCGCGTCGGCGACGGCGACAGCGGCCCCAACACCGGCGGCATGGGCGCCTACTCGCCGGCCCCGGTGGTCACCCCGGCCGTGCATCAACGGGTGATGGACGAGGTGATCATGCCGACCGTGCGCGGCATGGCCGCCGAGGGCAACGTCTATACCGGCTTCCTCTATGCCGGCCTGATGATCGACAAGTCGGGCGCGCCCAAGGTCATCGAGTTCAACTGCCGCTTCGGCGACCCGGAGACCCAGCCGATCATGGTGCGCCTGGAGTCGAGCCTGGTGCTGCTGGTCGAGGCGGCCCTGGCCAAGGCCCTGGACAAGGTCGAGGCGACCTGGGACCCGCGCCCCACCGTGGGCGTGGTGCTGGCTGCCGGCGGCTACCCGGGCGACTATGCCAAGGGCGAGGTCATCGACGGATTGGACGCCGCGGCCAAGCTCGACGGCAAGGTGTTCCATGCCGGCACCGCGCTCAAGGACGGCCAGATCGTCACCAGCGGCGGCCGGGTCCTGTGCGCCACTGCCATAGGCCCGAGCGTGGCCGAGGCCCAGCAGCAGGCCTATCGCCTGGCCGAGCAGATCAGCTGGCAGGGCTGCTTCTACCGCACGGACATCGGCTATCGGGCCATCGCCCGCGAGCGCGACGAGCACTGAGGACAGCGGCAAGCTAGGGCGACCACCGTGCCGCCCCGGTTTATTCCTCGCCAGCTCGGCTTGGCTATAATCCGTCCACTCATTACCGAAGGGAATTCACCGTGCGCCGGCTGAGGATTGCCACAGGATTGTTGATCGTCTTGCTGCTGACGGCACTCGGTGCCTTGCCAGTCCAGGCCTCGGCGGGCTGGTCGGCGCTGCCCGACGAGGGCGCGGCCCTGCAGCTGGACGACATCCGCACGCCCCTGCACAGCTCACGCTTCGCCCCGATCGAACTCGGCGAGCTCTATACCCCGGGCGACGGCGCCGCGCTGTGGCTGCACTACCGCTTGCCCGTCAGCCAGCAGCCCCAGATGCTGCGCATCTTCGCCCCCTATCTGGCCTACCTCGATCTCTATGTGCTGCAGGGCGACCGCCTGCTCGATCACACCCGCACCGGCAGCAGTCTGGCCTTCTCCAGCCGTCCACTGGCCAGTCGCGACTTCCTCCTGCCCCTGCCCCAGGCCGAGGCACCTCTGGACATCTACCTGCGCCTGGCCTCGGAGCACGCCCTGCGCCCGACCATCAGCCTGCAGAGCGCCGGCGCCATGGCCGCCGACGACAGCCGTCCGCTCCTGCTCGGCCTGTTGCTCGGCGGCCTGATCATGCTGGTGCTCTACAACCTCGTGCGCTTCGCCTACGCGCGCACCGCCAGCAGCCTGTGGCTGGCGGCGACCCAGGCCTGCCTGCTGCTGACCGCCGTCAGCGTGCTGGGCATCAGCACCCCCTGGCTGGGGGAGTGGCAGCCCCTGCAACCGCATATCGTCAACCTGTCGATGCTGGCCGCGATGCTGTGCGCCCTGGCCTTCACCGCCAGCTTCTTCCGTAAGGTCGGTGACAGCTCCCTACTGACCCGCCTGCTGCTCGGCGAGATCGGCCTGATCGCCCTGACCGGCCTGACGCTGCTGATCGCCAGCAACCTGCAGTTCAACCAGCTGATCTATCTGCTGGGCGCCATCTGTGGCCTGAGCATACTGCTGGTGGCGCTGTACCACTGGCACCAGGGCTACCGGCCGGCGCGCCTGTTCGGCGTGGCGCTGCTGCTGTATTGCGCGGCCTTCCTCGGCGCCCTGCCGGTGCTGTTCGGCTACTGGTCGGTACAGACCGACTGGCTGGCCTACGGCCTGCTGGCCATGTGCGTGGTCAGCGGCTTCCTCCTCAGCATGGCCCTGAGCGAGCGCCAACGGCGCATCGTCCAGGACCAGTTCAGCACCAGCCGCGCCCTGGCCGCCAGCTCCGCCGAACTGAAGGCCAAGGCCGAGTTCCTGGCGAAGATCAGCCACGAGATCCGCACGCCGATGAACGGGGTACTGGGGATGACCGAACTGCTGCTCGGCACCCCCCTGTCGGCCAAGCAGCGCGACTATGTGCAGACCATCCACAGCTCGGGCAACGAGCTGCTGACCCTGATCAACGAGATTCTCGACATCTCCAAGCTGGAGACCGGGCAGATCGAACTGGACGATGTGCAGTTCGATCTGAATGCGCTGATCGAGGACTGCCTGGACATCTTCCGCGCCAAGGCCGAACAGCAGCGCGTCGAGCTGATCAGCTTCATGCAACCGCAGGTGCCGCGGGTGGTCAGCGGCGACCCCACGCGCCTGCGCCAGGTCTTGCTGAGCCTGCTGGACAATGCCTTCAAGCAGACCGTGGAGGGCGAGGTCCTGCTGGTGGTGGCCCTGGATACCGGCGGCGCCAAGCCTCGCCTGCGTATCGCCGTGCAGGACAGCGGCCAGCCGCTGCAGGCCAGCGAGCGCGAAGCCCTGCTGCATGCCGAGCTGCACAGCAAGGACTTCCTCTCCGCCACCCGCCTCGGCGGCCGCCTGGGCCTGCTCATCGCCCGCCAGCTGGTGCACCTGATGGACGGCGAATTCGGCATCCAGAGCGGCGGCAACCAGGGCTCGACCCTGTGGCTGACCCTGCCGCTCGAGGCCGAGCGCCTCGAGCACCCCACCGCCGATCTGGACGGCCCGCTGCAGGGCGCCCGCCTGCTGGTGGTCGACGACAACGACACCTGCCGCAAGGTGCTGATCCAGCAGTGCAGCGCCTGGGGCCTGAGCGTCAGCGCCGTGCCGTCCGGCAAGGAGGCCCTGGCCCTGCTGCGCACCAAGGCGCACATGCGCGAATACTTCGACGTGGTTTTGCTGGACCAGAACATGCCCGGCATGACCGGCATGCAACTGGCGGCGAAGATCAAGGAGGACCCGAGCCTCAACCACGACATCCTGATCATCATGCTCACCGGGATCAGCAACGCACCGAGCAAGATCGTCGCGCGCAACGCCGGGATCAAGCGCATCCTGGCCAAACCTGTGGCCGGCTACACCCTGAAGGCGACCCTGGCCGACGAACTGACCCAGCGCGGCAGCGGCGCGCCGCTGTTCGTGCCGACTGCGGTGACCGCACCGCTGAACGTGCCGAGCGACTTCCGCATCCTGGTCGCCGAGGACAACAGCATCTCCACCAAGGTGATCCGCGGCATGCTCGGCAAGCTCAACCTGCAGCCGGATACGGCCAGCAACGGCGAGGAAGCCCTCAATGCGATGAAGGCCCAGCATTACGACCTGGTACTGATGGACTGCGAGATGCCGGTGCTCGACGGCTTCTCCGCCACCGAGCAACTGCGCGCCTGGGAGGCGGCCGAACGGCGCGCCCACACCCCGGTGGTGGCCCTGACCGCGCATATCCTCAACGAGCACAAGGAACGCGCGCGCCAGGCCGGCATGGACGGGCACATGTCCAAGCCGGTGGAGCTGTCGCAGCTACGCGACCTGCTCGAACACTGGATCGCCGAGCGGGAAATGCGCCGCCAGGACGCCGCCCTGCCCTACTGAGGCAAAACGCGGGTCAGGCGAAACGCAGCGCGTAGATCGGCGCCAGGTGGCCGGCCAGCAGCGCCCAGCTGTCGCCCTGATCCGCCGAGAACCACAGGTGGCCGGTGGTCGAGCCCATCGCCAGGCACTGCCCGGCGGCGTCGACGGCCAGGCCGTGGCGGTAGACCAGGTCGAAGCACTGCGCCTGGGGCAACCCTGCACTCAGGCACTGGAAACTCCGGCCGCCGTCGCGGGTGCGGGTCACCACCAGACGCTGGCCCACCGGCACCCGGCATTCATCCTTGACCGCCGGCACGAACCAGGCGGTGTCCGCCTCGCTCGGGTGCACGGCCACGGCGAAGCCGAAGGTCGAGGGCTCGACTTCGACTATTTCCTGCCAGTGCCGAGCACCGTCGCGGGACAGGAAGATGCCGTTGTGATGCTGTACCCAGAGGGTATCGGGCTGCGCCGGGCAGGCCTGCATGCGGTGCGGGTCCTGGACCTCCGGCATCTCCGCCTGCTCCGGCGGCATATAGGCCGCGCGCATGCCCTGGGTACGACAGACCCAGCTGGCACCGTCATCCTCGCTGCACCAGACCCCGCCGCAGGACACCGCGACCTGCAGCCGCGCACTGTCGCGCGGGTCGACGCAGATCGAGTGGATACCCGGCTGGTCATAGCCGCCGCCGAACCAGCGGGCGCGCTCCGGACATTGCCACAGCGACTCGACCAGCTGCCAGGAGTCGCCGCGATCATCCGAGCGGAACAGCGCCCCGGGGATGGTGCCGGCCCACAACCGCTGCGGCTGGTCGTCGCCCCCGCCCTCCAGCGACCAGATCATCGTCACCGAGGGCCCCTGTCCGTCGGCGCTGGCGGCGAAGGCCGGTACGGCTATCTCCGCCCAGTTCTCGCCGCCATCCGCCGAGCGCCACAGCTTGGGGCCGAAATGACCGAGGTGCAGCGCCGCATACCAGTAACCGTCGCGGCGGTCGGCCAGCATCATGCTCACCGGCTCGCCGAGGAAATCCGTACGATCCAGGCGCCATCCGGCGCCATCGCGGGCAAAGACCAGCAGGCCCTTGCGCGTCGCCACCTGCAGCCTATCCATCATCACCTCCCGTTCTCAGCCACCGGACAGCGCCTGCACCACATAGACCTCGCTGTCACTCCCGACCCGGTCGCTCAGGCCCTGGCGGTCGGCGACCTGCTCGCCATCGATGAAGACCGCCACATGCTGGCGCAGCCGGCCCTGGTCATCCAGCAGGTAGCTGCGCAGGCGCGGATTGCGCGCAAAGACCTCGGCCAGCACGGCAGCGACCGTACTGCCGGGCACCTCGAGCGGTGCCGTATCCAGGTGACGCTGCAGGTTGACGGTGAAACTGATGCGCGCCATGTGCCGCCCCTGACATTCGCGGGTCGAGCAACAGGTATAGCCGATACTCCGGCCGGGATCGGCCTCGACCGTCGAACGGTTGGCCGACGCGGCGCCTAAAGTTGTCCGTGCCACTGGAGATCGCCCCGCCAATCCGGGATTATTCTGCCCCGGCCGCCAGGCGGCACTGCCCAGGCGCCCCCTACACTCAGCCCACCTGCCCCGAGAGACGAGATCCCAATGGCGTCCGAGCTGTTCAGTCTGTACCTGAAGCTGCTGGTGCTCTACAGCCCCTTCTTCGTGTTGTCCTGCTTCATCGGCCTGAGCCGCGGCTACACCGGCAGGGAGCGCAAGCGCCTGGCCTGGAAGGTGGCCGGCGGCGTGCTGGTCGCCAGCGTGCTGCTGTACCTGTTCGGCAGGCACATCTTCAGCCTGTTCGGCATCACCATCGACGCCTTCCGCATCGGCGCCGGCAGCGTGCTGTTCATCTCGGCCCTGGGCATGGCCCAGGGCAAGTCGGCGGTGCAGAGCGACAACGTCCAGCAGGACGTCACCATAGTGCCGCTGACCATCCCCCTGACCGTCGGCCCCGGCACCATCGGTGCCCTGCTGCTGATGGGCGCCAGCCAGCCGCACTGGGACGACAAGCTGCTGGCGGTCGTGGCCATCGCCCTGGCCAGCCTCACGGTCGGCGTGGTGCTGTACCTGTCCAACCAGTTCGAGCGCCTGCTCGGCGATCAGGGCCTGCAGATCGTCAGCCGCCTGATGGGCCTGTTCGTGTGCGCGCTGGCGGCGCAGATCATCTTCACCGGGGTGAAGAACTACCTGACGCTTTGATTCGCTGCAGGGCCGCCGCTTGACAGACGCACCGGCGGGGGCTGGCAGGGAGGCCACGAACGGCCACCGCCGCGCCAGGCGCCACAACTGCAACGCCCCCCCTTGCCGACACCACCGGACTGCCGGCCATGCAGCAGTCCGGCCGCCAGAGGTAAACATGCCGCCTAGCATTCGCGATGCCAGAACCGACGACCTGCCCGCCATCCTGGCCATCTACAACGATGCCGTGCGCCACACCACGGCGATCTGGAACGACAGCCCGGTCGACCTGGCCAACCGCCGCGCCTGGTTCGACGCGCGCAGGCAGCAGGGCTACCCGATCCTGGTGGCCGTGGACAGTGACGATGGCGTGCTCGGCTATGCCGCCTTCGGCGACTGGCGGCCGTTCGAGGGCTTTCGCCACAGTGTCGAGCATTCGGTCTATGTGCGCAGCGAACAGCGCGGCCTGGGGCTGGGGCCGGCGCTGCTGCGGGAGCTGATCGAGCGCGCCCGGGCCTGCGGCAAGCACGTGATGGTCGCGGCCATCGAGAGCGGCAATGGCGCCTCGATCCGCCTGCATGAGCGCCTGGGCTTCGTCACCACCGGACAGATGCCCCAGGTGGGCTGCAAGTTCGGCCGCTGGCTCGACCTGACCTTCATGCAACTGATCCTCGACCCCGGCACGGAGCCGCCAGCCGCCGACACGCGGTGATCCCCGGCTCGCAGAGTCAGCGCCGCAAACCGGGGCCGGCGTGGGCCGCGGGGCTGCAACCGCTAAGGCGCGACCTCCAGCAAGCGCGGCGGAACGCTCGGGCTGGCGAACCAACGCCTGTAGGACATGGCGAAGCCGCCATCGCGCTTGAGTCCGTCGAGGGCCGCCTGCCAACGCCGGACCACCGCGGGGTCCGTCTGCGGGGATAACGCCAGATAGGACTCATGCCGCAGAAAGACGAACTGCGCCTCGACCTCCTCCGGGCTCATGCCCACCATGCTGAGCAGGCCCGGCAAGGCGATATCGCTGGCCGCCAACACATCGGCGCGCCCCTGGCGGAACATCTGCATCATCGTCTCGGCCGACGTCACCGTGTAGATGGTGTCGAAGCCCTGCCCTCGCAGGTACTCGTAGCTGTACCACTGCCGGGGCAAGACCAGCCGCTGCGCGCGGGCGGCCTCCAGGCTGGTGATGCGCAGGGCGGAGCCCTTGCGGACATAGAAGCGCGTGAGGGTCTGGGTCAACGGCCCGACCCACTGGAAGGCCGCCTCACGAACCGGAATGCGTGCCGTGGTGAAGACACCGGCATTCGCCTCGCTCTGCGCCTTGGCATAGCCACGGGTCCAGGGCCCCAACTCGATCCGCACCGGGTCGCCGGTACGCACCGACAGGGCCCGGATGATTTCCGTGGAAAAGCCGGTGAGCTGGTCGTCCCGACTGAAATTGAGCGGCGGATTCTCCTCGGTGTAGAGCGTCAGCTCCTGCCCATGGCCCGGCAGGCTGCCGAGCAGCGCCAAGCCCGCCGCGAACAGCACGCGCCTCAGCCCTATCCACGCCCCCCGCATCCCGAACACAAACTGCACTCCTCTGGTCGCCCTCACCGGCTGCGCCGGGCGCAGACGGACGCCGCAGGCCGTCTGCCGGCCATTGGTAAAATATCGGCAAGCCGCACCATTCAGCCGTCGCAACGCTTCGCCCGCCCCCGTCATTGCCCGGCGCCCTGTGCCGACCAGGCCGTGATGGCCCGGTTGAGGCGCCCCATCACCTGGGTCGACACATCCTTGCTGCACAGGATATAGCGCTCGAGCCCCGGCGGCATGTCGCGAAAGTGATATTCGGCGAGCCCGCTCAGGCCATCGTCCCGGCTGCGTAGATACTGCCAGTCGGCCTGATCGGCCAGCATATAGCCCGCGCGCCCGGCCGCCACCATCTGCATCAGACCGGCCGGCGACTGGGTGACGCGCACGACCAGATTGGCGCTGCCCGCGATCAACGCGTCCAACTCGGGCCCGTAGGACACCCCGTCCACCACGCCGAGGCTGATGTCCGGATCGGCCAGCAGGGACGCGAAACTGGCATGCGCCTGGATCGCCGGGAGCGTCTCGGCGCTGGCCAGCAGCGTGTGCGGCGGGTCGACGTGGAAGGGCAGGCTGAACTGGGCGAGCCGCTCCCGCTCCGGCAAGCGGTACCAGCCTATCGAGCAGAAACCCTGCTTGCCCCGCTGGAAGTCCCGCCAGATCCTCTTGGAAGGCCGTTCGACGAAGACCGCCGGCACCTCGGCCGCGGCGAAGAGACGCCGGGCACGCTGCAACAGAAAACCCCGAGCACGGCCATTCTCCCAATAGTGGTAAGGCGCCTTGTCGCGCCAGGCCACCCTAATGGGCTCGGCGGCCAGCGCCTGTCCGGCGGCGAGCCAGCAGAGCAGTGCAACCACCAGGCGAGTGCCCATCCCTGTCGCTCCTCGATACTGCGGCACTATTCACTCCAACAGGCAGGGCCTGGCGGGTGCCAGCCCCAGTGACCACGCGAGGCAGGGGGCGATCCCGTCCTGCACCGTCGCCTGCCCGCGGCGATGCTCCAGGATCTCTTCCACCAGCTCAGGTTCAGCGCAGCTGGCTGTCCTTGCTGCCGCGACGGTTATAGCCAGCGCCGGCCTGGCGTTGCTTGTCATGCTCGGACTGACAGGCCACGCACAGACGCACCCCGGGGATGGCCTGGCGCCGCGCCTCGGGAATGCTCCCGTCACACTCCTCGCAACGGCTCAGGCTTTCGCCCCTGGGCAGCTGACTGCGGGCGCGGGCGATGGCGTCCTCGATGCTGCTGTCGATCTGTTCCTGCACCGCCCCGTCACTTGCCCAGCCACCGGCCATAGCCACCTCTCAAGCGCTGATCGAATATTCGTTAGGTATGCACGGCCGGCCGCGGTTTTACAAGCGCTGGCCATCGAATCGCCGACGCGCGTCGCCGCCGCGCCGGCTCAGGGGAGCATGAGCGGGGCCAGCAGGGCCTGGACCGGAGGACTGTCGAGGTTCTCCCGCGTCACCAGCACGGCCTCCAGCTCGAACTCGCGCCGCTGCGTCTGCAACCGCTGCTCGCGCAAGGCACGCCGGGCCAGCAGCACGCTCTGGTAGCCCATGCGGTAGGGTTGCTGGACCATCAGCGCCTCGATCCCGCCGGCACCGAGGGCCTCGAGCAGCAGCGGATCGGCATCGAAACCCAGGTGCAGCACCTGCCCCGCTGCCTGCACGCGCAGCAGCGCGGCATAGACCTGGCGGGTCGAGGAGCCGTTGGGGGTGAACAGGGCGTCGAGCCGCGGTAGCTGCTCCCGCAAGTCCTCCAAGGTCGCATGGGGAGGATCGCCGAGGGGCCGGTCGAAGACGATACGCAAGCCTGCCGCCTCCACCGCCTGGATGAAGCCCCGTTGCCGGGCGCTGGTCGAGGCGATCTCCGGGGTCATGCGGATCACGCCCACGCGCCCCTTGCTGCCCAGGCGCCGCGCGACATAGCGCCCCGCGGCCTGGCCGGCCCGGTAGTTGTTCGTGGCGATCAACGCCTGTACGTCGCGGCCGCCGACATCGCGGTCGATATAGAAGGTCAGCACCCCCTGATCCTTGAGCTCGCTGGCCTTGGCGTTGATCTGGGCCCGGCCGGGGCGATGATCAAGGCCTTGCAGCCCGGCTCCAGCACCTTGTCGATCAACTGCAGCTGCGTCGCCACGCTGCCCTCCCGGCGAGGGCCACGCAGATGGAGCTCTATATCCGCGTCCAGCGCCGCCTGCCGGGCGCCGGCTTCCACCTGCCGCCAAAAAACCTGGGTGCCGGCCGGCACCATACCGATGCAATCCTTTGCCGCAATCGGCTGCGCCAACACCGCACCTAAAGCACAGAGCAGGGCGAGCCGCTGAACAGTCGGAAAGGACTGCATGATCGGACTCCTGCGGCCGCAACGGCCACTAACACCGCGAGTGATATCACCTTAGTATCAAAGCCTTGACGAGGCCAGAGGTCGCACGGCCATCCTGCGCCGGATTACCGCCGCGGCGCGGCAGTCGAGCCTGCCTCAGCGCCACTCTGCACAACCTTGTCACAGTCCAACCGACAATCGGACTGGCGGCCGCGGCCCAGGCAGGCGATCATCGCCGCTCATACCTAGTTTTCGAACGAGACATGACCGACACCACGCCCGCCGCCCCCGCCGCGCACAAACCCCGCCCGCTGGTCGACCTGCTCATCAGCCTTCTGATTCCTTCGCTGATCCTGATGAAGCTCAGCGGCGAGGCCAGGCTCGGCGCCGACGGCGCCCTGGTGCTGGCCCTGGCGTTTCCCCTCGGCTGGGGCCTGTTCGAGTTGGTCAAGTACCGCAAGTTCAACTTCATCGCCCTGCTCGGGCTGATCAGCGTGCTGCTCACCGGCGGCATCGGCCTGCTCAAGCTGGACAACCAGTGGCTGGCGATCAAGGAGGCCGCGGTGCCCGGGCTGATCGGCATCGCCGTGCTGGTCTCCACCCACACGCGCTACCCGCTGATCCGCACCATGCTGCTCAACAAATCGGTGCTGGACGTCGACAAGATCCACGACCGCCTGGAGCAGGGCGGGCACACCGCGGCCTTCGAGGCCCGCCTGCTGCGTGCCACCTACTGGCTGAGCGGCACCTTCTTCTTCTCCTCGGCGATGAACTACGTCCTGGCCAAGTGGATAGTGGTCAGCCCGGCCGGCAGCGAGGCCTTCAACGCCGAACTGGGGCGCATGAACCTGCTCAGCTACCCGATGATCGCCATCCCCTCGATGATCATGCTGATGGCCATCTTCTACTACCTGTGGCGCACCATCCACGGCCTCACCGGCCTCAAGCTGGAAGAGATCATGGCCCACGCCGGCCAGGAACCGCAGTCCTGAGCCCGTCCGGGAGCGCGTCGCCCAGGCTGGCGCGCCCGTCTCCGACCCGCCCCGCATGCTGACCCTCTCGGCCTATTTCGGCCTGTTTCTCGCCGCACTGGGCGCCGCCACCCTGCTGCCCCTGCAGTCCGAAGCCGTGCTGGTGGGCCTGCTGCTCAGCGACGCCTACCCGGTCTGGACCCTGCTGGCCGTGGCCAGCGTCGGCAATGTGCTCGGCGCGCTGGTCAACTGGCTGCTCGGCCGCTACCTGGAGCACTTTCGTCACAAACGCTGGTTTCCCCTGAGCGAGCGCCAGCTGAATCGCGCCCAGGGCTGGTACGGCCACTACGGCTACTGGTCGCTGCTGCTCAGCTGGGCGCCCTTCATCGGCGACCCCCTGACCCTGGCCGCGGGCATCATGCGCGAGCCGCTGTGGCGCTTCCTGTTGATCGTCAGCCTGGCCAAGACCGGCCGCTACCTGGTGCTGGCGGTCCTGACCCTGGGCTGGAGCTGAACGACGGCAGCCGTCACCCGTCGCCAGCCACGCTGATCGGGGCAGCAATAGTCCGGCGTCTCGCATAGAATGCGCGGCCGTTTTTTTGGAACAGCGCGCAGCATGTCTTTCTCCCTCCCCGCCCGCGCCTGCGGCATCGACTTCGGCACCTCCAACTCCACCGTCGGCTGGCAGCGCCCCGGCGCCGACCGCCTGATCGCCCTGGAAGACGGCAAGATCACCCTGCCCTCGGTGCTGTTCTTCAATTTCGAGGAGCGCCGCCCGGTGTACGGCCGCCTGGCCCTGCACGAATACCTGGAGGGCTACGAGGGCCGCCTGATGCGTTCGCTCAAGAGCCTGCTGGGCTCCAAGCTGCTCAAGAGCGAGACCACGGTGCTGGGCAGCGCCCTGCCGTTCCAGGAGCTGCTCGGCCTGTTTATCGGCCAGCTCAAGCAGCGCGCCGAGGCCGTGGCCGGCCGGCCGTTCGAGGAAGTGGTGCTGGGCCGCCCGGTGTTCTTCGTCGACGATGACCCGGCGGCCGACCAGGAGGCACAGGACACCCTGGTGGCGGTGGCCCGCACGCTCGGTTTCAAGGAGGTGTCCTTCCAGTACGAGCCGATCGCCGCGGCCTTCGACTACGAGTCGGGCATCGACCGCGAGGAGCTGGTGTTGATCGTCGACATCGGCGGCGGCACCTCGGACTTCTCCCTGGTGCGCCTATCCCCCGAGCGCCGCGCCGTCGCCGACCGTCATGAGGACATCCTCGCCACCGGCGGCGTGCACGTCGGCGGTACCGACTTCGACAAGCAGCTGTCCCTGGCCGGGGTGATGCCGCTGTTCGGCTACGGCAGCCGGATGAAGAGCGACGCCCCCATGCCCACCAGCCACCACCTCAACCTGGCCACCTGGCATACCATCAATGCCGTCTATTCGGCGCAGTCGCAGCGCCAGCTGCAGAGCATGCGCTACGACATCCTCGACCCGACCGGCATCGACCGCCTGTTCAGCCTGATCGAGCAGCGCGCCGGACACTGGCTGGCGATGCAGGTGGAGGACAGCAAGATTGCCCTGACCGAACAGGAGGCGCGCCCCGTCGACCTGCGGCGCATCGAGCCGGGGCTGGTCGCCGAGCTGAGCCGCGAACGCTTCGAAGGTGCCATCGAGCCGCTGCTGCAGCGCATCCGCGCCAGCGTCGGGCAGTTGCTGGCAAGCGCCGAGGTCGGCGTCGAGCGGGTCGATACGCTGTTCTTCACCGGCGGCTCCAGCGGCATCCCGGCGCTGCGCCAGGGCGTGGCGGCGCTGCTGCCCAATGCCCGCCACGTGGAAGGCAACAACTTCGGCAGCATCGGCAGCGGCCTGGCCATCGAGGCGCACAAGCGTTACGGCTGAACAGCGACCCAGGCCGCAACAAAAACGCCAGCACTCAGCTGGCGTTTTTGTTGCGCGGGAACTCAGCGCGGCGCCACCGGGCGCTTGGCCGGCTTCTTGCCACCCTTCTTGTCCGCGCCCTTGCCGCTGCGTTCGGCCTTGGCCCGCGCCTCGGCGGCCGCCTTGGCCTGCTCGCGCTTGTCCCAGGGCTGGCTGCCGTCGCTGCCGCGCGGCGGCAGGCCGCTGTGCTGGGTGAGGATCTTGCCGGCCGTCTTGCCCTGGGCACCGACCTTCTTGCTGCCGGCCGGCGTGGAGTTCTTGCGTCGCGCACTCTGGTAGCTGTCGGTCGCCGGCTGGTGCAGCGGAATCAGCTGGTGCTTGCCCGGACCGATCAGGTCGGCGCGGCCCATGCGCTCCAGGGCCTCGCGCAGCAGCGGCCAACCACGGGGATCGTGGTAGCGCAGGAAGGCCTTGTGCAGGCGCCGCTGGGCCTCGCTCTTGACGATGCTCACGCCGTCGCTCTTGTAGGTCACCTTGCGCAGCGGGTTCTTGCCCGAATGGTACATGGCGGTGGCGGTGGCCATCGGCGAGGGGTAGAAGGCCTGCACCTGGTCGGCGCGGAAATCGTTGCGCTTGAGCCACAGCGCGAGGTTCATCATGTCCTCGTCGGTGGTGCCCGGGTGCGCGGCGATGAAGTAGGGGATCAGGTACTGCTCCTTGCCCGCCTCCTTGGAGTACTTCTCGAACATGCGCTTGAACTTGTCGTAGCTGCCGATGCCCGGCTTCATCATCTTGTCCAGCGGGCCGCGCTCGGTGTGCTCCGGGGCGATCTTCAGGTAGCCGCCGACATGGTGGGTGACCAGCTCCTTGACGTATTCCGGCGACTCCACGGCGAGGTCGTAGCGCAGGCCGGAGGCGATCAGGATCTTCTTCACCCCGGGCAGGGCGCGGGCCTTGCGGTACAGCTCGATCAAGGACGAATGGTCGGTATTCAGGTTCTCGCAGATGCCGGGGAACACGCAGGACGGCTTGCGGCAGTGACGCTCGATCTCCGGGTCCTTGCAGGCGATGCGGTACATGTTGGCGGTCGGCCCGCCCAGGTCCGAGACCACCCCGGTGAAGCCCGGCACCTTGTCGCGCATCTCCTCGATCTCGCGGATGATCGACTCGTGGGAGCGGTTCTGGATGATCCGGCCCTCGTGCTCGGTGATCGAGCAGAAGGTGCAGCCGCCGAAGCAGCCGCGCATGATGTTGACCGAGAAGCGGATCATCTCGTAGGCCGGGATCTTCGCCTTGCCATAGGCCGGGTGCGGCACCCGCGCATAGGGCATGCCGAACACGTAGTCCATCTCCTCGGTGGTCATGGGGATGGGGGGCGGGTTGAACCACACGTCCACCTCGCCGTGCTTCTGCACCAGGGCGCGGGCGTTGCCCGGGTTGGTCTCCAGGTGCAGCACGCGGTTGGCGTGGGCGTAGAGCACGGCGTCGCCGCGCACCTTCTCGAAGGACGGCAGGCGGATCACCGTCCTGTCGCGCTCCAGGCGCGGGTGCGGCAGCAGTTGCACCACCTTGGCCTCGTTGGGGTCGTCCTGCGGTCCGCGGTCGGCCGCCCCCTTCTCCTGCTCGATGGCGCAGGCGGCGGTGTCCTGGGTGTTCACGTAGGGGTTGATGATCTTGTCGATCTTGCCCGGCCGGTCGATGCGCGTGGAGTCGATCTCCAGCCAACCCTCGGGCGTGTCCCTGCGGATGAAGGCGGTGCCGCGAATGTCGGTGATGTCCGCGATCTGCTGGCCCTGGGCCAGGCGCTGGGCGATCTCCACCACGGCGCGCTCGGCGTTGCCGTACAGCAGGATGTCGGCGCAGGCATCGATCAGGATCGAATGGCGCACCTTGTCCTGCCAGTAGTCGTAGTGGGCGATGCGGCGCAGCGAGGCCTCGATGCCGCCGAGGACGATCGGCACGTGCTTGTAGGCCTCCTTGCAGCGCTGGCTGTAGACCAGGCTGGCGCGGTCCGGACGGGCGCCGGCCAGGCCACCGGGAGTGTAGGCGTCGTCCGAGCGGATCTTCTTGTCCGCCGTGTAGCGGTTGATCATCGAGTCCATGTTGCCGGCCGCCACGCCGAAGAACAGGTTGGGCTCGCCGAGCTTCATGAAATCGTCTTTCGACTGCCAGTTAGGCTGGGCGATGATGCCCACGCGAAAGCCCTGGGCCTCCAGCAGGCGACCGATGATGGCCATGCCGAACGACGGATGATCGACGTAGGCATCGCCGGTGGCGATGATGATGTCGCAGCTGTCCCAGCCGAGCTGATCCATCTCTTCCCGGCTCATCGGCAGGAAGGGCGCCGGGCCGAAGCACTCGGCCCAGTATTTTGGATAGTCGAATAACGGCTTGGCTGCTTGCATGACGAGGACCGAGGAGTGCGGGTTTGATCGGCCGCGGAATATAGCACAAATTTTGATCAAACCCGACGATCGCGCTGGGTTTTGCCGATGCCCCCATGCGGCCCACCGCCCACCCGCTGCATGCTGGCGCCAATGGCTTACGGCTATACTGCGGCCAAAAGACACCGGCGCAATCTGAGCCGGGACAGGGGGTTTGCGGTGCGGCAGTCGATCTCCTCATTCATCCTGCTGTTGGCCTTGGCCGGCGGCGCCTGGGCTTCACCCATGGTGCTGGGCAGCGACAGCAGCGGCGCCTCACTCAACCGGCATGTCGAACTATTGGAGGATATCGGTGCCCGGCTGAGCATCGACGACATGGCCGACCCCGCCGTACAGGCCCGCTTTCGCCCCGCCGACGGCCGCGCCAGCGTCGGCCAGAGCCGCAACCCCTGGTGGATCAAGCTGGAACTGACGCGCAGCCACGATGCGCCGCGTCACTGGTGGCTGGAAGTCGGCGCGGTGACCCTGCTGGACCTGCAGCTGTTTCTCCCCGACGGCCAGGGCGGCTGGCATGGACGTCAAGCGGGCGAACGGGCGAGCTTCGCCGCCGGCCGCGACCACCCCTACCGACGCGCGCTGTTCCGCCTGCCGCCGGTGAACGAACAGCCGCTGACCCTCTACCTGCGCACCTACGACCCCGCCGGCAACTCCTTCCCGCTGCGCATCTGGCAAGTGGCGGAGCTCGACCGCGTTGCCGCCCGGGAGAACCTCGGCCTGGGCCTGATCTACGGGGTGATCCTGGCCCTGCTGCTGTACAACCTGTTCATCCTCTTCAGCCTGCGCGACAGCGCCTACTTCTGGTACGTGCTGACCACCGGCTTCGCCCTGGTGTTCATCCTCAGCATGACCGGCCACGGCGCTCAGTACCTGTGGCCCGGCCAGGCCGTACCATTCTGGCTGGACCGCATCACCCTGCCCTCCCTCTGGGGCCTGTGCGCCAGCCGTTTCACCCAGGCCCTGCTGCAGACCCGGCGCCACGTGCCCTGGGCCCACCGGCTGCTGAGCATGGCCTGTCTGGTCTATGTCGCGGCCATCGCCCTGACCGCCCTCGGCCTGCGCGGTCCGGCGGCCTGGATCATCGCCCTGCTGTCGCTGACCAGCATCCCCGCGGCGCTCGGCAGCGCCCTGATCCGCTGGCGCCAGGGCTTCTTCCCCGCCCTGCTGTACCTCTGCGGTTACGGCCTGGTGCTCGGCAGCATCGGCATCCTGCTGCTGCGCGCCACCGGCGTGCTGCAGCCCTCGGCGCTCAACGCCTACGTCTTCCCCCTGGCGGTCGCCGCCGAGTCCATCCTGTTCTCCTTCGCCCTGGCCTATCGCATCCAGTTGCTCAAGCGGGAAAAAAACGTGGCCCTGCGCCAGGCGGACCGCGAGAAGACCGCCCGCCTGGCGCTGGCCCAGGCCAATGCGGACGAACTGCAGAGCGCCGTGGCGCGCCGCACCGCCGAACTGGCGGCGGCCAACGCGCGCCTGCAGCTACGGGAACAGGAGTTGCAGCATGCCGCCTTCCATGACCCGCTGACCGAGCTGCCCAATCGCCGCTACCTGGTGGAGCGCTGCGAAGCAGCCCTGGCCGACGCCAAGCGGCGCGGCCAGAGCCTGGCCCTGTTGCTGATCGACCTCGACCACTTCAAGCCGATCAACGACAGGTTCGGCCACGACGCCGGCGACCTGATGCTGCAGATCATCGCCCAGCGCCTGCGTGAACAGGTGCGCGCAGGCGATACCGTGGCGCGCCTGGGCGGCGATGAATTTGCCGCCCTGATCTGCGGCCCGGATGCCGAGCTGCATGCCCGGGAGATCGCCGGGCGCCTGCTGGTGGCCCTGGCGCAGCCGGTACTGTATGGCGCCGCGCCCCTGAACGTGACCATCAGCATCGGCGGGGCGCTCTATCCACAACACGCCAGCACCTTCACCAGCCTGTACAAGGCCGCCGACGAAATGCTCTACAAGGTCAAGGCCCGTGGCCGCTCGGGCTCGGCGGTGTGCGGCGAAGACGGCGAGCTGAGCCGCAATGCCCGCCTGCAGCTGGACGTGCTGAACATACCGAGCGGCCTGGGCTAAGCGCCCAGGCTCGTCCGCCTTATCCGCCGGCCCAAGGAGCCTGCGCCGGCCACAGGCCCGGCGCGGGTCGCCATTGGCAGCAGTCGGCGGGGCTGCGGGCTACTGACAGCAGGCTGTCAGCAGCCCTGGCCTAGAGTGGCCTCGGCAGGTTGAAGCACGCCCCCCCTGGCGTCGACCTGCTGACATCACCGCCATTCAAGGAGAGAGAAGATGAATGCACTTAACTGGTTCGAACTGTTCACCGGCGACTTCGAGCGCGCCCATAATTTCTATGAGCGGGTCCTGGCCAGACCGCTGGAGGTGATCGAGGGCATGGGCGGCCGCATGGCCCTGTTCCCCCATGCCCCGGAAAGTGGTGTGGGCGGCTGCCTGAGCCACTCGGCCGAACAGCAGAGCGGCGTAGGCGGCACTCGCGTCTACCTGAACGTGGAAGGGCAATTGGACGCCGTGGTGAACCGGGTGCCGGCCGCGGGCGGGGTGATTATCCAGGGCAAGATGTCCATCGCCCCCCACGGCTTTATCGCTGTGATAAAAGACAGCGAAGGCAATGAGGTGGGCCTGCACAGCATGTCCTGAAGCCACCTCGCACCTGCTGGTCGTCCTCCCAGAGGCCGGCCAGCCCTTTTATCAGGGATGGGTCATGAGGCGCGCCGACCGTCTGTTTCAGATCGTGCAGTTCCTGCGCAGCCGCCGGCTGACCACCGCCCAGTGGCTGGCCGAGCGCCTGCAGGTGTCGGTGCGCACCATCTATCGGGATATCCAGGACCTGTCGCTTTCCGGCGTGCCGCTGGAGGGCGAAGCCGGGGTCGGCTATGTGCTGCGCCAGCCCATGGACCTGCCGCCGCTGATGTTCGAGCGCGAGGAGATCGAGGCCCTGCTGATCGGCGCGCAGATGGTCAAGGCCTGGGCCGACCCGCAACTGCGCCGGGCCGCCGAATCGGCCCTGGCGAAGATCCACGGCGTACTGCCCAACGCCCTGCGCGACGAATTCAACCGCAACCAGCTATTCGCCCCCGAGGTGAATCGTTACCCGGTGCACTGGCTCGCGCAGGTGCGTCAGGCGATACGTCAGCGGCGCAAACTGCAGCTCGGCTATCGTGACGAAAACGGTCAGGCCAGCCTGCGCCGCATCTGGCCCCTGGGCCTGTTCTTCTGGGGCCAAACCTGGACCCTGTGCAGCTGGTGCGAATTGCGCAATGACTTTCGCAACTTCCGCATCGATCGGGTGGAACAGCTCAACGACACCGAGGAAACCTTCGAGACCGCAGAGGGCCAGCGCCTGGCGGACTACCTCGCCCCCTACCTGGGCAAGGCCGCGCTCGCCCCCGACTACAGGTCCTGAGTTCGGGCGCTTATTCGTCGTCGAACTGGTAGCTGCCCGGCGCCAGGTTCTCGAAACGCGAGTATTTGCCGAGGAAGGCCAGGCGTGCGGTCCCCAAGGGGCCGTTACGTTGCTTGCCGATGATGATCTCGGCCACGCCCTTGTACTCGGTCTCCGGGTGATAGACCTCGTCGCGGTAGACGAACAGGATGATGTCGGCGTCCTGCTCGATCGCCCCGGACTCGCGCAGGTCGGAGTTGATCGGGCGCTTGTTGGGCCGCTGTTCGAGGCCGCGATTGAGCTGGGACAGGGCGATCACCGGACAGTTGAACTCCTTGGCCAGGCCCTTGAGCGAGCGGGAGATCTCGGAGATCTCGTTGACCCGGCTGTCGCCGCTGGAGCCGGGGATCTGCATCAGCTGCAGGTAGTCGACCATGATCAGGCCGATCTCGCCGTGCTCGCGGGCCAGGCGCCGGGTACGCGCACGCATCTCGCTCGGCGAGATGCCCGCGGTATCGTCGATGAACAGCTTGCGGTCGTTGAGCAGGTTGACCGCGCTGGTCAGCCGCGGCCAGTCGTCGTCGTCCAGGCGGCCGGCACGCACCTTGGTCTGGTCGATGCGCCCCAGCGAGGCGAGCATACGGATGACGATGGACTCCGAGGGCATCTCCAGGGAGTACACCAGCACCGCCTTGTCGCTGCGCATCAGGGCGTTTTCCACCAGGTTCATGGCGAAGGTGGTCTTACCCATGGACGGACGGCCGGCGACGATGATCATGTCGGCCGGCTGCAGGCCGCTGGTCAGGTTGTCCAGGTCGGTGAAGCCGGTGGACAGGCCGGTGATGGCATCGCCGGCATTGAACAGCTGGTCGATGCGGTCGATGGCCTTGACCAGGATGTCGTTGATCCCGACCGGGCCACCGGTCTTCGGCCGCGCCTCGGCGATCTGGAAGATCAGCCGCTCGGCCTCGTCGAGAATCTCCTCGCCGGTGCGGCCCTCCGGGGCATAGGCGCTGTCGGCGATCTCGCTGCTGATGCCGATCAGCTGACGCAGGGTGGCGCGCTCGCGGATGATTTGCGCATAAGCCTTGATGTTGGCCACCGAGGGGGTGTTCTTGGCCAGCTCGCCGAGGTAGGCCAGGCCGCCGACCTGGGACAGCTGGCCCTCCTTGTCCAACTGCTCGGACAGGGTGACCACGTCGAACGGCTGGTTGCGCTCGGCCAGCTTGTAGATGGCGCGGAAGATCAACCGGTGGTCGTGGCGGTAGAAGTCGCCGTCGGAGACCTGGTCGAGCACCCGCTCCCAGGCATTGTTATCCAGCATCAGGCCACCGAGCACGGCCTGCTCGGCCTCGATCGAGTGCGGCGGCACCTTCAGGGCGGAGGTTTGCAGGTCGTACTGCTCGGGAATGCTGATGTCGTTCATAGGGCTCTGGGCAGAAATTCTGGGGATGAAAAACAAAGGGCACGGCATCGCTTACGCAATGTCGTGCCCGATGTTAGCGAGCCTGCACCTGAGCGCAAGCCCGCTTGGTCGCATGCCTTAGGCGGCGACTACGACAACCTTGACGGTTGCTTCGACGTCGGTGTGCAGGTGCACGGCCACGTCGTATTCGCCGACCTGGCGAATGGTGCCGTTCGGCAGACGCACTTCGGCCTTGGCCACTTCCACGCCGGAGGCGGTCAGGGCGTCGGCGATGTCGTGGGTGCCGATGGAACCGAACAGCTTGCCCTCATCGCCCGCGGTAGCGGTGATGGTGACTTCCAGCTCGGCCAGCTGAGCGGCGCGAGTTTCGGCGGAGGCCTTCTTCTCGGCAGCCAGCTTCTCCAGCTCGGCGCGACGCGCTTCGAACGCGGCGACGTTCGCGGCGGTAGCGGCGGTGGCCTTGCCTTGCGGCAGCAGGAAGTTACGGCCGTAACCGGCCTTAACGTTCACTTTGTCGCCCAGGTTGCCCAGATTGGCGATTTTTTCCAGCAGGATGACTTCCATTTGGGTCTTACCTCTTAACTTTTAACCTTCACCGTCCGTGGGCCCCGCGCCGTGCTTGCGCGCGAAGCGACCACGAAAATCAAACAGACTGTCGACGATGGCCAAGACCACCAGTAACGGATAGGTCAGCTGCATGAACAACAGCAGCGTGATGTACAGCCCGACCAGCCAGAACTTCGCCAGTCGCCCCTGCGCCACCAGCCCGTGCAACAGGCCGATGCCGGCGAACGCCAGCGGCACGCTGCACAGCGGCGTCAGCATCGCCAGCTGCGGCCCCAGATTGGGGCCGAGCAACAAGCCGACCAGCAGCAACATCGCCTGCGCCGGCGGCAGTCGCAGGGCGCGGAACTCGCGCCCGAAACCACCGGGGTTGTACAACAGCGCCTGCCAATAACGCCCGAGCATCAGGCTCAGCAGGCTGACGATCTGCAACAAGGCCGCCAGCAATCCGGTCAGCACCGGTGCGATCAGGCTCTCCAGGCGCGCTCGCTCGTCCACCGTCATCTGTTGGTGGACCCCATCGAGCATCTGCGGCAGGAGCTTCTGCAGCTCACCCGCCATCGCCTCGATGGGCTCGCGGAACACCGCGCCCAAGACCAGCCCATACACCAGGCCCAATGCCACGCTGCACAGCAGCACACGATTCCAGGACTGACCGGCGCGCAACAACAACGCCAGCCCCAGCGCACCGAGCAGCACCAACAGGGTGCGCGGCTCACCGAAATACCACCAGCCAATCGCCGGCAGCAGGGCCCAGGCGAGGATGCCCAGGGCATCGCTCGAACCGCGCCGCAGAAGCACCAGGCTTCCCGCGGCGGCACTCAACCAGAACAGCAGCGGCAATGCCGCAGAACCCACCACCACCAGGGTGGCCTGCATGCGGCCGCGCATGATGAATTCAGCCAAGGCACGCATGCGATCTATCCCTTACTACTTGTCGAGCATCCGGTCTCAGCGGCCGTGGCTGTCGGTGTAGGGCAGCAGGGCCAGGAAGCGGGCGCGCTTGATAGCGGTGGCCAGCTGACGCTGATAACGAGCCTTGGTACCGGTGATGCGGCTAGGAACGATCTTGCCGGTTTCCGAGATGTAGGCCTTCAGGGTGTTGAGATCCTTGAAATCGATCTCTTTCACGTTCTCTGCGGTGAAACGGCAGAATTTACGACGACGGAAGAAACGTGCCATGTGATTGGCTCCTCAATAGATCCGTGAATTACTCGTCAGCGTTGTCGCTGTCGTTGCTGTCGCTGTCATCGCTGCTGTCGTTGGACTCAGCGCTTTCAGGACGGTCGCGACGCTCGCGGCGCTCACTGCGGTTTTCTTCGGCCTTGAGCATCTCGGACTGACCGGTAACGGCTTCGTCGCGACGGATGACCAGGTTACGGATCACGGCATCGTTGTAGCGGAAGTTGTCTTCCAGCTCGGCCAGGGCCTTGCCGGTGCACTCGACGTTGAGCATCACGTAGTGTGCCTTGTGGACGTTGTTGATGGCGTAAGCCAGCTGACGACGGCCCCAGTCTTCCAGGCGGTGGATCTTGCCGCCGTCCTCTTCGATCAGCTTGGTGTAACGCTCGACCATGCCGCCGACTTGCTCGCTCTGGTCCGGGTGCACCAGAAAGATGATTTCGTAATGACGCATAAATGCTCCTTACGGGTTGTAGCCTGCCACGTGGCGTGGTCAGGCAAGGAGTGAATGACTCTGTGGGTCTTGCCGGAGGGAAGGCACGAAGGCGCCTGCCGTCACGACAAGGGGCGCCATTCTAGAGAAGCCCCCTGCCGCACGCAAGGCGAACTGGTGATTATTTGAGCAACCGCGAGGGCGCCGTCCTATTGCGACCGGGCGACGCGACCTCAGGCCTTGGGCGCCCCGGCCTTGCGCTGGCGCAGCGCTTCGAACAGGCAGACGCCGGTGGCCACAGAGACGTTCAGGCTGCTGACGCTGCCGGCCATCGGCAGCTTGACCAGATAATCGCAGTGCTCGCGGGTCAGGCGACGCATGCCCCTGCCCTCGGCGCCCATGATCAGCACGGTGGGCCCGGTCAGGTCCTGCTGGTACAGCTCCTGCTCGGCCTCGCCGGCGGTGCCGACCACCCACAGACCACGCTGCTGGAGTTTTTCCAAACTGCGCGCCAGGTTGGTCACCGCCACCAGGGGCACCACCTCGGCGGCACCGCAGGCGACCTTGCGCACCGTGGCGTTGAGGGTGGCCGACTTGTCCTTCGGCACTATCACCGCCAAGGCACCGGCGGCATCGGCGGTGCGCAGACAGGCGCCGAGGTTGTGCGGGTCGGTCACGCCGTCGAGCACCAGCAACAGCGGCGGCCCTTCGGCGCGATCGAGCAGCTCTTCGAGCATCGCCTCGCCCCACACCTGACTCGGACTGACATCCGCTACCACACCCTGGTGCACGCCCTCGACCCAGGCATCCATCTCGCGCCGCTCGCACTGACCGACGCTGACCCGCGCCTGCGCCGCCAGCTCAACCAGAACCTGCACCCGCGGATCGCTACGCCCCTCGGCCAGCCAGACCTGCTTGACCCGCTTGGGGTGGTGGCGCAGCAGCGCCTCCACGGCATGCACGCCGTAGATCTTTTCCAACTGACTCATGACTTCGCCTTACGCTTGCGCGGCCCGCCGCCATTGCCGCCGGACTCCGCCTTCGGCGGCCCCTTGCGGTGCTTGCTGGGCTTGCCGCTCTTTGCCGCCTCGGTCTTGCCACCGCGCCCCTTGGGCGACTTGCTCTTGGACTCGCTGAGCAACGCCTTTTTCAATTCGCGACTCTTCTCGACGTCGGTATTGCCGGCAGCCGCACGCTCGCCGCGACGCCCACCCTTGGCGGGGGCGGACTCGAAACCACCGCGCCGGCGCCCCGCAGGTTCCGTGCCGGCGCCTAGGGCCAATTCGAAGTCGATCTTGCGCTCGTCCAGATCGACCCGCATGACCTTCACCGCAACCGTGTCGCCGAGGCGGAAACTGCGCCCGCTGCGCTCGCCGGCCAGGCGGTGGTGCACCGGATCGAAGTGGTAGTAGTCGCCCGGCAGGGCGGTGACATGTACCAGGCCTTCGACGTAGATGTCGGTCAGCTCGACGAACAGACCGAAGCCGGTCACCGCGGTGATCACCCCGGGGAAGGTCTCGCCGACCCGATCCTTCATGAATTCGCACTTGAGCCAGTTGACCACGTCGCGGGTCGCCTCGTCGGCGCGCCGCTCGGACATCGAGCACTGCTCGCCGAGCTGCTCCAGGGCCGGCTCGTCGTATGGATAGATGCGTGCCTTGGGCATGCTCACCGCGCCGGCGCGCTTGACGTGCGGGGTGTCCTGCCTGGAGCGGATCACGCTGCGAATCGCCCGGTGGATCAGCAGGTCCGGGTAGCGGCGAATCGGCGAGGTGAAGTGGGCGTAGGCGTCGTAATTCAGGCCGAAGTGACCCTGATTGTCGGCGCTGTACACCGCCTGACTCAGCGAGCGCAGCATCACCGTCTGAATCAGGTGATAGTCCGGACGCTCGCGAATGCTCTCCAGCAGCGCCTGGTAGTCCTTGGGCGACGGCCCCTCCTTGGCCTTGCCGCGATGCAGCGACAGGCCCAGCTCGGTGAGGAAGGCCTTGAGCTTCTCCAGCCGCTCCGGCGGCGGACCGTCGTGCACCCGGTACAGCGCCGGGATTTCGTGCTTCTGCATGAACGCCGCGGTGGCGACGTTGGCCGCCAGCATGCATTCCTCGATCAGCTTGTGCGCGTCGTTACGCTGGGTTGGGCGGATCTCGGCGATCTTGCGCCCAGAGCCGAAGATGATCCGGGTTTCCTGGGTCTCGAAATCAATGGCGCCGCGCTCATGGCGAGCGGCCAACAGCACCTGATAGAGCGAATAGAGCTGCTTGAGGTGCGGCAGCACCTCCTTGTACTCGCCACGCAGGGCCTTGCCCTCGCTGCTCTTGGGCTGCTCGAGCATGGCACTGACCTTGTTGTAGGTCAGCCGCGCATGGGAGTGGATCACTGCCTCGTAGAAGCAGTAGTCGGTCATCTTGCCAGTCTTGGAGATGCTGATCTCGCAGACCATGGCCAGACGGTCGACCTGCGGGTTGAGCGAGCACAGGCCGTTGGACAGCTCCTCGGGCAGCATCGGGATCACCCGCTCGGGGAAGTACACCGAGTTACCGCGCACCTGGGCCTCGGCGTCCAGCGCCGAATCCACCTTCACATAATGGGAGACGTCGGCGATGGCCACGTAGAGCTTCCAGCCGCCGGAGAACAGGCGCCAGTTGCCGCCGCTCTTCTCGCAATACACCGCGTCGTCGAAGTCACGGGCATCCTCGCCGTCGATGGTGACGAAAGGCAGGTGGCGCAGGTCGATGCGCTTGTCCTTGTCCTTCTCCTCGACCTCCGGCTTGAGCTTGCGCGCCTCCTTGAGCACGGCCTCCGGCCACACGTGGGGGATGTCGTAGCTGCGCAGCGCCACGTCGATCTCCATGCCCGGGGCCATGTAATTGCCCACAACTTCGAGCACGTCGCCCTGGGGCTGGAAGCGCGGGGTCGGCCAGTGGGTGATCTTCACCTCGACGAACTGGCCCTGTTTGGCCCCGGCGTTGCGCCCCGGGGTGACCAACACTTCCTGCTGAATTTTCGGGTTGTCGGCGACCACGAAGCCGATGCCGCTCTCCTCGTAGTAGCGCCCCACTATGGTCTCGTGGGCTCGGGAAATCACCTCGACGATGGCGCCCTCGCGGCGACCACGCCGGTCCAGGCCGGAGACCCGCGCCAGGGCGCGGTCGCCGTCGAACACCAGGCGCATCTGCGCGGGGCTGAGGAACAGGTCGTCACTGCCGTCGTCGGGAATCAGGAAACCGAAGCCGTCGCGGTGGCCGCTGATACGGCCGAGGATCAGGTCCAGCTTGTCCACCGGGGCATAGGTGCCGCGGCGGGTGTAGATCAGTTGACCGTCGCGCTCCATGGCGCGCAGGCGGCGGCGCAGGGCTTCGATCTGCTCATCGCTGTCGAGGCCGAATTCGTCCTGCAACTGCTCGCGATTGGCCGGGGAGCCGCGCTCGGCGAGGTGCTGCAGAATCAGCTCGCGGCTGGGAATGGGGTTTTCGTATTTTTCCGCCTCACGAGCGGCCTCGGGATCGAGGGATTGCCAATCGGCCATTAGAGGGAGTTCACCTTTTCTATATAACGTCGGTTTGCCATATGTCTATTGAAGCGCGAAACCAGGGTTCGGGTCAGCCCGGTGCGCAGAATAAAATTTCTTGTCGCCTAGGGGTTTACAAGCCCCATGGGCGACCGTATAGTTCGCGCCCACAGCGTCGAGCAGACGTTGTAACACGAAGCAGATGAGCAATCATCGGTTTCAGTGCCCAGGTGGCGGAATTGGTAGACGCGCTGGTTTCAGGTATCAGTGATCGCAAGATCGTGGAAGTTCGAGTCTTCTCCTGGGCACCAATTTCAAACCGAGCTTATCGCTCGGCGAGTAACAAACGGAGACAATGATCCGTGTCGGCAACGACGAACATTGTAGCTGTGCCCAGGTGGCGGAATTGGTAGACGCGCTGGTTTCAGGTATCAGTGATCGCAAGATCGTGGAAGTTCGAGTCTTCTCCTGGGCACCAAATTCTAAAAAACCGAGCCGCTGACTCGGTTTTTTTATGCCTGCGATTTACCGTGCCTCGCCACGGCGCCACCGAAGTGACGCCGCCGCGACCTAGACGCGGAACTGCCCCAGGCTGGCCTTGAGCTGCGTCGCCAGACCATCCAATACCCTTCCGCTCTGCGCGGTGGCCGCCACCGCCTCGGCCGCGCGCTGCGCCTCGGCATGGATCACCTCGACCCGCCCACGCACCGCGTCGGCACCTTCGGCCTGATGCGCCGCCGCTTGCGTCGCTGCATTGATGGCGCCATGCACCTCCTCCACCGCCGCCTGCACCGCCTGCTGCACCCGGGCGCTCTCGCGCAATGCCAACAACCCCTTGTCGGCCTGCTGACCGGCCTGGCCGATCACCCCCACCGCCTCGCGAGCGCCCTCCTGCAATGCGCCGATATGCGCCTGGATGTCGCCGGTCGACTGCTGGGTCTTGCTCGCCAGCGCGCGCACCTCGTCGGCCACCACGGCGAAGCCGCGACCGCTCTCTCCGGCGCGCGCCGCCTCGATCGCCGCATTCAGCGCCAACAGGTTGGTCTGCTCGGCGATACCATGGATCACCGTCAGCACCACCTCGATCTGCTCGCTCTGCCGCGCCAGGCGCTCGATCACCGCCGCGCCGTCACCCACGCGCCCCACCAGCTCTTCGATGGCGCTACCGACCCGAGTGGCGATCGCCGCGTTGTCGTCGGCCGCCTGGCGAATCGCCGCCACCCGCTGCAGGGCCTCCTGCATGGCCTGACTCTCCGCCTGCGCCTCGTCAGCCATCTGCGCCAGTGCCTGAAGGCTGCCGGCCACTTCGTCCCGCTGACGCCCGGCCGCTGCCTCCGCCGCGGCGCTGCGCGCGCTCAGGCTGGCGATTTCCTGGCCGGTGCGCACCGCCACCTCCCCCGCCTCGCGGACGATCGGCTGCAGCTTGGCGACGAAGCGATTGACCGCCGCCGCCATGTCGCCGATCTCGTCGCGACTGGCCAACTCGACCCGCCGCGTCAAATCCCCCTCACCGGCCGCCCAGTCATCCAGCGCGACGATCAGCGTATGCAGCCGGCTGAGCACCCGGCGCCCGAGCACCAGCGCCACCACCAGGAGAATGCCCAGGCCGATCAGCGCCAGGCCCAGGCCGATATTCCAGCGCAACTCGGCGGCAGCCGCCTCGACCGCCAGACGACTGTTGTGCGTCATGTCCGCCGCCACCCGCTGCGCGCTGCCCAGGCGCGCGGCCAGGGCCGAACCGCTGTCGGCCGCGGCACGACTCAGGCCATCGGACACCAGCTGACCACTGCTGCCGATCAGGGCGACGAAACGCTGGTCCAGGGCCGACAGCTCCTGCTCCACCTCGACGGTGGAGACCCCCAACAGCACCTTGCCGATTTCCGCCCCCATGGGGCTGATCGAGGCCTCGCTGACATGCACGCCCGGATCGCCTGCCGCGGCATTGAGCAGCTTGTCCAGGGTGCCGCGCCCCTCGCCGCGCTCGATCAACGCCTTGACTCGCGGATCCTGACGATTGACGTGCCGGGTCAGGCGCTCGCCCTGGGCATCCAGGTACACGGCGAACAACACCCCCGGGTTGCGATGAGCCATGCGCACCAGCTCGGTCAGCGCCGGCACATCGCTGTCCCAGATGGCCTTGGGTGCGACCGCGGCGAGCAGCTGCGCCTGATCATCGGCCGACTGGCGGAGATTGCGCCCCAGGACCTCGCGCAACTGGGCCTGCTCGGCGCTCAGGCGCTGCTTCAGGCCGTCGGTCAGACTGCCCTGCATCCGCGCGGAGACCCCCTCCAGGCCGCCCTGCACCTCGCGCCCGGCCGCCTCGAGATCGCCCGACAGGCGCCGAGTATCCGCACCGAGGCGCTGCCCCAGGTCCTCCACCAGCGCCGTGACCGTCGTGCGCGTAAGCGCCACCGCCACCAGCACCTGTGCCAGCAAGGCCGCCCCCAGGGCCAAAAACACCGGACGCAGCAGGCGGCTGCGCAACAACAGAACGATGGCGGACACGGGCAGGACTCCTCTTAAACCGTACAGGCTATAACGGCGGCAACCGGGAAAGGTTTAGCCCTCACAGGCGCCGCACCAGAACGACAAAGGGCCGCACGAGGCGACCCTTTGCTGCGGCAGCACCGACTATCAGGCGAACGGATGGCGCAACACGATGGTCTCGTTGCGGTCCGGGCCGGTGGAGATGATGTCGATCGGCGCACCGACCAGCTCCTCGACGCGCTTAATGTAGGCCCGGGCATTGGCCGGCAGCTCGTCCAGGCTCTTGGCGCCCAGGGTGGACTCGCTCCAGCCCGGCATCTCCTCGTACACCGGCTGCAGACCCAGGTAGCTGTCGGCATCGGTGGGCGCGTCGACCAGCACCTGGCCCGCGGCATCCTTGTAGCCGGTGCAGATGCGGATGGTCTCCAGGCCGTCGAGCACATCCAGCTTGGTCAGGCACAGGCCGGAGATGCTGTTGATCTCGATGGCGCGACGCAGGATCACCGCATCGAACCAGCCGCAGCGGCGGGCGCGCCCGGTGGTGGCGCCGAACTCGTGGCCGCGCTTGGCGAGGAAGGCGCCGACGTCATCGAACAGCTCGGTGGGGAACGGACCGGAACCGACCCGGGTGGTGTAGGCCTTGGTGATGCCGAGGATGTAGTCCAGGTACAGCGGACCGAAGCCCGAGCCGGTGGCGATGCCGCCGGCGGTGGTGTTGGAGCTGGTCACGTAGGGATAGGTGCCGTGGTCGATGTCCAGCAGCGAGCCCTGGGCGCCCTCGAACATGATGTCCTTGTCCGCGCGGCGCAGCTCGTGCAGCACCGCGGTGACATCGGCCATCATCGGCTTGAGCAGCTCGGCGTACTCCATGCACTCGTCCAGGGTCTTCTGGAAGTCGATGGCCGGCTCCTTGTAGAAGTTCTGCAGCACGAAGTTGTGGTAGTCCAGCAACTCGCCGAGCTTGGCGGCGAAGCGCTCGCGGTGGAACAGGTCGCCGACCCGCAGGCCGCGGCGCGCCACCTTGTCTTCGTAGGCTGGGCCGATGCCGCGACCGGTGGTGCCGATCTTGGCGTCGCCCCGGGCCTTCTCCCGCGCCTGGTCGAGAGCCACGTGGTAGGACAGGATCAGCGGGCAGGCCGGGCTGATGCGCAGGCGCTGACGCACCGGCACGCCCTTCTCTTCCAGCTTGGTGATTTCGCGCAGCAGCGCATCGGGGGCGACCACCACACCGTTGCCGATCAGGCACTCGACACCCTCGCGCAGGATGCCCGAGGGGATCAGGTGCAGCACGGTCTTCTCGCCGTCGATGACCAGGGTGTGGCCGGCATTGTGGCCACCCTGGTAACGCACCACGGCGGCGGCCTGCTCGGTCAGCAGGTCGACGATCTTGCCCTTGCCCTCATCGCCCCACTGGGTCCCCAGGACTACGACATTCTTACCCATAACACTTGTCCTCTTCGCGCAAGCTTGATGCCGGCCGCAGCCGGCGGAAACGATTCAGGACGCCAGCGGCGCCACCTGCCAACGGCCATCGCGCAGCAGCAGCTGGCGATCGCAGCCGGCCTCATGCGCATCGGTCAATTCCTGCCCGGGCAGCGCCTGCACCACGCGCGCACCCTCGCTGC
The DNA here is from genome assembly GCF_051904775.1 of Pseudomonas sp. MBLB4123. Classification (NCBI taxonomy): domain Bacteria; kingdom Pseudomonadati; phylum Pseudomonadota; class Gammaproteobacteria; order Pseudomonadales; family Pseudomonadaceae; genus Pseudomonas; species Pseudomonas sp. MBLB4123. Next base: position 2,797,982 of record NZ_CP196711.1, read on the forward strand.
GCAGGCGCTGGACCGCCTGCCACAGGTATACATCGTGACTGTCCGGCGCCCAGATGCCGGCCGGCTGCTCGCCGAGCTGCATCCGTCCCAGGCCGACCAGGGTCTTCAGGTCGGTGGAGAAGCCCGTGGCCGGCCGCGCTCGACCGAAGTCGGCGCCGATGTCGTCATAGCGCCCCCCCTGGGCGATCGACTGGCCGACGCCCGGCACGAACGCGGCGAACACCACGCCGGTGTGATAGTGGTAGCCGCGCAGCTCGCCCAGGTCGAAGTACAGCGGCAGTTCGGGAAAGCGCAGGCTCAAGGCATCGGCGATCGCCACCAGCTCGTCCAGCGCGGCATGCACCTCGCCCGGCGCCTCGACCAGGCACGCCTGGGCCAGGTCCAGCACCTCGCGACCACCGCAGAGCTCGGCCAGGGCGCGCAGCATCTTGCCCAGCGACGCCGGCAGCGACGCGGTCAGCGCGGCGATCTCGTCCATGGCCTTGCGCTGCAGCGCATCGAACAGCTGCTGCTCGACCTCGCCGGACAGGCCGGCGGCACGGGCTAGGCCCCGGTAGATGCCGACATGCCCGAGGTCCATGTGCACGTCCGGCACCACCGCCAGCTCGAGCATATCCACCAGCAGGCTGATGACCTCGACATCGCTGGCCGGGCTGGCGTCGCCGTACAGCTCGGCGCCCAACTGGATCGGGCTGCGCGAAGTGGTCAGCGCCCGCGGCTGGGCATGCAGCACGCTGCCGGCATAGCACAGACGGCTCGGCCCCTCGCGGCGCAGGGTGTGGGCGTCGATGCGCGCCACCTGCGGGGTGATATCCGCGCGAAAGCCCATCTGCCGCCCCGACAGTGGGTCGACCACCTTGAAGGTGCGCAGATCCAGATCCTGGCCGGCGCCGGTGAGCAGCGACTCCAGGTATTCGATATGCGGCGTCACCACGAATTCATAGCCCCAGCGCTGGAACAGATCCAGCACCTGGCGCCGCGCCACTTCGATGCGCGCCGCTTCCGGCGGCAGAACTTCTTCGATGCCATCTGGCAGAAGCCAGCGGTCTACCGTTGCCATTTCGCCTTTCCCCTCTCGATCCGGGCGGCACAAGCCATCAGTGAAGCAGATAAAGGAGAGCCGTTCCCAGCAGCATGCTGGCCAGCCCCATCAGACGCAGTCGCCGATCCGACAGCCGTATCAGCTGTGCGACCGCTCCACGCCATTGACGCGGATAGAGGAAGGGCAGGATGCCTTCCAGCACCAGCAACAGACAGATCGCGACGCCCAGTTCCTGCCACATGATTCCCACAGACGCAAAAAAGCCGGGATTTTCCCGGCTGCCGCATCATACCACGTTTTCCCCGGCGGTCACCCCGACGACCGCCTGGCGGCCGTCGGGGCATGCCTCATTGCTTGGACTTTTCCAGGTAACGGAAGAAGTCGCTCTTGGGGTCCAACACCAGCACATCGCGCTTGTCCGCGAAGCTTTCGCGGTAGGCCCGCAGGCTACGGTAGAAGGAGTAGAACTCCTGATCCTGACCGTAGGCCTGGGCATAGATGGCGGCCGCCTGGGCATCACCCTCGCCGCGCAGCTCTTCGGCCTGGCGGTAGGCCTCGGCCAGCAGCACCCGGCGCTGACGATCGGCATCGGCGCGAATGCCCTCGGCCAGCTCCTTGCCCTTGGCGCGGTGTTCGCGCGCCTCGCGCTCACGCTCCGAGCTCATGCGATCGAACACGCTGCGGTTGACCTCCTTCGGCAGGTCGATGGCCTTGACCCGCACATCCACCACCTCGATGCCCAGCTCGCTCTGCGCGGCCCGGTTCAGCGAGGCGGTCACGTCGGCCATCAGCGCATCGCGCTCGCCCGACACCGACTCGTGCAGGGTGCGCTTACCGAATTGGTCGCGCAGCGAAGCCTCCAGACGCCGCGCCAGACGCTCGTCGGCGATCTGCTTGATGCCCGAGGTGGCGGTGTAATAGGCCTCGGCATCGAGCACCCGCCACTTGGCGAAGGCGTCGACCATCAGCGCCTTCTTCTCCAGGGTGAGGAAGCGCGAGCTGCTCGAATCGAGCGTCAGCAGGCGGCCATCGAACTTGCGCACCTGATTGACGTACGGAATCTTCACATGCAGGCCCGGTTGCACGTCGGGCTCGACGATGCGACCGAACTGCAACAGCACCGCACGCTCGGTCTGAGCGACGATATAGAAGCTGTTCCAGGCGACGATCACCAGCACCACGCCGACGATCAGGGCGATCAGCGATTTATTGCTCATCAACGGCTCTCCCTAGTACGCAGCTCAGGCTGACGCTGGCCACTACTGCTCATGCGTGCCCCGAGATCACCGGCAGCGGCGCCGGAGATGGCGCTCGGCGCGGAACTGCTGCGACCGTCGATCATCTTGTCCAGCGGCAGGTAGAGCAGGTTGTTCTGCCCCTTATCGCCCGTGACCAGGACCTTGCTGGTATTGCCCATCAGCTCCTGCATGGTGTCCAGATACAGACGCTCACGCGTGACTTCCGGGGCCTTGCGGTACTCCGCCACCAGCTTGCTGAAGCGATCGGCCTCACCCTGGGCGCGGGAAACCACCTCATCGCGATAACCGCTGGCGTCCTCGATCATGCGCTGGGCCTGACCGCGAGCCTCGGGCACCACGCCATTGGCGTAGGTCTCGGCCAGGTTCTTCTCGCGCTGCTCGTCCTCGCGGGCGCGGATCACGTCGTCGAAGGCCTCCTGCACCTCGCGCGGCGCGGCGGCGCTCTGCACGTTGACCTGGGTCACCAGGATGCCGGTGCGGTAGGTATCGAGGAAGCGCTGCAGGCGATCCTTGACCTCGCTGGCCAGCAGCTCGCGCCCCTCGGTCAGCACCTGGTCCATCTCGGTGGAGCCGACCACATGGCGCACGGCGCTGTCGGTCGCGTGCTGCAGGCTGATCTCCGGCTGGTCGACGTTGAGCACGAAGTCCTGCAGATTGCCGATCTTGTACTGCACGGTCAGCGGCACTTCGATGATGTTCTCGTCCTCGGTGAGCATCTGCCCCTGCTTGCTGTAGGCACGCTCGCGGGTGACGTTCTCCTGGAACTTGCGATCGATCGGCGGGAAATAGATGTTCAGGCCCGGACCGACGGTCTCGTAGTACTTGCCGAAGCGCAGCACCACCGCCTGCTCCTGCTCGTCGACCACGTAGATCGCGCTGTACAGCCAGACCACCGCCAGCAAGCCGAGGCCGACGAACAGTAGGCCGAAGCCCCCGCTCTTGCCGGAGCCGTCATCACCGCCACGTTTCTTGCCGCCGCCGAACAGCCCGTTGAGGCTCTCCTGCAGCTTGCGGAAGGCCTCGTCGAGATCCGGCGGCCCCTTGCGGTCGCCGCCTCGGCGCCCACCCCAAGGATCCTGATTGTTCGAGTTGCCACCCGGCTCATTCCAAGCCATAGCGCTCTCCATACTGATAAAGCAAAGACGCGCCCACGGCGCGTCGGCCAATGCTACCCAATGCCCACCACCAGCGGCAAAGCCGCTGGCGCAGGCTTTATTGCAAAGTGTGTTGCTCGAGAAACTCCACTGGCTGCAACCCCTCGCGACTGACCAGGCGATTGAGCTCCACTCGCGGCAATCGCACCGCCAGCAGACTGCTGCCATCCTCGGCATGTCCCTCGCTCTGCACCGCGCCCAGGGCGAAGAATTGCGCGCGCAGGCGCCCCAATCGCTGAGGCAGGCACAGGGTGCCGACGAACAGATCATCGCCCAGCAGCTCGGCGATCGCCTGTTCCAGCAATGGCAGGCCGCGCCCGTCGCGAGCAGACAGCCAGACCCGCTGCGGCCGGCCGTCGGCATCACGCTGGATCTGCGGCTCTACGCCTTCGAGCAGGTCCAGCTTGTTGTACACCTCCAGCATAGGCAGTTCCTGGGCACCGATCTCGCCCAGCACGGCCACCACCTGCTCGATCTGCGCCATTCGCTCGGGCTCATGGGCATCGATCACATGCAGCAACAGGTCGGAGTTGCTCGACTCCTCCAGGGTCGCCCGGAAGGCCTCGACCAGCTTGTGCGGCAGGTGGCGGATAAAGCCCACGGTATCGGCCAGCACTATCGGCCCCAGGTCGTCCAGCTCCAGACGGCGCAGGGTCGGATCGAGGGTGGCGAACAGCTGGTCGGCGGCGTAGACCTCGGAGGTCGTCAGGGCATTGAACAGCGTGGACTTGCCGGCGTTGGTATAACCGACCAGGGAGACCGAGGGGATGTCCGCCCGCCGACGCCCACGGCGGGCCTGCTCGCGCTGGCTGCGCACCTTCTCCAACTTCTGCTTGATCTGACGAATGCGCACGCGCAACAGGCGCCGGTCGGTCTCCAGCTGGGTTTCCCCCGGACCGCGCAGACCGATACCGCCCTTCTGCCGCTCCAGGTGGGTCCAGCCGCGCACCAGCCGGGTACTCATGTGGTCGAGCTGGGCCAGCTCGACCTGCAGCTTGCCCTCGTGAGTGCGGGCGCGCTGGGCGAAGATATCCAGGATCAGTCCGGTACGATCGAGCACGCGACACTCGAAGACCCGCTCGAGGTTGCGCTCCTGACTGGGCGTGAGGACGTGATTGAAGATCACCAGGTCGGCTTCGGCAGCCTTGACCAGGTCGCGCAACTCCTCGACCTTGCCGCTGCCGATCAGGTACTTCGCGGTCAGCCGACCGCTCGGCACGCTGAGGAAGGCCACCGCATCGGCGCCGGCCGAAAGGGCCAGCTCCTGAAACTCTTGCGGATCTTCGCGCGCCTCGGAGTCCTGGCCTTCCAGATGAACCAGGATGGCCCGTTCACCCCCTTCATGGCGCTCGAAGAACAATGCAGCCCCCTAGTCAGGCGTTACCGGGCTCGGCCTCAGCCTGCTCGGATTCGGAAGCGCTCGGCAGTCGCACCGGGCGGCTCGGCACCACGGTGGAAATGGCGTGCTTGTAGACCATCTGGCTCACGGTGTTCTTCAGCAGGATGACGAACTGGTCGAAGGACTCGATCTGTCCCTGCAGCTTGATGCCGTTGACCAGATAGATGGAAACCGGGACGCGTTCCTTTCGCAGGGTATTGAGGTAAGGGTCTTGTAGCGAATGCCCTTTTGACATGTGCCGCACTCCTTTAAGGTCAAAACAATAATTTTAATAAACCAACAAACGGCTTTAAGCCGTCTTACCCCCAAGGATAGACGGCTCACGGCAAGGTCTTAGGCCAATATGGAGACCGTCGCCAGGTATTTCAAGGCTCGTGGCAGATTGTCGCAGTCCAGGCTGTCGAGCCAGTGCACATCCGACCAACTGCGCAGCCAGGTGAACTGCCGCTTGGCCAGCTGACGCGTGGCGATGATGCCGCGCTCGCGCATCTGCGCCTCGCTCAGGTTGCCGTCCAGATAGTCCCACACCTGACGATAGCCGACCGACCGTATAGACGGCAGCCCCACGTGCAAGTCACCTCTGCGCCGCAGGCCTTCGACCTCGTCGACGAAGCCCTGTTCCAGCATCGCCTGAAATCGTTGCGCGATGCGGGCGTGCAGGACCTGACGCTGCGCCGGGGCGATGGCCAGGCTGGCGACAGTATAGGGGAATCGCGCCGCCGCCGAACCGGGATTTTCCGCGACCTGGCGCTCATGGTGCGCCGTCATCGTCAAACCGCTGAGGCGGTAGACCTCCAACGCCCGAACCAGGCGCTGCGGATCATTGGGGTGGATGCGCGCCGCCGACTGCGGATCCACCGCCTGCAACTCGCGATGCAGCGCCGCCCAGCCCTCGGCCGCCCCCCGCGCCTCCAGCTCGGCGCGCAGCTGCGGGTCGGCGCTCGGCATGTCGGCCAGCCCCTCCAGCAACGCCTTGTAATACAGCATGGTGCCACCGACCAGCAGGGGAATACGGCCGCGCGCGGTGATCTGCGCCATCGCCGCCAGGGCGTCGGCGCGGAACTCGGCCGCCGAATAGCTCTCGGCCGGGTCGCGGATATCGATCAGGCGGTGGGGAAACTCGGCCAGCACGGCCTTGTCGGGCTTGGCGGTACCGATGTCCATACCGCGATAGATCAGCGCCGAGTCGACGCTGACCAACTCGCACGGCAATACCCGCGCCAGCTCCAGGGCCAGATCGGTCTTGCCGGCAGCCGTCGGCCCCATCAGGAAAATAGCCGGCGGCAGGCGCTCGGGCATGTTCAGACCTTCCTCATGTGCACTAGCCAATCAACGGCCACGCAGGAACAGCTTGTCCAGTTCGTCCATGCCCAACTGCGTCCAGGTCGGCCGCCCGTGGTTGCACTGACCGCTGCGCTCGGTGTGCTCCATGTCACGCAGCAGCGCATTCATCTCCGGCAGGCTCAGGCGACGATTGGCGCGCACCGCGCCATGGCAGGCCATGGTGCCGAGCAGCTCGTTGAGGTGGGCCTGGATACGGTCGCTGGTGCCGTACTCGAGCAGGTCGGCGAGCACGTCGCGTACCAGCTGCGTGGCCTCGGCCTGCTTGAGCAGCGCCGGGATCTGCCGGATCGCCAGGCTTTCCGGGCCGAGCCGCTGCAGTTCGAAACCCAGGCGCTGGAACCAGGCGGCATGCTCCTCGGCGCAATCGGCCTCGCGCTGGCTGACGGCGAGCGATTCGGGCACCAGCAACGGCTGGCTGCGCAGGCCCTCGCTGGCCATGGCGACCTTGAGCCGCTCGTAGGTGATACGCTCGTGGGCCGCATGCATGTCGACCAGCACCAGGCCCTGGACGTTCTCGGCGAGGATATACACGCCCTTGAGCTGGGCGACGGCATAGCCGAGCGGCGGCACCTCGCCCTGGGCCTCGGGCAAGGCGGCCGGAGCGGCGCTCGGCGCCAGCGGCGCGAAATACTCGCGGTAGGCACCACGGGCCTCGGCCGCCGGCAGGGGGGCATCCGGGCGCGGCGCCTGATAGCCGGCGCCCGGCGAGCGCCATACGGAATCGGCTGCGGGCTGCTCCAGCACGCTGGCGGCCAGGCCGATCTCGCCCTGGGGGCCGAACTCGCCGGCCGCCTGGCCGCTGGGGCGCACCACTCCGCCCACCGCCGCCGGCGCCGCCAGCTGGTCCTCCGGACGCACCTCGCCCAGGGAGCGGTGCAGGGTGCCGTAGAGGAAGTCGTGGACCATGCGGCTGTCGCGGAAACGCACCTCATGCTTGGTCGGGTGCACGTTGACGTCGACCACTGCCGGGTCGATATCCAGGAACAGCACAAAGGTCGGATGGCGGCCATTGAACAGCACGTCGCGATAGGCCTGGCGCACCGCATGAGCCACCAGCTTGTCGCGGATCATCCGCCCGTTGACGTAGAAGTACTGCAGGTCGGCCTGACTGCGCGAGAAGGTCGGCAGCCCCACCCAGCCCCACAGGTGCAGGCCGTTGCGTTCGATCTCGATCGGCAGCGCCTGCTCGAGAAAGGCCGGACCGCAGACCGCGGCGACCCGCCGCGCGCGCCCGGCCTCGTCGTTGGCCTCGTGCAGGGCCAATACCGCCTTGCCGTTGTGGCGCAGATGGAAGGCCACATCGAAACGCGCCAGGGCCAGGCGCTTGATGACCTCCTGCAGGTGGTCGAACTCGGTCTTCTCGGTGCGCAGGAACTTGCGCCGCGCCGGGGTATTGAAGAACAGGTCGCGCACCTCCACCGAGGTACCCACCGGGTGCGCCGCCGGCTGCACCCGCGGCTGCATGTCGCGGCCTTCGGTCTCCACCTGCCAGGCCTGCTCGGCATCGGCGGTGCGCGAGGTCAGGGTCAGGCGGGCGACCGAGCTGATCGAGGCCAGGGCCTCGCCGCGAAAGCCCAGGCTCATGACCTGCTCGAGATCCTCCAGTTCGCGGATCTTGCTAGTGGCATGCCGCGCCAGCGCCAGCGGCAGGTCATCGGCGGGGATGCCGCTGCCGTCGTCGCGCACCCGCAACAGCTTGATGCCGCCCTGCTCGACATCCACCTCGATGCGCCTGGCGCCGGAGTCCAGGCTGTTCTCCAGCAACTCCTTGATCACCGAGGCAGGCCGCTCGACCACCTCGCCGGCGGCGATCTGGTTGGCCAGCCGCGGACTGAGCAGCTGGATGCGTGCCGCACCGCTCATGGTTGGGCCGCCAGGGCGGTAACGGGGATCTGCAGGGTCTGACCGACCTTGATGATGTCCGAGCGCAGCGCGTTGGCGCTGCGCAGGCTCGCCAGGCTGATCTGGTAGCGCAGGGCGATCAAGGCCAGGCTCTCGCCGGCGCTGACCACATGCTCGCGCGGTCCCTGGGCGATCTTGCCGTTGTCGCGCAGCCAGGCCAGGTAGGTCCCCGGCGGCGGGTTCTGCTGGAAGAACTGCCGCACCCCGGTGAGGATCGTGCGCGACAAGGCCTGCTGGTGACTGGCAGTGGCCAGCTTGCGCGCCTCGCTGGGGTTGGAGATGAAGCCGGTCTCCACCAGGATCGAGGGGATGTCCGGCGACTTCAGCACCATGAAGCCGGCCTGCTCGACCCGCCGTTTGTGCAGGTGGGTGATCTGCCCCATGTTGCTCAGCACCTTCTGCCCGACATTCAGGCTGGACGACAACGAGGCGGTCATCGACAGGTCCAGCAGCACCCCGGCGAGCATGCGGTCCTTGTCGTCGAGGCTGACGTTGCCGGCGCCGCCGATCAGGTCCGACTGGTTTTCCGAGTCAGCCAGCCAGCGCGCCGTCTCCGAGGTGGCGCCGCGATCGGACAGGGCATAGACCGAGGCCCCCGAGGCCGAGGCACGCGGCGCCGCATCGGCATGAATCGAGACGAACAGGTCGGCGCCCTTCTTGCGGGCGATCTCGGTGCGCTTGCGTAGCGGGATGAAGTAGTCGCCGGTACGCACCAGCTCGCCGCGAAAGCCCTTCTCGGCATTGATCTGGCGCTGCAATTCCTTGGCGATGGCCAGGGTCACATGCTTCTCGAACTGACCCTTGACCGGCGACAGGGCACCCGGGTCTTCGCCGCCGTGGCCGGCATCGATGGCGATGACGATATCGCGCTTGCCGCCGGGCACCGGGGTCAGCCTGGGCGGGGCCTGGGTCGGGGTGACCGGTACCGGCGGCGTGCGGGCGGCCGCCGTCGCGGGCAGGCTGGGCGCCGCATCCGCCTCCTGGTCGAACAGATCGACGACCAGGCGATGGCCGTACTGCTGGTTCGGCGCCAGGGTGAAGCTCTTCGGCGTGACCGACGCGGCCAGGTCGATCACCACGCGCAGGTCTTCTGCCGTGCGTTGCGCCGAACGCACGCCGGTGATCGGCGTATTGCTCAGGGCCAACTGGTCGAACTGGGTGGCGAGCTTGGCGCCACTGATGTCGATGACGATGCGCTCCGGGGCGCTCAGGGTGAAAACGCTGTGCTGTACAGGCCCGGACAGGTCGAACACCAACCGGGTGTTATCCGGTGCCCGCCACAGCCGTACGCTGCGCACATCCGAAGCGGCAAAAACCTCGGCGGCGAACGCCGCCAACACCACCCCAACCGCGATGAACCGCGCACCTACGCGCATAGCCAACCCCATTCTTGTTTATGCTCCGATGGCCAGGGCGGCACACCAGGCTTCGCCACGCGCACTATGCGCCTGCAGGCGCAGCGAACGGCCGGCCGCTTGCGGGGTAATGGTAATGTCCAGGTCGGCCTTTGGCAAAACGCCGGCGCCACGTTGCGGCCACTCCACCAGGCACAAAGCATCGCCGGCGAAGTAGTCGCGGATGCCGAGAAACTCCAGCTCCTCGGGGTCGACCAGGCGATACAGGTCGAAGTGGTAGGCCCGCGCGCCGTCGATTTCGTAGGGCTCGACCAGGGTGAAGGTCGGACTCTTCACCGCGCCCACATGGCCCAGGCCGCGGATGATGCCGCGCGCCAAGGTGGTCTTGCCGGCGCCCAGATCGCCGTGCAGGTAGATCACCCCCAGCCCCTTGCTGGCCTGGGCGATAGCCGCCCCCAGGGCGTACATGGCCGGCTCGTCGGCGGCATAGCGTTGTAGTTCGGTCACCCGTTCTGCTCCTGCATCAACTGACGAATGGTGGCGCACAGATCGCTCGCCGCCAACCCATGCCCCTGGCCGGCCAACACCTCGCCGGCCCGCCCGTGCAGCCACACCGCCAGGCTGGCCGCCGCCATCGGCGCCAGCCCCTGGCCCAACAGGGCGCCGATCAGCCCGGCGAGGACGTCGCCCAGGCCGGCGCCGGCCATCGCCGGATGGCCGCGGTCGCACAAGCGCAGGTCCCCCTCGGGGCCGGCGACCAGGGTGCCGGCGCCCTTAAGGACGCACACCGTCCGGTAGCGCCGCGCCAGCTCCAGGGCGGCGGCCGGTCGATCGGCCTGCACCTCGGCCGTGCCGACGCCGAGCAGGCGGGCCGCCTCCCCGGGATGCGGGGTGACCACACAACCGGCCGGCAGGCTGACCGATCCGGCGGCCAGCAGATTGAGGGCATCGGCATCCCACACCTGGGGCACCGGCATGATCGCCGCCACCGACAGCAGGCTGCGCCCCCAGGCGCCCTGCCCCAGCCCCGGGCCCACCACCCAGACGCTGGCCGCCTTGCCGAGAGCCAGCAGCTGATTGGCCGAGGCCACCGCCGTGCCCATCACCTCGGGCAGGCGCGCCTGGGCCGCCGCCAGGTGCTCGCCGCGGGTGGCCAGGGAGACCAGGCCGGCACCGCCGCGCAGGGCGCTCTGCGCCGCCAGCAGAGCCGCGCCGGCCATGCCGCGCTCGCCGCCGACCACCAGCACATGGCCGAGTTGGCCCTTGTGCACGGTGCGCGGCCGCCTGGGCAGCCACGCCAAGCTCCCCGCGGCCAGGCGCCGGGCGACCCAGGCCTGGCTTTCGACCAGTTGCCGGTCGGCCTGCAGATCGTCGAACTGCAGTTCGCCGACCCAGTCCGGCGCCGCCCCGGTGAACAGGCCGATCTTCAGGCCGATCAGGGTCAGGGTCAGCTGCGCGCGCACCGCCACGCCCAACACCTGTCCGCTGTCGGCACACAGGCCCGAGGGAATATCCACAGCCAGCACCGGCGCACCGCTGGCGTTGAGCAGGCGAATGACCTGGGCATAGGGCTCGCGCACCGCACCGCGCAGGCCGGTGCCGAGCAGCGCATCGACCACCACGCCCTCCAGCGGCGCGCACTCGCTCCAGGCCTGAATCGGCACGCCGGCCCCCAGCGCCTCGTCGCGCGCCCGCGCCGCGTCGCCCTGCAGCTGCGCCGGTTCGCCGACCGCCAGCACCTTGACCCGCCAGCCGGCGCGCGAGGCCAGGGCGGCGACCAGATAGCCGTCGCCGGCGTTATTGCCGCGCCCGGCCAGCACGGTGACCGCCCCGACATCCGGCCAACGCCGGCGCAGGGCGCGCCAGACGGCATGGGCGGCGCGGCCCATCAACTCGAAGCCCGGCGTGCCGGCGGCGATCAGCCGGGCGTCCAGCGCCCGCACTTGGTCGGCGCTGTACAGGGCTAGAGGGAGGTTGTCTGGCGAATGCGGCATGCGTCGGCTCCGATGTCTGGCAGAATTATACGCACCTCCACTCCGGTTTCTCTTCAGCATGTCCCTCTCCAGCGCCGATCTCGCCACCCTCGCCCAGTCGATCAAGGACTGGGGCCGCGAGCTGGGTTTCCAGCAGGTCGGCATCGCCGGGCTGGACCTGGGCGAGCACGAGGCGCACCTGCAGCGCTGGCTGGCCGCCGGTTATCAGGGCGAGATGGACTACATGGCGGCCCACGGCAGCAAGCGCTCGCACCCCGAGCAGCTGGTGCCGGGCACCCTGCGGGTGGTGTCGTTGCGCATGGACTACCTGCCCGGCGACACCCGCATGGCCGAGCGCCTGGGCCAGGCGGAGAAGGCCTATGTGTCGCGCTACGCCCTGGGGCGCGACTACCACAAGCTGATCCGCAAGCGCCTGCAGCAGCTGGCCGAACGCATCCAGCAGGCCATCGGCCCGTTCGGCTACCGCGCCTTCGTCGACAGCGCCCCGGTGCTGGAGAAGGCCATCGCCGAGCAGGCCGGGCTCGGCTGGATCGGCAAGAACACCCTGGTGCTCAACCGCAAGGCCGGCAGCTATTTCTTCCTCGGCGAGCTGTTCGTCGACCTGCCGCTGCCGGTCGACGCCCCCCACGCCAGCGAGCACTGCGGACGCTGCAGCGCCTGCCTGGACATCTGCCCGACCGGCGCCTTCGTCGCGCCCTACCAGCTGGATGCGCGGCGCTGCATTTCCTACCTGACCATCGAGCTGAAGGGACCGATCCCCGAGGAGCTGCGCGCACCGATCGGCAACCGGGTGTTCGGCTGCGACGACTGCCAGATGGTCTGCCCCTGGAACCGCTTCGCCCGCCCCACCGAGCAGGGCGACTTCCAGCCGCGCCACGGCCTGGACAACGCCGAGCTGGCCGAGCTGTTCCGCTGGAGCGAGGAGGAATTCCTGAGCCGCACCGAGGGCTCGCCGCTACGCCGCGCCGGTTACGAGCGCTGGCTGCGCAACCTGGCGGTCGGCCTGGGCAACGCGCCGTCGAGCATCCCCGTGCTCGAGGCGCTGCGCGCGCGCCGGGAGCACCCCTCGGCACTGGTACGCGAGCATGTGGAATGGGCCCTGGCCCAACATGCCACGCGCGGTGCTCCGGTGGACGAGGCTTAGACCTTGAGGAAGTGCTCACGGTAGTACTTGAGCTCGGCGATGGACTCGCGGATGTCGTCCAGCGCCTGGTGGCTGGCCTTCTTCTGGAAGCCTTCCTTGAGCTGCGGCGCCCAGCGGTCGGCGAGGATCTTCAGGGTGGTGACATCCAGATAGCGGTAGTGGAAATAGGCTTCCAGGTCCGGCATGTAGCGGTAGAGAAAGCGCCGGTCCTGGGCGATGCTGTTGCCGCAGATCGGCGACTTGCCCTTGGGCACCCACTGCTCGAGGAAGGCGATGGTCTGCGCCTGCGCCTCGGCCGGGCCGACCCTGCTCTCGCGCACGCGCCGGGTCAGGCCACTCTCGCCATGGGTACGGGTATTCCATTCGTCCATGCCGGCGAGCGCTTCATCGCTCTGATGCACCGCGATCACCGGTCCCTCGGCCAGCACATTGAGTTCGCTGTCGGTGACGATGGTCGCCATTTCGATGATGACGTCTTTCTCCGGGTCCAGACCGGTCATTTCCAGGTCGATCCAGATCAGGTTCTGTGGGTTCTGCATGCTGCGCTCCTCGGCTGGGACCGCCAGTTTAGCGAATAAATCGCCGGGCGATGCGCCTCACTCGCCGCCCATGCGCCACAGCAGCAGGCGCGACTGACGCCAGTCATGCAACTCGACGACGCGATCGGCGGGCACCCCGGGCACCTCGAAGCTGTTGCTGATCAGCCAGGTAGCCGGCTGCATCTGCGCCCGGGCCTGGTCCCACAAGGCGGCCATGGGTGCAGGGGAGAGGAAGCAGTAGACCACCTCGAAGGCGGACAGGTCGGTGCGCCACAGGCTCCGGTAGCGCACCCGGCAGTTGCCCTGCGCCAGGGCGCGCAGCCAGGCGATGGCGAAGCTCAGGGGTGCGGTCTCGACGCCGACAAACTGCGCCTCGGGGAAGCGCCGGGCCAGGAACAACAAGGTGCCCGCAGGGCCACAGCCGAGATCGACGAAGCGAAAGTCGGCGCCGCGCTCGGCCAGCAGCGCCACCAGCTGCTCGCGACAGCGCGCGCCGCTCAGGTACAGCGGCACCCCTTCGACCGCGCTGTTCCAGTTGAGCAACAGCAGCAGGACGAAGCCGGCGAGGAACACCCAGGACGGCAGCGCCGCGCCACTGACCAGCAGCAGCGCCGGGACGAACAGCAGGTTCAGCCACCACCACCAGCGCGCCAGGCCCAGCCAGCGACCGAGACTCGCGGCCAACAGGCCCTGGACCAGCCCGGCGCCCAGCCAACTGGGCCGCCAGTCGCCCCAGCGCGCCGCCAGATAGATGGACGCGGCGACCAGCAGGGTCGCCATCAGCTGCGCCAACAGCGCCAGCAGCGCCGGCCGGCGCCTCAGCCATGCAGTCGCCTCGCCCACCTCTCCGTTCCCCCTCCGCCCCAGGTCGCCGCGCAGTGTACCTGCCGCCTCGGCCTGCCGCAGCAGGCGAGCGCTGCGATTGCGCGTGCTAAACTCGCGCCGTTTTTAACGCGTCCCAACCCTCGAGACCCTTCATGGCCAAACGCCGACTCAACCGCCGCCAAAGCTGGCGCATCGACAAGATCCAGGGCGAGCGCGCCGCCCGCGCCGCCAAACGCGAGTCCCAGGCCGTGCAGATCCTCGAGGGCGGCGACCTCGGCCCGGAGCAGACCGGCCTGGTGATCGCCCACTTCGGTGTCCAGGTCGAGGTCGAGGCCCAGGAAGGCGAGCTGGCCGGCCAGGTGTTCCGCTGCCACCTGCGCGCCAACCTGCCGACCCTGGTCACCGGCGACCGGGTGGTGTGGCGCCCGGGCAACCAGGGCATCGGCGTGATCGTCGCGCAACTGCCGCGCAGCAGCGAGCTGTGCCGCCCGGACATGCGCGGCCAGCTCAAGCCGGTGGCGGCCAACGTCGATCTGATCGTCATCGTCTTCGCGCCACTGCCCGAACCCCACGCCAACCTGATCGACCGCTACCTGGTGGCCGCCGAGCACGCCGGCATCCGTCCGCTGCTGCTGCTGAACAAGGCCGACCTGATCGATGCGCAGAACGGCCCGGCGCTCGACGCCCTGCTCGCGGTCTATCGCCAGCTCGGCTACCCGCTGCTGGAGGTCTCGGCCCATCAGGGCGACGGCATGGAAAGACTCAAACAACGGCTGGACGGCCATGTCAGCGTGTTCGTCGGCCAGTCCGGGGTGGGCAAGTCGTCCCTGGTCAACAGCCTGCTGCCCGGCGTCGATACCCGCGTCGGCGCGCTGTCGGAGCTGACCGGCAAGGGCACCCACACCACCACCACGGCGCGGCTGTTCCACTTTCCCGGCGGCGGCGAGCTGATCGACTCCCCCGGCATCCGCGAGTTCGGCCTGGTGCACGTCAGTCGCGACGACGTCGAGGCCGGCTTCATCGAGTTCCACGCGCTGCTCGGACACTGCCGCTTCCGCGACTGCAAGCATGACCGCGAGCCCGGCTGCGCCCTGCTCAAGGCCCTAGAGGAGGGGCGCATCCACCCGCAGCGCATGGCCAGCTACCGGCACATCCTCGCCAGCCTGCCCGAGGCGGGCTTCTGAAACGATCAGGCCGCGAACATTCGCGGCCTGATCGAAAGCACCCGCGCCATCACTCGCCCGGCTGATCGAACTGCAGCACGCCGTCCTCGAAGATATTCAGGCGCTGACGCAGCTCCGCCGCCGGTACCGGCTCGGCCGCTGCCGGCTCCGGCTGCCCCTCCGGCGCGGGCGCATCTTGTCCGGCGCCCTCGCCCGGCCCCTGCTGCTCGCCCTCGATGGCGCGCTGGGCCTTCTTGGTCAGCACGGTGATATCGATGCGCCGGTTGACCGGATTGAGCGGATCGTTGCGATCGAACAAGGCCGAGGAGGCATAGCCGACGACCCGGGCCACCTGCTCCTCGTCGTAGCCGCCGGCCACCAGCACCCGCCGCGCCGCGTTGGCACGGTCGGCCGACAGTTCCCAGTTGCCGAAATCACCCCGACCGGCGAAGGGCTTGGCATCGGTATGGCCGCTGATGCTGACCTTGTTCGGCACCGCGCCGATGGTGTCGACCAGGGCCAGCAGGATGTCTTCGAAGTAAGGCTGCAGACGCGCGCTGCCCAGGTCGAACATCGGCCGGTTCGCCGCGTCGACGATCTGGATGCGCAGGCCGTCCTGGGTGATCTCGAACAGGATCTGGTCCTTGAAGCGCTGCAGCTGCGGGTCCTGCTCGACCTTGTTCTGCAACTCCTGCAGCAGGAGCTCCAGGCGCTCGCGCTCCAGCTCCTCGGCCAGCGCCTCGGCCTCCTCGGCGTCGGGCGCGCCCTGCTCCGCCTCGTCGTTGCGCTCGTTGTCGATCGGCTCCTGCGTCTCCGGGTTGAGGGTGCGGTCCGGCGAGGGCGTGGGCGAACCGCCGAGGTCGATCACATAGGGACTGGCACTTTCGGAGAAACCGATGGGGTCCTTGAAGTAGCCCGAGATCAACTTCTTCTGCTCCGGCGAGGCCGAGGACATCAACCACATCACCAGGAAGAACGCCATCATCGCTGTGGCGAAGTCGGCGAAGGCGATCTTCCAAGCGCCGCCATGGTGGCCGCCGGCGGTCTTCTTGACCCGTTTGACGATAATCGGCTGGTTGTTTTCCATGATTCGTCAGCTTCCGCGCATGGCCTGTTCCAGCTCGGAGAAGCTCGGCCGATGGGCCGGGTACAGGGTCTTGCGGGCGAACTCCACCGCCAGCGACGGCGGCATGCCGGAGGCAGAGGCGACCAGCCCCGCCTTGATCGCCTCGAACACGTTCAGCTCTTCCTTGGCGTCGTGCTCCAGGGCCGTGGACAGGGGGCCGAAGAAACCGTAGGAGGCGAGGATGCCGAGGAAGGTCCCGACCAGGGCCGTGCCCACCTTCTCGCCGATCTGCGCGTTGGAGGCCTCGGCGAGAATCGACATGGTGATCACGATGCCCAGCACCGCCGCGACGATCCCCATGGCCGGCAGGCCGTCGGCGACCTTCGCCACGGCATGGGAGGGGTGCTCCAGATCCTCCTTCAGGCTGGCCAGCTCCATGTCGAACAGGCCCTCCAGCTCGTGGGGAGCCATGTTGCCCGAGGACATGATGCGCAGGTAGTCGCAGATGTAGGCGGTCATCCGCCCGTCCTTGAGGATCGCCGGATACTTGCTGAAGATCGGGCTGGCGGTCGGGTCTTCGAGGTCGGCCTCGATGGCCATCATGCCCTCGCGGCGGCTCTTGTTGAGAATCTCGTAGAGCAGCTTCAACACCTCCAGATAGAAGGTGTGGGTGAAGCGCGAGCTGAACATGCTCAGGGACTTCTTGAACACGTGCATGAAGGTGCTGCCGGGGTTGGCCTGGAGAAAGCCGCCCAGGGCCGCACCGCCGATGATCATCACCTCGAACGGGTGCACCAGTGCCATGAACTGGCCGCCGGACAGGATGAAGCCGCCGAGCACACTGCCGATCACCACGAAAATGCCGATTATTTTTGCCATAAAGGAAACTTGCAGAAGCCAGGAGAAGGGGGTTTTAAATCAACCCTTCTATTTATCGGAAGTTATGCGCGAGACTATAGCCTGTTAAGGTCAAAAGCCAGCTTGGCTCTCCCCTATGCCGACGCCCCCTCCACGCAGTCTCGACGCCTGGCTCAAACAGCTGGATAAGCACCCGATCGCGGTACCGCTCGACAGCCACCAGCGGATCTGCCGCGCCCTGGCCGACAGCCGCCGCTCGCTGCGCGACATCGCCGACCTGATGCAGGGGTGCCCGCCCCTGGCCCTGAGCGTGCTGCGCGAGGCCAACCGCAAGAGCGGCGGCCTCAGCGAGCCGACGGAGAGCCTGGAGGGCGCCCTCAGCCGCCTCGGCCTGCGCCGCACCGAGGAGCTGCTGCAGCGCCAGCCCACCCTGGCCCCCGGCGAGATCCCGCTGGCGCTGCGGCAGATCCAATTGATCAGCCAACATGCCAGCCAGCAGGCCAACGGCCTGTTCGCCGGTCGTCTGGCGCGACTCTGGCAGGAGATCCACTGGGGCAGCCTGCTGTTCCTCGCCCCTGTCTGGTCCCTGCTGAACGCCCAGCCCGAGCTGTTCGAGGCCTGGGAGCGCCGCGTGCTGATTGCGGGCGAACCGGCCCAGCGCGTCGAGCAGGAGCTGCTCGGCGTGCCCCTGCTGCAACTCTGCCTGGCCCTGGTCGAGCAGTGGCGACTACCCGAGTGGATCGTCCAGGGCTATCGCCTGCTGACCCAGGACCGCCGCCTGCTGGTCAAGGCGCTGCATATCGCCCGCGACAACGAACACCCCCTGCACCAGCAACAGAGGCTGGATGCCGAACCCCAATTGCGCCGCTGGCTGACCCTGCCCGGCAACTGCATCGTGCTGGCCAACGGCCTGGCGCTGTCGGCCCATCAGGCCTGGAACAGCCCCCACAGCCTACGCTGGCAACGCCTGACCGGCCTCTACCTGCAGCTGCCACTGGACGAGGTGCAGCAACAGATTCACCAGCATGCGGCCCAGAGCGCGCGCCAGCACGTCAGCGCCGGCCTCTGGCACCCGGCCGAAGCCCTGCTGTGGCCCCCCCATGCCCGTCACCTGCAGGCCGCCCCGTCGCCGGTCCCGACCCCGACGAGAGCCACGGAAGTCGACGAGTGGCGGCGCCTGTGCGCCCAACTGCTCGCCCAGCCCAGCGCCTTCAACAACCTCGAACAGCTCGCTGCCTGTGCCCGCCAGGCCCTGCAGAGCTGCGGCATGCAGCGGGTGCTGCTGCTGTTGGCCGACCGCAGCCACAGCCGCCTGCGCGCCCTGCAGCATGCCGGCCTGGAACCGCCGCCCACGGACCTGATCCTCGAGCCCCAGCACAGCCAGGTGCTGCGTCGCTTGCTCGCAGAGCCCGGCCAGCTGCGCCTGACTCCGGGCAACATGGCCCAGTTCTCCGCCCTGCTGCCCGGCGCGCTCAAGGCGCTGTTTCCCAGCGAACACCTGCTGAGCCGCTCGCTGGCCATCAACGGCCGGGTCGCCATGCTGCTGGTGGCCGACCGCGCCGGCGCCGCGTTCAGCGAGACCAACCTGAAAGCCTTCGGCAAGACCGCGCAATGCATCGAGCGGGCCCTGGCCAGCTTCGCCAGACGCGCGCCCTAGGCTTTCCGCTACAATCCGCCCTTCCTTTGACTGAGAGGCCCAGCATGTCCGCCTTCGCCGAGTTGCCGCTGGTTATCGAGCCGGCCGATCTGGCCAGCCGCCTTAACGCCCCCGAGCTGATCCTGGTCGATTTGACCAGTGCGGCGCGCTATGCCGCCGGACATATCCCCGGCGCGCGCTTCGTCGAGCCCAAACGCACCCAACTGGGCCAGCCGCCGGCTCCCGGTCTGCTGCCCGAGCACGGGCAACTGGAGCAGCTGTTCGCCGAACTGGGGCACAACCCGGACGCCGTGTACGTGGTCTACGACGACGAAGGCGGCGGCTGGGCCGGCCGCTTCATCTGGCTGCTGGATGTGATCGGCCACGGCCGCTACCACTACCTCGACGGCGGCCTGCAGGCCTGGCTGACCGAGCAGCTCCCGCTGAGCGGCGAACAGCCGGCGCCGCGCACGGGCAGGCTGTCCTTGCGCCTGAGCGAGGCGCCCAGCGCCAGCCGCGAGTACCTGCAGAGCCGCCTGGGCGCGGCCGACCTGGCCATCTGGGATGCCCGTTCCCCGGCCGAGTACCGTGGCGAGAAAGCCCTGGCGGCCAAGGCCGGGCACATCCCCGGCGCAGCGAACCTGGAATGGACCGCCTGCATGGACCCGGCCCGCGCCCTGCGCCTGCGCCAGGACCTGCCGACACGGCTCGGCGAGCTCGGCATCACCCCGGACAAGGAAGTGATCACCCACTGCCAGACCCATCACCGCTCCGGCCTCACCTACCTGGTGGCCAAGGCCCTGGGTTACCCACGGGTCAAGGCTTATGCCGGCTCCTGGGGCGAGTGGGGCAACCACCCCGACACCCCGGTCGAACGTTGAATCGCCGCGCTCCGGCCGGCCCCTAAGGAAACCCGATGAAACAGCGTCTCTTTATCCTCAGCCAGTACCTGCTGCCCCATCATCTGCTCTCGCGCCTGATCGGCTTCGCCGCCGAATGCCGCCTGCCCTGGTTCAAGAACCCACTGATCGGCTGGTTCATCAAGCGCTACCGGGTCGATATGAGCGAGGCTCGCGAAGCGGCCGAGAGCTTCGAGCACTTCAACGCCTTCTTCACCCGCGCGTTGAAGGACGGCGTGCGCCCCCTGGACGCCAGCCCGGGTGCCGTGCTCTGCCCGGCCGACGGCGCGATCAGCCAGCTGGGGCGCATCGAACACGGGCGGATCTTCCAGGCCAAGGGCCACAGTTTCAGCGCGGTCGAGCTGCTCGGCGGCGACGCCGAGCGGGCGGCGCCCTTCATGGGCGGCGAGTTCGCCACCGTCTACCTCTCGCCGAAGGACTACCACCGCGTGCACATGCCCCTGGCCGGCACGCTGCGGGAGATGGTCTACGTGCCCGGACGACTGTTCTCGGTCAACCAGACCACCGCAGAAAACGTACCCGAGCTGTTCGCCCGCAACGAACGGGTGGTCTGCCTGTTCGACACCGAGCGCGGCCCCATGGCCGTGGTGCTGGTCGGCGCGATGATAGTCGCCTCGATCGAAACGGTCTGGGCCGGACTGATCACCCCACCCAAACGCGCCCTCAAGACCTTCCGCTATGACGAGACGGCCCGCGCGCCCATCACCCTGGACAAGGGTGCCGAGCTCGGCCGCTTCAAGCTGGGCTCCACCGCCATCGTGCTGTTCGGACCGAACCAGGTGCAGTGGGCCGAACCGATCGGCGCCGAGAGCAAGGTGCAGATGGGCCAACGCCTCGGCGATAGCCGGGAGGCCTGACAGGCGCCAGCCAGGACACCCCGCCCCACTCCACCGCCACATGGCCATGCCTGCCCGAGCGCGCGACCGCCCGCCGGGCAGGCGTCGGTACGACAGTGCTGCCGAACGCAGCCTGCACCCCGTCACAGCCCGTACCGGCAGACAGGCCCCGTGGCTGCGCCCCGGCACGGATGCTGCTAGAGTCTGCATCAATATCAGTAGAACGGCTCGCCTAGGCCTCAGGCGCTGGAGTCCCCAACACAGATGGATAAACAGAGTCCCCACCTGCGACTCCGCGTTCCCACTCCGAACAAGCAGGGCCTGTCCTTCTGCGACACCCACCCGCGCGACCTCAAACGCTGGATCGCCGCTCTGCCCAAGGCCAACATTGGCGAAACGGCCCGCCAGCTCTATCAGGCCCTGGTCGAACTCAACCAGGTACAGAGCGCACCCGACACTCGCCTGCAACTGCTGGAACTGCTGCGTCCGGAGGTGTATTTCGTCTGCCAACACCTGGAGCGACACTTCCTCAACCAGGCCATCGTCCTCGACGAGCGCCCGCGCAAGGTCGCCAACCTCTGCCAGGCCCTGCAGAATCACCTGGCCGTCGGCTACAAGCTGGTCATCGCCCAACTCGCCCCACAGCACAGCCGCGAACAAGCCCCCCTTCTGGCCCTGGCCCTGCAGCGCGCGACCCACAGCCTGTGCGCCGCGCTGATCCGCACCAGCCAGCTGTATTGCCCGGTGCCGGAAGGCCTGTGGCTGGAGCTGCACCAGCTCTACCAGATTGCCCGCGAGCGCAGCCTGCAACAGCTGGTGATTCGCGATCCCCTGGCCCGCCATGCCCAGGGCCTGAGCATCGAGCAGAGTTACCTGGTGGCCCTGCTGCTCGGCTGTGCGCGCTGCAACCAGATGCGCCAGAACAGCATCGCCCGCCTGGCGGAGGTGCTCGAAGCCTGGAGCCCTCTGGTGCGGCTGCAGCCGAGCGGTGCGCCGTCCAGCCTGTTCGTCGTGGCCCCGCAGCAGGACGGCCCGCCTCGCTACGGCTCGTTGCTGCAACCCCAGGAGTTGCACCAGGCGCTGGGCATCGACCCGAGCCCCCTGGTCGACGCGATCAAGGCATACCTGCTGTTGCGCCCCGAGAAGCTCGCCGATGCGCCCCTGCTGGTCCCCGAAGGCTTCAGCCAGGACATGCTGCAGCACCTCGGCGCCGCCTGGGGCGATATCTCCGAACGCACCTTTCAACGCACCCAGGGCCAGGGCAGCCTGACCCTGTGCATCGGCATGAGCGCCCTGCATTTCTTCCTCGCCGGCCGCAAGCCCTTCGACCAGATCCTGCGCTTGCCCGCCAGCAGCCGGTCCGCCGTGTTCAAGCCGGGCAGCGGCGCTCCCGATGTCTGGAGCAGGGCCTTCGATGCCCAACAGAACAACAGCTGGGAACAGGGCCTGCCATTCGAGGAGATCGAATATAGCAAGCCCAGCGCCCAGGCCGGCAGTGGCGTGCCCGCGGGCGCCGAGGCGAGTGCGGACTACCCGACCTTCGCCCTGCCGATCATCAACCACAGCCCCGGGGGCTACTGCCTGTCCTGGCCGAAGGAGGTCCCCAGCCAGCTGCAGGCCGGCGAGCTGCTCGGCGTGCAGGACGCCCCGGAGCAGAGCTGGAGCGTCGCGGTGGTGCGCTGGATTCGCCAGGTCCGCGGCGGCGGAACCCAGATGGGCATCGAGCTGATCGCCCCCCACGCGCAAGCCTGCGGCCTGCAACTGGTGCGCAAGGCCGAACCCCACAGCCAGTACCTGCGCGCCCTGCTGCTACCGGAGATCGGCGCCATCTCGCGGCCGGCGACCCTGGTCACTCCGCGCCTGCCCTTTCAGGAGGGCAGCAAGGTGATGATCAACCTCAGCGGCACGGAGCGACGCGCGGTACTCGGCCGCCGGCAGACCAGCACCGGCAGCTTCAACCAGTTCGAATACCACGGCCTCGACCAGCCGAGCAGCGCCCAAGGGAAGTCCGTCACAGCCCCGGAAAGCCGCAGCGCAGACGGGGAGGAAGACTTTGACTCGCTCTGGAAGTCGCTGTAGATTGCCGAAGCCTCACCTTTTGTCGCCTTTTCGCGCCCGTTCGGCGCAAACTTGACTCTCGCCATGGCCATCGAAAAAAAGACTATTCGACTGCTGATTCTCGAAGACTCGCAGAACGAGGCCGAACGCCTCGTCAGCCTGTTCCGCAACGCCGGCCGCGCGACCCGGGTACACCGCCTGAGCTCCAGCGAGGACCTGGCCGAGGCCCTGCAACAGAGTTGGGACCTGCTGATCGCCGCCCCCAGCAGCGAACAGCTCGCGCCCGGCGAGGCGATCAGCGCGATCCGCCGCCAGGCCAAGGACATCCCGGTCATCCAGCTGCTCGAAGGCAACGACTCCGACGCCATTACCGAGGCCCTGACCCTGGGCGCCCAGGACGCCCTGCCGCAAGGCGAGGACGAGCGCCTGGTGCTGGTAGCCCAACGCGAGCTGGGCAACCTGGAGGAGCGGCGCGCCCGGCGAGCCGCCGAGGTGGCCCTGCGCGAGGCGGAGAAGCGCTGCCAGCTGCTCCTCGAGAGCTCGGTCGACGCCATCACCTACGTGCATGACGGCATGCATATCTATGCCAACCGCGCCTATCTCGAGCTGTTCGACTACCAGGACGCCGACGAGCTGGAAGGCATGCCGATGATCGACCTGATCGCCGTCGCCGACCAGCCCAGCTTCAAGGACTTCCTGAAGAACTATCAGGGCGCCGAAGGCAACGCCGAACTGGCCTGCGCAGGGGTCAAGGCCAGCGGCGACAGTTTCCAGGCGCGCATGACCTTCTCCCCGGCCACCTATGACGGCGAACCCTGCATCCAGGTGGTGATACGCGGCGAAGTCGGCAATGCCGAGCTGGAAGAGAAACTGCGCGAAATCAGCAGCCAGGATCTGGTCACCGGCCTGTACAACCGCAACTACTTCCTCGAGCTGGTGGATGCCGCCGCCGAGCGCGCGGTGAACGCAGGCCAACCCGCCAGCCTGGCCTACATCCGCGTCGACCACTACGCCAGCCTGCTGGCCGAAGTCGGCCTGGCCGGTATCGATCTGCTGCTGACCGACCTGGCCAACCTGCTGCGCGCGCATTTTGCCGGCACGGTGCAGCTGGCCCGCTTCGGCGACGACGTGTTCACCGCGCTGCAACCCGGGCTGAGCCCGGAGCAGTCCCGCGAAGACCTGATGGCGCTGCTCAAGAAAGTCGAGAGCCACCTGTTCGACGTCAGCGGCCGCACCGCCCAGACCACCCTGTCGATCGGCGTCGCCGGCCTCAACGAGAAAACCACCAAGTCCCAGGACGTGGTCAACCGCGCCCAACGCTGCGCCGACGAGCTGGCCGAGGGCAATGCCCTGAAGCTGTACGACCCCGCCGACGAGCTGGCCGCCGCGGCCAATCGCGGCAGCATAGTGGCCATGGTCCAGCAGGCCCTGGAGAACAACAGCTTCCGCCTGCTGTTCCAGCCGATCATCAGCCTGCGCGGCGACAGCCACGAGCACTACGAGGTACTGCTGCGCCTGCTCAACCCGCAAGGCCAGGAGGTGCCGCCGACCGACTTCCTCAGCGCCGCCAAGGACGCCGGCCTCGGCGAGAAGATCGACCGCTGGGTCGTGCTCAACTCGATCAAGCTGCTCGCCGACCACCGCAGCAAGGGCCACGACACCCGCCTGTTCGTGCACCTGTCGAGCGCCAGCCTGCAAGACCAGACCCTGCTGCCCTGGCTCAGCGTGGCCCTGAAAGCCGCGCGCCTGCCGTCGGACGCCCTGGTCTTCCAGCTCAGCGAGCCGGACGCCATCGCCTACCTCAAGCAGGCCAAGGCCCTGTGCCAAGGCCTGCAGGCGCTGCATTGCAAGGTCGCCCTGAGCCAGTTCGGCTGCGCCCTCAACCCCTTCAACACGCTCAAGCATCTGCCCCTGGATTTCGTCAAGATCGACGGTTCCTTCTCCCAGGACCTGGGCAAGCCGGACAACCAGGAAGCCCTGAAGACCCTGCTGGCCAGCCTCCATGCCCAGGCCAAGCTGACCATAGTGCCCTTCGTCGAGAGCGCCAGCGTGCTGGCCACGCTATGGCAAGCCGGGGTCAACTACATCCAGGGTTACTACTTGCAGCCGCCGAGCCAGTCGATGAACTACGACTTCTCCGCCGACGACGAGTGAGACCCGAGCCCAGACAGCCAGAAGCCGCCCACGGGCGGCTTCTGGCTGTCTGGGCCGTGCCGGTCAGGCCAGGCCGTCGCGGTCGCGAAAGCCCAGCAGATAGAGGATGCCATCCAACCCCAGGGTGGAGATGGCCTGCTTGGCCGACTGCTTGACCAGCGGCTTGGCCCGGAACGCCACGCCCAGGCCGGCGATCGCCAGCATCGGCAGGTCGTTGGCACCGTCGCCCACGGCGATGGTCTGCTCCAGACGCAGGCCTTCGCGCTCGGCCAGCTCGCGCAGCAGGTCGGCCTTGCGCTGAGCGTCGACGATCGGCTCGAGCGCCACCCCGGTCACCCGGCCATCGATGACCTCCAACTCGTTGGCGTACACATAGTCGATGCCCAGCTTGGCCTGCAGCTGCTTGGCGAAGTAGCTGAAGCCGCCGGAGAGGATCGCCGTCTTGTAGCCCAGACGCTTGAGTTCGGCGAACAGGGTCTCGGCGCCCTCGGTCAGGCGCAGCGAGGCGCCGATCCCCTCCAGCACGGTTTCCGGCAGCCCCTTGAGCAGGGCCAGGCGCTCCCTGAAGCTGGCGGCGAAGTCCAGCTCGCCGCGCATGGCCCGCTCGGTGATTGCGGCCACCTGTTCGCCCACCCCGGCCGCCTTCGCCAACTCGTCGATCACCTCGGCCTCGATCAGCGTCGAGTCCATGTCGAACACCGCCAGGCGCCGGTTGCGGCGGAACAGCGAGTCGCGCTGGAAGGCGATGTCGACGCTCAGCTCCTGGGCCACGCTGAGGAACTCGGCGCGCAGCGCCGCCGGGTCCGCCGGCTCGCCGCGCACCGAGAACTCGATGCAACCCTTGCCCTGCTCGGCCGGGGTGTCCAGCGGCATGCGCCCGGACAGGCGATCGATATGGTCGATATTCAGGCCGTACTGGGCGGTGATGGCGCTGACCCGCTGCAACTGCTCGGCGGTGACCTTGCGGGTCAGCAGGGTGACGATGTGCCGCGCCTTGCCCTGGCCCGCCACCCACTGCTGGTAGTCCGCCTCGGCCACCGGGGTGAAGCGCACCTGCTGATCGAGCTCGTAGGCGGTGAACAGCACGTCCTTGAGCACCGAGGAGGCGCGCTCGGTATCCGGTATCTCCACCAGGATGCCGAACGACAGGGTGTCGTGGATCACCGCCTGGCCGATGTCGAGGATATTCACCCCGCCCTGGGCCAGCACGCCGGTGATGGCGGCGGTGAGACCGGGGCGATCCTCGCCGGTGATATTGATCAGGACGATTTCGCGCACGGCGCACCCCCATAAGGTCGAAGAGAAGCGGCCTGCCGCAGGACGGGCAGGCCGGAGAAAGGCCGCACATTCTACCCATTTTCGCCGCCGTACGGGCGCGCGCGGCGCTTTGCCCGCTGCGGGCCGGTCGCTATACTGCGCGGCATCTCCAGTCGACAAGAGCCGAGCTCTGTGAACCGGCCCGTCCCCGTAAAGCCCGACAACTTCTTCCTCCTGCTGTTCCAGGCCCTGCGCCAACGCCGGGTCCCCCTGGCCCTGCGCATCGCCAGCCACAGCCTGCTGCTGGTGGCGCTGGCGCTGGTGATCTACGCCTGGGTGATCGGCATGCAGTTCAAGCAGGCCATGCAACAGCAGGCCGAAGCCCTGGGCACCAGCCTGATCACCCAGACCGCCGCCTCGGCCACCGAGCTGCTGGTGTCCAACGACATCCTCAGCCTCAACGTGCTGCTGAACAACCTGGTGAAGAATCCGCTGGTGGCCCATGCGGCCATCTACAGCGTGGACAACCGCATCCTCGCCGAGGCCGGCGCGCGGCCGAGCAAGAGCATGCTCGGCGAGACCGAGGGCCTGTACTCGACCCCCATCACCTTCCAGGAGGTGATCGCCGGGCAGCTGCGCATCAGCCTGGACATGCGCCAGTTCCAGCAGCCCATGACCATCAGCCTGCAGAGCATGGGCATTCTCAGCCTGATCCTGCTGGCCCTGGCCCTGAGCCTGAGCCTGCGCCTGGGCCGGCATATCTCCACCCCGCTGCTGCAGCTGCGGGTCTGGCTGCGCGACCCCGACGACCCGGCACCCGGCGCCGGACGCCAGGACGAGATCGGCGACCTGGCGCGCCAGCTGCAGGCGCGCCTGGTGCCGGAGAAGCCGGAGCCGGAGCCCGAAGCCGACTACGACGAGCTGGAGGCCGAGGACGACCTCCACGCGCCGAGCGAGCAGCCCGACGACGAGCCCGGCTTCCAGGTACCGAACCTGAACGACGACCCACTCGACGAATTCGACGAGCGCAACGACGCCGAAGACGATCCCTTCGCCGAGCTCCGCGACGACGCTCCGCCGGCACCTGCCGCGGCGCCGAGCGCGGTCCACCCGAGCGCGGTGCTGGCGATCCAGCTGGGCGCCCAGGAACAGCTGCGGCGCCTGCCGCGGGCACGCCTGCTCGACCTGCTGCAGCGCTACCGCGACTGCCTGGCCCAGGCTTCGGCGCTCTACCAGGGCGAACTGCACACCCTGAGCGACGGCAGCAGCCTGATGCTGTTCCATGGTCGCGACAACGACGACTACCTGACCCATGCCCTGTGCTGCGGCGAACTGATGCGCGCCCTCGGTCATGCCCTGCAGATCGAGGTCGCCGACAGCGGCATCACCCTGCAGCTGCAGCTGGGGCTGACCCAGGGCAGCGGGCTGCTCGACCTCAGCCAGGGCGACCTGCTGCTCAGCGAGACCGCCCAGGACGCCCTGGCCCTGTCCCAGCACAGCCGCAACCTGCTGTTGCTGGAGCGGCGCATCGCCGAAGACCCGCGGGTTCGCCAGCACAGCCGCATCCGCGCCATCGCCAGCCCGGACGGTGCCTGCTGCGTGGAGCGCCTGCTGGAACCCTACCCTTCGCTGCTGGAGCGCCAGTTGGCGCGCATGCACGAGAGCCGCGGCTAGAAACCGCGCCCAGAAAAAAACCCCGCAGCACGCGGGGCTTTTTCGTATCGACCGTCCGTCATACGGAAACCGGCATCAGAAGCGGAACACCTCGCCTTCCATCCGGATCGGTGCCGGCAGCGACGGCGGCACGGGCTTTGCTGCAGGCGCCGCGGGGGCCTTCTTGCGTGGTTCCTTGGCGATGGCCGGAGCCGCGTTGCCATACTCCTGCACCGCCGACGCCACCTGCTCGACCAACTGACGCATGACCAGACTCTGGGCCCGCACCTGATCGGCGATGCTGCCCTGATGCGCCTCCTCGAGTCGCACCAGTCGCCCGTCGAGCAGCTTGCCCTCGCCACTCAGCAGGCGCCAGTGCGCCTCGAGTACGGCCGGCCGCTGCGGCCCGGAGTCCAGGCGGGTGATCGCCAGCAGCACCTGCACCTGCGGGCTGAAACCCGGTGTCGCCGGCGCCACGGCCAGGCGCTGGCTGTTCAGCCGCGCCGCCAATTGGCGCAACAACTGACGGTCGATATCCGCCGCCAGACTGCCGGCCCAACGCGCATCGCTGGCCGCGGTCAGGCTGCCATCGAGCTGGCGCTGCAACAGCGCCTCGCGCTGCAGGTAGTCGGCGATCGACACCGGCCCCAGCAGTACCGCCACGCCCTCCTTGTCGGCCGGCAGTTCGGCGTTGCCACCATCGAGCTGGTACAGCGGCACCGGCTGGTAGGCCGTGCATCCGGCCAGGCCGAGCAGTCCGGTCAACAGCAGGGTCAAGGGAAAGCGCACTACAGTCATTCCTCACATCCGGCCGGCCTGGCGGCCGGCAGTCAAACCTGGGTTGGCTCATGCGCTCGGCCGGGCCGACGCATTCCAAGGCCACCTATCATCCGCCAAAGTGCCGCGCGACTCCAGCCTCGCGGCCCGCGAATCGCACCGCGCGAGCTCAGCGGCTATTCCACCAACAGGCTGTCGACCCGCTGAAAGCCCCTCGGCAGCTTGTTCCCGCGCCGGCCGCGCTCGCCCTTGTAGTGCTCCAGATCGTCGGCCTTGAGCGACAGGGTGCGCTTGCCCGCCTGCAACACCAGGGTCGCCCCCGCCGGCAGCACCGCCAGGTCGCTGAGGTATTCCTCGCGGCTGGCGACCCGCTCGCCGGGGATGCCGATGATCTTGTTGCCCTTGCCCTTGCCCAGCTGCGGCAGGTCGGCGACCTTGAACAGCAGCAGGCGGCCCTCGGTGGTCACGGCGGCGAGCCAGTCCTCGTCGCGATTGGCCAGGGGCTTGGGCGCAATCACCCGAGCCCCGGCCGGCAGGCTGAGCAGGGCCTTGCCGGCCTTGTTCTTGGCCTGCAGGTCCTCGCCCTTGACCACGAAGCCGTAGCCGGCATCGGAGGCGATCACATAGAGGGCATTGTCGTCGGGCAGCAGCACGCACTCGAAGGTCGCCCCCGGCGGCGGCGCCAAGCGCCCGGTCAGCGGCTCGCCCTGGCCTCGTGCGGACGGCAGCGAGTGGGCGGCCAGGGAATAGCTGCGGCCGCTGGAGTCGATAAACACCGCGTACTGATTGGAGCGGCCCGGGGCGGCGGCCTTGAAGCCGTCGCCGGCCTTGTAGGACAGGCCGGTGGCGTCGATGTCGTGCCCCTTGGCGCAACGCACCCAGCCCTTCTCGGAGATCACCACGGTGACCGGCTCGGTCGGCATCAGCTCGGTTTCCGACAGGGCACGGGCCTCGGCGCGCTCGACGATCGGCGAGCGGCGCACGTCACCGTACTTCTCGGCGTCGTCGAGGATCTCCTGGCGTACCAGTTTCTTCAGCTTGGCCTCGCTGCCGAGCAGGGCCAGCAGGCGCTCACGCTCCTTGGCCAGTTCGTCCTGCTCGCCGCGGATCTTCATCTCCTCCAGGCGCGCCAGCTGGCGCAGGCGGGTGTCGAGGATGTAGTCGGCCTGCAGCTCGGAGAGGCCGAAGGCGGCCATCAACACCGGCTTGGGCGAATCCTCGCTGCGGATGATGCGAATCACCTCGTCGAGGTTGAGGAAGGCGATCAACAAGCCTTCCAACAGGTGCAGGCGCTTCTCCACCTTGTCCAGGCGGAACTGCAGGCGCCGGCGCACCGTGTTCACCCGGTACTCCAGCCACTCGCGCAGCATCTGCCGCAGGTTCTTCACCTGGGGCTTGCCGTCCAGGCCGATGACATTGGTGTTGACCCGGTAGCTGGACTCCAGGTCGGTGGTGGCGAACAGGTGAGTCATCAGCTCATCGGCGTCGACCCGGTTGGAGCGCGGGATGATGACGATGCGGCAGGGGTGCTCGTGGTCCGACTCGTCGCGCAGGTCGGCGACCATCGGCAGCTTCTTGGCCTGCATCTGCCCGGCGATCTGCTCCAGCACCTTGGAGCCGGAGACCTGATGCGGCAAGGCGGTGACCACGATGTCGCCGTCCTCGATGCGGTACACCGCGCGCATGCGCACCGAGCCGCGGCCGCTCTCGTAGATCTTCAGCAGGTCGGCGCGGGGGGTGATGACCTCCGCCTCGGTGGGAAAGTCCGGCCCCTGCACATGCTCGCACAGCTGCTCGACCGTGGCGTCCGGCTGATCCAGCAGGCGCACGCAGGCGGCGGCCACCTCGCGCAGGTTGTGCGGCGGCACATCGGTGGCCATGCCCACGGCGATGCCCGTGGTGCCATTCAACAAGAGGTTGGGCAGCCGCGCCGGCAGCGTGGCCGGCTCGTTCATCGTGCCGTCGAAGTTCGGCACCCAGTCCACCGTGCCCTGGCCGAGCTCGCTCAGCAGCACCTCGGAGTAGCGCGACAGGCGCGCCTCGGTGTAGCGCATGGCGGCGAAGGACTTGGGGTCGTCCGGGGCGCCCCAGTTGCCCTGACCATCCACCAGGGTGTAGCGGTAGGAAAACGGCTGGGCCATCAGCACCATGGCCTCGTAGCAGGCCGAGTCGCCGTGGGGGTGGAACTTGCCGAGCACGTCGCCGACGGTGCGCGCCGACTTCTTGTGCTTGGCGTCGGCGTCCAGACCCAGCTCGCTCATGGCGTAGACGATGCGCCGCTGCACCGGTTTCAGGCCGTCGCCGATATGCGGCAGGGCGCGATCCATGATCACGTACATCGAATAGTTGAGGTAGGCCTGCTCGGTGAAGTCGGCAAGCGAGCGGCGCTCAACGCCATCCAGGCTCAGATCGAGGGATTCGCTCATGAAGGTCTCATCGCAAGGTTGATTGGCGCAGCATCAGGGTGCCGTCGCGCTGGGTGAATTCCAGTTGTTTGAGGGCGCTCATGCCCAGCAGCACCTCCTCGCCGTCCATGCCGGGGGCGATCAGCGCCTCGACGTCGCGCAGGAGGATGTCGCCCAGGCGCAGGCTGGCCAGCCGGGTACGATGGGCGGTGGCACGGCCGTTGGCGGTGCTGATCAGGATCGCCTCGCCGGCGCGCAGGCCCAGACGCCGGGCCACCTCGACAGGCACCGCCACCTGGGTGGCGCCGGTGTCGAGCAGGAAGGTCACGGGCTGGTCATCGATCCGCCCGTCGGCGCGGTAGTGACCCTGGCGACTGCTGGCCAGGCGCACCTCGACGTAGTCGCTGCCATGCACCGACTCGGGGTGGCGGTTGGGGTTGCGCTGGCCCTCTTCCCACTCGCCGAAGAAGCGCGTGGCCAGCAGCAGCGCGGCGCCCCAGGCCAGCACCAGCATCACCCGACCGGCCCGGCGCCCCGGCGCAGGCGCGTTCACCGGCGAGCGCCCCAGCCGCCCTGCGGCGCGGCGAAACGCCAGACGATGGGCCGCAGCTCGCCGTCGGCACGGGCCAGGCCTTCGTTGTCGAGGCCGACCCAGGCGCCCTCGGCGTCGACCCACAGGGCCTCGGCCTGGCCGTAGTCCGGCGCATAACGGCGGGCGTCGGTCAGCGCCTCGGCGGCGAAGGACCAGCAGCGCTCGACCGCGCCGTCGCTCAGCTGGCGGCGGCAGATGCGGTGGGCCTGGCGCTCCAGGGTGAAGAGTTTCTCCTGATGGAAGGCCAGCCCGGAGAAATCCCGCGGCCGCTCTTCGCCGCCCAACTGGGCGGGACCGGCTTCGCGGCCGCCCTCGCTGATCAACACGCAGCCACCGGTGCAGCGCCAGGACGATCCCTGCCGGTGCAGCACCAGCAGGCCGCGGCGCTGACGCTCGGCCGCCAGCCACAGACGCTCGCCGTCCGGGTCGAGCGCCACGCCCTCGAACAGGGCGTTGAAGCGCAGCAGCATGCCGCTGGCACGGGCCTGGCGCACCACCGCCTCGGGCAGGGCCAACCACTGCGCCTCGCCCATGGCCGAGAGGCGCAACACCGCCGCGTGCGCCTCGCTGACCAGGTAGCGATTACCCTGGGCATCGCAGGACAGGCCTTCGAAGTCCAGGCCGCCACCACGCACCTGGCCGGCGACCCAGGTGCGCATGCGCAGCCCCCAGGGCAGCGGCGACTCGGGGACGGGGGGGGCGACGAAGGGCTCGGTCTCGGCCTGCCAGACCGCGGCACCGCTTGTCAGGCGATACAGACGGTCGTCCTCGCGGTCCGATACCGCCCACAGGGCATCGCCACACTGGGCCAGGCCCGAGAGGTTGCCGCCGGCCATGCCCGCCACCGGATGCTCGCCGAGCAGGCGCAGCTCTTCCAGTGGGGTCTCGGCCAGCGCCGTGGTCGCCAGCAGCGCCAGTGCCGCACAGAGGCCGCGCATCAGAGCAGCACCTCGGCCAGGTTGCCCTTGGACTCCAACCAGGACTTGCGGTCGCCGGCGCGCTTCTTGGCCAGCAGCATATCCATCACTTCCCGGGTGCCCTCGAAGTCGTCCAGGGTCAGCTGCACCAGGCGCCGGGTATTGGGATCCATGGTGGTCTCGCGCAGCTGCGGCGGGTTCATCTCGCCCAGACCCTTGAAGCGGGTGACCTGGGGCTTGCCACGGCGCTTCTCGGCCACCAGGCGGTCGAGGATGCCGTCGCGCTCGGCCTCGTCCAGGGCATAGAACACCTCCTTGCCCAGGTCGATGCGGTACAGCGGCGGCATGGCCACGTAGACGTGCCCGGCATCGACCAGGGCGCGGAAGTGGCGGACGAACAGCGCGCACAGCAGGGTGGCGATATGCAGGCCGTCGGAGTCGGCGTCGGCGAGGATGCAGATCTTGCCGTAGCGCAGCTGGGACAGGTCGCTGGCGCCGGGATCGATGCCGATGGCCACGGCGATGTCGTGCACCTCCTGGCTGGCCAGCACCTCGCCGCCGTCCACCTCCCAGGTATTGAGGATCTTGCCGCGCAGCGGCATGATCGCCTGGAACTCCTTGTCGCGGGCCTGCTTGGCGCTGCCGCCGGCGGAATCCCCCTCCACCAGGAACAGCTCGGAACGCATGGGGTCCTGCCCCGCGCAGTCGGCCAGCTTGCCGGGCAACGCCGGGCCCTGGGTGATTTTCTTGCGCTCGACCTTCTTGCCGGCCTTGAGGCGGCGGTTGGCGTTGCTGATGGCCAGTTCGGCCAGCTGCTGGCCGAATTCCGGATGGGCGTTGAGCCACAGGCTGAAGGCGTCCTTGACGACGCCAGAGACGAAGGCCGCCGCCTCGCGGGAGGACAGGCGCTCCTTGGTCTGCCCGGAGAACTGGGCGTCCTGCATCTTCATCGAGAGGACGAAGGCGATGCGCTCCCAGATGTCCTCGGGGGCCAGCTTGACCCCGCGCGGCAGCAGGTTCCTGAACTCGCAGAACTCGCGCATGGCGTCCAGCAGGCCCTGGCGCAGGCCGTTGACATGGGTGCCGCCCTGGGCGGTGGGAATCAGGTTGACGTAGCTTTCCTGCACGCTCTCGCCGCCCTCGGGCAGCCAGAGCAGGGCCCAGTCCACCGCCTCCTTGTTGCCGGCCAGGCTGCCGCAGAAGGGCTCGGCGGGCAGGCGCTCGAACTCGCTGACCGCATCCACCAGATAGGAACGCAGACCGTCCTCGTACAGCCACTCGACGCGCTCGCCAGCCGCCTTGTCCTCGAAGCTCACCGCCAGGCCAGGGCACAGCACGGCCTTGGCCTTGAGCACGTGCTTGAGGCGGCTGACCGAGAACCTGTGCGAGTCGAAATACTTGGCGTCCGGCCAGAAGTGCACGCTGGTGCCGGTATTGCGCTTGCCGACGGTGCCGACCACCTCCAGGTCGCTGGCCTTGAAACCGTCGGCGAAGGCCATGCGGTATTCGCTGCCGTCGCGCTTGACGCGCACCTCGACCCGGGTCGACAGGGCGTTGACCACCGAGATGCCGACGCCGTGCAGGCCGCCGGAGAACTGGTAGTTCTTGTTGGAAAACTTGCCGCCGGCGTGCAGCTTGGTGAGGATCAGCTCGACCCCCGGCACCCCCTCCTCGGGGTGGATGTCCACCGGCATGCCGCGGCCGTCGTCGAGCACCTCCAGGGAGTTGTCCTCGTGCAGGATCACCTGGATCGACTTGGCGTGGCCGGCCAGGGCCTCGTCGACGCTGTTGTCGATGACCTCCTGGGCCAGGTGGTTGGGGCGGCTGGTGTCGGTGTACATGCCCGGGCGCTTGCGCACCGGGTCCAGGCCGGAAAGGACTTCGATGGCGTCTGCGTTATAGGCGTTCTGCTGGGCCATGG
Source organism: Pseudomonas sp. MBLB4123 (assembly GCF_051904775.1). Classification (NCBI taxonomy): domain Bacteria; kingdom Pseudomonadati; phylum Pseudomonadota; class Gammaproteobacteria; order Pseudomonadales; family Pseudomonadaceae; genus Pseudomonas; species Pseudomonas sp. MBLB4123. Next base: position 2,832,152 of record NZ_CP196711.1, read on the forward strand.
GGTCTCGGGTCGTCTTAAAGGTCGGAAAAGTCGATATCGCGCCAGAACCTGGCGGGAATACCGGCGAAAGCCAAGAGCATCGGCAGGCGCTCGGCGAAGCCCTGGAAGCCATGATCGCCGCCGGCCTGGATGCGCAGGGCGCAGGCCCGGTAATAGACCTGGGCCTGGCGGTAATCGAGGGTTTCGTCGGCGGTCTGCAGCCATACCTGGAAACGCGCGGGGTCCTGCGGCGGCGGCACCTCCAGCTCGGCCAGGGCCGCGACGTGCTCGGCGGTCAGCTCCCAGGTCTCGTCGCTGTAGTAGTTCTGTTGCGGTCCCAGGTAGCCGTCGAACAGCAGGTGCGGACGCACCGCCGGATTGATCAGCAGCGCGCGCAGGCCATGCCGCTCGGCCAGGTGGGTCGCATAGTAGCCGCCCAGGGAGCTGCCGACCAGCACGGGTCGGCCGAGCTCGGCGATCGACGCTTCGAGCTGGGCGATGGCCTGGCGCGGATGATGGTGCAGGGCCGGCACCCGCAGCTGCTCCGCCAGGCCCATGCGTTCCATGGCTTGATGCAACTGGCTGGCCTTCTGCGAGGCCGGCGAGCTGTTCAGGCCATGGAGGTAGAGGATGCGAGGACAATCTGCAAGCATGGCTGACGGGGCTTAGGGCTGAAAACGGGAAGGCGAACGGTAGCAGCTTTCGCGCTGCGCCCTCCAGCCCGGGCTATCAATAGCCCTTGACGCTGTAGTCCACCTCGAACTGGATGCCGGTCACCCGCGACACGCCGGTCTCCAGGCGGCCGTTTGCATGCAGGCGCAACCAGCGATAACCCGGCGCGCTGCTGTCGACCTGGAAATCTTCGCTGCCGGGGGCGAACTGCACGCAGGTCGAGGGCGAGGCCAGCAGGCGCACACCGTCGCGCAACTGATCGAACTCCTGGTGCACATGCCCCCAGAGCAGCGCCCGCGCCTGTGGGTGACGCGCCAGCACGGCGAACAGCGCCTCGGGGTTGCGCACCCCGATCGGCTCCATCCAGGCGCAACCGATGGGCACCGGATGGTGGTGCAGGCAGATCAGGTGGTGACGTTCGGGGGCCTCGGCCAGGGCACGCTCGAGCAGCACCAGCTGCTGCTCGCCGAGATAGCCAGGCACCGCACCGGGAATGGAGGAGTCGAGCAGGATGACGCGCCAGTTGCCCAGGTCGATCACCGGCTCCAGCAGGTCGCTGCCGGCGCAGGCGCGGTGCATCGCCGGCAGCTCGTCGTGGTTGCCGGGCAACCAACGGGCCGGGGCGTCGATGGGCGCGGTGAGCTGGCGGAAACGGGCGTAGGAGGCCTCGCTGCCATCCTGGGAGAGGTCGCCGCTGGCCAGAACCAGATCGACCTGCGGCTGCTCCTGCAGCAACTGCTCGACCACCCGCCGCAGGCTGTCCTGGGTATCCATGCCCAGCAGCTTGCCGTTCGCCTCGGCAAACAGGTGGCTGTCGGACAGCTGCACCAGCAGGACCGAGGAATCAGCAACGGAAGTGGGCGCGCTCGGCAAGGCCGTCTCCTTGAGCAGGGTGCAGGGATTATGCTGGCAGGCGCCGGCGATGGTAAACCCGCGAAGCGGGCCTGAGTCACAGAAAAACCGCCTCGCCGACAGTCAAAAACGACGAAATTCGCCGGAAGCGGGCCGAACCTAGAACACCGGTGCCGGCTCGTGGCCACAGGCCAGGCAGTGGCTCAGCCATTCGCCGAGAAACAGGTTGAGCTGGCTCTTCTCGTCCGGCTGATGCATGGCGGCGTTCGGGTAGGGGTAGATGCTGCGAAAGCGCCGGGCATTCTCGGCGCTGACCACCTCGGCCATGCGCGCGTCGTGGTACACCCGCACCTCCAACTGCGGCACCGGCAGCCAGGGCAGGCTGTGCTCCTGGCGCACGCGCAGGGTGGTGGTATAGGGGCAGGCCTCGAGCACGTCCAGGGCCAGTATGCCGAGTTGGTGCTCGCCCTGGCTCAGGGCGACGCGTCGCACCTTGGCCTGGGTGCGCATCTCCGGCAGCAGGCGCATCAGCCGCGCGTAGTTGGCCTCGCAGACCGCCTGCAGCTCCACCAGGTCGACCCGGTAGCGCTCGCGCAACAGGTTCACGACCACAGCCCCCGGACTTCGGCGCGGTTGAGCGCCAGCCACTGCAGGGCGATGATGCTCGCCGCATTGTCGATGCGCCCGTCCTTCACCGCGTCCAGGGCATCCTCCAGCGGCCAGACGTGCACGCGGATATCCTCGCCCTCCTCGGCCAGGCCATGCACGCCGCCGGCCCCCTCGCTGTCGCAGCGGCCGATGAACAGGTGCACCCGCTCGTCCGACCCGCCCGGCGAGGGGTAGTACTGGCTGATCGGCCACAGCGAGGTCAGGCTGAGCCCCGCCTCCTCGGCCGCCTCACGCCGAGCCACCGCCTCAGGCTCCTCGTCCTTGTCGATCAACCCGGCCACCAGCTCCAGCAGCCAGGGGTTAGCGCTTTTCTCCAGGGCGCCGACGCGGAACTGTTCGATCAGCACCACGGCGTCGCGTTGCGGATCGTAGGGCAGCACGCACACCGCATCGTGACGCACGAACAGCTCGCGACTCAGCGGCCGGCCCATCTCGCCGGAGAACTGGCGATGACGCAGATGCAGGCGATCGAGCCGGTAGAAGCCGCGAAAGCAGGCTTCCCGCTCGATAATTTCGACATCGTCCTGTTGCATGGATACCCCCTGTTAACACGAACGGGCCCGAAGGCCCGTCCTGGTCACTCCGCAGATCCGGGGATCTGCGTCTGGCCTCCATCACACCTTGTGATAGAGCTGTGCCCCCTGCGCCTTGAACTCCTCGGCCTTGGCCTGCATGCCCTGCTCGACCTCCAGGTCGACCGCGGCGATGCGTTGCTCTTCAGCATAGACCCGCACCTCCTGGGTGATCTTCATCGAGCAGAACTTCGGCCCGCACATGGAGCAGAAGTGCGCCACCTTGGCCGAGTCCTTCGGCAGGGTCTCGTCGTGGAAGGCCCGCGCCGTGTCCGGGTCCAGGCCCAGGTTGAACTGGTCCTCCCAGCGGAACTCGAAGCGCGCCTTGCTCAGGGCATTATCGCGAATCTGCGCCCCCGGGTGGCCTTTGGCAAGGTCGGCGGCGTGGGCGGCGATCTTGTAGGTGATGATGCCGGTCTTGACGTCGTCCTTGTTCGGCAGCCCCAGGTGCTCCTTGGGGGTAACGTAGCAGAGCATGGCGCAGCCGAACCAACCGATCATCGCCGCGCCGATGCCCGAGGTGATGTGGTCGTAGCCCGGGGCGATGTCGGTGGTCAGCGGGCCGAGGGTGTAGAACGGCGCCTCGTCGCAGCATTCCAGCTGCTTGTCCATGTTCTCCTTGATCAGCTGCATCGGCACGTGGCCGGGGCCTTCGATCATCACCTGCACGTCGTGCTTCCAGGCGATCTTGGTCAGCTCGCCGAGGGTCTCCAGTTCGCCGAACTGCGCCTCGTCGTTGGCGTCGGCAATCGACCCGGGACGCAGGCCGTCGCCCAGCGAGAAGCTGACGTCGTAGGCCTTCATGATCTGGCAGATTTCCTCGAAGTGGGTGTAGAGGAAATTCTCCTTGTGGTGCGCCAGGCACCACTTGGCCATGATCGAGCCGCCGCGCGAGACGATGCCGGTCACCCGCTTGGCGGTCATGGGCACATAGCGCAGCAACACGCCGGCGTGGATGGTGAAGTAGTCCACGCCCTGCTCGGCCTGCTCGATCAGGGTGTCGCGGAACAGCTCCCAGGTCAGGTCCTCGGCCACCCCGCCGACCTTCTCCAGGGCCTGGTAGATCGGCACCGTGCCGATCGGCACCGGGCTGTTGCGGATGATCCACTCGCGGGTCTCGTGGATGTGCTTGCCGGTGGACAGGTCCATCACCGTGTCCGAACCCCAGCGGATGCCCCAGGTCAGCTTGGCCACTTCCTCCTCGATCGAGGAACCCAGCGCCGAGTTGCCGATGTTGCCGTTGATCTTCACCAGGAAGTTGCGGCCGATGATCATCGGCTCCAGCTCCACGTGGTTGATGTTGGCCGGGATGATGGCGCGGCCGCGGGCGATTTCCTCGCGGACGAACTCAGCGGTGATCTCCTTGGGGATGTTGGCACCGAAGCTGTGGCCGGCGTGCTGCTGGTCGAGCAGGCCGGCGGCGCGGGCTTCCTGCAGCTTCATGTTCTCGCGGATGGCGACGTATTCCATCTCCGGGGTGATGATCCCCTGGCGCGCATAGTGCATCTGGCTGACGTTCTGGCCGGCCTTGGCCCGGCGCGGGTTGCGCACGTGGGCGAAGCGCATGGCGGTCAGCTCGGGGTTGCTCAGGCGCTCCTGGCCGAAGCTGGAGCTCAGGCCGTCGAGCAGCTCGGTGTCGCCGCGGTCCTCGATCCAGGCGCTGCGTACGTCGGCCAGGCCCTGGCGCACGTCGATGGTCACGTTCGGGTCGGTGTAGGGACCGGAGGTGTCGTAGACCAGCACCGGCGCGTTGACCTCGCCACCGAAGTCGGTGGGCGTCACGTCCAGGCTGATCTCGCGCATCGGCACGCGGATGTCCGGGCGCGAGCCCTGTACGTAGACCTTGCGCGAGCGGGGGAAGGGCTGGATCGACTGCTGGTCGACCTGGGCGCTTTCGCTCAGGTTCTTTTGTTGTGCACTCATCGGCTGGTTATCTCCTGGGCTGAATGTCGGAGCGAACCTGGAGCGGACTAGGAGTGCGGGGCGCACCGCAGGCGGTGCCGAGAGGACTCGCCGTGGGATGGGCGAGGACATCTTGTTCCCTACGCAGGCCTTAACCTGATCAGGTTCAACGGGATCCGGAACATCCGATCTCAGCCCTCCTTACCACCGCGCAAGAACGCGGAGACTCAGGGCACCCCGACAAGAACCCGGCCAGTCTAATCAACCGGCGGCGATAAAACCAACCGGCGGGTCAAAATATCCCGACCCATGCGTCGGAAAATGACGCCTGCCGCAGCGCACCGGCCGATTGTTGCGACCATGCAACATAGCTTGTTGCAATCTACACTGAGGCCGCCACCGCCGTACCTTGACCCCCCAGGCAGCGCGCCTTAGCCTTGCCGATTACCGCCAAATCTAGGACTCCCTCGAATGCTGCGCAGACTCTCTCTGGCTCTTGCCGTGGCCTCCGCCGCCAACGGATTGGCCTGGGCCGAACAGGCCCCGCTGTCCACCAAGACCGACCTGGTCACGGTCTACCAGGAAGCCGCCGACAACAATGCCGACCTGGCGGCCGCCCGCGCCGACTACCAGGCCCGTCGCGAGGTGGTACCCCAGGCCCGCGCCGGTCTGTTGCCGAACCTCTCGGCCGGCGCCAACCTGAACGACACCCGCACCTCGGTGGATTCGCCGTCCATCACCAGTTCGCGCAGCGGCACGGTGTACCAGGCCAACCTCAGCCAGCCGCTGTTCCGCGCCGACCGCTGGTTCCAGCTGCAGGCCGCCGAGGCGACCAGCGAGCAGGCCGCCCTGGAACTGTCCGCCACCGAGCAGAACCTGATCCTGCAGAGCGCCGAGAGCTACTTCGCGGTGCTGCGCGCCCAGGACACCCTGGCCTCGACCAAGGCCGAGGAAGCCGCCTTCAAGCGCCAGCTCGACCAGGCCAACGAGCGCTTCGACGTCGGCCTGTCGGACAAGACCGACGTGCTCGAGGCCCAGGCCGGCTTCGACACCGCCCGGGCCAACCGGATCATCGCCGAGCGCCAGGTGGAGGACGCCTTCCAGGCCCTGATCACCCTGACCAACCGCGAGCACGCCGCCCTCGAGGGCATCGAGCACAGCCTGCCGATCCTGGCGCCGACGCCCAACGACGCCAAGGCCTGGGTCGACACCGCCAGCGCCCAGAACCTCAACCTGCTGGCCAGCAACTATGCCGTCGACGCCGCCGAGGAGACCCTGCGCCAGCGCAAGTCCGGCCATGCGCCGACCCTGGATGCGGTGGCCAGCTACCAGAAGGGCGACAACGACAGCCTCGGCTTCAGCAACAGCAGCGCCAGCGCCACGACTTTCAGTGGCGACGTCGAGCAGCGCTCGATCGGCCTGCAGCTGAACATCCCGCTGTACAGCGGCGGCCTGACCAGCTCCCAGGTGCGCGAGGCCTACCAGCGCCTGACCCAGAGCGAGCAGCTGCGCGAGAGCCTGCGCCGCCAGGTGGTGCAGAACACCCGCAACCTGCACCGCGCGGTGAACACCGACGTGGAGACCGTGCAGGCGCGCAAGCAGTCGATCATCTCCAACCAGAGCGCCCTGGAGGCCACCGAAATCGGCTATCAGGTCGGCACCCGCAACATCGTCGACGTGCTCGATGCCCAACGCCAGCTGTACAACTCGGTGCGCACCTACAACGATGCGCGCTACGACTACATCCTCAACAACCTGCGCCTCAAGCAGGCCGCCGGCACCCTCAGCCCGGCCGACCTGGAGGCCCTGGGCAACTTCCTCAAGCCCGACTACGACCCGGACCGCGACTTCCTCCCCCCGGACCTGGCCAAGGCCGCCGAGGCGCAACTGCGCGGCGACCCCGACTACTGAGGCGCCCCATGAAAAAGCCGGCCCGAGTGGCCGGCTTTTTCATGCCGATGCGAAATCGTCTCAGACGGCTTTCCGCCTTGGTCCTAAGCGAGCAGGCGCTCCACCCCGGCGAGCAGGCGCTGCAGCGCCCCCTGATTGGCCCGCATCACCGCCAGGCCCGCCTCGCCCATCTGCCGCGCACGTTGCGGCTGCTGCCACAGCTCGGCCACCTGCGCGGCCAGCTGCGGGGCATCGGCGACCTCGCCCAACGCCCCGGCCTCGCGCAACTGTGCGGCGATCTCGAGGAAGTTGAACAGGTGTGGCCCGCTGAGCACCGGTCTGCCCAGGGCCGCCGGCTCCAGCAGGTTGTGCCCGCCGTTGGCCACCAGGCTGCCGCCGACGAAGGCGCAGTCGGCCAGGCCGTAGAGAAACAGCAACTCGCCCATGGTGTCGCCCAGCAGCACCTGGTCGGCGGCCCCCGGCGCCTCGCCGCTGGAGCGGCGCCGGGTGGCGAAACCCTGGCGCCGGCACAGCTCGAACACCGGCGTGAAGCGCTCGGGGTGGCGCGGCACCAGGATCAGCAACGCATCCGGCTGCCGGGCCAGCAACTGGCGGTGGGCGGCGAGGACGATCTCGTCCTCGCCGGCATGGGTGCTGGCCGCTATCCACAGCGGCCGTTGCTGCGCCCCCCACTGTGTCCGCAGCGCGTCGGCGCGCTCGGCCAGCGCCGGATCGATGCGCAGGTCGTACTTGATCGAGCCGGTCACCGCCACGCACTCGGCACGGGCACCCAACGCGCGGAAGCGCTCGGCCTCGGCGGCGGTCTGCACGGCGACCAGGCTCAGCTCGGCGAGCATCGGCGCGGTCAGACGGGCAAAGCGCCCGTAGCCGCGAGCCGAGCGCGCGGACAGCCGCGCGTTGGCCAGCACCACGGGGATGCCGCGCCGTGCGCACTGGTGGATATGGTTGGGCCACAGCTCGGTTTCCATGATCAGCGCCAGGCGCGGCTGCACCTGATCGAGAAAGCGCGCCGCCGCCCAGGGCAGGTCGTAGGGCAGGTAGCAATGCTGCACCCGGCCGGCATGGTCCGGGCCGCCGAACAGGGCACGGATGCGCTCCGAGCCGGTGGGTGTCATGCAGGTGACGGTGATCGGCAACTGCGGGTAGCGCGCCAGCAGCTCGCGGATCAAGGGGGCGGCGGCGATGCTCTCGCCTACCGACACCGCGTGCAGCCAGATGCCGCCCGGCTCGAGCCGCGGCAGGTCGAGGGCGAAACGCTCGCCGATGCGCCGGCCATAGGCCGGCGCGCGCCAGGCGCGATAGGCCAGACGCAGGGCTATGACGGGCAGGGCCAGATGAAACAGCAGGGAGTACAGGGGACGATTCATGGGCGCGCAGCTTAGCAGAGCGGCCGCCGCCGATCAGCCGATGGCGCGCAGGTGCTCGGCGAAGCGCTCGCCCAGCCAGCGCGCGGCAGGCCCCAGGGCCTCGTCGCGCCGGCAAACCAGCTCCACCACCAGCGGCGGCGGCGTCCAATCGCTGCGCAGCTCCACCAGCAGCCCCTGATAGGTCGGGTACTGGGCCACGTGCCGCGGCAACCAGGCCCAGCCCAGATTGCGCGCCAGCAGCTCGGCCATGGCGTAGAAGCTGTCGGCCCGCCATACCTGAGGGCTGATCTGCTCGCCCCCCGGGTAGGTGCTGTCCTGCGGCGCCATCAGCAACTGGCGGTGGCGGGCCAGCTCGCGCCGGTCGGCATAGGCCAGCCCGGCCAGCGGGTGCCCGGCGCCGCACACCGTGACCATCTCGATGGTGCCCAGGCGCTGACGCTCCAGGGCCTCGGGCATCTGCTCATGGTGGAACAGCAGACCGAGGTCGGCGCGTCGCTCCAGCAGCTTGCGCGCCACATCGCCCTGGGCGCCGCTGGCGACCTGCAGCTCCAGGCGGGGGAAACGCTGCGCCAACGCCTCCAGGCTGTCGAGCACCGACTGATAGGGCATGGCCTCATCCTGGGCCAGGCGCAGCCGCGCCTCTTCGCCGCGCACCAGGCCCAGGGCGCGGCCCTCCAGGCGCTGGCACTGGCGCAACACCTCACGCGCCTCGGTCAACAAGGCCTCCCCGGCGACGGTCAGGCGCGGCTGACGTCCGCTGCTACGCTCGAACAACAGCACCCCGAGGTCGGCCTCCAGCAAGGCAATCGAACTGCTGACCGCCGACTGCACACGCCCCAGGTGCCGGGCCGCCGCGGAAAACGATTGGCACTCGGCCACGCTGACGAACAGGCGGACTTGCTCCAGGCTCCACTGCATGACCGACACCTATCTCTATTATAGATAGGTAATGACTTTATCCCATCACAGTAATACTTAGAATCCTCTCCACACCTAGTAGGAGGGATTTTCTATGACCGGCTACCTCTATCTCGGCATCGCCATCGCCGCCGAAGTCGTCGCCACCGCCTCGATGAAGGCCCTGGACGGCCTCAACCGCCCCCTGCCGCTGCTGCTGGTGGTGTTCGGTTATGCGCTGTCCTTCTGGATGCTCAGCCTGGTGGTCAAGACCATACCGGTGGGCGTCGCCTACGCGGTCTGGGCCGGCCTGGGCATCGTCCTGGTGAGCATCGCCGCGACCGTTCTCTACCAACAGCGTCTGGACCTGCCGGCGCTGCTCGGCATGGGCCTGATAGTCGCCGGCGTGGTGGTGATCCAGCTGTTCTCGCAAAGCGTCGGCCACTGATCGGGGCCGACGTCACGACCACGCGGGTTATACTGCGCGCCTGTTTTTTCAACGAGGCGCGCCCATGTCCCAAGCTCTGAGCACGGACGTTCTGATCGTCGGCGGCGGTATCGCCGGTCTCTGGCTGAATGCGCGCCTGCGCCGCCAGGGCTTCGCCACCCTGCTGGTGGAGAACGCCAGCCTGGGCGGCGGACAGAGCGTCAAGTCCCAGGGGATCATCCACGGCGGCGCCAAGTACGCCCTGCACGGCGCCCTGAGCGGCGCCTCGGAAGCCATCGCCGACATGCCGCGGCGCTGGCGCGAGGCGCTGGCCGGCAACGGCGAGCTGGACCTGTCCGGCGTGCGCCTGCTGTCCGAGGCCCACTACCTGTGGTCCCCCGGCAGCCTGGCCGGCAACCTGACCAGCTTCTTCGCCAGCAAGGCGGTGCGTGGCCGGGTCGACCAGGTCAAGGGCGAGCAGCTGCCACCGGCGTTGCAGCATCCGAAATTCAAGGGCAAGGTCTACCGCCTGGCCGAACTGGTGCTCGACGTGCCCAGCCTCATTGCCCGCCTCGCCGAACTGGCCGGCGACGGCCTGCTGGCCGCCGAGCGTGTCGAGCCGCTGCGCGAGCAGGACGAGCTGGTCGGCCTGCGCGTCGACGACCGGGAGATTCGCGCCCAGCGCATCGTCCTCAGCGCCGGGCGCGGCAACGCCGAGCTGCTCGCCGCGCTCGAGCTCAAGCAACCGGCCCAGCAACTGCGCCCGCTGCACATGGTGCTGGTCAAGGGGCCGACCCTCAAGCCGCTGTACGCCCACTGCCTGGGCGGCGGCCCGAAGCCGCGGGTAACGGTCACCAGCCACCCGGCGGCCGACGGCCAGTGGGTCTGGTACCTGGGCGGCGACCTGGCCGAAGCCGAGGGCGTGGCCCGCGACGAGGCGGCGCAGATCGCCGCAGCGCAGAAGGAGCTGGCCGCGCTGCTGCCCTGGATCGACCTCGGCGACGCCCGCTGGGCCACCCTGAGGGTCGAGCGCGCCGAGCCGGCGCAATCCGGCCTGGTGCGCCCGGACAACGCCTTTCTCGCCGAACAGGGCCGTCTGCTGGCCGGCTGGCCGACTAAACTGGCCTTGGCCCCGGACTTCGCCGACCGTGTGCTGGCGAGCCTGGCGCGCGCCGGCATCCGCCCCGCCGTCCACGCCCCGCTGCCCGCGCTGCCGCGCCCGGCCATCGCCCAACCCGCCTGGGAGGAACTGTTCTGATGCACACCCTGCACAACCTGCATCGCCCGCTGGGCTCGACCGAGCTGCTGGTCTCGCCGCTGGGCCTGGGCACCGTCAAGCTGGGCCGCGACCAGGGCGTGAAGTACCCCAGCGGCTTCCGCATCCCGGACGACGCCGAGGCCCGCCGGTTGCTGGCCCAGGCCCATGAGTTGGGCATCAACCTGATCGACACCGCCCCGGCCTACGGCACCAGCGAGGCGCGCCTCGGCCCGCTGCTGCGCGGCCAGCGTGAGCAGTGGGTAATCGTCAGCAAGAGCGGCGAGGAGTTCGAGAACGGCCAGTCGCGCTTCGACTTCTCCCCGGCCCATACGCGCCGCTCCGTGGAGCGCAGCCTCAAGCGCCTGGAGACCGACTTCATCGACCTGCTGCTGGTGCACTCGGACGGCAACGACGTCGCCATCCTGCAGGACAGCGGCATCTACGAGACCCTCGCCGAGCTCAAGCGCGAAGGCAAGATCCGCGCCTTCGGCCTGTCCGGCAAGACCGTCGAGGGCGGCCTGCTGGCCTTGCAACAAGGCGACTGCGCCATGGTCACCTACAACCTCAACGAACAGGGCGAAGTACCGGTGCTGGACTACGCCGAGCAGCACGGCAAGGGCATCCTGGTGAAGAAGGCCCTGGCCAGCGGGCATGCCTGCCTGCAGCCGGGCGAAGACCCGGTCCAGGCCAGCTTCGAGCTGATCTTCGGCCACCCGGCGGTGAACAGCGCCATCATCGGCACCATCGACCCGCAGCACCTGGCCCATAATGTGGCAACGGCCGCGGCGGTGATCCAGGACATCGCCTGACTCCAGGATCGCGGCCCGCCCCACCCGAGAGGTACCCAGATGGCGCGCACCCTGATCCGCAAGAACCCCAGTGTCTTCAAGACCCTGCCGCTGTTCGTCGAAGCGGGCCCGGACCGCCTGAGCTACCAGGGCATCGGCCAGGCCCTGAACTTCGCCCAGGTCCTGGAACGCCGCCGGGAGATCGCGCTCGGCGACAGCCAGCGCTTCGCCGTGGAGCTGGCCAACCTGGGGGTCTCGGTGCGCCTGACCCTGAGCTGGCACGGCCGCGAGTACTGGCTGCTGGTGCGCCAGCGGCGCCAGGACCGCGGCGATGTGGTACTCAAGCTGATTTCCGGCTATGTCCCGGCCCACGAGCTGAACCTGCCGCTGCACACGGCGATCCAGGAGGTGGCCGAGGAATGCCTGGTGGAAACCCCGGAAGGCTGGCTGTACGGCCGTTTCGGCGACACCTGGCTGCCGGCCCCCTACCAGGGCGCGCTGCACTACCGCGAGGCCGTGCACTTTCGCCTCAGCCCGCTGTCCGGCGCGGCGCGCCCGGTGCAGTGCGGCAACCTGACCCTGCTCGAGCGCCCACGGGCCTACGTGCACCTGCCGACCGCCTCGCTGCAGCTGGTCTATGACCTGCGCCTGGAATTGCCGAAAGAGGCCCGGCAGCCGAGCCTGTTCCACGTCGACGAGCACCTGGAAGACGGCCAGCTGGTCGCCCGCCTCGACCGCAGGCGCCCGGACCTGTATCTGATCCCGCTGGAGAACGGCAAACCGACCGCCGAGCTGCTGACCCTGAAGAACGGCGTGCTGACGACCAGCAGCACCCGCGGCCTGTGGCTGGCGGAGAGCTTCGCGCCGCAGGACGGCTGGCTGGTGCACGAGGAGCGCATCCGCTGGAAGGACTGGCTGCAGCTGCAGGGGCTCAAGGCCGCAGCGGCCACTGGCGGCAAGTCCTCACCCCCAAACCCGCCGCCCGAGCTGGACGCCGCCGGGCGCGGCTAGCGCCGGCAAGCCAAGGCCTATTTGCGGCGAATCTTCTCGACTATGGCGGTGGTCGAGCTGTTCTCCACCAGGCCGAGCACCCGCACCTCGCCGCCGTAGCCGGTGACGATCTCGGCGCCGACCACCTGGTCGATGCCGTAGTCGCCGCCCTTGACCAGCACGTCCGGGCGTACCTGCTCGAGCAGGCGCTCGGGGGTGTCCTCGGCGAAGCTCACCACCCAGTCCACCGCGCCGAGACCGGCGAGCACGGCCATGCGCCGGTCCACCGCGTTGATCGGCCGGCCGGGCCCCTTGAGGCGGCTGACCGAGGCGTCGTCGTTGACCGCCAGCACCAGGCGATCGCCCTGGGCCCGGGCCTGCTCCAGATAGGTCACGTGACCGGCATGCAGGATGTCGAAGCAGCCGTTGGTGAAGACGATCTTCTCGCCGTGGGCGCGGGCATCCTCGATGGCCAGCAGCAACTGGTCGTGGCTCAGCACGCCGCGCTCGGAACCCTGCTCGCGCTGCACCGCGCGGCGCAGCTCGGGGGCGCTGATCGCCGCGGTGCCGAGCTTGCCGACCACGATGCCGGCGGCCAGGTTGGCCAGGGCCACCGCCTGGGGCAGTTCCTCGCCGGCGGCCAGGCTGGCGGCCAGGGTGGAGATCACGGTGTCGCCGGCACCGGTGACATCGAACACCTCGCGGGCCCGGGCCGGCAGGTGCAGCGGCGCATGCTCGGGGCGCAGCAGGGTCATGCCGTGCTCGCCGCGGGTCACCAGCAGCGCGCCGAGGTCCAGCTCGCGCATCAGCGCCGCGCCCTTGGCCACCAGTTCGGCCTCGTCCCGGCAGTGACCGACTATGGCCTCGAACTCGCTGAGGTTGGGGGTGATCAGGCTGGCGCCGCGGTAAATGGAGAAGTCCTTGCCCTTGGGGTCGGCCAGCACCGGGATGCCGCGGGCGCGGGCGGCCTGCACCAGCACCTGGTGATTCTTCAGCGCGCCCTTGCCGTAGTCGGACAGCACCAGCACCTTGACCCCCTCGAGCTGCGCCTCGACCTCGCCGGCGATGGCGACGGCGTCTGTGCTGAAGGCCTCCTCGAAGTCCATGCGCAGCAGTTGCTGGTGACGACTCAGCACCCGCAGCTTGACGATGGTCGGCTGGTCGGCGATGCGCTGGAAGCGGGTCCTGACCCCCACCGCCTGCAGGCTGTTACTCAGGCTGTCGGCGGCCTCGTCGGCACCGGTGACCCCGATCAGCACGGCCGGCGCGCCCAGCGCGGCGATGTTCAGGGCGACGTTGGCCGCACCGCCGGGGCGGTCCTCGATCTGCTCGACCTTGACCACCGGCACCGGCGCCTCCGGGGAGATCCGCGAGGTGCCGCCATGCCAGTAACGGTCGAGCATGACATCGCCCACCACCAGAACGGGGGCTTGGTCGAAACGGGGCATGGACAACTTCATGGGGACTCCGGGGCGGCAAAATCGCCGCAGATCATAGCATGTCGGGAATATCGGCCGATGCCGGCCAGGCGCGGTGCCATCCTACAGAGGACGCACCCAGAACAGTTCGTGGCGGCGCACCGCCTTGCGGAAGAACTCGTCCTCGCCGCTGGCCGGCCAGCGGCGCCCGGCCAGCAGGCGCTGGATCAGCCGGCGCAGGCGTTTCTTGGTCGGCAGCGGCCCCTGCAGGTCGTGCTGCATGGCCAGCGCCATGGCCTTGTCCAGCTGTACCTCGGCGCTCAGGGTCGGGCTCCACAGGCCGTCGGCCGGCAACGGCTCGATGGCCGGCGGCAGGGCGATGCCCTGCCCGGCCGGGCCCATGGGCCAGCGGTCGTTGTCGTGCAGGTGGTTGGCATAGAGCAGCAGGGTCTGCGGCTTCCAGGCGCTGGCCGCGATGGCCTCGCGCAGGGCGCGGGTCGCCGCAACATGGTCGCCGTGCGGGTCCAGTTCGGGATGCGGGGTGACCAGCACCTCGGGGCGGTAATGCTCCAGCAGCGCCGCCAGGTCCGTCACCAGGTTGTGCCAGCTGGGCACCCCATCGGCGTCCCCGGGCAATTGCAGCGGGTTGTGCCGGCGGGCGCGGCGAATGTCGCTTTCCCCGGACTCGCGGGAGCCGAAGGCCTGGGCGGGCTGCTCGGCCATGGCCGGCAGCTGCAGGCAGTAGTAGCCGAGCTGCACGCAGCGCTCAGGCGTGACGCCGCCCCACAGCGGCACCGCCAGGCTGTCCCAGGTACGCAGGCGGCCCTTGAGGCACGCCGCCGCGGCCTGGTCCAGGCCCAGGCGCCGGTAGGCATCGGCCTCGATCTCGCCCTGGGTCAGGGTGACGATGCTCGCCTCATTGGCGCGGCTGTACAGGCCGAAGGCGGCCAGCTCGGCGTCGTCGGCGTGGGGGGCGATGACCATCAGCCGCTGCCGGGCGTAATCGGGGTTGCTCAGGGCGTAAAGCGTGGCGCTGGTGCCCAGGCGACAGAAGCGCCCGCGGATCGGCAGACCGCCGGCGGCCAGCGCCTCGCCCTGGCCGGACAGGTTGAGGTAGCGCCGGCCACTGACGCCGCGCTCGAAATCCTGGCGATCTTCGCCGACCCGCACATAAGGGTCGAGCCAGCGTCCCAGCCAGCCGGCACGGAGCTCCAGCCGCAGGATCAGGGTGTCGGCGCCGGCGCAATCGCCCTCCACCCTGAGCACCCCATCGACCACGCGCGCCGGCAGCTGTCGCGTACCCGGCGGGAAGTCGTAGCGGTAGTCATCGGCTGGCGAGTAGAACAGATGATCGGCGAACCAGGCCTCATGGCCGATCCAGCCCAGCACCAGCAACAGCGGCACCAGCCACCAGGCCAGCAGCACGCCGAGCAGCGCCAGCAGCAGCAGGGACACCAGCAAGGCGATGCGCTTGTGCCGACGATGACGCTTGAGCAGCTGTTGCTTGCGGCCGGCCATGCTCACACCTGATAGACCGGCACGCGATTGCACCAGCGATCCTTGTATTCGCGGTCGGCGCGGCCGAAGGAGTAGCGCAGCGGCTTGCCCAGGGCGCGGGCCTCGGCCCAGGCGGTCTGGGTATTGACGAAGCTGAGCACGCTGCCGGGGCTAAAATCGCGGGTCTGCGGGTCGACCCCGCCGTTGATGTACTCCAGGCTGACCCACTGCGGCGCCTCGACCCGGTAGAGCACTTGGATGGCCACCGGTTCGTCGTTGAGGTAGATCAGCGAACCGGTCATGAACTCGCGCAGCAGCGCGAAGACCTCCGCCAGGTGTGCCTTGCCGGTTGCCTCGAAGCCCCAGCGGCGCTGGAACAGCTCGGCGTAGATCGCCGCCTGCTCGGCGGCGCTCAGCTCGAGCATCGGCCGGATCACCCCGCCCGCCTCCTCCAGCAGGCGCTGTTCGCGACGCTGGTTATAGCGGAACTTCTTGCTGTACTGCTCCGGCTCGCGGGCCAGGGCCAGGCCCTCGGCCTGCTCGCGCAGGGAGCTGATGTGTTCGGCGTGCAGATCGGAGACGTAGCGCGCCCTGTGGCGCAGCGCCACCCGCGCCTGCGGCGCCATCGGCAGGATGATCTCGGCATTGCCCAGGTCGAACAGGCCGCGCTTGCCCTGACGCTTGAGCACGTCCTTGGACAGTGCCAGGTGGCGCCCCCAGGTCGGTAGCGCCGCCCTCAGCTCGCCCCGCTCCTGCCAGCCCAGGTAGCGCACCGGGATGCCCGCCAGGCCGGCCAGACGCTCGACCACCTGCGGATGGGTGGCCACGCTGCCGCCGAAGCGCTGCCAGAGTTCGGCATAGGTGGCGGCGTCGATCGGGGTCCAGCCCTGCTCGCGCCACAGGCGCAGATGACTCAGTATCAAACGTCCTGCTCCAGCAGCGGCTCGGCGTCGGCCTCGAACTGCTTGGCATGCAGCCGGGCATAGTAGCCGTTCTGCGCCAGCAGCTCGGCGTGCGCGCCGCGCTCGACGATGCGCCCCTGATCCATCACCAGGATCAGGTCGGCCTTCTCGATGGTGCTCAGGCGGTGGGCAATGACCAGGGTGGTGCGACCCTTCATCACCTCGTCCAGGGCCGCCTGGATATGCCGCTCGGACTCGGTATCCAGCGCCGAGGTGGCCTCGTCGAGAATCAGCAACGGGGCGTCCTTGAGCAGGGCGCGGGCGATGGCCAAACGCTGGCGCTGACCGCCGGACAGCAGCACGCCATTCTCGCCGACCAGGGTGTCGTAGCCTTGCGGCATCTGCTCGATGAATTCGGCAGCATAGGCGGCCTCGGCCGCCTTGCGCACCTCGGCCGGGGGCGCCTCGGCCAGATCGCCATAGGCGATGTTGTTGCTCACCGTATCGTTGAACAGGGTGACGTGCTGGGTGACCAGGGCGATGTGCCGGCGCAGGTTGCGCAACTGGTAGTCCTCGACATCCAGGCCGTCCAGCAGGATCTGCCCCTGGTCGTGGTGGTAGAAGCGCGGAATCAGGCTGGCCAGGGTCGACTTGCCGCTGCCGGAACGCCCGACCAGGGCGACCATCTGCCCCGGCTCGACGCTGAAGGAGATGTCGCTCAGCACCGGCTTGTCGGCCCCCGGGTAGACGAAGCTCAGGTCGCGCACCTCGAGACGGCCGCTGACCCGCTCGCGCGCCTGGGTGCCGTGATCGACCTCGGGCGCCTGGTCCAGTTGCTCGAAGATGCTCTCGGCACCGGCCACGCCGCGCTGGATGGTCGAGCTCACCTCCGACAGCTGGCGGATCGGCTTGGGCAGCAGCCCGGCCAGAGTGATATAGGCCACCAGATCGCCGGCCGAGGCATCGCCGCGCATGAACAGTACCAGGAACATCAGCACCGCCATGGCGCTGTAGATCACCAACTGCAGCATGGGCGTATACACGGCGCCGGTCTTGGTCATGCGCAGCTGCTTTTCCGTGTTGCCCTGGCTGGCATCGAGGAAACGCGCCTGCTCGTAGGGCTCGCCGCCGAAGCTGCGCACCACCCGGTAGCCCTGGATGGTCTCGGAGGCAACATGGGTGACATCGCCCATGGCCACCTGGATCTTCTTGCTCTGCTTGCGAAACTTGCGGCTGGCGCTGCTGACCATCACGCCGATCAGCGGCAGGATGGCGACCATCACCAGGGTCAGCTTCCAGTTCATCCACAGCAGGGTGGCGAAGAGGAAAATCACCGTCATGCCTTCGCGCACCACCACCTTGATGGCGTCGGTGGCCGCCCCGGTGACCATGGTCACGTTGTAGGTGATGCGCGAGATCAGGTGCCCCGAGTTGTGGTTGTCGAAATAGCGATTCGGCAGCACCAGCAGGTTGTTGAACAGGGCGACCCGCAGGTCGTGCACCAGGCCCAGGGACACCTTGGCCAGGAAGTAGTTGCCCAGGTAGGAGCCAATGCCCTGCCACAGGGCGATCAGCACGATCAGCAGGGGCACCGCCTCGACCAGCTGCAGATCCTGAAGGTAAGGCACGTCCGGAAACAGGCTGGCATCCGGGTTGGCCAGTCCGTCGACGAAATACTTGAGGATGTAGCCGAGCATCGGCTGGGTAGAGGAGAAAATCAGAAAGCCGAGGATGCTGATGGCGAAAAGCCCCCAATACGGCACCACATAGTTCAGCAAACGCCAATAAATCTTCAGGCTGGTTGCGTCCTGCGACTGGGAGGGATCGACTGACATCATTCGGTGACCTTGCTACAAAGTGGCCGGCATTCTAGCAGGCTGCGGCCCCCTCCTGTGGATTGGCCAAGGCTAGGCTATTGAGGCATGATCCCCGGCTCGCCAACCTTGAGCCAGGACAGATGATCGCTTCCCACCCCATCAGCTCGATTTCCAGCGCGCAACTCGAGGCACTTGGGCGCGACGGCCAGGTCCTGGAACAGGACAGCCACGGCCCCAAGGTGATCCGCCAGGACAACGGCCTGATGCTGAAAATCTTCTACCCGCGCAAGGGGCTCAGCCTCTCCCGCCTGCTGCCCACTGCGCTGCGCTTCGTTCGCAACGCCGCGCGGCTGCACGCCTTAGGGGTTCCCAGCCTACGGGTCGAACGGGTTTACCAAGCGGAGAACCGCGTCTTTGCCACGCTGTACCAGCCGATTCCGGGCGTCACCCTGCGACAGAAACTGGATCGCGAGGGCCGGCTCACGGACGCGGAGCAGGCCCGACTGGCAGACTTCATCAACCAGCTGCACCATAAGGGCGTCTATTTTCGCTCCCTGCATATGGGCAACATCGTCGAGTGCCCCGACGGGCAGTTGGGCCTGATCGATATCGCCGACATGCGCTTCTTCCGCTGGCCCCTCAATCGCTGGCAGATCAACCGCAACCGCGTCCACTTCGAGAGCTACGTCAAAAAGGAGCGCCTGAGCTTCCCCTGTCAGGCGCTCTGGGCCCTCTGCGACGAACTCCGATAGCGATTGACGATCAAGGCGGCCGGCAGCAGCACCAACAACCAGAGTTCGTCGGGGTTGCCGATCAGCGAGCTGCCATCGAAATTGAGCATGCACAGCGCCACCGCCAGATAGAGCCCCCAGGGGTCACGGCGGCGCCAGGCGCGCCACAGCGTGGCCGACATGATGGCCAGGAACAGCAGCAGGGCCGGCAGGCCGTAATACAGCCCCAGGGCCAGGAAGATATTGTGGGGATGCTGGATTGGACTGCCCCCCAGGATGAGCGCCTGGGTCTCGTAGTCCATCCCACAACCGCTCAGCAAGCCGCAGCCCCACCAGTCCGCCAGCAGAATACCCCACAGCTCGAAGCGCCCGGCATCCGCTCGGCGCAGCAGGCTGGCGAAGTGCCCCTCATACATCAGCAAGGTCAGCAGTGCCGCGACCAGCAACGAGACCAGCGCCACAGCCCGAAGCGCGGAGCGCCCCGCTCGCGCCAGGTGCCAGCCGCCCAACAGAACAGCCAGCACCGCGACACCGACCAGGCCGGAGCGGCTCTGCAGGACGAAACTGATACAGAACAGCGTCAGGCACAATCCCAACAGACCCTCGATATAGCGTCGCTGGCCGACCCAGGTCGGCGCCACCAGCGCCAGGCAACTGGCCAGCCAGATGCTGGTGTAGATCGGTCCGGTCATGCGCCCAGGCAGCCAGAGTACCCGCTGCCCCACGGCATAACGCCCGGTTATCCAATAGAACACCGCCGACAGCAGCACATAGAGGGTCAGCGACCAGAACAGCCCACGAGCGAAGCGCGCATCACGGAACAGCTCCGGGCGCACCAATAGGGTCACGCTGGCAACGAACAAGAACACATAGCCGACATGCTTGAAGAACTGCGGATCGCCACTGCCGATACCGACACCCAGCGCCCAGATGAAGAAGACCGCCCAGCCCCACTCGACCGGCTGCAACGGCAGCAGGCGCCCCCGCTCGCGCAGTAACCCGAACAGGCCGGGCAACGCCATCAGGGCGTAGTAGACGTTATTGACCATCTTCGAGGTCGGCAGCAGCAGGAAGCTGGCCAGAAAGAGCAGCAACGCCAGCGCGTGGTAATTAAGCCCAGTGCGAGAGGCCAGGAGCCCGAGTGAATCCTTCAAATCCACCATCCCAGTAGCAGTCCCGCGGCAAAGACCAGCAGCAGCCTCACCCTGTCCAGTCGCTTGCGCTTGGCCTTCTTCGAGCGCTCCTCGGGCACGCTGACATGCTCGCCGAAGCCGGTGTGCAAGACCGCATCGTTCTCCAGGATCAATGCAGGGCGCTCGGCGTACAGCGCCGACAGCTCCTTCTCCCCCGAATACTGGGCGTAGGGGGCATATGCCTGATAGTCCTTTAGGCGCCGCAAGCCGGGATTGAAGGAAAAACCCTGCCACTCGGCCTTGCGCGAACACACGCGATAGAAAGCAATGCCATCCACCAACTGCCGCTCGCCGAGGTAGACATAGGGGCTGTGCAGCGCCAGGTCATGGGCCGCACTGCGCAGCCAGACCTGCAGCGCCTGAGGATCATGCTCCAGCAGGCGCCGAGAGTCCTCGATGAAGCCCGGGCGATAGAAGTCCCAATCGTCTTCGCAGTGGAAGATCCACGGCGTTTCCACTGCAGCGTAGGCCGCATCGATCGATCGCAGCTGACCCAGCCGCGGATTGTTGATCCAGAAGCGGGTGTAAAGGCGCCAATGCTCGGGGATGCAGGACTCGACCTCGGCGCTGCCGGAATCCTCAGTGATGAAGACCGCGCGGATAGGCGCGCTATTGCAGCGATCGAGGCTTTCCAAGGTACGGCGCAACAGGTCGAAGCGCCCGCAACTGGTCACCACGACCGTAATGTCACTGTCAGCAGAAAAAATCATCGGAACTCAGTCCTTGTGAAAGCCGCCTGCGCTGATCGACCAGCGAGGTGGCAGCGCCCAGTCCTCGCCAGACGAAGACAAGGCAGCGTGCCAGCCCGTTTTCCAGGCTATGAAATGGAAGTAGGGAAACTCGCGCTCGCCGTCCCTGTCCGTGCGCAACACGCCGTTATCCCAGAGCCAGCGGCGCGGGAAGTCGAACCCGCCATCCACCCAGGCGATGCGCCCGTTAGGGGTGCTGTAGGCTTCGGCGAACTCGCTGCAGCGGCGCCAGGGGCTGGCCAGATCGAGCAGCCGCCGCAGGCCGCCCGGCCAGTTCTTGCGCCGAATGAACAGGCGACTGAAGGCCGCTTCATCGAACGCCCGGTGTTGCGGATCGGCCAGCAGACCTTGCCAGCCTTCGACCGCCCGGAAGGCCTCACGCATGCGCACATTGTTGCGCAGCAGACAGAAGTGCCCGGATATCCGTCGCTCATGAGTGGACAGCAGCTCATAGCGGGCCAGGCGCCGATCCGTGAAATAACGGCGCAGCTGGCCATACACCAGATCGATGTCGCTAAAGCCCCAAAAATCGTAACCCTCGAGATCCTCGGCGTGAATGAAGCCCAGTGCCGGCTTGAGGTCGCAGAGCTTGTAGGGGCTTTCGGGGGCAAAGGGAATGCCCAACCGGGCGCCGGCCAGGCGGCAATACTCGGCGAAGCCGATCGTTCTGACCTGCACATTGGCGGGCGCCCCCGGCAATTCGCCACAGTCGCTGAACAGCAGCCAGTCGATATCCGGATTGGCGCGGCAGCTGGCGACAAAGAACGGCATCCAATGCGGCCAGCGGCCGAAATAGGGGATCAGGATCCGGATACGTGTCATCCCAGCCAACTCCAGCGCGCACGAACCCGCTCCCAGGCGGTCAGCGATGGGGGAGTCACAAGAGGAGGCGTCATGGCTTCGACCACCGCCTTGCCGACCGCGGCGAAGCTGTAGCGCTCGGTCACCAGGCGCTGACCGGCTTGGGCGATGCGCTGCGCCAGTTGCGGGTCGGCACGCAGGATACCCAGCTTTTCCCGCAGCTCGGCGACATTGCGATAGAGCACGAGGTTGCCCATGTCCTCGAAACCGAGCGCCTGCTCCTCGGCACCGCCCTGATAGTAGGCCAGCAGCACGCAGCCGCAGGCCATGGCTTCGAAATTCTTGATCATGTACTCGCCCATGCCGACATCGGCACTGACGAAGAAGCGGATACGATTGAGGGTATTGAGGTACTCCTCACCCGACTTGGTTCGCGTCACCGTCAGGTTCTCCACCCCCCCCAGCTCGTCGAGCAAGGCCTTGCGACCGCTGTAGGCGACGCTATTGGTACTGCCGACGAAGGCCAGCTCTATGTCACGCGTCAACCCCAGGTCGCGCAGCAGGGCCTGGTCATAGCCCTTGGGCACGAAGGCCGCATCGAACCCTTCCTCGCGCAGGCGCCTCGTCACCTCGGCACCCGAACTGATGATCCGGGCGCCGGGCAGCTTGTGGTAATGCGCACTGAACTTGCCGGTGTACTTGCAGGGAATGTAGTTCTGGTAGGCATCGTGCTCGAGAATCACCAGATTGGGGATCGAGCGGATGAAGGCTGCCTGCTTGATCTCCTGCTTGAAACGCAGGAAGAACAGAATCCGATCATAGCGGGACAGGTCCACCTGTTCGCGGAAGTAACGCCGCAGGTCGGCCTGCTCCTCTTTGCCCAGCCAGCGCAGATCGCAGTGGGAATTATCGGTAATACCCTCATAGAAACGATCGAGAATGGCGCGCTGCTCGCGCTGCACCAAGAACAGAACATTCATCGCGGATGACTACTCCTCAAATTGATCATCCAAGTCCTCTGCGCCGGCACGCTCGAGGCGGATGCGCCTGTACCTGGCCGAAGGCGCGGCGGGCCGAGCGCTCCAGGACGTCAGGAACGACTCGGGTTGGTTCAGCGGGAGCTCGAGCAGTGACGACACCGGAGCCTTCCACCAGGCGCTGTCCAGCAGCCCCTGAATGACCTCTGCGCCGTGGCGATAGCGGATTATCTTCGCCGGCGCGCCGGCGACTATCGCATAGGGCGGCACGTCACGTGTGACCAGGGCACGGGCGGCCACCACCGCTCCCGTACCGACGACTATGCCTTCCAGCAACATGGCCTCTCGGCCGACCCAGACGTCGTGGCCAATCTCCAGGGGCGGCTTGCGGGCGTCATAGCTCAGTTCAGCACGAGCATGCTGGAAGGGGTGCGTACTGACCCAGTCCAGCGGGTGACCCGCCCGATCCTGGCCGAGGATCACACCGCTGCCAATGGAGCAGAATCGCCCGACCCGAGCGATGTTAAGCAGCTCGGCCGAGCTGCGGATATAGCTCATGGCACCGATGCTCAGGGAGGCGAAGTCCATCGTTACCGAACCGAGCGAGGCCCCCTCCTCAAGGACCAACTGCGCATTCTTCGGCAAATCAGCCAACCCAGGGGAGAACTTGATGCCACGGCGCCTGAGCATCCGCCGGCAACGGTACTCGGCGATGAGTCGCCTCAAGGGACCAGCCCCTGCTCACCTACCACCAGCGGCAGACGCCAGAAGGCTTCACGCACGGCTCGGTCGGAGAAGTGTGTCTCGAGCCGCTGCAACATGAGGCTGGCGCAGAGGGCGCACTGCTCGTCGTCGAGCTCGGCCATGTGGCGCAGGGCCGCCGCCAATGCCGTGGAGTCGGCTAGGGGGAACAGCACGCCGACGCCCTCCAGCACCTCGCGGCCGCCGCCGCAGTCGCTGCCGATGACCGGCACCCCTGCCGCCATCGCTTCCAGCAGGACCATGCCGAAGGGCTCGTGGTCGGAGGTCAGGGCGAACACGTCGAAGGCGCGGAAATAACGCCGACCGCCGGGCACCTGGCCGAGGAACAGCACCGAGTCGGCGACGTTCAGCTCCCGCGCCAGGTCCTTGAGGGAGGCTTCCAGGCGGCCGCTGCCCATGATCGCCAGCCTGCTGCCGGCCGGCAGCTGCGGCAGGGCCTGGGCGAAGCCGCGGATCAGGGTGGCCTGGTCCTTGTCCGGGTGCAGGCGGCCGACGTTGCCGACCACCCAGGCATCGACCGGCAGGCCCAGGGCCTCGCGCGCGGCATCACGGTCGAGCAGCTCGGCCTGCAGGGCCTGGATATCGATGCGGTTGTACAGGGTCTCGATGCGCCCGGCCGGCCAGCTCGGCAGGCTCTCGCGCATGTCGTCGCGCACCGCGTTGGATACGCCGAGCAGGGCCAGGCGCCCCTTGAAACAATTGGCGAACAGCTTGCGCGACAACCGGCGGTAGTCGCCGAAGGCGTGGTGCACGCCGATCACCGGCAGCCGGGTGCCAAGCAACGCGACATACACCGGCTTGAAGCGATGGGCGATGCACAGCTTGAAGTCGCCGCTGGCGGCGATCCGCCGGATGTCGCGGATCGCCTTGAGCTTGAGGCCACGCACCTCGCGGCTCGAGTAATCGAGGAAGATCACCTCGTCCGAGGCCGAGCCGGCCTCCACCTCGGCACAGGGCTTGCCGGTCAGGTACACCGTGGTGACCTTGTAGCGGGTGCCGGCAAACAGCGCGGCGTACTGACGGGCGCAATCGAGGAAGGGCCCGTCGTAGCCGTGACAGAACTGCAGGATCCGCGGTTCAGACCTGCTCATACCAGTCCTTGCCGTCCTTGACCACGAGGATGTCCTCCATGATCAGGTACTGCAGGTCGGAGCCGTAGAACATGTTCAGCGCATCGGTCGGCGAGCAGATCATCGGCTCGCCGCGGCGGTTCAACGAGGTGTTCAGCGACACGCCGTTGCCGGTGAGCTTCTCCAGCTCCTTCATCATGTCGTAGTAACGCGGGTTGTACTCGCGCTTGAGCACCTGGGCGCGGGAGGTACCGTCCTCGTGCACCACTTCGCTGACGCGGGTCTTCCACTCCTCGTTGACCTCGAAGGTGAAGGTCATGAACGGGCTCGGGTGATCGACCTTGAGCATCTGCGGGCCGACGGTGTCGAGCATCGACGGGCAGAAGGGGCGCCAGCGCTCGCGGAACTTGATCTGCTCGTTGATCCGGTCGGCCACCCCGGGGATGCTCGGGCAACCGATGATCGAGCGACCGCCGAGGGCCCGCGGGCCGAACTCCATGCGCCCCTGGAACCAGGCCACCGGATTGCCGTCGACCATGATCCTGGCGATGCGCTGCGGCATGTCGTCGATGCGCTTGAACACCGGCTGGCTCGGGTGGCGGGCGCAGGCGGCGATGACGTCCTCGTTGGAGTAGCTGGGACCGAGGTAGACGTGCTCCATCTTCTCCACCGGCACGCCGCGCTGGTGCGACACGTAGGCGGCGGCGCCGACCGCGGTGCCGGCGTCGCCGGAAGCCGGCTGGACGAACAGCTCCTTGACCTCGGGGCGGGCGATGATCTTCTGGTTGAGCTTGACGTTCAGCGCGCAGCCGCCGGCGAAGGCGATCTTGCCGGTCTGCTTGATGATGTCGCCCAGGTAGTGGTCCATCATCTGCAGCGCCAGCTTCTCGAACAGCGCCTGCATGCTGGCGGCGTAGTGGATGTAGGGGTCGTCGGCGATGTCGCCTTCGCGCTTGGGTCCCAGCCACTCGATCAGCTTCTTGGAGAAGTAGAAGCCCTTGCCCTTCTCCTTGTAGCGGCGCAGGCCGATGACGTTGGCGTACTCGGTGTTGATCACCAGCTGGCCGTTCTCGAAGCTGGCCAGGCGCGAGAAGTCGTACTTGTCGGCGTCGCCGTACGGCGCCATGCCCATGACCTTGAACTCGCCGTCGAGCATCTCGAAGCCGAGGAACTCGGTGATCGCGCCGTACAAGCCGCCGAGCGAGTCCGGATCGTAGAACTCCTTGATCTTGTGGATCTTGCCGTTCTCGCCATAGCCGAAGAAGGTGGTGGCGTACTCGCCCTTGCCGTCGATGCCGAGGATCGCCGTCTTCTCGGTGAAGCCCGAGCAGTGGTAGGCGCTGGAGGCGTGGGCCAGGTGGTGCTCGACCGGCTCGAGCTTGACCTTCTTGGCGTCGAAGCCCAGCTGCTCCAGGCACCAGAGGATCTTCTTGCGGTAGCGCTTGTAGCGCCGATTGCCCATCAGGATGGCGTCGAGGGCGCGGTCCGGGGCGTACCAGTAGCGCTTGGCGTAATGCCAGCGGGCCTCGCCGAACAGGCTGATGGGGGCGAAGGGAATGGCCACCACATCGACGTCGGCGGGCTTGATGCCGGCCTGCTCCAGGCAGAACTTGGCCGACTCGTAGGGCATGCGGTTCTTCGCGTGCTTGTCGCGCACGAAGCGCTCTTCTTCGGCGGCCGCGATCAGCTTGCCGTCGATGTACAGGGCGGCGGAAGGGTCATGGCTGAGGGCGCCGGAAAGGCCGAGAACGGTCAATGCCACTGGTTTTGCCTCTATTCAGGGCAGGTGCCGGGCACCTGCGGTAAACGTTTGTCGAGCAGTTGGTGGAGCGCCGAGTCGGCCGGCCAGTTACGCAGGAAGCGGGCGCGATCGCGGGCATAGGCCCGGGCGAAACTGCGCATGCCCCGGTGCTGGCGCATGGCATCCAGGTCGATCAGCGACCAGGCGCCCCTGCGCTCGTCCCAGAACAGGTTGTGACCCTTGAAATCGCCGTGGCTGATGCGCTCGCGCAGCAAGGCGGCGAACAGTCGATCCAACGCCAGCAACTCGGGTTCAGGGGGCAAACTCTGCCCGTCCTTGGCCGAGTAGGGCTGAAAACGCGCGATTATATCCTGCCCGCCGCAGTATTCGGTAATCAGGTAGGCGCGCCCGCGCAGCCAGCACCAGCGCCGTTCCAGCACCGCCAGGGGCCGCGGGGTAGCAATGCCCAGCAGCTCCAGGCGATGCCCCTCGACCCAGCTGTGCCAGGCGCGGCTGGGCCGCCAGAAGCGCTTGAGCCAGTGCAGCGCGCCCTTGACGTTGTAGCGCTTGACCACCAGCGGCCGGCCGGCCCGTTCGACCCGCGCCACCGTGGCCGCGCCGCCGGTTTTGTAGACATGGCCCAGCTCGGTGCGCCGGTCCAGGTCGTCGAGCAGCGGCTGCAACGCGCCCTGCTGGTCACGGCGCACCACGCGCAGGCCGAAGGCGCCGATCTCGGCGGCGAACAGGCTGCAGTCGCGGGCGATCTTGCGCAGGTAGTCGCGCAGGCGCCAGCGCCGCACCTTGGCCACCTCCTCGAGCAGGGCCTCCAGCGGCAGGGCATGCTCGCCATTGACCAGCAGGTAGTGCACCAGCAGCTCTTCGATGTGGGGTTCCAGCTCGACCGGCAGCTGGGCAAACAGCACGCCGAGGTTTTCCAGCGCTCGCTCCCGCGACAGCGGCTGGCCCGGCACCTGGGCCTGCACCCCGCCGCCGTCGATCAGCCACAGGCGGCCTGCGCTGCGCAGCAGGTTGTCCAGGTGCAGGTCGGCCTGCCACAGCCCCCTGGCATGCAGCCCGGCAATCGCGGCCAGGGCCTCGCCGAGCACCTGCTGCTGACCGGCGCCGAGCAGGGGCTCGCACTCGACCGCGCGCCAGGCGTCCCCCAGGCTCTCGGCGCCTTCCAGGTAGTCGAACAGCAGCCAGCCGCCCTCGCCCTCGCACAGGCCATCGGCCAGCAGCGCCGGCGTCGTCAGGCCCTGCCCGGCGAGCAGCCGCGCGCCGTCCAGCTCGCGGCGGAAATGCCGGGCCGCCTTGGCGCCGACCAGCAGCTTGGCCAGCACCTTGCGCCCGCGCCACTGGGCCAGGCCGACGTAGCGCTGCCCGGGCAGCACCCGCAGCAGCTTGAGCAGGGTCAGCGGCGCGGGGCCGGCGGCATCGGCCAGCTCGACATGCAGCGGCAGCTCCGGCGTGCGCCCGGCGCGGGCCAGTTCGGCCAGGGTCATCGGCCCGCCTCCTTATGCCGCCGCCGCGCCCCCAGGCGCCGCCACCAGCGCTCGAGGTCGGCGCCCGGTGCCAGGTAGGCGGCCAGCAGCGCGCGCACCTCGGCCTCGCTCCACACCCCGGCACGGCGCAGCAGCGGCTCCAGGTCCTTGACCCGGTCGCGCTCGCCCAGCAGCAGCGGCCGGGTCTTCTCCAGGTCGATCAGCCGGGCCGCGAAGCCGCCGGGCGCCTCGCGCAGGAAGATGTGCTTGGGGTAGAAGCAGCCGTGCATCTGCCCGGCCCGATGCAGGCGCCGGGCCAGCTCGCCGCAGGCGCGCAGAATGGCTTGGCGCTGCGCCTCGCCCACGCGGGGCCAGGCTTGCAGCCAGTGGTCCAGGTCCTGCCAGCCGTCCAGGGCGCGGGTCAGGAGCACCGCCCGCTGCTCCCCCGGCAGCCGCCGCGCGGCGAAGAAGCTGGCCTGCAGGGCGGGAATCTGCAACCGCTGATAGCGCTGGATATTGCGAAACTCGCGGGCGAAGGTCGGCTCGCCCAGGGGGTGCAGCAGACTGCGGGTCAGGTGGTTGCTCTGGCGCTTGAGATAGAAGGCCGCATCGTCCAGTTCCAGGCGGTAGACGCTGCTCCAGCCGCCGCGCTCGGTATTGGGCTCGTCCACCGCGTCCAGCTGCAGGGTCCAGAGCGCATCGAAATCGGCCAGGCCGTGGCGCTCGAGTCGCGCCCGGTCCTCGGCGGCGATGAAGTCCGTCATTCCCGGCCCTCGAAGAAACCCACGATGCGGCGGATGCAGCGCTTGTCCCGGGCGCTCAGGCGCCGGCGGCCGCGGTACTGCAGGTAGAAGCGCAGACGCTGGCTGCGCGTGAGCTGGTACTTGGCCACCTTGTCCAGGCAGGCCAGGTCCTTGACGATGCGATAGCGCAACAGCGGCCCCCACCAGAAGGCCCCGGTCGGGCAGTCGATGAAGAACAGCTCGGCCTGCTCGTTGACCAGCAGGTTGCGCCACTTCAGGTCGTTATGGGTGAAGTGGTGACCATGCAGGGCCCGCGTCGCCGCGGCCAGCTGGCGGCTGATGCGGTCGACCCAGTGGCGATCGCGCAGCCAGGGGTGATCGCGCAGCGCCAGGTGGTTCATGTCCAGGGTGTCCGGCAGCTCGCGGGTGACCAGGGCGCCGCGGACGAAGGCGCCGAGCTGGCGCTCCAGGCCGTAGGCGACGATGGGCGCGGTAGGAATGCCCCACTTGGCGAAGTGCTTGAGGTTCTGCCACTCGGCCTTGACCCGCGGACGGCCGATATAGCGGCGCAACCCCTTGCCGGCGCCCCAGTAGCGCTTGACGTAGTAACGCACCCCATCGCGCTCGATGCGGATCACCTCGGACAGCGGGTCCTTGGTGATCCGCTCGCCCTCGAGGGCGAACACCGCCTCCAGGCTGCCGAACTCGGCGGCCCGCTCGGCGAACCCGGGCAACAGCGTCCAGCCGGCCATCAGAGGGCATCCCCGTAGCGCTGCTTGCGCGCGTACAGCTTGTCGGCGCGGCGCGCCAGCCAGGCGAGCAGGCGCTGCTCCTCGCGCAGGATCTGGCGCAACGGCAGGCGGAAGTAGCCCCTGAGGAAGCGCAGCTCGTCGCGCCGGGTCAGGCCGATGTCCAGGGCGGAGAAGTACAGCCCGGCCAGGTCCTTGTCGCGCCAGCGCCGCGGCACCGCGTCGCGGGTCTGGGCGCGATGCAGGTCGATCAGCGACAGGCGGAAGTCGCCGGCCGTCACCGCCCGGTCGGTGTGCAGCAGGAAGTGGCAGATGTAGCAGTCGCGGTGGTTGACCCCGGCGCGGTGCATGGTGCCGGTCATCTTCGCCACCTCGGTGATCAGTGCTCGCTTGAGCGCCGGGACCGGCGGGTTGCGCGACCAGTCCAGGCTGAAGTCTTCCAGGCTGACGGTCGGCGCCAGCTCCTCGGTGACGATGAAGGAGTGCTGGGTCGCCGGATTGACGCCGCGCTCGCCGTAGGCCACCGCCGTCATGGTCGGCACGCCGGCCCGGTGCAGGCGCTCGAGCGCCCGCCACTCCTGGCCGGCGCCGAGCACCGGCAGCTTGGCGCTGAGCAGGTTCTTGAGGATCTCGCCCCAGCCGATGCCGCGGTGGATCTTGACGAAGTAGCCGCGCCCTTCGATCTCGGTGCGCAGGGTGCGCCGGCCCTCCAACTCGCGGTAGACCTGGCCCTGCAGAGCCTCGACCGCGACGAAGGGGTCCTTGCCGGCCCACAGGCGCTTGAACGGCTCGCTGAGCAACAACTTCATGGGCGCTCCGCCAGAATCACGTCGGCCGCCCGTTGCGGCATGGAGTAGAGGTCGGCGCTCTCGGCGTAGGCCAGGCCGTTGGCACTCCACTTCGCGCGCGCCGCGTCGTCGCCGAGCATCTCGGCCAACTGGCGATTGAGCCGCTGCTGCTCGAAGGGGCTGGGCAGCACCCGACCGGCGTCGGCCTCGGCGATGTAGTGGGCGTAGCCGCAGACATCGCTGACCAGCACCGGCAGACCGGCCACCAGGGCCTCGAGCAGCACGGTACCGGTGTTCTCGTTGTAGGCCGGGTGAATTAGCAGGTCGGCGCCGAGCAGGAAGCGCGGGATGTCGCTGCGGCCCTTGAGGATCTGCACCTGCTCGGACAGGCCCAGGGCCTTGATCTGCAGCAGGAAGGGCTTGGGGTCGTCCTGGCCGATCACGATCAGCCGGGTGCGCTGTTTGAGCTCGCGCGGCAGCGCGGCGAGGGCCTTGAGGCTGCGATCCAGGCCCTTGGTCTTGAAGCCGGAGCCGATCTGCACCAGCAGCAAGTCGTCCTCGGCCAGCTGGAACTCGTGGCGGAACCCGGCGCGGATCTCGGCGGCGTTGGCCGGTGCCCGGCGGTCCTGGGCGATGCCCGGCGGCAGCAGGTGGAAGCGCGCGGCCGGGGTGGCGTAGTGCTTGACGAACAGCGGCTGCTGCACCTCGGAGATCATCAGGATTTCGGTCTTCGACTCGGGGGCGAACACCGCCCGCTCGTAGTCGGCGAAGTGCCGGTAGCGCCCCCAGCGGCGATACAGCGGATTGCGCAGGGTCTGCGCCTTGTCTTCGTAGCAGCCGTCGGCGGCGTAGTAGACGTCCAGGCCGGGCATCTTGTTGAAGCCGACCACCCGCTCGACCGGGCGGCGCGCCAGGTCGGCGGCGACCCAGGCGGTGAGCTTCTCGTTGCGTTTGTGGTTGAACAGCGCCTTGACCGGCACCCGCACCACCTCGAAGCCCGCGGGCGCCTCGCCCTCCCAGATCGGCGTATAGACGCGGATGGCATGGCCACGGGCCTGGCACTCCAGGGCGATGCGCATGAAGTCGCGCTGCAGGCCGCCGAAGGGGAAGTACTTGTAGAGGATGAAGGCCAGCTGCATCAGACGATTTCCTCGGCCAGCAACAGGGCCTGCAGCTCGGTGGCCACCCGCTCGGGACGCAACGTGTCGAGGCAGGGCTTGTGCCGATCGCCGAGACCGGCATTGGGCCCGCTGGCGCACAGGTGGATCTGCGCCCGGCCATAGGCGCCGACCCGGCCGGGCAGGGTCGGCCCGTACAGGGAGATGCTCGGCACATCCAGGGCGGCGGCCAGATGGCCGAGGCCGGTGTCCACCGCCACGCAGGCCTGGGCACCGGCGATCACCTTGGCCACTCCGGCCAGGTTCAGCCTGGGCAGCACCGCGGCATTGTCCAGGCCGGCGGCGATGCGCTCGGCCCGCGCCCGTTCCTGCTCATTGCCCCAGGGCAGGCGGACGGCCCAGCCCTGCTCGCTCATCTGTTCGGCCAGCTCGCGCCAGTAGGCCTCGGGCCAGTGCTTGCTCGGCCAGGTGGTGCCATGCAGGAACAACAGGTAGGGCTGGCCCGCCACGCCGGCCAGCTGCGCGCGGTTCAGGCCGTAGTCGCCCAGACCGCTCGGCAGCGGATAGTCCAGCGCCTGGGCGAACAGCTGGCGCACCCGCTCCAGCGCATGCTGATCGCGGGGCACGCTGTAGGTCCGGTCCCGGTCATAGAAGCGGCTGGCGATAGGCTCGCGGGCCGAGTCAGGGGCCAGGCCGGCCACCGGCGCCTTGACGTAACGGGTCAGCCAGGCGCTCTTGAGCAGCCCCTGGGCGTCTATCACCAGGTCGTAGCGGGTCTCGTCCAGGCGCGCCTTGCAGCGCCGCCACTCGCCGCTTACCAGGGTCTGCCAGGGGCTCTTGCGCCAGCGGCGGATCGCCACCGGAATGACCTTGGCCACCGCCGGATGCCAGGCGGGTATCTCGGCGAAGCCCTCCTCCACCACCCAGTCGAACTGGATGCCGGGGATGGCCCGCGCCGCGTCGGTGAGGGCCGGCAGGCTGTGCACCACGTCGCCCAGGGAGGACGTCTTGATCAGCAGTACGCGCAAACTATTCGACCTCGACCGGATCGGCGACCAGGCGGTCGAGGGCCTCGAGCACCGGTTGCGGCGCCAGCTCGCGCAGGCAGTTGTAGTGGCCGTAGCGGCAGGTGCGTTCGAAACAGGGGCTGCACTCCAGGTCCAGGCGGACGATTTCCACCTGCTCGGCAAGCGGCGGCGTGAACTGCGGCGAGGTCGAGCCGTAGACCGCCACCAGCGGCCGGTTCAGCGCCGCGGCCACGTGCATCAGGCCCGAGTCGTTGGACACCACCGCGCTCGCGCAGGACAGCAGGTCGATGGCCTCGGCCAAGCTGGTGTCGCCGGCCAGGTTGACCGCCTCCTCGCGCAGACCGGGAATCAGCCGGGCGCGGATGTCCTCGCCGACCGGATGGTCGTTCTTCGAGCCGAACAGCCAGACCTGCCAGCCGGCGCGGATCTTCGCCTCGGCAACCCTGGCATAGTGCTCGCTGGGCCAGCGCTTGGCCTCGCCGAACTCGGCGCCGGGACACAGCGCCAGCACCGGGCGATCCAGGCTCAGGGCGAAGCGCGCCAGGGCCGCGTCACGGCTGGCCGCCTCGATCTGCAGGCGCGGCCGCGGGTAGGGCCTGGGTATCTCGGCACCCGGTTCGAAGGCCAGGGCCATGAAACGCTCGATCATCAGCGGGTAGCGCTGCTTGTCCAGCGTGCGCACGTCGTTGAGCAGGCCATAGCGCATCTCGCCCTTCCAGCCGGTGCGCTTGGCGATGCCGGCGAAGAACGGCACCAGGGCGGATTTCAGCGAATTGGGCAGCAGGATCGCCTGGTCATACTGGCCGGCCAGGGACTTGCCGATGCGCCGGCGGGTCGCCAGTTGCAACACGCCGTGGCCGAGCGGGAAACTCAGGGCCCGGCGTACCTCGGGCATGCGCTCGAGAATCGGCCGGCTCCACTCGGGCGCCAGCACGTCGATCTGGCAGCCGGGATGGCGCTGTTGCAGGCACTGGAACAGGGTCTGCGCCATCACCATGTCACCGACCCAACTGGGCCCAACGATCAGTATTTTCATGCCTATTCCAGAAACAACCAGGGAGGCTTGCGCCTCCCGGACTCGCTCAACACGCGGCTTTCGATGACCTGCGCCGCGATGGGCCGCGCCTCGCTCGGCCCACCCCACGACAGCCGGCCGTCCGAGCCTGGCCAGCTCTTATTTGACCAGGGTGCGCCACTCGGCGTGGGCGCTGGTCTTGCCGGTCACCAGATCGAAATAGGCGGTCTGCAGCTTCTCGGTCACCGGGCCGCGGCGGCCGGCGCCGATCTGCCGGCCGTCCACTTCGCGGATCGGCGTGACTTCGGCGGCGGTGCCGGTGAAGAAGGCCTCGTCGGCGATATACACCTCGTCGCGGGTAATGCGCTTCTCGATCACCTTGATGCCCAGCTCTTCGGCCAGGGTGAGGATGGTGCCGCGGGTGATGCCGTTGAGGCAGGAGGTGACCTCCGGGGTGTACACCACGCCGTCCTTGACCAGGAAGATATTCTCCCCCGAGCCCTCGGCCACGTAGCCTTCCGGATCGAGCAGCATGGCCTCGTCGGCGCCGCCGGAGACGGCCTCCTGCAGGGCCAGCATGGAGTTGATGTAGTTGCCATTGGCCTTGGCCCGGGTCATGGAGATGTTGACGTGATGGCGGGTGAAGGAGCTGGTGCGCACCTTGATGCCGACCTGCAGCGCCTCGTCGCCCATGTAGGCGCCCCAGCTCCAGGCCGCGACTATCACCTGCACCTTCAGGCCGCTGGCGCGCAGGCCCATGGCCTCGGATCCGTAGAACACCATCGGGCGGATGTAGGCGCTTTCCAGGTTGTTCTCGCGCACTGCGGCGCGGGTCGCCTCGTTGATCTCGTCTTTGCTGAAGGGGATCTTCATGCCCATGATGTGGGCGGAGTCGAACAGGCGGTCGGTGTGCGCCTGCAGGCGGAAGATCGCCGTGCCGTCGGGGGTGTTGTAGGCGCGCACGCCCTCGAACACGCCCATGCCGTAGTGCAGGGTGTGGGTCAGCACATGGGTGGTGGCGTCGCGCCACGACACCAGCTTGCCGTCATACCAAATCACGCCATCACGATCGGCCATCGACATAGTTGCCTGCTCCTCAAATTCGATTCGTACGCTACCAGCGGCGGGCGACACGCCCGCCACTCGATACTCAATCAGCTCAACCCGAGCGCCTGCCAGATGCGCAGCACGCTGCGTCGTTCGGCATGGAACTGGTCGCCACTCACCACCCCGGGCTGTTTCTGCAGCGCCTGGCGGTGGGCCGCCGAGCGATAGGCCTTGTAGACCTCCTGCAACAGCATGGCATCCTCACCGGGCAGCAAACCGACCCGTTCCAGCCCTTCCAGAATGCGGATGTTGTCGGTGAATTCGAGCAACTCCGGATACTCTCGCGACCAGGCCAGGGCCGCGTATTGCACCATAAATTCGATATCGACGATACCTCCGGCGTCCTGCTTCAGGTCGAAGGGAACCGCCGCCTCGAAGGCGTTGGCCGCGGTACCGGCGGCGGTGGCGGGGGTGCCGAGGTTGTCGCGCATCTTCGCACGCATCTCGCTGACCTCGGTACGCAGCCTGTCCAGGTCGCGCTCGGCGCCCAGCACTTCGGCCCGCACCGCCTCGAAAGCCTTGCCGACCCGCGGACAGCCGACCAGCACCCGGGCCCGCACCAGCGCCTGATGCTCCCAGGTCCAGGCCTCGTTCTGCTGATAGCGCTGGAAGGCGCCGAGGGAGCTGACCAGCAGGCCCGAGGCGCCGGAGGGACGCAGACGCATGTCCACCTCGTAGAGCTGCCCGGAATTGGTCTGGGCTGTCAGCAGGTGAATGATGCGTTGCCCCAGGCGGGTGAAGAACTGCGCGCCATCGATGGCCTTGGCGCCGTCGGTTTCGGCCTGGGGATCGCCGTCGTGGATGAACACCAGGTCCAGGTCCGAGCCATGCCCCAGCTCGATGCCGCCGACCTTGCCGTAGCCGACGATGATGAAATCCGGGTCGCAGGCGCTGCCATCGGCGCGGCGCGGCGTGCCGTACTTGGTCACGCACTGGCGCCAGGCCAGGGCCAGCACCTGCTCGAGGATGGCCTCGGCCAGCCAGGTCAGGTAATCGCTGACCTTCATCAGCGGCAGGGTGCCGGCGATCTCCGAGGCCGCCACGCGCAGGCCGTGGGCCAGCTTGAAGTGCCGCAGCGCCTCCATCTGCTGCTCCAGGTCGTCCTCGGGAATGCGTGTCAGGCGCTCTCGCAGCTCGGCCGCCAGCTCCGGCGCCAGGGGCGGCTTGAACAGCCGTCCTTCGTTGAGCAGCTCGTCGAGCAGCAGCGGGAAGCGGGCGATCTGCTCGGCGATCCAGGGGCTGGCGGCACAGAGGCTCAGCAGACGCTGCAGGGCGCCGGGGTTTTCCGTCAGCAGCACCAGGTAGGCCGAGCGCCGCGCCACCGCCTCGACCAGCGGCAGCACGCGTTCGAGCACCAGGTCCGGATCGTCGTGCTCCACCGCCTGGGCCAGCAGGCGCGGAATGAAGGCATCCAGGCGCTCGCGGCCGAGGCGCTGCATGGCGCGCACCT
Source organism: Pseudomonas sp. MBLB4123 (assembly GCF_051904775.1). Classification (NCBI taxonomy): domain Bacteria; kingdom Pseudomonadati; phylum Pseudomonadota; class Gammaproteobacteria; order Pseudomonadales; family Pseudomonadaceae; genus Pseudomonas; species Pseudomonas sp. MBLB4123. The sequence continues at coordinate 2,867,573 of NZ_CP196711.1, forward strand.
GGTTGCCGTTGCGCAGGCCGGCCAGACGCTGACGAGCCTGCGCCGCATCGGCGAAACCGGCTTCCGCGAGCTGACGACAGGCGGCCTCCTCGTCCTGGGCGTCCTCCCACAGCGGCAGCCATTCGCCGCCGATCACCTCGTCGGGCTCCCCGCCCTGATCCTCATCGGGGTCGGCGATGACCTGGCGGAAATGCCAGTCGACCCGCCCGCGCCAGTGCATCAGCCGCTCATGAAAGGCCTCCCAGCTGTCGAAGCCGAGCATAAAGGCCACCCGTGCCCGGTCCTGATCGTTGTCCGGCAGCATCTGCGTCTGCCGGTCGTCGATCGCCTGCAGGGCGTGCTCGGTGTAGCGCAGGAACTCATAACCCTCGCGCAGCTCCTCGACCACCGGCGCCGGCAGGTAACCCTGCCCCGCCAGCGTGGCCAGCACCTTCAACAGGGGCCGCTGCTGCAGGCTGAGGTCGCGCCCGCCATGAATCAGCTGGAAGGCCTGGGCGATAAACTCCACTTCCCTGATGCCTCCGGCGCCCAGCTTGATGTTGTCGGCCATGCCCTTGCGCCGCACCTCCTGCTGGATCAGCTGCTTCATGCTGCGCAGCGCCTCGATGGCGGAGAAGTCCAGGTAGCGCCGATAGACGAAGGGCCGCAACATCTCCAGCAGCTGCGCGCCAGCCAGCGGATCCCCGCCGACCACCCGCGCCTTGATCATGGCGTAGCGCTCCCAGTCGCGCCCCTGGTCCTGGTAGTACTGCTCCAGCGCATTGAAGCTGAACACCAGGGCACCGGACGAGCCGTAGGGGCGCAGGCGCATGTCGGTGCGGAAGACGAAGCCCTCGGCGGTGATCGCATCCAGCGCCTTGATCAGCCGCTGCCCGAGGCGGATGAAGAACTCCTGGTTGTCCAGCGACCGTTTCACCCCCTCGGTCTCGCCCCCCTCCGGATAACCGAAGATCAGGTCGATGTCCGAGGACAGGTTCAGCTCGAAGGCCCCCAGCTTGCCCATGCCGAGGACCACCATATGCTGGGCCTGACCGCTGCGCCGGCCGATCGGCGTGCCGAACTGCGCGCAGTGCCGGGGGTAGAGCCAGTGATAGGCCAGGTCGATGCAGGCATCGGCCAGCGCCGAGAGATCGCGACAGGTTTCCACCAGATCGGCCTGGCGGCCGATGTCGCGCCAGATGATGCGCAGCTGCTGGCGATTGCGAAAGCGTCGCAGGCGCCGCCCCAGGTCGTCCTCGTCCTCGCAGTCGGCCAGCAGCTGGGCCAGCTGCCCACGCAGTTCGTCCACCCCCAGGCTGGCCTCCAGCTCGCCGGAGTCGGCCAGCTCCAGCAGCATGCACGGGTCACGCAGGGCCTGCTGCAGCACGAAGTCGCTGACCGCGGCGACCCGACTCCAGGCGTCGCGACAGGCCTGCGGCCAAGCCTCGAAGCGGGCGCGGGCATCGCCTTCGAGGTCGCCCAGCGCCGCCCGCAGGGCCTGCTCCGCGCGACTGGCGAGGGGGGCGAGTGAGACGGGTAAAGAGACCAGCACCGGCAAGCTCATGGTCTATCCTTTTCGGCGGACTGCGGGCAGCGCACGGGACGCCTGCGAACCACGCACTTCGGCGCAGGGCACATGGCCAGCCGCAAAAATAATTGTAGTTTTGCTACTAAAATTTGTATCCGAAGGGCTGAAATTGCCGCCAATATGTAGTAAAACTACACGAAGCCGGTCCTACCCCCGGTCAATCCAAGAATTCACGTAGCCCGCTCACGAAGCCGGGCACGAACCCTGGCCTCCGATTCTGGAAGCCTTTCCGCCCTGGAGCAAGCCATGCAAGACCTCGATCCGATCGAAACCCAGGAATGGCTGGACGCCCTTGAGTCCGTCCTCGACCGTGAGGGTGAAGACCGTGCGCACTACCTGATGACCCGCATGGGCGAGCTGGCCACCCGCAGTGGTTCCCAGTTGCCCTACGCCATCACCACGCCCTACCGCAACACCATCCCGGTATCCCACGAAGCCCGCATGCCCGGCGACCTGTTCATGGAACGCCGCATCCGCTCGCTGGTGCGCTGGAACGCCCTGGCCATGGTGATGCGCACCAACCTCAAGGACCCGGACCTGGGTGGCCACATCTCCAGCTTCGCCTCCTCGGCCACGCTGTACGACATCGGCTTCAACTATTTCTTCCAGGCTCCGACCGAGGAGCACGGCGGCGACCTGATCTTCTATCAGGGCCATGCCTCGCCGGGCATCTACGCCCGCGCCTTCATGGAAGGCCGCATCAGCGAAGACCAGCTGAACAACTTCCGCCAGGAAGTGGACGGTCAGGGCCTGTCGTCCTACCCGCACCCCTGGCTGATGCCGGACTTCTGGCAGTTCCCCACCGTGTCCATGGGCTTGGGCCCGATCCAGGCGATCTACCAGGCACGCTTCATGAAGTACCTGGAGCACCGCGGCTTCATCCCGGCGGGCAAGCAGAAGGTCTGGTGCTTCCTCGGCGACGGCGAGTGCGACGAGCCGGAATCCCTCGGCGCCATTTCCCTGGCCGGCCGCGAGAAACTGGACAACCTGATCTTCGTCATCAACTGCAACCTGCAGCGCCTCGACGGCCCGGTACGCGGCAACGGCAAGATCATCCAGGAACTGGAAGGCGTGTTCCGCGGCGCCCAGTGGAACGTCAACAAGGTGGTCTGGGGCCGCTTCTGGGACCCGCTGCTGGCCAAGGACACCGACGGCCTGCTGCAGCGCCGCATGGACGAGGTGGTCGACGGCGACTACCAGAACTACAAGGCCAAGGACGGGGCGTTCGTCCGCGAACACTTCTTCAACAGCCCGGAACTCAAGGAGATGGTCAAGGACCTCTCCGACGAGGAAATCTGGAAGCTCAACCGTGGCGGCCACGACCCCTACAAGGTCTATGCGGCCTACCACCAGGCGGTCAACCACCAGGGTCAGCCGACCGTGGTCCTGGCCAAGACCATCAAGGGCTACGGCACCGGTGCCGGCGAGGCGAAGAACATCGCCCACAACACCAAGAAGGTCGACGTCGACAGCCTGAAGAAATTCCGCGACCGCTTCGACATCCCGGTCAAGGACGACGAGCTGGAGAGCCTGCCGTTCTTCAAGCCGGACGCCGACAGCGCCGAGGGCAAGTACCTGCGCAAGAAGCGCGAGGCCCTGGGCGGCTTCGTGCCGCAGCGCCGCGCCAACAGCTTCGCCATCCCGACCCCGCCGCTGGATACCCTCAAGGCCATCCTCGACGGCAGCGGCGACCGCGAAATCTCCACCACCATGGCCTTCGTGCGCATCCTCGCGCAGCTGGTCAAGGACAAGGAACTGGGCCAGCGCATCGTGCCGATCATCCCGGACGAGGCGCGCACCTTCGGCATGGAAGGCATGTTCCGCCAGCTCGGCATCTACTCCTCGGTGGGCCAGCTGTATGAGCCGGTCGACAAGGACCAGGTGATGTTCTACCGCGAGGACAAGAAGGGCCAGATCCTCGAGGAAGGCATCAACGAAGCCGGCGCCATGAGCTCCTTCATCGCCGCCGGCACCAGCTACAGCTGCCACAACCAGCCGATGCTGCCGTTCTACATCTTCTACTCGATGTTCGGCTTCCAGCGCATCGGCGACCTGGCCTGGGCCGCCGGCGACAGCCGCACTCGCGGCTTCCTGATCGGCGGTACCGCCGGGCGCACCACGCTCAATGGCGAAGGCCTGCAGCACGAGGACGGCCACAGCCACATCATGGCGGCGACCATTCCCAACTGCCGCACCTACGATCCGACCTACGGCTACGAGTTGGCGGTGATCATTCGCGAAGGCACGCGGCGCATGATGGAAGAGCAGGAAAACGTCTTCTACTACATCACCGTGATGAACGAGGCCTACCAGCAGCCGGCCATGCCGGAGGGTGTCGAGGACGGCATCATCAAGGGCATGTACCTGCTCGAAGAGGACAAGAAGGAAGCCGCCCACCACGTGCAGCTGCTCGGCAGCGGCACCATCCTGCGCGAAGTGCGCGCCGCGGCGCAGATCCTCCGTGACGAGTACAACGTCGCCTCCGATGTGTGGAGCGTCACCAGCTTCAACGAACTGCGCCGCGACGGCCTGGCCGTGGAGCGCCACAACCGCCTGCACCCGGAACAGAAGCCGCAGCTGACCTACGTCGAGCAGTGCCTGAAGGGCCGTCAGGGTCCGGTCATCGCCAGCACCGACTACATGAAGCTGTTCGCCGACCAGATTCGCCAGTGGGTACCGTGCAAGGAATACAAGGTGCTGGGCACCGACGGCTTCGGCCGCAGCGACAGCCGCCAGAAGCTGCGCCACTTCTTCGAAGTGGACCGCAACTGGGTGGTGCTGGCCGCCCTGGAAGCCCTCGCCGACCGTGGCGATATCGAACCCAAGGTAGTGGCCGAGGCCATCGCCAAGTTCGGCATCGACCCGGAAAAACGCAACCCGCTGGACTGCTAAGGAGACGCACCGTGAGCGAACTAATCCGCGTACCCGATATCGGCAGTGGCGAAGGTGAAGTCATCGAGCTGATGGTCAAGGTCGGCGACCGTATCGAGGCCGACCAGAGCCTGCTGACCCTGGAGTCGGACAAGGCCAGCATGGAAATCCCCGCGCCCAAGGCCGGGGTCATCAAGAGCCTGAAAGTGAAACTGGGCGATCGCCTGAAAGAGGGCGACGAGCTGCTCGAGCTGGAAACCGAAGGCGCGGCCGAGGCCGCTCCCAAGGCCGAACAGCCGCGCGAGGAGGCCCCCCAGGCGCAGCAGCCCGAGGCGAAAGCCGAGGCCCCGGCGGTGTCCACCCCTGCCGCCGAGTCGGTGCAGGATGTCCATGTCCCGGATATCGGTTCTGCCGGCAAGGCCAAGGTCATCGAGGTGCTGGTCAAGGCCGGCGACCAGGTCGAGGCCGACCAGTCGCTGATCACCCTGGAGTCGGACAAGGCCAGCATGGAGATCCCCTCGCCGTCCGCCGGCGTGGTGGAAAGCGTCGAGGTGGCGCTGGATGCCGAGGTCGGCACCGGCGACCTGATCCTCAAACTGAAAGTGGCCGGTGCCGCAGCGCCGGCCGCCGCCCCGGTCCAGCCCCCGGCTGCCGAAGAAGCGGTGCATCGCACCCCCGCCGGCGCCTCGCCGGAAGTGGCCGCCGAGGTCAGTGCCATCGCCAAGCTGGCGGCGGCCGCCGCCAACGTCGCCGCCGCGCCCAAGCGTGACGGCGCCAAGGTGCATGCCGGCCCGGCGGTACGCCAGCTGGCCCGCGAGTTCGGCGTCGAACTCGGCGCCATCAACGGCAGCGGACCGAAGGGCCGGATCCTCAAGGAGGACGTGCAGGTCTACGTCAAGGCGATGATGCAGAAGGCCAAGGAGGCACCGGCCGGCGCCACCGGCGGCGCCGGCATCCCGCCGATTCCGGTCGTGGACTTCAGCAAGTTCGGCGAAGTGGAAGAAGTGGCGATGACCCGCCTGATGCAGGTCGGCGCCGCCAACCTGCACCGCAGCTGGCTCAACGTGCCCCACGTGACCCAGTTCGACTCGGCCGACATCACCGAGCTGGAAGCCTTCCGCGTCGCCCAGAAGGCCGTCGCCGAGAAGGCCGGGGTCAAGCTGACCGTGCTGCCGCTGCTGCTCAAGGCCTGCGCCCACCTGCTCAAGGAGCTGCCGGACTTCAACAGCTCCCTGGCACCGAGCGGCAAGGCGGTGATCCGCAAGAAATACGTGCACATCGGCTTCGCCGTGGACACCCCGGACGGCCTGCTGGTCCCGGTGATCCGCGACGTCGACCAGAAGAGCCTGCTGCAGCTGGCCGCCGAGGCCGCCGAACTGGCGGAGAAGGCGCGCACCAAGAAGCTCTCGGCCGACGCCATGCAGGGCGCCTGCTTCACCATCTCCAGCCTCGGCCACATCGGCGGCACCGGCTTCACGCCGATCGTCAATGCGCCGGAGGTGGCGATCCTCGGCGTGAGCAAGGCGACCATGCAGCCGGTGTGGGACGGCAAGGCCTTCCAGCCCAAGCTGATGCTGCCGCTGTCGCTGTCCTACGACCACCGGGTAATCAACGGCGCCGCCGCGGCGCGCTTCACCAAGCGCCTGGGCGAAGTGCTGGGAGACATCCGCACGCTGCTGCTGTAAGTCCCGGCTACAACTTTCGAGCACGCCACGCTCGTATCCTCAACCCCGCCCCTAGGCGGGGTTTTTTTTGCCTGTCCAGCGGGTGCCGCGCCCTAGCCTTTCTGCAGGTTGCGAATCAGGAAGCTCAGGGCCTTGGCCAGCTCCGCCGCGCCCTGATGGTCCCGCACTATGCTGAGCAGCGGGCTGCCGTCCGCCGGGCTGAACAGCACGCAACTGACGCCACTCGGCGGGCAGTCGTAGCGGATGAAGGGGTCGACGCCGAACAGGGCGATGCGCTGGTTGCGCACGGCGATATCGGTGCCCTGGGCGCCGCGGCTCTCCTCGCGCAGCAACAGCTCGCCCGGCGCGCCCAGGCGCAGCTGATAGCGCAGGTCCTGGCGCTGCGCCTGGCCGACCTGGTAGGCGGCGCTCAGGGCATAGGTCTTGAGCAGGTCGTTGCTGTGGGCCAGCAACGCCTGACGCTCATCCTGGGTCAGGTACAGGCGCTTGAGCTCGCTCAGGTAACGCGCCTGCTCGGCGCCACTCAGGCCTGTCGCGGACTCCGCGGCGAACAGCGGATTGGCCAACAGGCCACCCACCAGCAGCAACGAAGCGATTAGATTTCTTGTCAGTCGTATTTGCATGATGCACCCTTGCCCGACGCGATAGTGAAGTGGGCCGAGACCCCGACTCGGTCAGCATACTGGAAGCCAGCCGCCCAATGAAAAGCCATACCGATGCCGCGAGCCGACTAGCGGCCGAGGCTGTGACGCAGTTGCCAGTGCCTTCGCAACTTGGCCTGCTGCGCTTCGAGCGGCTCAACGAGGCGAGCTGGACGCTGCTGTTTCTCGACCCCGACTGCGAGCAGCACCTGGGCATCCCCGCCAGCGACCTCTGCGCCCTGCTCGACGCCCCCTACGCCAGCCTGATGGAGCCCGAGGCTCGTCACCGCCAACACGACGCCATCCAGCAGCAGCTGGCCCGCCAGCCACGCTACCTGGTGCATTACACCCTGCACACGCCCCGCGGCCCGCTGCGGCTGACGGAGCTGGGCGAGCCCTTCAAGCAACGCAACCGCCAGCTGCTGCGCGGCTACCTGCTGATGGCCGACGGCGGGCCGGTGGTCGAGGCCGCACCGGGGCTCAACGAGCTGCTGGCGGCGAACCAGCCACAGCCGAAACCGCCGATCTCTCCCGAACGGCTGCGCTCCCGCGTCCAGCAGGATCTGATCCTGCGCCTGGCTCGCCATCGCTACAGCAGCAACGACCCGCTGCACGAAGCCGCCGAACTCATTACCCGGGCCGCTTGCGAAATCTACGGAGTGGCCCGGGCGGGCATCTGGAGCCTGCAGGGGGCGACACTCGAGCCCGTGGCCCTGTACCGCCACGATATCGACCTGTTCGAGCAGGGCGCGCCCCTGGACGCCAGCCCCTACCCGGTGTACCTGCACGCCTTGCACAGCGGCCGGACCATCGACGCCCATGATGCCCCGAACGACCCGCGCACCCGCGAACTGAGCCGGCACTACCTGGCGCCCCTGGGCATCGGCGCCATGCTCGATGCCAGCGTCCGCGTCGGCGGCGAGGTGGTCGGCGTGCTCTGCCTGGAGCATGTCGGCGAACGACGCACCTGGCTGGCCGACGAAATCGCCTTGGCCGGCGAGCTGGCCGACCAGTACGCCCAGGTACTGAGCAACCATCAACGGCGCAGCGCCGCCAGTGCCCTGCACCTGTTCCAGCGCGCGGTCGAGCAGAGCGCCAGTGCCTTCATCCTGCTGGATCGCGACGGCCTGGTGGAGTACGTCAACCCGAGCTTCACCGCCATCACCCAATACAGCGCCGAGGAGGTCCAGGGCCGCCGCCTATCCGAACTGCCGGCCCTGGAAAACCTCAGCGACCTGCTGTTCGCCGCCGGCTCCGGGCTGTCCGAGCACAACAGCTGGCAGGGCGAATTCAAGAGCCGGCGCAAGAACTTCGAGCCCTATTGGAGCCAGCTGTCGATCTCCAAGGTGCATGGCGAAGACGGCAGCCTGACTCATTACATCGGCATCTACGAGGACATCACCGCCAACAAGCAGGCTCAGCAGCGTATCGAGCGCCTGGCCTTCAGCGACAACCTCACCGGCCTGAGCAACCGTTACGCCTTCATCCGTGCCTTGGAGGAGCGCTTCGCCCTGGCCGACGGCAAACCCCTCAGCCTGCTGCTGGTGGACATCGACAACTTCAAGCGGATCAACGACAGCCTCGGCCACCAGACCGGCGACAAGCTGCTGAGCAGCCTGGCCCGACGCCTGCGCAACAGCCTGGCCCCGACCGGCGTGCTGGCGCGCTTCGCCAGCAACGAGTTCGCCATCCTGCTGGAAGACCACGGCATCGAGGAGGGCCAACACACCGCCCTGCAGGTCTTGCAGACCCTGGACAAGCCGCTGTTCGTCGACAACCAGCTGATCAGCGTCACCGCCTCGGTGGGCCTGGCCTGCGCCCCTCTGCACGGGCAGGACCCGCAGACCCTGATGAAGCATGCCGGCCTGGCCTTGCACAAGGCCAAGGCCAACGGCAAGCACCAGCTGCAGCTGTTCACCGAGGCACTGAACGCCGAGGCCGACTACAAGCTGTTCGTCGAGAGCAACCTGCGCCGCGCCCTGACCCAGAACGAACTGGAGGTCTTCTACCAGCCCAAGTTGTGCCTCAGGAGCGGCCAGCTGCTCGGCATGGAGGCCCTGCTGCGCTGGCAGCACCCGGAGAAGGGCATGATCCGCCCGGACCAGTTCATCGCCGTGGCCGAGGAAACCGGCCTGATCATCCCCATCGGCAAGTGGGTGGCGCGCCAGGCCTGCCGCATGAGCACGCAGTTGACCACGCTCGGCCTGGGCAGCCTGCAGGTGGCGATCAACCTGTCGCCCAAGCAGTTCTCCGACCCCGACCTGGTCGGCGCCATCGCCGCGATCCTGGAGGAGGAACAGCTGCCCCCCGCACTGCTCGAGCTGGAGCTGACCGAGGGCCTGTTGCTGGAGGCCACCGACGACACCCGCGATCAGCTCAGTCGCCTCAAGAGCCTGGGTCTGACCCTGGCGATGGACGACTTCGGCACCGGTTATTCCTCGCTGAGCTACCTGAAGAAGTTCCCCATCGACGTGATCAAGATCGATCGCAGCTTCATCAAAGACATCCCGGAAAACCAGGACGACATGGAAATCACCTCGGCGGTGATCGCCATGGCCCACAATCTGAAGCTCAAGGTGGTCGCCGAAGGCATCGAGAGCGCCGCCCAGCTGGGCTTCCTGCGCCGCCAGCAATGCGATATCGGCCAGGGCTATCTGTTCGACCGGCCGATCGCCGGACGCGAGCTGGTCGAGCGCCTGAAACGCTACCCGCGCCGATCACCGGTCTGACCGGGGGTGTAACTCTGCCGCAGCCCCGCGGTCTATCTGCTCACAGGCTCTTCGTCGAGGACAGGGTACATGGTTCTACGCTCGCAAATACTCGCCCACAAACTGCACCTGCCCAGTGCCGATCAGGCCCTGCCCGGACGCGCCACACCGCTGCCGGTGCCGGACGCCCACCATGTCAATGGTCGGCCGCTGCAGCCGCCCTTCCCGGCGGGCCTGCAACGGGTGCTATTCGGCCTCGGCTGCTTCTGGGGCGCCGAGCGACGCTTCTGGCAGCAACCGGGGGTGTGGACCACCGCAGTCGGCTATGCCGGCGGCCACACGCCCAACCCGACCTACGAGGAAACCTGCTCGGGACTGACCGGCCACACGGAGGTGGTGCTGGTGGTCTTCGACCCGCAACTGATCAGCTTCGCTGCCCTGCTCCGGGTATTCTGGGAGGCGCACAACCCCACCCAGGGCATGCGTCAGGGCAACGATGTCGGCAGCCAATATCGCTCGGCCATCTACTGCTACGGCGCCGAACAACTGGCCGCGGCCCTGGCCAGCCAGGCCAGGTTCCAGGCCGAGCTGGACAAGGCCGGCCTCGGCGCCATCACCACCGAGATCGCCGAGGCGCCGCCCTTCTACTATGCCGAGGCCTATCACCAGCAATACCTGGCGAAGAACCCCGGCGGCTATTGCGGCCTGGGAGGCACCGGCGTCTGCCTGCCGGCCTGAGGCCGGCGCGACGCAACCGCTGGCGGACAAAAGGATATACTCTGGCCATTAGCCACTAGCCTACCCCGCGAGCCCCCATGCCCGACGGCCATCTCATCCGCCCCGAGCAGCTGTGCGTCGGCCTGTTCATCCAACTCGAGCTGAGCTGGTGGAAGCACGGTTTCGCCCGCAACAGCTTCAAGATCAAGGACCAGGGCCAGATCGACGCGCTGCGGGCCCTGGGCCTGGCGCAGCTGCGCTACGACCCGGCGCGCAGCGATTGCCCGCCACTGCCACTGCCGACGGCCGCACCCGCGCCTATGCCGGCACCTGCGGTCGATGCCCTGGCCCAGGCGCGGCAGGCCCGGGCCGATACCCTCAGGGCCCTGCGCAAACGCCTGGCCGAGGTGGACCGCAGCTTTCTCAAGGCCGGTCAACAGGTCAAGACGCTCAACCAGACGCTGCGCAGCCAGCCCGAACATGCCATCCGCCAGGCCGGCGAGGTGGTACGCGGCCTGGTCGAGGCCATGTGCGGCGATCATGAGGTGGTGCTGCACAACATCACCGGCAAGGCCGCCGAGGATGCCCACTCCCATGCCCTCAACGTCACCGTGTTGTCCATGCTGCTGGGACGCCAGCTCGGCCTGGACGCCGAGGCCGTCCACACCCTGGGCCTGGGGGCGCTGCTGCATGACATCGGTAAGCTCGAGGTGCCGAGCAAGGTGCTGCTCAAGAGCGAGCCGCTGACCCGCCCCGAGCAACAGCTGCTGCAACTGCACACCGAGTTCGGCCTGCGCATGGGCCAGCGCCTGATGCTCGACGACGAGGTGCTGCGCATCATCCACGAGCACCACGAGTACTGCGACGGCAGCGGCTACCCGCGCCAGCTGCGCGAAGCGGCGATCGGCCGCCTCAGCCGCCTGGTGTGCATCACCAATAGGTTCGACAACCTGTGCAACCCGCTGCGGGTCGAGGACGCCCTCAGCCCCCACGAGGCCCTGTCGCGGATGTTCGCCCAGGAGCGCGAGCGCTTCGACGAGGTGGCACTCAAGGCCTTTATCCGCTGCATGGGGGTCTACCCGCCCGGCAGCCTGGTGCAGCTGGACGACCAGCGCTACGGCCTGGTGCTGGGCATGAACCCCGGCCGGCCGCTCAGGCCCACGCTGATCCTGTACGACGAGCAGCTGCCCAAGACCGAGGCACCGATCCTCGACCTGCTGGACGAGCCGGGCCTGGCGATCGCCCGCAGCCTGCGCCCCGGCGAGCTGCCCGGCGCGGTGTACGAGTACCTCAGTCCGCGCCAGCAGGTGAGCTACTACGTGGAACCGCAGGCGGGGCGCTAGGGCGTCATTCCGGCACCGGCCAGTCCAGGCGCCAGCCGCCCTCGCTCTGGGCCAGGTGCTCGGCCAGCCAGGGCAGCAGCTGCTGGAGTTCCTGCTCCATGCCCCAAGGCGGGTTGGCGATAGCCAGGCCCGAACCGGCCAGGCGCGCGGGGTCGTCCGGACGGTGCACCAGCAGCTCGGCGCGCAGCAGCTTGGGTGCGCCGCTACGCTGCAGGCCGGCATAGAAGCGCTTGAGCTGGCGCTCGTCCTTGATCGGGTACCAGATCGCCACGATGGCCTGACGCATCCGCCCCAGGGCCTCGCCGAGCGCCTGCAGGCAGCGCTCCAGCTCGTCGGCCTGCTCGAACGGCGGGTCGATCAGCAGCAGCACGCGCTTCTCCCGGGTCGGCAGCAGCGCCCGCGGCACATGCCAACCCTCGCCCCGGTGCACCGCCACACGGCGGTCGCCGCGCATGTTGTCCTTGAGCAGCGCACCGTCCTCCGGGTGCTTCTCGTTGAGCTGCAGGCGGTCCTGCTCGCGGCTGAGCAGCCGCGCCAGCTCCGGCGAGCCGGGGTAGTAGCGCAGCTGGCCATCCGGGTTCATGGCGCGGATCACCTCGAGGTAGTCCTGCAGCAGCTCCGGCGCCGCCGCGGCCTGCCACAGGCGGCCGATGCCCTCGCGCCACTCGCCGGTGCGGCTGGCCTGATCGCCGGCCAGGTCGTAGAGGCCGACGCCGGCATGGCTGTCGAGGTAGGCGAAGGGGGCCTCCTTGCGCCCCAGCAGGGCGAGCAGTCGGCTCAGGACCAGGTGTTTGAGCACGTCGGCGTGGTTGCCGGCGTGGAAGGCATGGCGGTAGTTCATCGGGACTCCCTCGGGACAGGCGCGCAGTGTAACCGGCTGCGACCGCGGGCGACGAACCGATACGCCAACTGTGGCATGCTCGCCCTCCCCCGCTGCGGCCAAGGAGGCCCCATGACCCTACAGACATTGCTCGGCTGCGAACTGCCCATCATCCAGGCGCCCATGGCCGGCGCCCAGGACCAGCGCCTGGCTATCGCCGTGTGCCAGGCCGGCGGCCTCGGCTCGCTGCCGGCGGCCATGCTCGACGCCACCGGCCTGCGCACGCAGCTGCTGGGCCTGCGCGCGGCGACCGACCGGCCGTGCAACCTCAACTTCTTCTGCCATGTCCAACCACCCGCGGATGCGGCCCGCGAGACGGCCTGGCGCGAGCGCCTCGCGCCCTTCTACGCCGAGTTCGACGTCGACCCCGGCAGCGTCCCCGCCGGCCCCGGGCGCCAGCCGTTCGACGCGGCCATGGCCGAGCTGGTGGAGGAGCTGCGTCCGGCGGTGGTCAGCTTCCACTTCGGCCTGCCGGAAGCGGCGCTGCTGGAGCGGGTGCGGGCCAGCGGGGCGAAGATCCTCGGTTGCGCCACCACGGTGGCCGAGGCCCTGTGGCTGGAGGCCCGCGGCGTCGATGCGATCATCGCCCAAGGCCTGGAGGCCGGCGGCCATCGCGGCCTGTTCCTCGACCCGGACCTGTCCACCCAGCTCGGCACCTTCACCCTGCTGCCGCAGGTGGTGCGGGCCGTGCGCCTGCCGGTGATCGCCGCCGGCGGCATCGCCGACGCCGCCGGAGTCGCCGCGGCGCGGCGCCTCGGGGCGGCCGGGGTGCAGGTCGGCAGCGCCTACCTGCTGTGCCCCGAGGCCAGCACCAGCGCGGTGCACCGCGCCGCCCTGCAGAGCGAGGCGGCGCGGCACACGGCCCTGACCACCCTGTTCAGCGGCCGCCCGGCACGGGGCATCGTCAACCGCCTGATGCGCAGCCTCGGCGCCCTGCCGGCCGAGGTGCCGGCCTTCCCCCTGGCCGCGGCCGCCCTCGCACCCCTGCGCGCCGCCGCCGAACGCCAGGGCCTGGGCGACTGCTCGCCGCTCTGGGCCGGGCAGAACCTCGCCGGCTGCCGGCCCATCGGCGCCGCCGAGCTGACCCGCGAACTGGCCGAAGGGCTGGCCATGTGAACCGCCATCACGGCCATCGATAGTGCTGGGCAGCCCCTGGGCGGCTGCCTAGACTCGGCGCCATCCACTGGAGGCCGCCCATGTCCGAGATACTGCTCAGCTCCCGCAACCTGGCGTTCGAACTCTACGAGGTGCTGGACGCCGAAGCCCTGACCCGCCGCGAGCGCTTCGCCGAGCATAATCGAGAAACTTTCGAGGCAGCGATTGCGACCGCGCGAGGTATCGCCGAGGCGCTGTTCGCCCCGCACAACCGCAAGAACGACGAGCACGAGCCGCAGTACGTCGACGGCGCCGCGCAGCTGATCCCCGAGGTGAAGCCGGCGGTGGACGCCTTCCTCGCGGCCGGCTTCCTCAATGCCACCCGCGACTTCGAGGCCGGCGGCATGCAGCTGCCCAACCTGCTGTCGCAGGCCTGCTTCGCCCACTTCCAGGCGGCCAACGCGGCGACCACCTCCTACCCCTTCCTGACCATGGGCGCGGCCAACCTGATCGAGAGCTTCGGCAGCCCGGAGCAGAAGCGCCGCTTCCTGCAGCCGATGATCGAGGGTCGCTGCTTCGGCACCATGGCCCTGACCGAGCCCCACGCCGGCTCCTCCCTGGCGGACATCCGCACCCGCGCCGAACCGGCCGCCGACGGCAGCTACCGTATCCGTGGCAACAAGATCTTCATCTCCGCCGGCGATCACCCCCTGAGCGAGAACATCGTGCACATGGTGCTGGCCAAGCTGCCGGACGCCCCGCCCGGGGTGAAGGGCATCAGCCTGTTTATCGTGCCGAAATACCATGTGAACGACGACGGCTCGCTGGGCCCGCGCAACGACGTGACCCTGGCCGGGCTGTTCCACAAGATGGGCTGGCGCGGCACCACCTCCACCGCGCTGAACTTCGGCGACAACGGCCAGTGCGTCGGCTACCTGGTGGGGCAGCCGCACCAGGGGCTGGCCTACATGTTCCAGATGATGAACGAGGCGCGCATCGGCGTCGGCATGGGCGCGGTGATGCTCGGCTACGCCGGCTACCTCTACTCGCTGGACTACGCACGCAACCGTCCCCAGGGCCGCCAGCCCGACGGCAAGGACCCGGCCAGCCCCCAGGTGGCGATCATCGAGCACGCCGACGTGCGGCGCATGCTGCTGGCCCAGAAGGCCTACGTCGAGGGCGCCTTCGACCTGGGCCTGTACGCCGCCCGGCTGTTCGACGACACCCAGACCCTGGACACCGAGGAACAACGGGCACAGGCACTGCAGCTGCTCGACCTGCTGACCCCGATCGTCAAGTCCTGGCCCTCGGAGTTCTGCCTCAAGGCCAACGAGCTGGCCATCCAGATCCTCGGCGGCCACGGCTACACCCGCGAGTACCCGGTGGAGCAGTTCTACCGCGACAACCGCCTCAATCCCATCCACGAGGGCACCCACGGCATCCAGTCGCTGGACCTGCTCGGGCGCAAGGTGTCGATGAACGGTGGCGCCGCGCTCAAGCAACTGGTCAAGCTGATCCAGGACTGCTGCCAGCGCGCCGCCGAGTACGACTCCCTGAGTGCCCTGCGCCAGCCCCTGGAGCAGCTGCTGGCGCGGCTGTCGGCGGTGACCCTGGCGCTGCTCGGCGACCTGCTGGCCGGCAAGGTCAACCAGGGCCTGGCCAATTCGGCGCTGTACCTCAAGGTGTTCGGCCACCTGGTGATCGGCTGGCGCTGGCTGGAACAGGCGATTCGCGCCGAGCAGGGCCTGGCACTGCTCCTGCAAGGCGGGGGCAATGGTTCCGACGCCGACTTCTATCGCGGCAAGCTGCGGGCGGCGCGCTACTTCCTGACCTGGGAAGTGCCGGCCTGCCACCACGAGCTGGCCCTGCTCGAGGCCCGCGACGACTGCTGCCTGGGCATGCGCGACACCTGGTTCTGAGCCTCTGCGCTTGCGGCCATGCCCCGCTCGGCGCGGGGCATTTTTTTGCCCGCCGCCCCCGGCCTGCGGTTAGAATCCCTGGCACGCGCCATGCATGAAGGCGCCCTCTCCCCTCGCCCGGAGTACGCCCTTGGACGCCAGCGCCATCAACAACCTGTTCCTGATCGGTGCATTGCTGGTGGCCATGAGCATCCTGGTCAGCGCCTTCGGCTCGCGTTTCGGCATTCCCATCCTGGTGATCTTCCTCGCCGTCGGCATGCTCGCCGGGGTCGACGGGCCCGGTGGCATCAACTTCGCCGACTACTCCCTGGCCTACCTGGTGGGCAACCTGGCGCTGGCGGTGATCCTCCTCGACGGCGGCATGCGCACCCGGGTCAAGAGTTTCCGCGTGGCGCTGTGGCCGTCGCTGTCGCTGGCCACCGCCGGGGTGCTGATCACCGCCGGGCTGACCGGCGTCGCCGCCGCCTGGCTGTTCGGCCTGAGCCCGATGGAGGGCCTGCTGATCGGCGCCATCGTCGGCTCCACCGATGCCGCGGCGGTGTTCGGCCTGCTCGGCGGCCGTGGCCTCAACGAACGGGTCAGCGCTACCCTGGAGATCGAGTCCGGCAGCAACGACCCCATGGCGGTGTTCCTCACCGTCACCCTGATCGCCATGCTGGTGCGCGGCCAGACCGGCTTCGGCTGGGACCTGCCGCTGCAACTGCTGCTGCAGTTCGGCCTCGGCGGCGTGCTGGGCCTGGGCGGTGGCTGGCTGCTGCTCAACCTGGTCAACCGCATGCACCTGGCCAACGGCCTCTACCCCTTGCTGGTGGTCAGCGGCGGGCTGATCATCTTCGCCATCACCAACGCCGTCGGCGGCAGCGGCTTCCTCGCCATCTACCTGTGCGGCCTGCTGCTGGGCAACCGGCCGATCCGCTCGCGCCACGGCATCCTGCACATGCTCGACGGCCTGGCCTGGCTCAGCCAGATCGGCATGTTCCTGGTCCTCGGCCTGCTGGTCACCCCCCGCGAACTGCTGCCCATCGCCCTGCCGGCCCTGGGCCTGGCGCTGTGGATGATCCTCATCGCCCGGCCGCTGTCGATCTACCTGGGCCTGCTGCCGTTCCGCGCCTTCCACGACCGCGAGAAGCTGTTCATCGCCTGGGTCGGCCTGCGCGGCGCGGTGCCGATCATCCTCGCGGTGTTCCCGCTGATGGCCGGCCTGGAGAATGCCCAGCTGTTCTTCAACCTGGCCTTCTTCATCGTCCTGGTCTCCCTGCTGCTGCAGGGCACCAGCCTGCCCTGGGTGGCCAAGTGGTTGCGCGTCACCGTGCCGCCGGAACCGGCGCCGGTGTCCCGCGCCGGCCTGGAGGTGCACCCGACCAGCCAGTGGGAGCTGTTCATCTACCGCCTCGGCGCCGAGAAGTGGTGCATCGGCGCCGCCCTGCGCGAACTGAAGATGCCCGACGGCACGCGGATCGCCGCACTGTTCCGCGGCCACGAGCTGCTCCACCCCTCCGGCAGCACCACCCTGGAGGCCGGCGACCTGCTCTGTGTGATCGGCCACGAGCACGACCTGCCGGCCCTCGGCAAGCTGTTCAGCCAGGCGCCGCAACGGGGCCAGGACCTGCGCTTCTTCGGCGACTTCGTGCTGGAAGGCGACGCCGAGCTGAGCGCGGTGGCCGCACTCTACGGCCTCAAGCTGGACGGCCTCGACGGGCGCCAGCCCCTGGGCCGCTTCATCGCCCACGAGATCGGCGGTGAACCGGTGATCGGCGACCAGGTCGAATGGCAGGGCCTGACCTGGACGGTGGCGGCGATGGAGGGGAACAAGATCCGCAAGGTCGGCGTCAAATTCCCCGAAGGTGTTCGCCCAGGGCCGGGCCTGTTCCTCTAAACTCACTGCCTTTCGAGCCGCACGATCGCGACCATGCCCTCTTTCCGTTTCCTATTCGCCGCCGCCCTGCTCGGCCTCTGCCTGGGCGCTCCCGTGCTGCAGGCGGCCGACTCGCCGAAGATCGCCGAAGTCAAACGCAGCCTGGAGAACCTGTCCGAGCGCAAGCTGCCGGAGGCCGAACTGCTGGCGCTCAAGCAGACCCTGGAGAAGACCCTCGGCCTGCTGACCCAACGCGTCGAGAGCGAGCAACGCCTGGCCGAGCTCAAGCAGCAGCTCGAGCAGGCGCCGCGGCTGATCGGCGAGGCCCAGCGTGAGCTGGCCCGGCTCAAGGCCAGCGAGGCGACGAGCACCGCCCGACGCCACGCCAGCACCCCGGTGCCGCAGCTGGAGCAGCTGCTCGGCGAACGCAGCACCCAGCTCAGCGAATGGCAGAAGCAGCTCGGCGATGCCAACAGCCTGATCATCACCGCCCAGACCCGCCCCGAGCGCGCCCAGGCCGAGATCAGCAGCAACCAGACCCGCACCCAGGACATCAACAACGCCCTGAAGACCGGCAAGGAGTCGGGCAAGCCGCTGACCACCGAGCTGCGCGAGCAACTCGGCGCCGAACTGGCCCTGCTCGATGCCAAGACCCAGTTGCGGCGCCAGGAGCTGGCCGGCAACAGCCTGCTGCAGGACCTCGGTCACGCCCAGCGCGACCTGCTCGAGGAGCGCATGAAGCGCCTGGAACAGGAGCTGCTGGAGCTGCAGACGCTGATCAACGAGAAACGCCGCGCGCAATCGGAGGAGACCGTCGCCGAGCAGTCCCGCGAGGCGGAGAAGGCCGGCTCGGACAAGCTGCTGGCCAGCCAGAGCGCCCTCAATCTCAAGCTCTCCGACTACCTGCTCAGCGCCACCGACCGGCTCAACCAGCTGACCCAGCAGAACCTGCAGGTCAAGCAGAAGCTCGACAGCCTCAGCCAGACCGACCAGGCCCTGGACGAGCAGATCAACGTGCTGCAGGGCAGCCTGCTGCTGTCCCGGATCCTCTACCAGCAGAAGCAGGCGCTGCCCGCCCTGGAGCTGGACAACAACCTGGCCAACGAGATCGCCGACCTGCGCCTGTACCAGTTCGAGCTGAACCAGCAACGCGAACGCATCGGCAACCCCGGCGCCTATGTCGACAAGCTGCTGGCCAAGCAGCCGGCCGAGGACGTCACCGCGGAGCTGCGCAACACCCTGCTCGAGCTGATCGGCACCCGCCGCGAACTGCTCGACCGCCTCAACCGCGAACTCAATGCGCTGCTCAACGAGTCCATCACCCTGCAGCTCAACCAGAAGCAACTGCAGAGCACCGCCGGCACCCTGCGCGCCACCCTGGACGAGCAGATGTTCTGGATCCCCAGCAACAAGCCGCTGAACCTGGACTGGTTCGCCAGCGCCCCGGGGCTGCTCAAGCGGCAGATCGCCGACCTGCCCTGGGGCGACAACCTGCGCGCCCTGGGCGCCGGCCTGATCGAGCGACCGGTGCTGTTCCTGCCCCTGCTGCTGCTGCTCGGCCTGCTGCTGTGGAAGCGCGGCTTCCTCTATCGCAAGCTGGCCGAGCTGCACCAGGACATCGGCCACTTCAAGCGCGACAGCCAGCTGCACACGCCCATGGCGATCCTGCTCAACGTGCTGCTGGCCCTGCCCGGCACGCTGTTCTTCGCCCTCTGCGGCCTGGCCCTGCAGCTCGACGCCCGCGGGCAGAACATCAACCTGGGCTCGGCGCTGTTCGACATGGCCCTGGCCTGGCTGGTGTTCTACACCGTCTACCGCATCCTCACCCCCGGCGGCGTGGCCGAGCTGCACTTCCACTGGGCCCGCCCCCATGTGCGGTTCCTGCACCGGCAGATCCGCTACCTGGGCCTGGTGGTGCTGGCGCTGGTGGCCGTGGTCGCGGTGGCCGAACACCAGCCCGCCAACCTGGCCGAGGACGTCATCGGCATCGCCGTGGTGCTGACCTGCTACGGCCTGATGGCCTGGCTGCTCAACACCCTGCTGCTCAGCGGCCGGGCCCGCGAGCACGCCTCGACCTTCCGCATGCTCGTCGGCCTGCTGTTCAGCCTGCTGCCGCTGGCGCTGATCGTCGCGGTCGGCTTCGGCTACTACTACACCGCGCTGAAGCTCAGCGACCGCCTGATCACCACCCTCTACCTGCTGATGATCTGGATGATCGTCGAGGCCGCCTTTGTCCGCGGCCTGGCCGTCGCGGCGCGGCGTCTGGCCTACCAGCGCGCCACCAGCAAGCGCCTGGCGCAGAGCAAGGAAGGCGGCGAAGGCGGCGAGGCATCGGTGGAGGAGCCGACCCTGGATATCGAGCAGATCAACCAGCAGTCGCTGCGCCTGATCCGCCTCACCCTGCTCGGCGTGTTCACCGCCGGCCTGTACTGGGTCTGGGCCGACCTGATCTCGGTGTTCGCCTACCTGGACAACGTCACCCTCTACGAATACAGCAGCGGCAGCGGCGAGAGCGCCAGCCTGGTGCCGATCAGCCTCAGCGACCTGCTCGGCGCCCTGATCATAGTGGCCATCACCGTGGCCCTGGCGCGCAACCTGCCGGGCCTGCTCGAGGTGCTGGTGCTGTCGCGCATGCGCCTGGCCCAGGGCAGCGCCTACGCCACCACCACCCTGCTGTCCTACGTGATAGTCGGAGTCGGCTTCGTGGTCACCCTGTCGACCCTGGGGGTCAGCTGGGACAAGCTGCAGTGGCTGGTGGCGGCGCTCTCGGTGGGCCTGGGCTTCGGCCTGCAGGAGATCTTCGCCAACTTCATCTCCGGCCTGATCATCCTGTTCGAGCGCCCGGTGCGCATCGGCGACGTGGTGACCATCGGCAACCTGTCCGGCACGGTCAGCCGCATCCGCATCCGCGCCACCACCATCACCGATTTCGACCGCAAAGAAATCATCGTGCCGAACAAGACCTTCGTCACCGACCAGCTGATCAACTGGTCGCTCAACGACACCGTGACCCGGGTGATCATCAAGATCGGCGTGGCCTACGAGACCGACCTGCCGCTGGCCCGCGAGCTGATGATGCAGGCCGTGCTGGAGAATCCGCGGGTGCTGCGCGACCCCGAGCCGCAGCTGTTCTTCCTGACCATCAGCGCCAGCACCTTCGACTACGAACTGCGCTTCCACGTGCGCGAGCTGGGCGACCGCAACGCCTCCACCGACGAGATCCTCACGCGCATCGCCCTGAGCTTCCGCGAGAACAAAGTGGAGATGGCCTTCAACCAGGTCGAGGTGACGCTGAAGAACCAGTACGGCCAGGAGCTCGACCTCGGCAGCGGCCAGGCCAGCATCGGTCAGCAGCCGCAGCTGCACCCGCAGCCGGCGGCGCCGGCGGTCGACCCCAACTGAGCGGCGGGTTATGGTCGGGGGTATAGACCCCCCGGCCACCCGCTCCGCCGCCCCTGCCCTGCTGGAGAGTTACCTTGAAGTCGCTCACCGACCTGACCTTCGATAACCGCTTCGCCCGCCTGGGCGATGCCTTCTCCACCGAGGTGCTGCCCGAGCCGATCGCCGAGCCGCGCCTGGTGGTGGCCAGCCCGGCGGCCATGGCCCTGCTCGACCTCGATCCGGCAGAGGCCGAGTGCGAGGAATTTGCCCAGCTGTTCGCCGGGCACAAGCTGTGGCACGAAGCCGAACCCCGGGCGATGGTCTATTCCGGGCACCAGTTCGGCGTGTACAACCCGCGCCTGGGCGACGGCCGCGGCCTGCTGCTGGGCGAGGTGGTCAACGCCGCCGGCGAACACTGGGACCTGCACCTGAAAGGCGCCGGCCAGACCCCCTACTCGCGCATGGGCGACGGCCGCGCGGTGCTGCGCAGCTCGATCCGCGAGTTCCTCGCCAGCGAGCACCTGCATGCCCTCGGCATCCCCACCTCGCGGGCGCTGTGCGTCACCGCCTCGAACACACCGGTGTGGCGCGAGAAGAAGGAAAGCGCCGCCATGCTGCTGCGCCTGGCCCGCAGCCACGTGCGCTTCGGCCATTTCGAATACTTCTACTACACCCGCCAGCCGGAACAGCTCAAGCAGCTCGGCGAGCATGTGCTGCACTGCCATTTCCCCGACTGCCTGGAGCAGGAGCAACCCTACCTGGCGCTGTTCCGCGAGGTGGTCGAGCGCAACGCCGCGCTGATCGCCCACTGGCAGGCCTATGGTTTCTGCCACGGGGTGATGAACAGCGACAACATGTCGATCCTCGGCATCACCTTCGACTACGGCCCCTACGCCTTCCTCGACGACTTCGACGCCAACCACATCTGCAACCACTCCGACGACAGCGGCCGCTACAGTTTCAGCAACCAGGTGCCGATCGCCCAGTGGAACCTCGCGGCCCTGGGCCAGGCCCTGACCGCCTTCGTCGAAATCGAGGCGCTGCGCGAGGCCCTCGGCCTGTTCCTGCCGCTGTACCAGGCCCACTACCTGGACCTGATGCGCCGACGCCTGGGCCTGACCGATGCCGCCGAGGGCGACGAGGCGCTGATCCAGCGCCTGCTGCAATTGATGCAGGGCGGCGCGGTGGACTATACGAACTTCTTCCGCGCCCTGGGCGACAGTGCGCCCGAACAGGCGCTGGCGCGGCTGCGCGAGGACTTCGTCGACCTGGCCGGCTTCGACGCCTGGGCCGCCGACTACCAAGCCCGCTGCGCAGCGGACGACGGCGGCCAGAAGGCACGCCGCGCGCGCATGCGCGGGGTCAACCCCAAGTACATCCTGCGCAACTACCTGGCCCAGCAGGTCATAGAAGCCGCCGAGCAGGGCGACTATGGGCCGGTGCGGGAACTGCACGCGGTGCTCAGCCGCCCCTTCGACGAGCAGCCGGGCATGGAGCGCTACGCCGAACGCCCGCCGGAATGGGGCAAGCACCTGGCGATCAGCTGCTCGTCCTAGACCGGGTCGAGCGTGGCGATGCCCCGGCCGCGAATCTCAAGCCTCGGCCAGCAGCCACTCCAGGCCCATGGCCACATGCACCTCGCTGCTGTCGAGCAGCGGCAAGGGCGAGCGGGCCCCTTCCAGCAGCAGGCCGATCTCGGTACAGCCGAGGATCGCCGCCTCGGCGCCGTCGTCCCGCAGCCGCTCGAGGCACTCCAGATAGAAGGCCCGCGACGGTGCCGTGAACTCGCCGCGGCACAGCTCGGCGAAGATCACCCGGTCGATCTCGTCCATGGCCGCGGCCTCCGGCAGCAGCACCTCGATGGCGAAGTGCTCGACCAGGCGCTGGCGGTAGAAGGCTTCCTGCATGGTGAAGCGCGTGCCGAGCAGCCCCGCCCGCTGCACGCCTTGGCGCCGCAGCGCCTGGCCGACGGCATCGCCGATATGCAGCAAGGGAATGTCCACCGCCGCCTCGATGGCCGGCGCCACCTTGTGCATGGTGTTGGTGGCCAGCAGCAACGCGCCGGCGCCGGCCGCCGCCAGCCCCCGGGCGGCGACCGCCAGTTGTCGACCGGCTTCGTCCCAGTCGCCGCGCTGCTGCAGCGCGGCGATCGCTGCGAAGTCCACCGAATGCAGCAACAGGGACGCCGAATGCAGGCCGCCCAGACGCTCACGCACGCCCTGGTTGAGCAAACGGTAGTAGCTGGCCGTGGACTCCCAGCTCATGCCACCGAGAATACCTAGCTGGCCCATGAATCGCCCTCCGTTGGAAAACCCCGAGCCTAGCCCTGCGGGGCTTCCAGGCACAGGCACAGTGCGCCGCGCAGGTGCCGGTACAGCCCCCGGTCAACAAGCAAAAAGGGCATATAAACCTTCTCAAACATTCTTAGACTATCTAAGCAAAGGCCTCTATCTTGGCGACCTTGCGGGCCGCCTTCGGCCCCGTCCCCCTCGAGACTCGCACGCTAAGGACGCCTCATGTTCTGGGACTCTCTGCCACTGCTCTTCGTCGGCGCGCTGCTGATCTGGCTGCTGGTGGCCTTCGTCCGCGAGAAGTGGAGCCCGGACGTGGTCGCGGCCATCGCCGTGGCCGCCCTGCTGGTGACCCAGCTGCTGGAACCCAAGGAGGTGCTCAGCGTACTGAGCAACTCGGCGCCGGTGACCATCGCCTGCATGTTCGTGCTGTCCGCCGCCCTGGAACGTACCGGCTGCATCGACGCCCTGGGCAACTGGCTGGGCAACCTGGTCGGCACCAGCCCGATCCGCGTACTCACCGGCCTGACCCTGACCGCCCTGGCGATCTCCGCCTGCCTGAACAACACCCCGGTGGTGGCCATCCTCACCCCGGTGGCCATCTCCCTGGCCCGGCGCGCCGGCACCCAGCCGTCCAAGCTGCTGATCCCGCTGTCCTACGCCACCATCCTCGGCGGCACCCTGACCCTGATCGGCACCTCGACCAACATCCTGGTCGACGGCGTGGCGCGCAAGGCCGGCCTGGCGCCCTTCGGCATCTTCGAGATCACCGGCGCCGGGCTGATCCTCGCCACCGTCGGTATGCTCTACCTGCTGACCATCGGCCGCCACCTGCTGCCCGAGCGCGAGACCCTGTCCCGGCAACTGCGCCCCGACCTGGACCGCACCTTCATGACCGAGCTGCTGGTGCCCCAGGATTCGCCGGTGATCGGCAAGACCCTGGCCGAGGCCAACCTCAACGGCGGCAGCGGCCTGCAGGTGCTCAAGCTGTTCCGCGAGGAGCAGGAGCTCACCACCCCCGGCCATGACACCCTGCTGGCCAGCGGCGACCGCCTGGTGCTGCACGGCCAGGTGAAGAACGTGGTGGAACTGCGCGAGAGCGGCCACCTGTCGTTCAACCGCGGCGACGCCTTCGAGACCATCAGCAGCCACGACGTGATCCTCGCCGAGGCCATAGTCGGGCGCAACTCGCGCTACAGCCACCGCCCCATGCGCGACCTGGACCTCACCGCGCGCTACGGCATCGCCGTGCTCGCCGTGCACCGCCAGGACGAGAACATCCAGGGCAACCTCGACGACTTCGAGCTGCAGTTCGGCGACGTGATGCTGGTCGAGGGCACCCCGGCGCAGATCAAGCGCTTCGCCGACAACGGCGAACTGATCAGCCTCAACGCCGTGCAGGAGCGCGCCTTCCGCCGCGACAAGGCGCCGATCGCCATCATCGCCACCCTGGCCGTGATGCTGCTGGCCGCCCTCGGCGTGATGCCGATCGAAGGCCTGGCGATCATCGGCGCGGTCACCGTGCTGGCGACCCGCTGCCTGGACGTGGAGGACGCCTACAAGGCGGTCGACTGGAAGATCCTCAGCCTGATCTTCGGCATGCTGGCGATCAGCATCGCCATGGACAAGGTCGGCCTGGTCAGGCTGCTGGTGGAGAACGTCATGGGCCTGCTGCCCTGGGCCGGTCCGCTGCTGATGCTGTCGTTCATCTACCTGTTCACCTCGATCCTCACCGAGATGCTGTCGAACAACGCCGTGGCCGTGCTGGTCACCCCCATCGCCATCGGCCTGGCCCAGCACCTGGGCGTCGACCCGCGGGCCTTCGTGGTGGCGGTGATGTTCGCCGCCAGCGCCAGCTTCGCCACGCCGATCGGCTACCAGACCAACACCTTCGTCTACAACGCCGGCGGCTACCGCTTCACCGACTTCATGAGGATCGGCGGCCCGCTCAACCTGATCCTCTGGCTCGCCGCGACCCTGGTGATCCCGCTGTTCTGGCCGCTGACCCCGGTCTGAGCCCAGCCGGCCTGCCCGCCGCGGCTCAGGCCGGCGCGCGGGCCGGCCTCAGCCCCAGGGTCCGCTCCAGCCAGGCCAGTTGCTCGTTCCAGAGCTCGCGCGGCGCTTCACGCCGGAAGAAGCCGAAGTGTCCGAGGCTGCGCAGTCCCCAGTCCGCGGGCGCGACGATCTGCTGCTCGCGGCGCGCCGCCGTGTAGAAGCCGGCCAGCTCCTCCACCGCCTTGCGTGGGGCGAAGGCCAGGTCATCGGCGATCACCAGAAAGCGCGCCGGGGCCTGCAGCTCGGCGAAGTGCGGGCGCCAGGGGCGGCCGTCCGGCGTGGCGATGAAGGCCGGCGTGCGGCACCAGCGCGCCCACTCCAGCGCCACCTCCCGCGGCAGCGCCTCACCGCCCATGACCCAGCCCGGCAGCCGCCCGCAGAGGCGGGTGAGCAGCGGCACCAGCGCGTACCAGTTGAGCGCCAGTCGCCACTGCCGGTTGGCCGGCCACAGCCGCCAGTAACCCGACTGCGCGGCCACGCCGAGCAGCGCCTGGATGCGCCCGGCGTTGTCGGCCAGGCCCGGCAGCTGCCCGCCCACCGAGTGCCCGAGCACCGCCACCGGCAGGTCGGCCGGCAGATGGTCGAGCAGGCTCGCCTGATCGATGCGGCCCCAGTCGGCCATACTCGGCGCCCGCCCCTGCCAGGCCGCCGCGCGGCTGGCACCTATGCCGCGGTAGTCGTAGCAGAACACCCAGGCGCCACGACTGGCCGCATGCTCGGCAAAGCTGCGGTAAAAGCGCTGGGCGACCCCGGTGGCGCCGTTCAGCAGCAGCCCATAGCGCGGCCGCATCGGGCGGTAGGAGCTGACGGCGAGCGGGTAGCCGTCGCGGGCGGAGAATTCATAGGTATCGAAACGCATGGCGGCTTCCTCGTGCAGATACCGCCACTCTTGCCGGCCGCCGCCGCGCGGAAAAGCGAGATTTCAGCCCTCGAGAGCTGAGAAGAACTCATCGCTGCGCGCCTCCATCCCGTCCAGGCGCTGCGCCAGCCAGTCGACCACCCGCAGCAGCCCCGGGCTCTCCGCCGCGGCCGGCCAGACCGCCCACAACGCCCCGCCACTGGCCCGCCGCCGCGGCCACAGCGGCCGCAGCCTGCCCGCCTGCAGCGCGTCGATGCACAGCGGCAGGAAGCCGATGGCCACCCCCAGGCCCTGCTCGGTGGCGCTCAACACCGCGGCATAACTGTCCAGCACCAGGCCATCGGCCGCCGGTTGCCAGCCATGCACCGCGGCCCACTGCCGCCAACCGTGCTGCTCCTGGCTCAGGCGAATCGGCAGCAGATCGGCAGGCGGCGGCCAGGGCACCCGGGGAAAGTCCGCCGCCACCAGCGGCGCCAGCTGAAAACCGCTCAGGCGCCGCGCCCGCAGCTCGCCCCAGTCCGCCGGGTCGACGGCGAAGCGCAGGCCGAGGTCGATGCCGTGGCCCTCGAGGTCGAGGATCTCGCGACGGGTGTCGAGGCTCAGCAGACGCTCGCCGAGCAACGCCTGCAGCTCGCCCAGCAGCGGCAGCACCACGGACTGAGCGAGGAAGGGAAAGCTGGACACGCGAAACGGCCGCCGTACCTGGCGCGCCCGGACGGCACTCTCCAGCTGGCGCATCGCCGGAGCCACCTCGCGCCAGAACGAGCGCCCGGCGTCGGTCAGCTCCAGACCGCGCGGCAGGCGCTGGAACAGCTTGCAGTCCAGGGCCGCCTCCAGCTCGCGCAGCTGATGGCTGACCGCAGTCGGCGTGACATGCAGGCGCTCGGCGGCGCGCTTGACGTTGAGGGTATCGCCGAGCACGGCGAAGCTGCGCAACAGATTCAACGAGGGTAATGCCATGGGACCTCCGGTGCCGCTCACTCTACCCTTGTTTTAACGCCGTGCCGCCACCACCTTATAGGCAGTCTAGGAGTACGCTATGTCTCAACCCCTGCTGATCCCCTGCCCCGCCTGCGACGGCCTCAACCGCATCCCCGCTCAGCGCCTGGGCGACAACCCCGTCTGCGGCCGGTGCAAGAGCGCGCTGTTGCCCACCGCCCCCATCGAGCTGAGCCAGGCTAACTTCGCCGGCCAGCTGAAAGGCGACCTGCCGCTGCTGGTCGATGTCTGGGCCGACTGGTGCGGCCCCTGCAAGGCCTTCGCACCGACCTTCGCCCAGGCCGCCGAACGACTTCAGGGCAAGGTGCGCCTGGGCAAGCTGGACAGCGAGGCCAACCGGCAGCTGGCCGGACAGCTGGGCATCCGCTCGATTCCCAGCCTGATCCTGTTCAAGCGGGGTCGCGAGGTCGCCCGGCAGAGCGGCGCCCTGCCTCTGCCGCAGCTGCTCGCCTGGCTCGCCGAACAGGGCCTCTGAAGGCCGGCGGCGACGGCACCCGGAAGTGCCGTCTCGCCCGACGCAAGAGCGCGCCCTGACGCCTGACCTTGCGGTAGGTCAATACAGCGGCTAAGCCTGAGGGGATAATACATTTACGAGCCCAGCGGCTGGAGCGCCCTCGCCCATGTTCAGCCATATCCTCATCGCCCACGACCTGCGCGACACCGCCGACCTGGCCCTGTGCCGGGCCGCCCAGCTGGCCCGGCAGCACAATGCCCGGCTGACCCTCCTGCACGTCCTCGACCCCGGCCTCAGTGGCCCGCAACAGGACCAGGCCCAGCAGAGCCTGGACAGCAGCCTGACCCGCTACGCCCCGCCCGGCAGCGAGCTGCGCCTGTGCAGCGGCAAGCCGTCGGAGGCGGTGCTGCAGCAACTGCAGGCGCTCGAGTGCGACCTGCTGGTACTCGGCGCCCATCATCAGCGCCACGACTTCTTCTCCGGCACCAGCCTCGACCGCATCGCCCGCCAGTGCCCGGTGCCGCTGCTGCTGGTCGCGCGCAACGACTTCCAGCCCTACCAGCGCGCCCTGGCCGCCATCGACTTCTCCCTGTGCGCCTGCAGCGCCCTGGGCCAGGCCTACCGCCTGCTGCCGAGCAGCGCCGGGCTGCACGCCCTGCATGTATTCGAGGCGGATAAGGGCACGCCGCAGCAGGTCGAAGCCCAGCTGCAGATCCAGCAGGCGCTGATCGACCAATTGCTCGAAGACGAGAGCCACAGCCTGCCCGCCGAGGGCCCGACCCTGACACATGAAGTCCTCCAGGGCGGCATCCTGCGCTGCCTGCAGGAGCAGCTGAAGGCCCGCCGCAGCGAGTTGCTGGTGCTCGGCAGCCACGGCCGCAGCGCCCTGTCCCAGGCGCTACTCGGCAGCCTGGCCCAGCACTTCCTGCACCGCGCGCCCTGCGACATCTTCGTGGTCCGCTAGACGCGGCCACTCCGCATACAACCGCAAACACACGAGGCGCCCCAGGGCGCCTCGTGTGTTTGGCGGGCCAATCTAGACGCCGGCTTCGAGCAGGTCGTGCAGTTCGACGAACTGCCGGGTCAGCTTGTGCCGCGCATCGAAATGGATCAGCGGCGTGCAGGCCTGGTGCGACTCGCGCATCTTCACCGAGCTCATCAGGTTCACCGGCAGCACCGGCAGCCCCTCGCCGAGCAGTTCGTCGAGCAGCAGTTGCGGCAGGGAAGCACGCGGCTGGAACTGGTTGACCACTATGCCCTCCACCTCCAGGGCCTCGTTATGGTCCTCGCGCAGCTCTTCGATCTCCTGCAGCAGGCCATAGAGGGCATTGCGCGAGAAGCTGTCGCAGTCGAAGGGAATCAGACAGCGGTCGGCCGCGATCAGCGCGGAAACCGTGTAGAAATTCAGGGCCGGCGGCGTATCCAGATAGATTCGCTCGTAATCCTCGCCCAGCTCGTCCAGCAGTTTGCGCAGCTTGTTGATCTTGTGCTTGGCCTCGAGCTTGGGTTGCAGGTCCGCCAGTTCCGCGGTGGCGGTGACCACATGCAGGTTGGCGAACGGCGTCTCGTAGATATCGACCCGCCCCTTCTTGGCGAAGGGCCCGCTGGACAGGGTCTGCTTGAAGAAATCGGCGATCCCGGTGGGTATCTCGGCGCCGGTCAGGCCGGTCAGGTAATGGGTGGAGTTGGCCTGGGCGTCCAGGTCGACCAACAGGGTACGATAGCCCTGCGCCGCACTCACCGCCGCCAGGTTGCAGGCGATACTGGACTTGCCCACGCCGCCCTTCTGATTGAACACCACACGCCGCATTCCACACCTCCCTCGTCCTAGATGCCCTGGATTCTATGCAAAGCCCATGACAAGCGCGAGAAACCTGGTCATCTAATGACTAGCTCAAGGGCAAGAAGGTCGCGGCGCCGATAACAACAGGGCCGCAAATGCGGCCCTGTTCGTTCACTCGATGTGATACTGCGCCGATAGCTCGTGCACCGCTTCGAGGAAAGCCCCGGCGTGGGCCGGGTCGACCTCCGGGGTGATGCCGTGGCCGAGGTTGAACACGTGGCCCGAGCCCTGGCCGTAGCTGGCGAGGATGCGCGCCACCTCGGCGCGGATCGCTGCCGGCTTGGCGTAGAGCACCGTGGGGTCCATGTTGCCCTGCAGGGCCACCTGGTTACCGACCCGGCGGCGCGCCTCACCGATATCGCAGCTCCAGTCCAGGCCCAGCGCGTCGGCGCCGGTGGCGGCCAAGGACTCCAGCCACAGGCCGCCGTTCTTGGTGAAGAGGATCACCGGCACCTTGCGCCCGTCGTGTTCGCGGATCAGCCCCGTGACGATCTTCTGCATATAGGCCAGGGAGAACTCCTGGTAGGCCGCCGCCGACAGGTTGCCGCCCCAGGTGTCGAAGATCTGCACCGCCTGGGCGCCGGCCTGGATCTGCCCGTTGAGGTAGCTGGTGACCGACTGCGCCAGCTTGTCGAGCAGGGCGTGCATGGCCTGCGGGTTGTCGTAGAGCATGGCCTTGGACTTGCGGAAGTCCTTGCTCGAACCGCCCTCGACCATGTAGGTGGCCAGGGTCCAGGGGCTGCCGGAGAAGCCGATCAGCGGCACCCGGCCGTTCAGTTCGCGGCGGATGGTGCGCACCGCATCCATCACGTAGCCCAGGTCCTGTTGCGGGTCGGGAATCGGCAGGGCCTCGATGTCGGCGGCGCTGGCGATGACCTTCTTGAAGCGCGGCCCCTCGCCGGTCTCGAAGTACAGGCCCTGCCCCATGGCATGGGGGATGGTCAGGATGTCGGAGAAGAGGATCGCCGCGTCCAGCTGCGGATAGCGGTCCAGCGGCTGCAGGGTGACTTCGCAGGCGAACTCGGGGTTCATCATCAGGCTCATGAAGTCCCCGGCCTTGGCCCGGCTGGCGCGGTACTCGGGCAGGTAGCGACCGGCCTGGCGCATCATCCACACCGGGGTGACGTCGACGGGTTGCTTGAGCAGGGCGCGGAGGAAGCGGTCGTTCTTCAGGGCAGTCATGGCAGTTCCTGAGACAAAGTAGGCGGCAAAAAAGTGCGGGCATTTTCGCAGACCGCAAAACAAAAGGCACGGCGAGCGCCGTGCCTTTTGTTCATTGCGACGATTTGCCTCGCCCGCAGGATGGAGCGGACCGCGTAGGTTAGCCGAAGGCGTAACCCATAGGTGATCGACGGGTATCGCTGCGCTCAACCCATCCTACGCCAGCCGCAACAGATCAGACACCCAGGTAATCGAGGATGCCTTCGGCGGCGTTGCGCCCCTCGAAGATCGCCGTCACCACCAGGTCGGAACCCCGCACCATGTCGCCACCGGCGAAGATCTTCGGGTTGCTGGTCTGGTGCTTGAACTGGCTCTTCTCCGGCGCCACCACGCGGCCCTGGCTGTCGGTCTGGATCTCGAACTGCTCGAACCAGGGCGCCGGGCTGGGGCGGAAGCCGAAGGCGATCAGCACGGCTTCGGCCGGGATGACTTCTTCGGAGCCGGGGATCGGCTCGGGGCTGCGACGGCCTCGGGCATCCGGCTCGCCGAGACGGGTCTCGACCACCTTGACGCCCTCCACCTTGTCCTCCCCGACGATGGCGATGGGCTGGCGGTTGAACAGGAACTTCACCCCCTCTTCCTTGGCGTTCTTCACTTCCTTGCGCGAGCCCGGCATGTTGTCTTCGTCGCGGCGGTAGGCGCAGGTCACGCTCTTGGCGCCCTGGCGGATCGAGGTACGGTTGCAGTCCATGGCGGTGTCGCCGCCCCCGAGCACGACGATGCGCTTGCCCTTCATGTCGATGAAGTCTTCCGGCGCATTCTCGAAACCGAGGTTGCGGTTGACGTTGGCGATCAGGAAGTCCAGCGCGTCGTAGACGCCGGGCAGGTCCTCGCCGGGGAAGCCGCCCTTCATGTAGGTGTAGGTACCCATGCCCATGAACACGGCGTCGTACTCGGCGAGCAGCTGCTCCATGGTCACGTCGGTGCCCACCTCGGTGTTGAGGCGGAACTCGATGCCCATGCCGCTGAAGACCTCGCGGCGATTGCTCATCACGGTCTTTTCCAGCTTGAACTCGGGGATGCCGAAGGTCAGCAGGCCGCCGATTTCCGGGTTCTTGTCGAACACCACCGGGGTCACGCCGTTGCGCACCAGCACGTCGGCACAGCCGAGGCCCGCGGGGCCGGCGCCGATCACCGCGACGCGCTTGCCGGTCGGCTTGACCTTGGACATGTCCGGGCGCCAGCCCATGGCGAAGGCGGTGTCGGTGATGTACTTCTCCACCGAGCCGATGGTCACCGCGCCGAAGCCGTCGTTGAGGGTGCAGGCGCCCTCGCACAGGCGGTCCTGCGGACAGACCCGGCCGCAGACCTCCGGCAATGTGTTGGTCTGGTGGGACAGCTCGGCGGCGGCGAGGATGTTGCCCTCCGAGACCAGCTTCAGCCAGTTGGGAATGAAGTTGTGTACCGGGCACTTCCATTCGCAATAGGGGTTGCCGCAACCCAGGCAACGGTGCGCCTGTTCGGAGGCCTGGGCCGGCTTGAAGTTGTCGTAGATCTCGACGAACTCCTTCTTGCGCTGACGCAACAGCTTCTTCTTCGGGTCTTTGCGCCCGACTTCGATGAACTGGAAGTCGTTATTCAGACGTTCAGTCATTTCAAAACCTCATCAAACTACTGCAGGCGCAAATCATTGCGGGTTGGCACGGGTGCTGGAGAGCAGCGTCTTCAGGCTCGCGGCCTTCGGCTTGACCAGCCAGAACTTGCGCAGGTAGTCGTCCAGGTTTTCCAGCAGGGTACGGCCCCACTCGCTGGCGGTTTCCTCGACGTACTCGGCCAGTACGCGCTGCAGGTGGCTGCGATAAGCCTCCATCGCCTCGTTGTTGATCCGCTGGATCTCCACCAGTTCGTGGTTGACCTTGTCGTAGAAACTGTTGTCCAGGTCGAGCACGTAGGCGAAGCCGCCGGTCATGCCGGAGCCGAAGTTGTAACCGGTCTTGCCCAGCACGCAGACGAAACCGCCGGTCATGTATTCGCAGCAGTGGTCACCGGTGCCTTCCACCACGGTGTGCGCACCGGAGTTGCGCACGGCGAAGCGCTCGCCCGCGGTGCCGGCGGCGAACAGCTTGCCGCCGGTGGCGCCGTACAGGCAGGTGTTGCCGATGATGGCCGAGTCCTGGGTGGCGAACGGACTACCCGCCGGCGGGGTGATCACCAGCTTGCCGCCGGTCATGCCCTTGCCCACGTAGTCGTTGGCGTCGCCCTGCAGGTACAGGTTCAGGCCGCCGGCGTTCCACACGCCGAAGCTCTGCCCCGCGGTGCCCCTGAAGCGGAAGGTGATCGGCGCCTTGGCCATGCCCTGGTTGCCATGCTTGCGGGCGATCTCGCCGGACACGCGGGCGCCGATGGAACGGTCGCAGTTGCAGATGTCCAGCGCGAACTCGCCGCCGCTGGCGGCGTCGATGGCCGGCTTGGCCAGCTCGACCATCTTCTCGGCCAGCAACCCCTGGTCGAACGGCGGGTTCTTCTCCACCTGGCAGAACTGCGGCTTGTCGGCCGGGATGTGCGCGCTGCCGAGCAGCGGGCTGAGGTCCAGGTTGCCCTGCTTGGCGGTCTCGCCCGGCAGCACCTCGAGCAGGTCGGTGCGACCGATCAGCTCCTGCAGGCTGCGCACGCCCAGCTTGGCCAGCCACTCGCGGGTTTCCTCGGCGACGTAGGTGAAGAAGTTCATCACCATCTCCACCGTGCCGATGAAGTGGTCCTTGCGCAGCTTGTCGTTCTGCGTGGCCACGCCGGTGGCGCAGTTGTTCAGGTGGCAGATGCGCAGGTACTTGCAGCCCAGGGCGATCATCGGCGCGGTGCCGAAGCCGAAGCTCTCGGCACCGAGGATGGCCGCCTTGATCACGTCCAGGCCGGTCTTCAGGCCGCCGTCGGTCTGCACCCGCACCTTGCCGCGCAGGTCGTTGCCGCGCAGGGTCTGGTGGGTCTCGGCCAGGCCCAGTTCCCAGGGCGCGCCGGCGTAGCGGATGGAGGTCAGCGGCGAGGCGCCGGTACCGCCGTCGTAGCCGGAGATGGTGATCAGGTCGGCATAGGCCTTGGCCACGCCGGCGGCGATGGTACCGACGCCGGCCTCGGCCACCAGCTTGACCGACACCAGGGCCTGGGGGTTGACCTGTTTGAGGTCGAAGATCAGCTGCGCCAGGTCTTCGATCGAGTAGATGTCGTGGTGCGGCGGCGGCGAGATCAGGGTGACGCCCGGCACCGCGTAGCGCAGGCGGGCGATCAGGCCGTTGACCTTGCCGCCCGGCAGCTGGCCGCCCTCGCCGGGCTTGGCGCCCTGGGCCACCTTGATCTGCAGCACCTCGGCGTTGACCAGGTACTCCGGGGTCACGCCGAAGCGGCCGGTGGCCACCTGCTTGATCTTCGAGCTGCGCGCGGTGCCGTAGCGGGCCGGGTCTTCGCCGCCCTCGCCGGAGTTGGAGCGCGCGCCGAGGCGGTTCATCGCCTCGGCGATGGCCTCATGGGCCTCGGGCGACAAGGCGCCGAGGGAAATACCGGCGGAGTCGAAGCGCTGGAAGATGGACGCCAGCGGCTCGACCTCGTCCAGCGCCAGCGCCTGCTCGGCCAGCTTGGGCTTGAGCAGGTCGCGGATCATCGACACCGGCCGGGTGTCGACCAGGGCACTGTACTCCTTGTACTTCTCGTAGCTGCCCTGCTGCACGGCGGCCTGCAGGGTGCTGACCACATCCGGGTTGTAGGCGTGGTACTCGCCACCGTAGACGAACTTGAGCAAGCCGCCCTGCTGGATCGCCTTGCGGTTGTTCCAGGCCTCGCCCGCCAGCAGCTTCTGCTCGGCCTCGAGGTCGGCGAAGCGCGCGCCCTTGATGCGGCTGGCGACGCCACGGAAGCACAGCTCGGTGACCTCGTCGGCCAGGCCGACGGCCTCGAACAGCTGGGCGCCGCGGTAGGAGGCCATGGTCGAGATGCCCATCTTCGAGAGGATCTTCAGCAGACCCTTGGAGATGCCCTTGCGGTAGTGCTTGAACACCTCGTACAGGTCGCCCAGCACCTCGCCGGTGCGGATCAGGTCGCCGAGCACCTCGTAGGCCAGGAAGGGATAGACCGCCGAGGCGCCGAAGCCGAGCAGCACCGCGTAGTGGTGCGGGTCGCGGGCGGTGGCGGTCTCCACCAGGATGTTGCAGTCGCAACGCAGACCCTTCTCCACCAGGCGGTGATGCACCGCACCGGTGACCAGCGCGGCGTGGGCCGGCAGCTTGCCCGGGGCGATATGCCGGTCGGAGAGCACCAGCAGCACCTTGCCGCCGCGCACCGCCTCCTCGGCCTGGTCGGCCATGTTGCGCACGGCCGCCTCGAGACCGAGGGTCTCGTCGTAGTTCATGTCGATCAGCTGGCGCTCGAAGCCCGGACGCTCCAGGGTCATCAGCGCGCGCCACTTGGCCGGCGAGATCACCGGGCTGCTGAGGATCACCCGCGCCGCATGCTCCGGCGACTCGCTGAAGATGTTGCGCTCGGCGCCCAGGCAGACTTCCAGGGACATGACGATGGCTTCGCGCAGCGGGTCGATCGGCGGGTTGGTGACCTGGGCGAACTGCTGGCGGAAATAGTCGTACGGCGAGCGCACGCGCTGGCTGAGTACCGCCATCGGCGTGTCGTCGCCCATGGAACCGACCGCTTCCTGGCCCTGCTCGCCGAGCGGACGCAACACCTGGTCACGCTCCTCGAAGGTGACCTGGTACATCTTCATGTACTGCTTGAGCTGGTCGGCATCGTAGAAGGCCGAACCGTGGTCACGGTCTTCCAGGGTCGCCTGGATGCGCTGGGCATGCTTGCGCAGCCACTGCTTATAAGGGTGACGCGACTTCAGGCGGTTATCGATGTCGTCGGTGGTCAGCACCTGGCCGGTTTCGGTGTCCACCGCGAGGATCTGCCCCGGACCGACCCGGCCCTTGGCGATCACTTCGTCCGGCTGGTAGTCCCACACGCCGATTTCCGACGCCAGGGTGATGTAGCCGTTCTTGGTGGTGACCCAGCGCGCCGGACGCAGGCCGTTACGGTCGAGCAGGCAGACGGCGTGGCGACCGTCGGTCAGCACTACGCCGGCCGGGCCGTCCCAGGGCTCCATGTGCATGGAGTTGAATTCGTAGAACGCGCGCAGGTCGGCGTCCATGGTCTCGACGTTCTGCCAGGCCGGCGGAATGATCATGCGCACGCCGCGGAACAGGTCGATGCCGCCGGTGACCATCAGCTCGAGCATGTTGTCCATGCTCGAGGAGTCGGAGCCGACGCGGTTGACCAGCGGGCCCAGTTCGTCCAGGTCGCCGATCAGCTCGTTGGCGAACTTGGTGCGACGGGCCTGGGCCCAGTTGCGGTTGCCGGTGATGGTGTTGATCTCGCCGTTGTGGGCGAGGAAGCGGAACGGTTGCGCCAGCGGCCACTTCGGCAGGGTATTGGTGGAGAAGCGCTGGTGGAACACGCAGATGGCGGTCTGCAGACGCTCGTCACCCAGGTCCGGGTAGAACTGCTGCAGGTCGGCCGGCATCATCAGGCCTTTGTAGATGATGGTCTTGTGCGAGAAGCTGCAGATGTAGTGCTCGACGTCAGCAGCGTTGGCCACGGAGGAGCGGCGCCGGGCGCTGAACAGCTTGATCGCGAAGTCCTGGTCGCTGAGACCCTCCCCGCCGACGAACACCTGCTCGATCTGCGGCAGGCGCTCCAGCGCCAGACGGCCGAGCACACTGGTATCGACCGGCACCTTGCGCCAGCCGATCAGCTGCAAGCCTGCAGCGAGAATCTCGCGATTCATGTTCTCGCGGGCGGCCTCGGCCTTGGCCGGGTCCTGATTGAGGAACACCATGCCCACGGCGTACTGCGCGGGCAGGTCGACGGCGAAATGCTCCTGGGCCACGGCGCGCAGGAAGGCATCCGGCTTCTGGATCAGCAGGCCGCAGCCATCGCCGGTCTTGCCATCGGCGTTGATCCCACCGCGATGGGTCATGCATGTCAGAGCTTCAATGGCGGTCTGCAGCAGGTGATGGCTCGCCTCGCCCTGCATATGGGCGATCAGGCCGAAGCCGCAGTTATCCTTGAACTCATCAGGACGGTACAAACCTGCTTTCATAGGGACTCTCACCAGACTGCCTTTTTCAAGGCAATTGCTTTCAAATTCAACCACTTACCAGGCGCGCAGGGCAAAGCCCCGGCTTTGCGCAGGCAAAAGGGAGGTCATTGTACATATCTGCCTGGGCCGTCACAAATCTTCGTGGCGAGCCATTGAAAGCTTTTGTCGCAAAAGCGAAGGAAGTGACCGATCGATCATGCTATCGACCGAGCGGTCATCATTCCGCAGGCCGAAGCACCTAACGGGCCGAGGCAATTTCCTGCTTGATGCTGGCAAAGGTGCGGGGCCAGGGGCCGCCCGCCTGTACCTTGGCCGGCAAAGCCTTGAGCGCCGCCTGAGCCGCTTCGCGGGAGACAAAGCTGCCGTAGGTCACCACATACAGCGGCCGCCCCTGATGCAGCTTCTTGAAGTAGTGGTAGTCCGACCCGTGCTGGCGCACAAAGGCCCGAGCACTGCTCTCTGCGCGCGCCCCCAGAATCTGCAAGGTATAGCGTGACGCCGCCTGCGCAGCATACCACCCTGCTGCCCCCTCCACCTTGCCTGCCGTCGCGGGCACCTCTTTCGGCTTTACCGCAGGAGCAGGAGCAGGAGCAGGAGCAGGAGCAGGAGCAACACTAGCCGTCGCTGGCGCCTCGACCACTGCTGGAACAACTGCGGCGACAGCGGGCAGCGAAGGAGCAGGCGCGTCCGGCACCGGCGGCACCTCGACACTCACACCAGCAGCCCCCTGCGCTTCATCGACCTCTTCAGCCGAGCCAGCACCCGCCGCCTGCGCCAGAGGCTGGCGAATGACCGGCTGCGCCTCTCCCACCAACGGCAGCGGCAACGGCTGGCTGGCGCCCGCAAACTCGATGGCCGGCGCCCCCCCTGAGGCCACCTCGACAGCAGGCGCGGGCACAGCCCCCTCCACGCCGGACTGCCCTATCTGACCTAGCGGCAGCTGAGCCGTAGTCGGGCCGGCCACCTCACCAGTCGAACGCCCCTGCATCAGCCAGGCAGCCAGCACGCCAATCCCCACCACAGTCAATGCCAGCAGATGCTTTTTCGGCAGGTTCAGCCCCGCACGCCGTTTAGCTCCCCGCTTGGCCAGCATGGCCTCGACAAGAACCTCACGCGCCACCTCGTTGATGCCGCCCGGCCACCCTCCCGAACGGCGATGCACATCCAGCACCTGCTCATCCGAAAGCAGCTCCAACCCCTGCCCAGCCCCCTCCAGGCGCTGCGCCAGGTATTCGCGGGTCTCATCCTCGGCATAAGGCTGCAACGCGAGCGCATGGAAACACTCCTCCCCCTCGACCAGCGCCTCCAGTCGCTCGACCAGCTGCGGCTCGGCAAACAGGAACACATGGGCACGCCCCTCCCCGTCCCCCTCGGCCAGCGTCAGCAAGCTCGCCAATGCGGCATCGCCGAGCTGCTCCGCGTCGTCGACCAGCACGTAGACCTCTTGCCCGGTCAAGGCCATCTGCCCGACCTGCCTCAGGATGGCCGTCAACTCGGCCTGCTGAACCTGCAACCCCTGGGCAACCTGGCGCAACACAGCACCAGGCTCGACTGCGCCCCGCGCAGAAACCACCACACAATGAACGGCCTGCTTGTTGGTGCTGGCCACCAACGCCTGGCGCAGGAGCGTCTTACCGCTGCCTTGCGGGCCGGTCACCACCAACAGCAGCTGACTGTAACGCGCGAGGTGGTGCAACTGGCCCAGCACCGGCTTGCGCTGAGCGGGAAAAAATTTGAAGCCGGGCACCCGGGCAGCGAAGGGGTCATGGCTGAAGTGGTAGTGATCGAGGAAAGCCTCGTCAGCGTGCAGACTGGTCATGGGGCACTCATTAGTGTTTTAACTGATCCACCAGCGCCACGTAATCGGTCGCGAGGGTGGCGTGCAATATCTCGTGCGGATAATCGCCGGTCACTACCGCCTCACCCAGCTGACGCAGCAGAACCAAGCGCAAGCGCCCGTCGAGCACCTTCTTATCGATGGCCATGTGCTCAAGAAAATCGTCCGGCGCCATGTCTGCCGGCGGCACCACCGGCAAGCCGGCCGCCTGGAACAGGCGCACCGCCCGGTCACGATCGGCG
Source organism: Pseudomonas sp. MBLB4123 (assembly GCF_051904775.1). NCBI lineage: Bacteria > Pseudomonadati > Pseudomonadota > Gammaproteobacteria > Pseudomonadales > Pseudomonadaceae > Pseudomonas > Pseudomonas sp. MBLB4123. The sequence continues at coordinate 2,906,112 of NZ_CP196711.1, forward strand.
GTCGAAATCCAGCCAAGACGCCTCGACATCTCCAAGGCCATCACGGTGCCCGCCGCCACCGCTTCGCCATGCAGCCAGACGCCATAGCCCTGATGAGTCTCGATGGCATGCCCGAAGGTATGCCCCAGATTCAGCGTGGCCCGCACTCCCGACTCGCGCTCATCGGCACCGACCACTCGCGCCTTGGCCGCGCAGGAGCGCTCGATAGCTACGGTCAATGCCGACTGGTCGAGCGCCCGCAACGCCGCCATGTTTTGCTCAAGCCAGGCAAGGAAGTCCGCATCGCAGATCAAACCGTACTTGATCACCTCCGCCAGCCCCGCGGATAACTCCCGCGCCGGCAAGGTGCTCAGACTGGCGGTATCGATCAACACCGCCTGAGGCTGATAGAAGGCGCCGACCATGTTCTTGCCGAGCGGGTGGTTGATCCCTGTCTTCCCCCCGACCGAGGAATCCACCTGTGACAACAGCGTGGTCGGCACCTGAATGAAATTGACCCCACGCTGGTAACAAGCTGCGGCAAAGCCCGCCATATCGCCGATCACGCCACCACCCAAGGCGATGACCGTGGTGCGCCGATCATGCCGCGCCGTCAGCATGGCATCGAAGATTTTCTGCAGGGTTTCCCAGGTCTTGAACGCCTCACCGTCGGGCAGAACCACGGAGGTCAGCATGTAACCGCCCAGTACCGATTCGAGGGCACGCAGATAAAGCGGCGCCACCGTTTCGTTGGTGACTATGGCCACCTGGCGTCCAGCAATGTGCGAGGCTAATAGATCGGGCCGAGCCAGTATGTCGGCGCCGATATAAATGGGATAACTACGCTCACCGAGATCGACCTGAAGAGTTTGCATGGAGCCCCCGGATTGAAAAGGGCCCTAGGATAGCGCAGTTCAGCCCGCGCTTTAACGGGGCGGCAGCGCTTCCAGGCGCTCCAGTATTTCCTGTACGACCAAGCGCGGCGGACGCTCGTCCGTCTCCACCACTACATCGGCAATTTCCCGGTACAGCGGGTCACGAACCGCCAGCAGATCGCTGAGCACCTTGGCCGGATCTGCAGTGCGCAACAAAGGACGATTACGGTCGCGCGAAGTACGATCGAGCTGCTGCACGACCGAGGCATGCAAGTAAACAACGCGCCCACCACGCCTAAGCGCCGCACGGTTTTCCAGACGCATCACCGCTCCACCCCCGGTTGCCAACACCATGCCGTCGAACTCGCATAGCTCGGCGATCACCGCTTGCTCACGCTCGCGAAAGCCCTGCTCCCCTTCGACATCGAAAATCCAGGGAATATCGGCCCCCGTCCGCTGCTCGATTTCCTTATCCGAGTCCTTGAACGGCAGCCGCAGCTCTTTGGCAAGCAAACGCCCGATGGTGCTTTTTCCGGCACCCATCGGGCCAACGAGGATCAAATTGCGCACTAGGTTAACGGCTCACGGCAATGGCCTGGTTGTTCATGATACGCGGAGTGAGGAAAACCAGCAGCTCGGACTTCTTATCCTGCACCACATCACGCCTGAACATACGCCCCAAGAATGGCACATCCCCCAAAAACGGGACCTTGTCAACCGCAGTTGTTTGAGTGTTCGAAAAGACGCCACCAATTACTATGGTTTCACCGTCAGCAACCAGTACTTTGGCATTGACTTCATTTTTCTTGATGGGTGGCACACCAAGTATAGCGTTGGCAAAATCAGGCTCATCCTTAGTGACCTTAACTTCCATGATGATACGGTTATCCGGCGTGATTTGCGGGGTCACCTCCAATGAGAGCGCCGCCTCTTTGAAAGACACACTAGTAGCGCCACTGGAGCTCGCCTCCTGATAAGGAACCTCAGAACCCTTCAAAATCTTCGCTGTTTCCTTGTCGGATGTCACAACCTTTGGCTGAGAAACGATTTCACCGTTACCCGTTTTTTCCATCGCGGACAGTTCAAGATCCAGAATGGCATTGTCCGTCACGAATCCAATACCGATTGATGACGTTGTAGAAGCGCCAACCCCGAGATCGACAAAGTTACCAAGCGCAGTAGCCGGATTCCCATTGTTGACCGTGCGATTGCCACCGCCACCGCCACCGATCACGAAATTGTTGTCTCCAACTCGCGCCCCCTGCCAGTTAACTCCCAACGCCTTATCGTAGTCGACATTAGCCTCTACTATACGGGCCTCAATCATAACCTGCCTGACAGGGATATCGAGCTGCGAGACAATTCGGCGCAACTCATCCAACCGATCCTGAGTTTGATAGGCAATAATGCTATTTGTTCGATCGTCGACAGTAATGGAGCCACGCTCATCAGCGGCGCCCTCTCCACTAGTGACAGACTGGAACAGCTTAGCCATGTCAGCTGCTTTAGCGTAATTAACCTGAATTAACTCTCGGCGCAACGGCGCCAACTCCGCTATTTGCTTCTGCGCTTCAAGCTCTTGACGCTCGCGCGCTGCGATTTCGTCTGCCGGAGCTACCAGCAGCACGTTCCCCACTTGACGCTTATCCAACCCCTTGGTCTTGAGAACCAAATCCAATGCCTGATCCCAAGGAACATTTTGCAACCGTAAGGTAATATTGCCTTGCACAGTATCACTGGCAACCAAATTTAAGTCGGTAAAGTCGGCGATCAACTGAAGCACGGAACGAACATCAATGTCCTGGAAGTTCAGCGAGAGCTTTTCACCGCTGTAAGCAAAACGCTCACTCTTGCGCTGCTCTACCTCATCCTGCGTCAAAGGCTTAATGCTTAGCGTAAGCTTATTATCCGTCTGATAAGCCAGATAATCGTACAGCCCGACAGGTTCAATCACGACACTGGCCTTTTCCGAGGAACCGGTCGCACTAACAAACTGAACAGGAGTGGCGAAATCCTTGACATCCAACCGCACACGTAAGGAATCCGGAAGCTGAGTCTTCGCGAAATCCAAGCGAATTTTACCGCCTTGCTCTTGGATATCTGGACTTACAGTTGCATCTGATAGCGTTATTACGACATTCCCCTCACCTTGCTCACCTCGCTGAAAGTCGATATTACTAATCGCTTTACCTTGTGGCACATACGGTTTCGCAGCGGACTTACTAATAGCCGGAGCCGCGGCCGCCACAGGCTGTACAGGAGAACCGACACCATGACCACCCTCTCCTACAAGCACGTAGAGACTCGAGCCTTCAACTCGAGTGCTATATGGGGCCAAACTATTCAAATTAATGATAAGACGAGTTCGGTCCTTAGCCTCAACCACCGTAACGCTACGGGCATTCCCCACCCCCAGATCACGATTCTTGGCGCCCAACTTATTGGAAACACCCGGCAGATCCAACGCAATACGTGCCGGCTGCTCAATCGTATAACCGCGAGGCGCAAGAACCGGCTCATCGAAAGACAGCTTTAGTTCGACTCGATCCCCAGGCAAGGCAGCGACATCAAGCGCCTGCAGATTTGCAGCAAGTAACGCTGGTGATAAAAGCAACGCGCACAGAGAAACACCTAGATGTGAAAGGGAGCCATTCATTCTCAGGTTCCGTTGAGCAGATCGGTTATTTTTCTTCATATTCATTTCGCCCCCTTAAGAGCGCTCCTTAAGGGAGAGGCTACGCGGCCGCTCGAGCCAGCCACCCTCACCGTCTGGAACGATTTCGATTACGTCGACCTTGGACTCATCAATCGCAAGAATTCGTCCATGATTGCGCCCGAGATAGTCTCCCACCTTGACCCTGTGAACCCCCCCGGCACCACTCACCAGGGCATACACACTGTCCTCTTTAGCCAGGGTGCCAACCATCTCGAAGGCTTCAATATTGAAGCCTTCGAGAAACTGCCTGACACGCGCCTCATCAGGCTTGACTTCCTTGGACCCTTTCTGCCGCTGAACCATATCGATCTTGACTGGCGGTTGAAACGGATTACGCAACGCTGCTGCGCTGTAGGTAAAACTCTCGTACGGCTGAAACTTAGGCACAGGCTCTATCGCCCCTTTCGGCCTCGCACGCACCTCATCCATATAAGCTTGCAGATCGCCAAAATCACCACTCGAACCACAACCTGCCAGCCCCAGTGCAATCATAAGCGTCGCGAGACGGGAGCCATTCATTACTGCACCCCCTTATCATTGTAGCGGTAGGTTTTTGCCAGGATATTCATGCGTAGCTTGGAAGTGCTTTCCGCACTCGCAGGCACAAGCTCAAAGTCATGCAAGGTTACAATACGCGGCAGACTGGCAACGCCACTGACAAAGGTCGCAAGATCGTGATAAGCACCCACCACCTTTATCTGAATAGGCAACTCAATGTAGAACTGCTGGGTCACCTCCGGTAGAAGCTTGATTTCCTCGAACTCCAGCCCACTCCCCAAACCAGTACGAGTTATGTCCTCAAGCAACCCTGGGACCTCGGTGTCACTCGGCAGCTGCTTTAGCAATGCACCAAAGGAAACTTCCATCTCCTTCATTTGCTCTTTATAAGCCTCAAGGTTGGCAGCCTGAAAAGCCTTTGTAGCGAACTGCTCTTTGAGCGCTACTTCTTCGCCCTCCTGAACCGTCAACTGCGCCTGCAAATCCTTCAGATGAAAGTTGTAGCCCAGCGCCAACACCACCAGCAGCAATAAAAGCCCAGTAATGAACTTTACCGCCGCCGGCCAAGACCCGACATTGTTAAAATCCAAGTCATTGACATCGATCTTCCGCAGACTATCCAGCGAGTCACTCAGGCTCATTGCTTGGCCTCCTCAGCCTCTAGACCAGGCTGCGTCTGCTGCACGGTCAACTGGAATACATTGGCCTGATCGACCATACCTGCGGTGACGGCCTTAACCTCCGTCAAGTTGGGAGCCTCCAGCCATTCAGACGAATCCAGATTACGCATGAGATTGGAAACCCGATTGTTCGACTCGGCAGCGCCTACAATCGCGATGCTCTTACCCGTCAGCTTGAGCCCAGTAAAGTAGACGCCATCCGGCAAGGTCCTGACCAACTGATCGAACACCCGGCCAATGATCGGCCTATTGCCCTGCAGATCCTGAATGATCTTCATCCGCTCCAACAGCTGCTGGCGGCGGGTCTTCAGCTCACTAATCTCCTTGATCCGGGCATCCAGCACCGCAATTTCCTTGCGCACGAACTCGTTGCGCGCATTCTGCTGCTCGATTGCGCCATTCAAATACTGGTCGCCAAGGAAGACCACGCCAGCCGCAACCACCAGGACACCGCCGAGCGTGACCAAGAATCGCTGCTTGCGCTCCTCACGTAACTGTTCGCGCCATGGGAGTAGGTTAATCCGCGCCATTAGTCAAAACTCCTCAGCGCCAGCCCACAGGCAATCATCAATGACGGAGCGTCGCTGGCCAATGCCCCGGCATTGACCCTGCCGCCCAGAGCCATGTCCGCGAACGGGTTGGCCACCAGCGTTTGAGTACCGATCTTCTGCTGTATCAGGCGATCCAGATCCGGGATGGAGGCCGTCCCGCCGGCCAGGAGGATGTAGTCGACATCGTTGAACTGGCCCGCCGCGAAGAAGAACTGCAGGGAGCGCGAGACCTGCTGTACGACAGCTTCCTTGAACGGCTGCAACACCTCACTGTCATAGTCGTCTGGAAGGCCTCCCTGCTTCTTGGCGAGCCCAGCCTCCTCAACCGACAGCCCGTAACGCCGCTGGATCTCCTCCGTCAGCTGCTTGCCCCCGAACAGTTGCTCGCGCGTATAGATGGTCCGCCCATCATGCAGGACGCTCAGGGTCGTCATGGTCGCACCGATATCGACCACCGCAACTGTCAGCGCCTCTTGCCCGCCGCCCAGCTGCTCCGCAAGCAGGCCGTAGGCGCGCTCCAGGGCATAGGCTTCGACGTCGACCACCTTGGCGGTCAAGCCGGACAGGGCCAGCGCGGCCTCTCGAACCTCGACGTTCTCCTTGCGACAGGCGGCGAGGAGCACCTCGACACGGTCGGGGTTGCGCGGCGAAGGCCCCTGCACTTCGAAGTCGATCGCCACTTCTTCGAGGGGATAGGGGATGTACTGATCGGCCTCGATCTTCAGCTGATTCTCGAGGTCATCGTCGGAAAGCCCGGCTTCCATCTCGATGGTCTTGGTGATCACTGCCGAGCCGGCCACCGCCACGGCGACCGATTTCACGCCGCTCCTGGCCTTGCTCAACACGCGCGTAAGCGCCTGACCAACGCCTTCCAACTCGGCGATGTTCTTCTCGACCACAGCATTTGGGGGGAGTGGCTCGACAGCGTAAGCCTCTACCTTGTAGCGGCTTCCGGAGCGACTCAACTCGAGGAGCTTGACCGAGGTCGAACTGATATCGATCCCCAGCAGCGTATTCGCATTCTTATTGAAGAGCCCTAGCACGACCGATTTCCTATTGGCATCCGCGACTTACGGACTATTTATGTTTTTTCACATTAAATAACAGTCTTGACAGAAGCGCAAATGGCTCCCCAGGAAAAAAAACGCTTATAATGTGAACAGTTTTCCCCTTTTGGCTTTGCCTTCCGCTTAACTCGTTCTTTTATCTGGAAATCCAAAAATCTTGATGCGTCTGCTGAAGTTTTTCTGCTGGTCCTGTGTCGCCGTTTTTTGCGGGCTGTTACTCAGTTTGAGCGGCGCGTTCCTCTATCTTAGCCCCAACCTCCCTTCCGTCGAGTCGCTGCGCAGCATCCAGCTGCAGATCCCCCTGCGGGTCTACAGCAGCGATGCCAAGCTGATCGCGGAGTTCGGTGAGATGCGCCGTTCCCCCGTCGCCTTCGCCGACATACCTGCAGACTTCACCAACGCACTGCTGGCCGCCGAAGACGACAATTTTGCCAACCATTATGGCGTCGACGTTACCAGCCTGATGCGCGCTGCCACGCAAATATTGAAAAGCGGACAGATCCAGTCCGGCGGCAGCACCATCACCATGCAGGTGGCGAAGAATTTCTTCCTCACCAGCGAGCGAAGCTTCTCGCGCAAGATCAACGAAATCCTCCTCGCCCTGCAGATCGAGCGGGAGCTGAGCAAGAACGAGATCCTCGAGCTTTACGTCAACAAGATCTACCTCGGCAACCGGGCTTACGGCATCGAAGCCGCCGCCCAGGTCTACTACGGCAAGTCGATCCGCAATCTGAGCCTGGCGCAGATGGCGATGATCGCCGGCCTGCCGAAAGCCCCCTCGCGCTTCAATCCTTTGGTCAACCCCGCCCGCGCCAAGGAGCGACGCGACTGGATTCTCGGTCGTATGCTCCTGCTCGGCCGGATCGACCAGCAACGCTATGAAACCGCCCTGGCCGAACCTATAGACGCCAGCTATCACGTGCCCACGCCGGAAATCGTCGCCCCCTACGTGGCGGAAATGGCCCGCGCCGAGATGGTCGGACGCTTCGGCAGCGATGCCTATACCGAAGGCTTCAATGTCACCACCACGGTGCCCAGCGACCTGCAGGACGCTGCCAACCGCGCGGTGCGCGAAGGCCTGATGGCCTATGATCAGCGCCACGGCTACCGCGGCCCGGAAAGCCGGCTACCCGGCATGACCATGGACACCTGGCGTAGCGAGCTGACCAAGCAGAACTCGCGGGGCGGCCTCGAACCGGCCATCGTCACCCAGGTCGAAACCAGCGGCATACTCGTGCTCACCCGCAGCGGCAAGGAAGAAGCGGTCGCCTGGGACAGCATGAAATGGGCGCGCCCCTTTCTCAGCACCAACAGCCTCGGGCCACGCCCCAAGCAGCCGGCCGACGTGGTCCAGATCGGCGACCTAATCCGCGTGCAGCGCCAGGCCGATGGCAGCCTGAGCTTCGTTCAGCTGCCAGCCGCACAGAGCGCCCTGGTCTCCCTGGACCCGCGCAACGGGGCGATCCGCGCCCTGGTCGGCGGTTTCTCCTTCGAGCAGAGCAACTATAATCGCGCCGCCCAGGCCAAGCGCCAGCCAGGCTCGAGCTTCAAGCCATTCATCTATAGCGCCGCGCTGGACAGCGGCTACACCGCCGCCAGCCTGGTCAACGATGCCCCCATCGTGTTCGTCGACGACTACCTCGATCAGGTCTGGCGTCCCAAGAACGACAACAACACCTTCCTCGGGCCGATCCGCCTGCGCGAAGCCCTGTACAAGTCCCGCAACCTGGTGTCGATCCGCCTGCTGCAAGCCATCGGCATCGAATACGCACTGGACTACGTCAGTCGCTTCGGCTTCGACAAGCAGGACCTGCCGCGCAATTTATCCCTGGCGCTGGGCACGGCCAACCTGACCCCGCTGGAGGTGGCCAGCGGCTGGACCAGCTTCGCCAACGGCGGCTACAAGATCCAACCCTACCTGATCGAGCGCATCGAAGACCGCCAAGGCCAACTGCTGTTCGCCGCCACCCCGGCCAGCGTGCCGAGCGCCACCCCGGCACAGGAGAGCGCGGCCGAGGACGGCCTGCTCGCCACCGCCCAGGCGGCTCGGCCCACCCTGCCCGAGCCGGTCGTCGCCGAACGCATTATCGATGAACGCACCGCCTACATCATGACCAGCATGCTGCAGGACGTGATCAAGCGCGGGACGGGGCGCCGCGCCATGGCCCTGGGCCGCAGCGACCTGGCCGGCAAGACCGGCACCACCAACGAGTCCAAGGACAGCTGGTTCTCCGGCTACAACGCCGACTACGTGACCACCGTATGGGCCGGCTTCGACCAGCCGGAGAGCCTCGGCCGCCACGAGTATGGCGGCACGGTCGCGCTGCCGATCTGGATGAGCTATATGGGCGAAGCCCTCAAGGACAAGCCCAGCCATCCGCCGCTAGAACCGAGCGGCCTGCTGACCCTGCGCATCGACCCGCACAGCGGGCGCACGGCATTGCCGGGCACCCCGGACGCCTACTTCGAACTATTCAAGAGCGAGGACTCGCCGCCACCGATGAGCGAACTCGACCCGAGCCTGGGCATTCCAGGCAGCCCGCTGCCCGCCGACGAGGTCGCGCCGCTCGACCTGTTCTAAGGTCCGGCCGACGGCGCTTCTCGAGCCAGAGGCGCCGCCTCGAACCAGAAAATAAAAAACCCGCCGAAGCGGGTTTTTTATGGGCCGGCCTTAGCCGTTGAACACCTCATCCACCGACTTCAGCGGATAGTGCTTCGGGTAGGGCTGGGTCGCCACGCCAGTCTCGATGGCGGCCTTGGCCACGGCGTCGCACACCAGGGTGATCAGGCGCGGGTCCATCGGCTTCGGAATGATGTACTCGCGGCCGAACTCCAGCTTGATACCGCCGTAGGCGTCGCAGACTTCCTGCGGCACCGGCAGCTTGGCCAGGTCGCGCAGGGCCAGGGCGGCGGCGATCTTCATTTCCTCGTTGATGCGAGTGGCGCGCACGTCCAGGGCGCCGCGGAAGATGAAGGGGAAGCCCAGCACGTTGTTGACCTGGTTCGGGTAGTCCGAACGACCAGTGGCCATAATCACGTCGCTGCGCACCTCATGGGCCAGCTCCGGCTTGATTTCCGGGTCCGGGTTGGAGCAGGCGAACACGATGGGGTTGGCCGCCATGCGCTGGAGGTCTTCCTGGCTCAGCAGGTTGGCGCCGGACAGGCCGACGAACACGTCCGCGCCCTCGAGGGCATCGGCCAGGGTGCGCTTCTCGGTTTCGGTGGCGAACACCGCCTTGTACTGGTTCAGATCGTCGCGGCCGGCATGGATCACGCCCTTGCGGTCGATCATGTAGATGTTCTCGACCTGGGCGCCCATGCTCACCAGCAGCTTCATGCAGGACACCGCCGCGGCGCCGGCACCGAGACAGACTATCTTCGCCGTCTCGAGGTTCTTGCCGGCGATTTCCAGGGCATTGAGCATGCCGGCCGCGGTGACGATCGCGGTGCCGTGCTGGTCATCGTGGAATACCGGGATGTCGCACTGCTCGATCAGCGCGCGCTCGATCTCGAAGCACTCGGGCGCCTTGATGTCTTCCAGGTTGATGCCGCCGAAGGTGATGGAAATGCGCTTGACCGTGTCGATGAAGGCCTGCGGGCTTTCCGAGTCGACCTCGATGTCGAACACGTCGATCCCGGCGAAGCGCTTGAACAGCACGCCCTTGCCCTCCATGACCGGCTTGGAGGCCAGCGGGCCGAGGTCGCCCAGGCCGAGGATCGCGGTACCGTCGGAAATGACAGCCACCAGGTTGCCCTTGCCGGTGTAGCGGTAGGCCAGTTCGGGGTCGCGAGCGATCTCACGCACCGGTTCGGCGACGCCCGGGCTGTAGGCCAGCGACAGGTCGCGGGCGGTGGCAGTGGGCTTGGTCAGCTCGACACTCAGTTTCCCGGGGCGGGGTTGGGCGTGATACTCGAGAGCGGCGGTTTTCAGATCAGACATAGTGGCATTTCCGCTTTTGGGCTGTTGAACAGGCAGGCGTGCGAGGATACGCAACTTGTATACAACGGCACAAGACCGGCAGGTCAGCCCGACAACGGCTGACCTAGCGCACGATCTTGAGCCGATCGCCGGGTCGCGGCTCGCCCACCGGATAGAGATTGTTGAGCAGGCGCAGGCTCGCCTCGGCATCGCCCGGCAACCGGCTGTGCCTGGCCAGATCCGCCAGGCTTTGCCCCGCCCGGGCCCGCACCACCCGCAGGCGCAACGGCTCGGCCAGCTTGCGCTCGGCGGCGGCCAAGGGTCGGAAGCTGCCGATCACCTCGAGAAACTGGCTATCGCGGCTTTGCAGCGAAGCCTCACCGCGCACCGCGGCGACGAACAGATAGACACGCCCCCCGTGCAGCAGCACTGCCACACGCCGCGGGGCACTGCCGGGAATGATCGCGCTATGGCCCTGCAAGCCGGCCTGCTGCAAAGCCTGCTGCGCCACCAGGCGCTGAGTGCCGGCCCGCTCGCGCAGCAACTGCGCGGCACCGAGGCCCTTGGGGTTGTCCACCAGGGTCAGGGCGATGACTGCCTGCCCATCGCCGGCGAGGCCGATCAGCGCGTCCGGGCGATTGTTGAGGGTCCAGCCGTCGGGGACGCCCAGGGTGAAATCCAGCTCGCCATGATAGAAGCGCTGGCCCCGGCGCACACCGGTGGCCGCCGAGTCGCCGAACGGCAACCCCTCCAGATGCTCGAGAAAGGCCTCGCGCTTGACCACCTGACTGCCGCTCGCCAGCGCCCGCGCCGGCCCCAGCACCTGCTGCAGGCGCCGGTCGTTATCCGGATGGGTATCGAACAGCCCGTGATAGCCGCTGCTCTGCCGCGCCTGGCCACGCCGGGCCGCCTGGTCGCGGGCGAAGTCCTCCTGCGCCTTGAGCACCCTGACCACCTCGATCATCGCCTGCGGGTCGTAGCCGCTGCGCGCCAGATACTGCGCCCCCAGGCCGTCCGCCTCCAGCTCCATGTCGCGGCCGTAGCCACGGACGAAGGCGCCGCCCAGCACATTGGTCAGGTCGGCGGCGGCGCCGATACCCGTGCCGATGGCCACCGCCTGGCCGAGGATGTTCCAGGCGCTCGACTGGCTCTGCTGCTGCACGCTGTGGCGCGCAGTGACGTGCCCCACTTCGTGGCCGAGCACGGCCGCCAGCTCGGCTTCGGAATTGAGGTAGGCCAGCAGGCCACGGTGGATATAGATGTAGCCGCCGGGCAGGGCGAAGGCATTGATATCGGGACTGTCCACCACAGTGAACTGGTAGCTCAGCTGGCTGCGATGACTGTGCCGGGCCACCCGCTCGCCGACCTGCTGCACATAGGCCTGCAGTTTCTCGTCGGCATAACGCGGGTACTGCTTGAGGATCTCCTGGTTGTAGCGCTGGCCCAGCTCCAGCTCCTGGCGCTCGCTCATCATCACGAAATCGTTGCGCCCGGTCGCCGGGTTCAACGCGCAACCGGCGAGCAGCAGGAGCCCCAATAACACCAGCGCACAACGCATACTCATCGCAGCACCTCCAGCATCGCCTCATGGCTCAACGGCAACAGCCAACGGGCCTTCCCCGGTTTTACGCCGCCGCGCCGCGAGCGGTCAACCACCCAGCCGCGGGCCTCGACCCGCTTGCCGGCCAGGCGCTGCAAGCGCTGCACATCGAAGTGCGCCAGGGCCTTGGGCGCCACCTGCAGCACCAGCGGGCCGTCGAGCTCCAGCCAGACGCCGCCGCCATTGTGCTCGACCCGTTCGACCCGGCCCCGGACCAGGGCGAAGCCGCCGCGGCTCAGCTGCTGCGGCGAACGCAGCGGCGGCCGGCGCCACAAACCGGCATGCGCCTGCCGCGCCTGCTGCTCGGCCGCCCGCTGGCAGTCGAGCAAGGCCAGGTTGGGGGCGATGGCCACCAGGTAGCCGAGCCCCTCGGCCAACAGCTGCGCCTCGAGATTGCGTCCCCGTGCATCGAAACCATGGGCCAGGGTACGGCCGTAGCGGTCCCGGGCCTGGCGCCCGAGCTGCAGACCGATACGCCGCCCGCTGGCGCTCACCAGCTCATCGAGACGGCGCCTCGCCGCCTCGGCGTAGGGCTCGGCGGAGCGGCCATCGCGCCCCAGTTCCGGACTGTTCAGACCGATCAGGCGCACGCGGCGCCCGTCGGCCAGACGCAGGGTGTCGCCGTCCACCACCCGCTGCACCTGCACGCTCTGCAGCGGCCCCGACGGCGGGCACAAGGCCAGCGCCGGCGCCAGGTAAAGCGCGGAAACGAAAAAGGCGCCCACTAGGGACGCCTTTCTCAGTAGTGCGGAACAAGCCATCGGGCCGTTTCCGGCGAGTCGGCTGCTTACTTGGCAGAACCGAACATGCCGAAACGCTGCTTGAAGCGATCGACGCGGCCGCCGGTATCCAGCATCTTCTGCTTGCCGGTGTAGAACGGGTGGCACTCGTTGCACACGTCCAGGCTCAGCGGCTTGCCCAGGGTGGAGCGGGTCTCGATCACGTTGCCGCAGCTGCAGGTGGCGGTGATGGCTTCGTAAGTCGGGTGGATATCGGCTTTCATGGTGGATTCCTCGGGGCTGTCGTGCCGCCACCCGACACTATTGTCGGATACCGCACGGAAATAGGCCGCGGATCATACCAGACCGGCAACCCGTTGCAAGCCGCCGCCCCTGCCGGCTGTCGCGGGGGGCCATGCTAAGATCGCCGCGACCTTGCCTGGAGCCTCTGCGTGCCCGCCGCCATCCTGCGCCTCGCCCTGCCCTCACCGCTGCGCCGCCTGTTCGACTACCGCGCCCCGCCCGGCGTGCCGCGCAGCGCCCTGCAGCCGGGCATGCGCCTGCGCGTACCCTTCGGCCGCCGCGAGCTGATCGGCATCCTCATCGAGATCGGCGACAGCAGCGAAGTGCCGGCGGACAAGCTCAAGCCCGCCCTGGAACTGCTCGACAGCCAGCCTCCGCTGCCGCCGGCGCTATTCAAGCTGTGCCTGTGGACGGCCCAGTACTACCAGCACAGCCTCGGCGACACCCTCAGCTGGGCCCTGCCCGTGCTGTTGCGCCAGGGCGAGCCCGCCGAGGCGCGCCAGGAGCGCTTCTGGCTGCTCAACGACGGTGCCCGCATGGACGACCCGCGCCTGGCCCGGGCCCCGCGCCAGCGCGAGGCACTCAAGACCATCGCCCAGCACCCCCATGGCGTGCCCCACCAACTGCTCGGCCAGCTGCAGCTGAACAAGGACAGCCTGGAGCTGTTGCGGGAAAAGGGCCTGGTGCGCATCGAGGTGCGCCGCCACGCCGCCAGGGAACGCCACGGCAGCTGGCTGGCCCAGCCGGAGCTGGCGCTGAACGCCGAGCAGCAGATCGCAGAGCGCGCGGTGCGCGAGGGTTTCGGCCGCTTCGGCGCCTTCCTCCTGGCGGGGGTGACCGGCAGCGGCAAGACCGAGGTCTACCTGCAACTGATCCGCGCCACCCTGGAGGCCGGCAGGCAGGCCCTGGTGCTGATCCCCGAAATCAACCTGGGGCCGCAGACCCTGGCGCGCTTCGAACGGCGCTTCAACGCGCGCATCGCCCTGCTGCACTCGGCGGTGAACGACCGCGAGCGCCTGGACGCCTGGCTGGCGGCGCGCGACGGCGAGGCCGACATCATCATCGGCACCCGCTCGGCGCTGTTCACCCCGATGCGGCGCCCCGGGCTGATCATCATCGACGAGGAGCACGACGCCTCCTATAAACAGCAGGAAGGCCTGCGCTACCACGCCCGCGACCTGGCCCTGGTGCGCGCCCAGCAGGACGACGTGCCGATCCTGCTCGGCTCGGCCACGCCCTCGCTGGAAAGCCTGCACAATGCCCACAGCGGCCGCTACCGCCTGCTGCATCTGGAGCGACGCGCCGGCGGCGCCCAGCCGCCACGCTTCCTGCGCCTGGACGTGAAGAGCCTGCCGCTCGACTCCGGCATTTCCGGACCGCTGCAGCAGGCCATCCGCCAGACCCTGGAGGCCGGCCAGCAGGTGCTGGTGTTCCTCAACCGCCGGGGCTTCGCCCCGACCCTGCTGTGCCACGACTGCGGCTGGCTGTCGGAATGCCCGCGCTGCGACGCCCGCATGACCGTGCACCAGCGCTCGAACGAGCTGCGCTGCCACCACTGCGGTCACACGCAGCGCCGGCCCAGCCACTGCCCCAAGTGCCAGAGGCTCGACCTGCGCCCGGTCGGGGCCGGCACCGAACGCGCCGAGGAGCGCCTGGCGACCCTGTTCCCCCAGACCCCGGTGCTGCGCGTGGACCGCGACAGCACGGCGCGCAAGGAGGCGATGCACAGCCTGTTCGAGCGCGTCCAGCGCGGCGAGCCGTGCATCCTGGTCGGCACCCAGATGCTCGCCAAGGGCCATCACTTCCCCCGGGTCACCCTGGTGGCCATCCTCGATGCCGACGGCGGCCTGTTCTCCGCAGACTTCCGCGCCAGCGAGCGCATGGCCCAGCTGATCGTCCAGGTCGCCGGCCGCGCCGGCCGCGCCGAGGAGCCCGGCCGGGTGATCATCCAGAGCCACCTGGCCGACCACCCCCTGCTGGTACAGCTGACCGAGCAGGGCTACTTCGCCTTCTCCGAGCAGGCCCTGGGCGAGCGCCGCGGCGCCGGCCTGCCGCCCTTCTGCCACCTGGCCCTGCTGCGCGCCGAGGCGCACAAGCCGGGCCAGGCCGAGGGTTTTCTCGACGAGGCCTGCAGCGAGGCCGAATTGCTGCTGAACGAGCTGCAACTCGAGGGCATCGAACTGCTCGGCCCGGTACCGGCGCCGATGGAACGCCGCGCCGGCCGCTACCGCGCCCAGCTGTTGCTGCAGAGCAGCGCCCGTGCGCCGCTGCACCGCCTGCTGCACGCCTGGCTGGCGACCCTGGAGCGGATGCCCGGCGGCCGCACGGTGCGCTGGTCGCTGGATGTCGACCCGATCGATCTGTTCTGATCGCCGACGACAGCGGTTGGCAAGCCCGGATGGGCCACGGATAATGTGCAGTTTTCAACCAGCGCCCCCCGGGCGCCGCCGCGCCACGCGGCCGGACGAGCAGACCATGAAAGACAGCATTCGCCACCTGATCCAGCAAGCCCTGACCCGCCTGACCACCGAAGGCGTGCTGCCCGAGGGCCTGAGCCCGACGATCCAGGTGGAGAACACCAAGGACAAGAGCCACGGCGACTTCGCCAGCAACATCGCCCTGATGCTGGCCAAGCCGGCCGCCATGAAGCCCCGCGAGCTGGCCGAGAAGCTGATCGCCGCGCTGCCGAGCGACCCGCAGATCAGCAAGGTGGAGATCGCCGGCCCGGGCTTCCTCAACTTCTTCCAGAACAGCGACGCCCTGGCCCAGCGCCTGGATGCGGCGCTGGCCGACGACTGCCTCGGCGTGCGTAAGGCCGGCAGCCCGCAGCGCGTGGTGATCGACCTGTCCTCGCCCAACCTGGCCAAGGAGATGCACGTCGGCCACCTGCGCTCGACCATCATCGGCGACGGCGTGGCACGGGTGCTGGAGTTCCTCGGCGACGAGGTGATCCGGCAGAACCATGTCGGCGACTGGGGCACCCAGTTCGGCATGCTGCTGGCCTACCTGGAGGAACAGCCCAGCGCCGCCGAGAGCGAGCTGGCCGACCTGGAGGTGTTCTACCGCGCGGCCAAGAAGCGCTTCGACGAGTCGCCCGAGTTCGCCGACCGCGCCCGCCAGCTGGTGGTGCAGCTGCAGGCCGGCGACGCCCGCTGCCTGGACCTGTGGCAGCGCTTCAACGACATCTCCCTGTCGCACTGCCAGAAGGTCTACGACCGCCTCGGCGTCAAGCTCAGCCCGGCCGACGTCAAGGGCGAGAGCGCCTACAACGCCGAGCTGCCGGGCATAGTCGCGGCGCTGCGCGACCAGGGCCTGCTGACCGAGGACAACGGCGCCCAGTGCGTGTTTCTCGAGGAATTCAAGAACGCCGAGGGCAACCCGCTGCCGGTGATCGTGCAGAAGGCCGGCGGCGGCTACCTCTACTCGACCACCGACCTGGCCGCCATGCGCTTCCGCAGCCAGGTGCTGAAGGCCGACCGCGCCCTGTATTTCGTCGACCAGCGCCAGGCCCTGCACTTCCAGATGGCCTTCGAGGTGGCGCGCCGCGCCGGCTTCGTGCACGCGGCCATGCAGCTGGAGCACATGGGCTTCGGCACCATGAACGGCGCCGACGGCCGCCCGTTCAAGACCCGCGACGGCGGCACGGTGAAGCTGATCGACCTGCTCGACGAGGCCGAGCAGCGCGCCTACGCCCTGGTCAAGGCCAAGAACCCGGAGCTGGACGAGAGCGAACTGCGGCAGATCGCCCGGGCGGTAGGCATCGGCGCGGTGAAGTACGCCGACCTGTCCAAGCACCGCACCAGCGACTACAGCTTCAACTTCGAGCAAATGCTCAGCTTCGAGGGCAACACCGCGCCCTACCTGCTCTACGCCTACACCCGCGTGGCCAGCGTATTCCGCAAGCTGGGCAAGGCGGTGACCGAGATCGACGGCCAGATCAGCCTGGGCGCCGAGCAGGAGCAGGCCCTGGCCGCCAAGCTGGCGCAGTTCGGCGAGGTGCTCAACAGCGTCGCCGACAAGGGCACGCCGCACCTGCTGTGCACCTACCTGTACGACCTGGCCGGACTGTTCTCCAGCTTCTACGAGAACTGCCCGATCCTCGCCGCCGCGGACCAGGCCACCCAGCAGAGCCGCCTGCGCCTGGCGGCGCTGACCGGCCGCACCCTGCAGCAGGGCCTGCAGCTGCTCGGCCTGGAAACCCTGGAGCGCATGTAAGGTGGCCGCGCGCAAGAAGCCGGCCGCCAAGCGCGGCGCCAGCCGCTACAAGGCCCCGGCGAAGAAGCCGGTGCCGGCCTGGATCTGGCTGGCCTGTGGCCTGGCCATCGGCGGCTTCATGACCTTCCTGTTCAGCCTCGAGCCCGGCCGCGACGAGATCAAGCGCGACAAGGCCGAACAGGCGCGCAACGCCAAGCCGGCCGCCAAGCCGAGCAAGCCCGAGCCGGCCAAGCCCAAATACGACTTCTACACCCTGCTGCCGGAGTCCGAGGTCATAGTGCCGCCCCAGGCCCTGGAACAGCCGCCGGCGACGGTCGAGCAGAAGCCGGTGAGCGCCGAGGAAGCGGCGAAGATCGACGCGGCCCGCGCCGAGGCGGCGCTCAAGGGCGAGGTGCCGCCCCCGCCGCCGGTGGTGGCCAAGGCGCCGGTCACCACCCAGCTCTTCCTCCAGGCCGGCTCGTTCCGCCGCAAGGACGACGCGGAAAGCCTGCGCGCGCAGATCATCCTCCTCGGCCAGGACGTGCGCGTGGAGTCCGGGACGGTGCGCGAGGAGGTCTGGCACCGGGTGCTGATCGGCCCCTTCGCCGATCGCCAGCAACTGACCCAGTCGCAGAAGACCCTGGCGGCCAACGGCTTCAGCAACCTGCTCCTGCAGCAGCGGCAGAGCCGCTGAGCCGTGCGCCGCACCGGCGGCGCGCGGCAATCCACTGTTACAGATGGGCGAGCGCCGTTCGGCCGAGAATCGTCCGGCGTCGGTTGAAAAGCGCCGCACGCCCCCCCATCTGAGTCTGCATTGGGCATTTTCGCCCCGCTGCGTGGAGACTCTCCCCTTGACCACCATCGTTTCAGTGCGCCGCCACGGCAAAGTCGTCATGGGCGGCGACGGCCAGGTGTCCCTCGGCAACACCGTGATGAAAGGCAACGCCAAGAAGGTTCGGCGCCTCTACCACGGCCAGGTGCTGGCCGGCTTCGCCGGCGCCACCGCGGATGCCTTCACCCTGTTCGAACGCTTCGAGGGCAAGCTGGAGAAGCACCAGGGCCACCTGGTCCGCGCCGCCGTCGAACTGGCCAAGGACTGGCGCACCGACCGCTCCCTGAGCCGCCTGGAAGCCATGCTGGCGGTCGCCAACAAGGACGCCTCGTTGATCATCACCGGCAACGGCGACGTGGTCGAACCCGAGCACGGCCTGATCGCCATGGGCTCCGGCGGCGGCTACGCCCAGGCCGCCGCCCTGGCCCTGCTGCAGCACACCGAGGAGATGAGCGCCCGCGAGGTCGCCGAGACCGCGCTGAACATCGCCGGGTCCATCTGCGTGTTCACCAACCAGAATCTGACCATCGAGGAACTGGACTCGGCCGTCTGAGCCGCCGTCCGTTCAGGAGCCGAATCATGTCCATGACCCCTCGCGAGATCGTCCACGAGCTCAGCCGCCACATCGTCGGCCAGGACGATGCCAAACGCGCCGTGGCCATCGCCCTGCGCAACCGCTGGCGGCGCATGCAGCTGCCGGCCGAGCTGCGCGCCGAAGTGACGCCCAAGAACATCCTGATGATCGGCCCTACCGGCGTCGGCAAGACCGAGATCGCCCGGCGCCTGGCGCGCCTGGCCAACGCGCCCTTCATCAAGGTCGAGGCGACCAAGTTCACCGAGGTCGGCTACGTCGGCCGCGATGTCGAGTCGATCATCCGCGACCTGGCCGACGCGGCGGTGAAGATGCTGCGCGAGCAGGAGATGACCAAGGTCCGCCACCGCGCCGAGGATGCCGCCGAGGAGCGCATCCTCGATGCCCTGCTGCCACCGGCGCGCACCGGCTTCAACGAGGACCCGGTGCCCAGCGGCGACTCCAACACCCGCCAGCTGTTCCGCAAGCGCCTGCGCGAGGGCCTGCTGGACGACAAGGACATCGAGATCGAGGTGGCCGAGGCCGCCGCCGGCATCGAGATCATGACCCCGCCGGGCATGGAGGAGATGACCAGCCAGCTGCAGAACCTGTTCGCGGGCCTGGGCAAGGGCAAGAAGAAGAGTCGCAAACTCAAGGTCAAGGAGGCCCTCAAGCTGGTGCGCGACGAGGAAGCCGCGCGCCTGGTCAACGAAGAGGAACTCAAGGCCCGCGCCCTGGAGGCGGTGGAGCAGAACGGCATCGTCTTCATCGACGAGATCGACAAGGTCGCCAAGCGCGGCAACACCGGCGGCGCCGACGTCTCCCGCGAGGGCGTGCAGCGCGACCTGCTGCCGCTGATCGAGGGCTGCACGGTCAACACCAAGCTGGGCATGGTCAAGACCGACCACATCCTGTTCATCGCCTCCGGCGCCTTCCACCTGAGCAAGCCCAGCGACCTGGTGCCCGAACTGCAGGGCCGCCTGCCGATCCGCGTCGAGCTCAAGGCCCTCAGCCCGGAAGACTTCGAACGCATCCTCACCGAGCCCCACGCCTCGCTGACCGAGCAGTACGCCGCGCTGCTCGACACCGAGGGCCTGAACATCGAGTTCGCCGCCGACGGCATCAAGCGCCTCGCCGAGATCGCCTGGCAGGTCAACGAGAAGACCGAGAACATCGGCGCGCGGCGCCTGCACACCCTGCTCGAGCGCCTGCTCGAGGAGCTGTCGTTCAGCGCCGGCGACCTGGCGTCCAAGCACGAGGACGCGCCGATTCGCATCGACGCGGCCTACGTCAACGGCCACCTCGGCGAACTGGCCGAGGACGAAGACCTGTCGCGTTATATTCTCTAGATCAGCCACCCAAGCCGCCCGGAGCACTCCGGGCGGCGCCCCAGGCGAAGACCATGAGCCCGATTCCCAGCGCCATAGAGCTGCACAAAGCCTCCAAGACCCTGACCCTGACGTACGGCGAGCAGCGCTACAGCCTGCCCGCCGAGTTCCTCCGCGTGCACTCGCCCTCGGCCGAGGTCCAGGGCCACGGCAAACCCATACTGCAGACCGGCAAGCTGCATGTCGGCCTGAGCAGCATCGAGCCGGCGGGCAACTACGCCCTGAAGCTGTGCTTCGACGACGGCCATGACAGCGGCCTGTTCACCTGGGCCTACCTGTACGAGCTGGCCACCCGCCAGGACGAACTCTGGGCCGAGTACCTGGCCGCACTCGCCGCGGCCGGCCAGTCCCGCGACCCGAACGAGTCCGTGGTCAAGCTGATGCTCTAATCGGGTGCGGCCCGGCCCCGCGCCCATACCGCCGCCATCCATCCCCCCGTCTCCAGCCCGTCGGCCACCCCGGCGGCGCCCCGTCCTGCCCGCCCGGTTAGAGCGCATTTTCTAATCCTTCCCGGCATACTTCCTGCGCATTCGGCCCGTATCGCCGCCAGCTTGCGCAAACTGACAAACTCGGGTAACCAGGGACCTGGCAGGTTCCCTGCATTTGTCCAACGGACAACTGCAAGAAAGTCGCGGAATAATCCGCCTTCGGTAACCCGAGCGATGCCCGGCCCTTCGGCCCCGTGTCTCCGTGCACAGCAGTTCGCCGGTATTCGCCTCAGGACAATGGAGCGTCGTTGATGACAGATAAACCCAGTGATGACCTGAAGAACCAAGCCTCCGAGAATACCCTCGGCCTCAATCCGGTCATCGGCATTCGCGGCAAGGACCTGCTGAGCTCGGCCCGCACCGTGCTCACCCAGGCCATCAAGCAGCCCCTGCACAGCGCCAAGCACGTGGCCCACTTCGGCGTGGAGCTGAAGAATGTCCTGCTCGGTCAGTCCGAACTGACCCCCGAAACCGGCGACCGCCGCTTCGCCGACCCGGCCTGGAGCCAGAACCCGCTGTACCGGCGCTACCTGCAGACCTACCTGGCCTGGCGCAAGGAGCTGCACGACTGGGTCGAGTTCAGCGACCTGTCGGAGCAGGACGTCAGCCGCAGTCACTTCGTCATCAACCTGATGACCGAGGCCATGGCGCCGAGCAACAGCATGGCCAACCCGGCCGCGGTCAAGCGCTTCTTCGAGACTGGCGGCAAGAGCCTGCTGGACGGCCTCAGCCACCTGGCCAAGGACCTGATCAACAACGGCGGCATGCCCAGCCAGGTCAACATGGATGCCTTCGAGGTCGGCCAGAACCTGGCCACCACCGAAGGCTCGGTGGTCTTTCGCAACGAGGTGCTGGAACTGATCCAGTACCGGCCGATCACCGAGCAGGTGCATGAACGCCCGCTGCTGGTGGTGCCGCCGCAGATCAACAAGTTCTACGTGTTCGACCTGTCGCCGGAGAAGAGCCTGGCGCGCTTCCTGCTACGCAACGGCGTGCAGACCTTCGTGATCAGCTGGCGCAACCCGACCAAGGCCCAGCGCGAATGGGGCCTGTCCAGCTACATCGAGGCGCTGAAGGAGGCCATCGAGGTGGTCGGCGCGATCACCGGCAGCCCGGACATCAACATGCTCGGCGCCTGCTCCGGCGGCCTCACCACTGCCTCGCTGCTCGGCCACTACGCCGCCCTCGGCGACCCCAAGGTGCATGCCCTGACCCTGCTGGTCAGCGTGCTCGACACCCAGCTGGACACCCAGGTCGCGCTGTTCGCCGACGAGACGACCCTGGAGGCGGCCAAGCGCCGTTCCTACCAGGCCGGCGTGCTGGAAGGCAGCGACATGGCCAAGGTATTCGCCTGGATGCGCCCCAACGACCTGATCTGGAACTACTGGGTCAACAACTACCTGCTCGGCAACGAGCCGCCGGTGTTCGACATCCTCTACTGGAACAACGACACCACCCGCCTGCCCGCCGCCCTGCACGGCGAGTTCATCGAGATGTTCAAGACCAATCCGCTGACCCGCAGCGGGGCACTGGAAGTCTGCGGCACGCCGATCGACCTCAAGCAGGTGACCTGCGACTTCTACTGCGTGGCCGGCACCACCGACCACATCACCCCCTGGGAGTCGTGCTACAAATCGGCGCACCTGTTCGGCGGCAAGTGCGAGTTCGTGCTGTCCAACAGCGGCCACATCCAGAGCATCCTCAACCCGCCGGGCAACCCCAAGGCGCGCTACATGACCAACAGCGAGATGCCACTGGACCCGAAGGACTGGCAGGACGGCTCGACCAAGCACACCGACTCCTGGTGGCTGCATTGGCAGAAATGGCTGGCCGAGCGTTCGGGCGAGACCAAGAAGGCACCGAGCAAGCTGGGCAACAGGGCTCACCCGCCGGCCGAGGCCGCACCCGGCACCTATGTCCACGAACGCTGATCGACTGCGCTCTGCGCAGCACTGCCCGCGGCACCAGGAGGTGCCGCTCGACCACCCGGCCATCGCGGCGCGGGCAACGAACCAGGCGTCGCCCTGGTGGATCTGGAGGGGCCCGGATGGCCCGCCCCAGCGGTTTAACCAATAGGGCTCCTGCGCATGTCGTTACCCTTCGTCTTTCGCACCATCGAGCTCGATGGCCAGAGCATCCGCACCGCGGTCCGCCCCGGCAACGGCCAGATGGCGCCGCTGCTGATCTTCAACGGCATCGGCGCCAACCTCGAGCTGGTCATGCCCTTCGTCCGGGCGCTGGACCCGGACCTGGAGGTGATCGCCTTCGACGTGCCCGGCGTCGGCGGCTCCTCGACGCCCAGCACGCCCTATCGTTTCCCCGGCCTGGCCAAGCTGGCGGCGCGCATGCTCGACTACCTGGACTACGGTCAGGTCAACGCCATCGGCGTGTCCTGGGGCGGCGCCCTGGCCCAGCAATTCGCCCACGACTACCCGGAGCGCTGCAAGAAGCTGGTGCTGGCCGCCACCTCGGCCGGCGCGGTGATGGTCCCGGGCAAGCCCAGGGTGCTGTGGCGCATGGCCAGCCCGCGGCGCTATATCCAGCCCTCCTACGGCGTGCAGATCGCCCCGGACATCTACGGCGGGGCCTTCCGCCGCGACCCCAAACTCGCCCTGGCCCATGCCAGCAAGGTGCGCTCGGGCGGCAAGATGGGTTACTACTGGCAGCTGTTCGCCGGCCTCGGCTGGACCAGCATCCACTGGCTGCACAAGATCCGTCAGCCCACCCTGGTGCTGGCCGGCGACGACGACCCGCTGATTCCGCTGATCAACATGCGCCTGCTGGCCTGGCGTATTCCCAATGCCGACCTGCACGTGATCGACGACGGCCACCTGTTCCTGGTGACCCGCGCCGAAGCGGTGGCGCCGATCATCATGAAATTCCTCGCCGAGGAGCGCCAACGCGCGGTGATGCACCCGCAGCCGAGCGTCACCCGCGGCCACTGAGGCTGACGTGCCCCTCTGCACCACCTTAATGCTCCGCCCGCAGACTTGACCCAGGGCCGGGCAGGGGCTAAGAACATGGGCGCAGCGCGCAGCACCGCGATCGCGCCTGCGCCTTGGTACAAGCCTTGCTGCTACCTGCAGACCTCGAATCTCAACGGATTGACGACGGAGTGTTGCCCATGCGAGATAAGCCCAGTACCGGCGCCCTGCCCCTACCCGCCACCTTCATGAATGCGCAGAACGCCGTGGTCGGCCTGCGTGGCCGCGACCTGCTGTCCACCCTGCGCACCCTGGCCCTGCAGGGCATCAAGCAGCCGGTGCACAGCGCCCGCCATGCCCTGGCCCTGGGCGGCCAGCTGGGGCGGGTGCTGCTCGGCGACACCCTGCACAAGGTCAACCCGCAGGATACGCGCTTCGCCGATCCCACCTGGCAGCTCAACCCCTTCTACCGGCGCGGCCTGCAGGCCTACCTGTCCTGGCAGAAGCAGCTGGGCAGCTGGATCGACGAAAGCAGCCTGCCGGCCGACGACCGCGCCCGCGCCCGCTTCGTCACCACCCTGCTCGGCGATGCCCTGGCGCCCTCCAACTCCCCGCTCAACCCCCTGGCCGTCAAGGAGCTGCTCAACAGCGGCGGCGCCAGCCTGTTCAAGGGCCTGGGCCAGCTGCTCGACGACCTGCTGCACAACGACGGCCTGCCCAGTCAGGTGAGCAAGCAGGCCTTCGAGGTCGGCCGCAACCTGGCCGCCACCCCGGGCGCCGTGGTGTTTCGCAACGAGCTGCTGGAACTGATCCAGTACCTGCCGATGAGCGAGAAGCAGTACCAGCGCCCGCTGCTGATCGTGCCGCCGCAGATCAACAAGTACTACATATTCGACCTGTCCAACGACAAGAGCTTCGTCCAGTACGCCCTGAAGAACGGCCTGCAATGCTTCATCCTCAGCTGGCGCAACCCCGATGCCCGGCACCGCGAGTGGGGCCTGTCGAGCTATGTGCAGGCCCTGGAAGAGGCCATGGACGCCTGCCGGGCGAT
Source organism: Pseudomonas sp. MBLB4123 (assembly GCF_051904775.1). Classification (NCBI taxonomy): domain Bacteria; kingdom Pseudomonadati; phylum Pseudomonadota; class Gammaproteobacteria; order Pseudomonadales; family Pseudomonadaceae; genus Pseudomonas; species Pseudomonas sp. MBLB4123. Next base: position 2,930,467 of record NZ_CP196711.1, read on the forward strand.
CACCGGCAGCAAGGATGTCAACCTGCTCGGCGCCTGTGCCGGCGGCCTGACCATCGCCGCCCTGCAGGGTCACCTGCAGGCCAAGCGGCAACTGCGCAAGGTGGCCAGCGCCACCTACATGGTCAGCCTGCTCGACAGCCAGATCGACAGTCCGGCCATGCTCTTCGCCGACGAGCAGACGCTCGAGACCGCCAAGCGCCGCTCCTACCAGCGCGGCGTGCTCGATGGCCGCGACATGGCCCGGGTGTTCGCCTGGATGCGCCCCAACGACCTGATCTGGAACTACTGGGTCAACAACTACCTGCTCGGCAAGCAACCACCGGCCTTCGACATCCTCTACTGGAACAACGACTGCACCCGCCTGCCCGCCGCCCTGCACGGCGACCTGCTGGACTTCTTCAAGTACAACCCGCTGACCCACCCGGGCGGCCTGGAGGTCTGCGGCACGCCGATCGACCTGCAGAAGGTCAGCCTCGACAGCTTCAGCGTGGCCGGCATCAACGACCACATCACCCCCTGGGACTCGGTCTACCGCTCGGCCCTGCTGCTCGGCGGCAACCGGCGCTTCATCCTGTCCAACAGCGGGCATATCCAGAGCATCCTCAACCCGCCGGGCAATCCCAAGGCCAGCTTCCTGGAGAGCCCCAAGCTCAGCGGCGACCCGCGCGCCTGGTACCACGACGCGCAGAAGCACGAGGGCAGCTGGTGGTCGCAGTGGCTGGCCTGGATCCAGGAGCGCTCCGGCGAACGGCGCCAGCCCCTCTCGGCCCTGGGCAGCCCGCGCTATCCGGCCATGGAAGCGGCACCGGGCACCTATGTGCATGTGCGCTGAGTCGAACGGACTGCGGCCGGCCGCTGCCCCGGCCCGGCGTCCCGCCCCTTCACGCGCCCCCACCAAGAAGACTCGATGAAGACCCGCGACCGCATCCTCGAATGCGCCCTGACTCTGTTCAACCAGCAGGGCGAGCCCAACGTCTCCACCCTGGAGATCGCCAACGAACTGGGCATCAGCCCGGGCAATCTGTATTACCACTTCCATGGCAAGGAGCCGTTGATCCTCGGCCTGTTCGAACGCTTCCAGGCCGAGCTGGCGCCGCTGCTCGACCCGCCGGCCGACGCCCGCCTGGATGCCGAGGACTATTGGCTGTTCCTGCACCTGATAGTCGAGCGCCTGGCCCACTACCGCTTCCTGTTCCAGGACCTGTCCAACCTGGCCGGGCGCCTGCCCAAGCTGGCCCGCGGCATCCGCCAGTGGCTCAACCTGCTCAAGCGCACCCTGGCCACCCTGCTGGCGCGACTGAAGGCGGAGAATCAGCTGGTCAGCGAGACCCAGGCCCTGGGCCAGCTAGTCGAGCAGATCACCCTGACCCTGCTGTTCTCCCTCGACTACCAGCGCATCCTCGGGGCAGAGGGCGAGAGCCGCCTGGTGGTGTACCAGGTGATGATGCTGGTGGCGCCCCACCTGACCCGCGAATCGCGCCTGGCCGCCGAGCAGCTGGCCCGGCGCTATCTGGAGGTATGAGGCCCTAAAACGCCGACGCCCGGCGCGAGGCCGGGCGTCGGGAAAGCAGGCGTCAGCCTCAGGACTGGCTGGCGGGCGTGCTCGGCGCCGGAGTTTCCGTCGGAGCCGCTGCGGCGGCGGGCGCCGCCGGTTCCGAAGAGGCCGGCGCCACCACCTTGGCCAGCGGGGTTTTCTTCACCGCCGGTTTCTTCGCTACGGCCGGCTTGGCGGCGACCTTGGCGGCCGCTTCGGCGAGCGGTGCCGCCTCTACCTTGGTCGCAGGCTTCGCGGCGGCCTTAGCGGCAGGTTTGGCCGCGGGTTTAGCCGTCGCGGGCTTGGCCGCGGTCTTGCTCGCCGGCTTGGCAGCCGGTTTGGCCGCAGCCTTGGCGGCGGGTTTAACCGCCGCTTTCGCAGGCGCCCTGCGCGCCGGCTTGACCGACTGGGCGGTGACCCCGGTGAGCGCTTCGAGCTGCTTGGTCAGGCGCTCGACCTTGTCGTTGAGCGCCGCCACCTCGTTGCGGCTGGGCACGCCCAGGCGCGAGATGGCGTTGTGCAGACGCTTGTCGAACGCCTCCTCCAACTCGCCCCACTTGCCCATGGCCTTGTCCTTGACCACATCGACCTTGGACTTGGCGGTCCCGACCTTCGACTCGACGGTGGACTTCACCGACTCGACCTGCTTGTCGACCTCGCTCTTGGCCTGCTTCTCGGCCTTCTCGCCATCCTTGACCAGGGTGTCGAACAGCTTGGTGCCGTCCTTGCTGACTTTGGAGTAAGCGCCGAGGCCGGCCAACCAGATCTGGCGCGAGTACTTCTCGACCTCGCCGATCCAGGAACTGGTCTGTTTTTCGGTTTTCTTCTTAACAGCCATCCTGCTCTCCTTTATTTGCTACGCGCGACATGCTCGAGCAATGCGCCCAGTTCATCCAGCTTAGCAGAGAGCTCTTCGATATCTTGCTTGGTCGGGATGCCGATGCGCTTGAGGGCGCCGGCTACGCGGTTGTCGAAGGCCTTCTCGATCTTGTCCAGTTGCACATCGACCTTGCCCTTGACGCTGGTGACGCGGTTCTTGACGCCGTCGAGCTGGCTGTTGGCCGCCTCGACCTGCTCGCCGACCAGCTTCTTGCCCTGCTCCTCGACGCCTTCGCCGGCCTTGACCAGCTCCTTGAAATACTCGGCGCCTTCCTGCCCGGCCTTGGCATAGGCCCCCAGGCCCGCCAGCCAGACCTTGCGGGCGTAGACTTTGACATCGCTCAGCACGCCGGCTTTGGCTTCGACTTCGGTTTTTTTCTTGATCGCGACTTTCGACATGGTGCACCTCAGGCTCGATGATTTGAGGAAACGCCCACGAAATGCAGGCTTAGGTGCACGGTATCGAGGAAAATTAGAAACCGCATACTAGCCGCCGCAATCCGTGCAGCGCGCCTCAGGCCTTGAGGTTCTTGTCCAGCGCCTCCTCGATCTGCCGCTTGATGCTGCCGCCCATGGCCGACAGCAGCAGGCCGAGCTTGAGCTCCACGCGCACCCGATCCTCGCCCACCTCGATGCGCCCATCGGCACCGCTGCGCTTGAACTCCAGGGCGTCGCCGTTCCAGCGGTAACGCACGTCGAACTCCCGGGCCAGGCGCTCGGCCAACTGCTCGGCCTTCTCCCGCGCGGCCTCGCGACCGAGGTTATGGGAACGTTCCACATCGATTCGGGTCATGGCCTGTCTCCTCACTGCGACCTTAGGTCGCGCGACTATAACAGCCCGCGGCGGCGCCCCGCGCGCCATAGCGCCGCGCGTGCCAAGACAAAGGTAGGCCGCGGGTTTAGAATGGCCGCCACTTTAGATTCAGCCTCTCTGCTTAGGAACGGGCGACATGACCGACACGCGCAAGCGCAGCGACAGCGAACCCACCACGCACTTCGGCTTCCAGGATGTTCCGGAGAGCCAGAAGGCGCAGAAGGTCGCCGAAGTCTTCCACTCGGTGGCCGCCAAGTACGACCTGATGAACGACCTGCTCTCCGGCGGCCTGCATCGCCTGTGGAAGCGCTTCACCATCGAGCTGTCGGGCGTGCGCCCGGGCAACCGGGTGCTGGACATCGCCGGCGGCACCGGCGACCTGACCAAGCAGTTCGCCCGCCTGGTCGGTCCCCAGGGCGAGGTGGTGCTGGCCGACATCAACGAGTCGATGCTCAAGGTCGGCCGCGACCGCCTGCTCGACCGCGGCGTGGCCGGCAACGTCACGTTCGTCCAGGCCGACGCCGAGAAGCTGCCGTTCCCGGACAACCACTTCGACTGCGTGACCATCGCCTTCGGCCTGCGCAACGTCACCCACAAGGAGGATGCCCTGCGCTCCATGCTGCGCGTGCTCAAGCCCGGCGGTCGGCTGCTGGTGCTGGAGTTCTCCAAGCCGTCCAGCGAGCTGTTGTCCAAGGTCTACGACACCTATTCGTTCCGCTTCATGCCGCTGATGGGCAAGCTGATCACCAACGACGCCGAGAGCTACCGCTACCTGGCCGAATCGATCCGCATGCACCCGGATCAGGACAGCCTCAAGGCGATGATGGCCGAGGCCGGCTTCGAGCGCGTCACCTACCACAACATGACCGGCGGCATCGTCGCCCTGCACCGCGGCATCAAGCCCTGATGCTGCTGAGCGGGCTGCTGGCCGGGGTCGAGCGCGGCCTCAACCGGGTGCTGGCCATGGACGGCACGGCGCTGCCGCGCCTGGCGCGCCTGCGCGGCCGGGTGATCGAGGTCGACTGCCGGACGCCTGCGCTGCAGCTGTTCATCCTCGCCGACGAGCAGGGCCTGCGCCTGGCGCCACACTGGGCCGGGGAGATCGCCTGCCGCCTGCGCGCGCCGGCCAGCAGCCTGCTGCGCCTGGCCAGCAGCGCCGACAAGAGCGCCGTGCTGCACGGCCCCGAGGTCGAGCTGGACGGCGACAGCGCCGCCCTGCTGGAACTCGCCGCCATCCTCCAGGACCTCGAACTGGACTGGGAGTACGAGCTGACCCGCTGGCTCGGCCCGGTCGGCGCCCAGTTGCTCGCCGGCCACCTGCGCAGCCGCGCCGGCTGGACCGCGCAGAGCCTCGACAGCCTGCGCCTGAACCTGGCCGACTACCTCAGCGAGGAGTCGCGCAGCCTGGTCGGCCGCCGCGAAGCCGATGCGCGCTTCGCCGAGCTGGATAGCCTCAAACTCGCCCTCGACCGCCTCGACGCGCGCATCGAGCGCCTCGTCCAACGCCATAAGCCCACGCCATGAAGCTGCTCGCCGCCCGTCGTCTGCTACGCATCCAGCGCGTGGTCATCCGCTACCGGCTCGATGACCTGCTGTTCGACCTGCCGCTGCCGCTGTGGCTGCGCGCCCTGCGCTACGCCCTGCCCTGGCACTGGCTGCCGCGCCGCACGCTGCAGCTGTCGCGCGGCGCGCGCCTGCGCCTGGCCCTGGAGGAGCTGGGGCCGATCTTCATCAAGTTCGGCCAGCTGCTGTCCACCCGCCGCGACCTGCTGCCGCCGGACGTGGCCAACGAGCTGGCCAAGTTGCAGGACCAGGTGCCGCCCTTCGACCCGGCCCACTCCCTGGCGCTGATCGAGGCCCAGCTCGGCGCCAAGGTCGGCGAGGTGTTCGCCCGTTTCGACGCCAAGCCGCTGGCCTCGGCCTCGGTCGCCCAGGTGCACGCCGCGCAGCTCAAGAGCGGCGAGGAAGTGGTGGTCAAGGTGATCCGCCCGGGCCTCAAGCCGGTGATCCGCCAGGACCTGGCCTGGTTGTTCATCCTCGCCCGGCTGGCCGAGAAGGCCTCCCCCGACGCCCGCCGGCTGCGCCCGGTGGAGGTGGTGAGCGACTACGAGAAGACCATCTACGACGAACTCGACCTGCTGCGCGAGGCGGCCAACGCCAGCCAGCTGCGGCGCAACTTCGAGGGCTCGCCGCTGCTCTACGTGCCCCAGGTGTACTGGGACCTGTGCCGGCCCAAGGTGCTGGTGATGGAGCGCATCTACGGCGTGCCGGTAACCGACCTGGCCAGCCTGGCCGACCAGCGCACCGACATGAAGCTGCTGGCCGAACGCGGGGTGGAGATCTTCTTCACCCAGGTGTTCCGCGACAGCTTCTTCCACGCCGACATGCACCCCGGCAACATCTTCGTCAGCACCCGCCAGCCGTGGAACCCGCAGTACATCGCCATCGACTGCGGCATCATCGGCAGCCTCACCGCCGAGGACCAGGACTACCTGGCGCGCAACCTGCTGGCCTTCTTCAAGCGCGACTACCGCCGCGTGGCCCAGCTGCACATCGACTCCGGCTGGGTGCCGGCGCAGACCCGGGTCAACGACTTCGAGGCGGCCATCCGCACCGTGTGCGAGCCGATCTTCGAACGCCCGCTCAAGGACATCTCCTTCGGCCAGTTGCTGCTGCGCCTGTTCCAGACCGCGCGACGCTTCAACATGGAGGTGCAGCCGCAGCTGGTGCTGCTGCAGAAGACCCTGCTCAACATCGAGGGCCTGGGCCGCCAGTTGTACCCGGACCTGGACCTGTGGAGCACCGCCCAGCCCTTCCTCGAACGCTGGATGCGCGAACGCATCAGCCCGCGCCATCTGCTGCGCAACCTGCAGCAGCAGGTCGAGCAGGTGCCGCACCTGTCGCAGATGGCCCGCGACACCCTGGAGCGCCTCAATCAGCAGCAACCGACGGCCAAGGTCGAGCCCACCGCCAAGCAGCAGTGGCCGATCCGTCTGCTCGGCGCCCTGCTGGTCGCCGGCGCGGCGGCCCAGGGCCTGGCCCTGACTCTGCCGGCCTGGCCCAGCTGGGTCACCCTGGCCGGCGGTCTCTACCTGGTGCTGCGCCGATAGCCAGGCCCGCACCGCGCTGGCACACTAGACCTCTATCCAACAGGCCCGCGACGGGCGGAAGTAGCGATGAACGATTGGCTCGACGAGATCAACTGGAACAGCGACGGCCTGGTGCCGGCGATCGCTCAGGACCACCAGAGCGGCCGCGTGCTGATGATGGCCTGGATGAACCGCGAGGCCCTGGCCCTGACCGCCGCCGAGCAGCGCGCCATCTACTGGTCACGCTCGCGTGGCAAACTATGGCGCAAGGGCGAAGAGTCCGGCCACGTGCAGAAGCTGCACGAGCTGCGCCTGGACTGCGACGCCGACGTGATCGTCCTCAAGGTCGAACAGCTCGGCGGCATCGCCTGCCACACCGGCCGCGAGAGCTGCTTCTACCGCGTGCTCGAGGACGGCGTCTGGAAAACCGTCGATGCGGTGCGCAAAGACCCGCACGCCATCTACAGCGCAGGACATGCCCATGATTGACACCCTGAGCCGCCTGGCCGAAGTGCTGGAGGCGCGCAAGGGCGCCGCCGCCGACAGTTCCTACGTCGCCAGCCTGTACCACAAGGGCCTGAACAAGATCCTCGAGAAGGTCGGCGAGGAGTCGGTGGAGACCATACTCGCCGCCAAGGACGCCGCCGCCAGCGGCGACTGCAGCGAGCTGATCGGCGAGACCGCCGACCTGTGGTTCCACAGCCTGGTCATGCTCGCCGCCCTCGGCCAGCACCCCCAGGCCGTGCTGGACGAGCTGGACCGGCGCTTCGGCCTGTCCGGGCACGCGGAAAAGGCCGCGCGCCCGCAAAACTGATCAACCCTTTACGACGGAGTACACATCATGGGATTCGGTGGCATTAGCATCTGGCAACTCCTGATCATCCTGCTGATCGTGGTCATGCTGTTCGGCACCAAGCGCCTGAAGAACCTGGGCGGCGACCTGGGCGACGCGATCAAGGGCTTCCGCAAGTCGATGGGCAACGCCGAGGAAGACAAGCCGGCGGTGGACGAGCACAAGGGCCAGACCATCGATGCCCAGGCGCGCAAGGTCGAAGAGCCGGCGAAGAAAGACTAAGAGCCGACCGCCATGTTCGACATCGGCTTTACCGAACTGCTGCTGGTCGGCCTGGTCGCCCTGCTGGTGCTCGGCCCCGAGCGCCTGCCCGGTGCCGTGCGCACGGCTGGCCTGTGGATCGGCCGGCTCAAGCGCAGCTTCAGCGCGATCAAGGCCGAGGTCGAGCGTGAGATCGGCGCCGACGAGATCCGTCGGCAGCTGCACAACGAGAAGATCCTCGAACTGGAGCGGGAGATGAAGGCGATGAAGCAGGACCTGCTGTCGCCCGCCACGACCGCCCAACCCGAGAAGACCGCCGAACCCGCCACGCCGGACGCCAGCCAGGACAAACCCGCGCAACCATGAGCCGACCAACCGAAGGCGACCAGGAAATGCCCCTGGTGTCGCACCTGACCGAGCTGCGCACGCGCCTGCTGCGCAGCGTCGTGGCGGTGCTGGCGCTGTTCGCCGGGCTGTTCTACTTCGCCCAGGACATCTACGCCCTGGTCGCCGCGCCGCTGCGCGCCTACCTGCCCGAAGGCGCGACCATGATCGCCACCGGGGTCGCCTCGCCCTTCCTGACCCCGTTCAAGCTGACCATGATGGTCGCCCTGTTCCTGTCGATGCCGATCATCCTGCACCAGATCTGGGGTTTCATCGCCCCGGGGCTGTACAAGCACGAGAAGCGCATCGCCGTGCCGTTGCTGATCTCCAGCATCCTGCTGTTCTACGGCGGCATGGCCTTCGCCTATTTCGTGGTGTTCCCGATCATGTTCGGCTTCTTCGCCAGCGTCACCCCGGAAGGGGTGGCGATGATGACCGACATCGGCCAGTACCTGGATTTCGTCCTGACCCTGTTCTTCGCCTTCGGCGTGGCCTTCGAGATTCCGGTGGCGACCTTCCTGCTGATCTGGGTCGGCCTGGTCGACGTCGCCACCCTGCGCAAGAGCCGCCCCTACGTCATCGTCGGCTGCTTCGCCGTGGGCATGCTGCTGACCCCGCCGGATATCTTCTCCCAGACCCTGCTGGCCGTGCCGATGTGGCTGCTGTTCGAGTCCGGCGTGTTCTTCGGCAGCCTGATCCGGCGCCGCGCCGAGCACGACGCCGAAGCGGAACCCGAGGCGGAATCCGAAGACCAGCCCCCCGCGCCGCAACCGTGAACCTGCTGCTGTTGGAAGACGGCGACTTCGTCGCCGCCGATCGCGTGGTGCTCAGTGGCCGGCGCCTCAAGCACCTGCACGAGGTGCACCGCGCCGAGGCCGGCGACAGCCTGCGGGTCGGCCGCCTGAATGGCCCGATGGGCCGCGGACAGTTGCTCGCTCTCAGCACCGACGAAGCCGAACTGCAGGTCGAACTCGATCAGCCGCCGCCGGCCAAGCTGCCGCTGACCCTGCTGCTGGCCCTGCCACGGCCGAAGATGCTCCGGCGCGTGCTGCAGACGGTCAGCGCCATGGGGGTGCCGCGGCTGATCCTGCTCAACAGCTACCGGGTCGAGAAGAGCTTCTGGCAGACCCCCTTCCTCGAGCCGGCGGCCATCCGCGAGCAGCTGGTGCTCGGCCTGGAACAGGCCCGCGACACCGTGCTGCCCGAGGTGCTGATCGAGAAACGCTTCAAGCCCTTCGTCGAGGACCGCCTGCCACAGCTGAGCGCCGGCAGCCTCGGCCTGGTCGGCCATCCCGGTCCCTACCCCGCCTGCCCGCGCGCCGTCGACGGACCGGTCACCCTGGCCATAGGCCCGGAGGGCGGCTGGATTGCCTACGAGGTGGAAAAGCTGCAGGCCGCGGGCCTCGCGCCGGTGCAGCTGGGCGAGCGCATCCTGCGCGTGGAAACCGCGGTCAGCGCCCTGCTGGCTCGGCTGTTCTAAGCGCCCGACGGCCACTGGCGCCGCCAGGCGGCATGGCCAAGCCCGGTGCGCCGGGCTATTGTCGGGGCAGGACAGCCATCGGAGCCCAGCGCCATGCGCCCCTTGACTCTAGACCTGCCACGCATCGAACAGGCCCTGCTCAGTCAGGCCGAGATCGAACACTACCTGGACCTGGTCAACGGCAGCGTGCTGAGCGTCGCCCCCGGCGATCCGCCGCCCGGGGCCGACGAGAAGTACGACGTGCAGCCGGACCGCTACCTGGCTATCGCCCCCCTGCCCCAAGGCCAGGCCCTGGCCCTGCGCGAGGCCTTTCTGGACGGCCTGCACGATCCCCAGGCGCACAGCCTGCTCAGCCACGCCCTGGCCGGGCGCAAGCCGCTGCGGACCTTCGACTATCAGCTGGAAGCCCTGCCGCGGGTGCGTCAGGCCTGGCTCGCCTTCCAGGCCCAGCAGGTGCGCGAGCTGGCGCTGGAGTGGCTGCAGGACAACGGCCTGGAGCAGGTCCGGCACTAGAGTGCCGCCCGCTCAGACCTCGAGGAGGAAGGTCACCGGGCCATCGTTGACCAGGTGCACCTGCATCTCGGCGCCGAAGCGTCCGGTGGCGACCTGGGCGTGCCGCGCCCTGGCCTGCTCGACCAGCAGCTCGAACAGCGCGGCGCCCAGGGCCGGCGGGGCGGCGCTGGAGAAGCTCGGCCGCAGGCCGCTCTTGGTGTCGGCGGCCAGGGTGAACTGCGACACCAGCAGCAGGCCGCCGCCGACATCGCCGAGGGACAGGTTCATCTTGCCTTCGGCATCGCCGAACACCCGGTAGTTGAGCAGCTTGTGCAGCAGCTTGGCGACCGACTCCGGCGTGTCCCGGGGTTCCACGCCGACCAGTGCCAGCAGGCCCTGATCGATGGCCCCGACCACCTCGCCGGCGACTTCCACCCGGGCGCCGCGCACCCGCTGGATCAGCGCCTTCATGCTTCGTCCGGCGACAGGTTGAGCAGGCGCCGGGCCATCTGGTTGGCTGCCCGCACCAGGGCATCGGTGATGCCGACCTCGGCCGCCGAGTGGCCGGCATCGCGGATGATCTGCAGCTCGCTGTTGGGCCAGGCCTGGTGCAGCTCCCAGGCGTTGTCCAGGGGGCAGATCACGTCGTAGCGGCCATGCACTATGACCCCCGGCAGGTGGGCGATCTTGGTCATGTCGCGAATCAGCTGATCGGCCTCGAGGAAGGCGTTGTTGACGAAATAATGGCACTCGATGCGGGCGATCGACAGGGCGCGGTGTGCCTCGCTGAAGCGCTCGACCACCTGCGGGTTGGGGCGCAGGGTGGCGGTGCGTCCCTCCCAGCTGGACCAGGCCTTGGCCGCGTGCATCTGGGCGATCTGGTCGGTGCCGGTCAGGCGCTTGTAGAAGGCCTGCATCAGGTTGCCGCGCTCCTCGACCGGGATCGGCGCCAGGTAGTCCTGCCAGTAGTCGGGGAACAGGCGGCTGGCGCCCTCCTGGTAGAACCAGTGGAACTCCTGGGGGCGGCACAGGAAGATGCCGCGCAGGATCAGCCCATGCACCCGTTCTGGGTGGGTCTGGGCATAGGCCAGGGCCAGGGTCGAGCCCCAGGAACCGCCGAACAGCACCCACTTGTCGATGCCCAGGTGCTCGCGGATGCGCTCGAGGTCGGCGACCAGGTGCCAGGTGGTGTTGTTCTCCAGGCTGGCATGGGGCGTGGAGCGCCCGCAGCCGCGCTGGTCGAAGGTGACGATGCGGTACAGGTTGGGGTCGAAGAAGCGCCGGCTCAGGGCGTCGCAGCCGGCACCGGGACCGCCGTGGATGAACACCACCGGCAGACCGTCCGGCGAGCCACTCTCGTCCACGTAGAGCACGTGCGGCTCTTCCACCGCCAATTCATGGCGGGCGTGGGGTTTGATCTCCGGATACAAAGTCTGCATGACATGCTCCTGAATTTAGACGTACGGTGCGTTCCAGGCTTCGGCGAGAGCGCTAGACGTCCCCTCGGGGGCCGTCGAGCTGCCGGGTCCCGCTCTGCCCCGCATCATAACCATGAAAAAGGAGTTCGACATGCCGGCACGGCAATTTGCCCTGGCTTTCCTGATGCTTTTCACCCTGCTCGCCGGCTGCGGCGGCCGCGACGACCCGCAGGCCGCCCTGGAGGCCGCCGTGCAGCAGCTGCAGGACAACCTCGAGGCCAAGGACAGCGGCGCGGTGATGGAGCAGCTGCACCCGCAGTTTTCCGCCCAACAGCAGTTCGACGCCGACTGGGCCAGGCGCACCATGACCCTGCTGTTCCTGCGCCACCGGCAGGTACGGGTGCTGGCCCTCAGCCGCAACAGCTACCTCGACGCGACCTACGGCGAGAAAGGCTACACCGAGGCCCAGGTCGCCCTGACCGGCGCCGAGGGACTGATCCCCGACAGCGCGCGGCACTATGGGGTGAAACTGGAGTGGTGGCTCGACGAGGGTCAGTGGAAGCTGGCGCGCCTGGACTGGGACTGAATCCCGCCGCGCAGCGCCAGGCTGCGTGGCGGGAGCGACGCCTTACCAGTCCCAGTCGAGGGACAGGTTGACGCCGTGCTGGCGATCCTCGGTGCCGCGCAGCTGGTAGGCCGCGCGTACCCGCAGTGACTCGGCCAGCGCGTGGCTGATGCCCAGGCCCGCCAGGGTCTGGCCGCTGGCGGCGGTATGGCCTTGCAGCGCGAAGCCGTTACCGGCCACCGAGCTCAGCCCCAGGCGCAGCTGGCGCGCATCGTCCTCGAACTCACGCTCGCGGGCGATCTCGCCAAACACCTGGGTCGCCGGACTCAACTGGTAGCTGGCCTGCAGGCCGATGCCCAGGCGCCGGCTGTCGCGCTGCTGATCGGCGAAGTGCAGCGCCGTGGCGCGCTGACCGCGCTCGCGATAGCCATCCACCTCCACCCGGGCGTAGTCGGCGCTGACGAAGGGGCTGACCCGCCAGCCGCTGTCGGCATTGGCCAGGTCGTAACCCAGGCGCCCGGACAGCGCCCAGAGCCGGCCATCGCTGTCGCCCTTCTCGCTGCGCTCGCTGATGCCCAGGGCAAACTGGCGATCGAGGTCGTGGTAGTCCAGATGGCCCAGGCTGAGGCTGGCATCGGCCCACAGGCGCCCGCCCTGGTACTGGGCGAAGGCGCTGAGCAGGTAGCTGCGCAGGTCGTACTCGGAATCGGCAGCGCCGGCCTCCAGGCTCTGCTCCTGCAGGCCCAGGGCCAGGCCCAGGCGCCAGTGGTCATCCAACCGGTAGCTGCCGCCCAGGTTCAGGCCATGGGCCTCGCTGTCGCCCGCGGCCACCGCCTCGCCGCGCTGGAAGCGCTGACGCTGGCCGCTGGCCTCGACGAAGCTGCGCCACTGGCCGACGGCCTGCCAGGCGCCGCGGTCGGCCTGCCAGGTGCTGCGCAGCTGCTGCTGGTGGCCGGTGAGGCTGGCCATGGCCATCTCCGGCAGCAACGAGACCTGCCAGGGCGCGGCGAGGATCGAATAGACATAATCGGCGCTGATCTGCTGCACCGCCGCGGTGGGGTGTACGCCGTCGTTGAACAGCAACTTGTTCGGGTTGGGCGAGGCGCCGCCCAGGCCCCAGGTCGGATCGGCCAGGCAGCCACTGCCGCTGAAGCAGACATCGGTCTGGCTGACCAGCGGGTCGAAGCCATAGGTTGCCAGGTCGCCCTGCACCTCGCTCAGCAGGCCGCGGAAGTTCAGGCGGATGACATTGCCGCCCAGGGCCGACAGCTGGCTGGCCAGCGCATCGTTGTACAGCGCCGCAGCGCCGGACCAGGCCGCGCGAAAGCCGCTGGCGAATCCGGCGGGGCTGAGGCCGACGTCCGGCAGGTCGGAAACGATGAGGGTGCGCGCCCCGGCCCGCTGCAGGGCGGCGACCCCGGCCACCAGGTTGGCGGCCGCTGCGGCGGCGCTGGCCGGGTTGGTGATCACGCCTTGCAGCACGTCGTTGCCGCCGCCGTTGACATAGAACAGCGCGTTGGGATCGACCCGCGGCACATCCACCAGGTAGCCGTTGCGCGTCCTGATGATGCCACCGCCGGCATTGACCACCGAACCGTTGGCCGCGGTGATCGAGGCGAGGACCTGGTCGGTGCGATAACCACCGACGGCATAGTTGCTGCCATCGGCATTGCCGGTCAGCACCTGGGGCAGGATCGGCGTGGAAGGCAAGGCCTGCAGGCCGAGGTGGGCGGCCAGACGCTGGGTGGAGACCGCGTCGAAGTATTCGCTGTTGTTCGCCAGGAAGTTGGGGCCGGTGCGGTTGGTGAAACGCAGGCCGCCGGTCGGATTACCGCCCAGCAAGGGGCTGCCGGTATCGGGGAACTGGCCGCTGTCGCTCAGCGAGTCGCCGAAGATCACCAGTTGCGAGTAGGGATTGGCATGGGTGGCGGCCGGCATCGCGGCCAGGAGTACTGCAGCGGTCAGGGCTTTGAGGGGGAAAGTCATGGCTACTCCGTCTTGTTGTATTGCCCGCAGGCAAGCGCAACAGAATAGCCAGTCGAGCCATTGTCGCCCCTCCCCCAAATGGGCGAGGCCGGTGGGCGCCCCTCAACGCCCGTAGCGCTCGCGACCCCAGTCGAGCATGGCCTGCAGCAACCGGCGCAGCACCGCCCGGGTCGGCTCGGCGCGCTCGTCCCGGTAGGCGAAGGGCGCCTGCTCGTCCATGTAGTTGCACTGCGCCAGCTCCAGCTGCACGGCATGGATATGCTGCTGCGGCTGGCCGTAGTGGCGGGTGATGTGGCCGCCCTTGAAGCGGCCGTCGAGAGCATGGCTGTAGCCCTCGGCCCCGGCGCAGACTGCGCGCAGGCGCTCGGCCAGGTCGGCCGCGCAGCTGGCGCCGCCATTGCTGCCGAGGTTGAGGTCCGGCAGGCGCCCCTCGAACAGCAGCGGCACCCGCGAGCGGATCGAGTGGGCGTCGAACAGCAGGGCATAGCCGAACTCGGCCTTGAGCCGCGCCAGCTCGGCGGCCAGGCACTGGTGATAGGGCGTCCAGATGGCCGCCAGATAGGTCGCCCGCTCCGCGGCGGTGGGCGTCTGTCCGGGCGCGAACAGGGGCGTGCCGTCGAACAGAATCTCGGGGTACAGGCCAGTGGTGGCGCTGCTGTACAGCGGCGCGTCGTCCGCCGGCCGGTTGAGGTCGACGACATAGCGCGAATAGTGCGCCGCCAGGGTGCCGGCCCCCAGCTCGGCGGCGAAATCGTACAGCCGCGGGATATGCCAGTCGGTGTCCGGCAGGCTCCTGGCCGCGTCCACCAGCCCGGCTTCCACCGCCGGGGTCAGGCGGGTGCCGGCGTGGGGCATGCTGATCAGCAGCGGGACGCGACCGCGGCTGAAGCTCAAGACCTCATCCATGCCGCACCTCCCGGCCATGGCGGACGACCCGCGTGGGCAGTTCGCCGCCCAGCCAGTAGGCCAGTTCCGCGGGGTGGCGGATGTCCCAGGCGACGAAGTCGGCGACCTTGCCGACCTCCAGGCTGCCGTGGCTGGCGGCCAGGCCCAGGGCGCGGGCGGCGTGCAGGGTGACGCCGGCCAGGGCCTCCTCCGGGGTCAGGCGGAACAGGGTGCAGGCCATGTTCATCATCAGGCGTAGCGACAGCGCCGGCGAGGTGCCGGGGTTGAGGTCGCTGGCGATCGCCATGGCCACGCCGTGCCGACGCAGCGTCTCGATGGGCGGCAACTGGGTCTCGCGCAGGAAGTAGAAGGCCCCCGGCAACAGCACCGCCACGCTGCCGGCGGCGGCCATGGCCTGCACGTCGGACTCGTCGATGAATTCCAGGTGATCCGCCGACAGCGCGCCGTAGCGCGCCGCCAGGCTGGCGCCGTGCAGCGAGGAGAGCTGCTCGGCATGCAGTTTGACCGGCAGGCCCAGTTCGCGGGCGCGCTGGAACACCCGCTCGACCTGCGCCGGGGAGAAGGCCAGGTACTCGCAGAAGGCATCGACCGCGTCGATCAGGCCCTCGTCGGCCAGCACCGGGAGGATCTCGTGGCAGACCAAGTCGATATAGGCATCGGCGCGTTCGGCGTACTCGGCCGGCAGGGCATGGGCCGCCAGGCAGGTGGCGCGCACGGTGACCGGCAGGTGCTCGCCGAGACGGCGGATCACCCGCAGCATCTTGCGCTCGCTGGCCAGGTCGAGGCCGTAGCCGGACTTGATCTCCACCGTGGTCACCCCCTCGCGCAGCAGGCTGCGCAGGCGCCGAGCGGCGCTCGCCAGCAGCTGCTCCTCGCCGGCCTCGCGGGTGGCGCGCACGGTGCTGGCGATGCCGCCACCGGCGGCGGCGATCTCGGCATAGCTGACGCCCTGCAGGCGCTGCTCGAACTCGCCGCTGCGATCGCCGCCGAACACCAGGTGGGTGTGGCAATCGATCAGCCCCGGGGTCAGCCAGGCGCCGCCGAGGTCGATGTGCTCGGCAGAGTCGGCGACCGGCAGCTCGGCGCGCGGGCCTATCCATTCGATGAGGTGGCCGCGGGTGACCACGGCCGCATCCTCGATGATCGCGTAGCGTCCATCCGCCAGGGTGGCGGCATGGCAGTTATGCCAGACGGTGTTCATCGGACCGCTCCACTTTGCCTAACCATATGCATCTCCTCCTCGTGCCGACCGGCCGCACCACCGGCGCGGCCGGCCCCGCCCCAGATCACAGGCTCGGCAGCAGCGCCGTCGGCACCAGCGCGTTCAGTACCCGCTCGGCCAGCAGCTCGCTGGCCGCCTCGATGTCGGGGGCGAAGAAGCGGTCGCGCTGGTAGTGCGCCACCCGCTCGCGCAATGTGTGGCGCGCCTGTTCCAGCTTGGGCGAAGTCTTCAGGCCCTCGCGCAGGTCCAGGCCCTGGCAGGCGCCCAGCCATTCCACGGCGAGGATGCCGCGTACGTTGTCGGCCATCTCCCACAGGCGCTTGCCGGCGGCCGGGGCCATGGACACGTGGTCCTCCTGGTTGGCCGAGGTCGGCAGGCTGTCCACGCTGTGCGGATGGGCCAGGGCCTTGTTCTCGCTGGCCAGGGCCGCCGCAGTGACCTGGGCGATCATAAAGCCCGAGTTGACCCCGCCGTTGGCCACCAGGAAGGGCGGCAGCTGCGACATATGCTTGTCCATCATCAGCGAGATGCGCCGCTCGGACAGCGAGCCGATCTCGGCGATGGCCAGGGCCAGGTTGTCGCCGGCCATGGCCACCGGCTCGGCGTGGAAGTTGCCGCCGGAGATGATGTCGCCTTCCGCGGCGAACACCAGCGGGTTGTCCGACACCGCGTTGGCCTCCACCGCCAGCACCTCGGCGGCCTGGCGCAACTGGGTCAGGCAGGCACCCATGACCTGGGGCTGGCAACGCAGGGAGTAAGGGTCCTGGACCCGGTCGCACTGCTCGTGGGAACGGGAGATATCGCTGCTCGGCGTGAGCAGGTCGCGGTAGGCCGCGGCCGCATCGATCTGCCCGCGCTGGCCGCGGGCGGCATGGATGCGCGCATCGAAGGGCGAGCGCGAACCGAGCATGGCCTCGACGCTGAGGCTGCCGCACACCAGTGCCCCGGCGAACAGGTCCTCGCCGGCGAACAGGCCGCGCAGGGCATAGGCGGTGGAGGCCTGGGTGCCGTTGAGCAGCGCCAGCCCCTCCTTGGCCGCCAAGGTCAGGGGTTCGAGGCCGGCCACGGCCAGCGCCTCGACGGCCGTCAGCCACTGACCGCGGTGGCGCGCCTTGCCCTCGCCGAGCAGCACCAGCGACATGTGCGCCAAGGGCGCCAGGTCGCCGGAGGCACCGACCGAGCCCTTGAGCGGGATGTGTGGATAGACCTCGGCGTTGATCAGGGCGATCAGCGCGTCGATCACCTGGCGGCGGATGCCGGAGCAGCCGCGGGCCAGGCTGTTGACCTTGAGCACCATGATCAAGCGCACCAAGGCGTCGTCGATGGGTTGGCCGACGCCGGCGGCGTGGCTCAGCACCAGCGAGCGCTGCAGGTTCTCCAGGTCCTCGCTGGCGATGCGGGTCGAGGCCAGCAGGCCGAAGCCGGTGTTGATGCCGTAGACGGTGCGCTTCTCGGCGAGGACCTGCTCGACGCAGGCGACGCTGGCCTCGATGGCCGCGGCGGCGCTGGCGTCCAGGGTCACGTGCACCGGTCCCTGGTGGACCTGGCGCAGTTGAGCCAGGGTCAGCTGGCCGGGGACGATATTCAGGGTGCTCATGTTCAGGCTCCTTTGCCCGAGGTGATCATCGGCAGGTTCAGGCCCTGTTCGTGGGCGCAGTCGATGGCGATCTGGTAGCCGGCATCGGCGTGACGCATCACCCCGGTGGCCGGATCGTTGTGCAGCACGCGGGCGATACGCGCGGCGGCCTCGTCCGTGCCGTCGCAGACGATGACCACCCCGGAGTGCTGGGAGAAGCCCATGCCGACGCCGCCGCCGTGGTGCAGCGAGACCCAGGTGGCGCCGCTGGCGGTATTGAGCAGGGCGTTGAGCAGCGGCCAGTCGGACACGGCGTCGGAGCCGTCCTGCATGGCCTCGGTCTCGCGGTTGGGGCTGGCCACCGAGCCGGAGTCCAGGTGGTCGCGGCCGATCACCACCGGCGCCGACAGCTCGCCTGAGCGGACCATCTCGTTGAAGGCCAGGCCGAGCTTGGCGCGCAGGCCCAGGCCGACCCAGCAGATGCGCGCCGGCAGGCCCTGGAAACTGATGCGCTCGCGGGCCATGTCCAGCCAGCGGTGCAGGTGGGCGTCGTCGGGGATCAGTTCCTTGACCTTGGCGTCGGTCTTGTAGATGTCCTGCGGGTCGCCGGACAGCGCCGCCCAGCGGAACGGGCCGACGCCGCGGCAGAACAGCGGGCGGATATAGGCCGGGACGAAGCCGGGGAAGTCGAAGGCGTTGGCCACGCCCTCCTCCAGGGCCATCTGGCGGATGTTGTTGCCGTAGTCGAAGGTCGGCACGCCCTGCTTCTGGAAGTCGAGCATGGCCTGCACGTGCACGGCCATGGACTGCTTGGCCGCCTTGACCACCGCCGCCGGCTCGGTCTGGGCGCGGTCGCGGTACTGCTCCCAGGTCCAGCCGATCGGCAGGTAGCCGTTGAGCGGGTCGTGGGCGCTGGTCTGGTCGGTGACCAGGTCCGGGCGCACGCCGCGCTTGACCAGTTCCGGGAGGATCTCGGCGGCGTTGCCGTGCAGGGCGATGGAGATGGTCTTGCCCTCGGCGCAGTACTTGGCGATGCGGGCCAGGGCGTCGTCCAGGTCCTTGGCCTGCTCGTCGACGTAGCGGGTCTTGAGGCGAAAATCGATGCGGCTCTGCTGGCACTCGATGTTCAGCGAGCAGGCGCCGGCCAGGGTGGCGGCCAGGGGCTGGGCGCCGCCCATGCCGCCGAGGCCGGCGGTGAGCACCCACTTGCCCTTGAGGTCGCCGTTGTAGTGCTGGCGACCGGCCTCGACGAAGGTCTCGTAGGTGCCCTGGACGATGCCCTGGCTGCCGATGTAGATCCAGGAGCCGGCGGTCATCTGGCCGTACATGGCCAGGCCCTTGGCGTCCAGTTCGTTGAAGTGCTCCCAGTTGGCCCAGTGCGGCACCAGGTTGGAGTTGGCGATCAGCACCCGCGGCGCGTCCTTGTGGGTGCGGAACACGCCGACCGGCTTGCCCGACTGCACCAGCAGGGTCTCGTCGTCGCTCAGCTGCTTGAGCGACTCGACTATCGCGTCGAAGCACTCCCAATTGCGCGCGGCGCGGCCGATGCCGCCGTACACCACCAGCTCCTTGGGGTTCTCCGCGACCTCGGGGTCGAGGTTGTTCATCAGCATGCGCAGCGGCGCCTCGGTCAGCCAGCTCTTGGCGTTCAACTGGGTGCCGCGCGGGGCGCGGATTTCGACATCGCGGAAACGATTGGACGTGCTCACAAGAAATCCTCCGGTAAAAGATCGCCGTCAGCCTGACTCATGCGGGAGTGCTGCGGCTGGGCATGGCGCCAATATAAACATGTCTATACAACCATAATCAAGTAGACACGCCAGCAGACTCCTCTCCTCGCCGACAGCCGCACCGTCGCCGCACGCCCCGTCTCCATGTCCGAGCATAGCCCCCTGAAACCGGCGGCTCGGGACAGGCGGACGAGCGCGTCCCGGCGCGCGGCGCCACGCCGGGGCCGCCGATGACGAGCGATGCGAGACGCCTAGGCCCCTGGGCTCAACTCGATAAGGCAGCACGCCCCGGGGCTGTCCGCCTCCAGCTCCAGCTCCAACAGGTCCTGGTCATGTTCGATTTGCAGGCAGTCGTAGCGCCCCAGGGTGGCGCCATCCTCCCCCGCCACGCGCACCCGCAGCGCCTCGCTCGCCGCGAACAGCAACAGGGTAGGCGCGCAAGCGAACAGCCGCTGCGGCCGTTCCAGCCCCAGCCATTGCAGGCGGGCGGCGTAGCGCCGGGGCGCATAGATCAGGTTGAAATCGCGAATGGCGCCGCCCAGCAGCCGGCATTCCACCCGACTGTCGCCGCCGAAGGCGAAGGGGTCCAGCGGCAGCAGCGGCCGAGAGGGCCGCTCATCGACCCGCAGGCGCATGCCCTCGCCTTCCAGCACGGTGATCACCCGCTGGTAGCCGGCGAAGCTGGAGAAGCCGCCCGACTCGCCGATGTCGGCGATCGACAGGCGCCAGCCGAAACCGTCCAGGCCTTCGCCCCGGTCCCGGGCGATCTCCAGGGTGCTGCCCGCGCCGTTCTTCCAGGGCATGCGCGGATAGTCGGCGGCCCGGTGCAGATGCAGATGGGTCATGAGCCGAAGCGTCCTTCCAGACGATGGCGCGAGCCCGGGTGCAGCAGCCGCGCGAAGGTCACGGCGCGGGGCCCCGACCAGGTGCGCCGGCGGATCAGCAGGCAGGGTTCGCCCCGCTCGATCTGCAGCAGCCGGCATTCCTCCGGCTCGGCGAGAATCGCCTCGACCACGTGCTCGCCCTCGGTCAGCGGCGCGACCCGCGACAGGTAGGCGTAGGGCGTCTGCCGGGCGAAGTCCTGCTGCAGGTAGTCCGGTGCCACCGCCGCGTTGACGTAGCGATCCTCGAGCTGCACCGGCACGTCGTTCTCGAAGTGCAGGATCAGCGAATGGAACACCTTCTGTCCCTCGCGCAGGTCCAGGGCCAGGGCCCGCTCCGGGTTGGCCAGCTCCTCCCCCAGCCGAATCAGCTTGCTGCGGTGGCGGTGGCCGCGGGCGGCGATCTCGTCGGCGATGTTGTTCACCGCGAACAGCGCGGAGCGCCCCTTGGGCTCGGCAACGAAGGTGCCGACCCCCTGCATGCGCACCAGCAAGCCCTCGCTGGTCAGCTCGCGCAGGGCGCGGTTGATGGTCATGCGGCTGAAGCCCAGCGCCTCCACCAGCTCGCTCTCCGAGGGCACCCGATGGTGCGCGGGCCAGGCGCCGCTGTGGATCTGCTGAACGATCATCTGCTTGACCTGGGCGTACAGTGGCGCAGGGGCATCACCGAGCTGGCCAGCCAGAACAGACGGCGTCGAGAATGGTTTCGTCATGGGGTGCCTCCTTGTCGGCCGGGTTCGGCAGTTTACGCCCGCCCTAAACACCTGTATATGTATATACAATCAAATACGAGCATCTAGGTCGAGCATTATGCCTGCATACCACGCTTCATGCGCGTTGCTGCCCGAAGGTTGGGCGAAGAACGTGCGCCTGCACGTCGACGCCCAGGGCGAACTGGAACGCATCGAGGTCGGGGCGTCCGCCGACGGCGCCGAGCGCCTGCGCGGCCCCCTGCTGCCGGGCATGCCCAACCTGCATTCGCACGCCTTCCAACGCGCCATGGCCGGCCTGGCGGAAGTCGCCGGCGACCCCAACGACAGCTTCTGGACCTGGCGCGAGCTGATGTATCGACTGGTCGGCCGGCTCAGCCCCGAACAGGTCGAGGTCATCGCTCGCCAGCTGTATATCGAGATGCTCAAGGCCGGCTACACCAGCGTCGCCGAGTTCCACTATGTGCATCACGGGGTGGACGGCCAGGCCTATGCCGACCCGGCCGAGCTGGCCCTGCGCGTCAGCCAGGCGGCCACGGACGCCGGCATCGGCCTGACCCTGCTGCCGGTGCTGTACAGCCACTCGGGCTTCGGCGGCCAGCCGGCGAGTCCGGGCCAGCGCCGTTTCATCCACAGCACCGACAGCTACCTGGAGCTGCAGCGACGCCTGCAGTCGGCGCTGCAGGGCAAGGCGCTGCAGCGCCTGGGCCTGTGCTTCCACTCGCTGCGTGCGGTCACCCCCGAGCAGCTGCAGACGGTTCTCGCCGCCGACAGCGGAGAGCGCCCCATCCATATCCATATCGCCGAACAGCGCAAGGAGGTCGACGACTGCCTGGCCTGGAGCGGCCGCCGGCCGTTGCAATGGCTGTACGACAACGTCGCGGTGGACGAACGCTGGTGCCTGGTGCATGCGACCCACGCCGAGGCCGACGAGGTCGCCGCCATGGCCGCCAGCGGCGCGGTGGCCGGCCTGTGCCTTAGCACCGAGGCCAACCTCGGCGACGGCCTCTTCCCGGCGGTGGACTACCTGGCCCGGGGCGGGCGCCTGGGCATCGGCTCGGACAGCCATGTATCGGTCAGCCTGGTCGAGGAGCTGCGCTGGCTGGAGTACGGCCAGCGTCTGCGCGACCAGAAGCGCAACCGCCTGTACCGCGCCGATCAGCCGATGGTCGGCCGCAGCCTGTTCGACGCCGCCCTGGCCGGCGGCGCCCAGGCCCTGGGCCAGCCGGTCGGCGCCCTGGCGGTGGGCAAGCGTGCGGACTGGCTGGTGCTGGACGGCGAAGATCCCTATATCGCCAGCGCCCAGGACGACGCCATCCTCAACCGCTGGCTGTTCGCCGGCGGCGACCGGCAGATCCGCGATGTGATGGTGGCCGGACGCTGGGTCGTGCGCGATGGCCGCCACGCCGCCGAGCCGGAAACCAAACGGGCCTTCGCCCGGGTGCTGGGCGAGCTGCTCGACTAGGGGGCGAGCCGACTGTCGGGGGTGCGCCAGATCAGTCGCTCGGTGGCGTAGCCCTGCTCGCGCGCAACCTCCAGCAACTTGTCGCGCACCGCCGGGGCGACCTGCGGCGTACGCGCCAGCAGCCACAGGTAGTCGCGATCGGGGTGGCCGACCAGGGCGCTCCGGTAGTCGGCATCCAGGTACAGCACCCAGTATTCGCCGCGGGCCAGGCCAGGCAGCAGGCGGCCGAACCAGTTGTCGAACTGCACCCAGAGCCTGTCGGTCCGCCCCGCCACCTGGGCGACGGCGCGGCCCTCGACCTGTTGCCACTCGCCCTCGTGGGTGCGGCAGCGGTTGACCACCTTCAGGCTGCCGTCGTCCTGCAATCCATAGTGCGCCTCGGACTGGGCACAGTTGCGCTGGAAGAACATCGGCAGCCGTGCCAGTTCGTACCAGGTGCCCTGGTAACGCTGCAGGTCGACCCGCTCGACGGCTTGCGGCGGCGCCCCGGCCCCCGCGCCGGAATCCGGGGCGGCGCAGCCGGCCAGCAGCGCCAGGACCAGCAGACCCGGCACGCCACGCATGCGGCCCTCCTTACTTGAGCCCCTTGCCGGAGAACATCAGCACCTGGTCGCCGGCGAACTGCACGCTGATCATGCTCTGCTCGTCGCCCCAGGTGCAGCTGGTGATGCCCAGGGCGCCGGCGCACTCGCTGGGCGCGCCGAGCAGCTGCTCGACCTCGGTCTTGCTCATGCCGGCCTGCAGCTTCGAATAGTTGGCCTGGTTGACCTTGTTGCAGGCGGCCAGCAACACGCAGAGGGCGATCAGGGCGAGGGGGCGAAACGACATGCAGGTACTCCGCAAAAAGGTGAGCGGGCCGGCAGCCGGCCCCGGGATAGACTCGGTTGGACGTCAGAAGCGCGAGCCGGGTTCCTCGAGGAAGCGCAGCTCCTCCTCGCTCGAGGGCCGGTCGAGAATGGCGTTGCGATGAGGGAAGCGACCGAAGCGGGCGATGATGCGCTGGTGGCGCTCGGCGTAGCCCAGGTAGTCGGCGAACTGCTTGCGCTCGGCGGCGGACGCCGCATCCAGCAGACGGGTGAAGCGCCGCAGCGCCTCGTCCTGCAGCAGCAGGTCCTCGGCATGCTCCAGCACCAGGTAGACGAACACCCGCTGGATCGGCGCCAGGGCCGCCTCGTGCGCGCCGTCCAGGCCGGCGAACACCAGCTCGCGGGCCCGGGCATCGCCGGCGAAGGCCCGGGGACTGTCGCGATGGATCATCCGCGGCAGCTGGTCGAGCAGCAGGACCAGCGCCAGCCAGCCTTCGGCCTGCTCGGCCCAGTCGGCGAGTTCGCCGGCCAGGGCCTGCTCGACCAGGGCGCCGAAGCGCTCGCGGGCCTCGGCATCCTGGCTGTCGCGCTTGCCGAACCACAACCCGGAACGGCTCGCCGCCACCTCGGCCGCCGACGCCTGCGGGCCGAACCACCAGTCGAGCAAGGCTTGCCAGGGCGCACTCATCGCCGCTCCTCCCGTGGGCTCACGCCTGATGGTAGGCGGTAACCCGCTCGACTTCCTGCTTGGAGCCGAGGAACACCGCCACCCGCTGGTGCAGCGAGGTCGGCTGGATGTCGAGGATGCGCTGGGTGCCGTTGGTGGCGGCGCCGCCGGCCTGCTCGATGATGAAGGACATCGGGTTGGCCTCGTACATCAGGCGCAGCTTGCCGGGCTTCTCAGGCTCGCGGCCGTCGCGCGGGTACATGAAGATGCCGCCGCGGGTGAGGATGCGGTGCACGTCGGCGACCATGGAGGCGATCCAGCGCATGTTGTAGTTCTTCTCCAGCGGCCCGGTCTCGCCGGCCAGCAGCTCGGACACGTAGCGCTGCACCGGCGCCTCCCAGTGGCGCTGGTTGGACATGTTGATGGCGAATTCCTTGGTGGTCTCCGGCACCTTGATGTTGTCGTGGGTGAGCACGAAGCTGCCCAGCTCGCGGTCCAGGGTGAAGCCCTTGACGCCGTTGCCCAGGGTCAGCAGCAGCATGGTCTGCGGGCCGTAGATGGCGTAGCCGGCGGCCACCTGCTGGGTGCCGGGCTGGAGGAAGGCCTCCTCGCCCAGGTCGCCCTCCTCGCCGTTGCGCTCAGGGCAACGCAGCACCGAGAAGATGGTGCCGACCGAGACGTTGACGTCGATGTTGCTGGAGCCGTCCAGCGGGTCGAACACCAGCAGGTAGGCGCCCTTGGGATAGTGGCCGGGAATCTGGTAGGCCTTGTCCATCTCCTCGGAGGCCATGCCGGCCAGGTGACCGCCCCACTCGTTGGCCTCCAGGAGGATCTCGTTGGACAGCACGTCGAGCTTCTTTTGCACCTCGCCCTGCACGTTCTCGGTTTCCATGCTGCCGAGCACGCCGCCCAGGGCGCCCTTGGACACCTGATGGCTGATCGCCTTGCAGGCCCGCGCCACCACCTCGATAAGGAAACGCAGATCGGCGGGGGTGTTGTGACTGCGGGTCTGCTCGATCAGATAGCGGCTCAGGGTAACGCGGGACATGGACGGCTCCGGGAAGGAAGAAAAAACCCGCGCAGTTTACCCCTTTATCGGCTGCGGCGCCTCAGCCCCTGGATGGGTGGAGGCGGCCGCCGGCGAGACGCATACCCGGTTGCGTCCAGCATTCTTGGCCTGGTACAGCGCCAGATCCGCGGCGCCGAGCAGCTGATCCAGGTCCAGGCCCTGCTCGGGTAGCACCGCCAGGCCGGCGGACAGGGTCACCCGCCGCGCGCCGCCCCGGGTCGCCAGCGGCTGCGCGGCCAGGCCACGGCAGAGCGTTTCCAGGCGCTGGCGGGCCTCCTGCGCATCGGCGCCGGGCAGGATCAGCAGGAACTCCTCGCCGCCGAAGCGGAACACCGCATCGGAGCCGCGGGTGTTGTCGCGCAGATACTGGGCCACGGCCTTGAGCACGTCGTCGCCCTCCAAATGGCCGTGGGCGTCGTTGAGCTGCTTGAAGTGATCCAGGTCGATCAACGCCAGGGCCAACGGCGTGCCATCGCGCCGGGCCCGGGCCAATTCGCGGGCGAAGAACTCGTCCAGGTAGCGGCGGTTGTACAGACCGGTCAGCGGGTCGCGCAACGCCTGGGCCTGCAGCAGCTCGTGCAGGCTGGAAATGGTGCGCAGGCGCTCCTCGCTGAGCGCCAGGGCCTCGGCAAGTTCGAGCTCGCCGAGGTGGCGCTGGGTGACATCGCGCAGGTAGAGCATGCGACCGATATCGAAGGTGCCGCTGTGGGTGACCCGCTCGATGGTACGCACCCGCACCTCGAAGTATCGCGCCGGGTCGCTCAGGGTCAGCAGGCGATTCTCCTGCTCGCCCCCCTGCTCGACCAGCAGGCACTGCAGCTCTGCCCCGAACACCGGCCAGTCGAGCAGCCTGCGCCCCTGCCAGCCCTCCCCCTGGCCGGCCAGCTTGAGCGCCGCCGGGTTGGCCTCGACCACCCGGCGGTGCGGGTCGACCACCAGCACCGGGTCGAGCAGGGCCTCGAGCAGCAGATGACGGGCCACCGGCAGCAGATCGAACAGACGCACGCCGATGATCAGCCAGGCGAAGGCCACCAGGGTGAAGGTGAATGTGAAGGGGGTGGGGTCGAAACCGAACAGCATCCAGCCGAAGCCGACATAGCCGAGGTTGGCCAACCAGGGCAGCGCAGTGACCAGCACGAAGGCCAGGTAATGACGACGGTAGACCCCCTTGCTGAGGGCCGCCGCCCGGATCACCACACCCATGCAGAAGGCCATGAACAGGTACACATAGGCCGCCGCCAGGTAGAACAGCGGACCGTGCTGGTAGCGGATCGGCGCCCCCGCCTGCGCCGACAGCGGAGCCGTACCCGCCCCGTAGAACAACCCGTGCCAGGGATTGCTCAGGGCCATCGCCCAGATGAGCCCAGGCACCAGGGTCAGGGCCAGCACCGCCCGCCCGGGCAACGGCCGCCGCACGCTGTTGACGTACTGCCAGAGGAACACCGCCCAGAAGGTCGGCGTCAGGACGATGCCCGGCCAGGCCATGCTGGCCCAGAACACCTTGCTGTCGGCATCCTGCACGGCCATCTCCAGGCCGGCCGCGAGCAGCCACCAGAGGCTGGCGACATGCAGCACGATAAAGCTTTCGCGCCCGGGGAAACTCCGCTGACGCAGGAGCCAGTGGGCCAGCAGCAACACCCCGCAGCACAGCAGCGCGGTGAACAGCACCGGACCGCTGAGCAGCCAGGCGGCGGTGAGCTGGCCGTTCACCGTTCGCCCCCCGGGCGCCCGACGACCGCGAAACCGTCGTGGCGGTACAGCGGCCTAAGGACCGAAGGGAGTGAGAAGAGGATCGAAATGAACAAAAGGCCTTCCTGACCTAGCACTCAACCAATATCCGGCACTCACGATACTGCAATTCCATGCCAACGGTATGGTTTTATCGCGTTCACGCCCCAGACTCGGGCGTACGCGTCCGCCGCAACAGGCTGACGGCCATCAGCGCCAGCAAGCCCACGCCCAGCAGCAACACCGCCCACAGCCCCCAGCGCCGCCAGGCCGGCGCGCCGCCCTCGGGAGCAGTGGCCTGCAGCGCGGCGCCCGGCTCGAGCTCGGCCGTGTCGAGCCGCTCCAGGCGCTCCGGGCGAAAGCCCGGGATCAGGCTATGGGGCGACAAGGCCGCCGATGCCGCATCCGGATTGCCCAGAACCAGGCGATAGGGTGGGCTACCCCGCTGCAGGAATACCAGGACGGTGGCGCGCAGGCCGAGCCGCAGATACGGCGCGCCTCCCAGGCCGCCACCACGCTCGTCCACCTCCAGGCGCAGCTGCTGCACGGCGGCACCGGCCAGGGCCAGCTCGTCCTGGCGCAGCTCGCCTCCCGGCTCCGTCACGCGGTAGAGCAGGCCGCTGCCCAGCGGACGCCAGCGCCCCTGTCCGCCGCCCCGGCCGCTGACCCGCACCGGCGCCAGGCTGTTGTCCGGCCCCAGTTCGATCCTGACCCGCTCTAGCGGCAGCGCCAGCGGCAACTGCCACTGGTAGGCACCGCCCGCGGCACGCTGCGCCGGCAAGGGCTCGGACCACACCAGGGGCAGCGACAGACTGTCGTGGGGCCGACTGAACAGCCGTGCGGCGGTCAGCTGCGGCGCCTGCCGCGGGCTCTGCCACAGCAGCCGTAGGTAGCGCGCCCGGCGCCCCGGCAGCTCGACCTGGCGCTGTTCGATGCGCTCGTCGGCGAACGACAGGCGTGCCAGCTGGCCCTGCCCCCAGGGACGCCAGGTGCGCAGGTCCTCGCTGGCCTCGATACGAAAGTGCTGAAAGCCCTCCTGCTCGCTGCTCCAGTCCAGCCGCAGGCGTGCCAGCGGCTGCTCGACGGCGCTGGCGTCGAGCAGCCAGCCGCGCAAGGCGGCCGGCTGCGCCACCGTCTCTGCCTCAAGCAGCTCGATCAAGGTGCCGCTGGCGCTGCGCCGCACCCGCAGTCCCGGCGAGTCGACCAGGTCCTCGGCCTCGTCGTACAACGCGAACCAGCGCACCTCGTGCTCATGCAGGGTCTCCTGCGCCGGGCTGCGCACCAGGGCATAGGCCAGCGCCTCGCCCTCGCCGTTGAACACCCGCAGGTCGCGCAGGTCGGCGTGGCGGGCGGCAAGATGGGCGGCCATGGGCAGCTCCAGGCGGTACCAGGGCCCTTCGCCGGTCAAGCTCAGCGGCAGCTGCCAGGCGTAGTCGGCGGGCCGTTCCGTGGCCTGGCCGGCGAAACCGCACAGCAGCCCACAGAGCAGCAGCCAGACGCGCCCACGATCTTGTCTCATCCTCATACCCGCTCCTCTTCCAGAGGCCGCACCCGATCCTGCCGGGCAGGCGGCAAGGGGGCGAAGTAGCCGACCACCAGCAGCAGCACGCCAACCCCGATAAAGGACACGATGCGTTCCAGCCCGCCGCGATTGCCCAGCTCGACGAAGAACAGCTTGGCCACCACCACGGCGATCAGCGCCGCGCCGACCAACCACAGCTCGCGGCGCCGGCGCAGGTGACCGAAGACCATCAGCGGCAGGGCGATCAGGGTCCAGACGATGGACAGCCCGGCCTGCACCAGCATCGAGTCGAGCAGGGGCTGCAGGCGATAGGGCACGCCGCCCCAGTGGTGAGCCGTGCGCATCACCAGGGCGGTGAACAGAGCGAACAGCGAGGCGCCGACCAGCAGCTTGAGCAGCAGGCGACTGCGCGCCGCCGTCAGGCCCAGCTCTGGCAGGCTCATCGACGCCCAGGCATAGAGTGCGGCGAGGCTCAGCAGCAGCCCCAGTTCCAGCGGATTGAGCAGCGGCAGGTAGGGCAGCGGCGCGGCCTCACCGGCGCTGAGGACATTGGCCAACCAGAACCAGGCGAGCATCAACAGGGCCAGCGGCAGTGCCGCCAGCACGCGGTATTCGCGCGGGTAATCCGCCAGCGGCCAAGTCCAGCGGCGTGACCGCGCCATCAGCCAGAGGTAGGCGCTGGGCAGCAACGCCCAGCCGAGCCAGCGCCAGGCGTTGTAGTGCTCGGCCAGGGCGAGGAAGCGGTAGCGCAGCTCCAGGGCGATGACCGCCAACAGCAGCCAGCAGCCGAGCACATGGCTGGCGCTGCGGGCACCGGCCGGCAACAGCGGGGCCAGGCGGCGCAGCAGCCAGAAGTGCGCGGCGAACAGCGCCGGCCAGGCCAGCCAGCCGAAATGCGCCGAGGGCTGATAGCGCCAGTGCCAGGCCTGCAGCAGCACCACCGCCGCCACCGGCAGCAGCAGGCCGCCGAGCAGTGCCAGCTCCGGCCACTGCTGGCGCTGCGCCAGCACCCCGGCCAGCAACGCGCTCAGCGCCGCCGCCAGTAACAGGGCCGCACTCTGCAGGCCGCTGCCCTCGACGAAACGCAGCAGCTCGCCGGCCAGCGCCAGGCCCAGCCAGGCCACGCCCCATACCAGCAGCACCGGGGCCAGGGGCAAGCCGAGCCCGTCCAGCAGCGCCGGCGCCTCGCCGCGCCCCCGGACCTGCAGGCGCCAGGCGGCCAGCAGTGCGACCAGGGCCAGGGCCGCGGGCGCCCAGAACTCGGCATGGGCCAGCGGCCACAGGCCATCGCCGCCGCCCCGGACCAGCAGCAGCCGGCTGGCGATCAGCAGGGCCAGGCCACTGGCGAACTGCAGCGCCAGGGCCAGGGCGAAACCGACGCGCCGTTGCAGCCGCTGGCTGAACCAGAGCACCAGCAGCGCGGCGGCGCCCCAGACCGCGCCGCTGCCGGGCAGGACATACGGCTGCATCAACTGGAAACTGCCCAGAGCCAGCAGCAACAGCGCCGCGCCCCCGAACAGCACCCGGCGGTCGATGCCCAGACGCGTCAGGCGGATCGCCCAAAACAGGCCGGCGACCAGCAGCACGGCCAGCAGCGCGGCAGACAACAGCAGCCCGCCGCCCGCCTCGACGCCGAGCCCTGGCACGCCGCCCAGCTGCAACAACAGCAACAGGCCGCCGAGCAGCTTCACGGCGCAGGCTGCCAGCAGCAGCACCCGGGCCTGCAGGCGCAGGCCGAGCAGCAGGGTCAGCAGCCCGGCCACCGCCCAGGCGATGACGCTGCCGGCGACGGCGAAACTCAGCGGCGCCATCAGGTAGAGGAAGGCCAGGCCGGCACAGGCCAGCAGCGACGAGCCGCGCCGCTCCCAGGTGCTGCTGGCCTCGGCAGGCGCCTGGCGCAGCTGCCAGTAGCTGAACGACAGCGCCGCGCCGAGCAGCAGCGCCCCCAGCACCGCGCCGTCGAGCAGCGATTGCACGCCGACGCGCAGCTCGCCCAGGTAGGCCAGCGCCGCGCCGAACTGCAGCAACAGGGCGAAGGCCCGCGCCAGGCCGCGGCGCTGGTGCAGCGCCAGCCAGTAGACGCCGGCGCCCTCCACCGCCCAGGCCGCCGAGGTCCAGCGCGCGTCCAGGCCCAGGGGAATCGCCAGGCTGGCGAACACCACACCCAGGGCCAGGCAGGTTTCCACCAGCAGCAGCGCGCGGCCGGCGGTGCGGCCGGCCAGCAGCCGGGCCAGACTCAGGTAGAGCAGGCCCAGGCCCAGGGCGCTGAAGGCCGCGGCAAACTCGAGGTGCTGCACCAGGGCGAACTGCAGGCCGAAACCGACCAGCGGCGGGCCGAGCAGCACGGTGGCGTCGAGGTAGTCGCCCTGCCCGGCCGACCAGCGCAGCAGCTCGCCGCGCTCGCTCGGCGCCTGCGCCGCCTCGCGCAGCTTGCGCCGGGCGAACAGCAGGCCGATGGCCAGGTACATCAGGAAGAACAGCCAGAGGAAGGGCGCGGTGCTCCACAGCAGCTCCGGGGTATAGGCCCGCAGCCCCCAGGCCAGGCCGATACTGAAGGTGCCGACGAAGCCGATCAGGTTGAGCAGGCGCCAGGCCTTGAACCAGGCGATGGCCAGAATGCCGGCGTTGAGCAGGGCGAAATAGCCGAACAGGGCCACATGATCGCCGCTGCCGGTGGAGGTCAGGATGGGCGCGACGAAGCCGCCGAGGGCTGCCGCGGCAGCCAGGCCCAGGGCGTTCTGCGCCACCGCGAGGATGGCCGAGCTGCAGGTCACCAGCACCAGCAGCGCCAGGGCCAGGCCCGCGGGCAGCAGCGGATGTAGGCGCATTGCGGCAAATACCGTGAGGTACAGCACGCCGACGCCCGCCCCCTGCAACACCAGGGCATAGCCGGGGTTACGCCGGCGCAGCCACCAGCCCAGGCCGAGCAGGGCGATGGCACTGGCGGCGACGCCGGCGTAGCGCAGCTCCACCGGCAGCACCAGGCCCTCGGTGGCGTAACGCAGGAGAAAGGCCAGGCCGAGGAACAGCAGCAGCACCCCGACCCGCAGCAGGGTGTTGCCCCCCAGCAGCCAGGCTTTGGCCTTGGCCAGTGCGCGCTGGAACACCGAGGGCTCGCGCGCCGGCCGAGCCCAGCCGGCATCGCCGTCCGTTGCCATGGCCGCCCCCTGGCTCGCCGCCGCATCGGCCTCGGCCGGTGCCGGCCCGATTTCGGCGGCCTGCGGCTCTATGTCCAGGGTCCACTCCGGCGCCCCGGGGACAGACTCCGCCGCCGCGACAGGCTCCGGCTCGGCCGCGGCTGCAGGCGCTGGCGCCTGGCCGTCCGCCTGGGCCTGTTCGACCCTGAGCAGGCGCTCATGGATCGCCGTGGTGCCGCGCTCGAAACGTTCGGCGAACCCCTCCAGCCGCGTCGCCAGCTCGGCGTTCCGCCGGGCCAGCGCCTGCAGCCTGAAGGCCTGCCCCAGGCTCAGGCCCAGCAGGCCGCCCAGCAACGCGGCGCCGAGCGACTCCCCGGCCAGGGTTCCCAACACCAAACCCACCAGCATGAAGATCCATTGCATGCAGCATTTCCCGATCCGCTAGAAATGTTCAGCCGCCGCACCGAGCCTACGGCACCGCTCGCGGCGCCGCTCAGTATAGGTAGCGGCTACTCAGGGAGACGCCCGCCCCGGGCACAGCGGACACAAGTCTGGCACCGACGGCAGGTTGAATCGACCAACCGGCAGAAGTCTGTTCACATTTTCATCAACGCCGCTATCATCGCCCACCGCCTCGCCAACGCACAGCCAACGCCATGAAGAACAACCTGATCGCCGCCGCCGAACTCGACCGCCTGGATACCTGGGCCAAATACAGCGCCGACATGTGCCACAGCTGCATGTCCAGCTGCTGCACCCTGCCGGTGGAAGCGCGCATCGGCGACCTGATCCGCATCGGCGTGGTCGACGAGTTCGAGCGCGGCGAGCCGGCGAAGAACATCGCCAGGCGCCTGCAGAAAGAAGGCATAGTCGAGCGTTTCAACCAGAAGTCGGGGGTCTTCACCCTGGCGCGCATGAGCAACAACGACTGCCTCTATCTCGATCGCAAGTCGCGCCTGTGCACCATCTACGACAAGCGTCCGGACACCTGCCGCAACCACCCCAAGGTCGGCCCGCGCCCGGGCTACTGCGCCTACAAGCCGAAACCCTTGAAGTAGCTAACCAGAAAAGACAAAGCCCCCGCCGGCTCACACCGACGGGGGCTTTTTCATTGCAGCCAGGACTTAGCCCTTGCTGGCGCGCTTGCGGTCGTTCTCGTTGAGGAACTTCTTGCGCAGGCGGATCGACTTCGGCGTCACTTCCACCAGCTCGTCGTCATCGATGAACTCCAGCGCCTGTTCCAGGGTGAACTTGATCGGCGGCACCAGCTGGATGGTTTCGTCCTTGCCGGAAGCGCGCATGTTGTCGAGCTTCTTGCCCTTGGTGGGGTTGATCACCAGGTCGTTGTCGCGGCTGTTGATGCCGCACAGCTGGCCTTCGTAGATGTCCTGGCCCGGCTCGAGGAACAGCTTGCCGCGGTCCTGCAGGGTTTCCAGCGAGTAGGTCAGCGCCTTGCCGGTGGCCATGGAGACCAGCACGCCGTTCTGGCGGTGGGCGACTTCGCCCAGCTTGATCGGGCCGTAGTGGCTGAAGGTCGAGGTGAGGATGCCGCTGCCCGAGGTCATGGTCAGGAAGGCGTTACGGAAACCGATCAGGCCGCGGGCCGGCACGGTGTACTCGAGGCGAATGCGACCCTTGCCGTCCGGCACCATGTTGGTCAGATCGCCCTTGCGCAGGCCCATCTGCTCCATGACCGGCCCCTGGTGCTGCTCCTCGATGTCGATGATGACGTTCTCGTAGGGCTCCTGCTTGACGCCGTCGACCTCCTTGATCACCACTTCCGGACGGCCCACGGCCATCTCGAAGCCTTCGCGGCGCATGGTTTCGATCAGTACCGACAGGTGCAGCTCGCCGCGACCGGAGACCTTGAACTTGTCGGCGCTGTCGCCTTCCTGCACGCGCAGGGCGACGTTGTGCAGCAGTTCCTTCTCCAGACGCTCCTTGATGTTGCGGCTGGTGACGAACTTGCCTTCCTTGCCGCAGAACGGCGAGTCGTTGACCTGGAAGGTCATGGACACGGTCGGCTCGTCCACCGACAGCGGCGGCAGGGCCTCGACGTTGTTCATGTCGCACAGGGTGTCGGAGATGTACAGCTCGTCCATGCCGCTGACGCAGACGATGTCGCCGGCCTGGGCCTCGGCGACTTCGACGCGCTGCAGGCCGGAGTGGCCCATGATCTTCAGGATGCGGCCCTGACGCTTCTTGCCGTCGGCGCCGATGGCCACCACCGGGGTGTTGGTCTTGACGCTGCCGCGGGCGATGCGGCCGATGCCGATGACGCCGAGGAAGCTGTTGTAGTCCAGCTGGGAGATCTGCATCTGGAACGGGCCGCTGACGTCGACGTTCGGCGCCGGCACGTGGTCGACGATGGCCTGGAACAGGGCGTCCATGTGGTCGTCCATGGCCTCGTGGTCCATGCCGGCGATGCCGTTCAGG
The DNA here is from genome assembly GCF_051904775.1 of Pseudomonas sp. MBLB4123. Lineage (NCBI taxonomy): Bacteria > Pseudomonadati > Pseudomonadota > Gammaproteobacteria > Pseudomonadales > Pseudomonadaceae > Pseudomonas > Pseudomonas sp. MBLB4123. The sequence goes on from NZ_CP196711.1 coordinate 2,964,017, forward strand.
GCGCTGGCGTAGACGATCGGGAAGTCCAGCTGCTCCTCGGTGGCGCCGAGGTTGTCGAACAGGTCGAAGATCTGGTCGATCACCCAGTCCGGACGCGCGCCGGGACGGTCGATCTTGTTGACCACGACGATCGGACGCAGGCCGGCCTTGAAGGCCTTCTGGGTGACGAAGCGGGTCTGCGGCATCGGGCCGTCCTGGGCGTCGACCACCAGCAGCACGGAGTCGACCATGCTCATCACGCGCTCGACCTCACCACCGAAGTCGGCGTGGCCGGGGGTGTCGACGATGTTGATGTCGTAGCCCTTCCACTTCAGCGCGGTGTTCTTCGCCAGGATGGTGATGCCACGCTCTTTTTCCTGGTCGTTGCTGTCCATCACCCGCTCGTTTTCCAGCTCCTTGCGGTCCAGGGTGCCGGACAGGCGCAGCAGCTTGTCTACCAGGGTGGTCTTGCCATGGTCGACGTGGGCGATGATGGCGATGTTGCGTAGATTTTCGATCACTTTTGTATCTCGATCAGAGGATTCGGTGTGCCGCGTATTCTGGGCGGCGAGTATGAACAAACAGGGTGTCGGCGCGGCCGACGGTCGGGGGGGCGATGGCGGATGCTGCCGCCATTCAGCCCGGGGGTCTTATGTCGGACGATAAACGCGCACATTGGCATGCCCCTCGCTCAACAGGTGGTGGGCATGCAGGCGGCTCATCACCCCCTTGTCGCAATACAGCAGGTATTGGCGCGCCTCATCCAGCTCCTTGAACTTGCTGTTCAGGGCGTAGAAAGGCAGCGCCTGCACCTCGATGCCGGGCAGCTCCAGCGGCTCGTCCTCGACGGCATCGGGGTGGCGGATGTCGATCACCACGTGGCCGGCCAGGGCCTCGCCGACTTCCTCGACTTGCACGTCCTTGCCCAGCTCGTCGATCACCTTGTCGATCGGCAGCAGGGTGGCGCGCTCCAGGGCGCGCTCGAGGATGGCCATGTCGAACTGGCTCTCCTCGTACTCGATGCGCGCCGGCTTGGCCTTGGTGGTCGGGTTGACCGAGATCACCCCGCAGTATTCCGGCATGTGCTTGGCGAACTCGGCGGTGCCGATGGCATAGGCGGTGTCGATGATGTCCTGCTTGTGGCTGGCGATCAGCGGGCGCAGCACCAGCTTGTCGATGGCCGAGTCGATCACCGTGAGATTGGGCAGGGTCTGGCTGGAGACCTGGGAAATCGCCTCGCCGGTGACCAGGGCGTCGATCTGCAGGCGCTCGGCCATGCGGCTGGCGGCACGCAGCATCATGCGCTTCAAGATCACGCCCATCTGGCTGTTGTCGACCTTGCCGAGGATCTCGCCGAGCACCTCCTCGAACGGCACGCTGATGAACAGCACGCGATGGGAACGACCGAAGCGCTGCCACAGGTAGTGGGCGACTTCCATCACCCCCAGTTCGTGGGCCCGGCCGCCGAGGTTGAAGAAGCAGAAATGGCTGAGCAGGCCGCGGCGCATCATCTGGTAGGCGGCCACCGTGGAATCGAAGCCGCCGGACATCAGCACCAGGGTCTGCTCCAGCGAGCCCAGCGGGTAGCCGCCGATGCCGTTGTGCTGGCGGTGGACGATGAACAGGCGCTGGTCGCGGATCTCCATGCGCACCTCGACCTCGGGCTGTTTCAGGTCGATGCCGGCGGCGCCGCACTGCTGGCGCAACTGGCTGCCGACATGGCGCTCGACGTCCATGGAGGTGAAGCTGTGTTTGCCGCCGCGCTTGCAGCGCACGGCGAAGATCTTGCCCGGCAACTGGTCGGCGAAGTGCAGCTTGCACTTGTCCAGCACGTCGTCGAGATCACCCAGGGGGTACTCGTGCACTTCCAGGAAATGGATCAACCCCGGGGTGCAGCGCAGCCGCTCGATCATCTCCTGCAGCGCCTTCGCCTCGGTGACCGCGGTCTCCACTTCCAGGTTGTCCCAGACGCCATTGACCACCAGCTGCGGGTCGAGATCGCGCAGCACCAGGCGAATGTTCTTGGCCAGCTGGCGGATGAAATGCTTGCGCACCGGCCGGCTCTTGATGGTGATTTCCGGGAAGACTTTAACGATCAATTTCATGAAGGCAGCGCGCGCCGAGGAGGCCGAAAAAACAGGGGCGCGGATTATAGCGGAAATTGCTCAGACTTTGATCAAAAAACCCGCACGGGTCTCGCGGCGCACTATTTTGGTGCCATCGCAAAATAGACAGCATCAAAATGGTGCAAAAATACCCTCCAGCTTGCCGCGCAGCCCCCGCCAGCACTGAGTTTCAGCCTTCCAGCCCATTCCGGGGCACTGGCATGCAATTTGCTCCCTTGTGAGGCAGGTTGTCCTGGCCGACTATCGCGCCGGGCTTCACCGAACTATCGAGGGCTCACCGAAACGAGCCTTATCCACCTGGAGGACAGCATGTCGAAGTCGATTCAACTGATTAAAGAACACGACGTGAAGTGGGTTGACCTGCGCTTCACCGACACCAAGGGCAAGCAGCACCACGTCACCATGCCGGCGCGCGACGCCCTGGACGAAGACTTCTTCGAACACGGCAAGATGTTCGACGGCTCCTCCATCCACGGCTGGAAAGGCATCGAAGCCTCCGACATGATCCTGATGCCGGTCGACGAGACCGCCGTACTGGACCCCTTCACCGAAGAGCCGACCCTGATCATCGTCTGCGACATCGTCGAGCCGAGCACCATGCAGGGCTACGACCGCGACCCACGCTCCATCGCCAAGCGCGCCGAAGAGTTCCTCAAGACCACCGGCATCGGCGACACCGTGTTCGTCGGCCCGGAGCCCGAGTTCTTCATCTTCGACGAAGTGAAGTTCAAGTCCGACATCTCCGGCTCGATGTTCAAGATCTACTCCGAGCAGGGCTCGTGGATGACCGATCAGGACGTCGAAGGTGGTAACAAGGGCCACCGCCCGGCCGTCAAGGGCGGTTACTTCCCGGTTCCGCCGTGCGACCACGACCACGAAATCCGTACTGCCATGTGTAATGCCATGGAAGAAATGGGCCTGGTCGTCGAAGTGCACCACCACGAAGTGGCCACTGCCGGCCAGAACGAAATCGGCGTGAAGTTCAACACCCTGGTCGCCAAGGCCGACGAAGTTCAGACCCTGAAGTACTGCGTGCACAACGTCGCCGACGCCTACGGCAAGACCGCCACCTTCATGCCCAAGCCCCTGTACGGCGACAACGGCTCGGGTATGCACGTGCACATGTCCATCTCCAAAGATGGTAAGAACACCTTCTCCGGCGAAGGCTATGCCGGCCTGTCCGACACCGCCCTGTACTTCATCGGCGGCATCATCAAGCACGGCAAGGCGCTGAACGGCTTCACCAACCCGTCGACCAACTCCTACAAGCGTCTGGTCCCGGGCTTCGAGGCCCCGGTCATGCTGGCCTACTCGGCGCGCAACCGCTCCGCCTCGATCCGCATCCCCTATGTGTCGAGCCCGAAGGCCCGCCGCATCGAAGCGCGCTTCCCGGACCCGGCTGCCAACCCCTACCTGTGCTTCGCCGCCCTGCTGATGGCCGGCCTGGACGGTATCCAGAACAAGATCCACCCTGGCGATGCGGCCGACAAGAACCTGTACGACCTGCCGCCGGAAGAAGGCAAGCTGATCCCGCAGGTGTGCGGCAGCCTGAAGGAAGCCCTGGAAGAGCTGGACAAGGGCCGCGCGTTCCTGACCAAGGGCGGCGTGTTCTCCGACGACTTCATCGATGCCTACATCGAGCTGAAGAGCGAAGAAGAGATCAAGGTGCGCACCTTCGTGCACCCGCTGGAATACGACCTGTACTACAGCGTCTAACCCCGCTGCGCGCCGCCCCGGCGGCGTGACGCCCAAGGCCCCGTCCGGCTTCAGCCGGCGGGGCCTTTTTTGTGGGCGGCAATCACAGCGCGAAGGCCTCGGGCTTGCCAGCACGGCGCACCGGTGCAACGCTTAGCGGCACGACACCCGGGAGATTGGCCATGCGCCTCATGCTCGCCTGCCTGCTGCTGGTCCTGACCCTGCCGGCCAGCGCACAGATCTACAAGTACACCGACGCCAACGGCAATACGGTGTTCACCAACCAGCCGCCGGACGGCAGCGCCGCGCAGAGCATCGAGCTGCCGCCGACCAATACCGTGGAGATGCAGGCTCCGAGCGCACCCGCCGCCAGTGCCGGCGGCACGACCGCGTCGGCACCGCCCTACCGCACACTGCGCCTGACCGGCCTGCCCGACGACGAGGCATTGCGCGCCAACAACGGCACCTTCAGCGTCGGGGTGTCGATAGCGCCGCGCCTCGCCGCCGCGCATCGTCTGCGCCTGCTGCTGGACGGCCAGCCCTACGGCCAACCCAGCCGCACGCCGCGCCTGCAGCTGACCAATGTCGACCGCGGCGAGCACAGCCTGGCGGTCGAGGTGCTCAGTGGCGAGCAGGCGATCCAGCAGAGCCCGACCGTCACCTTCACCGTGCAACGAGTCAACACCAGCAGCCCGGCCCTGCGCCCGCCACCTCCGCCACCGACTCCGGCCCCCTGACCATGCGCATCGCCCTGCTCTGCCTGGCCCTGCTGTGTCTGCCGCTGCACGCCGAGGTCTATACCTACATCGATGCCGAGGGCAACCGGGTCTTCACCGACCGGCCCAAGCCCGGCAACGCCCAGCGCATCCAGCTGGCGCCGGCCAACGGCATGCCCGCGCCTCCCCGTCCGGCACCGCCTGCGGTCGCCCCCGGCACGCCGCAGGCACCGGCCTACCAGCTGTTGCGCATCCTGGTGCCGGAGCCCGATGCGACCGTGCGCGACGGCGCCGGTAACCTGATCGTCACCGCCAGCAGCGACCCGGCCCTGCTCCAGGGCCACAGCTATCGCCTGCTGCTGGACGGCCAGGCCCTGGGCGAGCCCAGCCGCAGCCCGGTGTTCCCCCTGGAGAACATCGATCGCGGCACCCACCAGCTGGCCGTCGAAATCATCGACGCCGATGGTCGCACCCTCGAACGCACCCCCAGCCAGCCCTTCCACATGCAGCGCATCTCCCTGGCGCAGAAGCGCAGGATCAAGCCCTGCCAGAAGGGCGATTACGGCGTGCGCCCGGAATGCCCGCTCAAGGACAAGCCTGCCGAGAAGAAGGACATCCCCCTGGTCCCCTTCATCTAAGCGCTTGCCGCTCACGCACCAACCTGGTGCAACAGAGTGCCCCGCCTTTCTATACTCTCCCTGTTTTGGTTCGCCCACGCCGCCCGCCCTGCGCCGATGCACAGCCGCCGGCGCCGATCGTGCGCGTTTCACGCGTCTTTTCGGGGCTTTGGTTTGCTTCTTGCATTTTCCAGCCCATTGCCAGAAAGCCCTCGCCTATGACTATCAACGACGCCCTGCACCGCCTGCTGCTCGACAACCTGACCACCGCGACCCTGCTGCTCAACGGCGAACTGCGCCTGGAGTACATGAATCCGGCGGCGGAAATGCTCCTGGCCGTCAGCGGCCAGCGCAGCCACGGGCAGTTCATCAGCGAGCTGTTCACCGAGTCGGCCGAGGCCCTGAGCGCGCTGCGCCAGGCGGTCGAGCAGGCCCACCCGTTCAACAAGCGCGAGGCGGTGCTGACCTCGGTGACCGGCCAGACCCTGACCGTCGACTATGCGGTGACCCCCATCCTCAGCCGCGGCGCGACCCTGCTGCTGCTGGAGGTCCACCCCCGCGACCGCATGCTGAAGATCACCAAGGAGGAGGCGCAGCTGTCCAAGCAGGAGACCACCAAGCTCTTGGTGCGCGGCCTGGCCCACGAGATCAAGAACCCCCTGGGCGGCATCCGCGGCGCCGCCCAGCTGCTGGCCCGCGAGCTGCCGGCCCCGGACCTCAAGGACTACACCGACGTGATCATCGAGGAGGCCGACCGCCTGCGTAACCTGGTCGATCGCATGCTCGGCTCGAACAAGCTGCCGTCGCTGACGCCGACCAACGTGCACGAGGTGCTGGAGCGGGTCGCCAGCCTGGTCGAGGCGGAGAGCCAGGGCGGCATCATTCTGGTGCGCGACTACGACCCGAGCATCCCCGACCTGCTGATCGATCGTGAGCAGATGATCCAGGCCGTGCTCAACATAGTGCGCAACGCCATGCAGGCCATCGCCACGCAGAAGCACGACCTGGGCCTGGGGCGCATCACCCTGCGCACCCGCACCCTGCGCCAGTTCACCATCGGCCACACCCGCCACCGCCTGGTGGCGCGCATCGAGATCATCGACAACGGCCCCGGCATCCCCCAGGAGCTGCAGGAGACCATCTTCTACCCCATGGTCAGCGGCCGCGCCGAAGGCACCGGCCTGGGCCTGGCCATCACCCAGAACATCATCAGTCAGCACCAGGGCCTGATCGAGTGCGAGAGCCATCCCGGGCATACCCTGTTCTCGATCTTCCTGCCGCTGGAACAAGGAGCATCTGCTGCATGAGCCGAAGTGAAACCGTCTGGATCGTCGACGACGACCGCTCCATCCGCTGGGTCCTGGAGAAGGCCCTGCAGCAGGAAGGCATGACCACCCAGAGCTTCGACAGCGCCGACGGCGTGCTCGGCCGCCTCAGCCGCGAACAGCCGGACGTGATCATCTCCGACATCCGCATGCCCGGGGCCAGCGGCCTGGACCTGCTGGCGCGGATTCGCGAGCTGCACCCACGCCTGCCGGTGATCATCATGACCGCCCACTCCGACCTGGACAGCGCGGTGGCCTCCTACCAGGGCGGCGCCTTCGAATACCTGCCCAAGCCCTTCGACGTCGACGAGGCGGTGTCCCTGGTCAAGCGTGCCTTCCAGCACGCCCAGGAGCAGCAGAGCCTGGCGGCGCCGGTGGAGCAGCCACGCACCCCGGAGATCATCGGCGAAGCCCCGGCCATGCAGGAGGTGTTCCGCGCCATCGGCCGCCTCTCGCACTCCAACATCACCGTACTGATCAACGGCGAGTCCGGCACCGGCAAGGAGCTGGTCGCCCATGCCCTGCACCGCCACAGCCCGCGCGCCGCCTCGCCGTTCATCGCGCTGAACATGGCGGCAATCCCCAAGGACCTGATGGAATCGGAGCTGTTCGGCCACGAGAAAGGCGCCTTCACCGGCGCCGCCAACCTGCGCCGCGGTCGCTTCGAGCAGGCCGACGGCGGCACCCTGTTCCTCGACGAGATCGGCGACATGCCGGCCGACACCCAGACCCGCCTGCTGCGCGTGCTGGCCGACGGCGAGTTCTACCGGGTCGGCGGCCACACCCCGGTCAAGGTCGATGTGCGCATCATCGCCGCCACCCACCAGGACCTGGAAAACCTGGTGCAGGCCGGCAAGTTCCGCGAGGACCTGTTCCACCGCCTCAACGTCATCCGCATCCATATCCCGCGCCTGGCCGACCGCCGCGAGGACATCCCCACCCTGGCCCGCCACTTCCTCAGCCGCGCCGCCCTGGAGCTGGCGGTGGAGCCCAAGCTGCTGAAGAGCGAGACCGAGGACTATCTGCAGCACCTGCCCTGGCCGGGCAACGTGCGCCAGCTGGAGAACACCTGCCGCTGGATCACCGTCATGGCCTCCGGCCGCGAGGTACATATCGACGACCTGCCGCCGGAGCTACTGGCCCAACCCCAGGACAGCATGCCGGTGAGCAGCTGGGAACAGGGCCTGCGCCAGTGGGCCGACCAGGCCCTGACGCGCGGCCAGTCCAGCCTGCTCGACAGCGCCGTGCCGGCCTTCGAGCGGATCATGATCGAGACCGCCCTCAAGCACACCGCCGGCCGCCGCCGCGACGCCGCCGTGCTGCTGGGCTGGGGGCGCAACACCCTGACCCGCAAGATCAAGGAACTGGGCATGAAGGTCGACGGCGGCGACGAGGATGACGGCGACGACCACTGAGCCGTCTTCATGCGACACAGTAACAAAGCGGGCCCGGTGCCCGCTTTTTCTTGGCCCTCGGCATGCGCCTTCTCGGCGCCCGACCGCCCCGCACTGCACCGCCACGGTACAGGAACGCTCCGCCAGATCCCCCGGCAACCGCCTGCGGCAGGGCCGAAACCCACCATTCCCGCGACCCCGAGGTCGACGTAACAAAACTGGCATAGCAGCTGCATAGACTCAGGCACTCCCAGTTTCGGGGACCTTGGTACAGGCAGGCCGGGGACTCCCCGCTTTTATTGCTCCGCCAGGCTGACCCTCAGCCGCCAGCGCCCGTCCACCTCCTCGGCGTGCCACTCGCCGCGCAGGGGACGGGCCGCCACCAGCCGCAACACCAGCTCGCGTTGCTCCCGCTGCAAGCGCCAGTTCACCGCCCTACCCTGCAGCCGCAGCTGACCCTGCTGCTCGCGCCCCAGGGTCTCCACCCGCAGCACGTAGGTACCGGCGATGTGCCTGGCGCGGACCTTGGGCGCCTCGTTGAACCACAGGTGCAGGCCCTGCCCGACCAGCTCCACCTCCTGCAGGCGCAGTTCGGCCGGCTGCAGCAGGCGACCGATCATCATGCCGATGAGGAAACCGAACAGCGCCAGCGAGGCGAACACCCGCAGCCAGGGGCGCGGCCGCTCGCCGCTATCGGAGGTAGAATGCCGACCATCATCAGGCCCGGAGCCGCGCATGTTTCACGTAATCCTCTTTCGACCGGAAATCCCACCGAATACCGGCAACATTATCAGGCTGTGCGCCAACAGCGGCTGCCACCTGCACCTGATCGAACCCCTGGGCTTCGAACTGGACGACAAACGCCTGCGCCGCGCCGGTCTGGACTATCACGAGTACGCCCCCCTCAAGCGCCATAGCGACCTCGACAGCTGCCTGCAGAGCCTCGGCCAGCCGCGCCTGTTCGCCTTCACCACCAAGGGTTCGCAGCCCTTCCACGAGGTGCAGTACCAACCCGGCGACGCCTTCCTGTTCGGCCCGGAAAGCAGCGGCCTGCCGGCGGAGATCCGCGATGCCCTGCCCGCCGAACGCCGGGTGCGCCTGCCGATGCGCGAGGGTTGCCGCAGCCTCAACCTGTCCAACACCGTGGCCGTGGCGGTCTACGAGGCCTGGCGCCAGCAGGGTTTCGCCCTGTAAGACGGTCGCCGCGCCGCCAACAAAAAACGCCCCGCAGGGCGTTTTTTGTTGGCGAGAAAGCCGTGGCTCAGTTGGCCGGGGTCTGCTCGGTGCTCTGCTGCATGCGCTTGAGCTCCTGGGCATAGAGCGCATCGAAGTTCACCGGCGCCAGCATCAGGGCCGGGAAGGAGCCGCGCACCACCAGGCTGTCCAGGGTTTCCCGCGCATAGGGGAACAGGATGTTCGGGCAGAAGGCCCCCAGGGTGTGGCTCATGGCCGCCGCCTCCAGGCCCTTGATCAGGAAGATACCGGCCTGCTGCACCTCGGCGATGAAGGCGGTTTCCTCGCCATTCTTCACCGTCACCGAGAGGGTCAGCACCACCTCATGGAAGTCGCCGTCCAGGGTCTTCTGACGGGTGTTCAGGTCCAGGGAAACGCTCGGCTTCCACTCCTGGCGGAAGACTTCCGGACTCTTCGGCGCCTCGAAGGACAGGTCACGGATGTAGATGCGCTGCAGGGAAAACTGCGGGCTCTGTTCGCCCTGGGCGGCGTCACTGCTGGCTTGTTCAGTCATGGCAAATCCTTGTTGTTGGGGTACTAGGAAGGGGCTATTGATCTCATGCCTTGAGCAGCGCGTCCAGCTTGCCGGCACGCTCCAGGGCATGGAGCTCGTCGCAACCACCGACATGGGTCGCGCCGATCCAGATCTGCGGCACCGAAGTGCGCTGCGCCTTGCGGGTCATCTCGGCGCGCAACTCGGGCTGACCGTCGACCTTGATCTCCTCGAAGTCGACACCCTTGCTGGCCAACAACTGCTTGGCGCGGATGCAGTAGGGGCACCAGTCGCTGGAGTAGATGGTCACGGCCACCATGTCACTTCACCAGCGGCAGGTTGTCGCCACGCCAGCTGGCGATCCCGCCGGCCAGCTTGGCCGCGTTGAAACCGGCCTTCTTCAGCTCGCGGCTGGCGGTGCCGGCCTGCTGGCCCATGGCGTCGACCACGATCAGGGTCTTGGCCTTGTGCTTCTCCAGCTCGGCGATGCGCGCGGCCAGCTTCTCGTAGGGGATGTGCAGCGCCCCGACTATGTGCCCGGCGGAAAAGTCCTTCTGCGCGCGCACATCCAGCACCAGGCCCTGTTCGCTGTTGAGCAGCGCGGTCAGTTCGCGGCTGCTCAGGCTCTTGCCGCCCTTGAGCAGCTCGGTGAACACCAGCAACGTCAGGAGGACGACGAAGGATCCGCTCAGTACATAGTGGTTAGTGACGAATTCAATCAGGTTGGCAAGCATCGTGCGGTTCCGGGACGGTAAAATGCCGGCCAGTATACACAGCCCCACAGGCCGACCAAAACCCGCCCGGCGGTGACGTCCACGGCACTTGGCCGTAGAATGGCGGGCCTTTTTTCGCCCCTTCCCAGCAGAGCGAGCCAGCCTTATGAGCGCCACGCCCAAACCCCTGGTCCTGATCATCCTCGACGGTTTCGGCCACAGCGACACCCCCGAGTACAACGCCATCCACGCGGCCGCCACGCCGGTCTACGACCGCCTGCGCGCGACCCAGCCCCACGGCCTGATTTCCGGCAGCGGCATGGACGTCGGCCTGCCGGACGGGCAGATGGGCAACTCCGAGGTGGGCCACATGAACCTCGGCGCCGGCCGCGTGGTGTACCAGGACTTCACCCGGGTGACCAAGGCCATTCGCGACGGCGAATTCTTCAAGAATGCGGCGATCTGCGCCGCGGTGGACCGGGCGGTGGAGGCCGGCAAGGCCGTGCATATCCTCGGCCTGCTGTCCGACGGCGGCGTGCACAGCCACCAGGAGCACATCGCCGCCATGGCCGAGCTGGCGGCCCGCCGCGGCGCCGAGCGGATCTACCTGCACGCCTTCCTCGACGGCCGCGACACCCCGCCCAAAAGCGCCCAGTCGTCCATCGAGCTGCTCGACGCCACCTTCGCCAAACTGGGCAAGGGCCGCATCGCCAGCCTGATCGGCCGCTACTTCGCCATGGACCGCGATAACCGCTGGGACCGCGTCGAGCAGGCCTACCAGCTGATCGTCGACGGCCAGGGCCAGTTCCAGGCCGACGACGCCAGCGCCGGTCTGCAGGCCGCCTACGAACGCGGCGAGAGCGACGAGTTCGTCAAGGCCACGGTCATCGGCGCGCCGGTGCGGGTCGAGGACGGCGACGCCGTGGTGTTCATGAACTTCCGCGCCGACCGCGCCCGCGAGCTGACCCGCGCCTTCGTCGAGCCGGGCTTCGCCGAATTCCAGCGCCCGCGCGTGCCGCAGACCGCCGGCTTCGTCATGCTCACCCAGTACGCCGCGAGCATTCCGGCGCCCAGCGCCTTCAAGCCGGAGCCCCTGACCAACGTGCTCGGCGAATACCTGGCCAAGCAGGGCAAGACCCAGCTGCGCATCGCCGAGACCGAGAAATACGCCCACGTCACCTTCTTCTTCTCCGGCGGCCGCGAGGAGCCGTTCGAGGGCGAGGAGCGCATCCTCATCCCTTCACCGAACGTCGCCACCTACGACCTGCAGCCGGAGATGAGCGCCCCCGAGGTCACCGACCGCATCGTCGAGGCCATCGAGCAGCAGCGCTACGACCTGATAGTGGTCAACTACGCCAACGGCGACATGGTCGGCCACACCGGCGTATTCAGCGCCGCGGTCAAGGCGGTGGAGTGCCTGGACGCCTGCGTCGGGCGCATCGTCGCGGCCCTGGACAAGGTCGGCGGCGAGGCGCTGATCACCGCCGACCACGGCAACGTCGAGCAGATGGAGGACGCCTGCACCGGCCAGGCCCACACCGCCCACACCTGCGAGCCGGTGCCCTTCATCTATGTCGGCAAGCGCCCGGTCAGCCTGCGCCAGGGCGGCGTACTGGCCGACGTGGCGCCGACCCTGCTGGCCCTGATGGGCCTGGAGAAACCGGCGGAAATGTCCGGCACCAGCATCATCGCCCTGCAGTAAGCGCGCGAAGCACGTCGACGCCCCACTCCCTGCGGACTGGGGCGTTTTTTTTGCCCGTGACCACGGGCATACTAGGGTCGTTCCCCGCCCCCGGTGTCGCCATCCCCATGTTTCGCGCCCTCGTCCTGATTCTCCTGTCCTGCCTGCTCGCCCCGGCCTTCGCCGACGACAAGGCCGACGCCCAGAAGCAGCTGGAAGCCGCCCGTGCCGACGTGGCCGAGCTGAAGAAACTGCTGCAGCAGCTGCAGCAGGAGAGATCCGGGGTCCAGAATGACCTGCAGAAGACCGAAACCGAGATGGGCCAGCTGGAGCAGCAGGTCAAGGGCCTGCAGCAGGAGCTGCGGCAGAGCGAAGAGGAAATCCAGCGCCTCGACAGTGAGAAAAAAAAACTCCAGGGCGCGCGCCTTGAGCAGCAACGGCTGATCGGCATCCAGGCCCGCGCCGCCTACCAGGGCGGGCGCCAGGAGTACCTCAAGCTGCTGCTCAACCAGCAGAACCCGGAACAGTTCTCCCGTACCCTCACCTATTACGACTACCTCAGCGAAGCGCGCATGGAGCAGCTGGCGCTGTTCAACGAAACCCTGCGCCAGCTGCACAACGTCGAGCAGGACATCGCCAGCCAGCAGGCCTTGTTGCAGGAGCGCAAGAGCGCCCTCGACAGCCGCCGCGAGCAGCTCGCCCAGGCACGCCAGGAGCGGCGTCAGGTGCTGGCCAAGCTGAACCGGGAATTCTCCGCCCGCGACCGCAAGCTCAAGGCCCGCCAGCAGGAACAGCAGCAGCTGGCCCGGGTGCTGAAGACCATCGAAGAGACCCTCGCCCGCCAGGCCCGCGAGGCCGAGCAGGCACGCCAGCGCGCCCTGCTCGCCGCCCGCGAGCGCCAGAGCGCCCCCGCTGTGGGGGGCGCCAGCGGGCCGCTGGTCAGCGCCGGCGCGGCCTTTGGCGGCCCCTTCGCCAAGGCCCGCGGCAAGCTGCCCTGGCCGGTCGACGGGCGTCTGGTGGCGCGCTACGGAACCCCCCGCGGAGGCGACGCCCGGGCCAAATGGGACGGCGTGCTGATCGGCGCCGCCGCCGGCAGCCAGGTGCGCGCGGTGCATGGCGGGCGGGTGGTATTCGCCGACTGGTTGCGCGGCGCCGGGCTTCTGGTCATTCTCGACCATGGCAATGGCTATCTCAGCCTGTACGGGCACAACCAGAGCCTGCTGAAAGACCCCGGCGACCTGGTCAAGGCCGGCGAAGCCATCGCCACCGTCGGCACCAGCGGCGGCCAGGACACCCCGGCCCTGTATTTCGCCATTCGCCAGCAGGGCCGCCCCAGCGACCCGGCCCAATGGTGCCGCGCGCAAGGATAGGCGCCACCTTATTCCGTAGGAGTTAGTTCGACATGTCGCATCTGTCTCGCCTCACCCCCCTGGCCCTGAGCATCGCCCTGCTCGGCGGCGCCCCCCTGCTGCAGGCGGCGGAAACGCCGAATGCGGCCGCCCCCCAGGTGAGCGACAAGGCACCGCTGCCGCTGGAGGACCTGCGCACCTTCGCCGAGGTGCTCGACCGCATCAAGGCTGCCTACGTCGAGCCGATCAGCGACAAGACCCTGCTGGAGAACGCCATCAAGGGCATGCTCAGCAACCTCGACCCACACTCGGCCTACCTCGACATCGACGCCTTTCGCGAGCTGCAGGAGAGCACCAGCGGCGAGTTCGGCGGCCTGGGCATAGAAGTCGGCATGGAGGACGGCTTCGTCAAGGTGGTGTCGCCGATCGACGACACCCCGGCCTCCAGGGCCGGCATCCAGCCGGGCGACCTGATCATCAAGATCGACGGCCAACCGACCAAGGGTCTGTCGATGCTCGAGGCGGTGGACAAGATGCGCGGCGAGGCCGGCAGCAAGATCCAGCTGACCCTGGTGCGCGAGGGCGGCAAGCCATTCGACGTCGAGCTGACCCGCGCGGTGATCAAGGTCCGCAGCGTGAAGAGCCAACTGCTGGAGGACGGCTACGGCTACCTGCGCATCACCCAGTTCCAGGTCAACAGCGGCGACGAGGTGCTCAAGGCGCTGAACAAACTGCGCAAGGACAACGGCAAGAAGCTGCGCGGCCTGGTCCTGGACCTGCGCAACAACCCCGGCGGCGTACTGCAGGCTGCGGTCGAGGTCTCCGACCACTTCCTCAAGGAAGGCTTGATCGTCTACACCGAGGGGCGCATCCCCAACTCCGAGCTGCGCTTCTCCGCCGACCCGGCCGACCCCAGCGAGGGCGTGGCGCTGGTGGTGCTGATCAACGGCGGCAGCGCCTCGGCCTCGGAAATCGTCGCCGGTGCCCTGCAGGACCACAAGCGCGGCGTGCTGATGGGCACCGACAGCTTCGGCAAGGGCTCGGTGCAGACCGTGCTGCCACTGAACAACGACCGCGCGTTGAAGCTCACCACGGCGCTGTACTACACGCCCAGCGGCCGTTCGATCCAAGCCCAGGGCATAGTGCCGGACATCGAGGTGGCGCGCGCCAGGTTGACCCGCGAGCAGGACCAGGGCGACTTCAAGGAAGCCGACCTGCAGGGCCACCTGAGCAACGGCAATGGCGGCGCCGACAGGCCCAGCAAGGGCAAAACCGCGCGAGCGGCACGGCCCCAGGACGACGACTACCAGCTGGCCCAGGCCCTCAACCTGCTCAAGGGCCTGGACATCACGCGCGGCAACTGAACGCGGATCGCAGACACGAAAAAGCCCGGACTCAGGTCCGGGCTTTTTCGTTGCAGCGACGGTTACAGGTAGCTGTTGGTCATGTCGTCGACGAAGCCTTCGCTGCGCAGCTCGTCCAGGGCCTTCTGCAGGCGCTGCACCACCTCGTCCGGGGTCTCCTTGTTCAGTGCCAGGTACAGCTCCGCGTCGTTGAAACGCAGCACGGTGGTCAGGCCGCTGACCCCCTCCTGCTTGGCCAGGTAACGCCCCACCGGATCGGTGGTGGCCCACAGGTCGATCTGCCCCTTGAGCAGCTTCTGCACGTTCAGCTGATCGCGCAGCGCATTGATCGGCTGCAGGCCCTGGCTTTCCAGGTGCTGGCTGACCGCATCGTTCTTGTAGGCGCCGATCTTGTACTGCGCCGCCTCTTTCAGGCTCGCCACGCTGAGGTTGTTGCCCGGGGCGGCGAGCAGTACCCAGCCGCTCTTGGCGATGGGCCCGACCCACTTGAACAGCGGCTGGCGCTCGGGGGTGAAGGTGGTGGAGAACAGCCCGTAATTGGGCTTGTCCAGGGTCAGGCGATAGAGGCGGTCCCAGGGAAAGCGCAGAGACAGGCTGTAATCGATGCCGGCGCGCTTGAACATGGCGCGGACGATCTCCGCACTGATGCCGTCGATGGCGTCGTCGCGGGCGAAGTTCTTGTCGTCCACCGCCATGTTGAACGGCGGGAAGTTCTCGGTCAGCAGCACCACCTTGTAGCCGTAGGGCAGCTCGGCCTGGGCCGTGCAGGCACTGAGGATGAGGCCGAACAGCAGGCCGATTTTCATGGATTTCAACATAAGTCTCCCCGCTTGCTTGATTTGTGATTATGGCTAGCGGCTGCCCTGCTTGGGCGAAGCCCCGGCGACATATGACGCTTGGCGTCGACCGTCCTTGGTGGTGCGCCGGCTTGTGGCCGGCGCACGGGTCTTACAGGTAGCTGTTGAGGATATCGTCGACGAATCCTTCGTCGCGCATCTTGTCCAACTCGCCCTGCAGCTTCTGCACCACTTCGTCCGGCACCTCCTTGTTGAGGGCCAGGTACAGCTCGGCGCTGTCGAAACGCAGGACCGTCTTCAAGCCGGAAATACCCTCTTGCTTGGCCAGGTAGCGGCCGGCCGGATCGCCGGTGGCCCAGAGGTCGATCTTCCCCTCCATGAGCTTCTCGGCATTCATCTGATCACGCAGCGCGGTGATCGGCTGCAGGCCCTGCTCCTCCAAGTGCTGGGCGATGGCGTCGCCCTTGTAGGCGCCGACCTTGTACTGCTTGGCCTGTTCCAGGCTGCTCAGGCTGATCGCGCTGTCACCCCTGGCCAGCAGCACCCAGTCGTCCGGGCCGATCGGGCCGACCCACTTGAACAACGCCTCGCGCTCCGGCAGGCGCGCGGTGACGAATACACCGTAGCCCGGCTTCTCCAGCGCCAACTTGTAGATGCGGTCCCAGGGAAAGCGCAGGGTCAGGTTGTACTGGATGCCGGCACGCTTGAACATCTCGCGCACGATGTCCACGGCGATGCCGTCGAGATTGTCTTCCTGGGCGAAATTCTTGCCGTTGATCGCCATGTTGTAAGGCGGGAAATTCTCCGTCAGCAGCACCATGCGGTAATCCGGGTCGACCTCGGCATGAGCCGCGCTCGCCATCAACATCAGGGTGCCGGTGCAGGCCAGCCATAACTGCTTGAACATGGATGTTCCCTCATTGTTATAAGTACGCAGGCAGCCCAGCATACTCAGCACACAGGCCTTAGCCCAGCACCAACAGCAAAAACCTGGCGCGACGGCGCCCCGGGCTAGTAGCGCTCCACTATCCGGCTCAGCTCACCCTCGGCACGCAGGGCATCCAGGGCCTCCTGCAGGCGTTGCACCAACTCGTCTGGGGTGGCCAGGTTGAGCGCCAGGTACAACTCGGCCGTATGGAAGCGCTGCACCACGCGCAAGTCCTCGATGCCCTCCTGCTTGGCCAGGTAACGGCCACTGGGGTCGGCGGTGACCCACAGATCGATCTGCCCCTTGCCCAGCTTCTCCAGGTTCTTGTTGTCGCGCAGCGCCAGCTGCACCGGCAGGCCCCGGTCGATCAAGGACTGGCTGATGGCATCGCCCTGATAGCCGCCGATGCGATATTGCGCGGCCTCCTGCAGGCTGGCCAACTGGATAGGGCTGTCGGCCTTGGCCATCAGCACCCAATCGTTGCTGGCAATCGGGCCCACCCATTTGAACTGCTTCTCCCGCGCCGGCGTGCGAGCGGCGGAAAACAGGCCGTAGCCGGGCTCGTTGAGGGCCTGCTGATAGACCCGCGCCCAGGGGAAGCGCAGGATCTGCTGACACTCGACCCCGGCGCGCGCGCAGACGGCCCGCAGGGTGTCGGAACTGATGCCGGTGATGCCCGCATCCTTGGCGAAGTTGCGCCCATTCACCGAGTGGTTGAAGGGCGCGAGGTTCTCGGTGAGCAGGACCAGGTTCTGGGCATGGGCCAGGCCGACTTCACACAACAGCAGGGCAGCAGCGAATAGCCGTAGGACGGGCATGGGGACTCCGTGTCGAATAACAGATGGGGGGGGCACCGGGGCTGGCCTGGCCAGCCCGACAGCCAGAACGGCCGATGCGCGGACGCTGGAATTTTAACGATATGCGCCAGACGAGTCTGTCGACTCCGCCGCACTGGCGTCCCGCCGCGAGCCCCGAGTGCGGATCAGCGCACCACGATGCCGCGGCTGGCCAGGTAGGCCTTGGCCTCCGGCACGGTGTACTCGCCGAAGTGGAAGATGCTCGCGGCCAGCACCGCATCGGCCTTGCCTTCGAGGATGCCGGCGGCCAGGTGCTCGAGGTTGCCGACGCCGCCGGAGGCGATCACCGGGATACCCACCGCCTCGCTGATGGCGCGGGTCACGCCCAGGTCGTAACCGCTCTT
This sequence comes from Pseudomonas sp. MBLB4123, assembly GCF_051904775.1. Classification (NCBI taxonomy): domain Bacteria; kingdom Pseudomonadati; phylum Pseudomonadota; class Gammaproteobacteria; order Pseudomonadales; family Pseudomonadaceae; genus Pseudomonas; species Pseudomonas sp. MBLB4123. Next base: position 2,981,628 of record NZ_CP196711.1, read on the forward strand.
CACGCCGTCCTGATCCATGCTGGTGAGCAGGATCTCGCCGGCGCCGAGGTCTTCCATCTTCTTCGCCCAGAGCACGGCATCCAGGCCGGTGGGCTTGCGCCCGCCGTGGGTGAAGATCTCCCAGCGCCCCGGCTCGCCCGGCGCCGAGACGCGCTTGGCGTCGATGGCCACGACGATGCACTGGGAGCCGAAACGCGAAGCCGCCTCGCCGACGAATTCGGGGGTGAACACCGCGGCGGTGTTGATCGAGACCTTGTCGGCGCCGGCGTTGAGCAGGTTGCGGATGTCCTGCACGCTGCGCACGCCGCCGCCGACCGTCAGCGGGATGAACACCTGACTGGCCATGCGCTCGACCGTGTGCAGGGTGGTGTCGCGGCCATCGACGCTGGCGGTGATGTCGAGGAAGGTGATCTCGTCGGCACCCTGCTCGTCGTAGCGGCGGGCGATCTCCACCGGGTCGCCGGCGTCGCGGATGTTCTCGAACTTGACGCCCTTGACCACGCGGCCGTTGTCCACGTCGAGGCAGGGGATGATGCGTTTAGCCAATGCCATAGTGATGCTCTCGTAGGCCGGGTTAGGCCGCAGGCCATAATCCGCCAATGCGGGTTGGAGTTCGACGCACACCGGTGGGTTACGCCGCTGCGCGGCTAACCCACCCTACGCCCGGATCAGCCCTTGTAGCTGTCGCAGTAGGTCTGGGCCTCGGCCACGTCCAGGGTGCCTTCGTAGATCGCCCGGCCGGTGATGGCGCCGATGATCCCCGGCGAACGGGCCAGCAGCAGCTTCTCGATATCGCCCAGGTTGTGGATGCCGCCGGAGGCGATCACCGGGATCTTGCTGGCCGCCGCCAGGGCCGCGGTGGCCTCGACGTTGCAGCCCTGCATCATGCCGTCCTTGGCGATGTCGGTGTAGACGATGGCGGCGACGCCGTCGGCCTCGAAACGCCTGGCCAGGTCCACCGCCTGTACGCTGCTGACCTCGGCCCAGCCGTCGGTGGCGACGAAGCCGTCCTTGGCATCCAGGCCGACTATGACCTTGCCGGGGAAGGCCTTGCAGGCCTCGGCAACGAACTCCGGTTGCTTGACCGCCTTGGTGCCGATGATCACGTAGCTGACCCCGGCCCTGACGTAGTGCTCGATGGTTTCCAGGCTGCGGATGCCGCCGCCGATCTGGATCGGCAGCTGCGGGTAGCGCTTGGCGATGGCGGTGACCACCTCGCCGTTGACCGGCTGGCCCTCGAAGGCGCCGTTGAGGTCGACCAGGTGCAGGCGGCGGCAACCACCGTCCACCCACTTGGCGGCCATGCTCACCGGGTCGTCGGAAAACACCGTGGAATCTTCCATGCGGCCCTGGCGCAGACGCACGCAGGCGCCGTCCTTGAGATCGATAGCGGGGATAATCAGCATCGGGGGAACCTGTTCGAGTCTAGGGAATTCGGTGAGGGGTCAGCTCTTCTCGAGCGCCCAGAGGTCGCTTTCGATGCTCTCGAACCTGTCCTTCAGGTGCGCCTGCACATCGAAAATCGCCTTGTTGTAGTAGTGCGGGGCAACCTCGCGGGTGAACAGGTCGAGCAGCTCCTGCACCTCGAAACTGCCCAGCGCGAGTTCGAAGCGCTCGTCCAGGAAGCGCTTGAGCAGTGCCACGGCGGCCTGCTCCTGCTCGGCCTCCAGGCGCAGCAGCGGTGTCCTGTCCTTGCCGCGGCCCATCTACCAGCGCCCGTCCCAGGCGGCGAAATTCTGCAGCAACTGCAGGCCATGGGTGTGGCTCTTCTCCGGGTGGAACTGCACGGCGAAGCGCGAACCGTCGGCCAGGGCGGCGGCGAAGTCCGCGCCGTAGTGGCCGCGGCCGACCACCTGCTGCGCCTTGCCGGCCTCGACGTAGTAGCTGTGCACGAAGTAGAAGCGCGCGCGGTCGGGAATCTCGTGCCACAGCGGATGCTTGACCGCCTGACTCACCTCGTTCCAGCCCATGTGGGGGACCTTGAGCGGCTCACCATCTTCGACCATGCCCTTGCCGAAGAAGCGCACCTGGCCGGGGAACAGACCGATGCAGTCGACGCCGTCGTTCTCCTCGCTGCGCTCGAGCAGCGCCTGCATGCCGACGCAGATGCCGAGGAAGGGGCGGTCCTGGCTGACCTCGCACACCAGCTCATCGAAGCCCAGGCGGCGAATCTCGGCCATGCAGTCGCGGATCGCGCCGACCCCGGGGAACACCACCCGATCAGCCTCGCGGATCACCTGGGCGTCGCTGGTCACCAGCACCCGACCGGCGCCGACGTGCTCCAGCGCCTTGGCCACCGAGTGCAGGTTGCCCATGCCGTAATCGATAACAGCGACCGTCTGCATCTAGAGCACGCCCTTGGTCGAGGGCATCTGCCCGGCCATGCGCGGGTCCAACTCCACGGCCATGCGCAGGGCGCGGCCGAAGGCCTTGAACACCGTCTCGATCTGGTGGTGGGTGTTGTGCCCGCGCAGGTTGTCGATATGCAGGCTGACCAGGGCATGGTTGACGAAGCCCTGGAAGAACTCCTGGAACAGGTCGACGTCGAAGCCGCCGACCGTGGCGCGGGTGAAGGGCACGTGCATCTGCAGGCCTGGGCGACCGGAGAAGTCGATCACCACGCGCGACAGCGCCTCGTCCAGCGGCACATAGGAATGGCCGTAGCGGGTCATGCCCTTCTTGTCGCCGATGGCCTGGGTGAAGGCCTGACCGAGGGTGATGCCGACGTCCTCGACGGTGTGGTGGTCGTCGATATGCAGATCGCCCTTGCACTCGATATCCAGGTCGATCAGGCCGTGACGGGCGATCTGGTCGAGCATGTGCTCGAGGAAGGGCACGCCGATGTCGAAACGCGCCTTGCCGGTGCCGTCCAGGTTGATCGAGACCTTGATCTGGGTCTCCAGGGTGTTGCGCTCGACGAATGCCGTACGTTCGGCCATCACCAGCTCCAAAAATTGCCCACGGAAAAAGGCCGCCATTATAGGCGCCCCAGGCCCCGGGCGGCTACCGGCGCTAATCGGAAGGCCGGGCTGTCGAGCCTCGACGCGAATCGCCTTACACTGCACCACCGGAGGAGCCCAGCCCATGCCCGTGATAGCCGAAACCCTCAGCACCCCGTCCGCCCAGGATCGCCTCGACCTGGCGAAGATCTATGCCGACGCGCCGCCCTGGCTGCTCGCCCCCTACGGCGACGCAGACGCCCTGATCCAGGCCGGCCTGGCCGCCGGCACCCTGCTGGCCGGCCGCTTCAACGACCGCCTGCTCGGCGCCGCACTGCTGCAGCGGCATGCCGACCACTGGCGCCTGTCGCACCTGTGCGTGCGCGCCATCACCCGACGCCGCGGCGTCGGCCAGCGCCTGCTCGATACGGCCAGGGCCCTGGCCATGGCCGAAGGCATGCCCCTGCGCTTGGCCGCCCCGGCCGGCCATCTGGACGTCCAGGCCCTGGCCGCCAGCCAACACCTGCCGCTGATCCAGCTGTAGCCCCAGCCGAGCACCCAGCACGCCATGGACAGTATCGACACCCTGATCATCGGCGCCGGCGCCCTCGGCCTGGCCTGCGCCGCGCGCCTGGCCCAACCGGACCAGAGCACCCTGATAGTCGAGGCGGAACGGCTCATCGGCTGCCACACCTCCAGCCGCAACTCCGAGGTGATTCACGCCGGCCTCTACTACCCACCCGGCTCGCTGAAGGCCGAGCTGTGCCTGGAGGGCCGCGAGCGCCTGTACGCCTGGTGCGCCACGCACCGGGTCGGCCACCGGCGCCTCGGCAAGCTGCTGGTGGCGGTCGGCGACAGCGAGCGCGACCAGCTCGACGCGCTCGCCGCCAATGCCGAGGCCTGCGGCGTGCACGACCTGAGAGCCCTGAGCCGCAGCCAGCTGCTGAGACTGGAGCCAGCCGTGCACGGAATGGCGGCGCTGCTGTCGCCGAGCACCGGGATCATCGACAGCCACGCCTACCTGCAGTCGCTGCTGGCGGCCGGCGAACAGCGCGGCGCACAACTGGTCCTCGACACCCGGGTCGAGCGGCTCGAGCCCGGCGCCGACGGCTGGCTCGCCAGCGGTGTCAGCGCCGGCGAGCCGTTCCAGATCAAGGCCCAGCGGGTGGTCAACGCCGGCGGACTGTTCGCCCAGCAGCTGGCACACCGCACCGCCGGCCTGCCTCCGGCGCAGGTCCCGCCCCTGCACCTGTGCCAGGGCCGCTATTTCGGCTACAGCGGCCGCTCGCCGTTCCGCCACCTGATCTATCCGCTGCCGGAGACCAATACCGCCGGCCTGGGCATCCATGCCACCCTGGATATGGCCGGCCAGCTGCGCTTCGGCCCGGACACCCGCTACCTCGAGCAGCTCGACTACCGGGTCGACGAACAGCTGCGCGCGCCCTTCGCCGCGGCGATCCGCCGCTACTTTCCGGGGCTCGACAGCAGCCGCCTGACACCCGGCTACAGCGGCATCCGCCCGAAACTCTGCGGCCCCGGGGAACCGCCCGCCGACTTCGTCATCCAAGGCCCGAGCGAGCACCGCCTGACGGGCCTGGTCAACCTGTTCGGCATCGAGTCGCCGGGACTGACCGCCAGCCTGGCCATCGCCGAGCGCGTGGCGCAGGCCCTTTGAGCCACCCGGCGTTATACTGTTGCGCTCTTCCTCCCTGCCATTCACAACAAGGATTCGTCCATGAAAGCGCTCGGCAAGATCCTGGGTCTGTTTTTCCTCGGACTGCTGCTGATCATCGTGGCCCTGGGCTTCGCCCTGACCCACCTGTTCGACCCCAACGACTACAAGGACGAGATCCGCCAACTGGCCCGCGACAAGGCCAATCTGGAACTGACCCTCAAGGGCGACATCGGCTGGAGCCTGTTCCCCTGGCTCGGCCTGGAGCTGACCGATGCCACCCTGGCCAGCGCCAGCACCCCGCAGCAGCCCTTCGCCGACCTGCGCCTGCTGGGCCTGTCGGTACGGGTGCTGCCGCTGCTGCGCAAGGAGGTGCAGATGAGCGACATCCGCATCGACGGCCTCAACCTCAACCTGCAGCGCGACGCGAAGGGCCACGGCAACTGGGAAGACATCGGCCGCCCGGCGCCTTCCGCCGACAACGCGCCCGCACCGGCCAGGACCGCCGGCGCCGCGGCGAGCGGTGAGACCGCGAGCCAGCCAGCCGAAGGCAACCAGCCGATCAAGCTGGATATCGACAGCCTGATCGTCAACAACGCGCGCATCGACTACCACGACGCGCGCAGCGGCCAGCAGCTCAGCGCCGAAAGCATCCAGCTGACCACCGGCGCCATCCGCGAGGGCGCCAGCATCCCGGTCAAGCTCAGCGCCTTCTTCGGCACCAGCAAACCCCTGCTGCGCGCCCGCAGCGAACTGCAGGGCCGACTGCGCTTCGACCGAGCGCTCCAGCGCTACCAGCTGGAAGGCGCGCGCCTGTCCGGCGAGGCATCCGGCGAGCCCCTCGACGGCCAGACCCTGACCTACGCGATCCAGGGCGAGCTGCTGCTCGACCTGGCCGCCCAGGTCGCCGAGTGGAACGGCCTGAAGCTTTCCGCCAACCAGCTGCGCGCCCTCGGCGAACTCAAGGTGCGCGACCTGGACAAGGCGGCGAAGCTGTCCGGCGGCCTGTCCATCGCCCCCGTCAACCTGCGCGACTTCCTCAACGGCATCGGCCAAGCGCTGCCGGCGATGAGCGACGCCAAGGCCCTCGGCGAGTTCGAGCTGGTCACCCGCCTGAGCGGCACGCCGAACAGCCTGACCCTGGAAGACCTGCAACTGAAGCTCGACGACAGCAGCTTCAACGGCCAGCTGGCCATCAGCGACTTCGCCAAGCAGGCCCTACGCGCACAGCTCGAGGGCGACCGCCTGGACCTCGACCGCTACCTGCCGCCAGCCAAGGACGCCAAGGGCGCCGACGCCGCGCGCCAGGCCGAGGTCAAGGAAGCCGTCGCCCGCGCCGGCAGCAACGGCAACAGCCCGCTGCCCGAGGCGCCGACCCAGCAGGCCTGGAGCTCCAGCCCGCTGCTGCCGGTCGACCAGCTGCGCAAGCTAGACTTGCAACTGGCCCTGAAACTCGAGCAGCTGACCTTCGACAAGCAGACCATCGAGGCGCTGAACCTCAAGGCCAAGAGCAAGACCGGCCTGCTGACCCTGGAGGAGCTGCGCGGCAAGCTCGGCGGCGGCAGCTTCGACGCCAAGGGGCATATCGACGTGCGCCCGGCCATTCCGCTGCTCAGCCTGCAGCAACGCCTCAAGCGCATCCCCGTCGAGCCCTTCCTCAAGAGCGATGAGCAAGCCGCGCCGCTCAAGGGCCTGCTCGACCTGCAGGCCGACCTCAACACCAGCGGCAACAGCGAGAAGGCCTGGATCGACGGCCTCAACGGCACGGCCAACTTCGCCCTGGAGGACGGCGTACTGGTCGACGCCAACCTCGAGCACCAACTGTGCCGCGGCATCGCCACCCTCAACCGCAAGGTGCCGAGCAATCCGCCGAGCGGCCAGGACACGTCCTTCGAGACCCTGCAGGGCAGCCTGAGCCTGCGCAATGGCGTGGCCAGCAACAACGACCTCAAGGCACGCATCCCCGGCCTCAGCGCCAAGGGTGACGGCGACCTCGACCTGCGCGTGCTCGGCCTCGATTACCGCGTCGGCGTCACCATCGAGGGCGACCAGCGCGCCATGCCCGACCCGGCCTGCCAGGTCAACGAACGCTACGTCGGCATCGCCTGGCCATTGCGCTGCCGCGGCCCCCTGGAGCTCGGCGCCAAGGCCTGTCGCCTGGACCAGGACGGCCTGGGCAAGATCGCCGCCAAGCTGGCGGGCAACAAGCTCAGCGAGAAGCTGGAAGAGAAGCTCGGCGACAAGGTCAGTCCGGAACTCAAGGACGCCCTCAAGGGCCTGTTCAACCGATGAGTCCCGAGCAGTTCTCCGCGGCGGTACTCGCCTGGTACGACCGCCACGGGCGCAAGGACCTGCCCTGGCAACAGGGCATCACGCCCTACCGCGTGTGGGTCTCGGAGATCATGCTGCAGCAGACCCAGGTCGGCACCGTGCTCGGCTACTTCGACCGCTTTATGGCCGCCCTACCGACCGTGCGCGACCTGGCCGAGGCGGCCGAGGACGAGGTGCTGCACCTGTGGACGGGCCTGGGCTACTACACCCGCGCGCGCAACCTGCAGAAGACCGCGCGCATCGTCATGGCCGAGCACGGTGGCGAGTTTCCCCAGGACGTCGAAGCCCTCACCGCCCTGCCCGGCATCGGCCGCTCCACCGCCGGCGCCATCGCCAGCCTGAGCATGGGCCTGCGCGCGCCGATCCTCGACGGCAACGTCAAGCGCGTGCTGGCGCGCTACGTGGCCCAGGAGGGCTACCCGGGCGAGCCCAAGGTGGCCAAGCAGCTGTGGCAAGTGGCCGAGCGCCTGACGCCCCACGAACGGGTCAACCATTACACCCAGGCGATGATGGACCTGGGCGCCACCCTCTGCACCCGCAGCAAACCGAGCTGCCTGCTGTGCCCGCTGCGCAGCGGCTGCCAGGCCCACCTGCTCGGCCTGGAGATCCGCTACCCGATGCCCAAGCCACGCAAGGCCCTGCCGCAGAAGCGCACCCTGATGCCACTGCTGAGCAACGGCGCCGGCGAAATCCTGCTCTACCGCCGCCCCTCCAGCGGCCTGTGGGGCGGCCTGTGGAGCCTGCCGGAACTGGACGACCTGCAAGGGCTCGCGGCCCTGGCCGAGCGCCACGCCCTGCGCCTCGGCGCACGCCAGGAACTGGCGGGCCTGACGCATACCTTCAGCCACTTCCAACTGGCCATAGAGCCCTGGCTGATCCGCGCCGAGAGCGCCTCCCACGCCGTGGCCGAGGCCGACTGGCTCTGGTATAACCTCGCCACCCCGCCGCGCCTGGGCCTCGCCGCCCCGGTGAAAAAACTACTGAAGCGCGCGGCCGACCAACTCAATGCCGACCCCATTACTGGAGAGCAGCCATGACCCGCACCGTGATGTGCCGCAAGCACAAGCAAGAACTGCCCGGCCTGGATCGCCCGCCCTACCCGGGCGCCAAGGGCGAAGACATCTACAACAACGTCTCCAAGCAGGCCTGGGACGAATGGCAGAAGCACCAGACCCTGCTGATCAACGAACGCCGCCTGAACATGATGAACGCCGAGGACCGCAAGTTCCTCCAGCAGGAGATGGACAAGTTCCTCTCCGGCGAGGAATACGCCCAGGCCGAAGGCTATGTGCCGCCCAGCGAATAGGCGCCCGAACGTAAACACCCGAAATAGTTAAATATTTTTTGATCTCGCGCTTGACAGGCATAAGTCAAAACCGTCTAATAGCGCCCCGTTGCCCAGGTAGCTCAGTCGGTAGAGCAGGGGATTGAAAATCCCCGTGTCGGCGGTTCGATTCCGTCCCTGGGCACCACTCATACTTTTCGAGTGGTGCCAAAACCACCCGAAAACCCACAAGAAACCCGCCTAGTGCGGGTTTTTTGTTTCCTGTGGTTCTCGACCCTCCCCACCACCCCAAATATTCAGGGGCATCTTTGGGGACATTCCCGGTTCGGTCATCTTTCATGCCCCCACGAAGGCAGCCCAACGCCTCGCAAAGCCATGCCTGCCATTCAGGCAGCCAGTCCACAGGGAAAGCCCCGCAGACTAACCGACGGCCAAGGGCCCCACCTGGGAGTGGCTCGAAGCTGCGGCGCATGGAATAGCGCATATCGATATGGAACGCGCCTCCCCCCAGCCCCCTCCTCGCAACCCCTCGCCCCAAAACACCCAGAGGCACGCCAGCAACAACCCGGCGGCGTCGCCGAGAGTGGCGTTAGACAAGCGCAGAAGGCCTCTGCCACCAGCCTCTAGCCGGGCTACCGCCTACCCGCGGGCGAGGTCAGCCTGGGTATCGAGAACCCGCTCAACAAGAATTACCCGACCGACTACGCTCAGGCCGCCAGCACCCGCGACGATCAGCGCCCCAGGGCCGCGGCCGCACCTCAACCCGGGCTATCAACTCAGCTTCTAGACCAGCGAGCGCGAGGGCAGGCGCAGGCTTCGGCGGTACGGCCAACGGCCGGATACCAGGGGCGATGCGGCTGTCGCAACGGCCTTTATTGCACCTGCGCGACAGACAACTGCGACCAGGCGACACCTGTGACCGAATGGGCCGCGACCGCCCAGTAAACGGCTTGGCGGTCAGCGAAACGCTATGCTAGCGTGGCGCCACGCCAGGAAGGCCGATCCACAGCCCGGAGCGCATTCGAACAAGAAGAGGACCCCCCATGGCCGAGGCCACGCCCGCGCTGGAAATCCGCGATCTGCACAAACGCTATGGCGACCTCGAGGTGCTCAAGGGCATCTCCCTCACGGCCCAGGACGGCGACGTCATCTCCATCCTCGGTTCCTCCGGCTCCGGCAAGTCCACCTTCCTGCGCTGCATCAACCTGCTGGAGAACCCCAACCAGGGCCAGATCCTGGTGGCCGGCGAGGAACTCAAGCTCAAGCCCGGCAAGCACGGCGAACTGGTCGCCGCCGACAGCAAGCAGATCAATCGCCTGCGCAGCGAACTGGGCTTCGTCTTCCAGAATTTCAATCTGTGGCCGCACATGAGCGTGCTCGACAACATCATCGAGGCGCCGCGCCGGGTGCTGGGCCTGAGCAAGGCCGAGGCCGTGGAGCGCGCCGAGGCGCTGCTGGCCAAGGTCGGCATCGCCGACAAGCGCCACGTCTACCCCAACCAGCTGTCCGGCGGCCAGCAGCAGCGCGCGGCTATCGCCCGCACCCTGTGCATGGAACCCAAGGTGATCCTGTTCGACGAGCCGACCTCGGCCCTCGACCCGGAGATGGTGCAAGAAGTGCTTAATGTGATCCGCGCGCTCGCCGAGGAAGGCCGGACTATGCTGCTGGTAACCCATGAAATGGGTTTCGCCCGCCAGGTGTCCAGCGAGGTGGTGTTCCTGCACCAGGGCCTGGTTGAGGAACAGGGCCCGCCGGAGCAGGTGTTCGACAACCCGAGCTCGGCGCGCTGCAAACAGTTCATGTCCAGCAATCACTAAAATGGAGCTACATCGCATGCAGAAGTATAAGAAGATCCTGCTGGCCGCGGCCGCCACCCTGGCCTTCGGCACCAGCGCGGTGGCCGCCGACAAGCTGAAGATCGGCACCGAGGGTGCCTACCCGCCCTTCAACCTGATCGACGCCAGCGGCCAGGTGGTCGGCTTCGACGTGGAGATCGCCCAGGCCCTGTGCGCCAAGATGCAGGCCGAGTGCGAAGTGGTCACCTCCGACTGGGACGGCATCATCCCGGCCCTGAACGCCAAGAAGTTCGACTTCCTGGTGGCCTCCATGTCGATCACCGAGGAGCGCCAGCAGGCGGTCGACTTCACCGAGCCCTACTACACCAACAAGCTGCAGTTCATCGCGCCGAAAGGCAGCGACTTCAAGACCGACAAGGCCAGCCTGAAAGGCAAGGTGATCGGTGCCCAGCGTGCCACCATCGCCGGCACCTGGCTGGAAGACAACCTCAATGACGTGGTCGACATCAAGCTCTACGACACCCAGGAAAACGCCTACCTCGACCTGTCCTCGGGCCGTCTCGACGGCGTGCTGGCCGACACCTTCGTCAACTGGGAATGGCTCAAGAGCGATGCCGGCAAGGGCTTCGAATTCAAGGGTGACCCGGTGTTCGACAACGACAAGATCGGCATCGCCGTGCGCAAGGGCGACCCGCTGCGCGAGAAGCTCAACGCCGCGCTGAAGGAAATCGTCGCCGACGGCACCTACAAGCAGATCAACGACAAGTACTTCCCGTTCAGCATCTACTGAGCAGCCTGTCCTGCGTCGCCGTGCCCGGCGACGCAGGCTTCTGAGCCTCCATGACCCTAGACCTCTACGGATTCGGCCCGGCCCTGGCCGCCGGCACCCTGATGACCATCCAGCTGGCGCTGTCGGCGCTGAGCCTGGGTCTGGTGCTCGGCCTGCTCGGCGCGCTGGCCAAGACTTCGCCGTACAAGCCGCTGCAATGGCTCGGCGGCAGCTATTCGACCCTGGTGCGCGGCGTGCCCGAGTTGCTCTGGGTACTGCTGATCTACTTCGGCACGGTCAACCTGATGCGCGAGCTGGCCGACCTGCTCGGCGTCGCCAGCCTGGAGCTGTCGCCCTTCGCCGCCGGCACCATCGCCCTCGGCCTGTGCTTCGGCGCCTACGCCACCGAGGTGTTTCGCGGCGCCATCCTGGCCATCCCCAAGGGCCACCGCGAGGCCGGCCAGGCCCTGGGCCTGTCCAAGCCCCGGATACTCTGGCGACTGATCCTGCCGCAGATGTGGCGCATCGCCCTGCCGGGCCTGGGCAACCTGTTCATGATCCTGATGAAGGACACCGCCCTGGTCTCGGTGATCGGCCTGGAGGAGATCATGCGCCGCTCGCAGATCGCCGTGACCGCCAGCAAGGAGCCCTTCACCTTCTTCATGGTCGCCGCGCTGATCTACCTCGGCCTGACCATACTCGCCATGATCGGCCTGCATTTCCTCGAGAAACGTGCCAGCCGTGGTTTTGTCAGGAGCGCCGCATGAACTGGGAAGTCATCATCAAGTGGCTACCGCGCCTGGCCGAAGGCGCCATGCTGACCCTGGAGCTGGTGGCCATCGCGGTGATCGCCGGACTGATCCTGGCGATCCCCATGGGCATCGCCCGCGCCTCCAAGCACTGGTATGTGCGCGCCCTGCCCTACGGCTATATCTTCTTCTTCCGCGGCACGCCGCTGCTGGTGCAGCTGTTCCTGGTCTACTACGGCCTGGCCCAATTCGATGCCGTGCGCGAGGGGCCGCTGTGGCCCTACCTACGCGACGCCTACTGGTGCGCCATCATCACCATGACGATGCACACCGCCGCCTATATCGCCGAGATCCTGCGGGGCGCCATCCAGGCCGTGCCCTCGGGCGAGATCGAGGCGGCCCGGGCGCTGGGCATGGCACGCTGGCAGACCATGCTCTACATCGTCCTGCCGCGGGCCGCGCGCATCGGCCTGCCGGCCTACAGCAACGAGGTGATCCTGATGCTCAAGGCCAGCGCCCTGGCCAGCACCGTGACCCTGCTGGAGCTGACCGGCATGGCGCGCACCATCATCGCCCGCACCTATCTGCCGGTGGAGATCTTCTTCGCCGCCGGCCTGTTCTACCTGGGCATCGCCTTCGTTCTGGTGCGCGCCTTCAAACTGCTGGAACAGTGGCTGCGGGTCGATGCCTGTCAGGGCCGCTGATCCACCCGCCTGCACTAGAAGATGGACGACCAGCCCCTTAGCGGCGACGCCCTGCTCCAGCGCTTCCGGGCGCTGGATCGGCTGCTGAGCGAATACCAGGGCCTCTGGCGCCCCCTGCCCTTCACCCAGCACCACCTGCCCTGGGAGAGCGCCCATCCCGAGCTGGCCCGCTGGCTGCGCAGCCGCAGCCTGGAGCAGGCCGAAGCCGACCATCACCAGCCACACCTGCTGCCGGCACCGCCGCCCTGGCCCGAAATGGCCCGGAGATGCGACGTCCTGAGCCGCATCGGCGAGCTGCCGCAACGCGCACTGCCCATGCCTCCTGCACGCTTGGCCCTGGATGTGCCCGGTCGCAAGTGGCAGCAGATTCAGGCATTCGCCGCCAGCCTGCAGTTCCGCCATGCGCCGCAGCACTGGCTCGACTGGTGCGCCGGCAAGGGTCACCTGGGCCGCCTGCTGGCCCATGAGGGGACGGCCCTGACCTGCCTGGAGCACGACCCGCAGTTGGTCGAGGAAGGCCTCAGGCTAAGCCAGCGCCTCGGGCTGACCGCCCAGCACCTGCAACAGGACGTACTGGCCGCCGACGCCCTGGAACGACTTGCCCCACGGCACACCCCTGTCGCCCTGCACGCCTGCGGCGACCTGCATGTGCGCCTGATGCAACTGGCCAGCCGCGCCGGCTGCCGTCAGCTGGCCATTGCGCCCTGCTGCTACAACCGCATCGCCACCGACAGCTACCAGCCGCTGTCCGCCGCGGCCCAGGCCTCGACACTGCAGCTGTCGCGGCAAGACCTGGCCCTGCCCCTCAGGGAAACCGTCACCGCCGGCGCCCGGGTACGCCGCCAGCGCGACCTGTCCATGGCCCGCCGCCTGGCCTTCGACCTGCTGCAGCGGCAGCTGCGCGGCATCGATGACTACCTGCCGACTCCCTCCCTGCCGCCGGCCTGGCTGGACAAGGGCTTCGCCAGCTATTGCCGGGATCTGGCCGCCCTCAAGGGCCTGCCAACACCAGACAAGGCAACCGACTGGCCCCGCCTGGAAGCGCAAGGCTGGCAACGCCTGGCCGAGGTGCGCAACCTGGAGCTGCTGCGCGCCCTGTTCCGCCGCCCCCTGGAGCTCTGGCTGCTGCTCGACCGCGCCCTCTACCTGCAGGAACAGGGCTTCGCCGTGCGCCTCGGCAGCTTCTGCCCGCACCGACTCAGCCCGCGCAACCTGCTGCTGCTTGCCGAACGGCCCTGAGTTGCCCACACATTCTGTGGATAACTTTGTTGATAGATTCTGAGCAAGCGGCTGCAAGCCCCTACCTAAAAGACCTTCCAGCGACTGCCGATTTTTTGATCATGATTTAAAATTCAATAAAAACATGACCTTACAGACATCCGTGACGAGCATCACGATTCCCATCGCGGCTCACGCTGTCGATCTGCCAGTTGTGCATAAGGATTCGGCCCCTGATAGCCGAACCTGTGCCGCTATGGCTTTACTCGGGCAAACGAATGGATATAATGGCGGCCCTCGCGTGCCGGTATAGCTCAGCTGGTAGAGCAACTGACTTGTAATCAGTAGGTCCCGGGTTCGACTCCTGGTGCCGGCACCATATAGTTCAAAGGCCTGCAGCGATGCAGGCCTTTGTTGTTTCTGGCGCGGCAAGAACGCCCGCCCCACGCCCGACGCCTTGCTGCAGGCACTGCTTGCGGCGACGCCTAGCAGCCGACAAGCTAGGTGGCATAGATACGGCCCAGGCGAAGAGGCCCTACGGCTTATGCGAATTCTGGTCACCGGCGGCGCCGGCTTCATTGGTTCGGCACTGATTCGCCACCTGCTCAATCACACCGAGCATCGGGTGCTTAACCTCGACAAGCTGACCTATGCCGGCAACCTGGAGTCGCTCGCCAGTGTCGCGGACAATCCGCGCTACCGGTTCCTCCAGGCCGACATCGGCGACCAGCCGAGGGTGGCCGAGGCCCTGGCCGAATTCCAGCCCGAGGCCATCATGCACCTGGCGGCCGAGTCCCACGTCGACCGCTCCATCGACGGTCCCGCCGCGTTTATCCAGACCAACATAGTCGGCACCTACGGCCTGCTGGAAGCCACCCGCAGCTACTGGTCGGCGTTACCCGCCGAGCGCAAGCAGGCGTTTCGCTTCCACCACATCTCCACCGACGAGGTCTACGGCGACCTGCATGGGGTCGACGACCTGTTCAGCGAAACCACCCCCTACGCCCCCAGCTCCCCCTACTCGGCCAGCAAGGCGGCCTCCGACCACCTGGTGCGCGCCTGGCAGCGCACCTACGGCTTGCCGGTGCTGCTGAGCAACTGCTCGAACAACTACGGTCCCTACCACTTCCCGGAGAAGCTGATCCCGCTGGTGATCCTCAATGCCCTGGATGGCAAGCCGTTGCCGGTGTATGGCAGCGGTCAGCAGGTGCGCGACTGGCTGTACGTCGAGGACCACGCCCGCGCCCTAATCAAGGTAGTGACAGAGGGCCGGGTCGGCGAGACCTACAATATCGGCGGCCACAACGAGCAAAAGAATCTGCATGTGGTCGAAAGCATCTGCGCCCTGCTGGACGAACTGGCGCCGCGCCAAGCCGGCGGTTCCTACCGCGAGCAGATCGCCTTCGTCGCCGATCGCCCCGGCCACGACCGACGCTATGCCATCGACGCCGGCAAGATCGAACGCGAGCTGGGCTGGCGCCCCGCAGAGACCTTCGCCAGCGGCCTGCGCAAGACCGTGGGCTGGTATCTGGCCAACCTCGACTGGTGTCGCCGCGTGCAGGACGGCAGCTATCGACGCGAGCGCCTCGGCGCCTTGCAGGAGCCACAGCCATGAAAGGCATTATCCTCGCCGGCGGCTCCGGCACCCGCCTGCACCCGGTCACCCTCGGGCTGTCGAAACAGCTGCTACCGGTCTACGACAAGCCGATGATCTACTACCCGCTCTCGGTGCTGATGCTCGCCGGCATCCACGACATCCTGATCATCTCCACGCCCCACGACCTGCCACAGTTCGAGAAGATGCTCGGCGACGGCAGCCAGTTCGGCGTGTGCTTCAGCTACGCCGAGCAGCCTTCGCCGGACGGCCTGGCCCAGGCCTTCCTGATCGGCGAATCCTTCATCGGCGACGATGCGGTGTGCCTGATCCTCGGCGACAACATCTTCCACGGCCAGCACTTCGGCGAACAGCTCGCACAAGCAGCCAGCCATTCGACGGGCGCCACGGTATTCGGCTACTGGGTCAAGGACCCGCAGCGCTTCGGCGTGGTCGAGTTCGACGCCCAGGGCCGCGCCGTCTCCATCGAGGAGAAGCCGGCCAAGCCGAAGTCCAGCTACGCGGTCACCGGCCTGTACTTCTACGACAACGAGGTGGTCCAGATCGCCAAGTCGCTAAAACCCTCGGCCCGCGGCGAGCTGGAGATCACCGACGTCAACAATGCCTACCTGGCGCGTGGCCAGCTGCGCGTCGAGCGCTTCGGCCGCGGCTTCGCCTGGCTCGACACCGGCACCCCGGACAGCCTGCTGGAAGCCTCGCAGTACGTGCAGACCATCGAACACCGCCAGGGCCTGAAGGTCGCCTGCCTGGAGGAGATCGCCTGGCACCATGGCTGGATCGATCGCGAGCAGCTGCTCAATCAGGCCAGGGCCTTCGGCAAGACCGGCTATGGTCAGTACCTGCTCACCCTGGTGGAGGAAGCCCCATGAAGGTGATTGCGAGCGAGCTGCCGGAAGTGCTGATCCTCGAACCCCGGGTGTTCGGCGACGCACGCGGCTTCTTCTACGAGAGCTTCAACGCCCGTGCCTTTCGCGAGGCTACAGGCCTGGAGCGCGAGTTCGTCCAGGACAACCACTCGCGCTCGCAGCGCGGCGTGCTGCGCGGCCTGCATTACCAACTGCAGCAACCCCAGGGCAAGCTGGTGCGCGTGACCGCCGGCGAGGTGTACGACGTGGCGGTGGACATTCGCCGCGATTCGCCGAATTTCGGCCGCTGGGTCGGCGTGCACCTGTCCGCCGAGAACAAGCGCCAGCTGTGGGTGCCGGAGGGCTTCGCCCACGGCTTCCTGGTGCTCAGCGAGTTCGCCGAATCGCTTTACAAGACCACCGATTACTATGCCCCCGCCCATGAGCGCTGCATCCGCTGGGACGACCCGATCCTGGCCATCGCCTGGCCGCTGAGCGAACCGCCCCTGCTGTCGGACAAGGATCAGGCGGGCCAGCGTCTGGCTGACGCGGAGCTGCCATGAGGGTTCTGCTGCTCGGCCAGCGCGGCCAGCTCAGCCAAGAGCTGCAGCTGAGCCTGCAGGGGCAATACGAGTTGGTCGTGCGCGGCCGCAGCCGGTTGGACCTGGCCGATAGCGAGCAGATCCGCCAGCAGGTCCGCGAATTACGACCCGAGCTGATCATCAATGCCGCCGCCCACACCGCGGTCGACCAGGCCGAAAGCGAGCCCGAGGCGGCTTTCGCGCTCAACGCCAGGGCACCCGGGGTCCTGGCCGAGGAGGCGGCCAGCCTCGGCGTACCGCTGATCCACTACTCCACCGACTATGTGTTCGACGGGCGCAAGCCGGCGCCCTACGTCGAAGACGACGCGCCCAACCCCCTGGGCGTCTACGGTCAGAGCAAGCTGGCCGGCGAGCGGGCGATCCAGGCGCTCGGCGGCCCACATCTGATCCTGCGCACCAGTTGGGTGTATTCGCTGCACGGGCGCAACTTCCTGCTGACCATGCAGCGCCTGCTGCAGGAGCGCGACGAACTCAAGGTGGTGGCCGACCAGATCGGCGCGCCGACCTGGGCCGGCAGCATCGCCACCGCCACCGCGCAACTGATCCAGCGCTGGCAAGGCGGCCAGGCCGGGCCCTGGGGCCTCTACCACCTGACGGCCCGCGGCGAGACCTCCTGGTTCGGCTTCGCCAGCGCCATCGCCGAGCAGCTGCGGGCCGAGGGCAGGAGCCTGGCCCGGCTGCAGGCCATCCCCAGCAGCGCCTACCCGACCCCGGCACAGCGCCCGCTCAACTCGCGCCTGGACTGCACGCGCCTGCAACGCGACTGGCGCATCCGCCTGCCGGACTGGCACGCGGCACTGCGCGAATGCCTGACCAGCCCGCGCTGACGCCTCCACCTAGGCCTTGAAGCGCTGCACCTGCACCTGCAAGCCGGCGGCCAACTGAGCCAGGTCGCGGCTGGCCAGGGAGCTCTGCTCGGCGCCATTGACCACGCCGCGAATGCTGTCGTTGAGGCGGCTGACGTTCTCGCTGATCTCATTGGCCACCGCGGTCTGCTCTTCGGTGGCGGTGGAAATCTGCGCATTGCCATCGGCGATGCCCTCGATGGCACCGGCGATCACCGTCAGCACCTCGCCGGAACGCCGGGCGTGCTCGACGCTGACCTGGGCCTGCTCACGCGAGTGCTGCATGGCACTGACGGCCCGGCGAGCCCCCTCCTGCAGAGCGTCGATCATGCCGCGAATCGACTCGGTGGCCTTCTGCGTGTTGCCCGCCAGGCTGCGCACCTCATCGGCCACCACGGCGAAGCCGCGCCCGGCCTCGCCGGCACGCGCCGCCTCGATGGCAGCATTCAGCGCCAACAGGTTGGTCTGCTCGGCGATGCTCTGGATCACCGCCAGCACCTTGCCGATCTCGTCGCTCTGGCTGTGCAGGCGGTCGACCACATCCGCCCCCTGCTGAATCGAGCCGGAGAGCTGCTCGATCGCCTGCAGGTTGGCCTGCACCAGGCCGCTGCCCTGCTGTGCATCGCCACTGGCGGCGCCGGCGGCCTGGGCGGTATTCAAGGCCGAACGGGCCACCTCCAGCACCGCCGCGCTCATCTCATGCACCGCGGTCGCCACCATCTCGGTCTGCTGCTCCTGGGCGCTCGCCGCCTGGCTGGCCTGCTGGCTGATCGCGCTCATCTCCTCGGAGGAGGCCGCCAACTGGGTGGTGGCATCGCCGAAGTGACGGATCAGCCCCTGCAGATGCTCGAGCATGGCGTTGAACGCCTGCGCCGTGCCGGCCAATTCGTCACGCCCCTCGACCGGCACCCGCAGGGTCAGGTCGGAGCTGCGCTGCACCTCGCCGATCACCGCCCCCAGACGCAGCAGCGGACGGATGATCGACAAGCCGATCAGCAACGCCGCGCCCAGCACCAGGATCAGCGCCAGCCCTCCGGCAACCAGGAACCCCGTGCGGATGGCCTGGTATTGCGCCTGGGCCTGCTCGTTGAGCCGCGTACCCTCATCCAGCTGCAGCTTGATCAACCCCTCCAGCTCGCCACTCAGGGGGTCGATGGCGCCGTACAGGCGCTGGTTGAAGCCGAGCGACTCCTGGCCGCGCAGCTTGCCGTTGTCCACTTCGACCAGCAGCTCGTCGATCAGCCGATTGGCCTGGGCGAACAGCGCCTGGGCCCGTTCGGCCCGCGCCGCCTCCTCGGGGGTCAGCCTGGTCGCGGTATAGGCGCGCCATTGCGTATCGATCCGCTGGCGGGCATCGCGGATGCCCTCGCGAAAGGTGTCCTCATCGAACACTCCGGCACGGTACTTGTGCGAGGCATCGACGATGCTCACCGCATAGGCGTCGGAGATGATCTTGAGCTGACTGATCGGCTGCATGCGATCGCCGAACAGCTCGGCGAACTTCTGGTTCAGCTGGCTGGCATTGGACAGGGCCAATGCGATGACCACCAGCAGCACGCTCAGGGGCACCAGGGCCAGAATGAACAAACGAGCACGTACGCTTAATTGAGCTAGCATCGCAAACCTCCAGGGGTTTCGAACTGCGCTTGCCCATCCTTGAATTGCGCGGGAATAGATATCTCTCGGCAAAGCGGCCATCACGGCCCACTTCGTGGCGGAGTATGGTCCAAATATTGCTGCTTGCTCAATGCCGACCACCCGGCCAACCTGAATTCGATCCGCGCGTCCCTGACAGAGCCCCACGCCCCATGCCATCGATGTCCTCCCCCCGTCGCCCGCGCTGGCGCAGCCTGGCCCTGCTGGCCTTGCTCCTGGCCCCCCTGCTCTGGCCCCTGCAGCAGCTGGCCGAGCGTTACTACCGCGACGCCCTGAACGCCCAGAGCGGCCAGACCCTCGACCTCTACGTCGCCAACCTGCTGGGCACCCTGCGCCGCTACGAGGTGCTGCCGCCGATCCTCAGCAAGCTGCCCACCCTGCGCCAGCTGCTGCAAGAGCGCGACGATGCGCGCCTGCGCGACCAGGCCAATCGCCTGCTCGGCGGCCTGCAACAACAGACCGGCGCCGACGTGATCTACCTGATGGCGCCCGACGGCCAGACCCTGGCCGCCTCCAACTGGGATCGCCACGACAGCTTCGTCGAGCGCAATTTCTCCTATCGCCCCTACTTCCGCGAGGCCATGGAGGGCCGCCACGGGCGCTTCTTCGGCCTCGGCACCACCTCGCGCAAGCGCGGTTACTTCTTCGCCGCGCCGGTACGCGAGGGCCGCCGCATCCTCGGCGTGCTGGTGGTCAAGGTCGACCTGGACCACACCGAGACCCTCTGGGGCGACCGCCCCGAACAGCTGCTGGTGACCGACAACTATGGCGTGGTGATCCTCACCTCCCGGGCCGACTGGCGCTTCCACGCCACCCGCGCGCTGGACAACGCCGAACGGGCGGTCATCGCCGACACCCAGCCCTACCGCATCCAGTCGCCGCCACCGCTGCAGCTCGATGACGCGGCCTGGCTCCGCCAGGGCCGGCGCCTGGAAGACATCGGCTGGACGGCCAATATCCTCGCCCCGCGCAGCCTGCTCGACCGCCCGGTACGCGCGGCCGTCACCATCGGCGGCGCCGCGCTGCTGGTACTGATCCTGCTGCTCGGCCTGCTGATGCAGCGCCGCCGCCACTACCTCGAACGCATCGCCCTGGATGCCCGGGCGCGCCAGCAGCTGGAGCAGCGGGTACTGGAACGCACCCAGGACCTGGAGCTGCTCAACAGCCGCCTGAAGCAGGAAGTGCTGGAGCGCGAACAGGCCCAGCAGGAGCTGGTGCGGGCCCAGGACGAACTGGTCCAGGCCGGCAAGTTGTCCGCCCTCGGCACCATGAGCGCGAGCATCAGCCACGAACTCAACCAGCCGCTGGCGGCGATCCGCAGCTACGCCGACAACGCCGGCGTGCTGCTCGATCACCAGCGCAGCGAGGACGCCCGCGGCAACCTGCGGCAGATCAGCGAGCTGACCGAGCGCATGGCCTCGATCATCGCCCACCTGCGCGCCTTCGCCCGGCGCGACCGCCACGCCCCCGAGAGCGTCGCCCTGCAGCCGGCCCTCGACGACGCCCTGGCGCTGCTGGCCAAGCGGCGCCAGGCCATGCAGGTCGAACTGATCCGCGACCTGCCCGACGCCACCCTGTGGGTGCAGGCCGGCGAGACCCGCCTGCGCCAGGTGCTCGGCAACCTGCTGGCCAATGCCCTCGACGCCCTGGGCGAGAAGGCGCCGCCGCGACGCATCTGGCTCAGCGCCCAGCACGCCGGCGCACACGTCGAGCTGCAGCTGCGCGACAACGGTCCCGGCTTCTCCGCCGAGGCCCTGCAACGCGCCCGCGAGCCCTTCTTCACCACCAAGACCAGCGCCCAGGGCCTGGGCCTGGGTCTGGCGATCTGCGAGACCCTGATGCGCGCCCTGGGCGGCGAGCTGCTGCTGGCCAACCACCCGGCCGGCGGCGCCCTGTTGACCCTGCGCTTGCGCACCGCCGAGCACGGCGTGAACATTCAGCCGCCTGAGGACTTTGCCCTATGACCCTGCCCCTCGACGCCCGCACCCAGGTCCTGCTGATCGACGACGACCCGCACCTGCGCCAGGCCCTGAGCCAGACCCTGGATCTGGCCGGCCTCAAGGTCGCCACCCTGGCCGACGCCCGCGGCGTCGCCGCCCGCATCGAGCGCGACTGGCCGGGCGTGGTGGTCAGCGACATCCGCATGCCGGGAATCGACGGCCTGCAGCTGCTCGAACAACTCCACCAGCAGGACCCCGAGCTGCCGGTGCTGCTGATCACCGGCCACGGCGACGTGCCCCTGGCGGTGCAGGCGATGCGCGCCGGCGCCTACGACTTCCTGGAGAAACCCTTCGCCAGCGACGAGCTGCTCGACAGCGTACGCCGCGCCCTGGCCCTGCGCCGCCTGGTGCTGGACAACCGCAGCCTGCGCCTGGCCCTGAGCGACCGCCACGAGCTGTCGGCCCGCCTGGTGGGCCAGTCGCCGGGCATGCAGCGCCTGCGCGAACAGGTCGGCGCCCTGGCCGGAATCGCCGCGGACGTGCTGATCCTCGGCGAAACCGGCGCCGGCAAGGAGGTGGTGGCGCGCGCCCTGCACGACCTGTCCAGCCGCCGCGGCGGGCCCTTCGTGGCGATCAACGCCGGCGCCCTGGCCGAGTCGGTGGTGGAAAGCGAACTGTTCGGCCACGAGCCGGGCGCCTTCACCGGGGCGCAGAAGCGCCGCATCGGCAAGTTCGAATTCGCCAACGGCGGCACCCTGTTCCTGGACGAGATCGAGAGCATGAGCCTGGAGGTGCAGGTCAAGCTGTTGCGCCTGCTGCAGGAACGGGCGGTCGAGCGCCTGGGCGGCAACCAGCTGATCCCCCTGGACATCCGGGTGATCGCCGCGACCAAGGAGGACCTGCGCCAGGCCGCCGACCAGGGCCGCTTCCGCGCCGACCTCTACTACCGGCTGAACGTCGCGCCATTGCGCATCCCGCCGCTGCGCGAGCGCGGCGACGACATCCTGCTGCTGTTCCAGCACTTCACCGAGGCCGCCGGCAAGCGCCACGGCCTGCCGCCCCGCGAGCTGCAGGCCTGCCAGCGCGCGCTGCTGCTGCGCCACCCCTGGCCGGGCAACGTGCGCGAGCTGCAGAACACCGCCGAACGCTTCGCCCTGGGCCTGGACCTGGGCCTGGAGCTGGAGCTCCAGCTGTCCGATCCGGCCGGCGCGGCGCCCTCGGGGGGCAACCTGAGCGAGCAGGTGGAGGCCTTCGAGCGTGCCCTGATCAGCGCCGAGCTGAGCCGCCCCCACGGCTCGCTGCGCAGCCTGGCCGAGGCTCTCGGGGTACCGCGCAAGACCCTGCACGACAAGTTGCGCAAGCACGGCCTGAACTTCGCCGATGCCGGCGGAAGCTCGCCAGAGGATCACGAGTGAGTGGCGGGTTCCCGCCACCTCCTGCTTCCAGGCATCCCCTGGACGCCTTCCAGAAGCCTCTGCCCGGCCCTCTCGAGGCTTAATCCGAGGCCCCTCGGCGATCTGGCATGACGGTTGCTCTAGTCCCTGCAGGCGACCCCACGAGTACAAGTCCAGGCCATCGCTGCCCAGGGTCCGTCGTTTTCCGACCGACCGCCTAGACTTGCCCTTGTTCGCCCGTTTCCGGCGCTGCGGCGCTCATCGCGATAAGCACAACAAGAGGAAGCACCCGTATGTTCAAGTTCACTGCCAAGGCGCTGGCATGCGCCCTGTCCCTGACCATCGCCGGCCTGGCCCAGGCGGCCGACCCCATCGTCATCAAGTTCTCCCACGTGGTGGCCGAGAACACCCCCAAGGGCCAAGGCGCGCTGATGTTCAAGCGGCTCGCCGAAGAGCGCCTGGGCGACAAGGTGCGGGTGGAGGTCTACCCGAACTCCTCGCTGTTCGGCGACGGCAAGGAAATGGAAGCGCTGCTGCTCGGCGACGTGCAGCTGATCGCCCCGTCCCTGGCCAAGTTCGAGCAGTACACCAAGCAGCTGCAGGTGTTCGACCTGCCCTTCCTGTTCAACGACATCGCCGCGGTCGACCGTTTCCAGCAGAGCCCCCAGGGCCAGGCACTGCTGACCTCCATGGAAAGCAAGAACATCACCGGCCTCGGCTACTGGCACAACGGCATGAAGCAGCTGTCGGCCAACAAGCCGCTGCGCGAGCCTAAGGACGCCCGCGGCCAGAAGTTCCGCGTACAGGCCTCCGCCGTGCTCGAGGAGCAGTTCAAGGTGGTGCGCGCCAACCCGCGCAAGATGAGCTTCGCCGAGGTCTACCAGGGCCTGCAGACCGGCGTGGTCAACGGTGCCGAGAACCCCTACTCGAACATCTACAGCCAGAAGATGCACGAGGTGCAGAAGTTCATCACCGAGTCCGACCACGGCGTCCTGGACTACATGCTGATCACCAACACCCAGTTCTGGAACGGCCTGCCGGCCGACGTGCGCAGCGAGCTGGAGAAGATCAACGGCGAAGTCGCCGCCGAGGTGAACAGGCAGGCCGACGCGCTGAACCAGGAAGCCAAGCAGGGCATCCTCGCCGCCGGCACCACCGAGATCATCCAGCTGACCCCCGAGCAGCGCAGCCAGTGGCGCGACGCCATGAAGCCGGTGTGGAGCAAGTTCGAAGCGGAAATCGGCGCCGACCTGATCAAGGCCGCCGACGCTGCCAACCAGTAAGACGGGCCGGCCGCCCGGCGGCCCGACCCAGCGGCAGCGGTGGCGCCCAGCCCCCGCTGCCGAACACCTGCGGCAGGGCACGCCTGCCGGGCCTGCCCCCTTGCCTCACCCCTGGAGATGTTATCGATGAACGCCATACGGCGCGTCTGGGACCATTTCGAGGAGGCCTTTATCGCCTTCCTCCTGGGAACCATGACGCTAGTGACATTCGTCTACGTGATCCTCAACAACCTCTACACGCTGTTCTACAACCTCGGTGACGCCTGGCCGGCGGCCAGCGACCTGTTCTTCGCCATCGGCGACAGCGTGATCGAGATGGCCCAGGCCATGACCTGGAGCATCGCCCTGACCAAGGCCCTGTTCGCCTGGCTGATCTTCTTCGGCCTGGCCTATGGCGTGCGCACCGCCGGGCATATCGGCGTCGACGCCCTGGTCAAGCTGTGCAAGAAGTCCACCCAGCGCATCATCGGCCTGATCGCCTGCCTGTGCTGCCTGGGCTACGCCGGGCTGATCAGCGTGGCCAGCTTCGACTGGGTGCGCACCCTGCTGACCGCCGGTATCGGCGCCGAAGACCTCGGCCACTACGGCGTACAGCAGTGGCACATCAACATCATCGTGCCCTTCGGCTACGCCATGGTGTTCGTCCGCTTCCTGGAGATCTTCGTGCGCATCCTGCGTAACCAGCAGACCGGCCTGGGCCTGGCCGACGAGGCCGCCGAGGCGATGAAACTGACCGAGCACGACGACACCACGAAGAAGGATTCCCAGCCATGACCATCCTGTTCCTCTTCGCCCTGCTGTTCCTGCTGATGTTCATCGGCGTGCCGATCGCCGTGTCCCTGGGCCTGGCCGGCTCCATGACCATCATGCTGTTCAGCCCGGATTCGGTGCGCTCGCTGGCGATCAAGCTGTTCGAGACGTCCGAGCACTACACCCTGCTGGCCATCCCCTTCTTCCTGCTGTCCGGCGCCTTCATGACCACCGGCGGCGTGGCCAAGCGCCTGATCGACTTCGCCAACGCCTGCGTCGGCCATATCCGTGGCGGCCTGGCGATCTCGGCGGTGCTGGCGTGCATGCTGTTCGCCGCGCTGTCCGGCTCCTCGCCGGCCACCGTGGCCGCGGTCGGCTCCATCGCCATCGCCGGCATGGTCCGCTCCGGCTACCCCCAGGCCTTCGGCGCCGGCATCGTGTGCAACGCCGGCACCCTGGGCATCCTCATCCCGCCGTCGATCGTCATGGTGGTGTACGCCGCCGCCACCGAGCAGTCGGTCGGCAAGCTGTTCATGGCCGGGGTGGTGCCCGGCCTGCTGCTCGGCGTGGCGTTGATGGCGGCGATCTACATCGTCGCGCGCAAGATGAACCTGCCGGCCATGCCCCGGGCCAGCCTGCGCGAGTTCCTCAGCGCCGCGCGCAAGGCCATCTGGGGCCTGCTGCTGATGGTGATCATCCTCGGCGGCATCTACTCGGGCATGTTCACCCCCACCGAGGCGGCGGCGGTGGCCGCGGTCTACGCCGGCTTCGTGGCGCTGTTCGTGTACAAGGACATGACCATCCGCGAGTGCCCCAAGGTGCTGCTGGAGTCCGGCAAGCTGTCGATCATGCTGATGTTCATCATCGCCAACGCCATGCTCTTCGCCCATGTGCTGACCACCGAGCAGATCCCCCAGACCATCACCGCCTGGGTGATCGAGATGGGCCTGCAGCCCTGGCAGTTCCTGCTGGTGGTGAACATCGTGCTGCTGGTGGCCGGCGCCTTCATGGAGCCGTCGGCGATCATCCTGATCCTCGCCCCGATCCTCTTCCCGATCGCCATCCAGCTCGGCATCGACCCCATCCACCTGGGCATCATCATGGTGGTGAACATGGAGATCGGCCTGATCACCCCGCCGGTGGGCCTGAACCTGTTCGTCACCTCGGCGGTGACCGGCATGCCGCTGACCTCGGTGATCCGCGCCGCCTGGCCGTGGCTGATGCTGCTGCTGAGCTTCCTGCTGGTGATCACCTACATCCCGGCGGTCTCCCTGGCCCTGCCGAACTGGCTGGGCATGAGTTAAACGCAGGACGCACTCCACGCCTGCACTCCTCGCCCGGCCCTGTGCCGGGCTTTTTTTCGCCCCGCAGACGGGCAGCGCCTGCGCCGTTGATCGGCCGCCGGCGCCGCGTCTGGACAGCGGCGGCGCACACGCCGATGCTCGGGACAACGCCCCCGCCGCGGCGCATCCGCCGCGCGGATTTCGCCCGACCCCAGGGGCCGAGACGGCACTGCCGGGTCGCAATCGTGACTCGCAGGTCAAAAGCCGCGTCAGCATAGGCATCCGAACAGTCGAGCCAATGGCCCGTGCCGAGCCATCCCCCAGGCGGGCGACAAGCCTCCCTGGGCTGCCCCGCGGCTTGTCCTGGCGTACTTATTTGAAGGAGTTTCCCGCGTGAAGTCTCGTTTCCCCGTAATCGTTGGTTTTGGTGGTTATAACGCAGCCGGCCGCAGCTCCTTTCACCATGGTTTCCGCCGCACCGTGCTCGAATCGATGGACAGCCGGGCACGCCAGGAAACCCTCGCCGGCCTGGCGGTGATGATGAAGCTGGTGCGCGTGGTCGACGGCGCCCACCAGGCCCTCGACGGCACGCCCCTGAATCTGGCCGAGATCGACAGCCGCTACGCCGAGCAGATCCTCGCCTCCACCCTGGTGCGGCGCATCGAGAAGACCTACCTGGACGTCGACGCCGCCCACTGGCAGAAGAGCATCGGCGTCGCCGCCACGGCAGGCAGCCCCCTGACCTTCATCACCAGCCGCAAGCAGCTGCCCGAGCCGCTGCCGGCCAACTGGTCGGTGGAGGCGCTCAACGCCGCCGAGGTGCGCGTCACCCTGCACGACAACTGCGAGTTCAAGGTCGACAGCTACCGCGCCCTGCCGGTCAAGTCCGCCGGCCAGCTGCCCAGCGGCTTCGAGCCGAGCGAACACTACAACTCGCGCTTCCACCCCCGCGGCCTGAGCATGGCGGTGGTCGGGGTGACCGACGCCCTGCGCTCCACCGGCCTGCCCTGGCAGTCGATCGTCGAGCGCGTGGCGCCGGACGAGATCGCCGTGTTCGTCAGCTGCATCATGAGCCAGCTGGACGAGAACGGCTTCGGCGGCCTGATGCAGTCGCGCCTCAAGGGCGGCCGGGTCACCGCCAAGCAGTTGGCCCTGGGCCTGAACTCCATGCCGGCGGACTTCATCAACGCCTATGTGCTGGGCAGCGTCGGCACCACCGGCGCCGTCACCGGCGCCTGCGCCACCTTCCTCTACAACCTGCAGAAGGGCGTCGAGCAGATCGCCCTGGGCAAGGCGCGGGTGGTCATAGTCGGCAGCAGCGAGGCGCCGATCAACCAGGAGTGCATCGAGGGCTACGGCGCCATGGGCGCCCTGGCCACCGAGGACGGCCTGCGCCAGGTCGAGGGCAAGGACCAGGTGGACTTCCGCCGGGCCAGCCGCCCGTTCGGCGAGAACTGCGGCTTCACCCTGGCCGAAGCCTGCCAGTTCGTGGTGCTGATGGACGACGAGCTGGCCCTGGAGCTGGGGGCCGACATCCAT
The DNA here is from genome assembly GCF_051904775.1 of Pseudomonas sp. MBLB4123. NCBI lineage: Bacteria > Pseudomonadati > Pseudomonadota > Gammaproteobacteria > Pseudomonadales > Pseudomonadaceae > Pseudomonas > Pseudomonas sp. MBLB4123. Next base: position 3,008,843 of record NZ_CP196711.1, read on the forward strand.
GGCGCGGTGCCGGACGTGTTCATCAACGCCGACGGCTTCAAGAAGTCCATCTCCGCCCCCGGCCCGGGCAACTACCTGACCATGGCCAAGGCGGTGGCCAGCGCCGTGCAGCTGCTCGGCATCGACGCCGTGCGCCAGCGCAGCTTCGTCCATGCCCACGGCTCCAGCACCCCGGCCAACCGGGTCACCGAATCCGAACTGCTCGACCGCGTCGCCGCGGCCTTCGCCATCGAGCAGTGGCCGATCACCGCGGCCAAGGCCTTCGTCGGCCACTCCCTGGCCAGCGCCAGCGGCGACCAGCTGATCGCCGCCCTGGGCAGCTTCAAGTACGGCATCATCCCGGGGGTCAAGACCATCGACGCGGTGGCCGACGACGTCCATCAGCAGCACCTGAGCATCGCCACCCAGGACCGCCAGGTCGGCCAGCAGACGCTGGACGTGTGCTTTATCAACTCCAAGGGCTTCGGCGGCAACAACGCCAGCGCCCTGGTGCTGGCGCCCCACGTGGCCGAGCGCATGCTGCGCAAGCGCCATGGCGAGGCCGCCTTCGCCGCCTATGCCGCGCGCCGCGAACAGACCCGCGCCGCCGCCCAGGACTACGACCGCCAGGCCCTGCTGGGTCAGCTGGACATCATCTACAACTTCGGCAACGACCTGATCGACGACAAGGCCATCGAGCTGGGCAGCGAGCAGCTCAAGGTGCCCGGTTTCCCCCAGCCGCTGGTATTCAAGCGGGACGACCGCTACAGCGACATGCTCGACTGAACGCCGCGCAGGCTGGGGCGAGCGCAGCGATACCCCATAGCCCGGATGCAATCCGGGCCACCTCATCACACTGAGTCTCAGTCGAGGGCGCGGGCCAGCTGGATCAGTTCGGCGCGCCATTCGGCGGCAGCCGGCAGGGCCAGGAAGGACGGGTTGAGCAGGGACTCGCGGGCCTCGTAGGTCAGCGCCTCGCCCTTGAGCGTCAGCACCTCGCCACCGGCCCCTTCCAGCACGCCCTGGGCGGCGGCGGTGTCCCACTGCGAGGTCGGCGCCAGGCGCGGGTAGCAGTCGGCCAGCCCCTCGGCCAGCTGGCAGAACTTCAGCGAGCTGCCGACACTGACCAGCTGCAGGTCGCCGAAGCGCTCGCCGAGGCCGGCCAGCAGGCGCTCCTGGGCCGGGCTGGAATGGCGCCGGCTGGCCACCAGGGTGAAGGCCTGCGCCGGCGCCAGGCGCACGCCGATCACCGTTTCCGTGCCGTCGGCCTCGGCCCGCCGCGCACCCAGGCCGGCGCCGCCGTAATAGCAGCGGCCGTTGGCCGGGAGGCCGACCACGCCGAACACCACTCGCCCGCGCTCGATCAGCGCGACGTTGACGGTGAACTCCTCGCTGCCGGCGATGAATTCCTTGGTGCCGTCCAGCGGGTCGACCAGCCACCAGCGCTCCCAGCCGCCGCGTTCGCTCAGGGGAATGTCGGCGGCCTCCTCGGACAGCACCGGGATGCTCGCGTCCAGTGCACGCAGGCCGTCGACCAGCAGGTGGTGGGCGGCCAGGTCGGCGGCGGTCACCGGCGAGGCATCGGCCTTCTCGGTGACGGTCACGCCGGCGCGCCAGTGCGGCAGGGTTGCCTTGCCGGCGGCGCGCACCAGCTGGATCACCGCGGGTATCAGGGGATGGTTCACAGGACGAAGTCTCCGCGTTGGCTAAGCAGGTCGCGCGCCAGGTACAGGGCGGCCAGGGCGCGCCCTTCGCTGAACTGCGGGTGTTGCATCAGGCTCGCCAGCTCGCGCAGGTTGACCCGGTCCACCCGCATCGGCTCCGGCTCGTCGCCCGGCAGGCGCTCCTCGTAGAGGTCGCGGGCCAGCACCACCTGGATCTTCTGGCTCATGTAGCCGGGGGACAGGCTCAGTTCGGTGAGGTGTTCGAGCCGGCGGGCGCCGAAGCCGGCCTCCTCCTTGAGCTCGCGGTTGGCCGCCGCCAGCACGTCCTCGCCCGGCTCGATCAGCCCCTTGGGCAGCGACAGCTCGTATTCCTCGGTGCCGCCGCAGTACTCCTCCACCAGCAGCGCATGCTCGGCGTCGACCATCGCCACCACCATCACCGCGCCGTAGCCGACGCCCTTGCCGACCAGCCGCTCGTAGGTGCGCTCCACGCCGTTGGCGAAACGCAGCTGCAGCTCCTCGACGCGGAACAGACGGCTGCTGGCGACTATCTCGCGGGCGAGTACGGTGGGCTTCTGGCGCATGGGGCGGCTCCTTGGCATGACCGGGCGGGTTATCATACCCCGGCTTTCCCCATTAGCCCCGGCGGAGATTGCGCGAGAGACGACGGCTGCCGGCCGAATCGCGACAGACTCCGCACCATAGCCGAAGCCCTGCCATGCCGCCGTTACCCTGGAGCGAGATCGACACCGTCCTGCTGGACATGGACGGCACCCTGCTCGACCTGCACTTCGACAACCATTTCTGGCTCGAGCACCTGCCACAACGCTACGCCGAGCACCATGGCATCAGCCGGGCGCTGGCCGACGCCGAACTGCTGCCGCTGTTCCGCGAACATGCCGGCCAGCTGACCTGGTACTGCACCGACTTCTGGAGCCGCGAGCTGAAACTGTCGATCCGCGAGCTCAAGCGCGAGGTGGCCGAGCTGATCGCCCTGCGCCCGGACGCCGACACCTTCCTCCAGGCCCTGAGCGCCGCCGGCAAGCGCGTGGTGCTGATCACCAACGCCCACCGCGACTCGCTGTCGCTCAAGCTCGAGCGCATCGAGCTGGCGCCCTACTTCGAGCGCCTGATCAGCTCCCACGACTACGGCTTCCCCAAGGAGAACCAGCAGTTCTGGCACGCCCTGCAGCAGGACTGCCCCTTCGATCCGGCACGCAGCCTGTTCATCGACGACAGCCTGCCGGTGCTGCGCAGCGCCCGCACGTTCGGTGTCGCCCACCTGCTGGCGGTGCGCCAGCCGGACAGCCGCCAGGGGCCCAAGGACACCGAGGAATTCGCCGCGGTGGAGGATTACCGGGCGCTGCTGCCCTGAACCGGCCGGCAAAAAACGACCCACGATTGCTCGGCTTCGGCACCGCCGCACAGAGCATTAGACGCCTGCGCCCCTGGGGCTTAGGCTAGGCCCATTAACCCAACGGACCGCCCGATATGCCGCGCGCCGCCTCCACCCCGCCCCCCGCCGCCAACCCGTCGGGGCACGCCTATGCCTATGTCGAACTGGACGCCGCCGCCCAGCCGGGTGACGCCGTGCTGGCCGAGGAGTGCGCCCTGGCCATCAGCTACAACGGCATCAGCCACGCGGTGATGATGGTCTCGCCCTCGGCGGTGGAAGACTTCGTCGCCGGCTTCAGCCTCAGCGGCGCCCTGGTCGACTCCCTCGAGGACATCTACGACATCCAGGTCAAGCGCGCCGGCGCCGCCCTGAGCGCCGAGGTGCAGATCAGCAGCCGTGCCTTCTGGGCCCTCAAGCAGCAGCGGCGCAACCTGGCCGGCACCAGCGGCTGCGGCCTGTGCGGGGTCGAGGCCCTGGAGCAGGCGCTGCCGCAGCTGGACGTGCTGGCCAGCAGCCCACTGCCGCCGGCCGCGCACGTGCAGGGCCTGCGCGAGCGCATCGGCCAGTTCCAGCGCCTGGCCCGGCAGAGCGGTGCCCTGCATGCCGCGGCCTTCGTCGACGGCAACGGCGAGATCCGCCTGTGCCGCGAGGACATCGGCCGCCACAACGCCCTGGACAAGCTGATCGGTGCCCTGCTGCGCGAGCGCATCGACCCCCGCCAGGGCTTCGCCCTGGTCACCAGCCGCTGCAGCCTGGAGCTGATCCACAAGGCGGTGCGGGCGCGGATCGGCACCCTGGTCAGCCTGTCGGCGCCGACCAGCCTCACCGTGCAGTGGGCACGCCGCCACCACCTCAACCTGATCCACCTGCCGCACCACAGCGCACCGCGGGTCTACAGCCCGGCGCCCGCCTCGGAGCGATAAGCAGCCGCCTTCGCTGAGCGTCGCCCCATACCCGCTCAGTCGGATTCAGCCATAGGCGCCGGCGGAGTAGGTCAGCTCGTAGCTGTGGCTGTAGATCTCCAGGATATTGCCGAAGGGGTCTTCCATATAGACCATGCGGTACGGCTTCTCCCCCGGGAAATACTCGCGCACCGGCATGCGCTGCTTGCCGCCGGCGGCGACCACCTTGGCGGCCAGGCCTTCCACGTCCGGGTCCTGGACGCAGAAGTGGAACACCCCACTCTTCCAGTACTCGAAGTTGTCCTGCGGCTTCTCGGCGTTGCGGAACTGGAAGATCTCCACGCCGATGCGGTCGCCGGTGGACAGGTGGGCGATGCGCAGCGAGCCCCAGCCGGCGCCGAACACGTCGGTGCACATGACGCCGATGGCCGAGTCGTCTTCGCCTATGGTGGTCGGCGGCATGATCAGGTACCAGCCCATGACCTCGGTGTAGAACTTCACCGCGGCATCGAGGTCGGTGACCGACAGGCCGATATGGGAAAAGCTGCGCGGGTAGACGCTGGGCATCGGAGAACCTCCTGGTGAGTGACGAGTGGCCAGTCTAGGCACGCCTGGTCATAATCAAAATAATCACAAGATTATGATTTCGATAAGAGATTGTTATGCTTAATCCGCAATGGCTGCGCACCTTCGCCGCCCTCGCCGAGCGGGGCAGCTTCACTCGCACCGCCGAGCGCCTGGACCTGACCCAGGCCGCCGTCAGCCAGCACGTGCAGCGCCTGGAGGAACGCCTGGGGCCACTGCTGATCCGCCGCCCGCGCCGGCTCGAACTGACCCCCGCCGGCCAGGCCCTGCTCGACTACTGCGCCGAGGTCGGCGCCGCCGACCAGCGCCTGCAGCGGCGCCTGTCGGCGGCCGACGCCGAGCGCGGCGAGGTCGGCCTGATCAGCCCGGGCAGCATCGGCCTGGCGCTCTACCCCCAGCTGCTCGAGGTGCAGCGGGCCCATCCGGGCCTGCGCATCCGCCACCGCTTCGCCCCGGACCAGGAGGTGCTCGAGGCGGTGCTGGACAACCGCTTCGAGCTCGGCCTGGTCACCCTCAGGCCGGACGAGCCGCGCCTGCGCGTCAGGCGTTTCGCCGAGGAGCCGCTGGAGCTGGTGGTGCCGGCCGGGGCCCGGGTGGGCGACTGGGCCGACCTCGAGCGCCTGGGCTTCATCGACCACCCGGACGGCCAGGCCATGGCCGGGCGCCTGCTCAGCCGGCGCTTTCCCGGCAACCCGGGGGTGCGCGGCCTGCCCTGCCACGGCTTCACCAACCAGATCGGCCTGATCCTCGAGCCCGTGGCCCGCGGCCTGGGCTTCACGGTGCTGCCGCGCTACGCGCGCCTGGCGTTCCCCCGGCAGGACGCCATCCAGGTGATGGAGGGGACACCTGCCGTGGTCGATACCCTGTGGCTACTGCACCGTGCGGAATGGCCGCTGTCGGCCCGCGCCGAGCTGATCTTGCGGCGCATAGGCCCGCACTTTGCCGGCGCGGCTGGCGCGCCCTAGGGACCGCGTCGCGGCGCTAGCGGTAGCAAGGGGACAGGTCGGCTTAAACCGCAGCGCAGCGACCGGCCCGCGCCGCGAGCAGCCAGTCCGGCCGAAGACAACGGTGGGCCATGCGCGGCCCTGGCCTGGACGCAGGCCCGGCTACTGGGCGTCCCCCGTGCCCGTCTTGCCCTGCTCCATTGCCGCCGCGATGCTCGGCCACGCGCCCTCCTGCGGATAGGCCTTTTCGAAGAACTCCGCAAAGGCACGCACCTTCGCCGGCAGGTAGCGATTGCCTGGATAGACCAGCGTCAGCGGCAGGGCCTCCAGCGAATGCTCAGTCAGGAAGGCCTGCAACTGGCCGCTCAGAATGGCGCCATGCACCAGCGGCTCCGGGACATAGGCCACCCCCAGCCCGGCGATAGCCGCGGAGATGGTGGCGTCCAGGGACGTGAGCCGCAGCCGGCCACGAGGGGTAAAGGCGACCAGCTTGCCGTTGTCGTCGAACTGCCAATCACAGCCGCGCCTGGTCGAGGGCGACACGAACTGGATGCAGTCGTGCCGGCGCAGGTCCTCGATGCGCGCCGGCGTACCAGGTCCCGCGAGATAGCTGGGCGCCGCGCAGGTCAGCCAGCGCACGCTGGTCAGCTTGCGCGCGACCAGATCGGCGTCCGCTGGGATTCTGCCGCTACGCAGGGCGCAGTCGATGCCCTCCTCGACGAGGTTGACCAGGCGATCGGTGATGACCACGTCCACCGAGAGGTCGGGGTAGCTCGCCATGAACTGCGCCAGCTTGGAAAAGAACGCCAGGTGCACGAAGGATTGCGCCACGGACACCCGGAGCCGACCGCGAGGCTGGGCGCGCACGCTGGACAGGTTGTCTTCGGCCTCGGCGATTTCGCCGAGGATGCGCACGCAATCCTGGTAGAAGGCGCGGCCCTCCTCGGTCAGGCCGAGTCGCCGGGTCGTGCGGTTCAACAGGCGCACGCCCAGGTGCTGTTCCAGTTGCGCGACGGCGGTGGTGACCGAAGCCCGGGACATGCTCAGGTTATCGGCGGCACGGACGAAGGCGCCGTGCTCGACCACCCTCACGAAGATCCGCATGCAGGCCAGCTGGTCCATCTCATTGTTCCGAATCGGCGAATCATCCGTTCAGTGTATCGCCGTTTATCCCTGCGCCGCGTGCCAATACAGTGCGCCCACCTGGCCGGTACGAAGACGCTGGCCGGCAGAACCCGACGAACGTGGAGAACGCCGCCATGAGCCCAAGCCAGTGCACCGAGGTCGGAGCCGACGGCGCTCGCCACCGCAACGGGCGGCGCTGGTCGATGCCGCGGGGGGCCGGAATGCCCGGGCGGCTCGCCGCGCTCGTCGTGGCGCTCGCGCTTGCGCCGGGCGCGAGCCTGGCAGAGCCGGCGGGCGAACCACCGGCGCGGCTCAGCGACACCGGGCTGTTCGCACCGGGCTCCCGCGCGATTGCCCCCGGCCTGCTGGCCTTCGCGCCACAGTATCCCTTGTGGTCCGACGGCGCCGGGAAACGCCGCTGGCTGTCGCTGCCGCCGGGCTCGGCCATCGATGCCTCGAGCGCCGATGCCTGGGCGTTCCCCGAGGGCACGCGGCTGTGGAAGGAGTTCGCCTACGCCGGGCGCCCCGTCGAGACGCGCTTGATCGAGCGGCTGGCGGACGGCGCCTGGCGCTACGCGACCTATGTCTGGCAGGCCGATGGCCGGGACGCGACGCTGGCCCCGGCCAGCGGCGCGTCGCTGGACGTCGCCGCGGCGCCGGGAGGGCGGTACGCCGTGCCCTCGCGCGACGATTGCCGCGCCTGCCACGAGGCCGGCCCGTCCCCGGTGCTGGGGCTAAGCGCCCTGCAGCTGTCGCCGGAGCGGGATGGGCTGGCCCTGCATGCCGATACCCCGGCGGCGGACGCGGTCGACCTGCGCGGGCTGTTGTCGCGCGGGCTGCTGCGCGACCTGCCGCAGGCGCTGCTCGACCGGCCGCCGCGCATCGCGGCGAGGTCGCCGCGCGAACGGGCCGCGCTGGGCTACCTGCACGGCAACTGCGGCCATTGCCATAACGCCTCCGGGCCGCTGGCGTTGCTGGAGCTGAGCCTGAACCAGGGCACCGGCTCGGCCGCCGACGCCGAACGCAGCCTGCGAACGACCCTGGGCCGGCCGAGCGAGTCGCCCTTGAACCAGCTGGACACCCGCATCGTCCCCGGTGACGCGGCCCGCAGCCTGCTCCTGGCCAGGATGCGTTCACGCAATCCGCTACTGCAAATGCCTCCGCTCGGCACGGCGCGGACGGACGCCCAAGCCACCGCATTGCTCGAGCGGTGGATCGTGCACGAACTTCCACTCCTACAGGAGCAACAACCATGAGAATCGCACGCGCAGTGCTTCACCGCGCCTCGGCGCTGTACCTGGCTTTCCTCACCGGCGGCGCGCTGGCGGCAAGTGACGGGACCCAGCCCCATGCCGAGAAGCCGACGGCCAGCGTCACCCGCGGTAAGTACCTGGTCGACACCTCGGGCTGCCATGACTGCCATACGCCCTGGGTCATGGGGCCGGAGGGTCCGGCGCCGGACATGAGCCGCGCCCTGTCCGGCCATCCCCAGTCGCTGCAGATGCCGCCCGCGCCGAAGTTTCCCGAGGGCCCCTGGCTGGTCAGCATCGCGGCCAGCAACACCGCCTATGCCGGCCCCTGGGGGGTCAGCTTCACGGCCAACCTGACGCCGGACAGGGAAACGGGGCTGGGCAAGTGGACCCAGCGCAACTTCATCGAGACCATTCGCACCGGCCGTCGCCTGGGGCGTGGCCGAGCGGTCCTGCCGCCCATGCCCATTCAGGTGTACCGGAATATGACCGACGAGGACCTGGCGGCGATCTATGCCTACCTGCAGAGCATTCCGTCGGTGAGTAACAGGGTGCCCGCGCCTGTCACACCGGAGCAATAGGTAAACTCGCCCCCCTGGCCCCACAGAACAAAGCCCAGCCAAGGCTGGGCTTTGTTCTGTGCGCGCAGCGGACTGCGCAGGGCGACCAGGGTCTTCGCCTCGACGGAGTCCGGACGCGGTAGACCACGGCGCCGCTCAGGCGCTCCTGGCCACCGGCTCGATCTGCTGGCGCTCACCCTGCATGGCCTCCAGGACGAAGGCACTGAGGCCCTCGCCGCCGGTGGCGTCGATATGCGCGTAGAGCGCGGTGCGCATCTGCGGGTCCCATTGCTTCTTGAGGTGGTGGGCGAAATCCGCGCGGGCCTGCGCGGGATTCGGCTGGGAAGCGAAGAAGGCGCCGATCTGGTTGGCCATCTTGATCAGTTGCGTGGCGTTCATGCCCATCTGCTAAGCCCCCGTTAGGGTCTGGCGGTGAGAGGAAAGGGGCGGCCGCTACGGCCGCCCCGGCTACAGGTTCAGAGCTGAGTCACCTTGATCTGCGGCAGGAACTCGACCTGCTCCTTGGTGAAGGCCTCGAACTCCTGCTGCCACTTCGACGGCACCTCGACCTTGCGCACCTGCACCGCGGTGACCTTGTACTCGGGGCAGTTGGTCGCCCAGTCCGAGTTGTCGGTGGTGATCACGTTGGCACCGGATTCCGGGTGGTGGAAGGTGGTGTAGACCACCCCCGGCTGCATGCGCTGGGTGACCTTGGCGCGCATCACCGTCTCGCCGGCGCGGCTGTCGATGCCGACCCAGTCGCCGTCCTGGATACCGCGGTCCTCGGCATCCACCGGGTGCAGCTCGAGGATGTCCTCGGCGTGCCAGGCCTTGTTCGAGGTCCGCCGGGTCTGGGCGCCGACGTTGTACTGCGAGAGGATACGGCCGGTGGTGAGGATCAGCGGGCGCTTGCGCGAGGTGCGCTCGTCGCTGGCGATGTACTCGGTGACCATGAAGCGGCCCTTGCCGCGCACGAACTGTTCCTCGTGCATGATCGGCGTGCCGTCCGGCGCCTCGTCGTTGCACGGCCACTGGATGCTGCCCAGGCGCTCGAGCTTGGCGTAGCTGACCCCGGTGAAGGTCGGCGTCAGGCTGGCGATCTCGTCCATGATCTGCGACGGGTGCGTGTAGTTCATCGGGTAGCCCAGGGCGTTGGACAGCGCCACCGTGACCTCCCAGTCTTCCTTGCCGGCCAGCGCCGGCATCACCTTGCGCACCGGCGAGATGCGCCGCTCGGCGTTGGTGAAGGTGCCGTTCTTCTCCAGGAAGGAAGCGCCCGGCAGGAACACGTGGGCGAACTTGGCGGTTTCGTTGAGGAACAGGTCCTGCACCACCACGCACTCCATTTCCTTGAGCGCGTCGGTGACGTGCTGGGTGTCCGGGTCGGACTGCGCCGGGTCCTCGCCCTGGATGTAGATACCCTTGAAGGTACCGGCATGGGCGGCGGCCAGCATGTTGGGGATGCGCAGGCCCGGCTCGTCGAGCAGCTTGACGCCCCAGGCGGCCTCGAACTGCGGACGCACCACGGGGTCGGAGACGTGGCGATAGCCCGGCAGCTCATGGGGGAAGGAGCCCATGTCGCAGGAACCCTGCACGTTGTTCTGCCCGCGCAGCGGGTTGACGCCGACGCCGGTGCGGCCGATGTTGCCGGTGGCCATGGCCAGGTTGGCGATGGCCATCACGGTGGAGGAGCCCTGGCTGTGCTCGGTCACGCCCAGTCCGTAGTAGATCGCCGCGTTGCCGCCGATGGCATACAGCCGCGCGGCCGCACGCACCTCGGCGGCCGGCACGCCGGTGGTGGCCTCCAGCGCCTCGGGACTGTTGCGCTCTTCGCTGACGAAGGCGCGCCACTGTTCGAAGGCATCACGCTCGCAACGCTCGGCGACGAAGGCCTCGTCGACCAGGCCCTCGCTGACGATCACATGGGCCAGGCTGTTGAGCAGGGCGACGTTGGTGCCCGGGCGCAGCTGCAGGTGGTGGTCGGCCTTGATGTGCGGGCTGCGCACCAGGTCGATGCCGCGCGGGTCGGCGACGATCAGGCGGGCGCCCTCGCGCAGGCGGCGCTTGAGCTGCGAACCGAAGACCGGGTGGCCGTCGGTGGGGTTGGCACCGATCACCAGCACCACGTCGGCGGCCAGCACCGAGTCGAAGTCCTGGGTCCCGGCCGACTCGCCGAGGGTGACCTTGAGGCCGTAGCCGGTCGGCGAATGGCAGACCCGGGCGCAGGTGTCGACGTTGTTGTTGCCGAAGGCGGCGCGCACCAGCTTCTGTACCAGGTAGGCCTCTTCGTTGGTGCAGCGCGAGGAGGTCAGGCCGCCGACCGCGTTCTGCCCGTACTTGGCCTGGATGGCCTTGAAGCGCTCGGCCGCGTAGCCGATGGCCTCGTCCCAGCCGACGCTGCGCCAGGGCTGGTCGATGCTGTCGCGGATCATCGGCGTGCTGATGCGATCCGGGTGGGTGGCGTAGCCCCAGGCGAAGCGGCCCTTGACGCAGGCATGGCCGTGGTTGGCGTGGCCGTCCTTGTTCGGCACCATGCGCACCACTTCGTTGCCCTTGATCTCGGCCTTGAACGAGCAGCCGACGCCGCAGTAGGCGCAGGTGGTGATCACGCTGCGCTCGGCCTGGCCCATCTCGATGACCGACTTCTCCATCAGCGTGGCGGTCGGGCAGGCGTTCACGCAGGCGCCGCAGGACACGCATTCCGAGTCGATGAAGTCTTCGTCCTGACTGGCGGCGACCCGCGAGTCGAAGCCGCGACCGTCGATGGTCAGGGCGAAGGTGCCCTGCACTTCCTCACAGGCACGCACGCAGCGGTTGCAGACGATGCACTTGGCCGGGTCGTAGCTGAAATAGGGGTTGGACTCGTCCTTGGCCTCGGCCAGGTGGGTCTTCACCGGGTCGTAGCGCACCTCGCGCAGGCCGACCACGCCGGCCATGTCCTGCAGCTCGCAGTTGCCGTTGGCCGAGCAAGTCAGGCAGTCCAGGGGGTGGTCGGAGATGTACAGCTCCATGGTGCCGCGGCGCAGCTCGGCCAGCTTCGGGCTCTGGGTGCGCACCTTCATGCCCGGCTCCACCGGGGTGGTGCAGGAGGCCGGATAGCCGCGGCGGCCTTCGATCTCCACGGTGCACAGGCGGCAGGAGCCGAACGGCTCGAGGCTGTCGCTGGCGCACAGCTTGGGCACGGCGATGCCGGCCTCCTGGGCGGCGCGCATCACCGAGGTGCCGGCCGGGACGGTGACCGGCTGGCCGTCGATTTCCACCGTTACCGGGGCGCCGGTACGGGCGGGGGTGCCATAGTCGAGTTCACGATACAGGGCCATGAGAGTGCCTCCGGATCAGCGGGCTTCGGTGGCGTCTGGCGACACCCCGAAGTCCTCGGGAAAGTGGTTGATGGCGCTCAGCACCGGGTAGGGGGTCATCCCGCCCAGGGCGCAGAGCGAGGCGCCGAGCATGGTGTCGCAGAGGCTCTTGAGCAGCTCGATGCGACCCGGCTGCGGGCCTTCGGAACGGGCGACGATGATCTGCTCGAGCAGCTCCTCGCCACGGGTCGAGCCGATCCGGCACGGGGTGCACTTGCCGCAGGACTCCACCGCGCAGAATTCCATGGCATAGCGGGCCATGTCGGCCATGTCGACCGTGTCGTCGAACACCACGATGCCACCGTGGCCGAGCACCGCGCCGAGGGCGGCGAAGGCCTCGTAGTCCAATGGGGTGTCGAACTGCGACTCCGGCAGGTAGGCGCCCAGCGGGCCGCCGACCTGCACCGCGCGGATCGGCCGGCCGCTGGCCGAGCCGCCGCCGTATTCGTACAGCAGCTCGCGCAGGGTGACGCCGAAGGCCTTCTCGATCAGGCCGCCGCGGGCGATGTTGCCGGTCAGCTGGATCGGCAATGTGCCGAGCGAGCGGCCCATGCCGTAGTCCTTGTAGTAGGCGCCGCCCTTGTCGAGGATGATCGGCACCGAGGCCAGGGAGATCACGTTGTTGATCACCGTCGGCTGGCCGAACAAGCCCTCGATGGCCGGCAGCGGCGGCTTGGGCCGCACGGTGCCGCGCTTGCCTTCGATGCTCTCCAGCAGCGCGGTTTCCTCGCCGCAGATGTAGGCGCCGGCGCCGCGGCGCAGCTCCAGGTGGAAGGCCTTGCCGCTGCCGAGCACGTCGTCGCCCAGGTAGCCGGCGGCCGTGGCACGGCCGATGGTCTCGAGCAGCACCGCCTCGGCATGGGGGTATTCGCTGCGCAGGTAGATGTAGCCCTGGGTGGCACCGACGGCGAGACCTGCGATGGTCATGCCCTCGATCAGCACATAGGGGTCGTCTTCCATCACCATGCGGTCGGAGAAGGTGCCGGAGTCGCCTTCGTCGGCGTTGCAGACGATGTACTTCTGCTCGGCCTGGCAGCCGAGCACGGTGCGCCACTTGATGCCGGTGGGGAAGGCCGCGCCGCCACGGCCGCGCAGGCCGGACTCGGTGACCTCGGCGACGATGGCCTCGGGCGTCATGCCCAGGGCGCGCTTGAGGCCGCGGTAGCCGTCGTGGGCGATGTAGTCCTCCAGCGACAGCGGATCGGTGATGCCGGCGCGGGCGAAGGTCAGGCGCTCCTGGCGCTTGAGGTAGTCGATCTCCTCGGTCAGGCCCTGGCCCAGGGCATGCTCCTTGCCTTCGAGAAAGCCGGCGTCGAACAGGCCCGGCACGTCCTTGGCCTTGACCGGGCCATAGGCCACGCGGCCGGCCGGGGTGGCGACCTCGACCAGGGGCTCGAGCCAGAACAGCCCGCGCGAGCCGTTGCGCACCAGCTTGATGTCCAGGTTGCGCGCCTTGGCCTCGGCGGCGATGGCCTGGGCCACCCGGTCGGCGCCCAGGCTCAGGGCGGTGGCGTCGCGCGGCACGTAGAGGGTCAGGGTGCCTTGAGTGTTGTTCGCCTGGCTCATGCCTGGGCCTCCTGTTCTTCCAGCAGGGCCAGCAGACCCTCGGCATCGACACGGCCATGTAACTCGCCGTTGAGCATGGCATTGGGTGCGCAGGCGCAGTTGCCCAGGCAGTACACCGCCTCGAAGGTCAGGCTGCCGTCTTCGCGGGTCTCGCCCAGCGCCAGGCCGAGCTTGTCCTGCAGCTCGGCGGTCAGGGCCTTGACGCCCATCGACTGGCAGGCCTCGGCCTGGCACAGCTTGAGGTGCTGGCGACCGGGCGGCGTGGCGCGGAAGTCATGATAGAAGCTGACCACCCCGTGCACCTCGGCGCGCGACAGGCAGAGCTCCTCGGCGATCAACGGCAGCAGATCCGGCGGCACGGCGCCGAGGCGGTCCTGGATGTCGTGAAGGATGGGTAACAGGGCGCCGGGCTGGCCCCGGTGGGCGGCCAGTACCTCACGGGTAACGGCCTGGCACTGTTCGGGGTCGAAGCGCTGGGGAAGAGTGGCCATGTGCGATGCTCCAGCCGGCAGGCTTAGCCGGTGCTGTCGGGGAGATGACGCGGTCCATTCACGGTCTATGGGCCGGTTATCTCTGGCGTTCGCCTTACGGCTCGCCACATATGAAATAAAGTTCTTATACTCGGACGCAGAACAGGCCCGATAACGCAAAGTACCATGGGCTCCCCCTCGATCAAATATGAAGCCCTGAGCATATGATCCGCATCGAAATCCAACCGCGCTGGCGCTTCCACCAGAGCGACGGCAGCAGCCTCGACCCCCAGGGCCTGGCCCTGCTGCAGGCGGTGCACGACACCGGCAAGCTGACCGAAGCCGCGGCGCGGGTCGGCTACTCCTACCGCCACGCCTGGAACCTGCTGGGCAAGTGGCAGGAATTCTTCGGCAGCCCGCTGATCGAGCTGGAGCGCGGCAAGGGCGCGCGCCTGGCACCGCTGGGCGAGAAGCTGCTGTGGGCCGACCAGCGCATCCGCGCGCGCCTGTCGCCGCAACTGGACAACCTGGCCGGCGAACTGGAGCTGGAGCTCAACCGGGTGCTGCAGGCCAGCAACCCGGGGCTGCGCATCTTCGCCAGTCACGGCTTCGCCGTGGCGGCCCTGCGCGAGTGGCTGGAGCAGGACCCCAGCTGGCAGTGGGAGGTGCAATTTCGCAGCGGCAGCGAGGCGATGATCGCCCTGCACCGCCGCGACTGCGAGGTGGCCGGCCTGCATGTGCCGGTCGGCCCCCTCGGCGCCCTGAGCCTGAAACGCATCCAACCCTGGCTGCGCCCGGACCTGCGGGTGATCACCTTCGTCGAGCGTACCCAGGGCCTGATTCTCGCCCCCGGCAACCCCCACGGGGTGCAGGGCTTGGCCGACCTGCTGCGTGGCGACCTGCGCTTCGTCAACCGCGAGCAGGGCTCGGGCACGCGCACGCTGCTGGAGAGCCTGCTGCGCCGCGACGACCTGGACAGCGCGGCGATCAACGGCTTCCACAACGAGGAGTTCACCCACGCCGCCGTGGCCGCCTTCGTCGCCAGCGGCATGGCCGACGCCGGCTTCGGCGTCGAGGCGGCAGCGCGCCAGTTCGGCCTGACCTTCATCCCCATGGCCCGGGAGAACTATTGCCTGCTGTGCCACGAAGACAGCCTCGGCCTGCCGGCCATGGGCGCCCTGCTCAGGGTGCTGCAGAACCCCGAGTTCCAGACGCGCATCGCCCAGCTGCCCGGCTACGCCCTGAGCCGCCCCGGCGAGGTGCTGCCGCTGCCCCAGGCGCTGGAGCAGTGGCGCAAGGAGAGCCTGCTGTAAAAGCCCGCAGCGACCGCCGGTCATGGGCGTGGCGACGGTGCCCTGGGTACAATCCGCGCCCCTCAATCACGAGCTCGGACGTATGAGCCGTCGCTGGCTGCTGACCGTTGCCCTGTTCTGCTGCGCCCGCCTCGCACTCGCCCAGGACGAGTCCGAACTGCGGGTGTGCCAGACCGAACCCGGCAAGTACGCCTACCGCATCGAACTGGCCAACCTGATTCTCGCCCGCACCGCCGGGCGTTACGGCGAACGGCGCATCACCCCACGCCAGGGCGTCGACCCCTCGCAGAAACGCTGCCTGGCCTTGTTGCGCCAAGGGCTGGTAGACCTGGCCTACGTGCCGCCGACCGCAGAACGCCTGCGCGACTTCGCCGTGCTGCCCTTCGACCTGCACAACGGCATGCTCGGCTACCGGGTGTTGTTGATCCATCGGGCCGACGCCCAGCGCTTCGCCCAGGTGCGCAGCCTCGACGACCTGCGCCAACTGCGGGGCGGCTTCGGCCGCCAGTGGGGCGATTTCGCCCTGTTCGCCCGCAATCGCCTGCCGGTGGTCGGCATCGCCCACCCGGAAAACCTGCTGCCGATGCTCGCCAAGCGCCGCTTCGACTACTACCACCGCGGCCTGCATGAGGCCTGGCAGGAGCTCCAGGCCAATGCCGAGCGCTACCCCGAGTTGATGGTCGAGCCGAACCTGGCCCTGGTCTACGACCTGCCGGTGTTCTTCACCTTCAACCGCGAGGACCGGCGCCTCAGGCAACGCTTCGCCGAGGGCCTGGCCTCGATCCGCGCCGACGGCAGCTTCCGCGAGCTGTTCTTGCGCCACTTCGGCCACCTGGCAGAACTGGCGCGCCTGCACGAGCGGCGGTGGCTGCCGATCGACTACCCCACCCCGCCGGGTTTGCCGCCCCGGGACACCAGCCTGTGGCTGCAGCCCTGAACCGAGCGCCGGATACGCGCCAAGGGCGGCGATAGCCGGCCGCGGCAACGGGCAAAGCGCCAGCACATGAGGCCGGTGAAGCGGCCGCTTTCAGGCTCGACCAAGAAGCCTCAGACCCCGGCTTGTCGGCGAAGTTCTCCCCAAAAAACAAATATTTAACAACTGCGAGCAAAGTCGTGCAGCTCGTCGGCCGGCACTTGCGCGCGCCTCGCGGCGGCCCGAGGATCGCGGCCATGTTTACATGGAGAGACTGCCCGTCATGAAGTATTCCTCGATCCTCCTGTTGTCCCTGAGCCTGGCCAGCGGTGCGGCGTTCGCCGGCACGACCGAAGCTGGTATAGGCGGTGCCCTGGGCGGGGTATTGGGTGCCGTGGTCGGCCAGCAGGTCGGCGGCAACACCGGCGCGGCCATCGGCGCCGGGGTCGGCGGCGCGGCCGGCAGCGTGGTCGGTGCCAACCGACGCAACCGCACCGAGGCAGCCATCGGCGGCGCCCTGGGCGGCGCCGGCGGCAACGTCATCGGCCAGCAGGTCGGCGGCACCACCGGCGGCCTGATCGGCGCCGCGATCGGTGGCGGCGGCGGCGGCGCCCTGGGCAACTACTACGGCGACCGCAGCCGCTACGACGACGATCACCGCCACTACCACGACGACCGCCGCTACTACCGCGATCATCACCACGGCCATAAACACCGCCACAAGCGTCACAAGCATCGCGGCTGGCACCGCGGTCACGACCACGACGATTGATCCCACGGGAGCGCGGCACACCGCCGCTCCTGCCCCATTAGCCATTTGAGAACGATCCTATGCGCACACTCCTTTCCGCACTGGCCTTCAGTGCCCTGGCGGCCCCGGCCGCCTTCGCCGGCGACAGCAGCAAGGTCGCCATCGGCAGCGGCATCGGCGGCGCCCTGGGCAACGTCATCGGCCAGCAGGTCGGCGGCAGCACCGGTGCGGCCGTCGGCGCCGGCCTCGGCGGCGCGGCCGGCGGCGTGATCACCGCCCGCGACGGCAACAAGACCGAGGCGGCCCTGGGCGGCGGCCTGGGTGCAGCGGGCGGCTCGGTGATCGGCGGCAAGCTCGGCGGCAGCACCGGCTCGACCATAGGCGCCGGCCTGGGTGGCGCCGCCGGCGGCGCCCTGGGCAACGAGATGGCCAACGACAGCCGCCGCGACGCCCACGGCCACTATCACGGCCACAAACATAAGAAACACAAGAAGCACAAACACCACTGAGTACCGCGCAACAGCCCGAAAAAAGCCCGCCTGATGCGGGCTTTTTTCTTGTCCGCGTTAGCCGTCAGGCGGCCAGGCGCAGCCGATCAGGCTCATCCAGCCGTTGCAGCAGCAGCGCCCGCGCCTTGTCACGCAGCCTGATCGCATCCAGCCACTCGGGACCATCGGCCAGCAGCTGACCACAGAACTCCACCCGTACGGCGCCGCGATGGGGGTACCACTGGCCGTCGCGCAGCACCATGCGCGTGCCCCCCAGGGCCACCGGCAACAGCGGCACATCGGCGCGGGCGGCGAGGACGAAGGCGCCCATGCGGAACGCCTGCAACCCCGGCTCGCGGCTCAGGGTGCCCTCGGGGAAGAACACCAGCGACTGCCCGGCCTGCAACGCCGCGCCCAGGGCCTCGGCATCGGCGGCGCTGCGCTGCGGGTCGAAGCGCTCGACGAAGCAGGTGCCGAGCCGGCGCAGGAAGCGCCCGGCGACGAACTGCCCGGCCAACTCGCGCTTGGCGACGAAGGCGAAGCTCGGCGGCAGCACGGCGCACAGCACCAGGCCGTCCAGGTAACTGGCGTGGTTGGCGACCAACACCCGCACCTCCGGCAGGCGCAACTGACCCAGGCCGCTGACCTGCAGCGGCACCCCGACCAGATGCAGGAAGCCCCGCGCCGCCCGCCGCACCAGGCGGCGACACCAGCTGCGCCGCGGCATCAGCGCCACCGCCAGCCAGGTCAGGCTGGCGATGCCCAGCAGCAGCGCCCAGAAGTAGCCGGCATAGCACAGGGCGCCGAGCGCGCGTCCCAGGCGCCCGGCCTGGGCGCGCAGGGCCGCACGCCCCAGGCGCAACAGCTGGCGCCACACCGCGCGGCGCGGCCGCCCCACCTCGCCGCGCTCGTACAGCTCGCGACTGGCGGCGCGGCGGATCTTGCCGCTGGAGGTCTTCAGCACGCTGTGCGGCGGCGCCAGGACGATGTCGTCCGGCGGCACCCCGGTCAGGTCCAGGGCCACGCGATTGATCGCCAGACGCAGGTCGCGCCGTGCCTCGGCGTCCTGTTCGTGGGTCTCGGCCAGCACCACCAGGCGCTCGCTGCCGCTGGCCGCGTCGCCGCTGCCGAACACCGCCACGCAGCCCTTGCGCAGGCCCGGCAGGTTGCCCACCGCAGTCTCCACGTCATAGGGATAGATGTTGCGCCCGCCACGGATGATCAGGTCCTTGGCGCGGCCGCTGAGGTACAGCTCGCCGCCGGCCATGTAGCCGAGATCGAGGGAGTCGAGCCAGGGGCCATGGCGCACCCGCGCGCTCTCCTGCGGGTTGGCGAAGTAGCCGGCGGTGGTCGAGGGTCCCTTGAACTGCACATGGCCCTCGGTGCGCTCGGGCAGCTCCACCCCCTGCTCATCGACCACCCGCAGCTGGTGCCCCGGCAGCGGCTGGCCGCAACAGACGAAACGCAGCGCGTCCGGGCTGCCAGGCTCCACCGGCTGGGCGCGACCACTGGCCTGGAAGGCTTCGCGCCGCACCCAGTCGACGCGCGGCCCGCGCCCCAGGGCCGGGAAGGCCACGCCCAGGGTGCCCTCGGCCAGGCCGTAGACCGGGGTCACCGCGGTCGGCGCCAGGCCGTAGGCGGCGAAGCGCTCGGCGAAGCGCTGCAGGGTGTCCGGGTTGACCGGCTCGGCACCGTTGAGCACCAAGCGCCAGCGGCTCAGATCGAGCCCCTCGAGTTCCCGCGCCTCGAGCTTGCTCAGGCACAGCTCGTAGGCGAAGTTCGGCGCCGCCGACAGGGTGCCACCGTACTGGTGCATCGCCCGCAGCCAGCGCGCCGGCCGGGCGAGGAAGGCCAGCGGCGACATCAACACCAGCTCGAAGCCGTAGTACAGGCTGCCGAACCAGGCGCCGATCAGGCCCATGTCGTGGTACATCGGCAACCAGCTGACGAAGACGTCCTCGCCGCTCACCCGCAGCGCCGTGCCCATGGCCCGCAGGTTGGCCAGCAGGTTGGCGTGGCTGACCATCACCCCCTTGGGCTGGCCGGTGCTGCCGGAGGTGTATTGCAGGAAGGCCAGGTCATCGGCCCGACGCGGCACGGCGCGCAGGCGGTCGCCATCCGCCGCCAGTTCGGCGACGCCGAGGATCTCCCTCAGGCTCGGCACCTGCGGCTTGAGCAGGCGCGCCAGCAGCCTGGCCTCGCTGACGGTGATCAGCATGCTCGCCCCGGCATTGTCGAGGATGGCGGCCTGGCGGCGCAGGTGATCCTCGATCTGCGACAGGCGCATGGGCGGGTAGATCGGCACCGGCACGCCGCCGGCCAGGAGGATGCCGAAGAAGCCGAAGAGGAAGTCGCGCCCGGTCGGCAGCATCAGCGCCACCCTTTGCCCGGCCTCCAGGCCGCGTTGCTGCAGGCCGGCGGCGACGGCCGTGGCCCCTTGCTGCAGGGCCAGGTAGCCGATCGCCTCCGCCTCATCGCCATCGCCCAGCAGGCGCACATGGCAGCGCTGCGGCTGCCGACGCACATGCCAGTCGAGTACCTGCATCAGGGTCTGCGCCTGCTCCGGGGCATGGGCCTGCTCATCGTCGGCGGCGCGCGCGGGGACGGCGACGCGCGCGCGCTCCACCGCCACGCCGGCCTGGGCGCGCAGGGCTTCGAGCAGGTCATGGGGGGTATCGGCCGTGGCGAACAGCGCCTCCGGCAGGCGCACGTCGAACTCACGCTCGATGCGCGACCACAGCTCGACCCGGGCCAGGCTGTCCAGGCCCAGGTCTCGGTCGAGGACGCTGTGCAGGCCGATGGGGGCGCCCTCTGCGGCATGGGGGCGCAGCTCCAGCACGGTTTGCCGGACGATCCCCAGCAGCTTCTCCGCAGCCCCCGGGGCGTCGGCGTTGACGGGTGTTGCATGAGGCAGGCGACTCATCGGCGACCCCTCACTTGCCGGGCGGTCGTTGACGACGGCCCACATCTGTACACCATAACCCCTGGCCGGTGGCGACGATAATAACCCTGCCCCATAACAGGCCCAGGCTTATAGCCAGAGCCATACTCGCCGAGCCCGCAGCCTGGACTAGGCTTGGCACATCGACCGCTGCCGACGCCAGCGATGCCCCATGGAGGGCCCGCCATGCCTGCCAGCCTCGCCCGCGGCGTGACCCGCCGCGAAGCCTGGGCCTGGGCGATGTACGACTTCGCCAACTCCGGCTACACCACGGTGGTGATCACCGCGGTGTTCAGCGCCTACTTCGTCGCCGAGGTGGCCGGCGGGGCCGACTGGGCCACCCTGGCCTGGACCAGCGCCCTGTCGCTGTCCTATGCCCTGGTGATACTCGGCGCCCCGCTGCTGGGGGCCTACGCCGACGCCTTCGCCTGCAAGAAGCGCCTGCTGCTGCTCAGCACCCTCGGCTGCGTCGCCACCACCGCCGCCCTGGCCCTGGCCGGCCCCGGCGCCCTGGCCCTGGCCGTGCTGTTCATCGTGCTGTCGAACTTCTGCTTCGGCTGCGGCGAGAACCTGATCGCCGCCTTCCTCCCGGAGATCGCCCGCGAGGACGCCATCGGCCGGGTCTCAGGCTGGGGCTGGGGTCTGGGTTACGTCGGCGGCCTGGTCAGCCTCGGCGCCTGCCTCGGCTATGTCGCCTGGGCCCAGGGTCAGGGCCACAGCGCCGCGCAGTTCGTGCCGGTGTGCATGCTGATCACCGCCGCGCTGTTCGCCCTGGCCAGCCTGCCGACCTTCCTGTTCCTGCGCGAACGCGCGCGCCCGCAACTGCAGCCCGACGCACGACACAGCGCCGCGGTAGCCTGGCGGCGCTTCGCCCGCACAGTCGGCGAGGCCGGGCGCTACCGCGACCTGCTGCGCTTTCTCGCCTGCACCCTCTGCTACCAAGCCGGCATCGCCGCGGTGATCACCCTGGCGGCGATCTATGCCGACCAGGCCATGGGCTTCACCACCCAGGACACCCTGCTGCTGATCCTGCTGGTTAACATCACCGCCTCGCTCGGTGCGGTGTCGTTCGGCTACGTTCAGGACCGCCTCGGCCACCGCCCCACCCTGGCCCTGACCCTGCTCGGCTGGTTGCTGATGGTCGGCCTGGCCTGGGCCGCCGAGGGGCCGCCGCTGTTCTGGCTGGCGGCCAACATCGCCGGGCTGTGCATGGGCGCCAGCCAGTCGGCCGGGCGCGCCATCGTCGGCCTGCTGGCACCGCCGACGCGTCTGGCCGAGTTCTTCGGCCTGTGGGGCCAGGCGGTGAAGCTCTCGTCCATCCTCGGCCCCATGACCTACGGCCTGACCAATTGGCTGTCCGGCGGCGACCATCGCCTGGCGATCCTGATCACCGGCGGCTACTTCGTGCTCGGCCTGCTGATCCTCGCCAGCGTCGACCTCAAACGCGGCCGCCGCGCCGCCCTGGCCGAACGGCCGACCGACACCTGAGACCGGCGCTTACACAGCCGCGCACCGAACGTCCCACCGGACAACGGCCGGGCCGCGCGAACTATGCATGCAACCGCACCGACAGCGGGCCTGGAACAGCGCTTCGTGCGCTTGGCCAGCTCCTGCCTATGACGGTTAGGTCACGGCAGGATGCCTCCTGCCAGAAAGCCCATCGCCAAGCTACTTGGCTTTTCCCGAGGTATTGAGGGCAACCGCAGCGCTGATGAGCGCCTTGAATGCGCACTCATCAACGGCCTCGCCCTCGCCGATATCAATCGCGCGCCTTGTTTTTCCTTCCAGGCTGGCGTTGAAGAGTTGGGCCGGGTCAGGCAGCGAGGCCCCCTTGGCAAATGTCAGCTTTACTCTCGACTTGTAGGCTTCGCCCGTGCAGATGAGCCCGGCGTGAGACCAAACAGGCACCCCTGACGGGTTGCTGGGCTTAAACCATTTGCATCCCTCGGCGACGTCTGGGTCCGCTTCCTTGATGAGATTCCGCAGCCGGCTCAAAGTCTCGCCGCGCCAGCCGCCAAGCTCGGCGATCCTCTTATCGACCAGCTCAGCGCCTGATGGCCCACTTATCGAATTCGCAGTACACATCTTTCCTCCTAGATGAGTGGGCGGACTAACCGGCCCAACGACCAGCCCCTCGTTGCGAGCCCCTCGATCACGCGCACTTCCTGGCAACGATAAAAACCGACCCCTTAGCCGGCTGCCATTCGTACTCAAGGCTAAAACCGGCAGCGGCAAGCTTAGACACAAGCGCCTGCTTGCCAAGACGATTCACATAAGGCGCGAACCCCAGAAGCTGCAGGGTGGAAATCAACACGCGCCAGACAATACCGATTTCTCCCACCAGCGCAGTGCTGGACACGAAGATACCCTCCGGCTTCAACAAGCCATGCACCCTTGAGAGCGCCCCGTCCACATCATCGAGAAGATGCAGGACGTTGAGCCCCAGAACGGCATCGAAGCTTTGCGCTTCAAGTTCGAGGCTATCCAGGGTGCCCTGTTGGAAGCTGATATTCTCAACACCTGCCGCCCTTGCCTTGCGCGCCGCAATATCCAGCATGTTGCCGGATATATCGGTAGCGACAATATGCTGGACGTGGGGCGCATGAACAATTGCCGTACTGCCTGTGCCGCAACCGAACTCCAGCACGGACCAGTCCGGCCGGAAATAATCCTGGGTAATCGCCAGTTTCTTCTGGTAGTTCGCCTCGTCTCTCACCGGGCTTTTGGCGTAGCGCGGCGCACTTTTGTCCCAGAACTCTTTCGCCCCCTTCAATGAGCAGCCTCCATATTGCTATCACCCACTCCCTGACTGCACCTCGATCAATGCAAGGCACAGCCATAAACCGAGGATGGACTATAGCCTACCTGGGCGACGCGAAAGACTTGAGCCGCCGGCCAAGCCACAACTGAGCGGTTCTTTATAACGACCGCTGACTGCGCGTAACGGTTGCCCTATACGCACCTGCCGCCCAACCACTGGAAATCGATCATGCCGCATAAGCCATGAACACCGAGGCCAGCTGGAAAGCGAACAAGGCGACCACACTCAACACCAATGGCTTTCGAGTGGGCTTACTCATACAGGCGAGTCCTGCAGCGGAACAAGGCCGATAACAATCATGATCTGAGGGATCGATTGAACGCTTGGCCCCCGCTGCGCGAACTACAGAATGGCCAGGGCGATAGCGCCCAACACAGGCCGGATATACGAATGCAACCGCGCTGACGACAGGGTTGGAAAAGCTATTCCTCACCGCTTGTGGGGAGAGTCCATATAAATTGTTAGGTTTTTGGCGCGGTAAAGGCGTTGTAGTAAAAGCCTTCTTCTGGCTCGTTTCCTAGTGCGATATCAAGCATTAACTGCAGAGACCAGACAGGGCCAGGGATAACGCTTTCTGGATCTGTACCATCGGGAAGCATGTCGGGATCAATGGAGGCCTCAAAATTGATAAACCACCATTTTTCAATTTTTGATAGCAGCCTGATCAGCTCTTGAAATTTCGAAATATCAAAATTTCTTTCGCTGCTAGCTAGAAAGCTCATAGGCTCATGAGCTAGCTCATTTCTATGTTTACGAATTCCATCAAAAGCATCTATGTCAGCGGCATCGATTGCCTCAAGCTTCTGAAACCATAGTAGTGAGGCATAGAGTTTGTTCTTTCTGTCAGACAACGACAGAACCTCTTCCTTGTATTGGTCTACATCAATTACAGGTCCGTTTTCATCAAAACCATTTGAGAAGAATATTTCTGGTTTTTCAATTACATTATTCTTAAAATTTTCAAATGCTGTAATGAACAAAGATATTGCGATCAAGTTGCCCTTGAGTGTTTCTGGGTGGAGAAATTTTTCCCATGAGGCTTGCGCATTGTTCATTGAATAAACCTAACGTTTGGTTAAGGGGCGGGCTTTAGCCCGTCCCAGTGAGCGAAGCGAACGGTTTGAACCAGTTGTTAGGCGGAAATTTGATAGCCGACTATTCTCCGATTACTTCTTTGGCGCGAATTGCTGCTGATGTAATTATATTAATTGCATTTTTTGTGATTTTTTCATCAGGATTAAGCCTGTTGTGGTATTGCAGCACCCAATTCCCCGCAGCCATTTTTAGCGCTGCAGGGAGATATTTTTGCAGTACAAAATAGTCGCTTATCTGGATTCCAAGCAGTGCAATAATACTAATTTCATTTGATTTTTCTAGGTACTGCGTGAGCGGTCCAAACAATCGCACACTTTGTGCGCCGGATATCTTTCTCAAAAAATTATCGCCGTCGGAAAGTCTTCTGTCTGGTTTTGGTAAATAGTCAGAAATTTTTTCGAATAGCATAGCTTTGGCGATTGATAGTTGAGCCATGGCCTGCTCATACTCTTTGCTTTCTAGCATGGCTTCCGCGCTCTTTATCTGGGCGCGAATGTGAGGGCATGGAATTAACTCGGCAAGTGATAGTGCTGAAAATTCTATTGAGTAAAACTCATAAAAGCTAATAGTTAAAAATTCTTCAGTGTATGCTTTAAATTTCTTCGCTTCAGAGATGTCTGGTAAATTTCCGTAGTGCTTAAAGTTAACTCGCGCCTTGTTTAGTTCTAGTATTTTGGCTTTGAAAGGAAGTGGAGAGTTATTTTTATTTCCTTTGGCGTTCTTTACAAGATCAAAAAAAGCGGTAAACGGGGTTTTATCATTTGCCTCAGCAGCAAGGTTTTTCAATAGTGACCATATGAATATCTCTATTGAATCTTGGAACAGTGAGATTGAAACCCCTGCCGAGACTGGATCATTTTTCTCAGCATACCCTGAACCAATCAAAAATAATCTTTTGGCTAGAAGTAACTGCTCTGTCATGCGTATTCCTTTTAGCCTAACGATTAAGCTAACGGGCGGCCAAAAGCGCAGCTTTTGGACGTCCAGCGAGTGAAACGAGCGGCGTTGAGCGCATTGTTAGCTGCCGTAGCTGAAAAGTAGCTTGAATAAGGATGCAAAGGTTATGTAGGAAAATAGTAGACCTACGACTGAGATGATAATGCAATGAAACCATATGACAAATTTCAGCCAGATGTGTTTAGCTAGATTTGCGAATTCAGGTTGTGAAAGCTCTGGTTGCTTATGATGCCACTTAATAACTGACGTTAGCAGGCTGAGCCAGCCAAGAGTGATTGCCGAACCCCATACGCTAATAGATATATAGTTCCTTGGCTCTTTGAGGTTGTAGGCAGCGAGGAGTGCGATTCCTAGCGCAATCCCGCATGCAAACATTGCACGATAGAGCTTCGCTTTATGTGGTGCGATTTCTGCAGCAATATGGCTGAGTAGCTTCGGTGTCATAGGTGGTAGCTAACGATTAAGCTAACGGGCGGCCAAAAGCGTAGCTTTTGGACGTCCAGCGAACGAAGTGAGCGATAGTTGAGCGCATTGTTATGCAACCTTACCTCTGGATTTGGCGAGGTCTTTGGCAAAGGAATCTTGCCTGAGCCAAATCATTTCTGAAACGTATATTGGGGTGGTAAGTATAAAACCTATAACTGATGATAGTTCTATTAGGTCTTTGAAGGGGCCGATCAAAAACCAAGTCAAGTAAAAGCAGCATATCATTGTGAATATTAAGAAATATGAGTTGGCTTTTGCTATTTCGTAATTTACTAGGCTTTGATTGAATCTGGTGTTCTTGATTTTCTTTTGTTTGCGAAGAAGGGCGCCCTTTAAGGTGTTTTTAGTGCTGTTTGTAGTTTTCTGAATGCTCTTGGTGTGAGATATATCAGGGCTGTGAAGAATAAGCCCGTGAACCACCAGCTGGGGTCTAGGAGGTTATTTATTATTGTCTCCATGCGATTCCTTAGAGGTGCATAACGATTCGAGCTAAGCACCGCTCGCGCGCTTTTTGCGAGTGTGTGCTTCAGCGAGTTGTTATCCGACGATCTACACGAGCCCGCGCAGCGGGCAGGTAAATGCAGGTGAAATTCAGGGCGGCAAGAGAGCGAAAAAATCATGTTGTTAGCCAAGCTCTTCTGCGATGTTCGTTTTAACGCAGTTAAGCGACATCGCAGAAGAGCTTGGCTAACAACATGATTTTTTCGTTTTATTGTCACCCTGACTCCATGTCATTTACGTATCCTTACGCCGATTTGTCTATCGTTGGGTAACTAAAATTAGACACCAAATGGTGCGTTTAAACGCACCATTGGGTGGATAACATTCCCTGCCATTATCAGCGCAACCTCTCTAGCTTGAGGCTTCCGGCCTGTGGCGAGGTCCTTGTGGGGTGTTATGCACCTGGGGTGGCGCATCGGCAACCCTGGGCAAGCATTGGCGTGCCATTTTTGCATCGGCGGATGGCTCAGTTGAAACAGTCGATCAAGCAGGGGAAAGCTATTCGGCGTCCTGCCTGCGGGGTGCGTCATTGCGTGGGCTGAAGCTACCCGAATGCGGCGTGTCGTCACAAGTTGTTGTAGCGCCCTCCATTTCATCGGGCTTGCCCTGCCCATTGCACCGGGCTAGAGTGCGCCGGTCACGGTCAATCCCGTGGCCGGGCGTGACAACCCGATATCAACCAAGGCGCGGTAGCGCCATAGCTGAGTAGCCGGCGCTTTTTTTGTGCCCGGCTATCGCATTTCTATGGTGGGCCGTGCGGGGCAGGCTTCGGCCTGGCCGGCTGTCCTTCGTGAGCCGGTTTCTGACCCCCGTACGGTCCGCCACCCCAACCGTGTCAGAACGGTGGGATGACGGCTCCTTAAATACACGAAGGAGCATAAGGAAAATGCGCTATCCACCTTTTACCCAAGGGCTCCACCTTGGGCTGTTTGCCTTGTCGTTCGCCTCCTGCCTGGAGGTGCGTCATGACTAGATTCAACGCTGTTGTCGTTCCCTTCCCCAAACGTTACGAACCACTCGATTGCCTCGATGGCCAGGGCTGCCATTTCCAGGCGGCGGCCGAGTTGCGGGTGGCGATGCTGCATAAGCTGTTCGACATTCTGGCGCGCATGGAGGCGTCCACCCCCGGCGCAGGGCCGCTGCATGAGGCCTGCGACAGCGCCCGCGCGCTGTTGAGCGACGTGCTGGTGTTGTACCGCCGCGCGTTGGCCCAGGCACAAGGGAGGGCCGGCGATGAATAGACCCTGCACCAGCCACCTGCCCACCCATGACGGCCATCGCGGCGCGATCATCAAGTGGCCGGTGAACTGCCATGAGGCCTTCGACCGGGGCGTGGCCAGCGCCCAGGCCTGGCTGAGCAACGACGACACCGGCTGGCTGTGGGCCAACCTGATCATCGAGCGCGACGCGCTGCCCCCCGGGGCGCAGCGCCGGGCCTTCGAGATCGGCTTCCTCAGCCGGGTGCACCAGCGCTTGTGTTCGCCGTTCGGCGGCAACCACCAGGCGAGGAAGACCTGCCTGCAGCTGTAAGCCGGCAGTCGACCTCGCTACAGGAGCCCGCCGGAAGCTCCGGCGGACTCCTGCCTCGCCTGGTTCGGCTAAAGGTGAACTTCGCCACACCGTGACCATCCGATGCGCCATAGGATGGTCCGCACCATTGCACAAGGATGTCGTTCATGGCCAAACCCGCCTCTCGTCTCAGCGATTTGAATGCCTGCCCACTTCCCGGTCACGGCACCAACCCCGCCACCAGCGGTTCGCCCGATGTGTTGATCAACAACCTGCCCACTCTTCGGGTCGGCGATAGCAGCGCCTGCGGCGATGCCGTGACACAGGGCATCGGCAACATCCTGATCAACGGCAAGCCGATTGCCTTCCAGGGCAGCGCGACGGCCCATGGCGGGATAATCGTCACCGGCTCGGGGGATGTGCTGGTCGGTACGCAGTCCGGGGCAGCCCCTTTCACTCCGCCGGAGATTCTGCCCAGGCATAGCGAGCAATACCAACTCATCGACGAACATACGGGGCAACCGGTCGAAGGTGTGCTGTATTGCGTGGAAAGCGGTGATGGCCAGCGCGTGGTCGGGCATACCAATAGCTACGGCAATACCACGCGGGTGTTTACCGAGGAACCGCAGTCAGTAGTCGTGCGTTGGGGCCGGAGTGCGGCCAACTACCTCAAGAGCCAAGGCATCAGCTTCTAAGGATCGGACGCTATGACCCAGCTACATCAGGGACAAACCAGTGACCTGCACGGCACTGCGCAGATTGCGGTTTCTCTGCAGCAGGACTTCATCACCGTGGTGGGCGCTTCGCACATGACGCTTATGGAGCGTCTACGCGGGCAGAAAGGCAACAAGATGCGCTTCATCAACCAGGGCATCCGCCAGCTAGGCCTGTACCCGCCGGCGACGGCCAACGACTCCAGTCAGCGCATCTTTCTGATCTTTACCGAGGACTATGAGCGCAGGCTGCTGGATCGCCTCAAGAGCGTGGTCGAGACACGCTATGGCGCGAAATATCGCGAATTGGACTCCATCGCCCATCTGCTCGATTTCATCAACCTGCGCATCCGCAAGAAGCGCGAGATCAAACAGCTCGACCTGTTCTCCCATGGCTTGGTCGGCTCCATCGAGTTCGGCTATGAGCTGGACAAGGTAGACAGCTACCGTCTACGCGATGCTCAGGCGCTGATGCTCAAGCCGCAGGCCTTCGATCTGGGCGCGAAGATCTATTCCTACGCCTGCCGCACCGGCCTCGGCATCCAGGCTGACTGGCACGTCGGCGAAGATGAAGATCCCCTCTACGACAAGAGCCTGGCGCAGCTTATCGCCAATACCACCCAGGCCACGGTCTGGGCTTACCCGCGCCGCAGCAACTACGACCAGACCTACGGGGATGCCAGTGACCGAGCCGGGCTTGAGGGTGCGCGGGCGAGGGTCAGTGCCGACTCACAAGCAATGAAGCGCTATAGACGCCAGCTCAGCAATTACCGTAAACGCCTGGCCGCTCTGCGGCTGGAAAAGCGGGATAAAAACGCCCAGCTACCGAACGAGAAGCCCCCACTGCCGCCTCGAAAGACCGCCAGCGCACAGGATGAGACCATCGTGCGGCACGCCGCCAGCCGCGATGCGAACGAAAAGCTAATCGGCCATCCACTGGATGAAGAAGGCGCGGTTCATGGCGTCCGCGCCGGTGACTCGCCCACGGGCGTGCCGGCCACTCTGCGCGAATACCGGCCCCTATGAGGCGCCCGCGACTGCACCGGTCGTTTGTATGGACACTGGCCCTGCTGACGGCCCTCGCCGCTACCGGGCTCTATTTGCATGCCAAGGAGGGCGCGATGCCCGGGAAGATCATGATGTATTACGGCGGTTTCGAGGTCGAAGAGATGTTCGATGCCAGCCAGTGGTTCGCCGGCGGGATGTATCGTCCTCGCCTCATCGAGGCGGACGGCGGCGCCAGCAACGTCACCATGCTGCGTAACAAACCATTGCCTTTTACCCGCGATCAATTGGAGGACCTTCCTTTTGTCGCCGCGGGCGCATTCGATTACGGCCCTCTAGAAGGTACTGACACCCAACCACTCCTGCTCGATCCCCCTGATCTGAGCAAGCGCGTTCGCTATGCCTACAGCGCATTCGCCGAGCCGAACAAACCGACGGACTACCACCAGTTGTTCCTCGAACTGCAGGGCCAGCGCTATGTGGTCACCTTTGCGCGGGATGCGCAGAGCGGCGACGCATTGCCTGGCGGCTTTGCCGAGCAGGTGGTCGGCGAATATGCCTCACAGGCCGAATACCGAAAGGTCTTCGCTGAGATAGATGAGGCCGAGCGCAAACAGCGCTAGCCCCATGTTGAGCCGCCGTACAGCGACCAGGCCCGGCGGCTCGCCCACTGCTGCAGAGAGCGGAACCTTCGCCATGTCCAAACGCCGACTTGCCCTGGCAGCGTGCGCGCTGCTCGCCCCCTTGCTTGCACTGGCGCTGCATGCCGGCGCCACACGCATCAACCCGAATGCGCGTTATGAGGTGGGCGAACGGCTCGATGAGCTCAACGGCGTCGCCATCTACTTCAATGGCGGGGTCAATACCACGGTGGGGCGCAACCTGACCCGGGACGGCTACAACCTGGGGCTGCGCTTCCAGTGCGTGGAGTTCGTCAAACGCTATTACTTCGAGCGCTTCGCCCACCGTATGCCCGATAGCTACGGACACGCCAAGGACTTCTTCGACCCCAGGCTGGCCGATGGCGCCTGGAACGCCAAACGCGGGCTGCTGCAGTTCAGCAACGGCAGTGCCGGCAAACCCCGGGCGGACGATCTGCTGGTATTCAGCCCTTGGCTGTTCAACCGCTACGGCCACGTTGCCATCATCGCCAGCGTGAGCGAAGGCTCGCTGGAGATCGCCCAGCAGAATCCGGGCCCCTTCGGCAGCGCCCGGGAGACCTTGCCGGTTGCCTATCGGCAGGGCCGCTGGTTCATCGATCAGCCTCGCGTGCTGGGCTGGCTCAGGTTGCCAGCCGATGGGGAGGCGCCCTCACCTTGAGCGTCTGCCGCCACTATGCAGCCATTTGCGCGGCCAACAGCTCGTTGAAACATCGCCACTAAAAAGGGGGACCCACGCCTGCGTGGGTCCCCCTCGGGTCAATCGGTGGGATGGTCGGGGCCTTATGCCCGTTCCAGTTCTTCCTGCTTGGCCAGGAATTCTTCCTGCAGGAGGGCATCGCTGGAGGTTTCGCGCGGGCTTTGCGGGCGCCCGTTCGCCGTGGCTTTGGCTTCGAGCTTGCCCATCAGGTGCTCGAGGGCATGGCGCATTTTTTCCGTGGCGCCGTCCACCGCCAGTTCCAGGTTCTGGGCCTTGTGACTCACCGAAATGGCCTGCTGCCCCTTGGGCCGGGCCTCGATCTGGCAACGCTTGTCGTCGGGGCCGGATTTGTGGGCGTTCTCGTCGCTGACGTGCACTTCTATGCGGGTGAGCAGATCGGCGTGGCGCTGGAGTCTTTCGGTCAGGGTCGTGCTGACCCACTTCTGCAGACGGGCGTCGCCTTCGATCTGGTGGATGTTCACTTGTACGTGCATAGGGCTTCCTCGTTCTGACGTTGCTGTTCTTGCGAGGTGTTGCGGGTATCGGGGTTCCAGTCGATTGCATGCCCTCCTGTCACGGCGCCGGCTGCACGGGGAATGCAGCGCAAGGCTCTCGCCAGATGCAATCGGCGAACTGTCTCCGACGCCTCCATGATTACCAGAAGCGCGCCGAACACGCCAGCACCGGAGACGGCCAGTCGGCTTTCGCCGAACCGGCCGCCTGGGCGGCGAGGCCGAGAATCAGGCGAAGACGAAGTACTTGCGTACGGTCTCGACCACTTCCCAGGTGCCCGTCATGCCGGGTTCGACGACGAAGATGTCGCCGGCCTTGAGGTGGATCGGCTCCTGGCCGTCGGGGGTGATGATGCAATAGCCTTCCTGGAAGTGGCAGTACTCCCACTTGTCATAGGCGACCCGCCACTTGCCGGGGGTGCAGATCCAGGTGCCCATGATCTTCTTGCCGTCTTCGGAGGTGTAGGCGTTGAGGTTGACGGTGTGCGGGTCGCCGCCGATGCGCTCCCACTTGCAGGCGTCGAGGACCGGGACGGGGGTGGTATCGCGGAGAACGGTGATAGGTTGCATGTCTGCTCCAAGGTGGTCGGGCTGAAATAGCACTCGGCTAAGCTAGCGCCGCGCCGCCGGCCGCGAATGTCTGTTCTCGACGCCCAGCTGCCTGGAAGCGCGCAACGCGAACGCCGCGGCGAGTCGCATCAGGCAAAAGGGCGTGCCTCTGCACGCCTTTTCGTCCCCGCCCCCTGGTTCAGAAGCGGTCGCGGATCACCAGCTCGTCGAACGGCAGCTTGCCGACCCGCGGCTTGGGTTCCGCCGCACGCTTGCCGACCGCGACCATCAGGCCGATGAGGTGGTTGTCCGGCAGGTTGATCAGCTTGGCCACGGCGTCGAAGTCGAAGCCGTCCATCGGGCAGGAGTCCAGGCCCTTGCCGCGGGCGGCAAGCATCAGGGTCTGGGCCTTGAGGCCGCAGCTGCGCATGGTCTCGTCGCGCTGCACCTGGGGCTTGTCGCGGTAGTAGGCGTCGACGGCGCCGGCCATGTAGTCCTGCACCTCCTGCGGCGCGCCCTGCCAGACGCGGCCGACGTTCTTCTCCCAGCTGTCGAGCTGGGCGCACACCACCACCAGCATGGCCGCGTCGGTGACCTGGGCCTGGCCCCAGGCCTGCTCGCGAATCTGCTCGCGCAGCGCCGGGTCGCTGACCTCGACGAAGCGCACATGCTGCAGGTTGAAGGCGGACGGCGCCAGCAGGGCCAGTTGCAGCAGCTCGTCCTTCTCCTCGCGGCTGAGGCGGAAATCCGGGTCATAGACCTTGACGGCGCGGCGGCTGCGGATGGCTTCTTCGATATGCATGGTCACTCCAGTTGCGGGTTGCCTTGTCAGAGGGCGCCCATGCTAGGCATCCGCTCGGGACAAGACCATGGGCCCGTACCGATGGCACTTATCGACCGTATCGATATCGCCGCGCCCGGGCGGGGAGCGCCACGCGGTCGCCGGGAAGGCGCAGGGCCACCGCCAGCCACTCAGGCCGGGCACTGCTGCGTAGGGTCAGGAAAATTTCGCGCAGGTTGTTACGCGGATCGGTCTGGATCCCACAGATCGGTGCCCCGGGCACATCGTCGGCCGCCAGCTTGTCGGGCTCGGCTTTCGTCGCAGTACGGGGCGACCCTGCCTGGGCAGTTAGGCGGCGAGGTCTTCGCTGATCAGCATGCCGTGCATCACCACCCAGTGCTTGCGCCCCTTGCGTAGCGCCAAAGGGTCGCGGCCGGCGATGACCCAGCCCTTGCCGAGCAGTTGATCGATATGGGCGCGCAGCGCCGGCAGTTTGCGTTGTTCTTTCATGGTCGATTCCTTTCGTCCAATGCCGATGGGGGCAGAGACGCGCTGGCCCCCACTTGTGAAGCAGGTCACGCAGTATATTCAAGCAGCCCGGACCCGCACAGCCCCCAACCGGGTGAGCGTAGTACTTTCCGAGCGCAGCCAGGCTGAATGGTCCAGCGCCCCGACCGAACGCCGACGCCGGCTCCGCGTCGATCCGTCGCAGTGGACGTCCGCGAACTAAGCTTGGTGCTATGAGCACCGCCCCTTACATCACCCCGCTGCCGCCTCGCGGCCCGGACGTGCCGGGCCTGCAGATAGGCGGCGACTGGACCCTGGCCCATTACGCCGCGCTGGAACCCCAGGTGCGCGCGCTGCGCGGCAGCCTGAGGGCGCCGACCAGCGTGGTCGAGCTGGAGGACCTCGGGGCCCTGGACACCGCGGGGGCGGCGCTGCTGGTGGAGCTGCTGGGCAGCCAGCGCCTGGAGGAGCTGGCGAGTACGGCGCTGGGCCTGGCGGCCGAGCGCCGCGCCCTGCTGCAGGCGGTGGGCCGGGCCATGGCCGGGGTCGCCCCACCTCGAACGACACGCCGCCCCTCGACCCTCAGGGAGCTGCTCGGGCATATCGGCGAGGCGGTCGAGGGGCTGTGGCAGCTGGCCGTGGCCCTGCTCGGCTTCATCGGCCTGACCCTGGCCAGCATCGTCACCCTGCTGCCGCACCCGCGCCGCTGGCGCCTCACCGCCCTGGCCGCGCACCTGGAGCAGAGTGGACTCAACGCCCTGCCCATCGTTGCCCTGCTGACCTTCCTGGTCGGCGCGGTGGTGGCCTTCCTCGGCGCCACGGTGCTGGCCGGCTACGGCGCCAGCCTGTACACGGTCAACCTGGTGGCCTTCTCCTTCCTGCGCGAGTTCGGCGTGCTGCTCACCGCCATCCTCATGGCCGGGCGCACGGCCAGCGCCTTCACCGCGCAAATCGGCGCCATGCAGGCCAACGAGGAGATCGACGCGATCCGCACCCTGGGCCTCAGCCCCCTGGAGCTGCTGGTGCTGCCGCGGGTGTTCGCCCTGCTGATCGCCCTGCCGATCCTGACCTTCGTCGCCATGCTCAGCGGCATCCTCGGCGGCGCCGTGGTCTGCGCCCTGGCCCTGGACATCGGCCCGACCATGTACCTGGCGATCCTGCAGGAGAACATCGCCCTGCGGCACTTCCTGGTGGGCATGGCCAAGGCGCCGCTGTTCGCCTTCCTGATCGCGGTGATCGGCTGCCTGGAGGGCTTCAAGGTCACCGGCAGCACCCAGTCGGTGGGCGAGCGCACCACCTCCAGCGTGGTCCAGTCGATCTTCGTGGTGATACTGCTGGATGCCCTGGCCGCACTGTTCCTGATGGAGATGGGCTGGTGAACGCCGAGGCGATCATCGAGGTGCACGACCTGTGCAACCGCTTCGGCGCCCAGGTGGTGCACCAGGACCTGCAGCTGCAACTGCTGCGCGGCGAGGTGCTCGGCGTGGTCGGCGGTTCGGGCACCGGCAAGTCGCTGCTGCTGCGCAGCATCCTCGGCCTGCGCCGCCCCACCTCCGGGCGCGTGCGGGTGTTCGGCGAGGACGTGCTGGACCTGCCGGCGCAGCGCCGCGCACAGTTGGAGCGACGCTTCGGCGTGCTGTTCCAGCGCGGCGCGCTGTTCTCCTCGCTGACCGTGGGCGAGAACATCGCCCTGCCGCTGATCGAGCACGCCGGCCTGGCCCGGGCGGACGCCGAGCGCCTGGCCGGGGTCAAGCTGGCCCTGGTCGGCCTGGCCCTGGACGCCGGCGCCAAGTACCCGGCCGAGCTGTCCGGCGGCATGGTCAAGCGCGCCGCCCTGGCCCGCGCCCTGGCCCTGGACCCGGAGATCCTGTTTCTCGACGAACCCACCTCCGGGCTCGACCCGATCGGCGCGGCGGCCTTCGACCGGCTGCTGCGCACCCTGCGCGATGCCCTGGGCCTGAGCGTGCTGCTGGTCACCCACGACCTCGACGTGCTCTACAGCCTGTGCGACCGGGTGGCGGTGCTGGTGCGGCAGCGGGTGCTGGTGGCCGACCGTCTGGAGCGGGTCGCCGCCTACGACGACCCCTGGATTCGCGACTACTTCCACGGCCCCCGTGGCCGTGCCGCCGAGCGGGCCGCAGGCGGCGCGCCGAGGAGCCCCTGAATGGAACCGCGCGCCCACCATGTGCTGATCGGCCTGTTCACCGTGCTGAGCCTCGGCGCGGCGCTGCTGTTCGCCCTGTGGCTGAACAAGTCCACCGCCGACCAGGCGCTCAGCGACTACGAAGTGATCTTCAACGAGACCGTCAGCGGCCTGACCCAGGGCAGCACGGTGCAGTACAGCGGCATCACGGTCGGCGAGGTGGCCCGCCTCGACCTCGACCCCGAGGACCCACGCAGGGTGCGCGCGCGCATCCGCGTGTTCAGCCACACGCCGATCAAGCAGGACACCCGCGCGCGCCTGTCGATCACCGGCATCACCGGCATCGCGGTGATCCAGCTGCACGGTGGCACCCCGCAAAGCCCGCGGCTGCGCGGCGACGCCAAGCAGCCGCCGCAGATCATCGCCGAGCCCTCGCCCCTGGCGCGGATGATGGCCAACGGCGACGACCTGCTGCTGACCCTCTCCCGCCTGCTCGAACGCGCCGACCGCCTGTTCTCCGAGGCCAATATCGCAAGCGCCACGCGCACCCTGCAGCACCTGGAGCAGACCGCCGCCGGCCTCGCCGCCCAGCGCGACAGCCTGGGCCTGGCCCTGCAGCAGATCGGCGCCGCCAGCCAGGAAACCGCGCAGCTGATGCGCGGCGCCAACCGGCTGCTCGATGGCCAGGGCCGCCAGACCCTGGCCGGTACGGAGCGCCTGGTGGCCTCGCTGGCGCGCAGCAGCGAGAGCCTGGAAGGCCTGCTCGCCGACAACCGCGAGGCCCTCGACAGCGGCCTGCAGGGCCTGGGCGAGCTCGGCCCGGCCGTCGAGGAGCTGCGCGACACCCTGGCCGTGCTGCGCGCCTTCTCCCGCCGCCTGGAGCAGGACCCGGCCGGCTACCTGCTGCGCAGCGAACGGATCGAGGAGTTCCAGCCATGAGCCGCCTGCCCGGCGCCCTGCTGCTGGCCGCCCTGCTCGGCGCCTGCTCGCTGCTGCCCGAGAGCGAGCCGCTGACGCTCTACCGCCTGCCGGCCAGCCCCCTGCCCAACCAGGCCATGGGCGCGCCCCGCGTCGACTGGAGCCTGCGGGTGAACACGCCGCACGGCAACGCCCTGCTCGACAGCCCGCGCATCGCCGTGCTGCCGGCCGGCGCCCGGGTCAGTGCCTACCAGGGCGCGCGTTGGAGCGACCGTGCCACCCTGCTGCTGCGCGACCGCCTGCTCGACGGCTTTCGCGACGACGGCCGCATCGCCCTCCTCAGCAGCGACGCCAACCGCCTGCGCGCCGAGCTGCAGCTGGACAGCGACCTGCGCGCCTTCCACGGCGAGTACCGCAATGGCCGTCCCGAGGCGCACATCCTCCTGGAGGCGCGCCTGGTGCAGGGGCGCAGCCGGCGCATCCTCGCCAGCCGCCGCTTCCAGGTACGCCAGGCGGCGGCCGATGCCTCGCTGGCGGCGATGGTCAGCGCCCTCGGCCAGGCGACGGACCGCCTGACCCTGGAACTGGTGCAATGGACCCTGGAACGGGGCCGGGCGGCGCAGCGGCCCGGCGCGGCGGACTGACCCGCCACGGGGCACGCCTGCCGACTCCGCGTGCGCAGGGCATGACCGCAGGCGGCCGGCTTCGCTATCGTATGCCTCTCGCCCCGCCACTCGCTCCCGCCAAGGACTCCGCATGCACGACCTTTCCGCTTTCCCCATCACCGAGAAATGGCCCGCCGCCCATCCCGAGCGGCTGCAGCTCTATTCCCTGCCGACGCCCAACGGGGTCAAGGTGTCGATCATGCTCGAGGAGATCGGCCTGCCCTACGAGGCGCACCTGGTCAGCTTCGAGCGCAACGAGCAGCTGTCTCCGACCTTCCTCTCGCTCAACCCGAACAACAAGATTCCCGCCATCCTCGACCCCGACGGCCCGGACGGCCGGCCCCTGGCGCTGTTCGAGTCCGGGGCGATCCTCCTCTACCTGGCGGAGAAGACCGGCCAACTGCTCCCCAGCGATGCTCGGGGCCGTTACCAGGCGCTGCAGTGGCTGATGTGGCAGATGGGCGGCATCGGCCCGATGTTCGGCCAGGTCGGCTTCTTCAACCGCTTCGCCGGCAAGGACTACGAAGACAAGCGCCCCCGCGACCGCTACGTCGCCGAGGCCGGCCGCCTGCTCGGCGTACTCGACCGGCGCCTGGCCGAGGGCCCCTGGATCATGGGCGAGGACTACGGCATCGCCGACATCGCCACCTTCCCCTGGGTGCGCAACCTGATCGGCTTCTACGAGGCCGGCGAGCTGGTCCGGATCGAGCGTTTCGCCCACGTCACCCGGGCGCTGGCGGCCTTCCTCGCGCGGCCCGCGGTGAGCCGCGGGCTGAACATTCCCCCGCGCGAATAGGCCGAAGCGCAGACACGAAAAAGCCGCCCGCAGGCGGCTCGTTCGCATCGGCTCCCGGCTTAGAGCTGCGGGCCGGCGTTCTTGATGACGTCGGAGACGTCGAACTTGGCGAAGTTGTCGATGAACAGCTTGGCCAGGCCCTTGGCGGCCTCGTCGTAGGCGTTCTTGTCTTCCCAGGTGTTGCGCGGGTTGAGCAGGTTGGTTTCCACGCCCGGCACCGACGTCGGCACGCTGAGGTTGATGATCGGCAGCTGCTCGGTCTCGGTGCCGATCAGCGCGCCGCTCTGGATCGCGGCGATCACCCCACGGGTGGTGGGGATGTTGAACCGCTTGCCGACGCCGTAGCCGCCGCCGGTCCAGCCGGTGTTGACCAGGTAGACCTTGGAGCCAAAGCCGCGGATGCGCTTGATCAGCAGCTCGGCGTATTCGCCAGCCGGACGCGGGAAGAACGGCGCGCCGAAGCAGGTGGAGAAGGTCGACTTGATGCCGCTGCCCGAGCCCATCTCGGTGGAGCCGACCAGGGCGGTGTAGCCGGACAGGAAGTGGTAGGCGGCCTGCTCCTCGTTGAGGATCGACACCGGCGGCAGCACCCCGGTCAGGTCGCAGGTGAGGAAGATCACCGCGTTCGGCTCGCCGCCGAGGTTGCGCTCGCTGCGCTTGTCGACGTGGCTCAGCGGGTAGGCGGCGCGGCTGTTCTGGGTCAGGCTGTCGTCGCCGTAGTCCGGCACGCGCTGCGCGTCGAGCACCACGTTCTCCAGCACCGCGCCGAACTGGATGGCCTTCCAGATCACCGGCTCGTTCTTCTCCGACAGGTCGATGCACTTGGCGTAGCAGCCACCCTCGATGTTGAACACCACGCCCTCGCCCCAGCCGTGCTCGTCGTCGCCGATCAGGTAGCGCGACTCGTCGGCCGACAGGGTGGTCTTGCCGGTGCCGGACAGGCCGAAGAACAGGGTCACGTCGCCGTCCTCGCCGATGTTGGCGGCGCAGTGCATCGGCAGCACGTCGGCCTCCGGCAGGAGGAAGTTCTGCACGCTGAACATGGCCTTCTTCATCTCGCCGGCGTAGCGCATGCCGGCGATCAGCACCTTCTTCTGGGCGAAGTTGATGATCACGCAGCCGTCGGAGTTGGTGCCGTCACGCTCGGGCACGCACTCGAAGTTGGCGACGTTGAGGATCTGCCACTCGGCCTTGGCGGCCGGGTTGTAGGTTTCCGGGTTGATGAACAGGCAACGGCCGAACAGGTTCTGCCAGGCGGTGGCGGTGGTCATCTTGACCGGCAGGTAGTGGGCCTCGGACGAGCCTACATGGACGTGGGAGACGAAGCTGTTCTGGGCATCGGAGAAGGCCTGCACGCGGTCCCACAGGGCATCGAACTTGTCCGCCGGGAACGGCCGGTTGATCGGCCCCCAGGCGATCTTCGCCTCGGTGCTCGGTTCCTGGACGATGAAGCGGTCGGCCGGCGAGCGGCCGGTACGCTGGCCGGTGCGCACCACCAGCGAGCCGTTGGCGGCCAGTTCACCTTCGCCGCGACGGAGGGCTTCTTCGACCAGTTGGGCGGCGCTGATGTCGGTGTACACGGCGGTGTTGGCTTGCGTCATGTGAGTCCCCGTCGGCCGAGCGGCCGAGTCTTCCAAACGTTTTGTAGTTAAGGCCTGAGCACTACTACAGCGATAAAAAAGTCGCGGGAGTATGCCAGAAAGCACCTCCCTTGGCAGCACCCGATCCGCCCAGCGGATCGATAGCCGCCCGCTATCGCCTCAGTGGCGCGTGTCCGAGGGCGCCTCGCTGCCGCCGCCGGCGAACAGCTGGGCGACGTCGGCGGCGTCGAAGGCATAGCGTTGGTTGCAGAACTGGCAGTCGATCACCACCTGGCCACCGTGCTCGTCGAGCAGCAGCTCGGCATCGGCCGGCCCCAGGCTGACCAGGGCCCTGGCCGAGCGCTCGCGCGAACAGCTGCAGCGGAAACACAGCGGACGCGGCTCGAACAGGCGCAGTTCCTCCTGGTGATAGAGGCGGTGCAGCAGGGTCTCGTTGTCCAGGCCGAGCAACTCCTCGGCACTCAGGGTGTCGGCCAGGGTCGCCAGGTGCTGCCAGCTGGCGGCACGGGCCTCGGCCTCCTTGAGGCGGTCGGCCGGCAGCTGCTGCAGCAGCAGGCCGCGGGCGCGCTGGCCGTCGGCGCACAGCCAGAAGCGCGTGGGCAGCTGCTCCGAGGTGGCGAAGTAGTTGGTCAGGCAGTCGGCCAGGGTGGCGCCGTCCAGGTCGACGATGCCCTGGTAACGCTGGCCCTGCTTCGGCTCGATGGTCATCGCCAGCACGCCTTCGGGCATCAGCTCGACCAGCCCGGCATCGGCGCCGATCTGCTCGGCGTGGTAGCGGGCGATGCCGCGCAACTCGCCGTCGCTGGAGCACTCGACCATCAGCAGCGGCACCGCGCCGGCGGAGCGCGCCTGCAGCACCAGCAGGCCGTCGAACTTGAGGGTGCCGATCAGCAGCGAGGCCGCGGCGAGCAACTCGCCGAGCAATTGCGCGACCGGTTGCGGATAGTCGTGCTTGGCCAGCACATGCTGGTAGCTCTGGCCCAGACCGACCAGTTCGCCGCGGACATCGGAGTCGTCGAACAGGAA
Source organism: Pseudomonas sp. MBLB4123 (assembly GCF_051904775.1). Lineage (NCBI taxonomy): Bacteria > Pseudomonadati > Pseudomonadota > Gammaproteobacteria > Pseudomonadales > Pseudomonadaceae > Pseudomonas > Pseudomonas sp. MBLB4123. Next base: position 3,048,993 of record NZ_CP196711.1, read on the forward strand.
GCGCTGGGTGTGATCGAAATCGTGCATTGGGCGACCGGATGTGAACAACGGATGACAAAGCGCCGCAACATCTCTATAAAGCGCGTCGCAATTTTCATCAGGGAAGGTTAAGAGGAGCGACATTCTATGGATAAAGACATCCGCATCCAAGCCGCTTGGCGATGGCCGGCCCTGCTCGGCCTCAACCTGCTGGCCGCCGTCGTGCTGGCCAGCTGGCTGCTGCCGCCCAGCCGCGCGCTGTGGGACAGCGCCGGCCTGTGGCTGTTCCAGTGCCTCAACGGCTCGCTGGGCCACAGCCCGCTGTGGGACGGTTTCTGGGCCGTGACCAGCACGCGCCTGAGCGATGCCCTGGTCGGCGTGCTGATGCTCGCCCTGATGCTGCACTCGCGCTGGACCTTCCGCGTCCAGGAGCTGCGCCCGGCGCTGTTCACCTTCCTCGGCCTGCTGATGACGCTGCTGGTGATCCGCGTGCTGTTCAACAAGCTGGTCGGCATCCTCGACTGGCAGCACGCCAGCCCCTCGACCCTGGTGCCGGGCACCTATCACCTGAGCGCCGCCTTCCCCGAGCTGGAGCGCCTGTTCGAGCTCAAGGACCGCTCCAGCCGCAGCTTCCCCGGCGACCACGCCTCGGTACTGCTGCTCTGGGCACTGTTCATGGGGCTGTTCAGCCGCGGCTGGAAACTGGCGCTGAACCTCGGCCTGGCCCTGCTGTTCGTGCTGCCGCGGCTGGTGGCCGGCGCCCATTGGCTGGTGGACGTGACGGTCGGCGGCGTGTTCATCGCCCTGCTCGCCTTCGCCTGGGGCTACTGCACGCCGCTGGCCGGGCATATCGCCAACGGCCTGGCCCGGCTCTGCCGGCCGCTGTGGGCGCCCTTGCAGCGCCTGCCGCTGATCAACCGGCTGCGGGTGATCTCCCCGAGCTGAGCCCGGCGCCTCAGTCCTCCTGGCCGCCGTGGAACTGCTGCAGCTGGCGGCGCTGTTTCTTGGTCGGCCGGCCGTCGGTCTGCACGCCCAGGGCGCCGGCCTTGCGCTGCGCCGCGGCCTGCTCGCGGCGGGCGATGCTCTCGGCGGTCTCGCGGTACAGTTCCTGGGCCTGGGGCGCGCCCCGGCGCACCGCCGACAGCGCCTGGATGACCACCGTGCGCTCGTCGAAGCCGGCGCGGATCACCAGTTCGTCGCCGACCTTCGGCTCCTTGCTCGGTTTGCAGCGCTCGCCCCGGCAATGCACCTTGCCGCCCTCGATCGCCGCCTTGGCCAGGGCGCGGGTCTTGTAGAAACGCGCCGCCCACAGCCATTTGTCCAGGCGGACCTTGCCGTCGTCTTTCTCGCTCATCGCTCTCTCGATCAAGAATGCCGCTGCCCGGCGATTCTGCCTGATGCGGTTGTCCCGATGCACAACTAGAATTCCCGGACTAGCGTTCAGCAAGGCCCAATGGAAACCGCCCCGCGTGAAGACCTTCGACCAACTCAGCGTGATCGGCCTGCGCGAATGGATCAACCTACCGGATCTGGGCATGGTCGGCCTGCGTGCGAAGATCGACACCGGCGCCAGCACCTCCTGCCTGCATGCCAGCGACATCCAGCCGTTCGAACGCGACGGCGCCGACTGGGTGCGCTTCACCGCGCACATCGGCACCCTGGTGCAGCGGCGCCATCGCTGCGAGGCGCCGCTGGTGGCGGTCAAGCGCATCAAGAGTTCCACCGGCCATGTGCAGAGCCGCTACACGATCCGCACCAGCCTGATCCTCGGCGACCGCAGCTGGCCGGTGGAATTCACCCTGACCTGCCGCAAGACCATGCGCTACCGGGTACTGCTCGGCTCCAAGGCCCTGGTCGACGGCCAGCTGGTGGTCAACCCGGCGCTGACCTATGTTCAAGACAAACCCTCGCTACTCGACCTACCTGGTGCCCCATGAAAATCGCCATCCTGTCGCGCAACCCGCGCCTGTATTCCACCCGCCGCCTGCTCGAAGCCGGCCAGCAACGGGGCCACGAAATGGTGGTGATCGACACCCTGCGGGCCTATATGAACATCGCCAGCCACAAGCCGCAGATCCACTACCGCGGCCAGCCGCTGGAGGGCTTCGACGCGGTGATCCCGCGCATCGGCGCCTCGGTCACCTTTTACGGCTGCGCGGTGCTGCGCCAATTCGAGATGATGGGGGTGTTCCCCCTCAACGAGTCGGTGGCCATCACCCGCTCGCGGGACAAGCTGCGCTCGCTGCAGCTGCTGTCGCGCAAGGGCATCGGCCTGCCGGTGACCGGCTTCGCCCACTCACCGGACGACATCCCTGACCTGATCCAGATGGTCAACGGCGCGCCGCTGATCATCAAGGTGCTGGAGGGCACCCAGGGCATAGGCGTGGTGATGTGCGAGACGCAGAAGGCCGCCGAGTCGGTGATCGAGGCCTTCATGGGCCTCAAGCAGAACATCATGGTCCAGGAATACATCAAGGAAGCCGGCGGCGCCGACATCCGCTGCTTCGTGGTCGGCGACAAGGTGATCGCGGCGATCAAGCGCCAGGCCAAGCCCGGCGAGTTCCGCTCCAACCTGCACCGCGGCGGCGAGGCCAGCCTGATCAAGATCACCCCGGAGGAGCGCATGACCGCCATCCGCGCGGCCAAGGTCATGGGCCTGTCGGTGGCCGGGGTGGACATCCTGCGCTCGCACCACGGCCCATTGGTGATGGAGGTGAACTCCTCGCCCGGCCTGGGCGGCATCGAGACCACCACCGGCAAGGACGTCGCCGGGATGATCATCGAGCACCTGGAGAAGACCGCCATGCCGCACCTGACCCGCACCAAGGGCCGCGGCTAGCCCCCGCCTCAGGCCGCGTCGCGCGGCAGCAGCAGGCCCAGGGGCAGGCACACCCGCGCCTCCAGGCCGCCGCCGGAACGGTTGCGCAGCTCGACGCTGCCGCCATGCAGGGCGGCGATGCGCTTGACGATGGCCAGCCCCAGGCCCGCGCCCTGGCCGCCACGGGCGCGGTCGCCGCGGATGAAGGGGTTGAAGATGCTGCTCAGCTCCGCCGGGGCGATGCCGGCGCCGCGGTCGAGCACGCTGAGCACCACGTAGGGCGCGCTGTGGTGGCCGGACAGGTAGGCCGCCACCTCCACCGCATCGCCGCCGTAGCGCAGGGCGTTTTCGATCAGGTTGACCAGCAGGCGCTTGATCGACACCCGACGCAGCGGGAAGGCCGGCAACGGCTCCAGGCACAGGCGCACCCGCTCCCGCTGCTGGTTGTAGGGGGTCACCACCTCGCGGATCAGCTCGCCCAGGTCGAGGGCCTCCAGCGGCTCGTCGCGGCCGTCGCGGATGAAGGCGAGGAACTGGTCGAGTATCGCGTCCATGTCCTCGATGTCGCGCACCATGTCCTCGGTCAGGTCCGAGTCGTTGTCGAGGAACTCCATGGACAGGCGCAGGCGGGTCAGCGGCGTGCGCAGGTCGTGGGACACGCCCGCCAGCATCAGCTCGCGCTCGCGGGCCGCCTGCTCGACGTCCTCGGCCATCTGGTTGAAGGCACGGTAGACCTCGGCCATCTCGCTCGGCGTATCGCCGACCGGCAGGCGCACGCTGCGCCCCTGGCCGATCTGCCGGGCGGCGAACACCAGGCGCTTGAGCGGCGCGCTGAGCTGGCGCACGAAGATCCAGGCCGCCGCGGTGGACAGCAGGCCGATGCCGAGGAACCAGCCGAGCACGCTCCAGATCCGCTGGCCGCGCAGGGGGTGGGGGTACATGGGTACCCGCAGCCAGTCGTCGCCAAACGCCGGGGCATGCACCCAGAGCGCCGGCGGGCTGTGCACCCGCACCCGCACCTCGGTGTCCGGCCCCAGCTCGGCCTGCATCTGTCGCTGGAAGATCTCGCTGTAGGGCCAGTGCTGCTCGCTGGCCGGTACCGACTCGTAGGGCACCCGCTTGAGGCCGGCGGCCTTGGCGATGGTCGCACGGTCCTCCGGATCGGCCGCCCAGTAGGCGCGCAGGGTCAGGGCCGCGCCGTGGCTGTACTGGCGGTCGACCAGCACGTCCTCGTTCATCATCAGATAGACCAGGGTCAGCGCCTTGGAGAACAGCACCACCACCAGCACCAGCCAGAGGGTGCGGGCGAAGAAGCTTTGCGGGAACCACAGCGGGGTTTTCATAAGCGGCTCGGCGTAGGGTGGAAAACGCCTACCGGCCTTTTCCACCTGGCGATCTCATCGGTGGATAAACCCCATGCGGCGCTCTCCACGCTACGACTTGGCGCCGTCCGGGACGAACACATAGCCCACGCCCCAGACCGTCTGGATATAGCGCGGCTTGGACGGGTCCGGCTCGATCAACCGGCGCAGGCGCGAGATCTGCACGTCGATGGAGCGCTCCAGGGCGTCCCATTCGCGGCCGCGGGCCAGGTTCATCAGCTTGTCCCGGGTCAGCGGCTCGCGGGCGTGCTGCACCAGGGCCTTGAGCACGGCGAACTCGCCGGTGGTGAGCATGTGCACCTGGTCGCCCTTCTTCAGCTCGCGGGTGGCCAGCGACAGCTGGTAGTCGCCGAAACTCACCGTCTGCTCCTCGCTGCCCGGCGCCCCCGGCACCACCGGCGCCTGGCGGCGCAGCACGGCCTTGATCCGCGCCAGCAGCTCGCGCGGGTTGAAGGGTTTGGCCAGGTAGTCGTCGGCGCCCTGCTCCAGGCCCTGGATGCGGCTGGCCTCGTCGCCCTTGGCGGTGAGCATGATGATCGGCACCTGGTTGTTCGCCTCGCGCAGGCGGCGGCAGGCGGACAGGCCGTCCTCGCCCGGCAGCATCAGGTCGAGCACCACCAGGTTGAACAGCTCGCGCGCCAGCAGGCGGTCCATCTGCTCGACGTTTTCCACCGTGCGCACGCGGTAACCCTGCTCGTCGAAGAAACGTTCGAGCAGGCGGCGCAGGCGGGCGTCATCATCGACGATAAGGATTTTCTCGCCTTCGACAGAAGAGGGGGTACCGCTCATAGAGGCTCCTGGTTCAAGGAACTGTTGCGCCCGCAGGCGCTCGAACAGCGTCCAACGCCGGCATTATGGCCCAGCCGCGGCATGCGGCGGGCGGGCCATTGTTAGCAGATTTTTCCCCGAACGGTTCCCAGCAGCCCGGTAGGCGGTGTTTATAATGCGCCGCTTTCGTGCCTGGCCAGTGCTCTGCGTGGCCGGTTTTTCGTTTCAGTGTGGGTAGCTTTTTATGGACAGCATCAACAACCGCATCGCCGAAGAACTGGGCGTGCGCCCGCAACAGGTCGCCGCCGCCGTGGCGCTGCTCGACGAGGGCTCCACCGTGCCCTTCATCGCCCGCTACCGCAAGGAAGTCACCGGCAGCCTGGACGACACCCAGCTGCGCCACCTGGAAGAGCGCCTGCGCTACCTGCGCGAGCTGGACGATCGCCGCGCCAGCATCCTCGCCAGCATCGAGGAGCAGGGCAAGCTGACCCCCGAGCTGGCCCGCGAGATCAACCTGGCCGACACCAAGACCCGCCTCGAAGACCTCTACCTGCCCTACAAGCAGAAGCGCCGCACCAAGGGCCAGATCGCCCTGGAAGCCGGCCTCGGCGAGCTGGCCGATGCGCTGTTCGACGACCCGAGCCTGACCCCGGAGCAGGAAGCCCAGCGCTTCATCGATGCAGAGAAGGGCTTCGCCGACGCCAAGGCGGTGCTGGAAGGCGCCAAGTACATCCTCATGGAGCGCTTCGCCGAGGACGCCACCCTGCTCAGCAGCCTGCGCAGCTTCCTCAAGGACCACGCCACCCTGAGCGCCCGGGTGGTCGCCGGCAAGGAAGAGGAAGGCGCCAAGTTCCGCGACTACTTCGAGCACGACGAGCCGCTCAAGAGCGCGCCCTCGCACCGCGCCCTGGCGATCTTCCGCGGGCGCAACGAGGGCATCCTCAGCGCCAGCCTCAAGGTCGGCGAAGAGCTGCCTGGCGCCCTGCACCCCTGCGAGCTGATGATCGCCGAGCGCTTCGGCCTCGAGCAGCGCGGCCGCGCCGCCGACAAGTGGCTCGGCGAGGTGGTGCGCTGGACCTGGAAGGTCAAGCTCTACACCCACCTGGAAACCGACCTGCTCGGCGAGCTGCGTGAAGGCGCCGAGGACGAGGCCATCGGCGTGTTCGCCCGCAACCTGCACGACCTGCTGCTGGCCGCCCCGGCCGGCCCGCGTGCCACCCTGGGCCTGGACCCGGGCCTGCGCACCGGCTGCAAGGTGGCGGTGGTCGATGCCACCGGCAAGCTGCTGGACACCGCCACCGTCTACCCCCACGCGCCGAAGAACCAGTGGGACCAGACCCTCGCCGTACTGGCCGCGCTGTGCGCCAAGCATGGCGTCGACCTGATCGCCATCGGCAACGGCACCGCCAGCCGCGAAACCGACAAGCTGGCCGCCGAGCTGATCAAGAAGTACCCCGGGCTGAAGATGACCAAGATCATGGTCAGCGAGGCCGGCGCCTCGGTCTACTCCGCCTCCGAGCTGGCCGCCCGCGAGTTCCCCGAGCTGGACGTGTCGCTGCGCGGCGCGGTGTCCATCGCCCGACGCCTGCAGGACCCGCTGGCCGAGCTGGTGAAGATCGACCCGAAATCCATCGGCGTCGGCCAGTACCAGCACGATGTGTCCCAGCTCAAGCTGGCGCGCAGCCTCGACGCCGTGGTGGAGGACTGCGTGAACGCCGTCGGCGTCGACGTCAACACCGCCTCCGCCGCCCTGCTGGCGCGCATCTCCGGGCTCAACGCGACCCTGGCGCAGAACATCGTCGCGCACCGCGACGCCAACGGCGCGTTCAAGACCCGCGACGCCCTGAAGAAGGTCTCGCGCCTGGGCGAGAAGACCTTCGAACAGGCCGCCGGCTTCCTCCGTGTGATGAACGGCGACAACCCGCTGGACGCCTCGGCGGTGCACCCGGAGACCTACCCGCTGGTGCAGCGCATCGCCGCCGACACCGGCCGCGACATCCGCTCGCTGATCGGCGACGCGGCCTTTCTCAAGCGCCTGGACCCGAAGAAATTCACCGACGAGCGCTTCGGCCTGGTGACCATCGGCGACATCCTCAGCGAGCTGGAGAAGCCCGGCCGCGACCCGCGTCCGGAGTTCAAGACCGCCGAGTTCCAGGAAGGCGTCGAGACCCTCAAGGACCTCGAACTGGGGATGATCCTCGAAGGCGTGGTGACCAACGTCACCAACTTCGGCGCCTTCGTCGACATCGGCGTGCACCAGGACGGCCTGGTGCACATCTCGGCGCTGTCGGAGAAGTTCATCAAGGACCCGCACGAGGCGGTCAAGGCCGGCGACGTGGTCAAGGTCAAGGTCATGGAGGTGGACATCGCGCGGGGCCGCATCGCCCTGTCCATGCGCCTGGGCGACACCCCCGGCGAGAAGGTCGAGGGCGCGCGCGGCGGACAGTCCCGCGGCGGCCAGCGCGGCAACACCCCGCGCAGCGAGCGTCACTCCGGCCAGGACAAGCCGGCGCCGGGCAACAACGCCATGGCCGCGCTGTTCGCCAATGCCAAGCAACTGCGCAAGTAGGGCATAGGCGGGGCCGCAGGCAGAGGCCGGCCAGAGCGGCGCCTGCGGCCACCTGCTGCCACTGAAGGGCCACGCCGGCCGGCGCCCCGGCGCCGGGGGTCGCAGCCCTCCAGAACGACAGGCTGGTCGCTAAGGCGCAAGCGACCTTCGCCTGGGTGTAATTTCCCGCCAGCGGACTGGTCTAGGGTAGAGAGGCCGTGCTCCGCCCCAGGGCCAGGGTGCAACGCGCCGTTACCGCCTCCCCCTTGTAGAGCACTCGTTTCGCCCCCATATTGGGCCGACCGACGCGTGAAGGAATGCAATCTTGAGCGACCTGTTATCCCGCCGCCTGGCCCTGCTCGGCGAGCGCGCCAACCTCTCCCTGCTTTCCCAGTGCTTGCACGGCATCGAGCGCGAATGCCTGCGCGTCGACAGCGACGGCCAGCTGGCGCTGACCCCGCACCCGATGGCCCTCGGCTCGGCGCTGACCCATCCGCAGATCACCACCGACTACTCCGAGGCGCTGCTGGAGTTCATCACCCCGGCCGAGGCCGACGCGGCGGTGACCCTGGCCGACCTCGAAGACATCCACAGGTACGCCTACAGCAAGCTCGACGGCGAGTACCTGTGGAGCCCGTCGATGCCCTGCGCCCTGCCGGACGAGGAGACGATTCCGATCGCCCGCTACGGCGACTCCCATATCGGCCGGCTCAAGTACGTGTACCGCAAGGGCCTGGCGCTGCGCTACGGCAAGACCATGCAGTGCATCGCCGGCATCCACTACAACTTCTCCCTGCCGGAAAGCCTGTGGACCCTGCTGCAGCAGGCCGAAGGCGACAACCGCAGCGCCCGCGACTACCAGTCGGCGCGCTACATCGGCCTGATCCGCAACTTCCGCCGCTACAGCTGGCTGCTGATGTACCTGTTCGGCGCCTCGCCGGCGCTGGACGTCGGCTTCATGCGCGGCCGGCCGCACCAGCTCGAGCAGCTCGACCCACAGACCCTGTACCTGCCTTATGCCACCAGCCTGCGCATGAGCGACCTGGGCTACCAGAGCAACGCCCAGGCCGGCCTGACCCCCTGCTACAACGACCTGGCCAGTTACACCGACAGCCTGCGCCAGGCGGTCGCCACGCCCTACCCCGCCTATGTCGAGGCCGGCACCCAGAAGGACGGCGAGTGGCAGCAGCTCAACACCAACATCCTGCAGATCGAGAACGAGTACTACTCGAACATCCGCCCCAAGCGCGTCACCGCCAGCGGCGAACGGCCGATCCAGGCGCTGATGGCCCGCGGCGTGCAGTACGTCGAGGTGCGCTGCCTGGACATCAACCCCTTCCTGCCGCTGGGCATCGACCTGGACGAGGCGCGCTTCCTCGACGCCTTCCTGCTGTTCTGCGTGCTGCAGGCCAGCCCGCTGCTGGAGAGTGACGAGTGCCACGCCTGCACCGACAACTTCCTCGCGGTGGTCAAGGAGGGCCGGCGCCCCGGCCTGCAGCTGCAGCGCCAGGGCCAGGCCGTCGGCCTGCAGGCCTGGGCCGAGGAGCTGCTCGAGAACATCCGGCCGCTGGCCGAACTGCTCGACCGCAGCCAGGGCGGCGACGCCCACCTGCAGGCGCTGCAGGCGCAACGGGCCAAGGTAGCCGATGCCGCGCTGACGCCCTCGGCCCAGGTCCTCGCCCAGCTGCAGCAGGGGGAAAGCTTCACCCAGTTCGCCCTGCGCCAGAGCAAGCAACACGCCGAGTATTTCCGCCGCCAGCCGCTCGACGCCGAACGGCAGGCCGCCTTCGAGGCCGCCGCGGCGCGCTCGCTGCGCGACCAGGCGGAACTGGAGGCCCAGGAAGAAGGCGATTTCGACAGCTTCGCCGCGGCCTACCAGGCCAGCATCCTGGCCCTGGCGGTCTAGCCCGCCGAGCGCCTTTCCCGCAGCGCCTCGCCGGCCGCCAGTTCGGCCAGGCGCGCTGCGCGCCCACTGCGCCGGGACAGACTCAGATACAGCGCCGGCAGCACGAACAGGGTGAAGCAGGTGCCGACCAGCATGCCGAAGACGATCACCAGCCCCAGGCCGAAGCGGCTGTTGGCGCCGGCCCCCGAGGCGAACAGCAGCGGCACCAGGCCCATGACCATCGCCGCGGTGGTCATCAGTATCGGTCGCAGGCGGATTGTCGCGGCGCTGAGAATCGCCCGCAGACGCCCGTGGCCCCGTTGCTCCTGGAGTTCGTTGGCGAAGGCGACCATCAGGATGCCGTGCTTGCTGATCAGGCCGATCAGGGTGACCAGGCCGATCTGGGTGTAGATGTTCACCGTGGCGAAGCCCAGGGCCAGGGGCAGCAATGCGCCGCAGATCGACAGCGGCACGGTGATCAGGATGATCAGGGGGTCGACCAGGCTCTCGTACTGCGCGGCCAGCACCATGTAGATGACGATCACCGCGAACAGGAAGGTCAGCAGCAGGGCATTGCCCTCCTGCTTGAACTGCCGCGCCTCCGCCTGCCAATCGATGCTGAAGCCGTCCGGCAACTGCGCCGCCTGCTGCTCGAGGAAGGCCACCGCCTGCCCCAGGCTGACCCCGGCGGCGGGAATCGCCTGCAGGGTCGCGGAATTCTGCTGGTCGAACTGGGTCAGCCTGTTCGGCTGGATGCTGCTGTGCAGGCTGACCAGGGTCGACAGCGCCACCTGATCGCCCGCCGCCGTCGCCACGTAGTAGCCGGCCAGCGCCTGCGGGCTGAGCCGCTGCTGCCTGTGGGCCTGGGGAATCACGTCGTAGGAGCGACCGTCCAGGGCGAAGCGGTTGACGTAGTTCTCCCCCAGCAGCAGGGCCAGGGCACTGCCGATGTCCTCCATGCGGATACCCAGGCTGTTGGCCTTGCTGCGGTCGATCCGGACCTGCGTCGCCGGGCTGTTGAACGCCAGGTCGCTGTCGACCATGCTGAACAGCCCGCTCTGCCTGGCCGCCGCCTTGACCCCCTGCATGGCCTGGTACAGCGCCCGGTAGTCCTGCGCCGTGCGGATCACCATCTGCACCGGCAGACCGCCGCTGGAGGCGGGCAAGGGCGGCAGCTGGAAGATGAAGATGCTGTTGCCCTCCACCGCATCGACCCGCCGCTGCAGATCGGCCTGGATGGCATCGGCGTCGCGGGTGCGCCGCGACCAGTCGCTGAGATTGACCCCGGCGAAGCTGGCGGCCACGCCGTCGGTGCCGTTGATGATCCAGGTGCTGGTGGTCTCCGGCAGCTCGCCGCAGAGGGCATCCAGCTGCGCGGCGTAGCGCTCGACGAAATCGATGCTGGCATGCTGCGGGGACTTGATCGCCGCCAGCAGGTTGCCCTGATCCTCGCCCGGGGCGAGCTCCCGTTGCGCCGCGCCGTACAGCAGCGGCAGGCTGACCAGGGTCGCCAGCGCCAGCAGCAGGACCACCCCGCGATAGCGCAGGCTGCCGGCCAGGAGCCGCCGGTAATGCAGGGCCAGGCGCCGGAACAGCTGCTCGGCCAGTCGGCTGACCCGCCCCTCGGCCTGTACCGCCGGCAGCAGCGCCGCGCTCATCACCGGCGCCAGGGTCAGGGCTATCACCCCGGACACCACCACCGCACCGGCCAGGGTCAGGGCAAACTCCTGGAACAGCGCCCCGGTAAGCCCGCCCATCAGGCCGATCGGTGCGTACACCGCAGCCAGGGTCAGGGTCATGGCTATCACCGGGGCGGCGATCTCGCGGGCACCGATGAGCGCCGCCTGCAAGGGCGTCAGGCCGCGCCGGATATGCCGGTGCACGTTCTCCACCACGACTATCGCATCGTCCACCACCAGGCCGATCGCCAGCACCATGGCCAGCAGGGTCAGCAGGTTGAGGCTGAAGCCGCACAGCGCCATCAGCGCCAGGGCGCCGAGCATCGACAGGGGAATACTGACCACCGGAATCAGCACCGTGCGCAGCGACCCCAGGCACAGGTAGATGATGGCGACGACGATCAGGATCGCCTCGACCAGGGTCTTCACCACCTCATCGATCGAGGCCTGGATGAACCCGGCCGTCTCGAAGGCCAGGGCCACCTCCACGCCGGGCGGCAGGGTCGTGCGGATGGTCGGCAGCAGCCGTTCGATGGCCGCGACGATCAGCAGCGGGTTGCCGCCCGGCGTGGCATAGAGCCCCAGGTGCACGGCGCGCTTGCCGTCCATCAGCGCGCTGGTTTCGTAGGACGCCGCGCCCAGCTCCACCTCGGCGACATCGCCCAGGCGCACCAGATGGTGGCCGCTATGCCGGAGCACCAGGTCGCGAAACTCGTCCAGGTTGCGCAGATCGCTGTTGACCTCGACCGCCGAGACCACGTAGGCCCCCTTGATCTGCCCGGGCGCGGCCTGGAAGTTGTTGGCGCGCAGGGCCTGCTCGACCATGGCCGGGGTGACGCCGTGCCCGGCCATGCGTTGCGCGTCGAGCCAGACCCGCAGGGCCAGGCGCTGGCCGCCGAAGGTCTCGACCTTGGCGACCCCGTCGATGCCGGCGAACAGCGGCTGCACCACCCGGCTCAGGTAGTCGGTGAGCGCCGCCGCCGACAGCGTCTCGCTGGAGAAGCCGACATAGGCGACCGCCGTGGCGTCGCCGGCGGAACGCTCGATCACCGGGTCGTAGGCCTGCTCCGGCAGGCGGTGCTTGACCTGGTTGACCTTGGCCAACACGTCGCCGAGCGCCGCGCGCGAGTCCTGGTCCAGGGCCATGCGCAGGGTGATCTGGCTGCGCCCCTGGGACGAGGAGGCGCTGAGGTAGTCGACGCCCTCCACGGACGACAGCGCCTGGCTGATGGGCTGGGTGACGAAGCCTTGCATCAGCTCGGCCGGCGCCCCCGGGTACTCGGTGGTGACGCTGATGCTGGCGCTTTCCAGCAGCGGGTACTGGCGCACCGGCAGGTGCATGAACGCCTGCCAGCCGAGCAGGATCGTCAGCAGGCTCACGACCAGCGCCAGCACCGGGCGCCTGACGAACAGATCGGTGAAGGTCACAGGCTGCGCTCCCGCTGCCGTCCGGCCGCCGGTTCGGACACCGCTTCGGGCACCGCTCCGGACACCGCTTCGGCGGCCAGGGCCGGGTCGGCCACGGGCCGGATCGACGCGCCGTCGTGGAGTTTGATCTGCCCCGCCACAACCACCCGATCATCGGCCGAGAGCCCCTCCTCTATCACCACCAGACCGGCGCGGCGCTCGCCGGTACTGACCGCCACGCGGCGCACCCGGGGATAGCGCTGCCCCGCCTCGAGCGGCTCCAGGCGGTACACCGTCTCGCCATAGGCGCTGTAGGCGATGGCGGTCTCGGGCACCGTCAGGGTGTCGGCCGCAGCCGCCTGCTGCACCCGTACCCGGGCGAACATGCCCGGCAGCGCCACGGCCGGCGGCTCGAGCAGCAGGGCCTGGACCCTGAGGTTACGGGTGCTGGCGACGAACGGATCGATGCTGCTCAGACGCCCGGCGATCGCCTGCTGCGGCAGGGCATCGAGGAAGACCTCGAGGCGTTCGCCGGCCTGCAACTGCGCCATGCTCTGCTCGGGCAGACCGAAATTGACCAGCAGCCCGGCCTCGCCGGACAGATTGATGATCGCCTCGCCGGGGCTCAGGTACTGTCCCAGGTGTACCCGCCGGATGCCCAGCACGCCGGCGAAGGGGGCGCGGATACTGCGCTGTTCGAGCTGCGCCTGCAGGCTCTTCAACGCGCCTTCGGCGGCCAGGGCCTCGGCCCGGGCATTGTCGACCGCCTCGCGGCTGATGGCGTTGCGCCCGAGCAGGCGCTGGGCCCGCTGCAGCTGGGTGCGCGCGTTGTCCAGCCGGCCCTGCAGGCGGATCAGCTCGCCGCGCTGCACGGCATCGTTGAGGCGCAGGATCAACTGGCCACGCTCCACCCGCTGGCCGGAACGCACCGGCAGCTCGACGATGCGTCCGGCGACCTCCGCGGACAGGGTGACCGCCTGCACCGCCTCCAGCTCGCCGATGGCCTCCAGGTAGCGGGGAAACGCCCCACGGCCCACCCGGGCAACCGCTACCTGGGTCGGCGCGGCGGCCTGGGCGGAGGCCACGGCGTCGGAACGCCCCGGCCACAGCACCAGCTCCGCGGCGGCCAGCAGGGCACAGAGTAAGACGAAGGCCAGCAGCAGGCGCTGGCGTGGGTGGCGGCGCATCATGGCCATCTCGGGCTCCAGTATCGCGGGAAGGGCCGACAGCGGCTCAGTAGATCGGCCAGCAGCCGGGGGTGAGCAGCTCGAGCAGGTTCTGGTCGGGGTCGCGGAAGTACAGGCTGGTGCCGCCCCTGGGCCATTGCATGCGCCCCTCTATCGGCACCGCTAAGCGGTCGAGGTGCTCCTCCCAGGCGTCGATCCGCTCGGCATCGATGGCGAAGCACACATGCAGCGGCCCCTGGCCGTCGTGGGGCGGGATCTCGCCCCCCGGCAGGTGCCTGGTGCGCAACGAGGCGCCGCGCTCGAACAGCAGCAATACGCTGCTGTCCCCCACCGCGAAGGCACAGAAGGTGTCGCTCTCGCCCATCAGGCCGACCTGCAGCGTGTCCCGGTAGAATTCGCTGGCCCGTGCCAGGTCGTCGACATACAGCACGGTTTCGATAACGCGATTAATCTGCAACATTGTTCGCCTCTGCACTTGGAACAACGATCCCGTTGATCGGCATATGGATATGAACTCGCTACGCAACATCGACCTCAATCTGCTGGTCGTCCTCGACGCCCTGCTCAGCGAAAAGCACGTCACCCGCACCGCCAGCCGCCTGCACCTGAGCCAGCCGGCGGTGAGCCACTCACTGGGCAAGCTGCGCGCCCTGCTCGACGACCCGCTGCTCATCCGCCAGGGCGGCCGGGTCACCCTCAGCGCCAAGGCCGAGGCGCTGAAGGCCCCGCTCAAGGACGTGCTGAGCCGCGTCGAAGGGCTGCTCGGCCAGCCCAACGGCTTCGACCCGGCCAGCTCGCAGCGCACCTTCCACCTGGCGATGTCCGACTACGGCGCCTCGTTCGTGCTGTCCAAACTGCTACGCCGGGTACGCCGTCTGGCACCGGACATCAACCTGGTGGTCACCCAGGACAGCCGCAGCGGCATGCTCGAACAGATCGCCCAGGGCAAGGTCGATCTCGCCCTCGGCGTGTTCCCCAGCCTGCCGGTCGATGTCTGCGTGGAGGTGTTATTCGAAGAAACCTTCTCCTGCCTGCTCGACCGCAGCACCCTGCCCGCCGGCGCCCGCCTGGACCTGGAACGCTATCTGGCCCGGCCGCACCTGTCGGTCTCGGTCGACGGCGCGGCCAGCGCCGAAGTGGACCGGGTGCTGCGCCTCAGCGGCCTGCAGCGCCGGATCGCCGTGAGCCTGCCGCACTGGCTCGCGGCGCCCGACCTGATCGCCCAGACCGACCTGATCCTCACCGTCGCCACGCGCATCCTGCGCGGCGCCCTGAAAGACCCGGCGCTGATCCTGCTGGAGCCGCCGTTCGCCATCCCGCCCTTCCCCTTCGTGCACATCTGGCACAGCCGCTTCTCCGATGACCCGGCCCACCAGTGGATACGCCAGCAGGTCAAGCTCGCCGCCGTTCACGACGCCGCCGAGCCCTGAGCGCGGCGCAGGCACAGACGCAAGCTGCGGCCGACAGGCTGCACCTCGTGCACCCGAAAGCCTGGCCCCGGCGAGGCGCTTGCGGGCAGGCGCGTCGGCGCTTGCGCCCCGGCGGCGGCTGGCGCAGCCAGGTAGATCAGCAACTCGTCGACCAGCTCGGCCTGCAGCAGGGCCTTCGACAGCCTCGGTCCGGTTTCCGCCTGCACCTCGTGCAGGCCGCGCCGCGACAGCTCGCACAGCAGCGCCGGCAACGGGATCGGCGTCCCGGCCTCGCCCAGCACCAGGCACTCGTGGCCATGCTCCACGAAGGTGCCCGGCCGCTCGCCCAGCACATGCAGGGTCGGCGCACGCCGGTCGAAGACCCGCGCCCCCGCCGGCACCCTGGCCCGGCCATCGAGCACCACCCGCACCGGCGGCAGAGCCTCGGCCGTGGCCGGCAGCACGCCCAACTCCGGGTCGTCGGCCAGCACGCTGCCGCTGCCGACCAGGATCGCGGCGCTCCGTCCGCGCCACTGCTGCAGGTCGGCCCGGGGCTCGCTCAGATCGGCCCAGGCCGCGCGTCCCATCCTGCCGTCGGCGTCCAGGCTGAGGCACAGCCGCAGCCAGGGCCGCGCGCGACGCATGCTCGACAGGAAGCCCAGGTTCAGCTCCGCCGCGGCCTCCGCCAGCAGCCCCCGCTCGACCCGGATGCCGGCCGCCTGCAGGCCGGCGATGCCGCGGCCGTTGACCCGCTCGAACGGGTCCTCGTGGGCCACCACCACCCGCGCGATGCCCGCGACGATCAGCGCCAGATGACAGGCCGGGGTGCGCCCGACATGGCTGCAGGGCTCCAGCGTCACGTAGGCGGTGGCCCCCCGCGCCGCGCCACCGGCCTGCGCCAAGGCAAAGACCTCGGCATGAGGCCCCCCCGCCCGCCTGTGCCAGCCCTCGCCGACCACCCGTTCGCCCTGGGCGATCACGCAGCCGACCCGTGGGTTGGGCCAGGTCGAACCACGGCCACGCGCCGCCAGCGCCAGGGCGCGCGCCATGTGGCGGCGGTCGACCTCGCTGAAGCCCGTCATCGCCCCTGGCCCCGCGCCGAGATGTTCACAGGCGCCGCTCAAGCGCCGGCCTGCGCGCCGATCGGGTAGAGCTTGCCGTCGTAGGCACTGGCCAGGAAGCCATTGGACGCCGGGTCGCTGGTCAGGCAGGAAATGCCACTGGCGGTCGGTTTCTCGACCCGCTCCCAGCGCCCCTGCTCCAGGTCGAACACCGCCACGGTGCCGCCGTAGCTGCCGGTGGCGATCCGCCGCATGTCCGCGGAGGCCGCGATGCACTTCACCGAGTGCGCGTGGGGCGTGGCATAGACCTCGCTCTCGCCGTTGCGCCACAGGCGCAGCTTGAGGTCGCGCCCGATGCTGGCGAAGCCGCCGGCGATGCGCGTACAGCCATTGGAGATGCGCTCGTGGGCCTTGACCACATAGCGCTGCAGGCCGAAGTCCTCGATGCGGTGGAAGGCCGCCGCCGCGGTGGCGCAGACGCTGAACAGCAGGCTGTCGTCGGCGCTGATGCCCTTGATCGCGTTATCGTGCATCTGCACCTGGGTCAGGTAACGCGGACCATCGGCGTCGAGGCGCAAGATGATCGCCTCGCCGGTGTAGGTGCCGATCGCCGCATGCAGCTGGCCATCCTTGTGAAAGGTGGTGGCGCAGTTCAGCGGCGAGCGATGCTGATAGAGCGTACGGCCGCTGATGGCATCGAACAGGGTGCCCATCTGCCCGCCGGTGAGCAGGTAGTCGCCGCACGGCAGGAGGAAATTGCACAGGCTGCCGATCTTCACCGAGGCCTGGCCATTGACCTGGACGATGCCGGCATCACCGATGCTGTAGGTGTCGTGCCCCACCAGCGCCACCGCGTTGAGGCTCAGCGCGGGCTCGATCTGGCTCAGGTCCCATTCCTGGGTGCGGTAGTTCCAGGTGGCGTAGCTGGAGCCGAAGGTCACGAAGGCGATGCGGTCATCGCCGAGCAGCGCGCAGCTGCGGGGCCAGATGATGCTCGGCAAGGCGCTTTCCGCCGTCTTGTGCAACTGCCCCTGCTCGTCCAGCCGCCAGAGCACCACCGAGCGGTCGTAGCTGAGGCTGATCAGCAGACCCTGGGCGTCGTCCCAGACGATGCGCTTGATGCCGGCGGCATGGGCCTGCTGGGCATGGCGGGAGGACGCCCCGATCACCGTGATCCGGCCTTCGTCGTCGCCGGCGAAGATGGTGCCGTCGCGGGCCAGCGAGACGGTGTCGGTCTCCACGCCATCGAGGTCGATGAGGGCGAGCTGGCGGCCGCTGTTGGCGTCCCAGCGACGGATGGTGCCGTCGTCGCTGCTGGACACCAGCATGTCCCCCTCGGCCGACCAGCACACCGAGATCACGTCGGCGCCATGCCCCCGCAGCACCCGCAGCAGTCGGCCGTGCAGATCGAACAGGCGGATGCTGTGATCGCGGGAACAGGTCGCGATGGTCTGGCCGTCGGGTGCGAAGGCGGACATCTCGATGTCGTCCTCGTGGCCGATCAGCACCGCCTTCAGGCGCATGCTCGGCACTTCCCACAGGCGCGCGCTGTAGTCACTGCTGGAGCTGACCAGCAGCTTGCCATCGGGGCTGAACGCGCACTGGTTGGCCAGATGATCGTGCAGGACCCGGTGAATCGGGGTCTTGGTTCGTGCATCCCACAGAATCACCTGGTTGTCGTATCCGGCCGTGGCGATATAGGTGTCTTGAAAGCTGGCAATACCGCTGATGGGTCCGAAGTGCTTCATCAACCACTCTCCATTGTGTTGGACGTCTAAAACGATTCCACCCTCGGCGCGAGCGCTCGAAGGGACCGGCGTTGGCGGGCTACAGGTCGATCAGGTGATTCTTCTTGGCGACTTTGGCCTGCAGGTAATGGCGGTTGTGTTCGGTCACGAAGACGCCGGTGGGAATGGCGTAGTCCACTTCGATGCCGCAGTTCTTCAGGGCAATGACCTTGTCCGGATTGTTGGTCATCAGCCGGCAGCGCCTGACATTCAGGGCGTGCAGCATTTGCGCGGCGTGGGAGAAGTCGCGGCTGTCTTCCGGAAAGTTCAAGTGGGTATTGGCCTCGAAGGTGTCGAGCCCGCCATCCTGCAGGCGGTAGGCGTCCAGCTTGGCGTACAGCCCGATGCCGCGCCCCTCCTGCCGCAGGTAGATGAGCAGGCCGCCCTCCTCGTTGAGCCGGGCGATCGCCTCGTTCAGTTGCGGGCCGCAGTCGCAGCGCTGCGAGGTGAATACGTCGCCGGTGAGGCATTCGGAGTGAATCCGCACCAGCGGGTTGTCCAACTCCGCCGAGCCGAAGCGTATGGCGATATGCTCGTGGTTCGAGGACAGGCCGCTGAAGCTGATGAAGGTTCCCACGCAGTTCCCCGACGACAGCGGAATTGCGACCTGGTTTCTGATCTTGATGTGCGTCATGGGCACTCCCTGCTGGACTGGCTTCTTGTTCTCGTTGTTGGGCAGCGGCACGTCACAGATCCTCGGCCAGGCGAAAACCCATCACGTAGATGTCGCGCGGGAATTTGCCGTGGCGGCGGCTGTTGCGCGCCAGGTCGCGGAAGCGGGTGAAGCTGCCGCCCCGGGCCACTCGGTGGCTGCCGACCACTCTGACCAGGTCGTCCTCGATGGCCTGGCCCCCGGGATAGGGTCGGTAGTCGTCGGCGACGTACTCCTCGACATTGCCGGCCATGTCCAGACAACCGAAGGGCGACGCGCCCGCGGGGAAGGTGCCGACCGCCGTGGTCGCGAACAGGCCGGTCTCGGCGGTGTTGGCGTGGTCGCTCAGGAAGCGGTTGCCCCAGGGGAACTCCAGGCGGTCCGGCCCCGCCGCGGCATACTCCCATTCCGCCTCGCTCGGCAGACGGAAGGCACGCCCGGTGCGTGCGGCCAGCCAGGCGACATAGGCATCGGCGTCCTCCGCGCGCACGCCATAGACCGGGTGGTTGGCCCGCTCCGTCGGGAACTGGCCGAAGGCCCAGCTGGTCGGCAGCCTGGCCTGGCGCGAATCCTCGAGGAACACACGGTATTCCTGGTTGGTCACCGGGTAGCGGCCGATACGGTAGGTCCGCAGGCTCGACTCATGGCACGGGGTTTCCTTGACGATCCAGTCGCGATCCAGGCCCAGCCCGGCCAGCGCCTGCATGACGTCATCCACCGCCTCCGCGGCCAGGCCGATGCGCACGACCCCGCCCGGCACCTCGATCATCGGCGGCGCCAGCGCGTTGATTCGCGGGTCGCCGGTCTCGGCCAGCAGCTTGCCCGCGACGAGGCGCTTGGGCAGCGGCGTGGCGGGGTCTTCCAGGCAAGCGCACAGGGCCTCGCTCGGCCTCAGGGCCAGCTCCCGCCACAACTGCAGCGGCTGGGCCACCGCCCGCGCCGCCTGGAAGTGCTCGGGCAATCCCATCAGCTGGCGATCGCTCAGGTCGGGACTCAGACGCTCTTCGAACAGAGGCCAGTGGGCAAACTCTTCGGCTGTCATAACGCTCTCTCGTAGCCTGCAGGAATGGGCGGCGCAGCCCGCCGGCGCGCCTCAGGGGCAGCGACTGCCCGCCTGGCTCAGCGCGTGCAGACCAGGCCGGTTTGCAGGCAGTTGCGCTCGAACTGCTCCCAGTAGTCCGCCGGGTACCGGCTGCGGCTCTGCTGGGAGATGATGGGCTTCTGCCAGTGCCACTCGCTGAACCCTGCGCGCTGGATGGCCCGCTCGTAGACATCGCGGCCCCAGCGATAGAAGGTGAAGGCACTCGGCGGATGGGTGACGAACTCGGCGTCGCAGCGGTAACCGCCCAGATGGGGCTGCTCGTTCTTGACCGTAACGCCATAGGTGGTGAAGTTGCCCAGGGCCAGCCGGTAGTCGGGCTCGACCGTGTAGGCCACCAGCCGGCCGCCCGGCAGCAGATTCCTGGCGGCCACCGCGAACATCTTCTCCAGCTCCTCGGGGGACTGCGCATAGTTGAACAGCCAGGCGGCGGTGATCAGGTCGAACTGCCCGAGGATTTCCATCTCCGCGACATTGCGCACGTGGTACTCGATGCTCTCGCCGTTTCGCGCCGACTCGTCCCGCGCCAGCTGGATCATCGACGGCGAGATATCCACGCCGACCACGGCCTTGGCCCCCCGGCGGTAGAGTTCCCGGCCGAAGAAGCCATAGCCGCAGGCAAGATCCAGTACCGACTTGCCCCGCACATCGCCCACCATGCTGAAGAAGGTTTCCGTCTCCACCGAACGCTGGGACGCACTATCGGTAAACTCCTCGAAGCGCGAGCCAATAGCGTCATACATCGCATCGCCAACTGTCATACATCCTCCCGATATAATTGTGCCTTGGCTGTCCATGCACGGACGCAAACATACAGCACCCCGCGCACCCATAATTAATCGGCACGCACTAAACAACGCATCGACTCAGGTATTCACCGTCACCGAGAAACCCACAATAACGATCAATACGCCCACCAACTTCTGCAGGCTGATCTCCTGCCGGGGCAGCCCCACCAGGCCGAAATAGTCGATGACCAACGACACCAACAACTGCCCGACTATGACCGACATGATGAAGGTCACGGCGCCAAGGCGCGGCGCCATGAACAACGCCACGGTGATATAGAACACCCCGGCAACCCCGCCGAGCCAGGCCCACCAGGGGGCCGCCTGGAGGTCGGCCATGTTGGGCCGGGGCATCTTCAGGACCAGCATGACCACGGCGATCGCCAGCATGCTGACCACCAGGGAAATCGTGGTCGCCCAGAACGGGTGCCCCGCCACCGCGGCCAGTTGCGAGTTCGTGCCGGCCTGTAACGGCACGGCCATACCCGCAAGTAAACTGATAAGTAACGGAATAATCATCGACATTGACGCACCTCACTTTCGGCCATCTTGCATAGGCAACTTCGAGCGGGCAAATTCTTTATGCGAATACAGCGCATTCCTGTGACTTATCCAATTACACAAACAGCGCAAACTTCAGCCCCGCACCACGCCCTCTAACTTCCGGCCACGCCAACTGTTTCTCCTCCACCGCCAGGACAATAACGGCGCACGCAGGCATGACAGGGGACGACCACTTCGCGCGCGCCGGCGGGTGCAATAGCGCCGCCCCATTGGTCGACTCCATCACAGAAATGGTCAGCGGTATAAAAGCCCGGACCGGCGTCCCGGCACGGCAGCCCCGGATGGCTAAGATAGACACAGACGAGAGCCACCCGAGCCGTGCCCATGGCGTCCGACGCCCAACCCGATGACAAGCGCCAGTGGAGCCTGGAGAGCCTGAACAAGGCCTATCAGCAGGGCTACATGGCGGGCCTGACCGGCCAGCCGAACAGCCAGCAGCCCTATGCCGCCGAAGTGCCCGCCGCGGCCTGGGAGGCCGGCTGGGAAGACGGTCACGAGCAACTGCTACGCCAGCAGAAAAGCGCCTGAGCCCCGCCAAGCAGAAGTGCGCAACTCATTGCTCGCCGGGCTGTGGATAAAGCTGTGCATGCTTCCACCCAGGCCACGCCAGACCTGACGCCGCAAGCCATTGCGCAACATCTTGCGCAACCCTGCGCCACTCTCTGCGCAGCTTTTTGTGCGCGCCGTCTCAGCCCTCGCCAGCGGCATCACACGAACCTACTAAGCCATTGTTTTTAAAGGATTTTAAATAAATGGCACGGTATTCGCTCTAGACCCGGCTCCCGGATCACTCGATCCACGAACCAGGCAAGGAGAGCACTCATGCCAACACCCGCGTATCTGTCCCTCGAAGGCACCAAGCAAGGCCTGATCACCGCAGGCACCTTCACCGAGGACTCGGTCGGCAACATCTTCCAGGAAGGTCACGAAGACCAGATTCTGGTTCAAGCCTTCAACCACCAGGTCATCATCCCGCGTGACCCGCAGTCCGGCCAGCCGACCGGCCAGCGCGTGCACAAGCCGCTGATGATCACCAAGGTGTTCGACAAGTCCTCGCCGCTGATCTTCAACTCCCTGACCTCCGGCGAGCGCCTGAGCAAGTGCCGCCTGGAGTGGTACCGCACCTCCTCCACCGGCACCCAGGAACACTACTTCACCATCGAACTGGAAGACGCGGTGATCGTCGACGTGCAGTCGCGCATGCCGAACTGCCAGGACCCGGGCATGTCCCACTTCACCCACCTGGAAGACGTCTACTTCACCTACCGCAAGATCGTCTGGACCCACGAAGTCTCCGGCACTTCCGGCTCCGACGACTGGCGTACCCCGATCGCCGGCTAAGCGGTGATCGTGCGGTAACGCTCACGACGGCCAGGCAGAGTCCTGGCCGTCGTGTTTCAGCCGGGAAATACCCGAAAAAGTCGAGTACGCACGTTCTCCACGCCGCGCCTGGGTTACAACGGCGCCGCCGCGCGTACTGGCGCGACTCAAGGAACGATTGAAGAGGAACAACGGATGTTCGCCCAGGCCAACCAGACCCATTTCAGCCTGGACATCGAGGGCGTCAGCCACGATCTCCAGATCCTCGAATTCAGCGGCCGCGAGGCGATCAGCCAGCCCTTCGCCTTCGAGCTGGAGCTGGTCAGCGAACGCCCCGACCTCGACCTGGAAGCCCTGCTGCATCGGCCGGCCTTCCTCGCCCTGTCGACAGCCGGCAACGGCATCCACGGGCACATCTACCGCTTCGCCCAGGGCGAGTCCGGCAAACGCCTGACCCGCTACCACCTGAGCCTGAGGCCGCAGCTGGCCTACCTGGCGCACCGCGTCAACCAACGCATCTTCCAGCACCTTTCGGTGGCGAAGATCATCGGCCAGGTCCTGGAGGAGCACGGCATCCAGGCCAACGCCTACCGCTTCCAGCTCGGCTCGGTGTACCCCGAGCGCGAGTACTGCGTGCAGTACGACGAATCCGATCTGCACTTCGTCCAGCGCCTGTGCGAGGAAGAGGGTATCCACTACCACTTCCAGCACAGCGCACAGGGCCATGTACTGGTCTTCGGCGACGACCAGACGCCCTTCCCCAAACTCGCCCCAACCGCCTACCAGCAGGACAGCGGCCTGGTCGCCGACAATCCGGTGATCAAGCGTTTCGGCGTGCGCGTGGAAACCCGCACCAGCCGGGTGACCCGCCGCGACTACGACTTCGAGAAACCCAAGCTGCTGCTGGAGGCCGACGCCAAGAGCCCCTTCAGTCCGGACCTGGAGGACTACGACTACCCCGGCCGCTTCGTCGAGCGCGAGCGCGGCAAGCACCTGAGCCAGCGCGCCCTGGAGCGCCACCGCCACGACTTCGAACTGGCCGAGGGCGAGAGCGATCAGAGCCTGCTGGTCAGCGGCCACTTCCTGGCCTTCACCGACCACCCACGGCCCAGCTGGAACGACCTCTGGCTGCTCACCGAAGTGCAGCACCAGGGCAAGCAGCCCCAGGTGCTGGAAGAGGCGGTGACCAGCCACACCGAGGTCAGCGACGGCTTCCAACAGGGCTACCGCAACCGCTTCAGCGCCACGCCCTGGACGGTGCCCTACCGGCCGAGCGTGCAACACCCCAAACCGCGCATCCTCGGCAGCCAGAGCGCCATCGTCACCGGCCCGGCCGGTGAGGAGATCCACTGCGACGAGTACGGCCGGGTCAAGGTGCAGTTCTACTGGGACAGACAGGGCCAAGCCGACGACAAGACCAGTTGCTGGCTGCGCGTGTCCAGCAGCTGGGCCGGCGACCGCTACGGCGGCATCGCCATCCCGCGCATCGGCATGGAGGTGCTGATCACCTTCCTCGAAGGCGACCCCGACCAGCCGTTGGTCACCGGCTGCCTGTACCACAAGGAACACGTCGTCCCCTACGACCTGCCGGCCAACAAGACCTGCAGCCTGTTCAAGACCCTGAGCAGCCCCGGCGGAGGCGGCTACAACGAACTGCGCATCGAGGACCGCAAGGGCCAGGAACAGATCTACATCCACGCCCAGCGCGACTGGGACGAGAACATCGAGCACGACCAGAAGATCCGCATCGGCCACGAACGCCACGACAGGGTCGAGGCCAACAGCTACAGCGAGTTCAAGGCCGAAGAACACTGCACCACCCACGCCGACCGCAAGAGCGAGATCAAGGCCAACGACCACCTCAACGTCGGCAACAACCAGCACATCAAGATCGGCACCGGCCAGTTCATCAACGCCGGCAGCGAGATCCACCTGTCCAGCGGCCAGAAAGTGGTGCTCGAAGCCGGCAGCGAACTGACCTTCAAGGCCGCCGGCAGCTTTATCAAGCTGGATGCCGGCGGCATCACGATGGTCGGCCCGATCATCAAGATCAACTCAGGGGGCGGGCCGGGCAGCGGCTCGGGGGCGGCGCCGGTATTGCCGGGCAAGGTCAAGGCAGCGGATGCGGATAAGGCGGGGGAGTTGCTGATCCAGGCGCAGAAGCAGGCGTTGCTGCAGAAGAAGCCCCTGTGCGCCATCTGCGAAGCCGCCAAGCAGGAGGCAATGGATGAGCAGTAAAAGCCCCGGCCTGATGAGCCTTCCAACAGACCTGCCCTGGGCGGAGGGTGCTGCGCTACTCCTCGACGGCGTGAGTGTTGAACGATTGCCTCAGCGACTGTACGAGTGGACAGAGTCGCCAGTTTTCGAGCCGCTCTACCTGACGACGCGATGGAGCGACTTGAGTGAGCTCTCCCCTTGCTTGATTCCTGTAGCGGGTCCACATGATCCCGTGCTGGCTCAGTTCTTCGCCAATGCCGGTGATGAATGGGGTTACCTGGTGTTTGGACATGAGAGAGAAGCAGAGCTGTTAACCCACTTGCGCTGGCTGCTCAGCGTTCGTCACCCCCTAGGTGACGAGATGCTCTTGCGCCTGGCCGACCCCGCCGTGGCCAATGCATTGCTTGGGCATGCCGTACAGCACGGTGATACCACCCTGTTCGGCCCCATCAAACGGGTCGTGGCGGCCGATGCGCTAAACGACTGCTGGCAACAACACCTGCGTGCAGGTGCCGCGGCAGAGGTTGTTAAAAACAAACCCTATGGTCTTTCCGATGAACAGCTGAGCTTGCTTGGAGAGGTGGGTTTCCGCGGCATCGTGCTGCAACTCGATCAGCACATGCAGGAGTATTTCCCTGCCTATCAAGTGCAGCTTACTCGGCGTGAGCGGCTGCAACACGTGCACGACCTAGCCTTGAGTGCCTACCAGCAAGGTTTTAACAGCGAACGTGACATTACGCTCTACGCCAATGTGTTTGGTTTCCTGGGTCATGACGCGCTACACGCCCACAAAGATATTGCAGCGTTGTTAAATACCCCATCGGCGCAAACGCCTTCACAACGCGTCGAACAGGCGGCCCGTATAGCACAGGATCGCGCCGCGCCCATGGAAAGGAGCTCTGTATGACCGCCCAACAACCGCCGCGCAGCGCCGGCAAGGACCCAAACACCGCCGACAAAAGCAGCACGGACGCGAAGTCCGCCAGCGGCAGCTGCCCGCTGATGAAAAACAAGGTTCAGTTACTGCCCTTGCGCTATGGGTTGGTCGAGCGCCTTGATCCCTCGACAAAGTTGGCCGTGCCTTACAAGCTCAAATCCCGCCCGTTGGGGATACGCCTGCTACGGGATGGCTGGTTGTATGTCATCGACAACGGCTCGGGCTATTTGCATGAGTACCGTGTGGAAAAGGGCCAGGTCACCAAGTTCATTTGGAAGGGTAAAGAGGCCGCGCAGGATAAACGCCAAGGCGCGGTCGCCGAGCCTCGCCTGTTGTTCCCGCGGGGCAGTAACCTGCATGTGTGTTACGCAGAAGTGCAGTGGACGGCCTACAAGTGCTCGCAGATGCTAAAAAGCCGCGAAGAGCGTGATCGTTTTATGCAATTTGTCAGCCTGGGCAAGGCTGACTGCGAGAAGGGCGCCGCCCATCTGTTAACCGCCAAACAGGCCCAGCAGTGGCTTGCCGAGGTCGCAGAACAGCCAAGCCAGTCAGCCTTGCCGGCCGGGGCGCATGCAGAAGAAGGCAAGGACTATTGCTGGGAGCATCAACCGCTGTACCGGCCAACGCAGATTGGCGCAGTCAAACAATCGTTGCTTGCTGATTACGAGCACGACCACCTTTACCTTGTGTTCAAAGACAGCATCGGCGTGATGCGCGACCTGGCTGAAGAACAAGACAAGGTCGTCGGTTGGATCGAGCAGTGGAGTGAGCAACAGCGTAAAGAACTCAAATACGTGATGGGCAGTTACATCGAAACCCTCATGGAAATCGGTGAAAAGAACGCCGAGCAGCATGCCAGTAACGCGTTCTTCGACAAGACCACTCCCGCCCAGCGCGAAACGGTTTACGACTACATCAATGCCCGTAACCGTTACACCTGGCAAAAACGCAAGCATCCAGAAAAAGCAGGCTGGCCTGGCTATGGGTTCGACGCCAAGACCAATGCGGCCCGCCTGGAGCGGGATAGCAAAAAACAAACCATGATCGGCGCGCTGGGCGAGGAGCTCTACGAAGAACTCGAAGATGATATCGAGGCGCTTGAGGATGAGAGCCATGCCACCTTGGAAGGCCGGGGCTTAGGTGCTCGTGGCATCCATGACCTGGTGCACCACGAAGAAATGAAGGGTTACCTCGCCCGCGAGCGTACGCATCTCCAGCGCTGGACGGCACGGCTGGAGCGCATAACCGATGACCGTGTGAGCATTTTCACCAAAGGCGAATACCACCTTAGTGCTTGGTACTTCGACCCGGAGCATGATGATCAGCTTATGGCGGCGCTGGTGTCGGAGCAGCACTGCACACGCGACCTGTGCCGCACCGACGAAAGCCTGGCCGCCATCGGCGAGTATTTCCATACCTTCCCCTACTACGTCTTGCCGGCGTTTCAGACGCGCATTACCGATGCCTTTGTCCGCAAGCAAGCACCCAAGGTGGTGAAGTGGCTGAGACAGGTGGGTAACCTGCGCGAGGCCATGAGCAAGGCAATAGACAGACAGAACGATATTGAGGGTTTGTTCGGCAGCTACTGGGCAAAAAGCCTGAACCTGCCGCCCCAGGCGCAGCAGATGGGTATCGTGGTCAACGCCGCCTATGTGCCGGCGTTGTCCATGCGCATCGACAAATGGCTGCAAACCGCCCAAACCCAACTCCACACCGGTGGTTTAAGTAGTTTGCTCGATGACTTCGACAAACACGCCAACCACGGCCAGCGTCTTGGGCAGTTGTTTGCCTTGCGCCAGCAAGGCGCCTGGCTCGACCCCGCCAAGCCGGATGAAGTGCAGCGCTTCAAGGACAATCTCGCTCGTTTCAACGGTTTGATTGCCGCAGAAGATGATCTGATCAAACAGCGCAACCAGGCCAAGCGCGACAGCAAACGGCGCAGCCTACCGGCTGAGCGACGTGAACAGGCCAAGCGCCTAAAACAGGCCTACAACCAGCAACTGGCCACCCTGCGCACGCAGCGCAACCAGCTACGCCTGCAGCTGGAGGGCAGCCTCAGCCCCACCAGCACCTTGAGCAACGGTCACAACGGCCTGCGTATTCGTGGCCTGGATTCAGCGCAGCACGCCGCCCTGGAAAACGAAATCCGCCGTATGAGCAGCGGTCAGTTCAAGGGCTATGGCACCAGTGGTACCTATAAGGCCGCCTTTAAAAATGCGTGGCTGCCTAGCATTTTATTTTATGTGCAATTGCAAAATGCGATGGCGGCATGGAGTGTATGGCACGAGCAAGAAGAAAAAAGCATGAAGGACATGCTGATCTTTGCTGGCGTACTTTCAGGGACCATCTCTGCTGGGCTTAGCGCATACCAGGGCGCTCATATTGCGATGGTGGATACCGTATTGAAGTCCCTCAACGCCGCTGGCCCACAACGTAGCGGAGCGCTTTTTGCTGCTCGCCTTGGGAAGCTCGGCCTAGCTTTGGGAACCCCTATAAGCTTTTTCGCTGCCTTTGGCGCATTGGGTACAACGTTGAGAAATTGGAGCCAGTGGACTATTGCCCTCCGCGCGGGTACTGCTGGTGAGCGAGTTGGTGCCGCTATGGCCCTGGCGGGCGACCTAGGTACTACGGGTGTGAATACTGCCATGACTTTAAAAGGTGGGGCGGATCTCGTGATGCTAAGCCGCACGGCGAGTAAGTTGATGGTCGAATCGCCAGCCTTGACTCGCAGAGCTGCATTTTCTGCTGCCTGGGCCACGCGTGGCGTGCGCTTTATGAGCTTCGCCGCCCGTATCAGCCCCTGGGGCTTGGTGTTTACTGGCCTGCAACTGGGTGGTGAAATCCTGTTCAACTTTTTCAATCTGGATGATCACCAGCGTTGGCTGCTGCAAAGCTGTTGGGGTAAGGATGACAACGCCTGGGATCAAGCACGGCACTACCAGGAACTGGCCGAAGCCACGCTCAAGCCGGTGATCAGCGACACCGGCCTGGAGCAAGACCCCAGCGATGGCGAACAGTACCGAACCTATCGCCTGGATATGCTCGGCCTGCGCAGCGCCAGCCTGGCCCAACACCCGCTGCTGCTTACCGCCGAGCTGCGCAGCGGGCCGCAGCAGGTGCGCGATGTGGGCCTGGAGTTGCGCGAGAATCTGCGGGTGCTCAGCCATGAACCACTGAGCGTGCAGTTACGCCTGCCGGCCGATTGGGTGGGGGCGCAAAGCCTGTTATCGCTACGCTTGGTCTACCAGCCGGAAATGGCCGTAAAACCACTTAACAGTGAGGGTGGTTACTTGCATTACAGTGTGCCGCTCACCTTTACCCCGCTGAAAAAGCCCATCGCCGCCGCCAAGGCCGCCCCACCCGCCAGTTCAGCGTTGGGCTATATCGACATACTGCCGGAGCACCTGCATGCCTGAAAGCCAGTACGAGCGCCTGCCCCAGGCCGGTGATATCGACCGCCAAACCGGCTTGGAGATCCTTTACCTAGCCCCCCGCCCCCTGCCCACAGGGCAAGCGCCGCTTAGCGCCCAGCAGATGCATCGCGAGGTCAATGACAGTTATCTGGATTTTGCACAGGGTGGCGGGAGGATTGAGTTTGGTGTTCGGGTAATTTTGGGAACATTCACATTATTAGTGCTTTTTTGGCTTTTTACTACAGGACTAATGGCTTGGTCGGATTGGAAGTATTGGGGCAAACCGTTCTTCTTGACATGGTCTAGTTTTTTCTTTGGAAGTTGGGCTGGAGTAATTCTATTTGGGATATTTTTTGCTATATACGGCGGTGTATTTGTTTATGCCGTCCACCAAGAAGTACAACACCCCCCTATTCGCTTTAACCGGCAGCGCCGCGAGGTCTGTTATATCCCCGCCAAAGGCAAGCCCGCCTATATCCCTTGGGAAGAGTTGATTGCCTGCGCCTCGGTGGAGCAGACCATCACCCAGTTTGCGGTCAATACCCACTTTGCCCTGCGCCTGGGCTTTCGCGACACGCTGGCCGGGCAGATGTACTGGCTCAATGTGCCCTCTGCCAGCCTGATGTTCGCTGTCAGCGAGTGGGAAGCCTTGCGCGTTTACATGGAGCAAGGCCCCAGTGCCTTACCCGCACCACCTCCGCCGGAGTATGAGGAGGGCAGCCTCGCCTACTTCCGCGTGGCTTGTGAGGTCTACCGCGAACAGTTCGGTTTTATTCGCTATCGCGGCTGGTGGTTGCTGCAGGTGCTGACCGGCTGGACGTTGCCCTGCCACGTCGGGGAATGGTTCAGCCGCTTGCCCAAAGCCGGCTTCCCCAAGGAGGTTCGCGAATGGTCCAAGTCGCTGCCACCCGAACAGTGGGCCAAGCCCAGTACCGAGCTGTTGGCACAGAGCGCCGACATCCAGGCCGCCTATGCCCGTGGCCAGGACTTTATGCAGTACTTCAACGCCACGTTCAGCGACGCCGCAACAAACCCGGATGACGTGCCCCAACCACCGCGCAAACGCCGCGGCAAAGGGAAAAGAGCCGCCAAGCGTGGGGCCCTGAACTGAGTGACTGCTGATCAGTATGAGCGCCTGCCCCAGGCCGGTGATATCGACCGCCAAACCGGCTTGGAAATCCTTTATCTGGCACCCCGCCCCCCGCCCACAGGGCAAGCGCCACTGAGCGCTCAGCAGATGCACCGCGAGGTCAGTGAACGTTATCTCGATTTTGCACAGGGCACCGGGAGAATTGAGTTTGGAGTAAGAGTTACATTCGGGACACTTCTGGTAATGGTGTTTTCGTTCTTTTTATACGGGGGAACCCTTGCGTGGGGGGGGGAATGGAAGTATTGGAACCATCCCTTTGTGACGCGATGGGTTGAAATTTCAACCCTAGAGCTTTGGCCTTTTTGGCTAGTCTGGCTTTTCTTTGTGTTTATGTTTGCTGGAATATTTGCCTATGCCGTTTACCAAGAAACCCAACACCCACCCATTCGCTTTAACCGGCAGCGCCGTGAAGTCTGTTATATCCCCACCAAAGGCAAGCCCGCCTATATCCCCTGGGAAGAGTTGATTGCCTGCGCTTCGGTAAAGCAAACCATCGAGTGGTTCCGCTCCTCATCGACCACCACCCAAACGCACTACTAGCAGTCGAAGAAACTTAGAACATCACACACTTTCTGCAGGAATAGCTATGCGACAGGAACGGATTCGACTTTATGCTAACAACGTCCACTACACTGATGGCGAGTTTGATCGATTCGAGCCCTTGGTAGGCCAGCCGAGCACTCACCAAGGAAAGGTATACCTAGCTTGCGTTGTGAGCCTCCTTGGGTTGTTCGCAATTGCAGTAGTAACTGGTCACGACTGGCTTGCAGCCATTACGCTGCTTGCAGCAGTGATTGTGCCGTTTCTTGTTCTTCACTTACTTAAACGTGGCATTCCGGATGACGAGATAGAGGTATATGCAGAGCAGAGCGGGCTACTACTGGTATTTAAATGCGGCCGTTTTCCGGAGCTATCTACCGATATTCGAATTCCATTTGTCGAGATCGACACGATCACCTTAGAGTCGAAAGTGGTTTACGAGGCGCGTCTAGGCCCTCATCGCTGGCGCCAGTACCGAGTCAAAACTTCCCGCACTGGCGACACCCCGCATGTGTTGATCAACACTTTTCGACCGCTGAATCTAGTCATTCAAGATCTACAGCGGCTTTCTGCGCTGCCTGATGCAGAGCGGATCGACATACAGCTCATTGCCGAGCAAGAAGAAATAGCAGCGCTTTCTACTCCGTAGGACGATCAGTGGCAGGTCACGGCTTTGATAGGTAGCTATGAGGCCATCAATCAGCCCTTTGCCTTCGAGCTGGAGCTGGTCAGCGAACGCCCCGACCTCGACCTGGAAGCCCTGCTGCATCGCCCGGCCTTCCTCACCCTGTCGCCAGCCGGCAACGGCATCCACGGGCACATCTACCGCTTCGCCCAGGGCGAGTCCGGCAAACGCCTGACCCGCTACCACCTGAGCCTGAGGCCGCAGCTGGCCTACCTGGCGCACCGCATCAACCAACGCATCTTCCAGCACTTGACGGTTGCGAAGATCATCGGCCAAGTGCTCGAGGAGCACGGCATCCAGGCCAACGCCTACCGCTTCCAACTCGGCTCGGTGTACCCCGAGCGCGAGTACTGCGTGCAGTACGACGAATCTGATCTGCACTTCGTCCAGAGCCTGTGCGAGGAAGAAGGTACTCGCCCCTGGAAGGCCTTACCCTTCCCGCTATCGACATAAAGGACATCGCATGGCTCTAATAGACCTGATCCAGCAGGCGCGCCAAAAATACGGCCAAGCACCCAGCGCAGTTTTGACCGCCGACCAGCCCACGGGCGAAAAGCCCATGGAGCTGTTTATTATCGATGAACACACCGAGTATTACCTGACATTACAGGTAGGCGGCGATAGCGATAGAGGCATGGCAACAGGCTTAATCGGCGGAATTGGAGGGGCGATGCTCTTTTTCTGCATACTAGTTTTAGCGTTGTTTTCTGGGCGCTGGGACCTTGTACCCCCCATGCTCTGGATATGTGTACCTGCCTTTATGGTTCCCTTTGTTTGGGAAATCAGCCGCCCCCTCCCACTACCTATCCTCTTTAACCGCCGCACCCGCGAAGTCTATTTCGACCATAACGGTTTGCTCTACCACAGCCCTTGGGAGGGCATCCATGCCGTCGCCTGCGAGTTTCAGATCGTCGGCCCTTACACCGCCGGCATGAACAACGCCTCCTTGGAAGTACTCGTGCACCGCCTCGGTGAGCCGGACAACGCCCTGATGGTCAGCCTCGGCGCCCCCATGGGCAAGACGCTGGCCATGCAGAAAGGTTTCTGGGAATACATCCGCGCCTAATATGAACAACGGCCCCTGGTTCGACAAGGACGGCAACCACAGCGCCTCGGATGCCTTCGTCAAAAGCCAGCTGGCAGCCCATACGAAACCCACGGGTTTCCTGGCGCACTCGCGCAAGACCATCGCGGAGAAGAAAGCGGCGGCAGGCGGCAAGAACTACCTCAGCGGGATCGATGCCGCCTTGTTCCTCGGCGACCTGTTCTTCTACCCGATAAACTGGATTCAGGGGTTCACCTACAACGTCGCCAAGCGACGCTCGCGCAACCGCTGGCCGCAGATCGTCACCGAACGCCTGCACGCTGACGGCCCCACCACCCGGCTGATCGATCTTGAGCGCGAACGCGGGTTGGACGTTTAAAAGCCGGCCCCGTTAGCCTACAACGCCTTCTCAAACACCTGCGAATTACGCTGGAAGTTGTACAGCGACGCCCGCGCCGCCGGCAGGCGGTCGACGCTGCTGGGCACGAAGCCGCGCTCGCGGAACCAGTGGGCGGTGCGGGTGGTGAGCACGAACAGGGTCTTGATGCCCTGGGCGCGGGCCCGCTCCTCGATGCGCTCGAGCAACTCGTCGCCGCGGCCGCCGTGGCGGTAGGCCGGGTTGACGGCCAGGCAGGCCAGTTCGCCGAAGTCCGAGTCGGCGATCTGGTAGAGGGCGGCGCAGGCGATGATCAGGCCGTCGCGCTCGACGATGCTGAACTGCTCGATCTCGCGCTCTAGCACCTCGCGCGAGCGGCGCACCAGGATGCCCTGCTCCTCCAGCGGGCTGATCAGCTCGATCAGCCCGCCGACGTCCTCGATGGTCGCCTCGCGCAACGACTCGAACTGCTCCTGGTCGACCAGGGTGCCGCCGCCGTCGCGGGTGAACAGCTCGGTGAGCAGCGAGCCGTCGTCGGCGTAGCCGACGATATGTGCACGCTTGACCCCGCCGCGGCAGGCCTGGGCGGCGGCGTCGAGCAGTTCGGCCTGGTAGCTGTTGCCCAGGCGCGCCAGGTAGGCCGGCACCTGCTGCGGGCGCAGTTCGCGCACCAGCTTGCCCTGTTCGTCGAGCAGGCCGCGCTCGGGGCTGAACAGCAGCAGCTTGTCGGCGCCCAGGTCGATGGCCGCGCGGGTGGCGACGTCCTCGCAGGCCACGTTGAAGATCTCCCCGGTGGGCGAGTAGCCGAGCGACGACAGCAGCACGATGCTGCGTTCGTCGAGCAGGCGGCCGATGCCCTTACGGTCGATGCGGCGCACCTCGCCGGTGTGGTGATAGTCGATGCCGTCGACCACGCCGATGGGCCGGGCGGTGACGAAGTTGCCGCTGGCCACCCGCAGACGGGCGCCGTGCATGGGCGAGGCGGCCATGTCCATGGACAGGCGCGCCTCGATGGCGATGCGCAACTGGCCCACCGCGTCGATCACGCACTCCAGGGTGGCCCCGTCGGTCACCCGCAGGTCGCGGTGAAAGTGCGGGGTCAGGCCGCGGGCGCTCAGACGCGCCTCGATCTGCGGGCGCGAGCCGTGCACCAGCACTAGGCGCACGCCGAGGCTGTGCAGCAGCACCAGGTCGTGGACGATATTGCCGAAGTTCGGGTGGGCGACGCCCTCGCCCGGCAGCATCACCACGAAGGTGCAGTCGCGATGGGCGTTGATATAGGGCGAAGCGTGGCGGAGCCAGTTGACGTAGTCGTGCATTGCAAAGCAAACCTGTAAGCCGTTGTTCGGGAACGCATGAATGGGCGCGGCAGCGCCCGGTGAAGCAGCCAGCGGCATCCGCTTTATCGTCGCAGTGGGGGCAGCATCACGCGTTCTCTCCTTCCGCTGGCAAGGGTCGTTCCCGCCTCATGGGGCCGGGTTCAGGCAGTAGTGTTGAATCAGTTCACGGAGCAGACGCACGCTGGGCTCGATGCGTGACATGTCCAGGTATTCGTTGGGCTGGTGCGCGCAGTCGATATCCCCGGGGCCGAGCACCAGGGTCTGGCAGCCGAGCTGCTGAAGATAGGGGGCTTCGGTGGCGAATGCCACCGCCGTCGCCGGATGCCCGGTCAAGCGCTCGGCCAGGCGCACCAGCTCGGCGTCGGCGTCCTGCTCGAAGGGGGCCACGCAGGGGAACAAGGGGGCGAAGTCGATCTTCACCTGGTACTGCTCGGCCAGCGGCTGCAGTTTCTGGCGGATCGCCGCGCGCAGGGCTTCCGGCTGCATGCCCGGCAGCGGCCGCAGGTCGAACTCCAGGGAGCACTGGCCGCAGATGCGGTTGGGGTTGTCGCCGCCATGGATGCAACCGAGGTTGAGGGTCGGCTGCGGCACGCTGAACTGCGGGTTGCGGTACTGGCGTTGCCATTCCTGGCGCAGCTGCAGCAGCTCGCCCATCACCGCCTGCATCGCCTCCAGGGCGCTATGGCCCAGGCTCGGGTCGGAGGAGTGGCCGCTCTGCCCGAGAATGTCGATGCGCTCCATCATGATGCCCTTGTGCAGGCGGATCGGCTTGAGACCGGTCGGCTCGCCGATCACCGCGGCGCGTCCCAGCGGCCGCCCGGCCTCGGCCAGGGCGCGGGCACCGGACATCGAGCTTTCCTCGTCGCAGGTGGCGAGGATCAGCAGCGGCTGGCGGAAGCGCTGGGTCAGCAGGGGCTGGACCGCCTCGATGACCAGGGCGAAGAAGCCCTTCATGTCGCAGCTGCCGAGGCCGACCCATCGGCCATCCACCTCGGTCAACTTGAGCGGGTCGCTCTGCCACAGCTCGGCGTCGAAGGGCACGGTGTCGCTGTGCCCGGCCAGCACCAGGCCGCCTGGGCCACTGCCGTAGCTGGCCAGCAGGTTGAACTTGCCCGGGGAAATTTCCTGCACTTCGCAGGCGAAGCCGAGGTCGCCGAGCCAGCTGGACAGCAACTCGATCACCGGGCGATTGGACTGGTCCCACTGCGCCTGGGTGCAGCTCACCGACGGCGCGGCGATCAGCGCGGCGAATTGCTCTTTGAACGAAGGCAGGGTCATCGGCGGTCTCCACGGGCGATGGCCCCATCATAGGACCATCGCCTGTCCGGATGAAACCGCCGAAGCGCTTCAGACGCCGCCGAAGACGGCGCGCAGGACGGTGAAGAACAGGATCGCCAGCACCGCACCGACCGGCAGGGTGATGATCCAGGACATGAAGATCTTGCCGATCACCCCCAGGTTCAGCGCACCGATGCCGCGGGCGATGCCCACGCCCAGCACCGCGCCGACCAGGGTGTGGGTGGTGGAGACCGGCAGGCCGACGGCCGAGGCGCCGACCACCGTGGTGGCGGTGGCCAGCTCGGCGGCGAAACCACGGCTCGGGGTCAGCTCGGTGATTTCCTTGCCGATGGTGGCGATCACCTTGTAGCCGTAGGTGGCCAGGCCGACGACGATGCCGACGGCGCCGAGCAGCAGCACCCAGCTGGGCAGCGCCGCCTTGGCGCCGATCGCCTCGCCGCCGGACTGGATCACCCCGACGATGGCCGCCAGCGGGCCGACGGCGTTGGCCACGTCGTTGGAGCCGTGGGCGAAGGCCATGGCGCAGGCGGTGAAGATCATCAGCACGGCGAAGACCTTCTCCACGCTGGCGAAGTGGAAGGCCTTGTCGGCCTCGACGTCGACCTTGATGCGGCTGAGCAGGGCGATGCCGAGCAGCATCACCAGCACCCCGACGCCGGCAGCCAGGAAGAAGCCTTCGGTATTGGACAGGTGCAGGCCGACATGCTTGAGGCCCTTGGTCACGGTCATGATGGTGACCATGAAACCGGTGAGGAACATGTACAGCGGCACATAGCGCTTGGCGTTGAGGAAGGGCTTATCGGTGTCGATGATCAGCTTCTGCACGCTGACGAACACGCCGAAGGCCACCACGCCGGAGAGCACCGGGGAGACCACCCAGCTGGCGACGATCGGGCCGACCTTGCTCCAGTGCACCGCGTCCATGGACACGCCGAAGGCGGCGAAGCCGATCACCGCGCCGACGATGGAGTGGGTGGTGGACACCGGCCAGCCGCGGGTCGAGGCTACCAGCAGCCAGGTGCCGGCCGCCAGCAGCGCCGACATCATGCCCAGCACCATCAGCTCGGGGCTGATCACCGAGGCATCGACTATGCCGCTCTTGATGGTTTCGGTGACCTGGCCGCCGGCCAGGTAGGCGCCGCAGAACTCGAAGACCATGGCGATCAGGATCGCCTGCTTGATGGTCAGCGCACGGGAGCCGACCGAGGTGCCCATGGCGTTGGCCACGTCGTTGGCGCCCACGCCCCAGGCCATGAAGAAGCCGAACAGGCAGGCCAGCAACAGGAGTACGAGGCCGTAGTCCGCAATCAGAGACATAAGTTAGATTCCGTTGATCCCAGAAAGGACACTGGCGCTCAGCGCGCCAGCAGTTGTTCCAGTCGGTTGCCCACTCGTTGGGCGCGGTCGGCTACGTCGCCGATCCAGTCGATGATCTGATAGAGAAACATCACATCGACCGGCGGAAGTTCCTTCTCCAGTTTGAACAGCTGGCGGCGCACGTCGATCTGCAGGCTGTCGGTGTCCTGCTCGATGACGCCCAGTTCCTCGATCAGGGTCTCCACCAGCACCGCCTCGCGGCCGGCGAAACCGGTTTCCAGCAACTCGTCCAGCTCGTTCATGGCCTTGAGCGCCTGGGCGCTGGCGTCCACGCTGCGCTGCACGTAGCGGCGCATGATCGGTTGCAGCGCCTGGGGAATCGCCATCTCGCGGCCGAGCATCAGTCCGGCGATGTCCTTGGCACGGTTGGCGACTTTGTCCTGTACACTGAGCAGCTCGAGCAGATCCGAGCGCGGCACCGGCAGGAACAGGCTCTTGGGCAGGTGCAGCCGTACGCTTTTCTTGAGCTTGTCCGCTTCGTGTTCCAGGCGCGCCATGTCTTGCTGCACCTGCTCCACCCTGGTCCAGTCTTCGGCCATCACGGCCTCGAAAAAGGGCACAAGATTCGCCGCGCACTCGTGGGCTTTGGCTATGTGCTGCTGCATCGGTCCGATGGGTGAGCGGCCGAACAGGCTGACAAAGGGATTCATAGGCATAGGGTGAGCCCCGGTTTTTAGAAGGCGGCAAGTATACGGATCGTTCTCTGTGCTCGCCATCACAGGTCATCGCACTGTCACTTTTTCATAGTAGGCGCTTAAGTTCTCCACCATGGTCAAAGAAACCGAAATCAAACTGCGGGCCAGCCGCGACACCCTGGCCGCCCTGCGCGATCACCCGCTGCTGAAGAAGCGCAACAAGAGCGGCTGGGAACGGCGCGAGCTGTTCAACCAGTATTTCGACACCCCCGAGCGCGACCTGGCCCAGGCCAAGGTCGCCCTGCGCCTGCGCCGCGACGGCGAGCAGTTCATCCAGACCCTGAAGACCCGTGGCCAGAGCGTCGCCGGCCTGTCCGAACGCAACGAATGGGACTGGTACCTGAGCAAGGCCAAGCTGGATGCGAAGAAGCTCGACGACAGCTGCTGGCCGGCGAGCCTGGCCGAGCTGGACAAGAAGCAGCTCAAGCCTTTGTTCACCACCGACTTCGTCCGCCAGCGCGCGGAGATCGCCTGGGGCCGCGGCAAGGCCAGGGTGGTGATCGAGGCCGCCCTGGACCTGGGGCAGGTCGTCGCCGGCGACCAGCAGGAGGAAATCTGCGAACTGGAGCTGGAACTGCGTCAGGGCGAACCCGCCGCCCTGCTGGAGCTGGCCAGCGAGCTGGCCGCCGACCTGCCGTTGATGCCCTGCGACATCAGCAAGGCCGAGCGCGGCTACCGGCTGTTCGATGCCGGCAGCTATGCCCTCAACCTGCCCGCGCCGCAACTGGGCGCCGAAGTGTCACTGGACGACGCCTTCGCCGCCCAGGCCTGGCACCTGCTGGGCAGCAGCCAGCGCCTGGCCGAGCAGTACCGCTTCAACGGCCACTGGCGCCTGCTCGGCGACTGGCTGGAGCAGCTGATCGACCTGCGTGCGCTGCTCGGCAGCCTCGGCCAGGCCGCACCACGGGCCAGCAGCAGCGACCTGCGCCAGCGCCTGGATGACCTGCTGCAGGACTGGCGCCCGCGCCTGCTGGCCGGCCAGCAGGACGAGGCCGTGCGGCAGATCGCGCCGGCGCTGTTTGCCGCCGAACTCGACAACACCCGCTGGGGCCAGTTCTCCCTGCATGCCTCGCGCTGGCTGTTGGCCCGCAGCTGGACCGCCGAGCGCAACAACCGCGGCAACCGCCAGGGCGCGGCGCCCCTGGGCAACTGGCTGCCGACCCTGATCGCCGAGGAAGGCGCCGCCCTGCAGCTCAAGCGCTACCAGCAGCAGCCGGAGGACCTCGGCGAACAGTTGCCGCGCATCGAGCGCCTGCTGGCCTGGCTGCGTCCGGCCAGGGCCGTACTGGAGGTGGCGGAGGTCGACCGCCTGTACGGCGAGTTGAACAAACTCCACCTGCTGGCCCGGCAGCCGCTGGACGAGGAGCAGCGCCAGCTGCGCGCCAGCCAGGCGCAGATCCTGCAAAGCCTGAAGGCCTGGAAAACGCTGGTCAGGTAGCCCCCCGCGGGCTGACCCCAGACGCCAGCCGGCGCCCTCTCGCAAAGGGGGGGCACCGCCCTGGCCCTAGCCCAGGGGCAGGCTGGTGGTGGACTTGATCTCCGACAGGGCGACGATGGAGTTGACCTCCTGGATCCCCGGCAGCAGCGACAGCTTCTCGAAGAAAAAGCGCTCGTAGGCCTCGATATCGCGGGTGACGATGCGCAGCATGAAGTCCATCGAGCCCATCAGCACGTGACACTCCAGCACCTCGGGAAACTCGCCCATGGCCGCGGCGAACTCGGTGAGGTTGGAGCGGCCGTGGGCGTTGAGCTTGATCTGGGCGAACACCTGGGCGTTGAGGCCGACCTTCTTGCGTTCGAGCAGGGTCACCTGGCGGCGGATCACCCCTTCCTCCTTGAGCCGTTGAATGCGCCGCCAGCAGGGCGATTGCGACAGCCCGACGCGTTCGGCGATCTCGGCGGTGGAGAGCCCGGCATCCTCCTGCAGCAGGGCGAGAATGCGCTGATCGTAGGCATCCAGGGCAACGGACATAAAATATCCTCGATATCGATAATACCCGGCAAGACTATCCACAAACCTGCCTGGATGACAGAAAACCAGGCAGAACTTTTGCCCCCGAAAGGACGAAACTGGAAAAAAGTCGCCCCGAGATACCGCCATGCCCGACGCCACGCCCTTCCCCACCCCGTGCAGCCGCCACGATCCCTGGCAGGAGCGCCCCGCGCACAGCATCGAATACCGGCTGCGCACCGAGGCCGACGCCGACGTGCTGTGCCGCCTGCTCGGTCTGTTCGCCCAGTTGCAGCTGCTGCCCCAGCATCTGCAGGTACAGCAGCAGGACGGCGACCTGCATGTTCAGCTACGGCTGCCGGGCCTGTCGCTGCACCGCGCCAAGGTGCTGGCGCACAAGCTGCGCGGCCTGGTCTGCGTCTGGCAGGTCGACTGGCGGCACCTGGATCACAGCCTGGCGCCGGGCGCGGCTCGCACTGGGTAATGGGTCACGTCGCAGCGCTTCGCCCCAGCCCGGGTTTTCGGGCATCCTAGCGCCAGCCACGGAAGACGCACGCGCCCCTGGCTATGCTTGACCCCAGGCCGCGCCACCGAGGAGCCCGCATGTCCGCCTTTGCCACCACCACCCAAGACCGGGTGCTCGAACTCAACGACCTGTTGCGCGAACTGGTCGCCCAGGGGCGGCTCGATCAGGACAGCGCCGAACAATGCCTGGCGATCCGCCGCAGCGCGGTGAACAACCAGCAGCACCCCCTGGAGTTCCTCGCCGCGCAGCAGCTGGACGACCTCGGGCGCCCGGGCAAGAAGCTCGAGCTGGAGGGCCTCACCGCCTGGCTGGCGGAGTTCGCCGGCCAACCCTACCTGCGCATCGATCCGCTGAAGATCGATGTCGCCGCCGTTACCCCGCTGATGTCCTACGCCTTCGCCCAACGCCACAAGATCCTCGCCGTGGCGGTGGACAGCGAACAGGTCACCATCGCCAGCGCCCAGCCCCTGGTGCACAGCTGGGAAGCCAACCTGACCCACGTGCTCAAGCGTCCGATCAAGCGGGTGGTGGCCAACCCGGCGGACATCCAGCGCTTCACCGTGGAATTCTATCGCCTGGCCAAGTCGGTCAGCGGCGCCACCGCGGTGGACCAGAAGGTCAGTGGCATCGGCAACTTCGAACAGCTGCTCAACCTCGGCGCCCAGGACCAGGAACCGGACGCCAACGACGCGCACATCGTCAATATCGTCGACTGGCTGTTCCAGTACGCCTTCCAGCAGCGCGCCAGCGATATCCATATCGAGCCGCGCCGCGAGCAGGGCACGGTGCGTTTTCGCATCGACGGCGTGCTGCACAACGTCTACCAGTTCCCGCCCCAGGTGACCATGGCGATGGTCAGCCGCCTGAAGAGCCTGGGGCGGATGAACGTCGCCGAAAAGCGCAAGCCCCAGGACGGCCGGGTCAAGACCAAGACCCCGGACGGCGGCGAGGTGGAGCTGCGCCTGTCGACCCTGCCGACCGCCTTCGGCGAGAAGATGGTGATGCGTATCTTCGACCCCGAGGTGCTGCTCAAGGGCTTCGACCAGTTGGGTTTCTCCGCCGACGATCTGAAGCGCTGGGAAAGCATGACCCGCCAGCCCAACGGCATCATCCTGGTCACCGGGCCGACCGGCTCGGGCAAGACCACCACGCTGTACACCACGCTCAAGCAGCTGGCCACCGACGAGGTCAACGTCTGCACCATCGAAGACCCGATCGAGATGATCGAAGGCGCCTTCAACCAGATGCAGGTGCAGCACAACATCGACCTGACCTTCGCCAGCGGCGTGCGCGCGCTGATGCGCCAGGACCCGGACATCATCATGGTCGGCGAGATCCGCGACCTGGAGACCGCCGAGATGGCCATCCAGGCGGCACTGACCGGCCACCTGGTGCTGTCCACCCTGCACACCAACGACGCCCCCAGCGCCATCACCCGCCTGCTGGAGCTGGGCGTGCCGCACTACCTGCTCAAGGCCACCCTGCTCGGGGTCATGGCCCAGCGCCTGGTGCGCACCCTGTGCCCGCACTGCAAGGCCCCGCAGACCCTGGACGAGAACGATTGGCACAGCCTGACCAAGCCGTGGAACGCGCCGCTGCCGGGCGGCGCGCACAAGGCCGTGGGCTGCCTGGAATGCCGCGACACCGGCTACCGCGGGCGCGCCGGGGTCTACGAGATCATGCTCCTGGGCGATTCGATCAAGCCGCTGATCACCGCCGACACCGACCTCATCGCCCTGCGTCGCCAGGCCTTCAAGGAAGGCATGCGCAGCCTGCGGCTATCCGGGGCGCAGAAGGTCGCCGCCGGCCAGACCACCATCGAGGAAGTGCTGCGGGTCACGCCGCAGAGCGAGCAGAAATAGCGCCCGCCCTCAGGGCGGGCTCAACGGCCGAGGACGGCCGCCACCTGCTGCGGCTGACAGTTGAGGTAGGCGGAGCTCTGCAGCCAGCGCCGATCGGGGTACCAGGCGAAGACGAACTGCCCTTCCTTGAGCTGGTCCACCACCAGGCGCGCGACCTCTGGGCGCACTGCGGGACAGCCGAGGCTGCGCCCGATGCGCCCCTGGCTGTCGGCCAGGCGCGGATCGACATACTCGGCGCCGTGGATGACGATGGCCCGCTCGCGGGCGCGATCGTTGACCCCCGGCTCCAGGCCGTCCAGGCGCAACGAGTAGCCATGCTTGCCGCGATAGCTCTCGGCCGCACGAAACAGCCCCAGGCTCGACTGGAAGCTGCCGACCACATTGGAGAAGCGGTTGGCGTGATTCTCCCCGGACAGGCGCCCGTGGGCGACCAGGTCGCGCAGCACCAGCTGCTTGCGCTGCAGGTCGAATATCCACAGGCGCCGCACCGTGGACGGCTGCGAATAGTCGATCACCGCCAGGCGCTGGGCCTGGTCGGCGCCATGGTTGACCGCGCACTGCATCGCCGCCACGGCATGGCGCAGCACCTGGCGGTCCAGCCCGGGGGCGACCCGCGCCAGGCTGTCGGCCAAATCCGCCGTCGGCGTACTGGCCTGCAGAGGCGATGCCAGCAGGTAGGAAAGCACAGCCTGCAGGCACAGGCGTCGAAGCGGTCTGGTCACACTCCCCCCATCGAAGCCTTGCTCCTGGTCCCTAGGGTATCGGGCTCCAATCGGCTGCGGCCATGGTTTGCGGATTGGCTAAAAGCCTGTTCGACTAGACGGGCTAGCGAACCATGGGCTGGAGTCGATAAGTGTAGAAAAAATCCGCACATGGGCTCGTCACCGGCTGTCTGCTGGCCTCTGCGGCCCTCGCCCAGGGCACCGACGAACGATCGGACGACGCCATTCGCCTGACCTTCGCACAACGCCCGGAGGCCTGCGCCCCAGGGATCGCGGCCGGCGAGCTGCAGCCCCGCGGTTTGCTCCAGCGCCTCTATGCCCGGCACGGCTTCGCCCCCCTCTGGCAGCAACCCGGCCGACGGACGGCCCTGCTGAACGAGCTGGCGCAACTGCGCGACGACGGCCTGGACCCGGCCGATTACCCACTCGCCGCCCCCGCCGGAGCACTCAGGCCATCCGCCCAGCAGCGCGCCTGCGCCGACCTGCTGGCCAGCCGCAGCTACCTGCAGGCACTGCAGCACCTGGCCTACGGACGCCTGCCGCAGGCGTCGATCGAGCCGTTCTGGCGCGCGCCGGACAGCCTCTCTCCGATCCCCCGCCCCGACCTGCTGGAGCTGGCCTGGCGCGGCCTGGATGAGCCGGCGCAGGCATTCAACGGGGCCCGCCCCGCTCTTCCCCAATACCAGGCGCTGCGACGCGCCTACGCCGAGCGTCGCCGCCAGCCCCCGGCCGAATGGCCCCCATCGCCCCCGGGCGCCTGCTGCGCCCCGGCATGCGCGATGCGCGGGTGGCGCAGCTGGCGACTCGGCTGGTCGCCGGTGGCTACCTGGACGCACGCCCCGGGGCCGAGGGGGATCGCTACGACCCCGCCTTGCTAGACGCGGTGCAACGCTTCCAGAGCCGGCACGGCCTGCAGACCGACGGCCTGGTCGGCCCCGCGACCCTGCACGCCCTGAACACCAGCGCCGCCGAACGCCTCGACCAGCTACGGGTCAATCTGGAACGCTGGCGCTGGCTGGCCGGCGACATCGAGGCGGAGACCCTGCTGGTGGACATCGCCGGCGGCCTGCTGAGCTATTACCGCGATCACCAACTGCTCTGGCAGGGCCGCACCGTGGTCGGCCGCCCGGATCGGCAGACTCCGCAGCTCAAGCCGCTGGTCAGCCGCCTGCCCCTCAACCCGACTTGGAGCGTGCCGCCGACCATCCTGCGCGAGGACAAGCTGCCGGAGATTCTCCGACGCCTGGCCAGCCGGCGCACCCAGAACTATCCGATCACCCGGCGCCTGCCGATCGTCATGGCCTACTGGACCGCCCAGGTGGCCGCCGACGGCGCGTTGATTCTGCGCAACGATTTCTATGCCCGGGACGCCGCCCTGCTCGCCGCGCTGGACCAGGCTGGGCACTGATTCACAGGCTGAGGTGGCACTTCGGCACGGCAGCGACTATAGGCATACAATCGCGCCCGGTCCGCACAGCACGCACAAGGAGTTCGGTTCCATGGAAATCGGCAGCGTCATCTTTCTCTTCGTCGGCCTCGCCGTGGCCGTGGTTTTCATGGGTTTCAAGGTGGTGCCCCAGGGCTCGCAATGGACGGTGGAGCGCTTCGGCCGCTACACCAACACGCTCAAGCCAGGACTGAACATCATAGT
This sequence comes from Pseudomonas sp. MBLB4123, assembly GCF_051904775.1. NCBI lineage: Bacteria > Pseudomonadati > Pseudomonadota > Gammaproteobacteria > Pseudomonadales > Pseudomonadaceae > Pseudomonas > Pseudomonas sp. MBLB4123. Next base: position 3,093,112 of record NZ_CP196711.1, read on the forward strand.
GCCGGTGATGGACCGCATCGGCCGCAAGCTCAGCGTCATGGAAACCGTGCTGGACATCCCGCCGCAGGAAGTCATCAGCGCCGACAACGCCATCGTGCAGATCGATGCGGTGTGCTTCTTCCAGGTGATCAACGCGGCCCAGGCCGCCTACGAGGTGAACAACCTCGAACACGCCATCCGCAACCTGGTGATGACCAACATCCGCACCGTACTCGGCTCCCTGGAGCTGGACGCCATGCTCAGCCAGCGCGACGCGATCAACGAGCGCCTGCTCAAGACCGTGGACGAGGCCACCGCCCCCTGGGGCATCAAGATCACCCGCATCGAGATCAAGGACATCACCCCGCCCACCGACCTGGTCGAGGCCATGGCCAGCCAGATGAAGGCCGAGCGCCTCAAGCGCGCGCAGATCCTCGAGGCCGAGGGTCGCCGCCAGGCCGAGATCCTCACCGCCGAGGGCAAGAAGCAGGCGCAGATCCTCGAAGCCGAGGGCGAGCGCCAGGCCGCCTTCCTCGAGGCCGAGGCCCGCGAGCGCGCCGCCACCGCCGAGGCCGAGGCGACCCGGGTGGTGTCCGAAGCCATCGCCAGCGGCAACGTGCAGGCGGTGAACTACTTCGTCGCGCAGAAGTACGTCGACGCCCTGGGCCAGCTGGCCAGCGCCCACAACAGCAAGGTGATCCTGATGCCGCTGGAGGCCAGCCAGGTGATAGGCGCGGTGGGCGGCATCGGCGAGATAGTCCGGGCCACCTTCGCCGGGGCGGCCCATGCCGGGGCGGCCCCGGGCGAGCAGAAGGGCTGAGCCATGTGGGACTACCTGCAACACCTGGCGTTCTGGGACTGGCTGGCCGTCGGCACCCTGCTGCTGATCCTCGAGGTGTTCGGCGCCGGCGGCTACCTGCTGTGGATCGGCCTGGCCGCCGCCGGCGTCGGCGTGCTGACCTACCTGTTCCCGGAACTGCCCTGGGCCCTGCAGTTCCTCCTGTTCGGCCTGTTTTCGGTGCTCACCGCGGTGCTCTGGTGGCGCCGCCAGCGCAGCGCGGCCAAGCCCTCAGACCAGCCCGGGCTGAATGCCCGCGGCAGCGAACTGCTCGGCCGCGAGTTCCCCTTGCATGAGGCGATCAGCGGCGGACGCGGCAAGATCAAGGCCGGCGACACGCTGTGGCTGGTCAGCGGGCCGGACCTGCCGACGGGCAGCCGGGTCCGGGTGGTCGGCCAGGACGGCGTGCTGCTCAGGGTCGAGGCGGCGGCATAGGGGCCGCGGCACAGCCGAGGCGACGGTGCCTTCGGTCGACCCGCCGGAACCCGCAGGCTGCCGGCGACTCTGAGGAATATCACCACCGCTCGGGAGTCACCTCCATGCGCCGTCTCAGCCTGCCCCTGCTCGCCGCCCTGTCCCTCGCCGCCGCGCCGGCCTTCGCCGACAGCTTCTGGCGCGACGTGCTGTCGTCCGGGGCGACGACCGCCTCGACCTACCTGACCTTCAAGGACAAGAAGCTCATAGTTCCGGCCCAGGACGACGCCAGCAGCTTCATCGCCAGCGCCGGGCAGATCCGCGGCCCCTACCTGGAGGCGGCGCTGCAGCAGCTGCGCCGCGAGCACCCCGAGCTGCAGGCCAGCGACCTGGAACTGGCCGGCGCCATACTCGCCGCCGAGCCGCACTAGTCGCGGTACGATGCATGCGGCCGCCCACCGGTGGCCGCATGCGCTCGAGCATCCTCACTCCCGATAAGCGTCCAGCGGCACGCAGGCACAGAACAGGTTGCGGTCGCCGTAGACGTTGTCCACCCGGTTGACCGTCGGCCAGTACTTGTATGCCCGGCAGTGCGCGGTCGGCGTCACCGCCTCCTCGATGCCGTAGGGCCGCTGCCAGGGACCGAGCAGGTCCGCCAGGGTATGCGGCGCCTGCTTGAGCGGGTTGTCCTCGGCCGGCCACTCGCCGCTCTGCACCTTGGCGATCTCCGCGCGGATGCTCAGCATGGCCTCGATGAAGCGGTCCAGCTCGTGCTTGTTCTCGCTCTCGGTCGGCTCGACCATCAGGGTGCCGGGCACCGGGAAGGACATGGTCGGCGCATGGAAGCCGTAGTCCATCAGGCGCTTGGCCACATCCTCCTCGCTGATCCCGGTCTGCGCCTTGAGCGGGCGCAGATCGAGGATGCACTCGTGGGCCACCCGGCCGTTGCGCCCGCTGTAGAGCACCGGGAAGGCGCCGCCCAGCTGGTTGGCCAGGTAGTTGGCGCTGAGGATCGCCACCTCGGTGGCGTCCGCCAGCTGCGGGCCCATCATGGCGATGTACATCCAGCTGATCGGCAGGATGCTGGCGCTGCCCCAGGGCGCCGCGCTGACCGCGCCGTTCTGCGGGTCCGGGCCCTCGAGCTCGACCACCGGATGATTGGGCACGAAGGGGGCCAGGTGCGCGCGCACGCCGATCGGCCCCATGCCGGGACCGCCGCCGCCGTGGGGAATGCAGAAGGTCTTGTGCAGGTTCAAATGCGAGACGTCGGCGCCGATATCGGCCGGGCGGGTCAGGCCGACCTGGGCGTTCATGTTGGCGCCGTCCATGTACACCTGGCCGCCCTGGGCGTGGATCACCTGGCAGATCTCGCGGATACCCTCCTCGTACACGCCGTGGGTCGAGGGGTAGGTGGCCATCAGGCAGGCCAGCTGCTCGCCGGCCTCGGCCGCCTTGCGCTTGAGATCGTCGAGGTCGACGTTGCCCGCGTCGTCGCACTCGACGATGACCACCCGCATGCTGGCCATCTGCGCCGAGGCCGGGTTGGTGCCGTGGGCCGAGGCCGGGATCAGGCAGATGTTGCGCTGGCTGTCGCCGCGGCTCTCGTGGTAGCGCCTGATCGCCAGCAGCCCGGCGTACTCGCCCTGGGCGCCGGAGTTGGGCTGCATGCTGATGGCGTCGAAGCCGGTGATGGCGCACAACCAGGCCTCCAGCTCGTCGATCATCAAACGGTAGCCCTGGGCCTGGTCCTGGGGCGCGAAGGGGTGCAGGTCGGCGAACTGCGGCCAGGTGATGGGGATCATCTCGCTGGTGGCGTTGAGCTTCATGGTGCAGGAGCCGAGCGGGATCATCGCCTGGTTCAGGGCCAGGTCCTTGCTCTCCAGCTGCTTGAGGTAGCGCAGCATCTCGGTCTCGCTGTGGTGGGCATTGAACACCGGGTGGCTCAGGTAGCCGCTGCGACGGGCCAGGGCGGCGGGGATGCCGTCGTCGATCTCGCCGGCATCCAGCACGTCCACCTCCAGCCCGTGGTCGGCGCCGAGGAAGATGGCGAACAGCTGCATGACCGTCTGCTCGTCGCAGGTCTCGTCGAGGCTGACGCCGAGCTTGCCGCGGCCGAGGATGCGCAGGTTGATGCGCGCCGCCCGGGCCGACTCGATGATCGCCGCCTGGCTGCCGCCGACGTCCAGGGTCAGGGTGTCGAAGAAGTGCCGGTTGTCGCGGGCGATGCCGTGCTGCGCCAGGCCGGCGGCGAGCACGGCGGTCAGCCGGTGCACCCGCTGGGCGATGCGCTTGAGGCCCTCGGGACCGTGGTAGACCGCGTAGCAGCTGGCGATGTTGGCCAGCAGCACCTGGGCGGTGCAGATGTTGGAGTTGGCCTTCTCGCGGCGGATGTGCTGCTCGCGGGTCTGCAGCGCCATGCGCAGGGCCAGGTTGCCGCGGCTGTCCTTGGACACGCCGATGATCCGCCCCGGCAGGGCCCGCTTGAAGGCATCGCGGGTGGCGAAGAAGGCCGCATGGGGGCCGCCGTAGCCCATGGGCACGCCGAAACGCTGGGCCGAGCCGAACGCCACGTCGGCGCCCAGTTCGCCCGGCGGGGTCAACAGCAGCAGGCTGAGCGGGTCGCAGGCCACGCAGGCCAGGGCATCCTGGGCATGCAACCGCTCGATCAGCGGGCGCAGGTCGCGGATCTCGCCGTGGCTATCGGGGTACTGCAGCAATGCGCCGAACACCGGCTGCTCGCCGAGCCTGTCCGGCGCATCGACGACCAGGTCGAAACCGAAGGCCTCGGCGCGGGTGCGCACCACCGAGATGCTCTGCGGGTGACAGTTCTGGTCGACGAAGAACAGGTTGCTCTTGCTCTTGGCCACGCGCTTGGCCAGGGCCATGGCTTCGGCGGCGGCGGTGGCCTCGTCGAGCAGCGAGGCGCTGGCCAGCTCCAGGCCGGTCAGGTCGATGGTCAGCTGTTGGAAGTTCAGCAGCGCCTCCAGGCGCCCCTGGGCGATCTCCGGCTGGTAGGGCGTGTAGGCGGTGTACCAGCCGGGGTTTTCCAGCAGGTTGCGCAGGATCACCGTGGGGGTGAGGGTGCCGTGGTAGCCCATGCCGATCAGGCTGGTCCAGACCTGGTTCTGCTCGGCATAGCCCCACAGCTTGGCCAGGGCGGCCTGCTCGTCCAGGGCCGCCGGCAGTTCCAGCGGGCGCTTCAGGCGGATCGCCGGCGGCACCGTCTGCTCGATCAGCGCCGCGCGACTGGGCAGCCCGAGGGCGGCCAGCATGGCCTGTTGCTCGGTCTCGTCCGGCCCTAGATGGCGACGCAGGAAGGCGTCGGGCTGCTGCAACTGGGAAAGGCGGGGGGTCTGGGACATGGCCATCACTCTGCTAAAAAGACAAAGCCTCGACGATGCGAGGCTCTATCAGCTTAGGAAAAACTCAGAGTTCTGCCCGGTGGATCAGGCGTCCGCGTCGGCCTTGGCCTGGTAGCCGGCGGCGTCGAGCAGCTTGTCCAGCTCGCTGACATCGCTCGGCTTGAGCTTGAAGAACCAGCTGCCGTAGGGGTCGCCGTTGACGCTCTCGGGGCTGTCGGCCAGGGCGTCGTTGATGGCGATCACCTCGCCGCCGATCGGCGAGTAGATGTCGGAGGCGGCCTTGACCGATTCCACCACCCCGGCTTCCTGGCCGGCGGTCAGGGTCTTGCCGACGTCCGGCAGTTCGATGAACACCACATCGCCCAGGGCCTCCTGGGCGTGGTCGGAGATACCGACGGTAACGCTGCCGTCCGCCTCCAGACGAGCCCACTCGTGGCTGGCGGCGTAACGCAGATCGGCGGGGATAGTACTCATGTTTCGCTCCTCATCAGACATGACGGCGACCGCGCCGTCTGGAAAATTTAGCAGGCACTCGCCAGGGCGTCGGCCTTGCGTCGGAAAACCGGGCGCCTAGATCAGCGCCTTGCCATGGCGCACGAAACTCGGCTGGACCACCCGCACCGGGTACCACTTGCCGCGAATCTCCACCTCGGCACGCTCGGCGGTGGCCGCCGGCACCCGCGCCAGGGCGATGGACTTGTTCAGGGTCGGCGAGAAGCTGCCGCTGGTGATCTCGCCCTCGCCCAGGCCCTCGACCCGCACCATCTGATGGGCACGCAGTACGCCGCGCTCCTCCAGTACCAGGCCGACCAGCTTGGGCTGGCTGCCCGCCGCCCGCTGCGCCTGCAGCACGCTGCGACCGACGAACTGGCGCGCCTGCGGCTCCCAGGCCACCGTCCAGGCCATGTTGGCGGCCAGCGGCGAGACGTCGTCGTCCATGTCCTGGCCGTACAGGTTCATCCCGGCCTCCAGGCGCAGGGTGTCGCGCGCGCCCAGGCCGATCGGCGAGATGCCGGCGCCGACTAGGTCGTTGAAGAAGGCCATCGCCTGGTCGGCCGGCAGCATGATCTCCAGCCCGTCCTCGCCGGTGTAACCGGTGCGGGCGATGAACCAGTCGCCCTCGGGCAGGCCCTGGAAGGGTTTCAGTTCGTGGATCAGCGCGGCACGGGCCTGGGTCACCAGCTCGGCGGTCTTGGCCCGTGCCTGGGGGCCCTGGATGGCGAGCACGGCCAGTTCGCCGCGCTCCTGCAGCTCGACGGCGAAGCCGCTGCTCTGCTGGCGCATCCAGGCCAGGTCCTTGGCGCGGGTGGCGGCGTTGACCACCAGGCGGTAGCTCGGTCGGGAGTCGACGGTGCCGGTCAGGTAGACGATCAGGTCGTCGACCACCCCGCCCCGCTCGTTGAGCATGGCGCTGTAGAGGGCCTTGCCGGGTGCTTGCAGGCGCGCCACATCGTTGGCCAGCAGGTGCTGCAGGAAGGCCTTGGCCTGGTCGCCGCCGACGTCCACCACGCACATGTGGGAGACATCGAAGACCCCGCAGTCGCGGCGCACCTGGTGGTGCTCCTCGACTTGCGAGCCGTAATGCAGCGGCATGTCCCAGCCGCCGAAGTCGACCATCTTCGCCCCCAAGGCGAGGTGCAGGTCGTAGAGAGCTGTGCGCTGTCCCATGGATGTCTCCTTGCGGGCTTGGCAGAGCCGCGGGCAGGTGCCGAAGCCCGGCTGAGCCTGCTGAAACAGGGCACTGGCACGGGGGTCGCGCACCCGGTCCGGATGACGGCCCGTGGCGAATGGCGCGCATTGTAGCCGCAAGGTCGGAGCGGGTCATCTTGGCCGATGGCCTCATGGCCGCGGCTGACGCGGCGAATGCCTCGCCGCGCGGACTACGCGGGCACGCCGCGCCCCGGCCCGACTAGCCGATACGCCGGGCGGAGCGGCGAATCAGCAGAATCACCGGCAGCAGGCCGACCAGCACCAGGGTCAGGGCCGGCAGGGCGGCGCGCGCCCACTCCCCTTCGCTGGTCATCTCGAACACCCGCACCGACAGGGTGTCCCAGCCGAAGGGGCGCATCAGCAGGGTCGCCGGCATCTCCTTGAGCACATCAACGAACACCAGCAGCGCCGCCGACAACACCCCCGGCACCAGCAACGGCAGGTAGACCCGCAGGAACAGCCCGGCACCGCCGACCCCGAGGCTGCGCGAGGCCTCCGGCAGCGACGGGCGGATCCGCGCCAGGCTGTTCTCCACTGGACCATAGGCCACCGCCATGAAGCGGATCAGGTAGGCCAGCAGCAGTGCCGAGAGACTGCCCAGCAGCAGCGGCTGGGCCGGCCCGCCCAGCCAGGCGGACAGCGGGATCACCAGATGGCGGTCCAGGTAGCTGAACGCCAGCATGATCGCCACCGCCAGCACCGAGCCGGGCAGCGCATAGCCGAGATTGGCCAGGCCGACCAGCGAGCGCATCGGCCGGGTCGGCGCCAGGCGCCGGGAAAACGCCAGCAGCAGGGCCACGCCGACGGTGATCAGCGCGGCCAGCCCGCCCAGGTAGAGAGTGTGCAGGATCAGCGCGCTGTAACGCTCGTCCAGGTCGAAGCGGCCGCGCTGCCAGAACCACACCAGCAGCTGCAGCACCGGGATGACGAAGGCGCAGGCGAACACCAGCCCGCACCAGGCACTGGCGGCCAGCGCCTGGCCGCCCTTGAGGTGGTACAGCGCCTTGCCCCGCGGACGCTCGTTGCTCGGCCGCACCGCGCCGCGGGCCCGGCGTTCGCCGTAGAGCGCGAGCATCACGCCCAGCAGCAGCAGGCTGGCCAGCTGGGTGGCGCTGGTCAGGCTGTAGAAGCTGTACCAGGTCTTGTAGATCGCCGTGGTGAAGGTGTCGAAGTTGAACACCGAGACCGCGCCGAAGTCGGCCAGGGTCTCCATGATCGCCAGGGCCAGGCCGGCACCGATGGCCGGCCGGGCCACCGGCAGAGCCACCCGCCAGAACGCCCGCCAGGGGCTCAGGCCCAGCACCCGCGCGGCCTCCATCAGGCCCTTGCCCTGGGCCAGGAAGGCGCCCCGCGCCAGCAGGTAGACGTAGGGATAGAACACCAGCACCAGGACGATGATCACCCCGCCGGTGGAGCGCACCCGCGGCAGGCGCAGGCCGCTGCCGAACCAGTCGCGCAGCAGGCTCTGCAGCGGCCCGGCGAAGTCCAGCAGACCGACGAAGACGAAGGCCAGGACATAGGCGGGGATGGCGAACGGCAACATCAGCGCCCAGTCCAGCCAGCGCCGGCCGGGAAACTCGCAGAGGCTGGTGAGCCAGGCCAGGCTGACCCCGAGCAGGGTCACCCCGACGCCGACACCGAGCACCAGCACCAGGGTGTTGCCGAGCAGGCGCAGCATCTGGGTCTGCCACAGGTGCGCCCAGATCTGCCGGTCCACCTCATGCCAGCTCAGCAGCAGCACGCTCAGCGGCAACAGCACCAGCAGGGCGACGGCGAAGGCGATGGGATACCAGCGACGCTGGGCAGGGTGGGCCACGCGGATTCCTCGGAGCGGAAAAAACGACGCCCCGGTCAGGCCGGGGCGTCGGGAGTATAAAGCCGGTTGGCCGTAGGGTGGAAAGCCGCGAAGCGTTTCCACCCGAGGGCGGTGGATGTAAAAAGCGCCATCCCCCCCCTAGCCGGCCGTCATCAGTTCCAGCCGGCGCGATCCATCAGCATGGTGGCTTCGGCCTGGCGCTTGCCGGCCACTTCCACCGGGATGCTGTCGGCCTTGAAGTTACCCCAGGCGGCGACCTCGTCGGACGGGGCGATCTTCGGGTTGGCCGGGAACTCCTGGTTCAGCGCGCCGAACAGGCCCTGGGCCTCGTCGCCGGTCATCCACTCCAGCAGCTGCTGGGCGGCCTCGGCATGGGGCGCGTGCTTGGTCACGCCGGCGCCGGACAGGTTGACGTGCACGCCGCGGTCATTCTGGTTGGGCCAGAACAGCTTGGCCTTGAGGTCCGGCTTCTGCTTGTGCAGGCGGGCGAAGTAGTAGCTGTTGACGATACCCGCGTCGCACTGGCCGGCATCGATGGCCTGGATCAGCGCGGTGTCGTCCGGGAACACGTCGGTGGCCAGGTTGTTCACCCAGCCCTTGACGATTTCCTCGGTCTTGGCCGCGCCATGGGTCTCGATCAGGGTGGCGGTCAGCGACTGGTTGTACACCTTCTTGCTGGTGCGCAGGCACAGGCGGCCTTCCCAGTTCTTGTCGGCCAGGGCCTCGTAACTGGTCAGCTCGTTCGGCTGCACCCGCTCGGTGGAGTAGACGACGGTCCGCGCGCGCAGCGACAGGCCGGTCCAGCTGCCGGTGCTGGAGCGGTACTGGGCGGGGATGTTCTGCGCGATCACCGCCGACTGCAGCGGCTTGAGCACGCCCTCCTGCTCGGCCTGCCAGAGGTTGCCGGCGTCCACGGTGATCAGCATGTCGGCCGGGGTGTTCTCGCCCTCGGCCTTGAGGCGGGCCAGCAGCGGCGCCTCCTTGTCGGTGATGAACTTCACCGGCACGCCGGTCTTGGCGGTATAGGCATCGAATACCGGCTTGATCAGCTCGTCGATACGAGCGGAGTAGACCACCACCTCATCGGCGGCCTGCACGGCACCGGCCAGCGCGGTGAGGGTGAGAGCGGCGAACAGACGCTTGCTTGCTTGCATGGATCCTGCCTCTACTGCTTAGGAGAATTGAGGCAAAGAATACTAGTGAATCCCATTTAGTTTCTCAACTCGGTCTCGCCACTGCCGACCGCGGGTCGCCATCACCGAGCCCGACATTCGGCCGTCAGGCAGCCCAGCGGAAGACGGCACCCCGGGGCATGCCGAGGCCACTAGGGGCGCGCCAGCTCGGGCAGGTCGCCGGACAGGCCGAGGGCCTGGCGAACGAACAGGGCCTTGGCCTCGGGCAGGCCATCGACCCAGTCGAGGCCGGCGTTGCGCAGCCAGCGCAGCGGCAGCGGATCGGCCTGGAACAATCGCTCGAAGCCCTCCATCGCCGCCATCATCGCCAGGTTGTGGGGCATGCGCCGGCGCTCGTAGCGGCTCAGCACCCGCTCCTCGGCCAGGCGCTCGCCGCGCCCCAGGGCATGCCCCAGCACCTCGGCGAGCACGGCGGCGTCGAGGAAGCCGAGGTTGACCCCCTGCCCGGCCAACGGATGAATGCTGTGGGCGGCATCGCCGATCAGCGCCAAGCCCTCCTCCACGTAGCGCTTGGCGTGGCGCTGGCGCAGCGGAATGCACAGGCGCTTGTCGGCATGCAGCACCGCGCCCAGGCGCAGCTCGAAGGCGCGGCCCAGCTCACGACAGAAGGCGCCGTCGTCCAGGGCCATCAGGCGCTCGGCCTCGCTCGGCAGCACCGACCAGACGATCGAGCACCAGTGCTGGTCGTCGCCGGAGTCGAGCGGCAGGAAGGCCAGCGGGCCGTCGTCGGTGAAACGCTGCCAGGCCGTGGCCTGGTGCGGCTCGGCGCAGCGCACGCTGGTGACGATGGCATGGTGCAGGTAATCCCACTCGCGGGTGGCGCAACCGGCCAGACGGCGCACCGCCGAGTGGGCGCCGTCGGCGGCCACCAGCAGCGGCGCGCGCAATTCGCGGCCATCGGCCAGGTTCAGCAGCCAGCCGTCGCCGGAGCGGCGCAGGCGCTCCAGGCGCGCCCCAGCCAGCAGGCCGATGTCGCTGTCGTGCAGGCGCTCGAGCAGGGCATCCTGCACCACGCGGTTCTCGACTATGTGACCGAGCACTTCGGCGTGCACGCTGGCGGCGCTGAAGTGGATCTGCCCGGTGCCGGCGCCATCCCACACGCGCATCTCGGCATAGGCGCTGGCGCGCCGGGCGACGATGCCCGGCCACACGCCGAGGCGCTCGAGCACCCGCTGGCTGGCCGCCGAGAGCGCGCTGACCCGCGGCTCGAAGGCCGCGCTGCGCTCGAAGGGGGCGACGCTGAGCGTCCCGCCGTCCACCAGCAGAATCTCCAGACCGGCATCCTGCAGGGCCAACGCCAGGGCGCTGCCGACCATACCGGCGCCGACGATGATCAGATCCGCATCCATGTCCATTCCTTAATCAGCCTGTCGCGCACGGGGCTTGAGCCGCACGTAGAGGGTCTTGTGCACCCGCGCCACCAGCTCGCCGGCGCCATCGCGCACCTCGACCTGCAACTCGGGCAAGTATTTGTCGCCACCGGCGGTACGGGCGCGAACCTCCGCCAGCAGGGCGTCGTCGAGGCGGAACTCGGCGTACACCGGGCCACGCCCCGGGGCGACGAAGTCGATGCTGGCGGCCTTGTCCCAGACGATGTAATCGGCGCCGAGATTCTCCAGCAGCATGAGCATGAAGAAGGGATCGGTCATCGCGTAGAGGCTGCCGCCGAACTGGGTGCCGACGTAATTGCGGTTGTACCAGCTCAGGCCCAGCTTGACCCGCACCAGGCGCCAGTCCGCACCTATATGCCGCACCCGGATACCGGCGCCCAGGTAGGGCGGATAGAGGTTCAGCGCCCAGCGCAACCAGCGCGCCTTGCGCGCCGAGCGACCCTTGTCCATGCGCCGACTCAAGGCTGCGCGCGGGTGCCCAGGCCCATGGCCTGGCGGGCGAACCAGCGCTTGGCCGGCGGCAGCAGATCCAGGCCGAGCAGGCCGATATTGCGCCCGACGGCGAGCAGCGGCTCGCCATTGCTGAACAGCCGGGTGACCCGGTCGGAGAAGCCCAGGGTCAGCTGCTGATCGCCCCGCTGCCGCCGCAGGTAGCCCTGCAGCACGGCGAAATCGCCCAACGGCGCACAGCTGGCCAACAGCGCCTCGGCCAGGGCCTGGGTATCGCGCAGCGACAGGTTGTAGCCCTGACCGGCGATCGGATGCAGGCTGTGGGCGGCATTGCCGAGCACCACCAGGTGCGGGCGCACCTGCTCCTGGGACTCGGTCAGCGCCAGGGGATAGAGGTGGCGGGCACCGACCTGGCGAATGGCGCCGAGGCGATAGCCGAAGACCTGCTGCAGCTCGTCGCGAAAGGCCGTCTCGCCCAGGCGCAGCAAACGCTCGGCGTCGGCCTCGGCCCGGGTCCAGACCAAGGCGCAGCGGTTCTCCGGCAGCGGCAGCAGGGCCATGGGCCCGTCCTCGGTGAAGCGCTCGAAGGCCTGGCCGCGGTGGGCTTCCTGCGGCGTGAGATTGGCAATCAGCGCGCTCTGCCCATAGGGCCGATGGCTGACGCCGATGCCGAGCTGCTCGCGCAACCCCGAGCGGCCGCCGTCGGCCAGCACCGCCAGGTCGCACTCCAAACAGGACTCGTCGTCCAGGGTCAGTCGGTAGCCGTCCGCCAGCGCCTCCAGCCGGGTCACCTGGGCCGGGCTGCGCCAGCTGACCACTTCGGCGTCGAGGGCCTGCCACAGGCACTGGCCGAGCCAGGCGTTCTCCGCCACGTAGCCCAGCGCCGGCACCCCTTCCTCCAGCGCGCTGAGACGCGCCGCGGCGAAGCGGCCACGGTCGGAGACATGGATCTGCTGGATCGGCTCGGCGCGCCGGGCAATCTGCTGCCAGATACCCAGGCGCTGGTAGATCTGCTGCGAGCCGTAGGACAGCGCGGTGGCGCGCGCATCGTAACTGGGCTGGTAACCGTCGCCGGGGGTGAAGGCCTCGATCAGGCAGATCTGCCAACCGCGCGCCTTGGCCGCAGCCTGCAGGGCCAGGGCCAGACTGGCGCCGACCAGACCGCCGCCGATGATCGCCAGGTTGACCCGCGACATGGCCTCAGGCCACCTCGCTGCGGGTCGCGGCCATCAGCGCCTCGATCTCGGCGACGCTCTTGGGCACATCGGTGGTGAGGATCTCGCAGCCGTCCTTGGTCACCACCACGTCGTCCTCGATGCGCACGCCGATGCCGCGCCACTTCTTCGCCACGTTCGGGTTATCGGCTGCGATATAGATGCCCGGCTCGACGGTCATGGCCATGCCGACTTCAAGTTCGCGCCAGACGCCGCCGACCTTGTAGTCGCCGACGTCGTGCACGTCCATGCCCAGCCAGTGGCCGGCGCGGTGCATGTAGAAGGGCTTGTAGGCCTCGCTGGCGATCAGTTCCTCGACCTCGCCCTCGAGCAGGCCCAGCTCGACCAGGCCGGCGGTGATCACCCGCACCGTGGCCTCGTGGGCCTCGTTCCAGTGCCTGCCCGGGGCGATGTACTTGAACGCCTCCTCGTTGGCCGCCAGCACCAGTTCGTAGATGGCCTTCTGCTCCGCGGAGAAGCGCCCGTTGACCGGGAAGCAGCGGGTGATGTCGCTGGCGTAGCAGTCGATCTCGCAGCCGGCGTCGATCAGCACCAGGTCGCCGTCCTTGAGCGGCGCGTCGTTCTCGCGGTAATGCAGGATGCAGGCGTTCCGGCCGGCGGCGACGATCGAGCCGTAGGCCGGCATCTTCGCCCCGCCCTTGCGGAACTCGTAGTCCAGCTCGGCCTCCAGATGGAACTCGTGCAGGCCGGGGCGGCTGGCCTGCATGGCGCGGATGTGGGCACGGGCGGAAATCTGCGCGGCCTCGCGCATCACCTTGACCTCGGCGGCGCTCTTGTACAGACGCATGTCGTGCAACAGATGATCGAGGGCGACAAATTCGTTGGGCGGCTGGGCGCCCTGGCGCGCCTTGGAGCGAATCTGGTTGATCCACTCCATCAGGTGGCGGTCGAACTCCTGGTTGGTGCCCATGGCGTAGTAGACCCGCTCGCGGCCCTCGATCAGGCCCGGGAGGATGTCGTCGATGTCGCCGATGGGGAAGGCATCGTCGGCGCCGTACTGGGCGATGGCGCCGTCCTGGCCGGCGCGCAGGCCGTCCCATAGCTCGCGCTCGGGATCGCGCTCGCGACAGAACAGCACGTACTCGCCGTGCTCGCGGCCGGGAATTAGGGCGATCACCGCCTCCGGCTCGGGAAAGCCGGAGAGGTACTGGAAGTCGCTGTCCTGGCGGTAGACGTGCTCGACGTCACGGTTGCGGATGTACACCGGCGCGGCCGGCAGGATGGCGATGCTGTTGGGCTCCATCTGCGCCATCAGCGCCTTGCGCCGACGGGCGTATTCCGACTTGGGGATGCTGGTCATGGGCAGGACGGTCCAGTGCGAGGGGGGGGGTAAGGAGTCAGTGCAGCGACGGCTTGGCGGCCGCCACCGGCTTGGCGCACTCGCTGAACAGCAGCAGCGGGGCGACGCGCAGGTATTCCATCACTTCCATATAGTCGTTCTCGCCGTCCTCCGACTCCTCCAGGGCATTCTGCACCTGGGCGATGGCCGACAGGTCCTGCAGCACCTCCATGGCCTCGGCGCTCAGGGCCTGGTCGCCGGCGGTCAGGCCGAAGCCGCCGAGGAAGCCCTGGCACCACTGGCCCAGGGCCTTGGCCCGCTCCTGCAACGGCGCCTCGTCCGGCGGCAGCAACAGCACCACGGCGATCTCGTCGCCGGCCAGCTCGCCCTTGACCATCTCCTGCAGGCCGATCAGCGCCTGGCGCACGTTGTCCTGCGGGGCCTCGCCCAGCAACTCGGCGGCGTCCACCAGCCAGCCGTCGACATCGAAGCCGGCGCCGGCGCAGCTGCGCCCCAGCAGCAGGCCGTGCAACTCGGCGGGGGAAACGGGATGGGTGCTGCTGGCGAGCAGCGCGGCAAAGGCGGCGTAGGCGGAGCTGGAAGTCGGCATAGATAACTAGGCGCCAGACGGCGCAATCACTAGAATGGAGGCCTCGTATCCTAGCACCGGCAGGCGCGGCAAGACCATCGGCGGGTTTGACCCCATCGCCCGTCGCGCCTATATAGTCCGGTCAATCCTTGCCTTAGCGAGAGCCCATGGAAGACGCCGATCTGCACGCCCTTACGACCAAGCTGGACCTACTGATCCAGCGCGTCGAGCAGCTTAAGGCCCACAACCGACTCCTCCTGGCGAATGAAAAGGCCTGGCGCGAGGAACGCGCCCATCTGATCGAAAAGAACGAAATGGCCCGGCACAAGGTCGAATCGATGATTTCGCGCCTCAAAGCCCTGGAGCAGGACTCATGACCCAGTCGAATACCGTCACCGTCCACATCCTGGACAAAGAATATTGCATCGCCTGTCCGCCGGACGAACGCGCCAACCTGGAGAGCGCCGCCCGCTACCTGGACGGCAAGATGCGCGAGATCCGCTCCAGCGGCAAGGTCATCGGCGCCGACCGCGTGGCGGTGATGGCCGCCCTGAACATCTCTCACGAACTGCTGCACAAGCAGCAGCACCTGGAACAGCACACCAGCAGCACCCGCGACCAGGTGCGCAGCCTGCTCGACCGGGTCGATAGCGCACTGAGCAACGACGGCGAAGGCCACAATGGCTGACGCCAGCCTCGATTCGGGTATACTGGCCGCCACTCCCTGGGGTGCGCGCCAGTCGGTGATGTCCCTGAGCCGATACGCACAAACCCGGGGGTTGCATGTTGAGGCAGGTGTGCATGTCCGCCTGACGGAAAGCCTTAACGCCTCCTGCAACCTCCACCTTGAACTCTCGGGTTCAAGGGCTAAACCGACAGCGGCACGTCGGGGAGCCACCTCTTTCTACCTGCTGCCCCGCCCCGGCAACCGGTATCTCGCCTGATATGCTCGAAGCCAACGACCTAACCCGTGCGCAACTGCGCCGCCTGCTGCGCAAGGCCCGCAGCGCCCTCGACGCACCGGCCCAGCGCCGCGCCGCGCAGGGCCTGTATCGCCAACTGAGCCATCACCCACGCTTTCGCCGCGCCCGACACATCGCCCTGTACCTGCCCAACGACGGCGAGATCGACCCCAGGCCACTGCTGCGCGCCGCCCAGCGGCGCGGCAAGGCCACCTACCTACCGGTACTCAACCATTGGCCGCGCAGCAAGATGGTGTTCCAGCGAGTACGCGCTCACGAAAAAATGATCCCGAACCGCTTCCGCATTCCCGAGCCCAAGCGCAGCCGGGCGCAGCAGCGCAAGATCTGGGCACTGGATCTGATCCTGCTGCCGCTGGTCGGTTTCGACCGCCATGGCGGCCGCCTGGGCATGGGCGGCGGTTTCTACGACCGCAGCCTCGGCTATCGCGACATGCGCAAAAATTGGCACAAGCCGACCCTATTGGGCCTGGCCCACGAATGCCAGCAGGTGGATCGGCTGACCATGGCCAGCTGGGACGTGCCGCTCGAGGCGACGGTGACGGACAAGGGCTGGTACTGAAGGCGACATCCCGGCACCGCGTTAACCGCGGCGCCGGCGCGTCAGGGCTTGCGGCCTCAGGGCTGCTGGGTGACCTCGGCGGGCGCCTGACTCTGGCGCTCCCACAGGCTCTGGGTGTAACCCGTAGTAACCATGCCCAGGCTGAACAGTATGACCAATACCCACAGTAGATCTGGCTTGCGTTTCATCGAATGCCTCCCCCTTCAAGGCACACTGCGCACGGTGGACCGGCGGCGTTTTTCTTATCGGCCGAATGAGCTGCCTGGCGCGAGGGCCGGCATTGTCGGCCAACCTCGAGCACCTCGCAATATCAGGCGCCAAACGGTTGTCGACTGCACTTACGACCATAGGTTCGCTAAATGGACCGAGCAAAGGGAGCAAAGTTCATGCCTTACTGGCTGATGAAATCGGAACCGGACGAACTCTCCATCCACGACCTGCAGCGCCTCGGCGAAACCCGCTGGGACGGGGTGCGCAACTACCAGGCGCGCAACTTCCTGCGCAGCATGCAGGCCGGCGACGAGTTCTTCTTCTATCACTCCAGCTGCCCCGAGCCCGGCATCGCCGGGATCGCTGCCATCAGCCGGGCGGCCTATGCCGACCCGAGCGCGCTCGATCCGCACAGCCACTACTTCGACGCCAAGGCCAGCGCCGAGAAGAACCCCTGGAGCGCGGTCGACGTGCGCTTCGTCGAGGCCTTCGCCCGGGTCATCCCGCTGGCCGAACTGAAGCAGCAAAGCGCCCTGCTCGAGCTGCCCCTGGTGCAGCGCGGCAGCCGTCTGTCGGTGATGCCGGTCAACGCCGAGCAGTGGGCAGCCATCCTCGCCCTGCGCTAGGGTCTCGGCTCGCGCTCGCCGCGCCGATCAGCGCTGCAGGATCAGGTTGTTGAACAGCAGGTCCTCGACCACCGGCAGTCCCTCTTCCTGGGTCAGCACCTGTTGCACCTGCTTCAACGCCTCCTGACGCAAGACCTCCTTGGCATCCGGCGCACTCAGGCCTTCCTCGGTCTGCTGGGCGAACAGCATCACCAGCTGATTGCGGATCAGCGGCTCATGGTGCGTCACCTTGGCCTGAGCCTCGGGCCCGCTAACCCGTAGCGCCACATCGGCCTTGTAGAACTTCAGCTTCGGCCCACTGCCGAAGTTGCCGACCAGGGCCGGGAACAGGTTGTGGTAGATCACCTGCGGTGCGGCGGCCTTCTCCTCCTCTTCGGCCAGGGCCGACAGGGGCAGCGACAGGGCGAACAGTGCAGCGATAAGGACTTTCACGGGCGAGATCTCCACTAGGTTGCGCCCTAGCATAGCCATTGCCGGGCCTGCGCCCAAGCCCGATGCTTATGCCGCGCCATCAGGCCGGGCCATGCTCGTTGACCGCCGGAGCCGCCTTCCTACACTGCGGGCCATACCCCAAGAGGACGAATCCCGATGAAAGCCGTGCTGTGCAAAGCCTTCGGCCCCGCCGAAACCCTGGTCCTGGAAGATGTCCCCGACCCCGGGCCGAAGAAGAACGAAGTGCTCCTCGAGATCCACGCCGCCGGGGTCAACTTCCCCGACACCCTGATCATCGAAGGCAAGTACCAGTTCAAGCCGCCCTTCCCCTTCTCCCCGGGCGGCGAAGCCGCCGGCGTGGTGAAGGCGGTCGGCGAGAAGGTCGGCCACCTCAAGGTCGGCGACCGGGTCATGGCCCTGACCGGTTGGGGCAGCTTCGCCGAGCAGGTCGCGGTGCCGGGCTACAACGTCATGCCCGTCCCGCCGAGCATGGACTTCGTCAGCGCCGCCGCCTTCGGCATGACCTACGGCACCTCGATGCACGCGCTCACACAGCGGGGCAAGCTGCAGCCCGGCGAGACCCTGCTGGTACTCGGCGCCTCCGGCGGCGTCGGCCTGGCCGCGGTGGAAATCGGCAAGGCCATGGGCGCCAGGGTGATCGCCGCGGCCAGCAACGCGGAGAAACTGGAGGTGGCCCGGGCCGCCGGCGCCGACGAGCTGATCGACTATGGCGCCAGTAGCCTGAAGGACGAGGTGAAGAAGCTCACCGGCGGTCAGGGCGCCGACGTGATCTACGACCCGGTGGGCGGCGACCAGTTCGACGCCGCCATCCGCAGCATCGCCTGGAACGGCCGCCTGCTGGTGGTGGGTTTCGCCAGCGGGCGCATCCCCGAGCTGCCGGTCAACCTCGCCCTGCTCAAGGGCGCCGCGGTGGTCGGCGTTTTCTGGGGCGCCTTCGCCCAGCGCCAGCCCCAGGACAACGCCGCCAACTTCCGGCAGCTGTTCGCCTGGCATGCCGAGGGCAAGCTCAAGCCGCTGGTCTCGCAGACCTTCGCGCTGGAGCAGGCCGGCGCGGCGATCGACTGCCTCGGCCGGCGCCAGGCGGTGGGCAAGCTGGTGGTCCGGGTCAGGTAGACCGCGCCAACGAAAAAGGCCGCCATCAGGCGGCCTTTTTCATGAACGGCGCTCAGCCGCGCGGCGCGTAGGCGAACACGTCGGCGCGCATCTGGTGCGCGTCCATGCCGGCCTCGACCAGCGCATCCAGGGTCGCGTAGACCATCGCCGGCGAACCGCTGGCGTACACGTGCAGCGCCTTGAGGTCGGCGAAGTCCTCGCGCACCGCCTCGTGCAGCAGGCCGCAGCGCCCCGACCAGCCGCACTGGTCGCTGACCACCTGATGCAGGAACAGATTGTCCAGCCCCTGCCAATCGCTCCAGCACGGCAGCTGGTAGAAGTCCTCGGGCCGCCGGGCGCCCCAGTACAGGTGCACCGGATGCTTGAAGCCGGCGGCGCGGCAATGCTCGATCAGGCTGTGCATCTGCGCCATGCCGGTGCCGGCGGCGATCAGCACCAGCGGTCCGTCCGGCAGCTCGGCCAGATGAGTGTCGCCGAACGGCAACTGCACCCGGGCAAAGCCCTGGCCACGGAGGAAGGCCAGCAGACCGCGGGTCGCCTCGTCGCGGGCGAGGATGTGCAGCTCCAGCTCGCGGCCGCGGTGCGGCGCCGAGGCCAGGGAAAAGGCGGCGAACTCGCCGTCCTCGCGCTGCAGCAGCAGGTACTGGCCGGCGTGATAGCGCGGGTTCTTGCCCGCCGGCGTACGCAGCTGCACGCGGAACACGTCGCCGCCCACCGCCTCGCAGGCGACCAGCTGACAGCTCAGCTCGCGCACCGCCAGCTCGCCGGGCGCCATCACCCCATCCCAGTGCAGCTCGCAGTCGCCCAGCGGCTCGGCCAGGCAGGTGAGCAGCTCGCCATGGTCCAGTTCGGCATCGCCCTGACGCACCCGCCCCTCGACCAGCAATGCCGCGCAGATATGGCAGTTGCCGTTGCGGCAGCTTTGCGGGCAGTCGTAGCCCAGGCGCCGGGCGGCGTCGAGGATGCGCTCGCCGGGCCGAGCCTCGAGCACCGCGCCTGAAGGTTGCAGAGTGACACGCATCAATCGATTCCCAACTCGGTCCATAGTTCGTCGACCCGTCGCTTGACCGCCTCGTCCTGGACGATGGCGCGGCCCCATTCGCGCGTGGTTTCGCCCGGCCACTTGTGGGTGGCGTCCAGGCCCATCTTCGAGCCCAGGCCGGAGACCGGCGAGGCGAAGTCGAGGTAGTCGATCGGCGTGTTGTCGATCAGCACCGTGTCGCGCTTGGGGTCCATGCGCGTGGTGATGGCCCAGATCACGTCGTTCCAGTCCCGCGCGTTGACGTCGTCATCGGTGACGATAACGAACTTGGTGTACATGAACTGTCGCAAAAACGACCAGACGCCGAGCATCACCCGCTTGGCGTGGCCCGGGTACTGCTTCTTCATGGTCACCACCGCCATGCGGTAGGAGCAGCCCTCCGGCGGCAGGTAGAAGTCGGTGATCTCGGGGAACTGCTTCTGCAGGATCGGCACGAAGACTTCGTTGAGCGCCACGCCGAGGATCGCCGGCTCGTCCGGCGGCCGCCCGGTGTAGGTGCTGTGGTAGATCGGCTCACGGCGGCGGGTGATGCGCTCGACGGTGAACACCGGGAAACGATCCACCTCGTTGTAGTAGCCGGTGTGGTCGCCGTAGGGCCCCTCGTCGGCCATCTCGCCGGGGTGGATCACCCCCTCCAGGACGATCTCGGCGCTGGCCGGCACCTGCAGCTCGCTGCCGCGGCACTTGACCAACTCGGTCTTGTTGCCCCGCAGCAGGCCGGCGAAGGCGTATTCGGAGAGGCTGTCGGGCACCGGGGTGACGGCGCCGAGGATGGTCGCCGGATCGGCGCCGAGGGCCACGGCCACCGGATAGGGCCGGCCCGGGTATTTCTCGCACCAGTCGCGGAAATCCAGGGCGCCGCCGCGGTGGCTGAGCCAGCGCATGATCAGCTTGTTGCGGCCGATCACCTGCTGGCGGTAGATGCCGAGGTTCTGCCGCTCCTTGTTCGGCCCCTTGGTGACGGTCAGGCCCCAGGTGATCAGCGGGCCGACATCGCCGGGCCAGCAGGTCTGCACCGGCAGCTTGCCCAGGTCGACGTCCTCGCCCTCCTCGATCACCTCCTGGCAGGCCGCGTCCTTGAGCACCTTGGGCGCCATGGCCAGGACCTTCTTGAAGATCGGCAGCTTGGACCAGGCATCCTTGAGTCCCTTGGGCGGCTCCGGCTCCTTGAGGAAGGCCAGCAGCTTGCCGATCTCGCGCAGCTCGCCGACCTCCTCGGCCCCCATGCCCAGGGCCACCCGCTTGGGCGTGCCGAACAGGTTGCCGAGCACCGGCATGGCGAAGCCCGTGGGCTGCTCGAACAAGAGTGCCGGGCCGCCGCGGCGCAGGGTGCGGTCGCAGACCTCGGTCATCTCCAGCACCGGGGAAACCGGCGCGTGGATACGCTTGAGTTCGCCGCGCGCCTCCAGGCCACGGATAAAGTCGCGCAGGTCGCGATACTGCATGCAGGAGCCTCGTCTCGGGCCAGCCAGTGGGGGCGCAAAGTTTAGCGCCGAACTGGGTTATTCAGAAGGATAGCGGGCGCGCAGATACACGAAAGCCGGGTTTCCCCGGCCTTCGTCACAGCGCAGCGGCTTACTTGCGACGCATCGACAGGAAGAACTCGTCGTTGGTCTTGGTTGCCTTGAGCTTGTCGATCAGGAACTCGATGGCGGCGATCTCGTCCATCGGGTGCAGCAGCTTGCGCAGGATCCACATGCGCTGCAGCTCGTCCTCGGCGGTCAGCAACTCCTCGCGGCGGGTGCCGGACTTGTTGATGTTGATGGCCGGGAACACGCGCTTCTCGGCGATCCGGCGGTCCAGCGGCAGCTCCATGTTGCCGGTGCCCTTGAACTCCTCGTAGATCACCTCGTCCATCTTCGAGCCGGTCTCCACCAGCGCGGTGGCGAGGATGGTCAGCGAGCCGCCCTCCTCGATGTTGCGCGCGGCGCCGAAGAAACGCTTGGGCTTCTCCAGGGCGTGGGCATCGACACCACCGGTGAGCACCTTGCCGGAGCTGGGGATCACGGTGTTGTAGGCGCGCGCCAGACGGGTGATGGAGTCGAGCAGGATGACCACGTCCTTCTTGTGCTCGACCAGGCGCTTGGCCTTCTCGATCACCATCTCGGCAACCTGCACGTGGCGGGTCGGCGGCTCGTCGAAGGTGGAGGCGACCACTTCGCCGCGCACGGTGCGCTGCATCTCGGTCACTTCTTCCGGACGCTCGTCGATCAGCAGGACGATCAGGTGCACTTCCGGGTTGTTGCGCGTGATGTTGGCCGCGATGTTCTGCAGCATGATGGTCTTGCCGGCCTTGGGCGGGGCGACGATCAGGCCGCGCTGGCCCTTGCCGATCGGTGCGCAGAGGTCGATCACCCGACCGGTGATGTCCTCGGTGGAGCCGTTGCCGGCCTCCATCATCAGACGCTGATTGGGGAACAGCGGCGTCAGGTTCTCGAACAGGATCTTGCTCTTGGCGTTCTCCGGACGGTCGTAGTTGATGGTATCGACCTTGAGCAACGCGAAGTAACGTTCGCCTTCTTTCGGCGGGCGGATCTTGCCGACTATGGTGTCGCCGGTGCGCAGGTTGAAGCGGCGGATCTGGCTGGGCGAGACGTAGATGTCGTCCGGGCCGGCCAGATAGGAGGCGTCCGCGCTGCGAAGGAAGCCGAAACCGTCCTGGAGGATCTCCAGCACGCCATCACCGGAGATCTCCTCGCCGCTCTTCGAGTGTTTCTTCAGCAGCGAGAAAATCACGTCCTGCTTGCGCGAACGGGCCATGTTCTCGATGCCCATCTGTTCGGCCATTTCCAGCAGTTCGGTGATCGGCTTTTGCTTGAGTTCGGTCAGATTCATAGGAATGACGTAATCATGAAGGAGGGAAAATAAGCTAGTAGCTTGGGAAGCCGCGCCGCTGGGAGGCGAAAGGATCGCCTACGGGTGTAGCGAAGATATTCGAGTAGGAATGCGTCGGCGACGGCTTGCAGAGGGCTGCATAGGAAATGCAGCGAGGCCGAATGTAACACCGGCCCGACGAAGGCGTCTAGCCTTCGTCCAGAAAAAAGCCCCGCGGGTGACGGGGCTTTTTCGTGCACAGCGACTTTAGATGTTGCTGTCGAGGAAAGCCGCCAGTTGCGACTTGGACAGGGCGCCGACCTTGGTCGCCTCGACGTTGCCGTTCTTGAACAGCATGAGGGTCGGGATACCGCGCACGCCGTACTTCGGCGGGGTGTCCTGGTTCTCGTCGATGTTCAGCTTGCAGACCTTCAGCTTGCCCTGGTAGGTCTGGGCGATCTCGTCGAGAACCGGGGCAATCATCTTGCATGGGCCGCACCACTCAGCCCAGTAGTCGACCAGTACCGGACCCTCAGCCTGGATAACTTCTTCATCGAAGCTAGCATCGCTGACGTTGGTGATGAAATCGCTCATGGAAAGTCTCCGTGTTCGGAAGCAAAAAGTGATCGACATCATAGCCCGGCTTGCCTGGCACAGGAAGGCGGGCGCCATTGAGCTTAACTATGGGGCAGGACAAACTTATCGACGCTTGGCCGTCATGGCCGATGCTGCGAGGCCGGCCATGCGACAGCAGTATGCGTTGGCTCACCCGGCCTATCGTGGCAGGATGGCCCTGTCCCGTGTCGAGACCCTGACCCCATGCCGCACACCCCAGCCGAGTCCTTTCCCTTGATTGCAGCCATTGACCTGGGTTCCAACAGCTTCCACATGGTTCTGGCCAAGGCCGATCATGGCGAGATCCGCGTGCTCGAACGCCTCGGCGACAAGGTCCAGCTGGCCGCCGGCATCGACGAGCAGCGCCTGCTCAGCGAGGACGCCATGGTCCGCGGACTCGACTGCCTGCGCCGCTTCGCCCAGCTGACCGCCAGCCTGCCGGAGGGCGCGGTACGCATCGTCGGCACCAACGCCCTGCGCGAGGCGCGCAACCGCGCCGAGTTCATCCGCCGCGCCGAGGCAATCCTCGGCCATCCGGTGGAGGTCATCTCCGGCCGCGAGGAGGCCCGCCTGATCTACCTCGGCGTGTCCCACAGCATCGCCGACACCCCGGGCAAACGCCTGGTCGCCGACATCGGCGGCGGCAGCACCGAGTTCATCGTCGGCCAGCGCTTCGAACCGCTGCTGCGCGAGAGCCTGCAGATGGGTTGCGTCAGCTATACCCAGCGCTTCTTCCGCGACGGCAAGATCACCCCGGCCCGCTATGCCCAGGCCTACACCGCGGCGCGCCTGGAGGTGATGGGCATCGAGCACGCCCTGCGCCGGCACAGATGGGAAGACGCGGTCGGCGCCTCCGGCACCATCAAGGCCGTCGGCCTGGCCATCCAGGCCGCCGGTCTGGGCACCGGCGAGATCAACGCCGAAGGCCTGGCCTGGCTCAAGCGCAAGCTGTTCAAACTCGGCGAGGTGGACAAGCTCGACCTCGAGGGCATCAAGCCGGATCGGCGCGGCATCTTCCCCGCCGGCCTGGCGATTCTCGAGGCCATCTTCGATGCCTGCGACATCCAGCGCATGGTCCATTCCGAAGGGGCGCTGCGCGAGGGCGTGCTCTACGACCTGCTCGGCCGTCACCAGCACGAGGACGTGCGCGAGCGCACCCTGAGCGCGCTGATGGAGCGCTATCACGTCGACCTGGAGCAGGCCGCGCGGGTCGAAAGCAAGGCGCTGGAAGCCCTGGAGCAGGTCAAGCACAGCTGGCAACTCAGCGATGACTGGCACCGCGAGCTGCTGGTGTGGGCCGCACGGGTCCACGAGATCGGCCTGGACATCGCCCACTACCAGTACCACAAGCACGGCGCCTACCTGGTCGAGCACTCCGACCTGGCCGGCTTCTCGCGCCTCGACCAGCAGATGCTGGCGCTGCTGGTGCGCGGCCACCGGCGCAACATTCCCAAGGACAAGCTCGCCGACTTCGGCGAAGAAGGCATCAAGCTGGTGCGCCTGTGCGTGCTGCTGCGCTTCGCCATCCTCTTCCACCACATCCGCGGCACCCAGGAAATGCCCAGGGTGCAGCTGCGGGCCGACCAGGGCAGCCTGGAGATCCACTTCCCGGACGACTGGCTGGCGGCCAACCCGCTGACCCAGGCCGACTTCACCCAGGAAGCGGAGTGGCTCAAGCGGGTCGGCATCGACCTCAGCGTGCGCTGACCACCGGCGCGGTGAGCTTCTCCAGCAGCCCCGCCTGGGCGCTGCGCGGGTTCTGGTTGCCGGTCGGGCTGCAGCGCAGGTAACGGCCATCCGGCTGCAGCACCCAGGCCTGGGTGTTGTCGGTCAGGTAACTTTCTAGCTCCTTCTTCACCCGGGTGATCAGCTTCTTGCCCTCGACCGGGAAGCAGGTCTCGACGCGCTTGTCCAGGTTGCGCTCCATCCAGTCGGCACTGGACAGGTAGATCTTCTCCTCGCCCTCGTTGAGGAAGTAGAACACCCGGGTGTGCTCGAGGAAGCGGCCGATGATCGAGCGCACCTGGATGTTGTGCGACACCCCGGGAATGCCCGGGCGCAGGCAGCACATGCCGCGCACCACCAGGTCGATCTTCACCCCGGCCTGGCTGGCCTTGTACAGCGCGCGGATGATCTTGGCGTCGGTCAGCGAATTGAACTTGGCGATGATGTGCGCCGGCTTGCCCTCGCCAGCCAGCGCCGTCTCGCGGGCGATCAGATCGAGCAGGGTCTTCTTCAGGGTGAAGGGCGCGTGCAGCAGCTTCTTCATGCGCAGGGTCTTGCCCATGCCGATCAGCTGGCTGAACAGCTTGGCCACGTCCTCGCCGAGGGCCACATCGGCGGTGAGCAGGCTGTAGTCGGTGTACAGGCGGGCGTTGCCGGCGTGGTAGTTGCCGGTGCCGACGTGGGCGTAGCGGACGATGTCGCCGTTCTCGCGGCGCAGGATCAGCATCATCTTGGCGTGGGTCTTGAACCCCACCACGCCGTAGATCACCACCGCGCCGGCGGCCTGCAGGCGGCTGGCCAGGGCCAGGTTGGATTCCTCGTCGAAGCGCGCGCGCAGCTCGATCACCGCGGTGACCTCCTTGCCGTTGCGCGCCGCCTCCACCAGCGCATCGACTATCTCCGAGTTGGCCCCGGAGCGGTACAGGGTCTGCTTGATCGCCAGCACATGCGGGTCCTTCGCCGCCTGGCGCAGCAGGTCGACCACCGGGGTGAAGGACTCGAAGGGGTGCAGCAGGAGGATGTCCTGCTTGCTGACCACGCTGAAGATGTTCTCGCTGTTCTGCAGCAGCTTGGGAATCACCGGGGTGAAGGGCGTGTACTGCAGCTCCGGGTGGCTGTCCAGACCGGTGATGCTGAACAGCCGCGTGAGGTTGACCGGGCCGCCGACCTGGTACAGCTCGCCCTCGGTCAGGCCGAACTGCTTGAGCAGGTAGTCGGACAGGTTCTTCGGGCAGCTGTCGACCACCTCCAGGCGCACCGCGTCGCCGTAGCGCCGGGAGAACAGCTCGCCGCGCAGGGCACGAGCCAGGTCCTCGACGTCCTCGGTGTCCACCGACAGGTCGGCGTTGCGGGTCAGGCGGAACTGGTAGCAGCCCTTGACCTTCATGCCCTGGAACAGGTCGTCGGCATGGGCGTGGATCATCGAGGAGAGGAACACGTAGTTGGCGCCCGCGCCCCCCACCTCCTCCGGCACCCGGATCACCCGCGGCAGCAGGCGCGGCGCCGGGATGATCGCCAGGCCAGAATCGCGGCCGAAGGCGTCGACCCCCTCCAGCTCGACAATGAAGTTCAGGCTCTTGTTCACCAGCAGCGGGAAGGGGTGGGTCGGATCGAGGCCGATCGGCGTGATGATCGGCGCGATCTCGTCGCGGAAGTAGCGACGCACCCAGGCCTTGACCTTAGTGTTCCAGTGGCGACGGCGGATGAAGTTGATGTTGTGCTTGGCCAGGGCCGGGAACAGCACGTCGTTGAGGATGGCGTACTGCCGGCTCACCTGCTCGTGCACCAGCTCGGAAATCCGCGCCAGCGCCTGGTGCGGCTGCAGGCCGTCGGCGCCGGCCTGCTCGCGGGCGAAGTTGATCTGCTTCTTCAGCCCGGCGACGCGGATCTCAAAGAACTCGTCGAGGTTGCTGGAGAAGATCAGCAGGAACTTCAGCCGCTCCAGCAGCGGATAGGACTCGTCCAGCGCCTGCTCCAGCACGCGGATGTTGAACTGCAGCTGCGACAGCTCGCGGTGGATGTACAGGCTGCTGTCGTCCAGGCTCGGCACCACCAGCGGCGGCGCCGGGGTGGGCGCCTCGACCGGCACCGGCTCCGGCGGTTCCGGCAACTCGGCGGCCGGCGCCTGGGGCTCGAGCAGTTCGCTCTGGGTGAGTCCTTCGGTATTCATCGTCTGGTCCTGGGGGACTAGCGCCCCTGTTGCAAGAGTTCTGCCGCGCGAACGGCGAAATAGGTGAGGATGCCATCGGCGCCGGCGCGCTTGAAGGCGGTCAGCGACTCGAGGATCACCGCCTCGGAGAGCCAGCCGTTGTCGATCGCCGCCCTGTGCATGGCGTACTCGCCGCTGACCTGATAGACAAAGGTCGGCACGCGGAATTCGCTTTTCACCCGGGCGAGAATGTCCAGGTAGGGCATGCCCGGCTTGACCATGACCATGTCGGCGCCTTCGGCCAGGTCGGCGGCCACCTCGTGCAGGGCCTCGTCGCTGTTGGCCGGGTCCATCTGGTAGCTGTTCTTGTTGCTCTTGCCGAGATTGGCCGCCGAGCCGACCGCGTCGCGGAACGGGCCGTAGTAGGCGCTGGCGTACTTGGCCGAATAGGCCATGATGCGCACGTTGCTGTGATCGGCCAACTCCAGCGCCTCGCGGATCGCCTGCACGCGGCCGTCCATCATGTCCGAGGGCGCCACCACCTGGGCGCCGGCCTCGGCGTGGGACAGCGCCTGCTTGACCAGGGCGTCGACGGTGATGTCGTTCTGCACGTAGCCGCTGTCGTCGAGGATGCCGTCCTGGCCGTGGGTGGTGAAGGGGTCCAGGGCCACGTCGCTGATCACCCCCAGCTCCGGGAAGCGCGCGCGCAGGGCGCGGATCGCACGCTGGGCGATGCCGTCCGGGTTCCAGGCCTCGCTGCCATCCAGCGACTTCTTCTCCAGCGGCGTCACCGGGAACAGCGCCAGGGCCGGAATGCCCAGGGCCACCCAGTGTTCCGCGGCCTCCAGCAGCAGGTCGATGGACAGGCGCTCGACGCCGGGCATCGATGGAATCGCCTCGCGGCGGCCCTCGCCGTCGAGCACGAACACCGGCAGGATCAGGTCGTCGACGCTCAGGCGGTGCTCGCGCACCAGGCGCCGGGAGAAGTCGTCGCGGCGGTTGCGGCGCAGGCGGGTGGCGGGGAACAGGCGGTTGGCGGGGGTAAAGCTCACGGCAGACTCCAGAGCCCGCGCGGACGGGCGAGTGTGACAGTTATAAGCGGCCATTATGACCAATAGATGACAGCCCTATCGAGTCTGCGACTGCGCGTCGCAGCGGCCGAACCGCCATTGTGCTCATGCCGACGCGCCGGCGTCGAGCCAGCCGCGGTTTTCCCCGCCGCGCCGAGGGAGTAGGCTGAACGCCCCGGCCTGCGGTTCGCGCCATGCTCGAAGACCTGCTGCAACAATTCGGTTACCCCGCCCTGGTCCTGGGCACCTTCCTCGAAGGCGAGATGTCGCTGCTGTTGGCGGCCTACCTGGCCCTGCGTGGCTACCTGAGCCTCGAATGGGTGGTGCTCTGCGCCTTCTGCGGCACCTATGCCAGCGACCAGCTGTGGTACCACCTGGGTCGTCGTCACGGCCGCGCCATACTCGACCGCCGGCCCCACTGGCACGCCCTGGGCGAGAAGGCATTGCGCCACCTGCGCCGCTATCCGGACCTGTGGGTGCTGAGCTTTCGCTTCATCTACGGCATGCGCACGGTGATGCCGCTGGCCATCGGCCTGTCCGGCTACCCCTGGCGCCGCTACCTGCTGCTCGACGCCCTGGGCACGGCGCTGTGGGCCGGCGGCCTGGGCCTGGCCGCCTACCACCTGGGCGCGGCCCTGGAGGTGCTGCTCGGCGACCTGCAGCGCTATCAGCGGTACATCTTCGCCGCCCTGCTGCTGCTCGCCGCGGTCCTGTGGCTGCGGCGGCGCCTGCGCCGGCCGAGCGACTGACGGCGCCCCGGCAGAATTCGCCCCGCCGCATGTCGCGGTGCGCCGCCAGCGGCTAGGATTGCTAAGGATGACAACCCGCCGGGCGGAGCCCCTTGCGCCCAGGTGATCGAGTGACAGATGACGACAGTATGCGCAGACCACTTCGCCGGCTCCTGACCGCCCTGGCCCTGCTGAGCATCGCCGCCCTGGCCGGCCTCTACCCCTATCGCGCGGCGCTGCTGCCGAAAGCCGATGACCTCAGCCACGCCAAGGCCCGCCTGGCCCCGCACCTGCGCCTGTTCACCCCGGAAGGCAAGGGGCCTTTCGCCACCGTGCTGGTGTTCCACGGCTGCAGCGGACAACGCCAGGCGCTGCTCGACAGCGTCAATGCCTGGCTGCTGCCCGCCGGCTACGCCACGCTGTTCGTCGACAGCTACGCGGCCCGCGGCATCGATGACTGGCGGCCGGTGTGCGCCGGCAAGCGGCTGTGGGGCAACCAGCGCGCCCTGGACGTCTACGCCGCCATCGAACTGGCCGCCCAGCTGCCCCGGGTCGATGGCCGGCGCCTGGCCCTGCTCGGCTTCTCCCATGGCGGCTGGAGCATTCTCGATGCCCTGGCCTACGCCGGCGAGGCCGGCCATGGCTTCGCCGCACCGGGCCGTCAGGGCCTGCAGCGGGTCAAGGCGGCGATCCTCTACTACCCCTATTGCGGCTTTCCCGCCGAGCTGCGTCGGCGGATGAGCCCGCAGCCGCCGCAGCTGATGCTGCTGGCCGGCGAGGACCACATCACCGACCACCGCCAGTGCCTGGACGCCCTGCAACATCTGCCTGCCGGCGCGATCCAGGTGAAACGCTATGCCCAGGCCGATCATGTGTTCGATCATCTCAGCGATCTGGCCACCTACCAACCGCAACTCGCCAAGGATGCCCAGCAGCTAGCCAGAGGCTTCCTGCGCAGCCACCTCGGCCCAGCCCCATGACCAGGAGTCTTGAATGAAAGAGAAAGTGGCAGTGATTCTGTCCGGTTGCGGCGTCTACGACGGCGCGGAAATCCACGAAAGCGTGATCACCCTGCTGCGCCTCGACCAGCGCGGCGCCCAGGTGCAGTGCTTCGCCCCCAATATCGAGCAGCTGCACGTGGTCGACCACTACAGCGGCGACGAGATGGACGAGAGCCGCAACGTGCTGGTCGAGTCCGCGCGCATCGCCCGCGGCAAGATCAAGGACGTACGCGAACTGCATGTCGACGACTTCGACGCGCTGATCCTGCCCGGCGGCTTCGGCGCGGCGAAGAACCTCTCCGACTTCGCCCTGAGCGGCGCCAACTGCACCGTGCAGGCCGACGTGCTGGCGGCGGCCAAGGCCTTCGCCGACGCCGCCAAGCCGATCGGCCTGATCTGCATCTCGCCGGTGCTGGCCGCGCGGATCTTCGGCAACGGCGTGGAATGCACCATAGGCAACGACCACGACACCGCCGCGGCCCTGACCCAGATGGGCGCCGTGCACCGCGAGTGCGAGGTCAGCGAGATAATCGAAGACAGCGCGCGCAAGCTGGTCAGCACCCCGGCCTATATGCTCGCCCAGTCGATCAGCCAGGCCGCCTCGGGGATCAACAAGCTGGTCGACCGGGTCCTCGAGCTGGTCCATGGCGGCTGATCCGACGCGACGGCGCTACGCCAATCCCGCCAATGCGCGCGGCACACCCGCCGCGCCACTGGTCAAGCCCGACGCAGTGCGGCAGCGTGGGCGCATTTCCTCCAGGCGCAGGCTCCATGACCCAACCCTTCGAACTCACCCCTGAACTGCAACAGGCGGTGAGCGGCTTCTTCCAACGCATCCCGTTCAACCAGCTGCTCGGCATCGAGCTCGAGCTGTTGTCCCCGGACCGGGTGACCATGACCCTGCCGATGAAGGACGAGCTGATCGGCAACTTCATGCACGGCATCCTCCACGGCGGAGTGATCGCCTCGCTGCTCGACGTGACCGGCGGCGCCATGGCGCTGATCGGCGCCTTCGAACGCCACCAGCATCTGCCCGCCGGCGAGCGCATGGCGCGGCTGTCCAAACTCGGCACCATCGACCTGCGCATCGACTACCTGCGCCCCGGCCGCGGTCGCGGCTTCACCGCCAGCGCGGTGCTGCTGCGCTCGGGCAACAAGGTGGCGGTGGTGCGCAGCGAGCTGCACAACGACGAGGGCATCCTGGTGGCGGTGGGCACCGGCACCTATCTGTGCGGCTAGGATGGGTCGAGCGCAGCGCTACCGCTGCCGGGGAGATGGGTGCCGGCGCCGGCGCCTCAACCCGGCCGACTCAAACGCGTCAGGATGCGGTCCAGCGAATTGGCGAAGGCCTGGCGGTCCTTGTCCGAATAGGCGGCCTGGCCACCACCGACCTGGCCCTGCTCGCGTAACTCGGTGAAGAGGTTACGGGTGGCCAGCTTGTCGCCCATGTTACGCTCGTCGAACTCGCGTCCCCGCGGGTCGAGGGCAGCCACGCCCTTCTTCACCAGGCGGTCGGCCAGGGGCACGTCGCTGCAGATCGCCAGCTCGCCAGGCACGGCGTGTTCGACCAGGTAGTCGTCCGCCGCATCCGGACCGCTCGGCACCACGATCAGCTTCACGCAGGCGAAGCCCGGCCGGGCCACCGCCTGACCGGCCACCAGCACCACCTCGAAGCCGCGCTTGAGGGCGAACTTCACCACCTGGTCCCGGGCCGCCCGCGGGCAGGCGTCGGCATCGATCCACACACGCATCGACCAGCGATCTCCTCGGGTTGACGGCAGGCAACCGGCCTCAGGCCGGCGCCCGGCGCACCGTGGCCAGCAGCGCCGCGGCGCCGATGAACAGGGCACCGAAGCTGCGGTTCAGCAGACGCTGCTGGCGCGGCGTGCGCAACAGACCCAGGACCCGCGAGGCAAGCCCTGTGTAGCCGGCCATGACCAGCAGGTCGACGCCGATCATGGTCACGCCCATCAGCAGGTATTGCGGCAGCAGCGGCGCATGGGGGTCGAGAAACTGCGGCAACACGGCGAGCATGAAGATGATCGCCTTGGGGTTGCTGATGTTCACCAGAAAGCCGCGCAATACCAGGGTCAGCGGCCGCCCCAGGGGGCGCTGGGCGGGTGCGGCGGCCATGTCGGCGGGCAGCGCACGCCACTGGCGGTAACCCAGGTAGACCAGGTAGAGCACGCCGAACCACTTGATCAGGCTGAAGGCCAGCGCCGAGGCGGCGAGGATCGCCCCCACCCCGGCGGCGACTATGACGATCTGCAGCGCCAGGCCGATCTGCAGCCCCAGGGCGGTCCAGTAACCGCGCCAGAAACCGTACTGCAGGCCGGAAGACATCGAGGCGATGGCCCCGGCACCGGGCGACAGGCTGATCACCCAACAGGCGACGAAAAACGCGAGCCAGGTCTGCAGGGCCATGGCGGATACCTCGAAATGTGTTGTTGAGGGGGCTACAGGGCAGGCCTCTCAGCCTACCCCTTGCGCTGCGGCGCGACCAGACGCGCCGCTCAGTCCGGCGAGCCCTTGCGCAGGTGCACCGGCTCCTGCCCCTTGCGCCGCGCCATGGCGCCGCGCAGGCGGATGTTGATGGCTTCCACCGCCAGGGAGAAGGCCATGGCGAAGTAGACGTAGCCCTTGGGCACGTGCACCTCGAAGGCCTCGGCCACCAGCACGGTACCGACCACGATGAGGAACGACAGGGCCAGCATCTTCAGGCTTGGGTGCTTGTCGATGAAGTCGCTGATGGTGCCCGCCGAGAGCATCATGACGATCACCGAGATGACGATGGCGGCCACCATCACCGACACATCGTCGACCAGGCCCACGGCGGTGATCACCGAGTCCAGGGAGAAGACGATGTCGATGATGGCGATCTGCACGATGATGCCCATGAAGCCGTAGGCCTTGCCGGCGGCCTGCTGCGCCTCCTCGGCGCCCTCCAGGCTGTGGTAGATCTCCATGGTGCTCTTGAACAGCAGGAACAGGCCGCCGAAGAACAGAATCAGGTCGCGACCGGACACGCCCTGGCCGAAGACCTGAAACAGGTCGGCGGTCAGGCGCATCACCCAGGCGATCGACAGCAGCAGGGCGATTCGCGTGCCCATGGCCAGGGCCAGGCCGAAGAAGCGCGCCTTCGGCTGCTGCTCCTTGGGCAGGCGGCTGACGAGGATCGAGATGAAGATGATGTTGTCGATGCCGAGGACGATCTCCAGGGCGGTCAGGGTGAGAAATGCGACCCAGATTTCCGGGTTGGCGAGCCATTCCATAGTGCGTTCGGTCTCGTGATTGCCAGGGTTTGAGTGAGCACCGCCACGCCATGGGCGCAGGGTGCGCTGAATAGCCGAATAAACGAGTCGCTATCGATAGGGGGACGCGTCACCTCGACTTGGCCGCGTAACGGGGCCGCGCCGCACGGCCCCGGCATGGCATTGGCGCGGCGCCTCGCTCACTGTTCTCCGGCTCAACTGGCCGCCTCCAACTCACGCTGCAGGGCTTCGAGGGTTTCCAGGGCGAGCAGCCAGCGCTCTTCCAGGTCGGCCTCGCGGCCCTTCAGCTTGGCCTGCTCGGCCAGCAGGTCGCGCAGCTCGTCCTTGCGCGCCGCGTCGTACAGCGCGCTGTCGCCCAGGCGCGCCTCGATCCCGGCGAGCCGCTCGTGCAGCTGGCCGAGTTCCTTCTCCAGCCTGTCGGCCTCGCGCTTGTGCGGCGCCAGCTGCTGGCGCAACGCCGCGGCGGCTTGGCGCTGGGCACGCTTGTCGGTCCTGTCGAGGCCGGCCTCGCCGCCATTCGCCGGTACCGGGGCCTGCCGCGCGCGGAAGTCCAGCAGCCAGCGGGCGTAGTCGTCGAGGTCGCCGTCGAACGCCTGCACGCGGCCGTCGGCGACCAAGAGGAACTCGTCGGTGGTGCTCTTGAGCAGGTGGCGGTCGTGGGAGACCACCACCACGGCCCCGGAAAACTCCTGCAGGGCCAGGGTCAGGGCCAGGCGCATCTCCAGGTCCAGGTGGTTGGTCGGCTCGTCCAGCAGCAGCAGGTTGGGTCGCCCCCAGGCGATCAGCGCCAGGGCCAGGCGCGCCTTCTCGCCGCCGGAGAAGTTCAGCACCGGCTCGTCGCAGCGGGCGCCGCGGAAATCGAAGCCGCCGAGGAAGTCGCGCAGGGTCTGCTCGCGCTCGCTCGGCGCCAGGCGCTGCAGGTGCAGCAGCGGGCAGGCCTGGTCGTCGAGGGCGTCGAGCTGGTGCTGGGCGAAGTAACCCACCACCAGATTCTCGCCGCGCTGCAGGCGCCCACCGATCGGCTGCAGCTCGCCGGCCAGGTTCTTGATCAGGGTCGACTTGCCGGCGCCGTTCGGCCCCAGCAGGCCCAGGCGCGCGCCCGGCGCCAGGCTCAGCTTGACCTGTTCCAGCACGGCCTTGTCGCCATAGCCGAGGCGGCCCTCGGCCAGGTCCAGCAGCGGGCTGGAGATCTTGCTGGCCTCGCGGAAGCTGAAATCGAAGGGCGAGTCGACATGGGCCGGGGCCAGTTCCTCGAGGCGCTCCAGGGCCTTGATCCGGCTCTGCGCCTGGCGCGCCTTGGTCGCCTGGGCCTTGAAGCGGGCGATGTATTTTTCCATGTGGGCGCGCTGCGCCTGCTGCTTCTCGTAGGCCTGCTGCTGCTGCGCCAGGCGCTCGGCGCGGGTGCGCTCGAAGGCCGAGTAGCCGCCGCGGTACAGGGTCAGCTTCTGCTGGTCGAGATGGGCCACGTGGTCGACCACCGCATCGAGGAAGTCGCGGTCGTGGGAGATCAGCAGCAGGGTGCCGGGATAGCTCTTCAGCCAACCCTCCAGCCAGAGGATGGCGTCCAGGTCCAGGTGGTTGGTCGGCTCGTCCAGCAGCAGCAGGTCGGAGGGGCACATCAGCGCCTGGGCCAGGTTCAGGCGCATGCGCCAGCCGCCGGAGAAGTCGCCGACGCGGCGATCCATCTGGGCGTGTTCGAAGCCCAGGCCGGCCAGCAGCTTGCGTGCCCGGGCGGCTGCCGTGTAGCCGTCGGCGCTGTCCAGCTCGGTGTGCAGACGGGCGATGGCGGCGCCGTCCTGGGCGGCCTCGGCCGTCGCCAGTTCGGCCTGCAGGCGGCGCAGATGAACATCGCCGTCGAGCACGTAGTCCACCGCCAGGCGTTCGAGATTATCGACCTCCTGGCGCATGTGGGCGATGCGCCAGTCCGCCGGCAACAGGCAGTCGCCGGCGTCGGGGCCCAGTTCACCGCGCAGCAGGGCGAACAGGCTGGATTTGCCGGCGCCGTTGGCGCCGATCAGGCCGGCTTTCTGGCCGGCGTGCAGGGTCAGCTCGGCGCCTTCTAGCAGGCGCTGCGGACCACGCTGTAGAGTGAGGTTCTGGAGTCGGATCATAATGGCGGCGAAGTCTATCAGAGTCGCCCGCCGCATACTCGGAAAGCACCATGCCCACTGATCTGTGGCGTTTCGCCGAAGACTACTACCAACGCCCTGGCGTCGAGACGGCCTGCCTGCAGTTGCAGGACCAGGGCGCCGATGTCTGCCTGCTGATCTGCGCCGTATGGCTCGGCCGCCGTGGCGTCGCCTGCACGGCGTGGCGGATCGAGCAGCTGCAAGCCATCGCTCGGCCCTGGCAACGCCAGGTGGTCGAGCGCTTACGGCAGATTCGCCAGGACTGGCGAGACGCTGCCCGAGGCGACGACGCCCTGGCCGGGCTGCGCGAGCAGATCAAGCGCCTCGAGCTGGACGCCGAGCGGGTGCAGATGCAGCGCCTGGCTGTGACCAGCCGGGATTGGCCGGCCGAGTCCGCGAAAGACCTGGAGGCCTGGCTGGACGCCCTGGCACCCGGCCGTACGGCGGCGACCGACGCCGCGCTGCAACAGCTGCGCGACGCGGCCCTGCCGGCTTAGGACGTCGCGGGCGGCGTGCCGCCACCGTCGTCTGGAGCAGCCCCCGGCGCGCGGGTCGCAGCCGGGGCAGTCGACGGGCTCGGCGCGGGCTTGGCGGCCGCAGGCTTGCGGGCCGCCGGCTTGGCAGCTGGCTTAGCCGCGGACTTGGTCGCCGGTTTTCTCGGCGCCTTGCTCGCGGCCGGTTTGTCGGCAGGGGCTCCGGCCGCATCGGCTGCCTTTGCCGCTGCGGGTTTGGCCGCAGGCTTCGCCGCGGCCCGCGCCGGGGCCTTGCCGGCGGTCGTGGCCGCTGCCGGCTTGGCGGGCGCCTTGGTGGCGGGCTTGGCGGCCGGTTTCGCCGACGCCGTAGCGGCCGACTTAGCGGCTGCAGCGGCCGGTTTCCTCGCCGCCGGCTTGGCGACGGGTTTGGCTACTGTCGAGGCCTTGCGCACCGCCGGCTTGGCGGGAACCTTGGCCGCCGGGCTCTTGGCAGCGGCGGCCTTCACGGCGGCCGGCTTGGCTTCACGACTGCTCAGTGCCTTGCTCGCGGCCTCCTTGACCTTGCCCACTCCCTGGGCGAGTTTCAGGCTCTCCTGGGCATCGCGCTTGAGTTGCAGGATGTAGCTGCGGGTCTCGGTCTGCCGCGCCTTGAGGGTATCGAGCAGGCCTTCCAGTTCGGCCACCAGGGTCTTGGCCTTGGTCTGCGCCTTGGCCTTGCCGGCCGCAGCCGCATCCTGCAGCTTGCCCCGAGCCTTGTGCAGTTTTTCCTGGGCGCTGCCACGCTGCTTCTCCAGCTTGGCCAAAAGCTTTTCGGCGTCGGCCAACGCTTGCGAACAGGCCTTTTCCAGATGCTCGAGCAAGCTGCCGGAAAGCTGGTGAAGCAAGTGCAAGGGGGTACCAACGGTATTCTTCTTAGCGTTCTTCTTGGCCGACATGGCGCGCCTCCGCGTGGGGGTGGATGCAGCCCATACTAGTCGCCAGGGGCAACGGTCGCTAGTTCGGGCCAGGGCCCGAGCGGTCCGCACCTATCGCCAGGAGGCCTTGCGAGCCGAGTCGGGGCGACCCTGGCCTCTCGCAGCCCTGGGCAGCAGCGCTGCACACGAGCGTAACGGGAGGTGGCCTCCTGCCCGAGGAAAGGCCGGGGCATAGGCCCATTCAGGCGCTCGCGGCGCGCCAGCAGCCACGT
Organism: Pseudomonas sp. MBLB4123; assembly: GCF_051904775.1. NCBI lineage: Bacteria > Pseudomonadati > Pseudomonadota > Gammaproteobacteria > Pseudomonadales > Pseudomonadaceae > Pseudomonas > Pseudomonas sp. MBLB4123. The sequence goes on from NZ_CP196711.1 coordinate 3,129,516, forward strand.
TGGGGACAGGGTGAAGGCGGAGCACGGAGCGGTGGCCCAGGAAGGGCGATCGGTCGTACCGATGAACGACAGGTGTCACCGCCGCTTCGCCGCAGCAGCCGGGCGTGACAGGGGCCGGAGACACTCTCGCGCCTGCCCGATGTCGCCCTATTGCTCCAGGCGGGGGAACCGAGGCCGGTGGGCGCCTCGCTCAGAGGGCCGGTGTCGCCTGCTGCTGGTGGGCGTTGTGCAGCACTTCGATCAGGCAGTCTTCCAACTCGAAGCGCTCGTGCAGCAGTTGGCCGAGGCGGTTCAGCTCCTCCCCCAGCGACACACCGTCACGACAGTCGCCGTTGTCGCAGCGATCATTGAACGACAGCGCCACTTCGGTGATCGCCTCGATACGGGGATAGATTCGCTTGGCCAGGTCGAGACCGCGCTGATCGCCGAAGGCCTTGGCCTCGCTGGTCAGCTGTTCGTAGACCTCGAAATGCCCGGCCGACACGTAGTCGACCAGTACTTCGCAGAATTTCTGCAAGGTTTGCGCATTGGCGCTGGGGGCTCGCGGGGACTCGCTAAGGGCCGCGAAGGCGGCGACCAACTCTTGGCGTTCCTGCAACCAGCGGTCTATCAGCAGGTGAACCCCGCCCCAACGCTCCTGGGCGTTCTGACAACTCTCGAGCATGACGACCTCACTTCCCTTATCGGTATTCCTGTTATACGTCCGATCCGAGACGGTTTATTGTCAATCGGTGCATGGTCTTGGGAAGGCAACCGCGTAATGGCAACTTTCCGGCGGTGCGTGCGAGCCAGATTATGCCCGTGGGCCAGTGCCGGCAAGGCACCGGGTCGAGAAAGTTTCATACAGCCGTTTGATCCGCGCCCCACGCCACGCCTGGGCTCGATCGCCCAATGGCGGCGCGCAAGATGGCAGGAGACGGGGCCTGGCGGTCAGTCGCGGCGCAGCAGCTGCACCAGGGCCAAGCCCAGCATGGCGACGAAACCGAGCAGGCTCCATTCCGGAATGCTCATGCCGAACAGGGTCCAGCTGACTTCGGCGCAATCGGCCGAGCCATGCAGCACCAGGCGCACGATTTCCTGGAACGGCAGGGCCTCCATCATGTAGTCGAGGCTCGGCAGGCACGCCGGTAGCTGATCCGCCGGCACCCCCTGCAGCCAGATCTGCCGCGCGGCCGTGCCGCCACCGGCCGCGGCGAACAACAGCGCCAGCCCGGCATAACCACGGCGGCCGGCGCGTCCCGGCGCATGCAGCGCGGCGATCAGGCAAACGAGGCCGAAACCGATCACGCAGACGCGCTGGACGACGCACAGGGGGCAAGGCTCGAGGCCAACCACGTGCTCCAAATAGAGGGCGACGGCCATCAGCGCCAGACAGCCAAGACAGGCGAGTGAGTAAAGGGAACGAGGACTGGCCAGGGACATGGCGGCTCCGAGGGGGATACGAAGCCGCCTACGGTAGAGGAAAGCGCCCGGAGCGATCAAGGCAAAGCCAGCGAGCAGAGCGGTTAGCCATCCGCCCAAAAGCGCCATGCGTCCGCTCGCCGGCGTCCGATGCCAGGGCGCCGGGTTAGAGCCCTAGTCGTGGACGGCAGGTTGTGGCAGCGGCAAGCCGCCCAGGCGGCGGTCGAGCAAGCCCAGGCCCTCCTGGAACAACTGGTTGCTGCGCTCGACCTCGCCCAGGCGCGCCAGCAGGCGGGCCAGCTCGGCACAGGTCTCCGGATCGCGCTGGAACACCAGGCTGCTCTCGAAGTATTCCTTGGCCTTGCCCCACAGCTGATTCAGCAGGCATAGCCGGCCGACGGTCAGCAACAGGCCGGCGTCCTGCGGATGCTGCTTCAACCAGCCCTCGGCCGCCTGCAGCTGGCGCCCCGGGTTGCGCCCGCGCAGCAGCCCATAGAGGCGCACCAGGCGGCTGTCGTAGTTGCGCTTGAGGGCCTGGTGCAGCAGCTCCTCCGCCTCGCTCTCGGCGCCTAGAACGCGCAGTTGCTCGGCATACACGGCGAGCAGTTCGGGCTCCTGGCGCTGGGCCGAGGACAACTGCTCCCAGGCCTGGGTCAGGGCCGCCAGGGCCGCCGGCGCGTCGCCTTCGCCGTTCTGCCCGGCGGCGGCCAGACGCCCGTGCCAGGCCTGACGCTCGAGCTCCGCCAACTCGGCGCCGCCGAGGACCTTGTGCTTGCGCAGCTCCGGCAACAGGCCGAGCAGGGCCGACCAGTCTCCGGCCTGCTGGTACAGGCGCTGCAGCTGACGTAGCACCTGGCGGTGCTGCGGGTAACGCTCGCGCATGATCTCCAGGGTTTCGCGCGCCGAGTCGCTCTGCCCGCGCGCCTGCTGCAGCTTGGCATGGGTCAGGGCGATCGCCAGCTCGGCGTCGGGCTGGCGCTTGAGCGCCCGCTCCAGCAGGGCGTCGCTGTCCTCGTGCTGGCCCAGCTTGTGCGCGGCGCGCGCCGCGCTGAGGTAGTACATCAGGGGTTGCGGGTCGCTTTCCGCCGCCCGCCGCAGGTAGCGCAGCGCCGGCACCCAGCGTCCCTCGGCCAGGTCGACGAAGCCCTGCTCGGAGGCCAGGCGCACGCGGCGGCTGCGGTGCAGACGCGACCAGGGATTGATCAGCCGCCCCGAGGTCAGCAGCAGACGCAGCGCCAGACGCAGCAGGCGCCACAGCAGCCAGACCGCCAGCAGCAACCCGAGGAAGGCCCACAGGCTGGACTCGTAGCGCAAGCCCTGGTAGGCGAACAGCACGTAGCCCTTGTGCTCGGCGATGGCCATGCCGAGCAGCGCCAGCCCCGCCACCACCAGCAGCACGGCGAGCAACAGGAGGACCCGCTTCATGGCCGCGCCTCCTCGTCACTCGGGGTATCGGCGGCCGGCGCTTCGGGGACGAGCCCGTTACGCGCCGACTCCTTGCGCAGCAGATAGGCCTGCACGGCAGTGAGCGAGTCGCTCAGATCCGGTGCGACCACCTCGACGGACTGGCCGATCAACTCGTCGATGCGCGCACGCAGGGCACGGCTGGCCGGGTTGTCGCGGTTGAAGTGCGCATCCAGCACCTCGGCCGCTTGCAGCAGCGCCTGCCGATACACCGGGGTCTGTCCATGCAAGGCGGCCCACTGCGCCTGTTCCAGGGCCAGGCTGAGAGCCAGGCGCACCTGGGTCAGGCTCTGCCCGGCGAGCAGCGGTCGGATGTTCTGGTCGGCACTGAAGTCGATGCGGAAATACTGGGACAGGGTCTGCAGCCCCTGGGACCACCAGCTGGTGCCATCGCCCTGGGCGGCGAGCTCGCCGAGCACCCCGCCCTGGCTGTCGAACACCGGATTGAGGGCGCTGAGCTGCCCCGCCTGGTCGCGCAGGGCACCGAGCTGAAGGAACAACCCGGTGCGATCCGGGTTGGGCGTCGCGCGCAAGGCCTCCAGGCTCTTGGCCAGCTGCTCGCGGGCGGCGAAGGCCGCCGGATCGTCCTGCTCGCGGAGGATCTCGTCGGCGCCCTGCACCAGGGCCTTGGCACTGTCGATGTCCTGCAGGGCGGACAGGCGCAGGCTGGCCAGGCGCAGCAGATGCTCGGCCTCGGCCAGGCGCCAGTCCTGGCGGCTGGCGCCGAGCACGGTCTCCAACCGCTGGTTGAGCAGCTGCTGATCGCCCTGCAGTCGAGCCAGCAGACGCCGGCGCTCTTCCAGCTCGGCCACCGTCGGCAGCTGTTGCAGCCGCGCGCTCAGCCCCTCGGCCTGCTGGGCCACGGCCTCGGTCTGCTCGCGCGCCTCCTGCACCTGTTCGAGCCGCTGTTGCGCCTGCGCCTCCAGGCCCCGCAACTGCCACAGGCTCCAGCCGCCGGCGGCGGCGCCGGCGACACCCAGCAACAGGGCCAGGGCGGCTACCGGCAAGGCGCCCCAGGTGGAGCCGCTCGGCTTGTCGGCGGCAGGCGGCGCCACATCGGGCGCGTCCGGCACGGGTTGCTCTTGCTCTTTCGGGGAAGTCGCTTCGCTCACGTATCCATCCTTTGCATCAGAGGTCCGCGGCAGGTTGCGCCTGCAACGCCGCCAGCAACGCCGCGGCGCTCGCGCCACGGCAATCCACAACAATCTCGGCGCCCGCGGCATGCGCCTGTTCGGCGACCCGCGGGCTGGGTACGAACAAGGGTAGCCGAGCCAGTTCGGGCCAGTGCTCGCCGGCCAGTAGCCGCAAGTGGCTGAACCCCTGGCCGCTGCTGATCACCAGGCCATTCAGGCGCTCGCCACGGACCCGCCCGATCAAGGTGCCCTCGGGGTAGTCCGGCAGCCGGCGGCGATACAGCGGCAGGTAGTCGACCTGCACGCCCTGCTCGCGCAGACGCTCGGCGAGCCATTCGCGTCCGTCCTCGCCCCGCAGGATCAACACCCGCGGGGTGAAGGCCTGGGTCAATGCCTGCTGCAGCTGGGGCAGCGCCAGCAGGCTCTCGCTGTCGTCGCCCCCATCCGGGCAATGCACCGGCAGACCGTAGTCGGCGAGGATCTCGGCGGTGGCCGCCCCGACGCCGAACCAGGGCTGCTCGGCCAGCGGTTGCGGCCAGTAGCGGTCGAGCAATTCCAGGCCGAGCCGGGCGGCCGGTTTGCTCACCGCTATCACCGCGCTGTAGCGGTCCAGATCGAGGATGGTCGCGCGCTGCTCGGCGGTCTCGGCCAGCGCCTCGATCGCCAGCAGCGGCAGGCTGCTGCTGTGGATGCCCCGGGCCGCCAGCGTCGCCGCCAGCGCCGGGCATTCCTCGGCCGGCCGGGTCAGCAGCAGGCGCCAGGTATTCACTCGGGATCGGCCTCGCCGTAGATCGCCTGCAGGATCGCCGCCGCCCCCTGGGCCAGCAGGGCTTCGGCGACCTGCACGCCGAGTTGCTCGGCCGCCGTTTCCGGCGCTCGGCCTTCCGCGCGCAGCAGCAGGCCGCCGTCCGGCTGGCCGACCAGGCCGCGCAGCCACAGCTGCGCGCCTTCGCGCACCGCATAACAGGCGATCGGCACCTGGCAGCCGCCATTCAGGCGCTTGTTCAACGCACGCTCGGCCGTCACCCGCAGGGCGGTGTCGACGTGGTGCAGGGGCGCCAGCAGGGCATGGATCTCGCTGTCGGCGCTGCGGCATTCGATGCCCACCGCGCCCTGCCCGCCCGCCGGCAGGCTGTCCTCGACGCTGATCGAGGAGCGGATGCGATCGGCGAAGCCGAGGCGGATCAGGCCGGCGGCGGCGAGGATGATGGCGTCGTACTCGCCGGCATCGAGCTTGGCCAGGCGGGTATTGACGTTGCCGCGCAGGAACTGGATCTTCAGGTCGGGCCGGCGGGCCAGCAACTGGGCCTGGCGGCGCAGGCTGGAGGTGCCGACCACGCTGCCGGCCGGCAGCGCGTCGAGACTGGCGAAGCGGTTGGAGACGAAGGCATCGCGCGGGTCTTCGCGTTCGCAGATGCAGTACAGGCCCAGGCCCTCGGGGAAGTCCATCGGCACGTCCTTCATCGAGTGCACGGCGATGTCGGCCTGGCCTTCGAGCAGCGCGGTCTCCAGTTCCTTGACGAACAGGCCCTTGCCGCCGATCTTCGCCAGCGGCGCGTCGAGCAGCTTGTCGCCGCGGCTGACCATCGGCACCAGACTGACCCTGAGTCCCGGATGGGCCTGCTCCAGGCGGGCCTTGACGTGTTCGGCCTGCCACAGGGCCAGGGCGCTTTTTCGGGTGGCAATGCGGATTTCGCGGGGCATGGGCAATTCCAGAATACGGACTGCCGGGGATGATAACAGGCTGGCCCGTCAAGGGCCTGCGCCGGATGCAAGGCACCCTGCGGCGCCTCTGCACGCCTAGAGACTGTGCATCAGCTTACGCACCCCGGCCACGTGCCGGCGGCTGACGACCAGCGCATCGCCATCCAGCCCCTTGAGGTACAGCTGGAAGTGGCCGAGGGGGGTACGCTGCAGGCGCTCGATGCGCTCGCGCGCCACCAGGGCGTTGCGGTGGATGCGCACGAAACGCTCGCCGAACTCGTCCTCCAGCGCCTTCAACGGCTCGTCCAACAGCACCTCGCCGCCCTCGTGGCGCAGCGTCACGTACTTGTGGTCGGCGATGAAGTAGATCACCTGGTCCAGCGGAATCAGCTCGATGCCCTTGCGGGTACGGGCGCTGATATGGCTGCGCGGGCCGCCGCCGGTCTCGGCCGCCGGGCGGGTCAGGGCGGCGAGTTGCACGCGGTTCGGCCGCTCGGCCTTCTTCAGTGCCTCGCCGAGGTTCTCCGGGCGCACCGGCTTGACCAGGTAGCCCACCGCGCTGACCTTGAATGCCTCCAGGGCAAATTCGTCGTGGGCGGTGCAGAAGATCACCGCCGGCGGCGCCTCGCGCTCGCACAGCTTGGCCGCAACCTGCAGGCCATCCAGGCCGGGCATGCGGATATCCAGCAACACGATATCCGGCCTCAGGCTGTCGATCAGGGTCAGCGCCTCTTCGCCATTGCTGGCGGCAGGCTCGAGGACTCGATAGCCCTCGAGGTCAGCGACCATCCGGCTAAGACGCTCGCGGGCCAGGGGTTCATCATCGACTATCAGGACATTCATAATGCACCGGCTTCCTGCGTGAGTCTCGCACAAGGATAGCGTAGACAGGTGTAGTGGCGACCGTCACGACGCTCCACGCTGAGGCTGGCCCGGGCCCCGAAAAGCGCCGCGAGGCGCGCATCGATGTTGTTCAGCGCCTGATGGGTGCCGCGCGAGGGTTGCGGTTCGCCCTGTTGCTCATAGGGGTTGCTGACGCACAGCTGGAACACCCCCTCCGCGTAGCTCGCCTCGACCCGTACCAAGCCGCCCTCGATGCGCGGCTGGATGCCATAGATCAGGGCGTTCTCCAGCAACGGCTGCAGGGTCAGCTGGGGAATCGGCAAATCGTTCGGCACCTCGGCCACCTCCCACTGCAACTGTAAGCGCTCGCCGAGCCGGTAGTGCTCGATCGACAAATAACGTTTGGCCAGCGCCAGCTCCTCGCTCCAGGGCACCAGGCTGCCGGGCTTGGCCAGGCTGGCGCGAAACAGATCGGACAGATCCAGCACCGCCTGCTCGGCCTTGTACGGGTCGACGGCCACCAGACTGGCGATGCTGTTCAGGCTGTTGAACAGGAAGTGCGGACGGATCCGCGCCTGCAAGGACTCGATGCGCGCGCGCAACTCGGCCTGCTCCTGCCGCCGCCATTGGCTCTGCAGATAGAAGTAGCGTAGCAGCAGTGCCGACATGATCAGGCTGATCAGCGCATGACGCAGGTACAGGTTGACCTCGCCGTTGTGCGGCAGCGGCCCGCCGAGCTCGTAGTAATCGGCCACCGCGGTGCAGGCCAGGGTCAGGCCGACCACCAGCATGCAGCACAGCCCACCGGCCAGCGCCGCCCGCAGGCGCGCCAGCCAAGGGCGCAACCGGCACAGCAGCGCCGCCGACAGCAGCACGATCCACTGCACGAACAGCGAGGTCAGCGCCAGGCGCACCCAGTTGAAGCCGGGCAGCATGGGTTCGGCGAGCACCAGCACTAGCACCAGCAACTCGGCGAGCAGCACCATGCTCAGCAGGGCTTCCGGCTCGCAGAGTTCGGGAACGAAGAAATCGTCGGCCGGGGCCGCGATGCTCTTGGGAGTAATCCATTGAATAGGCATCGGCGCAGTTTCCGTGTAGCGCCCCCTGGCGGCAAGGCAGCCGGTTCTCAGCGGGCCGAATAAAACGCCGAAATACCCTGCCGACACATGGAACTGTGACCTGGCCAACACTGGCCAGGGCACTCGCGGCAGGGCACCGTCGACGCACGCGCCGCGGCGACTTTGCCCGCGACCCTGTTATTATCGACGGACTTTTTCCGCCACGCAGGCACTACCCGCGGCCTGCACGAATCAGCGCACCAGCCGAGCGAATCCCATGAGCACAGAGAAGACCAACCAATCCTGGGGCGGCCGCTTCAGCGAACCCGTCGACGCCTTCGTCGCCCGCTTCACCGCCTCCGTCGAGTTCGACAAGCGCCTGTACCGCCACGACATCATGGGTTCGATCGCCCACGCCAGCATGCTGGCCCAGGTCGGCGTGCTCAGCGACGCCGAGCGCGACAGCATCGTCGACGGCCTCACGCAGATCCAGGGCGAGATCGAGGCCGGCCAGTTCGACTGGCGCGTCGACCTGGAAGACGTGCACATGAACATCGAGGCCAAGCTCACCGAGCGCATCGGCGTCACCGGCAAGAAGCTGCACACCGGGCGCAGCCGCAACGACCAGGTGGCCACCGACATCCGCCTGTGGCTGCGCGACGAGATCGACCTGATCCTGGCCGAGATCACCCGCCTGCAGCAGGGCCTGCTGGAGCAGGCCGAGCGCGAGGCCGAGACCATCATGCCCGGCTTCACCCACCTGCAGACCGCCCAGCCGGTGACCTTCGGCCATCATCTGTTGGCCTGGTTCGAGATGCTTTCGCGCGACCATGAGCGCCTGGTGGATTGCCGCAAGCGCACCAACCGCATGCCGCTCGGCTCGGCGGCCCTGGCCGGCACCACCTACCCCATCGACCGCAGCATCACCTGCCAGTTGCTGGGCTTCGAGGCCGTCTCCGGCAACTCGCTGGACGGCGTGTCGGACCGCGACTTCGCCATCGAATTCTGCGCCGCCGCCTCCCTGGCGATGATGCACCTGTCGCGCTTCTCCGAGGAGCTGGTGCTGTGGACCAGCGCCCAGTTCCAGTTCATCGACCTGCCCGACCGCTTCTGCACCGGTTCCTCGATCATGCCGCAGAAGAAGAACCCCGACGTGCCGGAGCTGGTGCGCGGCAAGAGCGGCCGGGTGTTCGGCGCCCTCACCGGCCTGCTGACCCTGATGAAGGGCCAGCCGCTGGCCTACAACAAGGACAACCAGGAAGACAAGGAACCGCTGTTCGACGCCGCCGACACCCTGCGCGACAGCCTGCGCGCCTTCGCCGACATGATCCCGGCACTCAAGCCCAGGCACGCCATCATGCGCGAGGCGGCCCTGCGCGGCTTCTCCACCGCCACCGACCTGGCCGACTACCTGGTGCGCAAGGGCCTGCCCTTCCGCGACTGCCACGAGATCGTCGGCCACGCGGTGAAATACGGCGTGGACAACGGCAAGGACCTGGCCGAGATGAACCTGGACGAACTGCGCCAGTTCAGCGATCAGATCGAGCAGGACGTGTTCGCCGTGCTGACCCTGGAAGGCTCGGTGAATGCCCGCGACCATATCGGCGGCACCGCGCCGAACCAGGTGCGTGCGGCGGTCAAGCGCGGCCGCGAGCTGCTCGCCAGCCGCTGAGCCGTCATGCTCAGGCGGCCCTCGAAGAGCCGCCTGACCTCAGCCCTTCGCCTTGGCCTGGAGCATCGCCAGGAACGCCGGCATGGCCGCGTCCCGGTCGGCGGCAATGCGCTGCACATGGGGGTTCTGCTTGAGCCGGGCGAGCAGCTCGGCGGCCGCCGGGAAGTCGGCCAACAGGTCCAGCTCGAACAGCTTCTTCGCCACCCCGCAGGCCAGGTCGATGCTGTAGAGAAAATAGATATCGGCCAGGCTGTAGCCGTCGCCGGCGACATAGGGGGCGAAACGGCCGTGACGCTTGAGCGCGGCGACCCCGGCCAGCAGCTCGGCCCTGCACCTGGCCTTGGTTTCTTCGCCAATGCGCGTGGCAAAGAAGGCTTGCGGGTAGCCGAGGCGCGCCGGCAGCTCGATATACAGCTCGATCTCGCGCATCAGCGCCCGCACCTGGGCGCGGGCGAAGGGCTCCTCGGGCAGCAGGGCCTTGCCGGCTCCGCAGTCCTCCAGGTAATCGAGAATCGCACTGGTCTCGCTGAGGCAGCCCTGCTCGGTCCCCAGCACCGGCACTTTGCCGCGCGGGCTGATGCCGAGGAACGCCTCGCTCTGAGTGGCGTAAACGGTGACTTCCTCGAACGCCAGCCCCTTCTCCAGCAGCACCAGCTTGACCATGTTGTAGTAGTTGCTGACCGCGAATCCATATAACTTGAGCATGGCAACGACCTCCGGCACCGACGATTGGGGCCCTAGGTTTAGCCGATGGACAGACCGGCAGCCAGTCACATCGGCTCGGTGAATGGCGCGCCCGGCCCCAGGCTGGCACACTGCAGCCAAACCCCACGGATGAGTCCGCCATGAGCGAAAGCGACGATCACGAAGACGAGGCCTTTGCCGAGACCGCCCTGATCCAGGCCATCGAGAATCAGATCGAGGCCGGCGAGCCGACGGCGACCCGCGCCACCCTGAACAAGCTGACCCTGGTCGGCTACGAGCGCGAGGAGATCGTCCAACTGATGGCCCTGGTCCTGGCCCACGAGGTCAAGGCCATGCTGCGCGACGATCGCGCCTTCGACGGCGAGGCCTACGAACAGGCGCTGCGTGCCCTGCCGGCCTTGCCGGCAGAGACCGACTGAAGTCGCCACGTCAGTCGCGAGGCCGCGCACGGAGCACTGCCGGCTCGCTACACTGCAAGAAGCCGCGGTCCGATCCAACCGACGCGGGCCACCACCGGGCCAGTCATACGGCCCGACAGATAATCACAAGAACCTGGAGCACTTATGTCCTTTACCCCTGAGTTGGTTGCCGAACTGGAACTCCTCTCGCTGTTCAACCTGGGCAATACCCAGGAGGGCCTCAAGGTTCACCATGTCGCCGCGCCCGAGGCGATCGCCGCGGCCAAGCGCCTGCATGCCAAGGGCCTGGTCACCCAGGCAGACGGCGGCTACCTGACCAGCCTCGGCCTGGATGCCGCCGAGCATGCGCAGGGCCTGCTGACCATCCTCAAGGTCGCCGAAACAGCCTGATCCACGACAGGTGCCGAGCCGCCGCTCTCGACCGAGCGACGGCAAGCCACTGCGCGCCGGCGTCACTGACGGCCCTGGCGTATCGCCTTCGCAGAACCCCGACATGAACCGCAGCCAGGAAATTCGCCCGGACATCGACGACGGCATCGACCGCAAGGTGCTGGGACAGCTGCGCGCGCGCTTCCTCAAGGTCAACGAGGGCCGCCTGCAGCGCGCCATGCAGGCGTTGTCGACACGCCAGCAACTGGTGCTCAAGCTGCTGCCGCTGCTGTTTCACGTCAACCATCCGCTGCTGCCCGGCTATGTCTCGGGCCTGACCCCGGCCGGGGTGTCCGGCTTCGAGCCGGACGACGCGCTGCTCGCCGAGGCCCAGCGCCTGACCCGTTCCTTCGCCTACAAGGCGCGCCGCGGCCCGGCCGTGCTGCCGATCCACGGGCTGTACCTGATGGGCAGCCTGGGCACCGTGGCCCAGGCCGAGCAGAGCGACATGGACCTGTGGCTGTGTCACGCGCCGGAGCTCGGCGCCGAGGCGCTCGCCGAGCTGGCCAGAAAGTGCGAGCTGCTGGAGGCCTGGGCCGCGACCCAGGGAGCCGAGACGCATTTCTTCCTGGTCGACCCGGCCCGCTTCAGCAGCGGCGAGCGCGAGGCCAAGCTGACCTCCGACGACTGCGGCACCACCCAGCACTACCTGCTGCTCGACGAGTTCTACCGCTCGGCCATCTGGCTGGCCGGCCGCACCCCGCTATGGTGGCTGGTGCCGGTATACGAGGAGGCGCGTTACCGGGAGTACTGCCACACCCTGCTGAGCAAGCGCTTCATTCGCGCCGATGAGGTGCTCGACCTCGGCCACCTGGCGCACATCCCGCCGCAGGAGTTCATCGGCGCCGGCATGTGGCAGCTGTACAAGGGCATCGAGTCGCCCTACAAGTCGGTACTCAAGCTGCTGCTCACCGAGGTCTACGCCAGCGAGCACCCCCAGGTCGAGTGCCTGTCGCTGCGCTTCAAGCAGGCGGTCTATGCCAACCGCCTGGATCTCGACGAGCTGGACCCCTATGTGCTGGTCTACCGGCGCCTGGAGGAATACCTGACGAGCCGCGGCGAAACCGAGCGCCTGGCCCTGGTGCGGCGCTGCCTGTACCTGAAGGTCAACAAGAAGCTCAGCCGCGCGCCGCGCGCCGCCCCCAGGAGCTGGCAGCGCCTGCTGCTGCAGCGCCTGACCGAGGACTGGCAGTGGAGCCAACGCCAGCTGGCGATGCTCGATAGCCGCAGCCAGTGGAAGGTGCGCCAAGTCAGCGCCGAACGGCGCATGCTGGTCAACGAGCTGACTTATAGCTATCGCTTCCTCTCGCAATTCGCCCGCCGCGAGCATGCCGGCAGCTCGCTAAACCGCCGCGACCTCGGCGTGCTCGGCCGGCGCCTGTATGCCGCCTTCGAGCGCAAGGCCGGCAAGGTCGAGTTCATCAACCCGGGCATCGCCCCGGACCTGGGCGAGGACACCCTGACCCTGGTGCACTGCCCCAGCCCGGAAGCCCCCCGACAGAACCAGTGGGCCTTGTTCCACGGCAGCCTCGGCGCCCAGGAGTGGGCGGATTTCGCCCCGCTCAAGCGCGCCCGCGAGCTGGTCGAACTGCTCGCCTGGTGTCATCGCAACGGGGTGATCGACGGCGGCACCCGGCTGTCGCTGCACCCCGGCAGCAGCGACCTCAGCGAGTTCGAGCTGGCCAACCTGCTGACCAGTCTGCAACAGGTCCTGCCCCTGCCACTGCCGCCGGTCACCGAAGAGGCCCTGCTGCGCCCCAGCACGCCGCGCGAAGTACTGCTATTGGTCAATGTCGGCCTCGACCCGCTCAAGCAGCACAGCCAGATGAACCTGCACATGACCAGCGAACGCATCGATGCGCTGGGCTACTCCGGGGTGCGCGAAAACCTGATCCTGACCCTCGACCAGGTCAGCCTGAACAGCTGGAACGAGCTGACGGTCCAGCGCTATGCCGGCCCCCATGCCCTGCTCGACTGCCTGCGCGGTCTGCTCAACAGCCTGCCGGCCGATGCCGACAAGCCCAGGCTGCACGTCCGCTGTTTCTGCCGCAACCGCGCCGCGGCCATTGCCGAGCGGGTCGAGGGGCTGCTGCGCGACATCTTCGGGCACCTCGCCAGCACCCCGCGCAACCGCTACCTGCTGCAGATCCAGCAGCACTACCATGTACTCGAACTGGTTCCCGGGCAGACCCGGCACACCGCCCTGCCCGACCTGCCGGCCCTGCTGGCCCACCTGGGCGCGGTGCAAGCGGACTACAGCCCGCTGCATCTGGACCGCAACGCCCTGGAGGGCGAGGACCTGGCGCTGATCCTGCCCCAGGGCAGACCGGCCTGCATCCAGGTGTTCTACCGCCTGCACGAGCAGGACGGGACCGCGGAAATCACCGTGCTCGACGAGCACAACGCCCTGTGGCGCCAGACCCTGCCGTACCACGACGAACAGAGCCTGCTGACGCCCTTGCAGCGTTTCCTGCATGCCTGTCTCTACCGGCACAACGCCCTGCTGCCCCTGGACAGCCCGCTACCCGAGGCGCCGCCGGAAATCCTCTACTACCAGGTGTTGCCGGCGCCGCCGCTGCGCCCCCAGCATTTGGAGCGACGGCCGGCGCCGAGCGCACCGCTCAGCCACCCGTTCTACGACGTCCAGGCCATCGTCGAGCCGGCCACAGGCCAGCGCAACAGCGTCACCCTGTATTGCAATCATCGGGAATTTTCCGAGCTGGAATACCGTGGCGGCCTGTACAGCGCCGTGGCCCGCCACATCCTCGCGCAGCGCCGCACCGGCGAGCGCTACCCCTGCTACATCACCGACCTCGACCTGTCCGCCGTGCTCGGCGACGACCAGGCCCGGACTATTCACTACCTGCGCTACAAGGCCGAGCTGGAAGCGGCACTGAACAGCGCCCTGGAGCGGGCCTGAGTCCGGGACAATCGCCTATGCACCCCATCACCTGGTTGTTTATCGCGGCCCTGTTGGTACCGATCTGCTATGCCTGGCGAATGCGCCGTCGACAACGGCGCGAAGCCTTCATCGCCCAGTACCGCTTCCCCGAGCGGGTACGCCTCAAGCTCGTCGAACGCTACCCGCACCTCAACGCACAACAGGTCCAACAGGTGCTGGACGGACTGCGCGACTATTTCCAGCTGTGCCGCATGGCCGGCCGGCGCCTGGTCGCCATGCCATCCCAGGCGGTGGACGTGGCCTGGCACGAGTTCATCCTCTACACCCGCCAGTATCGGGACTTCTGCGACAGCGCCCTGGGACGCTTCCTCCACCATACGCCGAACGACGCCATGCCTCATGCCCAGGCGGCCAATGCCGGCATCCGCCACGCCTGGCAGCTGGCTTGCGCGCGCGAGGGCATTGCCCCGCGCCGGCCCAGTCGCCTGCCCCTGCTGTTCGCCCTGGACGCCGAACTGGGTATCGCCGACGGCTTCATCTATCGCCTGGATTGCGGGGCCACGCCGGGGAGTAGCGGCGCCGCCGGGGCCTACTGCGCCAGCCACATCGGCTGTGGTGGCGGCTGTGTCGGGGCCGGCAGCGACGGCTGTAGCAGTGGCTGCGGGGGCGACTAGGCCTGCCCGCCCCCGCTACGCGCGGCTGTATTCCCCGGCCGCTTCGGGCTGATACTCCACCGCCAGCAAGGCCAGCTTCAACGGCTTGCCGCCGGGCCCCGTCCAGTCGATGTGCTGACCGACCGACAGGCCGAGCAGGGCGCTGCCGACCGGGGCGAGGATCGACACCCGGCCCTCGCCGGTGGCGTCCTGCGGGTAGACCAGGGTCAGGTGGTAATCCTTGCCGCTACCTTCCTCGCGGCAGTGCACCCGCGAGTTCATGGTCACCACCCCCGCCGGCACCTCGTCGTGGCCGACCACCTCGGCGCGGTCCAGCTCGGCCTGCAGGGCGACAGCGCCCGCGCCGAAGTCCTCCAGGCTGTCGAGCAGGCGCTCCAGGCGCTGCAGGTCGAGGCGAGTGATGGTGATCGGCGGTGCGCTGTTCATGGCCAGGCGAGATTCCTTAACGGGAGGCAAAAAAAGCAAAACCCCACCAGTGCGGCGGGGTTTTTCGAGTGATTTCAGCCGACCGTAACACAGCCGCGCAAATAAACAAGACCGGGCGGTCAGCGCCTTTGCTGCAAACGTGCCCGGGCCTCATGACAGATCAGTCGGCGGCGCGCATCGTCGGCCGTGCCCCACTCGCGGATCTCCGTCAGCAGGCGGCCGCAGCCCAGGCACATGTCCTGCTCGTCGAGACAGCACTGACGCCGGCACGGCGAGACGACGCCCCCGGGGGCCCGCCCCTCAGAGCTCGTCGAACTCAAGGTCCACGCCCGCCTGATCGAGGGTGATGCGCGCCAGCATCTCGCCGAGCAGCTCTTCGCTGCTGTCGCAGATCCAGCGCTCGCTGCTCGCGTCGTAGTCGAAGTGGAAGCCGCCGGAGCGCGCCGCGACCCACAGCTGGCGGATCGGCTCCTGGCGGCTGAGGATCAGCTGGCTGCCGTTCTCGAAGCGCACGGTCAGCACCCCGCCGGAGTTCTCCAGGTCCAGGTCCAGGTCGCTGTCATCGAAGATGTCTTCCACCGCTTGCTGTGCGGCATCGACCAGGTCGTGAAAGCGGGCTTCGGTCAAACTCATTGCGGGTGTCCTCGAAAGATTCAGGCCCATCGGAATAGTGGCCCGGCAACGCGCACCGGGGCGCTGACGTCGCGACCAGGGTGCGGGCGACTCGCCGGGGGCGCAGATAATGCAGCACCCGCCGCCGGGTGTCTCGTCCATCTGCCGGTCATAAGGATAAACCGCCTCCACGCCAACGCCGCAGTCCGGCACGCCTCCGCGACGCGCGCGGGAGGCTCGGCGGGCCCTGTTATCGGCCGCTCGACAGCCACTGGACGACGATCCGTTGCGCACCCGCCGAGCGGGCCACAGGCCCCGCTGGATAGCGGCAAAGCCCCGCCGGACGGGACTCCCGGCACATAGGCAAGGCGCCGGGGGGCCGGTATACTCCGGCGCAATCGTGCTTTTTTACAAGGATTTCCCCATGAAGCGGCTGCTTACTGCCTGCATCGCGCTCGTCGCCGTCTCCGCCCTGCTGACCGGCTGCGGCCAGAAAGGCCCGCTGTACCTGCCGGAAGACAGCCCCTCCGCTGCCGAACAAAGCGAATAAGGACGGTCCATGAACGCCTTCAACTACCGCGACGGCGAGCTGTTCGCGGAGGGCGTGGCCTTGTCCGCCATCGCCCAACGCTTCGGCACGCCCACCTACGTCTACTCGCGCGCCCACATCGAAGCCCAGTACCACGCCTACGCCGACGCCCTGGCCGGCATGCCCCATCTGGTCTGCTTCGCGGTCAAGGCCAACTCCAACCTGGGCGTGCTCAATACCCTGGCACGCCTCGGCGCGGGCTTCGACATCGTCTCGCGCGGCGAGCTGGAGCGGGTCCTGGCCGCCGGCGGCGCGCCGGCCAAGATCGTCTTCTCCGGGGTCGGCAAGACCCGCGACGACATGCGCCGCGCCCTGCAAGTGGGCGTGCACTGCTTCAACGTCGAGTCCACCGACGAGCTGGAGCGCCTGCAGCAGGTGGCCGCCGAGCTGGGCGTCAAGGCGCCGGTGTCCTTGCGGGTCAACCCGGACGTCGATGCCGGCACCCACCCCTACATCTCCACCGGCCTGAAGGAAAACAAGTTCGGCATCGCCATCGCCGATGCCGAGGCGGTCTACGCCCGCGCCGCCGCACTGACGAACCTGGAGGTGGTCGGCGTCGACTGCCATATCGGCTCGCAGCTGACCAGCCTGCCGCCCTTCCTCGACGCCCTCGAGCGCCTGCTGGGGCTGATCGACCGCCTGGCCGAGCGCGGCATCCGCATCCGCCACCTGGACCTGGGCGGCGGCCTCGGCGTGCAGTACCGCGACGAGCAGCCACCGCTGGCCGGCGACTACATCCAGGCCGTGCGCGAGCGCATCGCCGGCCGTGAGCTGGCTCTGGTGTTCGAGCCGGGTCGTTCCATCGTCGCCAATGCCGGCGTGCTGCTGACCCGCGTGGAGTACCTCAAGCACACCGAACACAAGGACTTCGCCATAGTCGATGCGGCCATGAACGACCTGATCCGCCCGGCCCTGTACCAGGCCTGGATGGACGTGGTGGCGGTGCAGCCGCGCGACGGCGCGGCGCGCGCCTACGACATAGTCGGGCCGATCTGCGAGACCGGCGACTTCCTCGCCAAGGAACGCGAGCTGGCCCTGGCCGAGGGCGACCTGCTGGCGGTGCGTTCGGCCGGCGCCTACGGCTTCGTCATGAGTTCCAACTACAACACCCGCGGCCGCGCCGCCGAGGTGATGGTGGACGGTGAACAGGCCTTCGAGGTGCGCCGGCGCGAGACCCTCGACGAACTCTTCGCGGGCGAAAGCCGCCTGCCGGAGTGACCTCGATGCTATTGCGCTTTACCAAGATGCACGGCCTGGGCAACGACTTCATGGTCCTCGACCTGGTCAGCCAGCACGCCCACATCCAGCCGAAGAACGCCAAGCAGTGGGGTGACCGCCACACCGGCATCGGCTTCGACCAGCTGCTGATCGTCGAGCCGCCGAGCAACCCGGACGTGGACTTCCGCTACCGCATCTTCAACGCCGACGGCTCCGAGGTGGAACAGTGCGGCAACGGCGCGCGCTGCTTCGCCCGCTTCGTGCTGGACAAGCGCCTGACGGTGAAGAAGCAGATCCGTGTCGAGACCAAGGGCGGCATCATCGAGCTGGATGTGCGCAGCGACGGCCAGGTGCGGGTCAACATGGGCGCGCCGCGCCTGGCGCCGCAGCAGATCCCCTTCCAGGCCGACTACGAGGCGCTGAGCTACCCGGTGCAGGTTGACGGCCAGACCGTCGAGCTGGCCGCCCTGTCCATGGGCAACCCCCATGCGGTGCTGCGGGTGGACAGCGTCGACCACGCGCCGGTGCATGAGCTGGGGCCGAAGCTGGAGCATCACCCGCGCTTCCCGCAGCGGGTCAACGTCGGCTTCCTCCAGGTCATCGACCGCCAGCGTGCCAGGCTGCGCGTCTGGGAACGCGGCGCCGGCGAGACCCAGGCCTGCGGTACCGGCGCCTGCGCCGCGGCGGTGGCGGCGATTCGCCAGGGCTGGATGGATTCGCCGGTGCAGCTGGAGCTGCCCGGCGGGCGCCTGACCATCGAGTGGGCAGGTGCGGATCGGCCCGTTATGATGACCGGACCCGCCGTGCGCGTGTTCGAAGGACAGGTTCGCCTATGACCGACCAGCAGGATTCGCCCAAGCCCCTCGATTCGGAGACGGTCGCCGCCTATCTGCGCCTGCATCCGGAGTTCTTCATCGACCACGACGAGCTGATCCCCGACCTGCGCATCCCGCATCAACGCGGCGACACCGTGTCGCTGGTCGAGCGTCAGGTCAAGCTGCTGCGCGAACGCAACATCGAGATGCGTCACCGCCTGTCGCAGCTGATGGACGTGGCCCGGGAGAACGACCGGCTGTTCGACAAGACCCGCCGCCTGGTGCTCGACCTGCTCGACGCGGCCAGCCTGGAAGAGGTGGTCGGCGCGGTGGAGGACAGCCTGCGCCGCGAGTTCCAGGTGCCCTTCGTCAGCCTGATCCTGTTCAGCGAAACGCCGCTGCCGGTCGGTCGCTCGGTCAGCAGCGCCGAGGCGCACCAGGCCATCGGCGGCCTGCTGGCCGGCGGCAAGACCATCAGCGGCGTGCTGCGCAAGCACGAACTGACCTTCCTGTTCGGCGCCAAAGACGCCGAGCAGGTCGGCTCGGCCGCCGTGGTGGCCCTGTCGCACCAGGGCCACCACGGCGTGCTGGCGATCGGCAGCGCCGACCCGCAGCACTACAAGAGCTCCCTCGGCACCCTGTTCCTCGGCTATGTCGCCGAGGTCCTGGCCCGCGTGCTGCCGCGCTTCGCCACGCCGCTGCGCTCGGTGCGTTAGCCCGCGCCCGGTGCGGGGTCGCTGCCGCCCAGGTCCAGCCCCACGAGAACCCAGCATGAAGCTCAGCAGCACCACGCCCATCCTGCGGATATTCGACGAGGCCAAGGCCCGCGCCTTCTACCTCGACTTCCTCGGCTTCCGGGTCGACTGGCTGCACCGCTTCGAGCCGGGCCTGCCCCTGTACCTGCAGATTTCCCGCAGCGGCTGCGTGCTGCACCTCTCCGAGCATCACGGCGACTGCTGTCCCGGCGCGGCGCTGCGCATCGAAACCGACGACGTGCAGGCGCTGCAACAGGAGCTGCTGGCCAAGGACTATGGCTTTGCCCGCCCGGGCATCGCGCAGATGCCCTGGGGCAGCTGCGACATGCCGATCTGCGACCCCTTCGGCAATCGACTGATTTTCACCAGCTCGGTCGGCGGCTGAGCCGCCCTGTCGGGAGCCACCATGCAGAGCCACCTCGACGCCTACCTCGAGCACCTGCGCAGCGAGCGCCAGCTCTCCGCCCATACCCTGGACGGCTATCGCCGCGACCTGGCCAAACTGCTGGCCTTCTGCGAGGCCGAGGGCGTGCCGGACTGGAATGCCCTGCAAAGCCGCCCGCTGCGCCGCCTGGTGGCCCGGCTGCACCAGCAGGGCCAGTCCGGCCGCAGCCTGGCACGCCTGCTCTCGGCGGTGCGCGGCCTGTATCGCTACCTGATCCGCGAGGGCCTGGCCCGGCACGACCCGGCCAGCGGCCTCAGCCCGCCGAAGGGCGAACGCCGCCTGCCCAGGGCCCTGGACGCCGACCGCGCGGCACAACTGCTCGACGGCGCGGAGGAGGACGACTTCCTCGCCCGCCGCGACCAGGCCATGCTCGAGCTGTTCTACTCCTCGGGCCTGCGCCTGTCGGAACTGGTGGGCCTGGACCTCGACGGCCTCGACCTGCCGGCCGGCCTGGTGCGGGTGCGCGGCAAGGGCAACAAGACCCGCGAGCTGCCGGTCGGGCGCCTGGCCCGCCAGGCGCTGGAGGCCTGGCTGCCACTGCGCGCCCTGGCCCGCCCGGCCGACGGCGCGCTGTTCGTCGGCCAGCAGGGGCGGCGCCTCGGCCCACGGGCGGTGCAGCTGCGCGTGCGCCAGGCCGGCGTGCGCGAGCTGGGCCAGCACCTGCACCCGCACATGCTGCGCCACAGCTTCGCCAGCCACCTGCTGGAGTCCTCCCAGGACCTGCGCGCGGTGCAGGAGCTGCTCGGCCACGCCGACATCGCCACCACCCAGGTCTACACCCACCTGGACTTCCAACACCTGGCCACGGTGTATGACCGCGCCCACCCCCGGGCCAAATGCAAAGGCACTACGGAATGACCATCGAACTGATCACCTTCGACCTCGACGACACCCTGTGGGACGTCACCCCGGTGATGCAGGACGCCGAGGCCGCGCTGCGCAACTGGCTGAGCCTGCACGCCCCGCGCCTGGGCGCCATGCCGGTGGACCACCTGTGGAGCATTCGCGCCGGCCTGCTGCAGGCCGAGCCCATGCTCAAGCACCGCCTGAGCGAACTGCGCCGACGCATCCTGCTCAATGCCCTGGAAAGCGCCGGCTATCCCCGGGACGAGGCCCAGGCCCTGGCCGAGTGCGGCTTTCAGGTGTTTCTCGCCGCACGCCACCAGGTCGAGCTGTTCGCCGAGGTGCACCCGACCCTGGAGACCCTGGCCGAGCGCTTCCAGCTCGGGGTGATCACCAACGGCAACGCCGACGTGCGCCGCCTGGGCCTGGCCGACTACTTCCAGTTCGCCCTGTGCGCCGAGGAGCTGGGCGTCGGCAAGCCGGACCCCAAGCCCTTCCTCGAGGCCCTGGCCCGGGCCGGGGTGGCCGCCGAGCGCGCCGTGCACATCGGCGACCACCCCAGCGACGACATCGCCGGCGCCCAGGCCGCCGGCCTGCGGGCGATCTGGTTCAACCCCCAGGGCAAGGCCTGGGACGGCGGCAAAGTCGCCGATGCCGAGATCCGCAGCCTGGCCGAGCTGCCGGCGCTGCTGGAGCGCTGGACCTAGCGTCCGGCGAATCGCCGCCAACAAAAAGCCCGCCTAATGGCGGGCTTTTTGTTGGGGCAAGCGCACCTCAGATGGGGCGGCTGCCATATTTGCTGTCCGGCTTCTTGGGCGGGTCGGAGACCACATTGGGCTCGACCTCCTGCACCTTGCCGCCGCGCGCGAGAAATTCTTCCATGGCGCGCGCCAGGGCATCGCGCTCCTTCTGCTTGGCTTCGACGCTCGGCAGCTCCTCGGCATCGGCGGCCTTGGTCTTGGCCTTGCTCTTGCCTTTGGCTACGACCTCGCCATCGCCCTCATCGTCGCCGTCGTTGTCGCCACTGTCGGCTGCGGCCAGCTCCTCGCCGTCGTCCTCATCGGCTCCGTCCAGCTCGTCTTGTTCCAGATCTTCGTCGCTCATGTTCAACCTCATGACTTGCGAAAAGCAGATTAGTTATAGCCCAGCTGCGTACTCTATCGTACACCGCCGGAAAAAATTCAAATGCCCCTAGGCGACGGAGTCGCGCGCACTGCATCGGCTCGGGCAGGCCGCTACGCAGACGCAAGCGGGCTCAACGGCGGGCATTCTAGCGCGCTGCCAGAAAAAACAAAGGGCGCCCTAGGGCGCCCTCATGCCAAACCCGTCCAGTCAGGATTTGGTGAACTCCGGGTAGGCCTCCATGCCGCACTCGGCCAGGTCCACACCCTCGTACTCCTCTTCCTCGCTGACGCGCAGGCCGATCACCGCCTTGATGATCGACCAGACGATCAGGCTGCAGGCGAACACCCAGGCGAAGATGCAGGCGATGCCCAGCAGCTGGGCGCCCAGGCTGGCGTCGGGATTGGTCAGGCACACCGCCAGCAGGCCCCAGATGCCGACCACGCCGTGCACCGAGATGGCACCGACCGGGTCGTCGAGCTTGAGCTTGTCCAGGGCCAGGATGGAGAACACCACCAGCACGCCACCGACACCGCCGATCAGGGTGGCCTGCATCGCGCCGGGGGTCAGCGGTTCGGCGGTGATGGCCACCAGGCCGGCCAGGGCACCGTTGAGGGCCATGGTCAGGTCGGACTTGCCGAACAGGATGCGCGCCACGATCATCGCCGCGATCAGGCCACCGGCGGCGGCCATGTTGGTGTTGACGAACACCTGGGCGACCGCGTTGGCGTCCTCTATGGTGCTCATCTTCAGCTGCGAGCCGCCGTTGAAGCCGAACCAGCCCATCCACAGGATGAAGGCACCCAGGGTGGCGATCGGCAGGTTGCAGCCGGGGATCGCGTTGACCTGACCGTTAGCGCCGTACTTGCCCTTGCGCGCACCGAGCAGCAGCACCCCGGCCAGGGCGGCGGAGGCGCCGGCCATGTGCACCACGCCGGAGCCGGCGAAGTCGAGGAAACCGGCCTCGTTGAGGAAGCCCGAGCCCCACTTCCAGAACCCCTGCACCGGGTAGATGAAGCCGGTCATGACCACGGCGAAGGCGAGGAAGGCCCACAGCTTCATGCGCTCGGCCACCGCGCCGGAAACGATCGACATGCAGGTCGCGGCGAACACCACCTGGAAGAAGAAGTCGGAGCGGGCCGCGTAGTAGGGGGCATCGTCGCCGCCGCCCAGCACCGCGTCCACGCCGTTCTCGTCGCCGAGCAGGAAGCCCAGGCTCGGCAGGATGCCGCCCTCGGGGCTGGAGTACATGATGTGGTAGCCGATCACCAGGTACATGACGCTGGCCACCGCGTACAGGGCGATGTTCTTGGTGAGGATCTCGGTGGTGTTCTTGGCGCGCACCAGGCCCGCCTCGAGCATGGCGAAACCCGCCGCCATCCACATCACCAGGGCCCCGCAGATCAGGAAGTAGAAGGTATCGAAACCGTACTGCAATGCAGTCAATGCTGTGTTGTCCATGGTTCACCTCTTGCCGGCGCTTATCGTTGCGCTGTTCGGTTAAGGCGCCCGGGTTGGCACCGGGCGCACTCCGTGTGCTTACAGGTTGTAGCCGCGCTCGTTGTGCAGGGCGAGATCGAGACCGACCGTCTCTTCCTCGTCGCTGACCCGCAGGCCCATTACTAGATCGATCACTTTCAGGATCAGGTAGGTCAGCACGGCGGTGTAGACCACCGTGAACAGGACCCCCTCGACTTGCACCCACAGCTGCGCCGGGATGTCCTCCACCGCGCCGAAGCCGCCCAGGGCCGGCGCGGCGAACGCACCGGTGAGCACGGCGCCGACTATGCCGCCGACCGCGTGCACGCCGAACACGTCCAGGGAGTCGTCATAACCCAGCTTGCGTTTCAGGCTGGTGGCACAGAAGAAGCAGACCACCCCGGCGGCCAGGCCTATCACCAGGGCCCCCATGGGGCCGGCGGTGCCGGACGCCGGGGTGATGGCCACCAGGCCGGCCACCGCGCCGGAGGCGATGCCCAGCACGCTGGGTTTGCGGTGGGTGATCCACTCGGCGAACATCCAGCCCAGGGCCGCGCTGGCCGTGGCCACCTGGGTGACCAGCATGGCCATGCCGGCGGTGCCGTTGGCCGCCACCGCCGAGCCGGCGTTGAAGCCGAACCAGCCGACCCACAGCATGCTCGCACCGATCAGGGTGTAGCCCAGGTTGTGCGGCGCCATGGCCGTGGTCGGGAAGCCCTTGCGCTTGCCCAGCACCAGGCAAGCCACCAGGCCGGCGATACCGGCGTTGATGTGCACCACCGTGCCGCCGGCGAAGTCGAGCACGCCCCAGTCCCACATCAGCGCGCCGTCGCCGCCCCAGACCATATGCGCGATCGGCACGTAGACCAGGGTGAACCACACCGCCATGAACAGCAGCATGGCGGAGAACTTCATGCGTTCGGCGAAGGCGCCGACCATCAGCGCCGGAGTGATGATGGCGAAGGTCATCTGGAAGGTGATGAACACGCTTTCCGGTACGCTGGCGACCAGGCTGTCGAGGGTCAGGCCGGCGAGAAAGGCCTTGGACAGGCCGCCGACGAAGGAGTTGAAGTTGACCTCCCCCTGCACCATGCCGCTGGTGTCGAAGGCCAGGCTATAGCCGTACACCACCCAGAGCACGCTGATCAGGGCGCAGATGGCGAAGCACTGCATCAGCACCGACAGCACGTTCTTGGAGCGCACCATGCCGCCATAGAACAGCGCCAGGCCGGGAATGGTCATGAACAGCACGAGGACGGTCGCGACCAGCATCCAGGCCGTGTCGCCGCCGTTGAGGCTCGCCTCCTCGGCCATGGCGATGCCAGGAACGAGAGGCAAAAGGGCTCCGAGCCCTGCGAATCTTCGCAGAGTCATGGTTTAACTCCTGGGGCGTGGGGGTTCGAAGGGCGCTTAGATCGCGTCGGTATCGGTTTCGCCGGTACGGATGCGGATGGCCTGCTCCAGGTTGACCACGAAGATCTTGCCGTCACCGATCTTGCCGGTGTTGGCCGCCTTGGTGATGGCCTCGATCACCCGGTCCAGCTGGTCGTCGGCGATGGCCACGTCGATCTTCACCTTGGGCAGGAAGTCGACCACGTACTCGGCGCCGCGGTACAGCTCGGTATGCCCCTTCTGCCGACCGAAGCCCTTGACCTCGGTGACGGTAATGCCCTGCACGCCGATCTCCGACAGTGACTCGCGGACGTCGTCCAGCTTGAACGGCTTGATGATGGCAGTGACTAGCTTCATGTAACTCTCTCCCGTGTAGGTGGACTTGCCCCAGGAATTGCGAACCCGGCTCAAGTCTAAGCGCAGTGTCTGGCTTTTGTAATGCATCGGCGGCCGCGACTCGGCGGCTGTGGCTGCGACACTCGCCACGTGCTTCTGCTCAAGCACTCCTCCGCTTCGTCCGACGCACCGAAACCGCTTTGGTGCATGGGTCGAGAGGGATTAAGCAGAAATCTTGCCAGCTCATGGAAAACCGCTTTTTTTCAGGCAGTTAATGGCTGAAAGCACGGTTTTCCCGGATGTCGCCGCGAGGCAATTGCACGATAACGGTGCGCATGCCCGCCGAGCGATGCGCGAAAATCGTGCGCTATGCCGGCCATTGGCCAGGCCGACGTCCGCGCCCAGGGCACGTGCTACACTGCCGCCGTCTGTCAGTGGAACCACACCATGCTGCCTCCCAAAGCCTTTCTCGACGCCCTCGGCGCCCATGCCTCGCGCCTGTTCAACGGCGACACCCCGCTGCCCCGTAGCGAGTTCGAAGCCCAGTTCAAGGCCCTGCTGCAGAGCGGCTTCAGCAAGCTCGACCTGGTCAGCCGGGAAGAATTCGACAGCCAGATGACCGTGCTCGCCCGCACCCGCGCGCGCCTGGAGGCCCTGGAGGCCAAGGTCGCCGAACTGGAAGCCCGCCTCGCCACCGAGCCCGCGCCGCCCGCCGAGTAACGCGGGCGGCCGGCACGGCACGATCAAGGAGCGATCGATGTCCCTGGCCCTAGTCCACAGCCGCGCCCAAGTCGGCGTCGAGGCCCCCGCGGTCACGGTCGAGGCGCACCTGGCCAACGGCCTGCCGTCCCTGGCCCTGGTCGGCCTGCCGGAGACGGCTGTGAAGGAGAGCAAGGATCGGGTGCGCAGCGCCATCCTCAACTCGGCCTTCGAGTTCCCGCCCCGGCGCATCACCCTCAACCTGGCCCCGGCCGATCTGCCCAAGGACGGCGGGCGCTTCGACCTGGCCATCGCCCTGGGGATTCTCGCCGCCAGCGGCCAGGTCCCCGCCAGCGCGCTGGAGCGGCTCGAATGCCTCGGCGAGCTGGCCCTGTCCGGCGCGGTGCGCCCGGTGCAGGGCGTGTTGCCGGCCGCCCTGGCGGCCCGTGCCGCCGGCCGCAGCCTGGTGGTGCCCATGGCCAATGCCGAGGAAGCCAGCCTGGCCTCGGGACTCGAGGTGCTTGCCGTCGAGCACCTGCTGGAGCTGGCGGCCCACCTCAACGGCCAGGCGCCGCTCGCCCCCTACCAGGCCCAGGGCCTGCTGCGGCGGGTGCAGCCCTACCCGGACCTGGCCGAGGTACAGGGCCAGTTCGCGGCCAAGCGCGCGCTGCTGGTGGCCGCGGCCGGTTGCCACAACCTGCTGTTCAGCGGCCCACCGGGCACCGGCAAGACCCTGCTGGCCAGCCGCCTGCCCGGCCTGCTGCCGCCGCTGGACGAACAGGAAGCCCTGGAGGTCGCTGCGATCCATTCGGTGGCCAGCCAGGCGCCGCTGGACGCCTGGCCCCAGCGGCCGTTCCGCACGCCTCATCACAGCGCCTCGGGGCCGGCCCTGGTCGGCGGCGGCAGCCGCCCGCAACCCGGGGAGATCACCCTGGCGCATCAGGGCGTCTTATTCTTGGACGAGCTCCCCGAGTTCGACCGCAAGGTGCTGGAAGTGCTGCGCGAGCCCCTGGAGAGCGGGCAGATCGTCATCGCCCGGGCCCGCGACAAGGTGCGCTTCCCGGCGCGCTTCCAGCTGGTGGCGGCGATGAACCCCTGCCCCTGCGGCTACCTCGGCGACCCCAGCGGCCGCTGCCGCTGCACCCCGGAGCAGATCGCCCGCTACCGCGGCAAGCTCTCCGGCCCGCTGCTCGACCGCATCGACCTGCACCTGAGCGTGGCCCGCGAGAACACCGTGCTGCACCCGCCGGCCAGCGCGCCGGGCGCTGACACGGCGAGCGGCGCCGCCCGGGTGGCCCGGGCCCGCCAGCTGCAGCTGGGCCGCCAGGGCGTGGCCAATGCCTTCCTCGACCTGCCCGGGCTGCGCCGGCACTGCGCCCTGCAGGCCGAGGATCAGCGCTGGCTGGAGAACGCCTGCGAACGCCTCGGTCTGTCCCTGCGCGCGGCCCACCGGATACTCAAGGTGGCGCGCACCCTGGCCGACCTGGAGCAGGCCGAGACCATCGCCCGCGGCCATCTGGCCGAGGCGCTGCAGTACCGCGGCGAGCCGCAGGGCTGATCGCCGATCCGCGCCAGACCTGCCCTCAACCACGCCGCTCCACGTCCGGCAGGCGCATCGCCGCCACCTCGGCGAGGAGGAAGTCGCGCAGCAGGCGGAAGCGCTCCTGGCCGCGTCGGGCCCTGGGCCAGACCAGGTAGTAGCTGCAGCCGCTGGGCACGGCGCAGGGCCAGGGCAGACCGAGACGGCCCTGCTCGACGTCCTCGGCGACCATCACCAGGTCGCCGATGGACACGCCATAGCCGCGCGCCGCGGCGACCATGCCCAGCTCCAGGGTGTCG
The DNA here is from genome assembly GCF_051904775.1 of Pseudomonas sp. MBLB4123. Lineage (NCBI taxonomy): Bacteria > Pseudomonadati > Pseudomonadota > Gammaproteobacteria > Pseudomonadales > Pseudomonadaceae > Pseudomonas > Pseudomonas sp. MBLB4123. Next base: position 3,156,490 of record NZ_CP196711.1, read on the forward strand.
AACACCTGGCCGCCCTTGAGCGGCACCTGCTCGCCCAGGCCCATGGCCTGCAGCCACTGGCGCCAGTCGCGGCGATCCGGGGTCGGGTGCAGCAACTCCGCGTCCTGCAGGCGCGCCAGGTCCCAGGCCCCGGCGCGAGCCAGCTCGGGCGCGCACACCGGGATCAACCACTCGGCGAACAGCAGGGCGCTGTCCCACTCCTCGGGAAAACCGCCGCTGCCGAGCAGCACGGCGCAGTCGAAGGGTTCGTGCAGGAAGTCCACCCGGTCCACGTCCATCCAGGCGCTGGTCAGCTGCACCTCGATGTCGCTGTGCTGCAGGCGGAAGCGCGACAAGCGCGCCAGCAACCAGCGCATGGTCAGGGTCGAGGGCGCCTTCAGGCGCAGGATGGCGTCGTCCACCCGCAGCGCGGTGCAGGCCCGCTCCAGGGCATCGAAGCCGTCGCGCAGCCCCGGCAGCAGCAGGCGCGCCGACTCGGTCAGCTGCAGGTTGCGCCCGCGCCGCTCGAACAGGCGGCAGGCGAAGTGCTCCTCCAGGGTGCGGATATGCCGGCTGACCGCGCTCTGGGTGATGGCCAGCTCCTCGGCGGCGCGGGTGAAGGAGCTATGCCGGGCCGCGGCCTCGAAGGCGCGCAGCGCATAGAGCGGTGGCAGACGCCTATTCATCGTCCCGAACCATGAGTATTAGTCATCCAAGGCATCGTATTTATCCCTTTGTGCCGTATCGGCCTGGCCCAGCAGAATGGCTGGCATCCATCCCATGCCGGGAATTCCCGCAAGCCTAACACTGAGCCTGACTCATGATGAAGCAAGCCCTTCGCAGCGAACTCCTGGCCATCCTGCGCCTGGCCGGCCCGCTGATCGCCGCCCAGCTGGCCCATGTGCTGATGGTCTTCACCGACACGGTGATGATGGGCCTGCTCGGCCCTGCGGCCCTGGCCGGCGGTGGCCTGGGTGCGGCCAGTTATTCCTTCGTGTCGATCTTCTGCGTCGGAGTGATCGCCGCGGTCGGCAACCTGGTGGCCATCCGTCATGGGGCCGATGACAGGGCCGGGGTCATCCACCTGACCCAGAACGGCCTGTGGCTGGGTTGGGCCTTGGCCCTGGGCGCCGGCCTGCTGCTGTGGAACCTGGGACCGCTGCTGCGGTATTTCGGCCAGGCGCCGCAGAGCGTGGCCGGCGCCATGCAGTTCCTGTCCACCCTGGTGTTCGCCCTGCCCGGCTACCTGAGCTTCATGGCCCTGCGCGGCTTCACCAGCGCCATCGGCAACCCCGGCCCGGTGATGGCCATCAGCATCGGCGGCGCCCTGGCCAACTTCGTCCTCAACTATGCCCTGATCGAGGGCTGGTTCGGCCTGCCGCCCTTGGGCCTGGCCGGCATCGGCCTGGTCACCGCCCTGGTGATGAACGCCATGGCGCTGCTGCTGGCCTGGCAACTGCTGCGCGGGCCGGGCGCGGCGGCCTATCCGCTGTTGCGCGGCCTGCTGCGCCCGCAGTGGCGCGAGCTGCAGGAGCTGTTGCGCCTGGGCCTGCCGATCGGCGGCACCTACGCAGTGGAGTCCGGACTGTTCGCCTTCGCCGCCCTGTGCATGGGCGCGCTGGGCAGCAACCAACTGGCTGCGCACCAGATCGCCATCCAGTCGGTGTACGTGGCCTTCATGGTGCCGGTGGGCATCTCCTACGCCATCACCTTCCGCATCGGCCTGCACTACGGCGGCGGCCGCCTGCTCGAGGCGCGCCGCGCCGGGCGCCTGGGCATCGCCCTGGGCGCGACCTGCATGTTCGCCTTCGCCGCGTTGTTCTGGCTGGCGCCGCACTGGGTGGTCGGGCTGTTCCTCGACACCCAGGCCCCGGGCTACCGCGAGGTGGTCAGCCTGGCGGTCGCCCTGCTGGCGATCGCCGCCTGGTTCGAGCTGTTCGACGGCATCCAGACCATCGCCATGGGCGCCATCCGCGGCCTCAAGGACGCCAAGACCACCTTCCTGGTCGGCCTGGCTTGCTACTGGGCGGTCGGTGCGCCCCTGGCCTGGACCCTGGCCTTCGTCCTGGGCTGGGGCGCGGCAGGGGTGTGGTGGGGACTGGCCGGCGGCCTGGCCTGCGCCGCCGTCGGCCTGAGCCTGGGCTTCGAATGGAAGACCGCGCGCCTGCTGCGGCCGGTGCCGCAAGGGGCGCTACCGAGCTAGCAGGCGCCTAGGCGATCGGCTTGCCGAGCAACACCTGACGCTGGCCGAACACCAGGAAACGCACCAGCTCGTTCAGCGGCAGCGCCTTGCTGATCAGGTAACCCTGCACCTGGTCGCAGCCGAATTGGCGCAGCAGCGCCTGCTGCTCCGGCGTCTCCACGCCTTCGGCCACCACCTCCAGGTCGAGGTTGTGCGCCAGGTTGATCATCGCCCGCACCAGCTGGCGATTCTCCGCACGCCCGGTCATGCCGGCGACGAAGCTGCGGTCGATCTTCAGCAGGGTGATCGGCAGGTTGTTGAGGTGGACGAAGGAGGAGAAGCCGGTACCGAAGTCGTCCAGGGAGAAGCGCACGCCCAGCTCGCCGAGGCGGCTCATGGTGTCGAGCACGTAATCGCTGCGGCGCATCACCGCGGTCTCGGTCAGCTCGAACTCAAGCCACTGGGCCTCGACGCCGCGCTCCTCGATCAGCCGCTGCAGGGTGGCCAGCAGCTGGCCGTCCTGGAACTGGCGGAACGACAGGTTGACCGCCATGTGCAGGGCCGGCAGGCCGCGCCCACGCAACCACTGCATGTCGCGCAGGGCACGGGCGATCACCCAGTAGCCGAGCGGCACGATCAGCCCGCTCTCCTCGGCCAGGGGCACGAACTCGCCGGGCGCCAGCAGGCCCCGCTCGGCATGGCGCCAGCGCACCAGGGCCTCCAGGCCGACGATGCGCCCACTGCGCAGACACAGCCGCGGCTGGTAATGCAGCTCCAGTTCGTCGCGGCGCAGGGCCCGGCGCAGCTCGCCCTCGCGCTCGGCCTGGCTGCGCGCGCCGCGGTGGCTGCGCTCGTCGTAGAGGTGATAGGTGCAGCCCTGCTGGCTCTTGGCCTGCTGCATGGCGATATGCGCGTGCCACATCAGCTCATCGGCGCTACTGCCGGCGTGGCCCTGGGCCAGTCCCAGGCTGCAGCCGAGCAGCAGGCTCTCGCCCTCGACCCAGTAGGGCTCGGCCAGGGTTTCGCTGAGACGCTCGGCCAGGCGTTCGATGCGTTGCATACCGCCGCGGCTGTCCAGCAACAGGGCGAACTCGTCGCTGCCCAGCCGCGCCAGGTGATCGCCGGCCTGCAGCTGTGCCTTCAAGCGCGCCACCGCCTGCAGGATCAGACGGTCCCCGGCCCGATGGCCGAGGGCCTCGTTGACGCTACGGAAGTTGTCCAGATCCAGATGCCCCAGAGTCAGGCCTGCGCCCCCTGCCTCGTCCAGGCGCGCCGCCAGCAGGGTCTGAAAGCCCTGGCGGTTGGCCACCCCGGTCAGCGCATCCTGCTCGGCCAGGCGTTGCAGGGCAGCCTGCCACCCGCGGCGCTCGCCGGCATAGCGCAGGCAGCGGCGCAAGGCGTCCGCGCCGAAGGCATCGGCGACCAGCCAGTCGCTGATGCCGGCGGGCAACTGCCCGGGCCCCGGCTCCTGCTCGAGCAACAGCACCACCGGCAGGCTGCAGCCGGCCCCTGCCGACAGCTGCTCCGGGGAGCACAGCAACAGAGCCGGGGAGACCTCCTCGAACAGCGTGCTGGCCGCCGCCCAGGAGGGTACGGTGATCAGGTTCTGAGCGCCGCCGAGGACGCGCAATTGCGCGCGCAGCCGCTCGCCCCATTGCACCGACTCGGTCAGCAGGAATAAACGCAGGGGTTCGGCTGAGGCGGCCACTCGACTTCCTTGGCTGGACATGAAGACCGGCGGCGCTGCCGCCCGCGGGCGCGCCGACCGGGCACGCCGTTCCATCCGTGCCGCCCGGGCGCAAGCGCGCGCGGGGGATTTGGAACGCGCGACACACTAATCAACGCCGAGATTTCCGACCAGCGGCATGAGGGGAAGCTGTGAGCGAGATCATGTCCGGGACAGGACTCGACCTTCGGCCGGGGAGCGAACGCCGCCAGCACTCAGCCCAGGGACAGGCTCAGCAGGGGCTCCTGGCGCTGCGGCTGGCCCTGCAGGAAACGCTGCAACTCGGGCAGCGGCAATGCCTTGCTGATCAGGTAGCCCTGGCCCTGGTCGCAGCCGAATTGCTGCAGCAGCGTCAGCTCGGCTTCGCTCTCCACCCCTTCGGCGACCACCTCCAGGCCCAGGTTGCGCGCCAGGCCGATCATCGCCCCGACCAGCCTGGACTGATCCGGACGCACCGCCATGCCCGAGACGAAACTGCGGTCCAGCTTCAGCAGGGAAATCGGCAGGCTGGCCAGGTGCACGAAGGACGAGAAGCCGGTGCCGAAGTCGTCCAGGGAGAAGCGCACGCCCAGCTCGCCGAGGCTGCTCATGGTGTCGAGCACGTAGTCGCTGCGGCGCATCATCGCCGTTTCCGTCAGTTCGAACTCCAGCCAGCGCCCCTCCACCCCGCAGTTCTCGATCAGCCGGCGGACCGTGGGCAGCAGCTGGCTGTCCTGAAACTGGCTGAAGGACAGGTTGATCGCCAGGTTCAGCAGCAGGTCGCGCTCGGCCAGCCAGCGCAGGTCGCGCAGGGCGCGATCCACCACCCAGTAGCCGAGCGGCACGATCAGCCCGCTCTGCTCGGCCAGCGGGATGAAGTCCTGGGGATAGAGCAGGCCGCGCTGAGGGTGACGCCAGCGGATCAGCGCCTCCACCCCCACTATCGCGCCACCGACCAGATCCTGGCGCGGCTGGTAATGCAGCTCCAGCTCGTCGCGGCGCAGCGCCCGGCGCAGCTCCGACTCGACGTCGGCCAGGCGGCGCGCCTGGCTGGAGATGCGCTCGTCGTACAGCTGATAGCTGCAACCGTCCTGATGCTTGGCCTGCTGCATGGCCGTACGGGCATGCAGCAGCAGCCGATCGGCATCCTCGCCGGCGCGGCCGTAGGCCAGCCCCAGGCTGCAGCCCAGGGTCAGGCTCTCGCCCTGGACCCAGTAGGGTTCGGCCAGGGCCTGCATCAAGGCCTGGGCCGTGGGTTCGACCCGGGCACTGGACTGGCTGACATCCAGCAACAGGGCGAATTCATCACCGCCCAGGCGGGCCAGACAGTCCTGGGGAGTGAGCACGCCTTCGAGGCGTTGGACCACCTGCTGGATCAACTGATCCCCGGCGCGTTGGCCGAGGCTGTCGTTGGCGTGCTTGAAGTTGTCCAGATCCAGATAGCCGAGCAACAACCCGCGACCGCGGTTGTGCTGCAGGCGCCTGTGCAGCTGGCCCTGGAAGGCCTGGCGATTGGCCACCCCGGTGAGCGAATCGCGCTCGATCAAAGTTTGCCAGGACTGCCGCTGTCGGCTGTACTCCAGGCAGCGGCGCAGCACCTCGGCGTTGAGACTGTCACGGGCCAGCCAGTCCTGGACACCGGGCGGTGCCTCCAGTGGCGCGTGTTCGAGCAGCAGGATCGGCAACAGTGGACATTGATCGCCCTCCGGCCGACACTGCGGAGTGCTGAAGACGAAGTCGGGCGAGCAATTCGGGTAGCGTTGCCGGGCGTCCTGCCAGCTGCTGGCGACCCACAGCCAGACGGGCTCCTCCTGCTCGGCCAGCAAGGCGTCGAGCACCTTCACCCAATGGCGTTCCGTCGCCAGGACCAGCAGTCGACAGAAATCGCTTTGGCCGGACACGGAACCTCCCCTGCACACAACCTAAGAAGTTACTTTAACTTATAGCTGTACCTATCTAATAAAGCATCAAAATCTACTCGATTATTCGCCCAAGCGACCAGCTGCCTGCCGCCGCGCCTGCGCCCGCGGGTGCATTGCTGATAGAATTTGCGGCCTTTTTCCCCGACCCCGACTCGCTCCCATGTCCCGACTGAACCCCCGGCAACAGGAAGCCGTGAACTACGTCGGCGGCCCGCTTCTGGTGCTCGCCGGCGCCGGCTCCGGCAAGACCAGCGTGATCACGCGCAAGATCGCCCACCTGGTGCAGAACTGCGGCATCCAGGCCCGTCATATCGTCGCCATGACCTTCACCAACAAGGCCGCCCGCGAGATGAAGGAACGGGTCGGCAGTCTGCTCAAGGGCGCCGAGGCGCGCGGCCTGACGGTGTCGACCTTCCACAACCTGGGGATGAACATCATCCGCAAGGAGTACGCCCGCCTGGGCTACAAGCCGGGTTTCTCGATCTTCGACGAGGGCGATATCAAGGCCCTGCTGTCGGACATCATGCAGAAGGAATATGCCGGCGACGACGGCGCCGACGAGATCAAGAACTACATCGGCGCCTGGAAGAACGACCTGATCCTCCCCGACCAGGCCCTGGCCGAGGCGCGGGGCCCCAAGGAGCAGACCGCGGCCATCGTCTACCTGCACTACCAGCGCACGCTCAAGGCCTACAACGCGGTGGACTTCGACGACCTGATCCTGCTGCCGGTGAAGCTGTTCCAGGAACACGCCGACATCCTCGAGAAGTGGCAGAACCGCATCCGCTACCTGCTGGTCGACGAATACCAGGACACCAACGCCAGCCAGTACCTGCTGGTCAAGCTGCTGGTCGGCACGCGCAACCAGTTCACCGTGGTCGGCGACGACGACCAGTCGATCTATGCCTGGCGCGGCGCCCGCCCGGAAAACCTGATGCTGCTGAAGGAGGACTACCCCTCGCTGAAGGTGGTGATGTTGGAGCAGAACTACCGCTCCACCAGCCGCATCCTGAAATGCGCCAACATCCTCATCGCCAACAACCCCCACGCCTTCGAGAAGCAGTTGTGGAGCGAGATGGGCATGGGCGACGAGATCCGCGTGATCCGCTGCCGCAACGAGGACGCCGAGTGCGAGCGGGTGGCCCTGGAGATCCTCACCGAGCACCTGCGCACCCAGCGGCCCTACAGCGACTTCGCCATCCTCTACCGCGGCAACTACCAGGCCAAGCTGATGGAGCTGAAGCTGCAGCACCACCAGATCCCCTATCGCCTGTCCGGCGGCACCAGCTTCTTCGCCCGCCAGGAGGTGAAGGACCTGATGAGCTACTTCCGCCTGCTGGTCAACCCGGACGACGACAACGCCTTCCTGCGGGTGATCAACGTGCCGCGCCGGGAGATCGGCTCCACCACCCTGGAGAAGCTCGGCAACTACGCCACCGAGCGCAAGATCAGCATGTATGCCGCCGCCGGCGAAATCGGCCTCGGCGAACACCTCGACAGCCGCTTTACCGAGCGCCTGGCGCGCTTCACCCGCTGGCTGGACGGGGTGCGCCAGCAGTGCGCGCAGAACGACCCGATCGCCGCGATCCGCAGCATGGTGATGGACATCGACTACGAGAACTGGCTGCGCCAGAACGCCTCCAGCGACAAGGTCGCCGAGGCGCGCATGGGCAACGTCTGGTTCCTCGTCGAGGCGTTGAAGAACACCCTGGAGCGCGACGAGGACGGCGACATGACCATCGAGGACGCCATCGGCAAGCTGGTGCTGCGCGACATGCTCGAGCGCCAACAGGAGGAGGAGGAAGGCGCCGAGGGCGTGCAGATGATGACCCTGCATGCCTCCAAGGGCCTGGAATACCCCTCGGTGTACATCCTCGGCGTGGAGGAGGACATCCTCCCGCACCGCTCCAGCATCGAGGCCGACACCGTCGAGGAAGAGCGGCGCCTGGCCTATGTCGGCATCACCCGGGCCAAGCGCAACCTGACCCTGACCTTCGCCGCCAAGCGCAAGCAGTACGGCGAGATCGTCGAGTGCTCGCCGAGCCGCTTCCTCGACGAACTGCCGCCGGAAGACCTGGTCTGGGAAGGCCAGGAAGACGCCCCCGCCGAGGTCAAGGCCGCCACCGGCAACTCGGCGCTGGCCAACATGCGCGCCCTGCTGAAAAAGGCCTGAGGCGGCGGCACAATCGAGCACTCCGGCACAGACCGGGGATCAGACGAAGAACCGAGAGGGACACCGCGTGGAAGCACTGAAGCAGAAGATTCGTGAAGAGGGCATCGTGCTGTCGGACCAGGTACTCAAGGTCGATGCCTTCCTCAACCACCAGATCGACCCGCGGCTGATGCAGCAGATCGGCCACGAGTTCGCCCGGCGCTTCGCCGGTCAGGGCATCAGCAAGATCGTCACCATCGAGGCCTCCGGCATCGCCCCGGCGGTGATGGCCGGCCTGGAACTGGGCGTGCCGGTGATCTTCGCCCGCAAGTACCAGTCCCTGACGCTCAAGGACGACCTGCTGACCTCCAAGGTGTTCTCCTTCACCAAGCAGACCGAGAGCACCATCGCCATCTCGGCCAAGCACCTGGGCGCCGCCGACCATGTGCTGCTGATCGACGACTTCCTCGCCAACGGCCATGCGGCCCGGGCGCTGATCGACCTGATCGGCCAGGCCGGGGCGAGCATCGCCGGGGTCGGCGTGGTGATCGAGAAGTCCTTCCAGAGCGGCCGCGTCGACCTCGACGCCCGCGGCTACCGGGTCGAGTCCCTGGCGCGCATCGGCTCCCTGGCCGGCGGCACGGTCAGCTTTCTGGAATAGTCGCGTGCAGGCCGGCCAGCAGCAGGCGCTGATACAGCTCCTCGCGCCAGCCGTCCGGTTCGGCCAGGCCCATGCGCGCCAGGTGGCGGGCGAAATCGTCCGCCGGCGGCGCCTCCAGGGCGGCCTTGCCCAGCTCCAGCGCCTCGCTGAGCTTGAACTTGCCCTTCAGCCAGTTCAGCGCCCTTAGCAGATCGCGCTCCTCGCGGCAGAAGTCGCTGCCCAGCGGATACTCGACGAACAACTCCGGATAGCCTGTCTGCACGGCCTGCAGGCGCGCCGGCGTGTTGTGGGCGAAACGCGGATCGAGGCGAAAATCCCGCGGCAGCTTGCCGGCCCGCTGCGCCTGCTCGATCAGTTCGGGCTGGAAGCGCGAGTCGCTGATGGCGAGCAGCGCCTCGATCACCTCGGCGTCGGTCTTGCCGCGCAGGTCGGCGATGCCGTACTCGCTCACCACGATGTCGCGCAGGTGGCGTGGGATGGTGACGTGGCCATAGCTCCAGAGGATGTTGGAGCTCAGGCGCCCGGCCGACTCGCGCCAACTGCGCAGCAGCAGGATCGAGCGCGCGCCCTCCAGGGCCTGGGCCTGGACGACGAAGTCGTGCTGGCCGCCGACCCCGCTGAGCACTCGCCCGTCCTCCAGCTGGTCGGCCACCCCGGCGCCGAGCAGGGTCATGGCGAAGACGCTGTTGACGAAGCGCGCATCGCGGCGCTGCAGGCGCTTGAGCGCCTCCTCGCCATACAGCTGGTTGACGAAACCGATGCCGGTCATGGCGAAGCGCCCGCGCCGCTCGGCATCCAGGTCGCGCAGGCGCTGGTAGAAATCCGCGGGACCGAGGAAGAAGCCGCCGTGCAGCAGCACCCCACCCCGCGCCGGGCCCAGGTGCGGGCGCAGGGCGGTCTGGGTGTAGGGGTCGGCCAAGTCGGCCGCCAGCTCGCGGCCATCGCTCAGCTGCAGGCGTTCGCCGCGCAGCTGCGGCGCGGCGTCCAGCAGGCCGCTGGCCTGCAGCCAGGTCAGAGCGGCGGCGTCCAGGCGCGCCGGCAGCCCGGCATCGAGCAGCGCCTGCACGCTGCGTGGCCGGCCCTCGGCGTCCAACGCGCCGGCGGCGGCCAGTTGCTGCAGACGCAGCTCCGGGTAGACCCGGCGGCGCAGCACCCCGGCCTCGGCCAGGGCCAGCAGGCCGTTGACGAACATCTCGCTGCAGCCGTACAGGCCCTCGGCGAAGGGGCCCTGGCCACCGATGGCGGCGATCTGCGCGTCCCACAGGCCGCCTTGCAGCGCCTCCAGTCCGGCGCGGTAGGCCGCATTGTCGGTGTGGCGCGCCAGCAGCGCGGCGGTCAGCGCATCGCCCAGGGCGCCGATGCCGATCTGCAGGGTGCCGCCGTCACGCACCAGGCTGCTGGCATGCAGACCGATGCACTGGTCCTGCAGGGTCACCGGCAGGTTCGGCATGGAAAACAGCGGGCCGCACTCGGGCTCCCGCAGCACCAGGTCGAAACAGTCGCGGGGGACTTCCGCCGGCCCGGTCATGTACGGCAGCTCATCGTGCACCTGGGCCAGGCACAGGATGCTGTCGCCGGCCGCGCGACGCTTGGCCAGCAGGGGCAGCAGGTCGAGGCTGATGTCCGGGTTGCAGCTCAGGCTGAAGTGCCGCGGGCGTTGCGGGTCCCGGGCGACCAGCTGGGCGATCAGGTTGACCCCCTTGGCATCGAGGTCGCGGGCGACCTGGCTGTAGTTGCAGCTGTTGTAGTCCTGCTGCGCGGCCGGGCTGTCCAGCAGGCTGCCCGGCTCGAGGAAGAACTGCTCGATGCGCACGTTGGCCGGCAGGCGGCCGGCATGCAGGTCGGCGAGGAAATCCAGCTCGGGATAGTCGCCGTAGACCCGCGCGACGAAGGGCTCGAGAAAGCGTCGCTGCAACTCCTGGCCGGCCCGTGGGCGGCCCAGGCACAGCGCGGTGTAGATGGTCAGCTGGCGCTCCGGCAGCTGCTTGATGCGCGCGTACAGGGCATTGACCCAGCGGTTCGGCTTGCCCAGGCCCAGGGGTAGCCCCAGGCGGATGGGGCCCTCGATGGTACCCAGCACGCGCTCGACGGCCTGCTCGATGGAACACGGCTCCGGCATCTGGCTCCTCCCGACGACCTCCCTGGCACTGTCAGGTTTGACTGCGCGCCGGGCAGTTTTGCTGCAACGCCGGGCGGGAGAATGCAAAAAGCCGCCCGAGGGCGGCTTTTCGGCACGGCAGCGTCGGCTTACAGGCCGGACATCTTCTCGATGGCGCCGCGCAGCTCGTCGTCCGAGCAGTCGCCACAGGTGCCTTTCGGCGGCATGGCGTTGAGGCCGGCGATGGCGTTGGCCAGCAGGCCGTCCATACCGTTGCCGGCACGGGCCTGCCAGGCGGCGGTGTCGCCGATCTTCGGCGCGCCCAGCACGCCGGCGCTGTGGCAGGCGCCGCAGTGCTTGGCGACGATGTCGTCGGCAGTGCGGGCACCGCCGCCGGCGCTAGCCGCGACCGCCTCGACGCCCTTGCATTCCTCGCCCATCACGCAGACTTCGCCGACCGGCTTGAGGCGCGCGGCGATCTCGTCGTTGGTCGCGGCCTGCGCAGTCACTGCCCACAGGGCCAATACGGCGGCCGGGGCCACCAGCATCTTGCTAATTAGGTTCACGGATACACCCTCATCGTGGCTAGTCACGCCCGCGGCCACGGTTTCGCGAGCGGGCGACAGTATAACGGGAAGCCCGCCGGGCCGAAACAACCCAGATTGTCGCAGGGTTATTGGCCTGGGCCTCAGAAATTCGCGGGGGTGGTGGCGCTGATCAGCCGCGCCGGCGCGTCGAAGGGGTTGCGGAACCGATGGGGTCTGCTGCTCTCGAAGTAGTAGCTGTCGCCCGGCTCGAGGATGAACACCTCGCTGCCCACGGTCAGCTCCAGACGGCCCGCGACCAGCATCCCGGCTTCCTCGCCCTCGTGGGCGTACATCTCGTCGCCGGTGTCGGCGCCGACCGGATAGGTCTCGTCGAGAAAGGAGATGGCCCGGCTCGGGTGGGCCTTGCCGACCAGTTTCATGGTCACCGCGCCGTCGGAGATGTCGATCAGCTCCCCGGCCCGGTAGACCACCTGGGTGTGGTTGTCCTGCTCCATCTCCAGGGAGAAGAACTCCACCAGGGACATGGGAATGCCTGCCAGCACCTTCTTCAACGAGCTGATCGAGGGGCTCACGCTGTTCTTCTCGATCATCGAGATGGTGCTGTTGGTGACGCCCGCGCGCTTGGCGAGCTCACGCTGGGAAAGGCCCTTGAGTTTGCGAATGGATTGCAGTCGTACACCGACGTCCAATGCTGGAGTCCCCCTGGGGAAGATACGGAAAGAGTGGCCGTATCATGGCAACAGCGTTCAGTATTTACAACAGCCTGGTCGAAAATCCTGCCCAGCGATGGCCTCAGCCCCCGGAATAGAGCAGCGGCACCCGGCGCAGGTTGCAGAACAGCTGGTAGGGAATGCTGCCGGCGCGGATCGCCACGTCGCTGGCCAGCACCTGCCTGCCCCACAGCTCGACCCGGCTGCCGAGGCCGGCCTGGGGCAGGTCGCTGAGGTCGACGGTGAGCATGTCCATCGACACCCGGCCGATCAGCCGGCTGGGTTGGCCGTCGATGCTCACCGGCGTGCCGGTCGGCGCATGGCGCGGGTAGCCGTCGGCATAGCCCATGGCGACCACGCCGACCCGGGTCGGCCGCTCGGTGACGAAGCGCGCGCCGTAGCCCACCGGCTCCCCGGCCGGCAGCTCGCGCACGCTGATGATCTTCGATTCCAGGGTCATCACCGGCTGCAACCGCGCGGCCAGGGCCTGCTCCTGCTCGAAGGGGGTGGCGCCGTAGAGCATGATGCCGGGGCGCACCCAGTCGCTGGGGATGCTGGGCCAGCCGAGCACGGCCGGCGAGTTGCGCAGGCTGATCTCCGCCGCCAGGCCCTGGCGGGCCTGCTCGAACACCGCCAGCTGCTCCTCGCTGCGCGGGCAGTCCAGCTCGTCGGCGCGGGCGAAGTGGCTCATCAGCACGATCTTGCCGACCTTGCCGCTGGCCAGCAGGCGCCGGTAGGCCGCCTGGTAGTCGGCCGGCTCCAGGCCGACCCGGTGCATCCCCGAGTCCATCTTCAGCCAGAGGGTCAGCGGCTTGCCCACGGCGCTGCGCTCGATGGCCTCGATCTGCCACTGCGCATGCACCACGCACCAGAGCTCATGTTGCTCGATCAGCGCCAGTTCCTCGGCCTCGAAGAAGCCCTCGAGCAACAGGATGGGCGCGCGAATGCCCGCCTCGCGCAGCTGCAACGCCTCCTCGATGCAGGCCACGGCGAAGCCGTCGGCCTGCTCCTCCAGCGCCTGGGCACAGCGCACCGCGCCATGGCCGTAGGCGTCGGCCTTGATCACCGCCAGCGCCTTGGCACCCGTCACTTCGCGGGCCAACCGGTAGTTGTGACGCAGGGCTTGCAGATCGATCAGGGCGCGGGCTGGACGCATGGCTCTCACACTTCTTGACGGGGAACGGTGAATAAAAAGGCCCGGCGGAGCCGGGCCAAGCAGGATTCAAGGTCGCATGCGTGGCCGGAGGATGACAACGGCTACTCGCTAGCGGGGCTCAGTGCGCAGGCGCCGGGCTGACATGCTTGGGGGTTTCCTGGGCCTTGCCGTAACGGAAGATATCCAGGCCTTCGGCGCTGATCTGCGGGCGCTTGTTGGCCATCAGATCGGCGAGGAAGCGGCCGGAGCCGCAGGCCATGGTCCAGCCCAGTGTGCCGTGACCGGTGTTGAGGAACAGGTTGCGGAAGCTGGTGGCGCCGACGATCGGCGTGCCGTCCGGGGTCGCCGGGCGCAGGCCGGTCCAGAACTCCACCTGGCTGAGGTCGCCGCCCTGGGGATAGAGGTCACCGACTATCATCTCCAGGGTCTCGCGCCGGCGCGGGTTGAGGCTCAGGTCGAAACCGGCGATCTCGGCCATGCCGCCGACGCGGATGCGATCGTCGAAACGGGTGATGGCGACCTTGTAGGTCTCGTCGAGGATGGTCGAGGCCGGCGCCATGTCAGCATCGACGATCGGCAGGGTCAGCGAATAGCCCTTGAGCGGATACACCGGGGCCCGGACGCCCAGCGGCTTGAGCAGCTGCGGGCTGTAGCTGCCCAGGGCCAGCACGTAGCGGTCGGCGGTCTCCAGCTTGCCGTCGATCCACACGCCGTTGATGCGGTCGCCGGCGAAATCCAGGCGCTGGATGTCCTGGCCGAAACGGAATTCGACGCCCATCTGCTTGGCCATCTCGGCCAGCTTGGTGGTGAACAGCTGGCAGTCGCCGGTCTGGTCGTTGGGCAGGCGCAGGGCACCGGCCAGCTTGTCCTTGACCTTGGCCAGGGCCGGCTCGACGCGGGCGATACCGTCGCGGTCGAGCAGCTCGAAGGGCACGCCGGACTGCTGCAGCACGGCGATGTCCTTGGCGGCGTTATCCACCTGGGCCTGGGTGCGGAACAGCTGGGTGGTGCCCAGGCGGCGGCCTTCGTAGGCGATGCCGGTTTCGGCGCGCAGCTCGTCGAGGCAGTCGCGGCTGTACTCGGACAGGCGCACCATGCGCTCCTTGTTCACCGCGTAGCGACTGGCGGTGCAGTTGCGCAACATCTGCGCCATCCACAGGTACTGGTCGATGTCGGCGGTGGCCTTGATCGCCAGCGGCGCATGCTTCTGCAGCAGCCACTTGATGGCCTTCAGCGGCACGCCCGGCGCGGCCCAGGGCGAGGCATAGCCGGGCGACACCTGACCGGCGTTGGCGAAGCTGGTCTCCATGGCCGGAGCGGCCTGACGGTCGACCACCACCACCTCGAAGCCCTGACGGGCCAGGTAGTAAGCGCTGACCGTACCGATTACACCGCTGCCGAGCACCAGAACCCGCATTCTTCACTCCTCGCCGCGACTATGCGCTGACACTTGTTGCCTGGGAAGTTGATGTGCGCAGTATATTGAGCATCAGCCAGTGCTTCTCACTATATATAGCGCTATATTTGGCGAGAATTCTCGGCAAAAACCCGTTTCACGGAGGGGCATCCCCCATGCGCACCCAGCACCAGAGCCGACGCGAACTGGACAAGATCGATCGCAATATCCTGCGCATCCTTCAGGAGGACGGGCGCATTTCCTTCACCGAACTGGGCGAGCGGGTCGGCCTGTCCACCACGCCCTGCACCGAGCGGGTCCGCCGCCTGGAGCGCGAAGGCATCATCATGGGCTACCACGCCCGCCTCAATCCGCAGCACCTCAAGGCCAGCCTGCTGGTGTTCGTCGAGATCAGCCTGGACTACAAGTCCGGCGACACCTTCGAGGAGTTCCGCCGCGCCGTGCTCAAGCTGCCCCACGTGCTGGAGTGCCACCTGGTGTCCGGCGACTTCGATTACCTGGTGAAGGCGCGGATCAACGAGATGGCCAGCTACCGCAAGCTGCTCGGCGACATCCTGCTCAAGCTGCCCCACGTGCGCGAGTCGAAGAGCTACATCGTCATGGAGGAGGTCAAGGAGTCTCTGGCCCTGCCGGTGCCGGAGTAGCGCCCGGCCACAGCCCGGCGCTCGCTGACGTCCCTGCCGGCATCGGCACCGCCTGGATCGACGCCGATGCCGACGAGATTCCAGTTTTTTGCCCGCCCCCCTTGGCGAAAGGCGGACAGCGCGCTTATGCTGCGTAAAATTTTATAAACACAATAATCAGGATTTCACACATGAACGCCCGCGTTCGCCAACCGGTCCACAGCTCCCAGCACGCCGCCTCCTACTATGCCGCCAGCGTCAATCGCCAACTGGACTTCCCGCCCCTGGACGGCGAGTTGCGCGCCGATGTCTGCGTGGTCGGCGGCGGCTTCTCCGGGCTGAACGCGGCCATCGAGCTGGCGCAGAAGGGCCTGTCGGTGGTGCTGCTGGAGGCCCGCAAGGTCGGCTGGGGCGCCAGCGGGCGCAATGGCGGCCAGCTGATCCGCGGGGTCGGCCACGGCGTCGAGCAGTTCGAGCCGGTGATCGGCAACGACGGCGTGCGCCAGCTCAAGCTGATGGGCCTGGAGGCGGTGGAGATCGTCCGCCGCCGGGTCGAGCAGTTCGCTATCGACTGCGACCTGACCTGGGGCTACTGCGACCTGGCCAACAAACCCAGCCACCTGGCCGGCTTCGCCGAGGACGCCGAGGAGCTGCGCAGCCTCGGTTACCGCCACGAACTGCGCCTGCTGCAAGCCGAGCAGATGGGCGAGGTGGTCGGCTCCACGCGCTATGTCGGCGGCCTGATCGACATGGGCTCCGGCCACCTGCATCCGCTCAACCTGGCCCTGGGCGAGGCCGCCGCCGCCCAGAGCCTCGGCGTGCAACTGTTCGAGAACTCGCCGGCGACCCGCATCGACTACGGCCCCGAGGTACGGGTGCATACCGCCCGCGGCCAGGTGCGCGCCGCCCATCTGGTGCTGGGCTGCAATGCCTACCTCGGTCAACTGCAGCCCAGCCTCGGCGGCAAGGTGCTGCCGGCCGGCAGCTATATCATCGCCACCGAGCCGCTTGCCGAGGCCCAGGCCAAGGCACTGATCCCGCAGAACATGGCCCTGTGCGACCAGCGCGTGGCCCTCGACTACTACCGCCTGTCCGCCGACCGCCGCCTGCTGTTCGGCGGCGCCTGCCACTACTCGGGGCGCGATCCGGCGGACATCGCCGGCTATATGCGGCCGAAGATGCTGAAGGTCTTCCCCCACCTCAAGGACGTCAGGATCGCCTATCAATGGGGCGGCATGATTGGCATCGGCGCCAACCGCCTGCCGCAGATCGGCCGGCTCAAGGACCAGCCCAACGTGTTCTACGCCCAGGCCTACTCCGGCCACGGGGTCAATGCCACCCACCTGGCCGGCAAGCTGCTCGCCGAGGCGATCGCCGGCCAGGCCGGCGGCGGCTTCGAGCTGTTCGCCCGGGTGCCGCACATGACCTTCCCCGGCGGCCGCTACCTGCGCTCGCCGCTGCTGGCCCTGGGCATGCTCTGGCACCGCCTCAAGGAAGTGCTCTGAGGCCCGCAGCTAGCGCCTGAGGGCCTCCTCTCCAGCGCTCGCCGCCAGGGCGGGCGCCGGCTCGAAGCCGCTGTCGCGCCAGGCCAGCACCACGAACACCGCGGCGCCGAGGGCCATGAGCAGCGGCAGCGCATGGCCGGTCAGCCACTGACTGGCCGCTCCCGTGGCCAGGGGGCCGATCAGGCAGCCCAGGCCCCACAGCTGGGAGACATGGGCATTGGCGCGGACCAGCTCATCGTCACGGTAGCGCTCGCCGATGAGAATCAGCGCCAGGGTGAACAGCCCGCCGGCGCTGGCCCCGAACAGCACCAGCAACGGCCAGATCAGGGGCGAGTGCAGCAGCAACGGAATCGCCAGACTGGAACCCAGCAGCACCACGCCACAACCGCGGAACAGGCCGCGCCGCGAGATGCTGTCGGCGAGCAGACCGATCGGCAGCTGCAGCGCCGCGTCGCCGATCACCACCACGCTGACCATCAGCAAGGCCACCTCCTGGCTGAAGCCCTGACGCAGGCCGTAGATCGGCAGCAGGGTGAGCATCATCGCCTCGAAGGCGGCGAACAGCATCACCGCCCAGGCGATCGCCGGCAGCCGGCGACAGAACGCCGGCAGGCCGCGCCCCGAGGCGCTCCGGGCATCGACCCGGGGCGCGCCGCTGCGCCCGAGCAGCAACAGCGAGCCGCCGATCAGCAGGCCGGTGCCGGCCCAGAAGCCCAGATCGCTGGCGGTGCCCAGGGCGGTGAGCAGCAGGGGTCCACAGAGCTGGCTCAGCGCATAGCCGGTGCCGTACAGCGCCACCAGCCGGCCGCGCCACTTCTCCACCGCCAGCTGGTTGATCCAGCTCTCGCCGAGAATGAACACCAGGGTCAGGGCCACACCGATCAGCAGCCGCAGCAGCAGCCACAGGGCATAGTTCTGCATGAAGGCCAGCAGCGCCACCGACAGCGCGCTGCACAGCAGGCTCAGCTGCATCAGGCGGGTGGTACCCACCCGTGCGGCCAGGCGGCCGGCCAGGGAGGCGCCGAGCAGCACGCCGACCGCCGGCGTGGCCGCCATCACACCGATGGTGAAGGCGTCATGCCCCCAACTCTCCAGGCGCAGCGAGACCAGCGGCATGGTCACCCCGAGGGCCAGGCCGATGCTGATCACCGCCGAACAAACGGCGAAATAGGTACCCCAACGCATCTTCTCTCTCCTTTCCGTGGAGGCCCAACGTAAACGGCCGGACCCCCTTTCAGGAAGCCCGGCCGCAGGCGTGGCTCGTCAGAGCCGACCTCGAACTGCGGGCACCTGGCCCGCGCTGGCTTCAGAGCTTGATCCAGGTCGCCTTCAGTTCGGTGTACTTGTCGAAGGCGTGCAGCGACTTGTCACGGCCGTTGCCGGACTGCTTGAAGCCGCCGAAGGGCGCGGTCATGTCGCCGCCATCGTACTGGTTGACCCAGACGCTGCCGGCGCGCAGCGCCTTGGCGGTCAGGTGGGCCTTGGACAGGTTGCTGGTCCACACCGCCGCGGCCAGGCCGTAGACGGTGTCGTTGGCGATGGCCACGGCCTCTTCCACCGTGTCGAAGCCGATCACCGACAGCACCGGGCCGAAGATCTCCTCCTTGGCGATGCGCATGGCGTTGTCCACCCCGTCGAAGATGGTCGGCTCGACATAGGTACCGCCGGTCTCCTCCAGCACCCGCTTGCCGCCAGCCACCAGCTTGGCGCCGTCGTCGTGGCCGGCCTGGATGTAGCCCAGCACGTTGTTCATCTGGGTGCTGTCGACCAGGGCACCGACGTTGGTCGCCGGGTCCAGCGGGTTACCCGGTTTCCAGCTCTTGATCGCCTCGACCACCAGGGGCACGAACTGCTCCTTGATCGAGTTCTCCACCAGCAGGCGCGAGCCGGCGGTGCACACCTCGCCCTGGTTGAAGGCGATGGCGCCGGCCGCGGCCTCGGCAGCGGCCTTGAGGTCCGGGGCGTCGGCGAAGACGATGTTCGGGCTCTTGCCACCGGCCTCCAGCCATACCCGCTTCATGTTCGACTCGCCGGCATAGACCATCAGCTGCTTGGCGATCTTGGTCGAGCCGGTGAACACCAGGGTGTCGACGTCCATGTGCAGGGCCAGGGCCTTGCCCACGGTGTGACCGTAGCCCGGCAGCACGTTGAACACGCCGGCCGGGATGCCGGCCTCGATGGCCAGCTGGGCGATGCGAATGGCGGTCAGCGGCGACTTCTCGGACGGCTTGAGGATCACCGAGTTGCCGGTGGCCAGCGCCGGGCCGAGCTTCCAGCAGCTCATCAGCAGCGGGAAGTTCCACGGCACGATGGCGGCGACCACGCCGATCGGCTCGCGGGTCACCAGACCCAGCTCGTCGTGCGGGGTGGCGGCCACCTCGTCGTAGATCTTGTCGATCGCCTCGCCGCTCCAGCGAATGGCACGGGCGGCGCTGGTCACGTCGATATGCAGCGAATCGCCGATCGGCTTGCCCATGTCCAGGGTTTCCAGCAGGGCCAGCTCTTCGCCGTGCTGCTCGATCAGGTCGGCGAAGCGGATCATCACGGCCTTGCGCTTGACCGGCGCCAGACGCGACCAGACGCCGGAGTCGAAGGTGGCACGGGCGCCGGCCACGGCGATCTCGGCGTCCGGCGCATCGCAGCTGACCACCTGCGCCAGCAGGCGCCCATCCACCGGACTGATGCACTCGAAGGTGGCGCCGGACTGCGCCGCGCAATATTCGCCGTGAATAAAGGCACGGCCTTCTACTTTCAGGGTCTTGGCGCGCTGTTCCCAGTCGGCGCGGGTCAGGCTAGTCATGCGGGCATCCTCTATCGGTAATGAGCGCTTCGGGTTCGACCGCGAGCACTGTCAATAATTCTGCAAGGCCAAGGCAGGCCGTTTTCCTGCTGGCAACACTAAACCACTGCGCCCTACATTTTCAATATTTTTGACAAAGCCGGATAAAACCCCCTTGTCATGTTCATTTTATTAAACATAGACTGCGCGAAATCGCTCCACAGCTCCCATTTTTAGCGCGTTTGGATGGCCAGCATGACACTCGAAACCCCTTCGCAAGCGAACGAAATAAACAACAACCTCGCCGACTTCTGGATGCCCTTCACCGCCAACCGCCAGTTCAAGGCCCGTCCGCGCCTGCTGGAAAGTGCCGAAGGCATGTATTTCACCAGCACCGACGGGCGCAAGGTATTGGACGGCACCGCCGGGCTTTGGTGCTGCAACGCCGGCCACGGTCGTCGGGAAATCACCGAGGCGGTGAGTCGGCAGATCGCCAAGCTGGACTTCGCCCCGACCTTCCAGATGGGCCACCCGCTGCCGTTCGAGCTGGCCAGCCGCCTGGCGGAGATCGCCCCGCCCGGCCTGAACAAGCTGTTCTTCACCAACTCCGGTTCGGAGTCGGCCGACACTGCACTGAAGATCGCCCTGGCCTACCAGCGCGCCATCGGCCAGGGCACCCGCACCCGCCTGATCGGCCGCGAGCTGGGCTACCACGGTGTCGGTTTCGGCGGCATCTCGGTCGGCGGCATGGTCAACAACCGCAAGGCCTTCCCGCTGCAACTGCCAGGGGTCGATCACCTGCCGCACACCCTGGACATCGAGCGCAACGCCTTCAGCCGCGGCCTGCCGCCGTTCGGCGTCGAGAGAGCCGACGAGCTGGAGCGCCTGGTCACCCTACACGGCGCCGAGAACATCGCCGCGGTGATAGTCGAGCCGATGTCCGGCTCGGCCGGGGTGGTGCTGCCGCCGGCGGGCTACCTGCAGCGCCTGCGCGAGATCACCCAGAAGCACGGCATCCTGCTGATCTTCGACGAGGTGATCACCGGCTTCGGCCGCGTCGGCCAGGCCTTCGCCGCCCAGCGCTGGGGCGTCACCCCGGACATCATCACCTGCGCCAAGGGCCTGACCAACGGCGCCATCCCCATGGGTGCGGTGTTCGTCGACGAGAAGATCCACGACGCCTTTATGCAGGGTCCGGACGGCATCGAGCTGTTCCACGGCTATACCTATTCCGGGCACCCGGTGGCCTGCGCCGCCGCCCTGGCGACCCTGGACATCTACCAGGGCGAACGGCTGTTCGACCAGGCCATCGAGCTGGAAGGCTACTGGCAGGATGCCCTGCACAGCCTGCAGGGCCTGCCCAACGTGATCGACATCCGCGCCGTCGGCCTGGTCGGCGGCGTGCAGCTGGCGCCCAGCGACCAGGGCGCCGGCAAGCGCGGCTACCAGGTGTTCGAGCAGTGCTTCCACAACGACCTGATGGTGCGGGTGACCGGCGACACCCTGGCCATGTCGCCGCCGCTGATCGTGGAGAAGGCGCAGATCGACAGCCTGGTCGAGAAGCTCGCCGACGCGATTCGCCAGGCCCACTAACCGACAACCACGGAGCCACAAGATGAATATCGAACAGATCGTCGACTTCGCCCAGGCCGGCAGCGCCGCCGAGCACTACCGCCCGGCACCGGAGAAGGTCCTCAAGGGCGACCCCGAGCAGAGCGTGCGCAACCACTACGCCAGCCCCTGCGGCCAGTTCAACAGCGGCGTCTGGGAGGGCGCAGTCGGCCAGTGGCGCATCAGCTACAGCGAGCACGAGTACTGCGAGATCCTCCAGGGCGTCTCGGTGATCCGCGACGCCGCCGGCAATGCCAGAACCGTGCGCGCCGGCGACCGCTTCGTTATCCCCGCCGGTTTCGAGGGCACCTGGGAAGTCCTCGAGCCCTGCCGCAAGGTCTATGTGATCTTCGAACAGGCGCCGGCCTGAACCCGCGCTTTTCCTGCGTCACCCTTTAGCCCGCGTCATGCGGGCTTTTTTTTGGCTATGTCCCAATAGCGTGTTGCATGGTTCGTCCTACCGCCTCCTGGATGCAGTGAACCGGCCGAATGCCGTGCTGATAGCGCTCCAGCATACGGCGCCAGCCCAGATAGTTCGGGAGGTAGCGGGTGGCCACGCCATGAAAGCGGGTCATCCAGTTCTTCAGTCGACTGTGGTAGGCATTGACGTTCTGGATATGGAAGGCGCCCTGGCGTACGCGCTGGCCGGGGCGAGCATGCACGACCTGATGGGTGATGCCCTGCACCCGGGCGAAACTGGCATAGACCGCCGCTCCGTCAGTGCACAGCACGGACTCCTGATCGATCAGTGGCGCCAGCGCTTTGCGTACATGCACAGCATCGAGCTTGGCCAGTGTGAAGTCAGCGGTGTGCCCCTCCCGGTCGCGCACCACCATCACCGGGATTTGGTCTTTCCCCGTGCCGCGGGTCACGCTGAACCGCCCCGTTTACGCGGCGGCCGCGGTAAGCGTCACTGACCTTTGAATGACTCCAGAAAGAACGTCTCGTCCACTTCGACAATCCCGCTCTCATGGGTGGCGTGATGCTCGGCGGCTGCCGCCAGGAAGCGGTGCCTCCAGAGAAGCGCGGTGTTCTTACTGATGCCGCACGCCTTGGCAGCCTTGCGCACGCTCAGCCCATTAATCAGTGCCTGGGCATAGTCTTTCCAGCGCTCGGGGTAGTGCAGGCGGGCAAGGCCGGTTGCCGACAACGCGGTACACGTCCGTCGGCAGCTACGGCAGCGATAGCGACGCAGACCACGCGACCATCCCCAGGGCGCGAGGTATCTCGCAGCGGCCTGGCAATGCGGGCAACTCTGCAGCGCCGGCAGGTCATCAAGCACCGCTGTTGTGGGCGGGCTCTGCAGGGCTTGATGAAGCGCGGATTTCTGCTGGGGGCTGAGCTGGCCCAGTTGAGCCAGCCAGTGGTGAAAGGCTTGAGTATCCATGATGGGCAAACCTCCCGAGCGGATGCCTGCCTTTCAGATTAGTTCTTGCAACACATCGTTGGGACATAGCCTTTTTTTTGCGCGCCGGGACGCAGAAACGAAAAAGCCCGCCATGAAGGCGGGCTTTTCGGCAAGGCGCGGATCAATTACTTGATCTTGGCTTCCTTGTACATCACGTGCTTGCGTACGACCGGATCGAATTTCTTGATTTCGATCTTGTCGGGGGTGGTGCGCTTGTTCTTGTCGGTGGTGTAGAAGTGGCCGGTACCGGCGCTGGACACCAAACGGATCAGTTCACGCATGATTAGCTCCTTAAACCTTTTCGCCGCGAGCGCGCAGCTCGGACAGCACTACGTCGATGCCACGCTTGTCGATGACGCGCATGCCCTTGGCGGAAACGCGCAGACGCACGAAGCGCTTCTCGGACTCGACCCAGAAGCGATGGTGCTGCAGGTTCGGCAGGAAACGACGACGGGTTTTGTTGTTCGCGTGGGAAATGTTGTTCCCGGTTACCGGACCCTTACCGGTAACTTGACAGACTCTCGACATGCCTCAGCCCTCTAAACCACATGCCCAACCCGGCATGGGTTGGCCGCTTAAACTCAATGTCATTGGCGCTCTGCGCCACGTTTCTCGAGGGTCTTACCGGCTACAGCTGAAAGCGCAAGAACCGGGCCCCTAGAAAAGAGCGCTGCTTTATACCAGAAAGCCCCAGGAGCAACAAGGTCGAATGCACTCGCCTGCCGCGACGCAAGCGCGGCAGGGGGCCCTGCCAGGCGGCGCGCGCGGGGCGCGGGACGCCCCGACCATTCGTCGCCGCGACTCATTGTTCCGCCGCGCCCTTATGGTCTAGGGTAGGACCTGCCGGCTCGCCTCAGGAAGCGCGCCACGTCATCTGGAGTCCGCCATGCGCCTTGCCGTCCTACCCCTGCTGTTCGCCCCGCTGCTGAGCCCCCTGCTCGCCCAGGCCACCACCCTCAGCGTCTGCACCGAAGCCAGCCCGGAGGGTTTCGACGTGGTGCAGTACAACTCGCTGACCACCACCAACGCCTCCGCCGATGTGCTGATGAACCGCCTGGTGGAGTTCGACGCAGCCAGCGGCACCCTGCAGCCGAGCCTGGCCCAGGACTGGGAGATCAGCGAAGACGGCCTGAGCTACAGCTTCGAGCTACGCCCCGGAGTGCAGTTCCACAGCACCGATTACTTCAGCCCCAGCCGAGCCCTGAACGCCGACGACGTGCTGTTCAGCTTCCAGCGCATGCTCGACCCCGAACACACCTGGCACCAGGTCGCGCCGAGCGGTTACCCCCACGCCCAGTCGATGCAGTTGCCCGGCCTGGTGGCGCGCCTCGACAAGCTCGGCGAACACCGCCTGCGCTTCACCCTCAACCGCCCCGACGCCACCTTCCTCGCCACCCTGAGCATGGGCTTCGCCTCCATCTATTCGGCCGAATACGCCGCGCAACTGCTCGCCGCCGGCACCCCGGAGCGCCTCAACAGCCAGCCGATCGGCACCGGCCCCTTCGTCTTCAAGCGTTTCCAGAAGGACGCCCTGGTGCGCTACAGCGCCAACCCCGAGTATTTCGCCGGCAAGCCGGCAGTGGACGAGCTGGTGTTCGCCATCACCCCCGACGCCAACGTGCGCCTGCAGAAGCTGCGCCGCGGCGAGTGCCACATCGCCCTGTCCCCCAAGCCCCAGGACGTGCACAGCAGCGCCGCCGACGAGCGGCTCGAGAGCGTGCATACCGCGGCCTTCATGACCGCCTTCGTCGGCATCAACAGCCAGCACCCGCCACTGGACCGGCCAGCCGTGCGCCAGGCGATCAACCTGGCCTTCGACAAGGCCAGCTACCTGAAGGCGGTATTCGAAGGCAGCGCCGAGGCGGCCAGCGGGCCCTATCCGCCCAACACCTGGAGCTTCGCCAGCGAGCTGCCGGGCTACCCCCACGACCCGGCCAGGGCCCGCACCCTGCTGGCCGAGGCGGGCCTGAGCGAGGGGTTCGAGACGACCATCTGGACCCGGCCCTCGGGCAGCCTGCTCAACCCCAATCCGGCCCTCGGCGCGCAGCTGCTGCAGGCCGACCTGGCCAAGATCGGCATCCGGGCAGAGATCCGCGTGATCGAGTGGGGCGAGCTGATTCGCCGGGCCAAGGCCGGCGAGCACGACCTGCTGTTCATGGGCTGGGCCGGCGACAACGGCGACCCGGACAACTTCCTGACCCCGCAGTTCTCCTGCGCCGCGCTCGAGTCCGGCCTGAACTTCGCCCGCTACTGCGACCCGCAGCTGGACCGCCTGATCAGCGGGGGCAAGACCACCAGCGAGCAGGCAATACGCAGCGCGCTGTACCGCCAGGCCCAGGAGATCATCCAGCGCCAGGCACTGTGGCTGCCCCTGGCCCACCCCACCGCCTTCGCCCTGACGCGCAAGGAAGTCGAGGGCTACCGCGTCAGCCCCTTCGGTCGTCAGGACTTCGCCCGGGTGCGCATCGCCCCCTGAGCCGAGCCGCCGCCCGGCCCTATAACCAGCCGTACTCGGCCAGGGACAGGGGCTCGCCGTCGCCGACGATGAAATGGTCGAGCACCCGCACCTCCACCAGATCCAGCGCCTCCTTGAGGCGCCTGGTCAGCAGCCGATCCGCCTGGCTCGGCTCGGCCACCCCGGAGGGGTGATTGTGGGTGAGGATCAGCGCCGCCGCGTTGTGCGCCAGGGCCCGCTTGACCACCTGGCGCGGGTAGACGCTGGCGCTGTCGATGGAACCATGGAACAGCGCCTCGAACGCCAGCACCCGGTGCTTGGCATCGAGGAACAGGCAGCCGAACACCTCGTGGGGCTCATGGCGCAACAGCGCCTTCAGGTAATCGCGCACTGCTTGCGGGCTCTCCAGGGCCGAGTCGCGGCGCAGTTGCTCGGCCAGGTGGCGGCGGGCCATCTCCAGCACCGCCTGCAGCTGGGCGAACTTCGCCGGCCCCAGCCCCAGACGCCGGCTGAAGGCCGGCAGATCGGCCTGCAGCAGGGCGCGCAGGCCGCCGAAGTCGCCGAGCAGGTGGCGCGCCAGGTCCACCGCGCTCTGCCCGGCCACGCCGGTGCGCAGAAAGATCGCCAGCAGTTCGGCGTCGCTCAGGGTCGCGGCCCCCTGGGCCAGAAGTTTCTCCCGCGGGCGCTCCGCCGCGGGCCAGTCGCGAATGCTCATTGCACCTCCGTGTCGAGCCGGGCGCCGCTGCTCCACTGCGGTCGCTGTGCTATCGTAGCCCATCTTTTTGCGCGGCGATCGGCCTGGGGAGGCGTCATCGCCGCGGCGCACATCCACCCTATATAAAAGGCAGGCCTATGCAGCGGCTTTATCGCAAACGCATCATCGTCGGCGTGGGGGGTGGCATTGCCGCCTACAAGAGTGCCGAGCTGGTTCGCCGGCTCAAGGATCAGGGCGCCGAAGTCCGGGTGGTGATGACCCGGGGCGGTCGCGAGTTCATCACCCCGCTGACCCTGCAGGCGCTGTCCGGCCACCCGGTGCACCTGGACCTGCTCGACCCCGCCGCCGAAGCCGCCATGGGCCATATCGAGCTGGCCCGCTGGGCCGATCTGGTACTGATCGCCCCGGCCACCGCCGACCTCATGGCACGCCTGGCCCAAGGCGTGGCCGACGACCTGCTGAGCACCCTGGTGCTGGCCACCGACGCCACGGTCGCCCTGGCGCCGGCGATGAACCAGGCGATGTGGCGCGACCCGGCGACCCAGGCCAACGCCCGCCTGCTGGCCGAGCGCGGCCTGCGCCTGTTCGGCCCGGCCGCAGGCGAACAGGCCTGCGGCGACGTCGGCCCCGGGCGCATGCTCGAGGCCGAGCAGCTGGCCCAATGCGCCGCCGACTGCTTCGAGCTCCAGTCGCTGACCGGCAAGCACGTGCTGATCACCGCCGGCCCGACCCAGGAAAACATCGACCCGGTGCGCTATATCACCAACCACAGCTCCGGCAAGATGGGCTTCGCCCTGGCCGAGGCCGCCGCCGAAGCCGGTGCCCGGGTCACCCTGGTCAGCGGCCCGGTGCACCTGCCGACCCCCGACCGGGTCACCCGCATCGACGTGGTCAGCGCCCGCGACATGCTCGCCGCCTGCGAGGCGGCGATGCCCTGCGACCTGCTGATCGCCGCCGCCGCCGTCGCCGATTACCGCCCGGAAGTGGTGGCCGCGCACAAATTGAAGAAAGACCCGAGCAACGGCGACGGCCTGCTCCTGCAGATGGTGCGCAACCCGGATATCCTCGCCACCCTGGCCCGGCGCAGCGACCGTCCCTTCAGCGTCGGCTTCGCCGCCGAGACGGAGAACCTGCTCGAATACGCCGCACGCAAGCTCAAGGACAAGAACCTCGACCTGATCGTCGCCAACGACGTGGCCAACCCGAGCATCGGCTTCAACAGCGAGGAGAACGCCATCACCGTCATCGACCGCGAACTGGGCCAGAGTGCCTTCGCCCAGACCAGCAAGAGCAAGATCGCCCGCCAGCTGGTGGCCTTTATCACCGACCGACTGAACAAGAACTGACCATGCACGCATTGCAAGCCAAGATTCTCGACCCGCGCCTCGGCCGCGACTTCCCCCTGCCGCAGTACGCCACCCCGGGCTCCGCCGGCCTCGACCTGCGCGCCATGCTCAAGGAGGACGTCGTCCTCGAGCCCGGCCAGACCCTGCTCATCCCCACCGGCCTGTCGATCTATATCGGCGACCCCGGGTTGGCGGCGATGATCCTGCCCCGCTCGGGACTCGGCCATAAGCACGGCATCGTGCTCGGCAACCTGGTCGGCCTGATCGACTCGGACTACCAGGGCGAACTGATGGTCTCCTGCTGGAATCGCGGCCAGACCCCGTTCAACATCGCCGTCGGCGAGCGCATCGCCCAGCTGGTCCTGGTACCGGTGGTGCAGGCCCATTTCGAGCTGGTCGAGCAGTTCGACCAGAGCCAGCGTGGCGCCGGTGGTTTCGGCCACTCGGGTAGCCATTGACCCCGATACCTTCCAGGATGAATCGCCGAGGAGCCCTTCGATGAAACTCTTCAAGCGCACCGCCAAGGATGCCCAGCCCAGCGCCACACCCCGCGGCGGCAATGGCGCCGGCCAGCGGCCCCTGGCGGCGCTGCTACCAGGCCTGCTGGCCGTCGTCACGGGCCTGTTCCTGGCCGCCGGCCTGCTGTGGTTCGGCGTACTGGCCAGCACCCAGCACCAGCAGCACCAGCAGCTGACCCAGGCCTGGGGCGGCGGCCAGGCCGCGACCCTGCAACTGGCACTGAAACAGCTGGCCAGCGACAGCCGGAGCGCCGCGCGCAATCCCCAGCTGCTGGAGGTCCTGCAGAGCCAGGACCGCGAACTTATTCGCACCGCCGAGCGCAGCCTCGGCCACTGGGCCGGGGTGGTCGATGCCCACCTCAACCCCCGCGGCCAAGCCAGGCAAGACATGGACCGCGAGGCCCCGATGAACTTCGCCGCACTGGACTTGCTGCGCCGCGTGGAGAACGGCCAGATTCCCGCGGCCGAGGCCTACAAGATCGGCGAACGCTGGCTGGTGTACAGCGCCGCACCGGTGCGCCTGAGCGATGACCAGCCGCTGCAGGGCACCCTGCTGCTGGCCTTCGACCTCCAGCACCTGCTGGCCAGCCTGCCGCCCCTGCCGGCGGGCATCGGCCGGTTGCAGCTGTTCCAGCAGTTCCCCGGCGCCCCCCAGCAGCTGCTGACCCAGCGCGGCCAGGCCGAAGGCGA
This sequence comes from Pseudomonas sp. MBLB4123, assembly GCF_051904775.1. NCBI lineage: Bacteria > Pseudomonadati > Pseudomonadota > Gammaproteobacteria > Pseudomonadales > Pseudomonadaceae > Pseudomonas > Pseudomonas sp. MBLB4123. Next base: position 3,184,670 of record NZ_CP196711.1, read on the forward strand.
GGGACAGCGCTTCGACAGCGGCAACCCCAACTGGACGCTCAGCTTCACCCCCGGCCCGGCCCTCGCCGCCTCGAGCGTCTCGATCCCCCTGCTCGGCCTCGCCGCCTTGTTGGCGCTGGCCGGTGCCGTGCTCGGCTTGCTGCTGGTGCATGGCAGCCTGCAACGGCGCCTGCACAACGATGTGCAGCAGCTCGGCCAACTGGTCAGAGAACTCTCGGCCGGCAAAGCCGTCAAAGCCTTCAGCCTGAGCCTGCCGGCTCTCGACAGCCTGGCCCAGACCCTGGCCCGCATGCCTCGCCGCGCCCACGAGGGCGCCTCGCAGGCTGCGGCGCAAGAGCGCCCGCAGGGCGCCATCCTCCCGGCCGCCACAGTGGCGCCGCAGGAACCAGCGGGTCTGGTCGATCCGCTGTTCCAAGACACCGATATCCTCGATATCGACATCCTCGACGACGACCAGGATCTCCTGGGACTGGAGCAGACACCCGCAATGAGTACCCCGCAAACCGCCCCGACCCTCCCCGCCGACATCTTCCGCGCCTACGACATCCGTGGCGTGGTAGGCAGCAGCCTGACCGCCGAAACCGCCTACTGGATCGGCCGCGCGGTCGGCTCGCAGAGCCTGGCGCAGGGCGAGGCGAACGTCGCTGTGGGCCGTGACGGGCGCCTGTCCGGCCCGGAACTGATGCAACAGCTGATCCAGGGCCTGCTCGACTGCGGCTGCACGGTGAGCGACGTCGGCATGGTGCCGACCCCGGTGGTCTATTACGCGGCCAACATCCTCGCCGGCAAGTCCGCGGTGATGCTCACCGGCAGCCACAACCCGCCGGATTACAACGGGTTCAAGATCGTCATCGCCGGCGACACCCTGGCCGGCGAGCAGATCCAGGCCCTCAAGGCACGCATCGACGCCAACGACCTGGTCAGCGGCGTCGGCAGCGTCGAGCAGGTCGAGGTGCTGCAGCGCTACTTCAAGCAGATTCGTGACGACATCGCCCTGGCCAAGCCCCTGCGCGTGGTGGTCGACTGCGGCAACGGCGCCGCCGGGGTGATCGCCCCGCAACTGATCGAGGCCCTGGGCTGCAGCGTGATCCCGCTGTACTGCGAGGTGGACGGCACCTTCCCCAACCACCACCCGGACCCGGGCAAGCCGGAAAACCTGGCCGACCTGATCGCCAAGGTCGAGGCCGAGCAGGCTGACCTGGGCCTGGCCTTCGACGGCGACGGCGACCGCGTCGGCGTGGTCACCAACAAGGGCAGCATCGTCTACCCGGATCGCCTGCTGATGCTGTTCGCCAAGGACGTGGTGTCGCGCAACCCCGGTGCCGACATCATCTTCGACGTCAAGTGCACCCGCCGCCTGACCCCGCTGATCAGCGGCTACGGCGGCCGTCCGGTGATGTGGAAGACCGGCCACTCGCTGATCAAGAAGAAGATGAAGGAAACCGGCGCCCTGCTGGCCGGCGAGATGAGCGGGCACATCTTCTTCAAGGAGCGCTGGTTCGGCTTCGACGACGGCATCTACGCCGCCGCCCGCCTGCTGGAGATCCTCAGCCAGGACAAGCGCGACGCCGAGCAGGTGTTCGCCGCCTTCCCCAGCGACATCTCCACCCCGGAGATCAACATCCCGGTCACCGAGCAGAGCAAGTTCGGCCTGATCGACAGCCTGCAGCGCGACGGACAATGGGGCGAAGGCAACATCACCAGCCTGGACGGCGTGCGCGTCGACTATCCCAAGGGTTGGGGCCTGGTGCGCGCCTCCAACACCACGCCGGTGCTGGTGCTGCGTTTCGAGGCCGACAGCGAGCAGGAACTCGAACGCATCAAGGACGTGTTCCGCAGCCAGTTGCAGCGCGTCGCCAGCGATATTCATCTACCGTTCTGAAAGAGCGATTCAGCATTTGGAGTCCCGCATGACCCTCGAGCGTGATGCCGCCGCCCAGGTGGCCAAGGTGCTATCCGAAGCCCTGCCCTATATCCGCCGCTTCGTCGGCAAGACCCTGGTGATCAAATACGGCGGCAACGCCATGGAGAGCGAGGAGCTCAAGCAGGGCTTCGCCCGCGACATCGTGCTGATGAAGGCGGTGGGCATCAACCCGGTGGTGGTGCACGGCGGCGGCCCGCAGATCGGCGACCTGCTCAAGCGCCTGTCGATCGAGAGCCACTTCATCGATGGCATGCGCGTCACCGACACCGCCACCATGGACGTGGTGGAGATGGTCCTCGGCGGCCAGGTCAACAAGAGCATCGTCAACCTGATCAACCAGCATGGCGGCAGCGCCATCGGCCTGACCGGCAAGGACGCCGGGCTGATCCGCGCCAGGAAGCTCAAGGTGACCCGCCAGACCCCGGAGATGACCCAGCCGGAGATCATCGACATCGGCCATGTCGGCGAGGTCAGCGGAATCAACACCGACCTGCTGAATATGCTGGTCCATGGCGACTTCATCCCGGTGATCGCGCCGATCGGCGTGGGCCCGGACGGCGAGTCCTACAACATCAACGCCGACCTGGTGGCCGGCAAGGTCGCCGAGGCGCTGCAGGCCGAGAAGCTGATGCTGCTGACCAACATCGCCGGGCTGATGGACAAGCAAGGCGAAGTGCTCACCGGCCTGAGCACCGAGCAGGTCGACGGCCTGATTGCCGACGGCACCATCTACGGCGGCATGCTGCCGAAGATCCGCTGTGCTCTGGAGGCAGTGCAGGGCGGGGTGACCAGCGCCCACATCATCGACGGCCGGGTACCCAACGCGGTGCTGCTGGAGATCTTCACCGACAGCGGCGTCGGCACCCTGATCTGCAACCGCAAGCGCCAGTAAGACCGCAAGGGCACCGGCCGCGGCGTCGGCCGGTCTGCCGAGGGGCTGCGGCCAGCCCAGGAATCAGGGCGAGGGGCGTGTACCCAGCAATTCGCCGAGCCGCGCCCGATCGGCGGCGAAGCTGGCCTGGGCCTGCTTGCGCGCCTCCTGATAGCGGCCGATATCCTTCTGCAGACGCTGCTGCTCGGCAATTTGATTGTCGATCTGCGCCAGCAGGTGCTCGGGCACTTCTCGTCCGGCACGCTCGTGCTCGGCCGCCTGGCTCTGCAGGTTGGCCTGCTGGGTACGGGCCGACTGCAGGTTGCCGCGGGCCACGCCGATCAGGGCATCCAGTTCGGCCAGCTTGCGCTCGAGCGCCCGGTCGACATCCTCTGGCGTTGTATAGAGGCGCAGCAGCTGCGCATCGCTGCCGGCACGGGCCTTGTCGGCCAATATCTGCCGACGCTCCTCGGCACTCGGCGCCGGGGGGATGACCTGGATCACCCGCCCCTGCTCGTTGAGCACCTGATAGCCCTTGGCGATGAACTCCGGCGGCACCCCCTGGCGACTGAGCACCGTGACGCCCTGATCGTCGACATAGCGGTACAACTCGGCCGCGTCCACCGCAACCGGCAGCAGCATGCCGAACAGCAGCGAACAGGGGATCAGGGCCGGTCTGCGCATCGGAGCACCATGTTATTCGGGGACGTTAGATTCCATATTCGGCGCGGTAGGCTTCGACCGCCGGTAGATACTGGCGCAGTTGCGCATCGTCTGCCAGGTATTCCAGCACCTGCTCCAGTGACACGATGCTCACTACCGGCATGCCGAAGTCGCGCTCGACCTCCTGGATCGCCGACAGCTGGCCCTGACCGCGCTCCTGGCGGTTGAGGGCGATCAGCACACCGGCGGCCTGGGCGCCCTGCCCCTGGATGATCTGCATCACCTCGCGAATGGCCGTGCCGGCGGTGATCACGTCATCGATGATCAGCACCTTGCCGGCCAGCGGCGCACCGACCAGGGTGCCGCCTTCGCCATGGTCCTTGGCCTCCTTGCGGTTGAAGCACCAGGGCAGATCGCGCTGATGGTGCTCGGCCAGGGCCACCGCTGTAGTCGCCGCCAGTGGAATGCCCTTGTAGGCCGGGCCGAACAGCACGTCGAAGGGAATGTCGCTGTCGACCACGGCCGCCGCATAGAACCGCCCGAGCCGGGCCAGGGCCAGCCCGCTGTCGAACAGCCCGGCGTTGAAGAAATAGGGGCTGGTGCGCCCGGACTTGAGGGTGAACTCACCGAAGCGCAGCACCCCGCGCTCGATGGCAAAACGAATGAAGTCGCGCTGGTACGCTTGCATGGAAAATCCCGGACGGCACGGATTTGGCTAGGAATTTGGCTAATTGAACACGAGCTCGGGTATCATACACGCACGTGTTTTTGGGGGCCATTTATGCGGATCATCAGTGTGAACGTGAATGGTATTCATGCTGCAGTCGAGCGCGGTTTGCTCAGCTGGCTGCAAGCACAGAATGCCGACGTCATCTGCCTGCAGGACACCCGCGCCTCCGCCTTTGAGCTGGACGACCAAGCCTTCCAACTGGATGGCTATTTCCTCTATGCCTGCGATGCTGAAGTGCCGAGCCAAGGTGGCGTGGCCCTCTATTCGCGGTTGCAACCCAAGGCGGTAATCAGTGGACTCGGCTTCGAAATGGCCGATCGCTACGGGCGCTACCTGCAGGCCGATTTCGACAAGGTGAGTATCGCCACCCTGCTGCTGCCATCCGGGCAGGGCGGCGACGAGGGCTTGAACCAGAAGTTCAAGTTCATGGACGACTTCACCCATTATCTGGACAAGCAACGGCGCAAGCGCCGCGAGTACATCTATTGCGGCTCGCTGTACGTGGCGCATCAGAAGCTGGACGTGAAGAACTGGCGCGACTGCCAGCAGTCGCCGGGCTTCCTGGCACCCGAGCGCGCCTGGCTGGACGAGGTGATCGGCAGCATGGGCTATGTCGATGCCCTGCGCGAGGTCAGCCGCGAGGGCGATCAATTCAGTTGGTGGCCGGACAGCGAACAGGCGGAGCTGCTCAACCTGGGCTATCGCTTCGACTACCAGCTGCTGACCCCGGGCATGCGTCGCAGCGTGCGTACCGCGCGCCTGCCGCGTCAGCCGCGCTTCTCGCAGCATGCGCCGCTGATCGTCGACTACGACTGGATTCTCAGCCTGTAAGCTCAGCGACAAACGAAAAAGCCGGCGATCAGCCGGCTTTTTCGTTTGTCGCATAGGCTTACTTCACCAGACGCCAGCAGATCGGATAACGATAAGCCTCGCCGGCATTGGCCTTGATGCCGGCGATGATCGTCAGCACCAAGGCGGTCAGGCTGACCAGCAGCATCAGGGGAAAGCCGATGATGATCCAGGCCAGCACGCCGCAGATCATCATCGCCAGACTGAAGGTGATCTGGAAGTTCAGCGCCTCCTTGCCCTGGTCATCGACGAAGGGCGCACTGTCCTTCTTCAACTGCCAGACGACCAGAGGCCCGATGACATTGCCGATCATCGGCACCAGGAACCAGAAGAAGGCCGCATAGTGGCAAAACATCGCCCATTGCCGCGCTTCCGGGCCGGGCGTCGGCACGAGTTCTTGCTGCTCCATCGCCTGTCTCCCTCGCTAGCCGCAGTGGCCTCAGTCGGCCAGCGCCGCCCGCTGCAGCTCGAACAGCTCGCCCATGCCCTTTTGCGCCAGGGCCAGCATGGCGTTCAGTTCCTCGGGCCGGAACGGCGCCCCCTCGGCGGTGCCCTGCACCTCGATGAAGCCGCCGGCGCTGGTCATCACCACGTTGAGATCGGTCTCGGCCGCCGAGTCTTCCAAGTAGTCCAGGTCCAGCACCGGCTCGCCCTGGTACATGCCCACCGACACCGCGGCGATCATCTGCTTGAGCGGGTCGCCGCCCTTCAGGCCACCGCGCTTCTTGACCACCTTCAACGCATCGACCAGGGCCACCATGGCGCCGGTGATCGAGGCGGTGCGGGTACCGCCGTCGGCCTGGATCACGTCGCAGTCCACGTACAGGGTGAACTCGCCCAGCTTGGACATATCCAGCGCGGCGCGCAGCGAACGCCCGATCAGCCGCTGGATCTCCAGGGTGCGCCCGCCCTGCTTGCCGCGACTGGCTTCGCGCTGGTTACGCTCGCCGGTGGCGCGCGGCAGCATGCCGTACTCCGCGGTCAGCCAGCCCTGGCCCTGGCCCTTGAGGAAACGCGGCACGCCCGACTCGACGCTGACCGTGCAGATCACCTTGGTATCACCGAACTCCACCAGCACCGAACCCTCGGCATGCTTGGTGTAGTTGCGGGTGATGCGGATCGAGCGCAACTGATCGGCCGCGCGGCCACTGGGACGTTTCATCGAGGGATACCTGCTCTGGAGTGAAATCTGCCCAGCATTATAAGGGCCATGGCCCGCCGGCGACATGACCAATTGGGAGCCGGCGGCGCTCTGCGCTACAATCCCGCGCCTTTCGTCCCGACTTTCCGCGAGGTTCGCCCCCCATGATCCACAGCATGACGGCCTTCGCCCGCGCCGAACAGGCCGGGCCAAATGGCACCCTGAGCTGGGAGCTGCGCTCGGTCAACCATCGCTACCTGGAACCGCACCTGCGCCTGCCGGAGGCCTTCCGCGACCTCGAGGGCGCGGTGCGCGAAGCGCTGCGCCAGGGCCTGTCGCGGGGCAAGGTGGAATGCACCCTGCGCTTCGCCGAGGACAGCGCCGGCAAGCCGCTGCAGGTCGATCGCGAGCGCGCCGCCCAGCTGGTCGCCGCCGCGGAGAGCGTCGCCAGCCTGATCAAGCAGCCAGCCCCGCTCAACCCGCTGGAAGTGCTGAGCTGGCCCGGCGTGCTGGTGGCCGATGCGGCCGATCCCCAGGCCCTCAATCAGGCAGCCCTGGCCCTGTTCAAGCAGGGCCTGGACGAGCTGAAGAGCGGGCGCGCCCGCGAAGGCGCGGAGCTGGCCAGGCTGCTGAACGAGCGCCTGGACGCCATCCTCGCGGAGGTCGCCGCCCTGCGCGAGCTGGTACCGCAGATGCTCGAGGCGCAGCGGCAGAAGATTTTCGAGCGCAGCGCCGAGATGCAGGTCGAGCTCGACCCCCAGCGCCTGGAGCAGGAGCTGGTGATCCTGGCGCAGAAGAGCGACGTGGCCGAAGAGCTCGACCGCCTCGGCACCCATGTCGGCGAGGTGCGCCGCGTGCTCAAGGCCGGCGGCCAGGCTGGCCGACGCCTGGACTTCCTCATGCAGGAGCTCAACCGCGAGGCCAACACCCTGGGCTCCAAGGCCTTCGACCCACGCAGCACCCAGGCGGCGGTCAACCTCAAGGTACTGATCGAGCAGATGCGCGAGCAGGTACAGAACATCGAGTAACCGCGCCCATGCGCACTGCTACTCTAGGATCAACGCTTTCCAGGATTCCTTCATGAGCCTCACCACCGGCACCCTCTACATCGTTTCCGCGCCCTCCGGCGCCGGCAAGACCAGCCTGGTCAAGGCGCTGATCGACAGCGAGCCGCTGATTCGCGTCTCGGTCTCCCACACCACCCGCGCCATGCGCCCCGGGGAAACGGACGGGGTGAACTACCACTTCGTCGACCACCAGCAGTTCCATGCCATGCTCGACCAGAGCGCCTTTCTCGAGCACGCCGAGGTCTTCGGCAACCTCTACGGCACCTCCCAGCGCTGGGTCGAACAGACCCTCGCCGAAGGCTACGACCTGATCCTGGAAATCGACTGGCAGGGCGCCCAGCAGGTGCGCCGGCTGATGCCGCAGGCCAAGTCCATCTTCATCCTGCCGCCGACCCAGGAGGCCCTGCGCCACCGCCTGACCAACCGCGGCCAGGACAGCGGCGAGATCATCGAGCAGCGCATGCGCGAGGCGGTCAGCGAGATGAGCCACTACGTCGAGTACGACTACCTGGTGATCAACGACGACTTCGCCCACGCCCTCAGCGATCTCAAGGCCATCTTCCGCGCCAACCAGCTGGTCCAGGAGGTTCAGCAACAGCGCCACAGCGGCCTGCTCGGCGAACTGCTGGCCTGAACGCCGGCGCGCCCCGCCTAAAACAGTACTTCCCTAAATGCTGGTGATTTTTTAGACTATTCAGTCCGCTCGCCCATCCGGGCCCAGCTCTATATCTGCATTTGCTACGAGGAACACCATGGCCCGCGTAACCGTCGAAGACTGCCTGGACAACGTTGATAACCGCTTCGAGCTGGTCATGCTCGCCACCAAGCGTTCGCGCCAGCTCGCCACCGGCGGCAAAGAGCCGAAAGTGGCCTGGGAAAACGACAAGCCGACCGTGGTCGCCCTGCGCGAAATCGCCGCCGGCCTGGTGGATCACGAGGTCATCGCCCAGGACGAGATCGTCGAAGAAGAGCCGTTGTTCGCCGCCTTCGAGGAAGAGGCCAACGAGCCTCTGTAAGCCATGCCTGGTCGAAGCGGCACGGCGCGGCGTCATGCGGGTCGGCAGGGGGAACACCCATGCCGAGCATAGACGCCCTCGCCGATCGGCTCTCGACCTATCTCGACGACGACCAGGTCAACCTGGTCCGTCGCGCCTACTTCTACGCCGAACAGGCCCACGACGGCCAACGCCGGCGTAGCGGCGAGGCCTACGTCACCCATCCCCTGGCCGTGGCCGGCATCCTCGCCGACATGCACATGGACCATCAGAGCCTGATGGCGGCCATGCTCCACGACGTGATCGAAGACACCGGCATCGCCAAGGAAGCGCTCAACGCGCAGTTCGGCGAGACCGTGGCCGACCTGGTCGACGGGGTCAGCAAGCTGACCCAGATGAACTTCGAGACCAAGGCCGAGGCGCAGGCCGAGAACTTCCAGAAGATGGCCATGGCCATGGCCCGCGACATCCGCGTGATCCTGGTCAAGCTGGCCGACCGCCTGCACAACATGCGCACCCTGGAGGTGCTGTCCGGCGAGAAACGCCGGCGCATCGCCAAGGAAACCCTGGAAATCTACGCCCCCATCGCCAACCGCCTGGGCATGCACAGCCTGCGCGTGGAGTTCGAGGACCTGGGCTTCAAGGCCATGCACCCGATGCGCTCCGAGCGCATCCGCGCCGCGGTGCGCCGCGCCCGCGGCAACCGCAAGGAGATCGTCAACAAGATCGAGGAGTCCCTGGTCCACTGCCTGGCCCGCGAGGGCCTGGAAGGCGAGGTGGTCGGCCGCGAGAAGCACCTGTACGGCATCTACCAGAAGATGCGCGGCAAGCGCCGGGCGTTCAACGAGATCATGGACGTCTACGCCTTCCGCATCGTGGTCGACAAGGTCGACACCTGCTACCGCGTGCTCGGCGCCGTGCACAACCTGTACAAGCCGCTGCCCGGGCGCTTCAAGGACTACATCGCGATCCCCAAGGCCAACGGCTACCAGTCGCTGCACACCACGCTGTTCGGCATGCACGGGGTGCCCATCGAGATCCAGATCCGCACCCGCGAGATGGAGGAGATGGCCAACAACGGCATCGCCGCCCACTGGCTGTACAAGTCCAGCGACGACGACCAGCCCAAGGGCACCCATGCCCGCGCCCGCCAGTGGGTCAAGGGCGTGCTGGAGATGCAGCAGCGCGCCGGCAACTCCCTGGAGTTCATCGAGAGCGTGAAGATCGACCTGTTCCCCGACGAGGTCTACGTGTTCACGCCCAAGGGCCGCATCATGGAGCTGCCCAAGGGCTCCACCGCGGTGGACTTCGCCTATGCGGTGCACACCGACGTCGGCAACACCTGCATCGCCTGCCGCATCAACCGCCGCCTGGCGCCGCTGTCCGAGCCGCTGCAGAGCGGCTCGACCGTGGAGATCGTCAGCGCCCCCGGCGCCCGACCGAACCCGGCCTGGCTCAACTTCGTGGTCACCGGCAAGGCGCGCACCCACATCCGCCACGCCCTCAAGCTGCAACGCCGCTCCGAGTCGATCAGCCTCGGCGAGCGCCTGCTGAACAAGGTGCTGGCCGGCTTCGACAGCCACCTCGACAAGCTGCCGGCCGAACGCGTGCAGGCGGTGCTCGGCGAATACCGCCTGGAGCTGATCGAGGACCTGCTCGAGGACATCGGCCTGGGCAACCGCATGGCCTACGTGGTGGCCCGCCGCCTGCTCACCGAGGGCGGCGAGGAGCCGCCGAGCGCCGAGGGCCCGCTGGCGATCCGCGGCACCGAGGGCCTGGTGCTCAGCTATGCCAAGTGCTGCACGCCGATCCCCGGCGACCCCATCGTCGGCTACCTGTCGGCCGGCAAGGGCATGGTGGTGCACCTGGAGAGCTGCCGCAATATCGGCGAAATCCGCCACAACCCGGAGAAATGCATCCAGCTGTCCTGGGCCAAGGACGTCGCCGGCGAGTTCAACGTCGAGCTGCGCGTCGAGCTGGAGCACCAACGCGGCCTGATCGCCCTGCTGGCCGGCAGCGTCAACGCCGCCGACGGCAACATCGAGAAGATCAGCATGGACGAGCGCGATGGCCGCATCAGCGTGGTCCAGCTGGTGGTCAGCGTGCACGACCGGGTGCACCTGGCGCGGGTGATCAAGAAACTGCGCGCCCTCGCCGGGGTGATCCGCATCACCCGCGTGCGCGCCTGACCCCACTGCGCCGACCGGCCAGTCAGTTTCCCCACAGCTGTGCTTTGACAGCGCCCCGCCTTTGGCCGACCCTAGGCGGCCGAATCTGCGTGGCGCAGGCAATGCGCCGCGCAAGTCCCTCCCAGAACAGTCTTTCAAGGAGTTCCCATGAGCAAGAGCGTCATCAACAGCGACAAGGCCCCGGCCGCCATCGGCACCTACTCCCAGGCGATCAAGGCCGGCAACACCGTCTACGTCTCCGGGCAGATCCCCCTGGACCCCAAGACCATGGAACTGGTCGAGGGCTTCGAGGCCCAGACCGTGCAGGTGTTCGAGAACCTCAAGGCCGTGGCCGAGGCCGCCGGCGGCTCGTTCAAGGACATCGTCAAGCTGAACATCTTCCTCACCGACCTGGCCCACTTCGCCACCGTCAACGAGGTCATGGGCCGCTACTTCCAGCAGCCCTACCCGGCCCGCGCCGCCATCGGCGTGGCCGCCCTGCCGCGCGGCGCCCAGGTGGAAATGGACGCTATCCTGGTACTCGAGTAAGTCCAGCGGCGGGGCATGACGCCCCGCCTCCTCCCCGTGCAAGGACCCTCCCATGCGTCCCGCCTCCTTCGCCCTGCTCGGCCTGTGCCTGCTCGCCGGCTGTGCCAGCCACCCCCAAGACCCCGACGGCACCTGGATCAACCAGGCGGCGATCGATGCCGCGAGCCGCGGCGGCCCGCTACGCGACGCCCTGCTGGCCTACGGCCCCAACCTGGAATGGCGGCTCGACTCGCAGCGCCGGCGTGCCGGCTACAGCAACGGCTACGAACAGGACGAAGGCCAGTTGCTGGCCGAGACCGAGGCACGCCTGCGGGTCGACTTCTACGGCGATTACCAGGAATTCCTCGCGCTCGACGGCGACGAACTGGTGCAGGCGGCCAGCGGCACCTGGCCGGAACAGCGCTTCGTCCGCGCTCCGGCCGCCGATGCCGCCCATGTGCCGCCCGGCGGCCGCTTCGAGCGGGCCCTCTACCAGGCCTACCTGGGCGGTACCTGGCGCATCGCCGAGGGCCTCGGCGCAGGCGGCCTGGTGCTGTTCCGCAGCGACGGCCGGGTCGAGGGCCTGCCCGGCGCGGAGCGCTATGCGCTGTGCCTGGCCGGCGACTGCGCGGCCATGAGCGGCGAGTTCGACAGCCTGTGGCTGCAGCTCGGCGAACAGGGCCAGGCCTGGCTGTTCGAACGCGACGGCGAGCGCCTGGGCATCTTCGCCGCACTCAACCGCGCCCAGGCCGACGAGATGCCCGACTACCGCAAGGGGCCGCGACGCTGGCTGCTGCAGCGCGACTAGAATCCGGCGGCAACGACCGCGCCGCTTGCCGCCCTAGGCCCCGAACGGCGCCCCCGCCAGGATCGCCCCGTAGCCTTCGCGGTAGCTCGGATACCGCGGTACCCAGCCCAGGGCACGGGCACGGGCGTTGCTGCAGCGCTTGCTACCGGCGCGGCGCAGCGTCTCCTGTGCCGACCAGTGACTGACCCCCAGCTGCTCGCGCAACCAGGCCACCACCTCATGCAGCGGCGCCGGCGCGTCGTCGACCCCCAGATAACAGCCGTCCAATGCCACCCCGCGGGCATCGGCCAGCAGCAGGCATGCCAGCAGGCCCGCGGCATCCTCGACGTGGATGCGGTTGGCGTACAGCGGCGGCTCGCTGGCCACCCGGTAGCCCTGGCGCACCTGCTCCAGCAACCAGCGCCGCCCCGGCCCGTAGAGCCCGGCCAGGCGTACCAGGCTGGTCGACAGACCGCTGTGCAGGGCCAGCTGCTCGGCCTCGCGCAGCACCCGCCCGGAAAACCCTGCGGCCTCGGCCGGCGACTCTTCATCGACCCATTCGCCGTCCTGCTGGCCATAGACCCCACTGCTGGAGACGAACAACAGCCGTCTGGGCCGCTGCCCATGTTGCGCCAGCCAGCCCAGCACCCGGCGCAGCCCCTCGACATAGAGGGCCCGGTAACCGGCCTCGTCGCGCTGCTCGGCCGCCGCGCAATACACCAGGTAGCCCAGCTCGCCGTCGGGCCAGGCCGGCGGACAGCCCTCGGCCTGCAGGTCACCGGCCACCGGGATGATCGGGGCGGGTAACTGCTGCGCCGAGCGGCGCAGGCCATGCACCTGCCAACCGGCTTCGGCCAGGCGCAGGCCCAGACGGCTGCCGACATCGCCACAACCCGCTATCAACACCCTCGCCGAATGCCCCATGCGCCCCTCCACAATTTCCCGATAGGGCAGTGTAGCGCGGTTGGTTCGCCGCAATGCAAAGGCTATGCTTAGGCGCAATTCAATGGATATTCACTATGACACTCACCGAACTGCGCTATATCGTCACCCTCGCCCAGGAACAGCATTTCGGCCGCGCCGCCGAACGCTGCCATGTCAGCCAGCCGACCCTGTCGGTGGGGGTGAAGAAGCTCGAGGACGAGCTCGGCGTGCTGATCTTCGAGCGCAGCAAGAGTGCGGTGCGCCTGACCCCGGTCGGCGAGGGCATCGTCACCCAGGCGCAGAAGGTGCTGGAGCAGGCCCAGAGCATTCGCGAGCTGGCCCAGGCCGGCAAGAACCAGCTGGCCGCGCCGTTGAAGATCGGCGCCATCTACACGGTCGGCCCCTACCTGTTCCCCCACCTGATCCCCCAGCTGCACCGGGTCGCCCCGCAGATGCCGCTGTATATCGAGGAAAACTTCACCCACGTGCTGCGCGACAAGCTGCGCACCGGCGAGCTGGACGCCATCATCATCGCCCTGCCGTTCCAGGAAGCCGACGTGCTGACCAAGGCGCTGTACGACGAGCCCTTCTACGCGCTGATGCCGGCCGGCCACCCCTGGGCCGAGATGAAGAGCATCGACAGCAAGCTGCTCAACGACAAGAGCCTGCTGCTGCTCGGCGAGGGCCACTGCTTCCGCGACCAGGTGCTGGAGGCCTGCCCGACCCTGCGCAAGGGCGGCGAGGAACACGCCAAGCACACCACGGTGGAGTCCAGTTCGCTGGAGACCATCCGCCACATGGTCGCCTCCGGCCTCGGTGTGTCGATCCTGCCGTTCTCCGCGGTGGACAGCCATCACTACGCCCCCGGGGTGATCGAGGTGCGCCCGCTGAGCGCCCCGGCGCCGTTCCGCACCGTGGCCATCGCCTGGCGCGCCAGCTTCCCGCGGCCGAACGCCATCGAGGTGCTGGCCGACTCGATCCGCCTGTGCTCGGTGGCCCAGCCGCAAGCCAAGAGCGCCTAGGACCGCCCCATGAGCGAACTGTCAGCGGTTTCCGTCACCGCCCTCAAGGGCGTCGGCGCCGCCCTGGCCGAGAAGCTCGCCAAGGTCGGCCTGGAGACCCTGCAGGACGTGCTGTTCCACCTGCCGCTGCGCTACCAGGATCGCACCCGCATCGTGCCGATCGGCGCCCTGCGCCCGGGCCAGGACGCGGTGGTCGAGGGCGTGGTGGTCGGCGCCGACGTGGTCATGGGCCGCCGCCGCAGCCTGCTGGTACGGCTGCAGGACGGCAGCGGCACCCTGTCCCTGCGCTTCTACCACTTCAGCCAGGCGCAGAAGGAGGGCCTCAAGCGCGGCACCCAACTGCGCTGCTACGGCGAGGTGCGCCCCGGCTCCTCCGGCCTGGAGATCTACCACCCGGAATACCGCGCGCTGAGCGGCGGCGAGCAGGCCGCGGTGGAGCAGTGCCTGACGCCCATCTACCCGACCACCGAAGGCCTGACCCAGCAGCGCCTGCGAGCCCTGAGCGAACAGGCCCTGGCGCGTCTCGGCCCCCACAGCCTGCCCGACTGGCTGCCCCAGGAGTTGGCCCGCGACTACCGCCTCGCCCCCCTGGACCAGGCGCTGCGCTACCTGCACCGGCCACCGCCGGACGCCGACCTGGAGGAGCTGGCCGAGGGCCGCCACTGGGCCCAGCACCGCCTGGCCTTCGAGGAACTGCTGACGCACCAGCTGTCCCTGCAACGCCTGCGCGAGCAGGTGCGCGCCCAGCAGGCGCCGGCGCTGCCGCCGGCCAGGCGTCTGCCGCCGCTGTATCTGCAGAACCTCGGCTTCCCGCCCACCGGCGCGCAGCGGCGGGTCGGCGCCGAGATCGCCTACGATCTGAGCCAGGGCGAGCCCATGCTGCGCCTGGTGCAGGGCGACGTCGGCGCCGGTAAGACCGTGGTCGCCGCCCTCGCCGCCCTGCAGGCCCTGGAGGCCGGCTATCAGGTGGCGCTGATGGCACCCACCGAGATTCTCGCCGAGCAGCACTTCCTCAACTTCAGCCGCTGGCTGCAGCCACTGGGCATCGAAGTGGCCTGGCTGGCCGGCAAGCTCAAGGGCAAGGCCCGCGCCAGCGCGCTTGCGCAGATCGCCACGGGCACCCCCATGGTGGTCGGCACCCATGCGCTGTTCCAGGACGAGGTGCAGTTCCGCAGCCTGGCGCTGGTGATCATCGACGAACAGCACCGCTTCGGTGTGCAGCAGCGCCTGGCGTTGCGGCAGAAGGGCGTCGGCGGGCGGCTGTGCCCGCACCAGCTGATCATGACCGCCACCCCCATCCCGCGCACCCTGGCCATGAGCGCCTACGCCGATCTGGACACCTCGATCCTCGACGAACTGCCGCCGGGGCGCACCCCGGTCAACACCCTGGTGATCGCCGACAGCCGCCGCCTGGAGGTCATCGAACGGGTGCGCTCGGCCTGCAACGAGGGACGCCAGGCCTACTGGGTGTGCACCCTGATCGAGGAGTCGGAGGAGCTCACCTGCCAGGCCGCCGAGACCACCTACGAGGATCTCGCCGCGGCCCTCGGCGGCCTGCACGTCGGGCTGATCCACGGGCGCATGAAGGCCGCGGAGAAGGCCGCTGTGATGGAGGAGTTCAAGCAGGGCCGGCTGCAGCTGCTGGTCGCCACCACGGTGATCGAGGTCGGCGTCGACGTGCCCAACGCCAGCCTGATGATCATCGAGAACCCCGAACGCCTGGGCCTGGCCCAGCTGCACCAGCTGCGCGGCCGGGTCGGCCGCGGCAGCGCGGCCAGCCACTGCCTGCTGCTCTACCACCCGCCGCTGTCGCAGCTGGGCCGCGAACGCCTGGGGATCATGCGCGAGACCTGCGACGGCTTCGTCATCGCCGAGAAGGACCTGGAGCTGCGCGGCCCCGGCGAGATGCTCGGCACCCGCCAGACCGGCCTGCTGCAGTTCAAGGTCGCCGACCTGATGCGCGACGCCGACCTGCTGCCGGCCGTGCGCGACGCCGCCCAGGCCCTGCTGGCGCACTGGCCGCAGCATGTCAGCCCGCTGTTGCAGCGCTGGCTGCGCCATGGCCAACACTATGGGCAGGTGTGAGCGTGCGGGCAGGGCATCCGTCATATTGCCGTGCAGCCATCGACCCGCTGTTTATACTTCGAGGCATTCGCCCTCCCTACGCCGGACTCCCTCATGACTGAAGCAGCCCTCGCCCCCGACTCCACCCCGCGTCCGCCGGCCGTGATCCAGCAGCTGCTCGACAAGCTCGGCCTGAGTTATCGCGCCTGCCACGAACACGCCGACCTGCCCGCCGCCCAGCGCCTGCAGGCGGTGCTGCTGGAGGATGCCGTCGGCGCCCTGCTGGTGCTGTACCCGCAGAGCCAGCTGCTCGACCTGGGCCGCCTGGCCGAACTGACCGGGCGCCAGCTCGCCGCGGTCAAGCCGGAACGCCTGGAGCGCATGCTCGGCAAGCATGCCCTCGGCGAACTGCCCGGCCTGCCGCCGCTGACCAGCTCGCCCTGCCTGTACGACGAGCGCCTGCTGCAGGAGCCCAGCCTGTATGTCGCCTCGGGCCAGCCCGGGGTGCTGCTGGAGATCGCCAGCGCGGCCTTCCGCGGGCTGCTGGGCAAGGCCAGCGCCGCGCGCTTCGGCGAGCCGCTGAGCAATATCCGGCCGAACCTCGACCGCCCGGACGACGACCGCGCCGAGATCAGCCAGGCCGTGCAGGCCTTCACCGCCCGGCGCATCCAGCAGCGCCTGGAAGAAACCATCGAGATTCCGCCGCTGCCCCAGACCGCGCAGCGCATCATCAAGCTGCGGGTCGACCCGGACGCCACGGTGGACGACATCACCGGGGTGGTCGAGACCGACCCGGCGCTGGCCGCCCAGGTGGTCAGCTGGGCGGCCTCGCCCTACTACGCCGCCCCCGGCAAGATCCGCTCGGTGGAGGACGCCATCGTCCGCGTGCTGGGCTTCGACCTGGTGATCAACCTGGCCCTGGGCCTGGCCCTGGGCAAGACCCTGAGCCTGCCCAAGGACCAGCCGCAACGAGCCACCCCCTACTGGCAGCAGGCGATCTACACGGCCGCGGTGATCGAGGGCCTGACCCGCGCCATGCCGCGTGCGCAGCGCCCGGAGGCCGGGTTGACCTACCTCGCCGGGCTGCTGCACAACTTCGGCTACCTGGTGCTGGCCCACGTCTTCCCACCGCACTTCTCGCTGATCTGTCGGCACCTGGAAGTGAACCCGCACCTGTCGCCCAGCTACATCGAGCAGCACCTGCTGGGCATCAGCCGCGAGCAGATCGGCGCCTGGCTGATGCGTTTCTGGGACATGCCGGAAGAACTGGCCAGCGCCCTGCGCTTCCAGCACGACGCCGAGTATGCCGGCCCCCATGCCGCCTACCCGAACCTGGTGTGCCTGGCCGTCGGCCTGCTGCGCAACCGCGGCATCGGCAACGGACCACGACGCGCAATCGACCAGGAGCTGTACGACGCCCTGGGCCTGAGCCGGGACAAGGCCGAAGAGGCGGTCGACAAGGTGCTGGCCGCCGAGGTGGCACTGCGCGAACTGGCCGCCCAGTTCCATTCGCCGCACTGAGCGCGGCCTGCCGGACCAGGACAGAAGAGGGGCCCGTGGGGCCCCTGCGTCGTCCGCCAGCTATCGAAGCGCGGCGCGGCGCGCGGCGAACAGCCGCGGCAGGGCCTGCACGCTTTCTTCCAGCAATCGACTGAGGACGGGCTGCTCGTACAGCGCGGCATACTCGGCGAGCTGCTCGCTGGGAATCTGCCGGTAGGCATAGAGCATGAAGGACTCCACCGCCGCCGCGCTGGACTGGCGCAGGGCCTCGGCCTGGACGCCGGTCTGACGGCTCAGGGCCTGCTCATCGAGGGTCTCGCCGCGCGCCCTGAGCGCCAGCAACGCCTGGGTCTTGCCCACCTCGTAGCGCAGCAGGGCGGCCAGGGCGGTGGTGCGTGCGGCGGCATCCAGGCGCCGGACCAGGGCCAGCCGGCTCGGCAGCGGCGCACGGGCGGCGAGTTGTCGACGGTAGTCCGCCAGGGCCGTGCCGCCGTCCTCGCCGACCGACCGCTCGGCCGCAGTGAAGCGCCGGGCCAGGGGGCTCTCGAGCAACCGCCGGGCCTGCCTGAGTTGCTGTGGCTCGAAACGGCCGGCCAGTTGCTCGGCCAGGTCCCGGCACAGCCCCTCGGCGGCGAAGACCTGGCCCAACTGCGCCTGCTGCTGGGCGTTCAGGCCGCGGCGCAGCAACGGTTCGCTCTGCTCGCAGAGCAGGCGAATTCCCGCCAGTTCGAACAACGGCGCGAAGGCCTCGGCCTTGGACGGCGCAGCCTGCGCCATACCGACGGCCAGCAGCAGGACAGCGATGAGCACAGGCATGGGCAGGCCTCCATCAGGGACTCCAGCCAGCCTAGCGAATGCCTCGGGCGGCGGCCAGCGCCGCCGCCCCTGCGGGGGTCAGGCGGCCTTCTTCTCGCTGTCGCGCTTCTTCGGCGCCAGATGCTTGGTCAGCCCCTGGAACCACAGCACCAACGCCGGGTTGCCCTGGATCTGGATGTCCTTGCTCTGGATGCCCTGCATGAAGGCCAGCTGCTTGTTCTTCGCGTTCATGGTGGCGAAACCGTAGGCGCCGTCCTTGAAGCCCAGGGCGAAGGCCGGCTCGCGGGCCGGACCGCGCTTGCTGCTGATGCGCTGATCCTTGACGATAAAATGGCGGGCGATCTTGCCGTCCAGGGTATGCAGCTGGAA
Organism: Pseudomonas sp. MBLB4123; assembly: GCF_051904775.1. NCBI lineage: Bacteria > Pseudomonadati > Pseudomonadota > Gammaproteobacteria > Pseudomonadales > Pseudomonadaceae > Pseudomonas > Pseudomonas sp. MBLB4123. The sequence continues at coordinate 3,203,088 of NZ_CP196711.1, forward strand.
CTGCATATCGCGACCGGCCAGCTGTTGCTGGAAAGCGGGGTTATTGCGGCTGGCCTTGGCCATCAGGCGGCCCAGCAACCACAGAAGCAAGCGGAATTTCATGCGCACGATCTCGACGGGTAACGGAAATGGCGGCGCATTGTAGCGGGTTGCGCGAGGGACTACAGCCAAACCAAAGCCTGGCAATGGCCACCGGCTCGGGGCCTGGCGAGGGAAGCCCGGAGCCCTACGGCCCCGGGCTGACACGGCTCAGTTGACCGCGTCTTTCAGGGACTTGCCCGGCTTGAAGGCGACGGTGTTGCTGGCCTTGATCTTGACCGGCTGACCGGTCTGCGGGTTCTTGCCGGTTCGAGCACCCCGGTGGCGTTGCACGAAGGTGCCGAAACCGACCAGGGTCACACTGTCCTTGCGGTTCAGTGCGCCGGTGATTTCTTCGAGCACGGCGTTGAGTACACGACTGGCCTGATCCTTGGTGAGATCGGCCTTTTCGGCGATGGCGGCGGCGAGTTCCGGTTTACGCATAGATGCCTCTTAGACGGTTATTGTTGTTGTGTCCGTGCTGTCCTTCCAGGTCAGCGCCCAAGGCGCCGCAACGGCTCTGCGCTGCGGCAGACCCTGGGAGAATGGCATGTGATTAAGCCCCGCGCCAGTCTCACTCGGCGGTTTGCGCGGAGCGCAGCAGGGCGTTTACGCCAGAAAGGCCGGCGTTCATGCCAGCAGCGGCGGCAGCTGCTTGTTCAATGCCAGCTTCTCCTGCACCGCCGCGCCGGTCAGGGCATAGCCGAGCAGGTTGCCGGCGGCGTCGTGGCACAGGGCCTTGATGTCACCGCCGCCCCCTGCCGCCGTCCACTCGCCCTGCAGGCCCGGTGGTGGCGGCGAAACCACCAGTGGGCACACCGGGGTCTTCACCGTGACCGGCATGGGACCGTAGCTCACCCGGGTCGGCGTGCCGGCCAGGGTCTTGGCCAGGGCGCGGGCGCAGCTCATCAACGGCATCACGTAGAGCAGGTTGAGGCCCTCGACCTCGGCGCAATCGCCCAGGGCGTAGACATGGGCATGGGAGGTGCGCAGCTGGCGATCGACCACCACCCCGCGCCTGACCGCCAGGCTCGCGGACGCGGCCAGCTCGGTGCGCGGACGCAGACCGACGGCGGAGATCACCAGGTCGCAGGCTATCCGACTGCCGTCGGACAACCGGGCCTCCAGGCCCCCGTCCTTGTGCCGGAGGCTGTCCAGCGTCGGGCCGAGGTGGAAGCGCGCGCCGAGACTCTCCAGTCCGGCCTGCACCGCCGCCGCCGCGGCCGGGTGCAGCAAGCCGGGCATCACCTGCTCGCAGGGCGCGACCAGTTCGACCTGATAGCCGCCGACGCTGAGGTCGTTGGCGAATTCGCAACCGATCAGCCCGGCGCCGAGCAGCAACACCCGCCGCTTCCCCGCCGCCGCGACGCGAAAGCGCGCATAGTCCTCCAGGTCGTTGATCGGGAAGATCGCGTCCTGGGCATCGCCGGCCACCGGCACGCGGATCACCTCGGCGCCCCAGGCCAGCACCAGGTCGCGGTAGGGCACGGCTTCCTCGCCGATCCACAGGCGCTTGTGCGCCGGGTCGATGGCGGTGATGCGGGTATGGGTGCGGATCTCCGCGCCCAGCTGTTCGGCCATGGCGCCGGGCTCGGCCATGCTCAGGCCGTCGGCGTCCTTGTGCTTGCCGAAACCGGTGGAGAGCATCGGCTTGGAGTAGGAACGGCCATCGTCGGCGCTGATCAGCAACAGCGGCGTGGTGCTGTCCAGCTTGCGGAACTCGCGGGCCAGGTTGTAACCGGCCAGGCCGGTGCCGACGATCACCAGGGGTGCGCTCATCATCCATCCTTAATCTGTTGCGGCGCAGCCGCGCGCCGCCGGACGGCCCGGGCCGCTCAAGAAATCTCGATCATCTCGAAATCGGTTTTGTCCGCGCCACAGTCCGGGCAGACCCAATCGGCGGGAATGTCTTCCCAGCGGGTGCCGGGGGGGATGTCCTCATCCGGCAGGCCCAGGGCTTCGTCGTAGATGAAGCCGCACACGATGCATTGCCACTTGCTCATGCAGATCTCGCCTTGCGGGAACCTCTGCAGACCCTACTGCAATTGCCCGGCGGCCGCCAAGGGGCGCGGGACGCAACGAAAACGGCGGCCTCGGCCGCCGCAGGCAACGGGTCGACTCAGGCGATCTCGATCATCTCGAAATCCATCTTGCCGACGCCGCAGTCCGGGCACAGCCAGTCTTCCGGCACGTCCTGCCAGGGCGTGCCGGCGGCGATGCCTTCATCGGGCCAGCCCTGGCTCTCGTCGTAGATCAGCCCGCAGACCACGCATTGCCATTTCTTCATAACTACCTCTGGCGAGTCACACTGTGTTGCGCGGGGCACGCTACCGCAAATGCGCGGATGCGCCAAGCCGCCGGGGACGAATGCCATGGCCGCCCGCACTACCTGCACCCCGCACTCGGGCACGGGGCGACGCTTTGCCGCTGGCGTGAATCCGACCCTTTGTTACACTCGCGCGCTTCCCGTTCTGGATGAAGCGTCGCCGTGTCCCATGCCTCCCTCGCCCATCCGCCGCGCTGGCTGACCGCCAGCCAGCTCTACCCGAGCCCAACGGCCGACGTATACGACTGGTTGTTCGTCAATCGGGACTCGCTGACCCAGCGGCTGACCGCACTGTCGTCCGAGCGCTTCGACGTCACCCCGCTGAGCGAAGGCTGGCAGCGCCTGCGCTGCGACGAGTGCAGCGCCCTCGGCGTGCCCGACGGCAGCCTGGGCTGGGTGCGCGAGGTGTACCTGCGCGGCCACGGCCAGCCCTGGGTATTCGCCCGCAGCGTGGCGGCCCGCAGCGCCCTGGAAGGCTCCGGCCTGGCCCTCGACCAGCTCGGCAGCCGCTCGCTGGGGGAACTGCTGTTCAGCGACCGCGCCTTCGCCCGCGGCGAACTGCAGGCCTGCCACTACCCCGCGCCCTGGCTGCCGGCCGAGGTACGCGCCGAGCGCCTGTGGGCGCGGCGCTCGCGTTTCAGCCGCGGCGCCCTCGGCGTGCTGGTGGCCGAGGTGTTCCTGCCGGCGTTCTGGCCGGCGGCGGGGATAGAGGCCTAGGGCGGAAAGCCGCGCAGCGTTTTCCACCGCCCCATCGCCCACCCGGGTGGATCGCTAGCGCGTGATCCACCCTACGCCGCCATCATCCGTATAATCCGCGCAACCCGCACGGAGACGCGCCCGATGTACACCCACCTGCTGAAGTCGCTCAATCGTCTGCACCCCCGCGCCTGGGACTTCGTCCAGCTGATGCGCCTGGACAAGCCGATCGGCATCTACCTGCTGCTGTGGCCGACGCTGTGGGCGCTGTGGGTGGCGGCCGACGGCGTGCCGAGCGCGAAGAACCTGCTGATCTTCGTCTTCGGCGTGATCCTCATGCGCGCCGCCGGCTGCGTGATCAACGACTACGCCGACCGCGACTTCGACGGCCACGTCGCCCGCACCCGCGCGCGCCCCCTGGCCAGCGGGCGGATTCAGCCGCGCGAGGCGCTGCTGCTGTTCGCCGTGCTGGTGGCGGCCGCCTTCGTGCTGGTGCTGCTGACCAACGCCGCGACGGTCTGGCTGTCCTTCGGCGGCCTGGCCCTGGCCGCCTGCTACCCCTTCATGAAGCGCTACACCTTCTACCCCCAGGTGGTACTCGGCGCGGCGTTCTCCTGGGGCATGCCGATGGCCTTCACCGCCGAGACCGGCAGCCTGCCGCCGGAGGCCTGGCTGCTGTACATCGCCAACCTGCTGTGGACGGTGGCCTACGACACCTACTACGCCATGGCCGACCGCGACGACGACCTGAAGATCGGGGTCAAGTCCACCGCCATCCTGTTCGGCGAGGCCGACCGCCTGATCATCGCCAGCCTGCAGGGCCTGGCCCTGCTGTGCCTGCTGCTGGCCGCCGCGCGCTTCGAGCTGGGCCTGTACTTCCACCTCGGCCTGCTGGCCGCCGCCGCCTGCTTCGCCTGGGAATACCACGCCACGCGCAACCGCAAGCCGATGGCCTGCTTCAACGCCTTCCTGCACAACCACTGGGCCGGCCTGGCGATCTTCCTCGGCCTGGTGCTGGACTATGCCCTGCGCTGAACCGCCCCGGGGGTGTAGGCTGGTGCCGTCAGGCTGTCATATCGCTGCAATAATTCCGTTATCTAATGCGGCGCTAGACAGTTGAACGAACCGAGGCGGGACCCATGGTTGGCAAGAACATCCTGATCGTCGATGACGAAGCACCGATCCGCGAGATGATCGCGGTGGCCCTGGAAATGGCCGGCTACGAGTGCCTGGAAGCGGAGAACACCCAGCAGGCCCACGCCCTGATCGTCGACCGCAAGCCCGACCTGATCCTCCTCGACTGGATGCTCCCCGGCACCAGCGGCATCGAACTGGCCCGGCGCCTCAAGCGCGACGAGCTGACCGGCGACATCCCGATCATCATGCTCACCGCCAAGGGCGAAGAGGACAACAAGATCCAGGGCCTGGAGGTCGGCGCCGACGACTACATCACCAAGCCCTTCTCGCCGCGCGAGCTGGTCGCCCGTCTCAAGGCCGTGCTGCGCCGCGCCGGTCCCAGCGACAGCGAGGGGCCGATCGAGGTCGGCGGCCTGCTGCTCGACCCGCTCAGCCACCGCGTGACCATCGACGGCAAGCCGGCCGAGATGGGCCCCACCGAATACCGCCTGCTGCAGTTCTTCATGACCCATCAAGAAAGGGCCTATACCCGCGGCCAGCTGCTCGACCAGGTCTGGGGCGGCAACGTCTATGTCGAGGAACGCACCGTCGACGTGCACATCCGCCGCCTGCGCAAGGCCCTCGGCGCGGCCTACGAGAACCTGGTGCAGACCGTGCGCGGCACCGGTTATCGTTTCTCCACCAAGAGCTAACGGCCGCTCACTGGGTTAGGATGACCGGCCGGACGCATGAGCCGGCTGTAAGGATCGACTGGCGGATGAATAGCAAGTGAAGCAAGACTGGCGTGGTGCCCTGGTGCGCCGCCTGCTGCTGCTGATCGGCGGCTGCCTGCTGCTGGGCCTGATCAGCGGCGAGTATGCCTGGGCCCTGGTGATAGGCCTGGGCACTTACCTCGGCTGGACCCTCAAGCAGCTGCTGCGCCTGCACCGCTGGCTGCAGGAGCATCAGCCCGGCGAGGCGCCGCCGGACGGCTACGGCCTGTGGGGCGAGGTGTTCGACAGCATCTACCACCTGCAACGCCGCGACGAACGGGTGCGCGGCCGCCTGCAGGCGGTGATCGACCGGGTGCAGGAATCCACCGCGGCCCTGAAGGACGCGGTGATCATGCTCGACCGCGACGGCAACCTGGAGTGGTGGAACCGTGCCGCCGAGACCCTGCTGGGCCTGCAGACCCCGCAGGACAGCGGCCAGTCGATCAGCAACCTGGTGCGCGACCCGCGCTTCAAGGACTACTTCGAACGCGAGAACTACCTCGAGCCGCTGGACCTGCCCTCGCCGGTCAATAGCCGCGTCCAGCTGCAGATCCACGTCACCCAGTACGGCAACAGCGAGCACCTGATGCTGGTGCGCGACGTCACCCGGCTGCACCAGCTGGAGCAGATGCGCAAGGATTTCGTCGCCAACGTGTCCCACGAACTGCGTACGCCGCTGACGGTGATCGCCGGCTACCTGGAGACCCTGCTGGACAACGTCGAAGGGGTCAATCCGCGCTGGCTGCGGCCGTTGCAGCAGATGCAGCAGCAGGGCGCGCGCATGCAGAACCTGCTCAACGACCTGCTGTTGCTGGCCCGGCTGGAAGCCACCGACTACCCCGCGGACAACCAGCCGGTGGCGGTCGACCTGCTGCTGCTGTCGATCAAGAACGACGCCCAGGCGCTGTCCGGGCCACGCCAGCACCGCATCAGTCTGGAGGCCGACCCGCACCTCAGGCTCAAGGGCAGCGAGGCGGAGCTGCGCAGCGCCTTCTCCAACCTGGTGTTCAATGCGGTGAAGTACAGCCCCGACGAGGGCCGCATCGACATCCGCTGGTGGGGCGACGAACAGGGCGCCCACCTGACGGTGCGCGACGACGGTCCGGGGATCGAGGCCAAGCACCTGCCGCGCCTGACCGAGCGCTTCTACCGGGTCGACTCCAGTCGCGCCAGCGCCACCGGCGGCACCGGCCTGGGCCTGGCCATCGTCAAGCACGTGCTGCTGCGCCATCGCGCGCGTCTGGATATCGCCAGCACCCTGGGCCAGGGCAGCACCTTCACCTGCCACTTCCCCAGCACCCAGGCGGTACGCCGGGCTAAGTAACGCGCGCTTGCAAAGCCCGGCGCCAGCCCCCACCCTTTAGCGGTCATTGGCCAACCGAACCCTCCATGGACCCCTCCTCTAGTTATTCCGCCGCCTATTTCGCCGACTTCGGCCTGCTTCTCTTCGCCCTCTTCCTGGTCCTGCTCAACGGCTTCTTCGTCGCCGCCGAGTTCGCCATCGTCCGCCTGCGTGCCACCAAGGTCGAGGCCCTGGCCGAGCAGCACGGCTGGCGTGGGCACATCCTGCGTACCGTGCACGCGCAAATGGACGCCTACCTGTCGGCCTGCCAGCTGGGCATCACCCTGGCCTCCCTGGGTCTGGGCTGGGTCGGCGAACCGGCCTTCGCCCACCTGCTCGAACCGCTGCTCGGGGTGCTCGGCATCGACTCGCCGACGCTGGTCAGCGCCATCGCCTTCTTCACCGCCTTCGCCATCATCTCCTACCTGCACATAGTGGTCGGCGAACTGGCGCCCAAGAGCTGGGCGATCCGCCAGCCCGAGCTGCTGTCGCTGTGGACCGCGGCGCCGCTGTACCTGTTCTACTGGCTGATGTACCCGGCGATCTTCCTGCTCAACGCCAGCGCCAACGCCATCCTGCGCATCGCCGGCCAGGGCGAGCCGGGGCCGCACCACGAGCACCACTACAGCCGCGACGAACTCAAGCTGATCCTCCACTCCAGCCGCGCCCGCGACCCCGGCGACCAGGGCATGCGCGTGCTGGCCTCGGCGGTGGAACTGGGCGAGCTGGAGGTGGTGGACTGGGCCAACTCCCGCGAGGATCTGGTCTACCTGGAGCTGAACGCCCCCCTGGACGAGGTGTTCAGCGTGTTCCGCCGGCACAAGTACAGCCGCTACCCGGTGTACGACGCCGCGGCCGAGGACTTCGTCGGCGTGCTGCACATCAAGGACCTGCTGCTGCACCTGTCGCTGCTGGAGATGCTGCCCTCGGCGCTGAAGATCGCCGAGCTGATGCACCCGATCGAGCGGGTGACCCGGCATATGCCGCTGTCCAGCCTGCTCGAGCAGTTCCGCCAGGGCACCGCCCACTTCGCCCTGGTCGAGGAGGCCGACGGCAAGGTGATCGGCTACCTGACCATGGAGGACGTGCTCGAGGCCCTGGTCGGCGACATCCAGGACGAACACCGCAAGGCCGAGCGCGGCATCCTCGCCTACCAGCCGGGCAAGCTGCTGGTGCGCGGCGACACGCCGCTGTTCAAGGTCGAGCGCCTGCTCGGCGTCAGCCTCGAGCCCATCGAGGCGGAAACCCTGGCCGGGCTGATCTACGAGACCCTCAAGCGCATGCCGGAAGAGGAGGAGTCACTGGAGGTCGGCGGTCTGCGCATCATCGTCAAGAAGATGAAAGGCCCCAAGGTCGTCCTGGCCAAGGTGCTGCGCCTGGACTGAGCGGCTCAGCCGGCCGGCGCCACGCGGCGCCAGCTCAGCAGGCCGTGCACGCACAGGGTGACGAAGATCAGCGCGCCGCCCAGCAGCACCTGGCTGCTGGGCGCCTCGCCGAGCAGCCACCAGACCCACAGCGGCCCCAGCACCACCTCCAGCAGCAGCAACAGGCCCACCTCGGTGGCGCTGATCCAGCGCGGCCCGAGCTGGATCAGCATGAAGGCCAGGGGCAGCAGCACCCCGGCCATGACGGCCAGGCCGGCCCACTGCGTCGGGCTTAGCGCCGGTGTGCCGCCGAACAGGAACCCCAGCAGCGACACCAGCAGGGCGCCGGGAATCAGCGCCGGGCTCATGTCCACCGCCGGCTTGCTGCGCGCCAGGGTGAAGTTGCCGGCCAGCAGGGTGGCGGCCGCCAGGGCCCAGGCGTTGCCCGCCAGGCTGTTGCCCGGCGCCTCGTCGGCGACGATCAGCAGCACGCCGCCGACGCACACCAGGATCGCCAGCAGGGTGCGCAAGGCCAGGCGCTCGCCGAGAAACAGCCAGGCCAGGGCCGCGGCGATCAGCGGGGCGATGCTGAGGATCAGCAGGGCATTGGCCGCCCCGGCCAGGGTGATGGCCTGGACGAAGCCGATGGTGCTGCCGCAGTAGCACAGCCCGCAGCCCAGGCCGGTCCAGCCGCAACGCCGGGCGGCGGCCGGCAACCCGCCGCGGTAGCGCCAGGCGAGCAGCAGGCCCAGGCCGATGGCCATGAGCAGGCCGCGCCAGGCCAGCACCGACATGGCCTCGGCGGCCAGCCAGCGCAGCACCAGGGCGTCCGGCGACAGCACCAGCACGCCGAACGCGGTCAACAGCAAGCCCTTCTGTCGCTCCTGCACCTCAGACTCCCCGCTGCAGCACGCAGGCCGGGCGCGTGCGTGCGCCCTTCAAGCCAACGCGTAGCTGTCGGTCAGCAAGGTACCGAAACCCTGGGGCCGGTGCACGCAGCCGGCCAGTTGCAGGGCATGCCAGAACAGCGCCTGGTTGCTGGAGATCACCGGCAACCCCAGGCTGTGCTCCAGCTCGTCGAGCAGGCCGAGGGTGCGCAGGTTGGTGCAGGAGAGGAACAGCGCATCGACCCGCTGGCCGATCAGCAACTCGCGCGCCGCCTGCTCGATGGCCGCCTCGGGAATCCGCGGGATCTCGGCATCCTCCAGCACGCCGAAGGTGCCGAAGGCCGCCACCTCGTGGCCGGCCTGCTGCAGGCCCTGATAGATCGGGTAGTTGACCTCGCCGATATAGGGCGTGAGCACCGCGATGCGCCGCGCGTCGAGGCCGCGCAGGGCCGCCTTGACCGCGCTCCAGGGGTTGGTCACCGGCACGCCGGGGTGCGCCTGGTTGATCAAGCGACTCACCTCCTGCTCGCCGATCAGCATGCTGCCCGAGGTGCAGCCGAAGGCCAGCACGTCCAGCGGCAGGCCCGGCACCAGCAGGGCACTGGACTGGCTCAGGCCCTGGGCCATGCTGCGCAGCCCGTCCGGAGTGACGGTCGGGCTGCAGGGGGTGCGGGTGCTGTACAGCTCGACCCGCTCGCCGAGCAGCTGGCGCCATTCGTTCTCCAGGGTGAAATCGCTGGCCAGTTGCACCAGGCCGATGCGCACGTGGCCGTCATCGCTGGCGCGCACGTGGTCGAAGCACTGCTGCAGGGCCTGGAACTCGGCGAAGGACTGGACCATCTCAGGCCTCCTCGAGCAGGCGCGCGGCGTAGTTGGCGATGGCGGTGTCCTGCACCCCGGTGCCGGTCAGGTCGCACACCGTGATCTGCTCGGCGCCGCTGCGGACCTTGCGCCCCGCGGCGATCAGGCTGCCCAGCTCGAACACCTCGCGTTCCAGGGCCGGGGCGTGGTGCAGCTCGCCGAGGGCGCGGGACTGGCTGAGGCGGTCGACCACCAGCACCTCGGCGTTGGCCAGGATGCTCGGCTCCAGCTCGTTCTTGTGCGGGTTGTCCGAGCCCATGGCGGTGACGTGCACGCCCCTGGGCAGGTCGCTCCAGCGCAGCACCGGCTCGCGCGCCGGGGTGGTGGTGACCACGATGTCGGCCTCGGCGCAGGCGGCCGCGGCGCTGGCGTGCACCCTGACGTCCAGGCCGTACTGCGCGCGCATGCGCACGGCATAGGCCTCGGCCTTGTCGAGGTCGCGGGCGTGCACATGCACCTGGCGGATGTCGCGCACCAGGCGCAGCGCCGCGACCTGCAGCTCGGCCTGCAGGCCGGCGCCGATCACCGCGACGCGCCGGGCGTCCTCGCGGGCCAGGTGCTTGGCGGCGATGGCGCCGGCCAGGGCGGTGCGGATGTCGGTCAGGTAGCCCTCGTCGAACAGCACCGCCTCGACCAGCCCGGTCTTGGCCGAAAACAGCAGCATCAGGCCGTTGAGGCTGGGCAGGCCGAGCTTGGGGTTGTCGAAGAAGCCGGGACTGATCTTCACCGCGAAACGCGGCCAGCCGCGGATGTGCGCGGTCTTCACGTCGACCTCGCCGTTGCTCTCGGCGATGTTCATGCTGAGGATCGGCGGCATCGCCACCTCGTCGCGGCCGAGGGCGGCGAAACCGGCCTCGACGGCCTCCAGGGCGGCCGGGTCGAGCGTGACCCGCTCGGCGATCTGCTGGCGGTTATAGATTTTCATAGGGACGCTCTCCGGCCAGGCGGCAGGCCTCGGCAAAGGTGGCGGTGGACAGGTTCTGGCCGCTGACCACGAACGCCACGCGGCGCCCGCTCAGGTCCAGTTGGTGCTGCTCGACGGCGGCCACGCCGACCGCGGCGGCGCCCTCGACCAGGAGTTTCTCCTCGCGCAGGAAATGCAGCATGGCGCGGGCGATCTGCGCCTCGTCGACCTTGTAGCCGCGGTCCATATAGCGCTGGGTCATGGCGAAGCTCCAGGCGTTGTCCAGGCCGATGCCGCCACCCAGGCTGTCGGCCAGCGACGCCACCTCGGGCACCTGCAGCGGGTGGCCGGCGGCCAGGCTCTCGAGCATCGCCGCGCCCTGGTTCATGCTCACGCCTATGACCTCGGCTTGGGGGTTGATGCTCTTGACCGCCAGGCCCAGGCCGGCGATCAGGCCGCCGCCGGACAGGCCGGCGAACAGCATGTCGATGTCCGGCTGCTCCTCCATGATCTCCAGGCCGCAGGTGCCCTGGCCGGCGATCACCAGCGGATCGTCGAACGGCGAGACATAGGCCAGGCCCTGCTCGTCGCGCAGACGCCGCGCCTCGACGTCGGCCTCGTCCTGAGCCTGGCCGTGGATCACCAGCTCGGCGCCGCTCTGACGCAGGGCCTCGACCTTGTTGGCCGGCACCAGGCGCGAGATGCACACCCTGACCGGAATGCCCAGGTGCTGGCCGGCATAGGCCAGGGCGCGGCCGAAGTTGCCGGTGGACATGGTCACCACGCCGCGCCGGCGCTGCGCCGCATCCAGGCCGAGCAGGGCGTTGACCGCGCCGCGCAGCTTGAAGGCGCCGGTGGGCTGCAGGCAGTCGAGCTTGAGCCAGGCCTCGCAGTCCCAGCGCCGCGACAGCGATTCGGAACGCACCAGCGGGGTGCGCAGGGCCAGGCCGGCGATGCGCTGGCGGGCCCGGTAGATGTCTTGCAGGGTCAGTTGTTGGTTCATGTGCAGAGTCCAACCTGTGAACGCAAGCGGGGGCCACCGTCTCGATGCCCCCCGCGTTGACCTGGCGAGTTACTTGGCCTGCCAGGCGCCGCTGCTGATCAGCTTGTCGGTGACCTTGTTCACCGCCCGCTCGGCGCGGCCGACTATGTCGTCGACCTCGCCACGGGTGACCACCAGCGGCGGGGCGAAGCCGAGGATGTCGCCGTGGGGCATGGCCCGGGCGATCAGGCCCTCTTCCAGGCAGGCCGCGGAAATCTGCGCGCCGACCTTGAGGTTGGGGTCGAAGTGCTGGCGCTTGCTGCGGTCGGCGGAGAACTCCAGGGCCGCCAGCAGGCCGATGCCGCGCGCCTCGCCGACCAGCGGGTGCTGGCCGAAGGTCTCCTGCATGCGCTGCTGCAGGTAGGCGCCGGTGTCGCGGGCGTTACCGGTGAGGTTCTCGCGCTCGATGATGTCCAGGTTGGCGATGGCCGAGGCGATGCCCATGGGGTGGCCGGAGTAGGTGTAGCCGTGGCCGATGGCGCCATAGCTGTCGGTGCCCTGCTCCAGCACCTGCCACACGCGCTCGCCGACTATGACCCCGGACAGCGGCTGGTAGGCCGAGGTCAGGCCCTTGGCCACGGTGATCAGGTCCGGCTTCATCTCGTAGTACTGCGAGCCGAAGTCCACGCCCAGGCGGCCGAAACCGCAGACCACCTCGTCGGCGATCAAGAGGATGTCGTACTTGTCCAGCACCTTGCGGATCTCCGCCCAGTAGCCCTGCGGCGGCGGCACGATGCCGCCGGTGCCGAGCACCGGCTCGCCGATCATCGCCGCGACCGTGTCCGGGCCTTCGGCGAGGATCATCTCCTCGAGCCTCTGCGCGCAGTAGCGGGAGAACTCCAGCTCGCTCATGCCGTCGTCGGGGCGACGGTAGTAGACCGGCGCCACGGTGTGCTTGATGCGCTCCAGCGGCAGGTCGAAGTGGGCGTGGAACACCGGCAGGCCGGTCATGGAGCCGGAGGCGATGCTCGAGCCGTGATAGCCGCGGTCGCGGGAGATGACCTTCTTCTTCTCCTTACGGCCGAGGATGTTGTTGTAGTACCAGACCAGCTTGAGCTGGGTCTCGTTGGCGTCCGAACCGGACATGCCGTAGTAGACCTTGCTCATGCCCTGGCCGGCGAGCCTGACGATGCGCTCGGACAGGCTGGCCATGCCCTCGGTGGTGTGGCCGACATAGGTGTGGTAGTAGGCCAGCTGCTTGGCCTGCGCGTAGATCGCCTCGGCCATCTCGCTGCGGCCGTAGCCGATGTTCACGCAGTACAGGCCGGCGAAGCCGTCGATGAACTCGTTGCCCAGGGAATCCTGGATGCGGATGCCCTGGGCGCCGGTGACGATGCGCGCCGGGCTCTCGCCGTGGGCGTGCTGCTTGAGGTGGGTGGAGGCGTGGAAGACGTTCTGGCGGTCGATCTCGATGATCTTCTGGGTGTCGATGGTCATGGCATTGCCCTCGTTCGATTCGGTTTCGGGTGGCGTTCAGGCGGCTGAGCGCGATTAACTTCCGCTGGCGCTGGGCAGGTTGCCCAGGCAGTAGTACTTGATCTGGCTGTATTCATCGAGGCCGTGGCGCGAGCCCTCGCGGCCGAGGCCGGACTGCTTGACGCCGCCGAACGGCACGGGCGGGCCGGTCATCTTCACCGAGTTGACGCTGACCATGCCGAACTCCAGGCCGCGCAACAGGCGCCACACCGGGCGCATGTCGTAACCATAGACATAGGCGGCCAGGCCGTACTCGGTGTCGTTGGCCTGGGCGATCAGCTGCTCCAGGTCGTCCCAGGCCAGCACGCCGGCCACCGGGGCGAAGTTCTCCTCGCGGTAGACGCGCATGTCCGCGGTCACGTCGGCCAGCAGGGTCGGCATGAAGTAGTTGCGCCCCGGGGCCTGCTCCTGGTCGCCGACCAGCAGGCGGGCGCCCTTGACCACGGCGTCGTCCACCAGCTCCTGGGCCTTGGCCACCGCCTTGGCGTTGATCAGCGGGCCCTGGTTGACCCCGCGGATCAGGCCGTTGCCCACGGTCAGTTCGCCCATGCGCCGGGCGAAGGCGGCCAGGAAGGGCTCGTACAGCGAGCGATGCACGAAGATGCGGTTGGCCGCCAGGCAGTCCTGGCCGGTGGTCTGGAACTTGGCGTCGATGGCCGCCTGGGCGGCCTGTTCCACGTCCATGTCCGGCAGCACGATGAAGGGCGCGTTGCCGCCCAGCTCCATCGAGCACTTCTTCACCGTGGCCGCGGCCTGCTGCAGCAGCAGGCGGCCGACCCGGGTCGAGCCGGTGAAGGACAGCGCCTTGACCTTGTCGCTGGCGCAGAGCACCTGGGAAACCATTTCCGCCTCGCCGGTGACGACGTTGAACACCCCGGCGGGGAAGCCGGCGCGCTCGGCCAGCTCGGCCAGGGCCAGGGCGGAGAACGGCGTCTCGCCGGCCGGCTTGACCAGCACGGTGCAGCCCACGGCCAGGGCCGCGGCGGCCTTGCGGGTGATCATCGCGCAGGGGAAGTTCCACGGGGTGATCAGCGCGGCGACGCCGATCGGCTCGCGCAGGCTGCCCAGCTGGGCGTTGCGGATGTGGCTGGGGATGGTCTCGCCGTAGGCGCGGCGCGCCTCCTCGGCGAACCAGCGGATAAAGGAGGCGGCGTAGTCGATCTCGCCCCGGGCCTCATCGAGCGGCTTGCCCTGCTCGAGGGTCATCAGCCGGGCGAGGTCTTCCTTGTGCTCCAGCAGCAGGTCGTGCCACTTGCCGAGGATGGCGCCGCGCTCGTCCACCGAGCGGGCGCGCCAGGCCGGAAAGGCGGCGTCGGCGGCATCGATGGCGGCGGCGACCTGGCCCTGGTCGAGCAGGGTGCAGCGGCCGATGGTTTCTTCGCTGGCCGGATCGATGACCGCCTCGTCGCGGCCGTCGTTGCCGGCGACCCATTTGCCGTTGACGTAGGCCAGCTGGCGAACCAGGCGTGGATCTTTCAGTGTGTGCATGGACGGCGTCCCCTCTGCGGGCCCTGGTGCAGCGAGTGCATGCTGCAGGGCGTGGTGCGTGTTTACGGCTTCCACTCTAGGGGGGATGGGCGCGCGGTTTTTTCTCTTAGCCGGGGCCGCGCGCCCGGTTTTTTTTCTTTGCGCGGCCTTCTGCACGGTTTTTTTCGGCGACGCCGCGCGGCTGCGGCGCTGGCCGATTCGGCGGACGAAATGGCCGACACGCGGCCTGGCCGCCCGGGGCCGGCCGGGATCGCGACGCCCGGCGACGCCCTCGGGCATGCGACAGCCGATTCGACCGGCCAGGATGGTGCCGGCAGCGGCCCCGCCGACAGGGCCGCCTGCGCCGTATCACTCCAACAAGAACATGACCGTCGAGCCGGGTGCAGGCCGCACGCAGCGCTCGCTCAGGACGGACGGGGACTCTATGAACCTGATTCTATCGGGGGCGATCATCGCCCTGCTCGCCGCCACCCTGCTGGTCCTGCTGCGCTGGGGCAACCTGCGCTGCAGCGGCCCGGAGCCGGTGGGCCTGTTCACCTTCCTGGCGATCCTCTTCACCTCCGGCCTGGACATGGGCCTGATCATCTTCCCGCTGACCGAGTTCCCGACCTACGCCGAGGAAGCCCAGTACCAGTTCTCCAACCCCCTGGCGGTGGAGTTCGGCTTCTGGGGCTTCCTGATCTGGGCCTTCTATTTCATCACCACCTTCTACTTCTGCGTGGTCGAACCGCGGGTCAAGCTGTTCGAGCTGCGCCCGGTGAAGCTGATCAACAACCTGGTGATCATCTCCACCTGCGCCTTCACCGCCTACCTGTTCCTGGTCAACATCGCCTGGTACGCGCCTGAGCTGGGCGACGGCCTGGCCTATCTGGTGGTGGTGGGCATCATTCTGGCGGCGGTCTATTCCAGCACCGACATCCGCTACCTGAAGATCCTCAGCGTCGGCTCGACCTGGCTGTTCTTCGCCCTGATCCTCGGCATGTGGTGGGCGGGCGACCTCGGCGCGGGCTACTTCGCCGAGGCGGCCGGGAAGATCGGCAGCGGCTACTTCGCCGAGTTGCCCGGCTTCATCCTGCCGCTGGGGGATTACCACGCCTTCTACCTGTTCTGGTGGTTCGCCTGGAGCGTGATGATCGGCCAGTTCGTTTCGCGCTTCGTCGGCGGCCTGCGCACCTGGCAGCTGCTGTTGGCGTTGCTGGTGATTCCGTCGATTCCCCTGGCGATCTGGTTTGCCGTGCTGTACGGCTACTTCGACCTGGGCCTCGAGGTCAGTCAGTTCTGGAAGCTGGCCATGCTCGGCGTCGGGGTGATCTTCGTGATCAACTCGGTCGACTCCCTGGTGCGCCTGTACACCGACAACCTCGGCATCACCGTGGCGAAACTCGGCCATGGGCGCTTCATCGCCCTGAACGTCGTCCTGCTGACGAGCCTGGTGCTGCTGTTCAAGTTCACCCCGTTCGAGATCCAGTGGGTGGGCCTGGTGGTGATCGGCCTCTACGCGGTGACCCTGGTGCTGCTCATGGCGCGCCACCGCCCGGCCCTGAAGGGCATCGACGCCAGTCGCTAAGCGCAGCGGGCCGCTATCCGGCCCGCCTTGCCGCCCCTAGTCGGCGTCGCCGGAGCCCAGCTCCAGCGGCGGCTCGACCTGTTTGATGGTCTTGGTGACGATGTAGGTGAAGTAGCGCTCGATGCCCAGGTCGGCCATCAGCCAGCGGTCGACCAGGCGCTGGTACTGGTCGATGTCCTCGGCCATGACCTTGACGATGTAGTCGACGCCGCCGCCGGTGGCGTAGCACTCGGTCACCTGCGGGCAGTCCAGCATGGCCTTCTCGAAACGCGCGAAGGCCTCGCGGTTGTGCTGCTTGAGGGTGATCTCGATCAGCACCGCGGCACGCTTGAGCAGCACCTCGGTGTTCAGCTGGGCGCCGTAGCCGCGGATGATGCCGGCCTCCTCCAGGCGCTTGACCCGCTCCCAGCACGGGCTGACCGACAGGTTGATGGCCTCGGCCAGGCTGGATTTGGTGATGCGCCCGTTATGCTGGAGGATGCGCAGAATCTTCAGGTCGTAACTGTCCAGACGCATAGAACCGCTCCGGCGCGGGACGGGCCCGCGCACCAGATGTGACAAAGCCGGCGGAGCAACCCCGCCGGCTCACGCATGACACTCGCCGCTTAGTATTTCTGTTCCAGCTCGGCGATCTCCGCCTCCAGCGCCTCGAGGGCGGTGCCGGCTTCCGGACCGGCCAGCTCCACCAGCTTGTCGCGCAGCGGCTCGCTGGCCTTGCGGAAGGCGGCCTGCTCCTGCTCGTTCAGGTGCACCACCTGGATGCCCGGCTTGGCCTGCTGGATCTTCTCCAGACGCTCCTGGTTATAGGTGGCCTGAGTCTCGAAGATGTAGGGCGCCAGCTCGTCAATGGTCTCGTCGATGATCTTGCGCTGCTCGGCCGGCAGGCCCTGGTACCAGGACTCGCTGGACAGCACGGCGACGGTGAACTGCTGATGGCCGGACCAGGTCAGCACGTCGGTGACCTCGTAGAACTTCATCTCCTCGATGGCGAAGATCGGGTTCTCCTGACCGTCGATCATCTTCAGCTGCAGGGCGCCGTACACCTCGGAATAGGGCAGCGGGGTGGGCACCGCGCCGAACGACTTGTAGGTCTCCACCAGCATCGGCGAGGCCATCACGCGCATCTTCACGTTGTCGAAGTCGGCCGGCTTGCGCACCACCTTGTTGGTGGTCCAGACCATCTCGCCTTCCGGGTACATGCTGAGCAGGCGCAGGTTGCGGGTCTTCAGCTTGTCGGCCATGGGCCCGTAGATGGTCGGGCTGCCGGTCAGCAGCTCGAGGTTGACCTTGTTGTTCTGCGACAGCAGGTAGGGCATGGAGAACACCTGCATCGACGGCGCGGTGGAGCCGAGGATGCCGGTGGAGCCATGGGTGAACTGCAGCACGCCGTTGGCCACCAGCTCGGTGAGGTCTTCCGACTCGCCCAGGGCGCCATAGGGGTAGACGGTGACGGTGATGTCGCCGCCGCTCTTCTCTTCCACCAGCTGCTTGAACTTCTGCGCGTAGGCGTCCTGCACGCTGCCGCTGATCTCCTCCAGGGCGAACTTCCACTCCTCGGCCGCCGCTGCCAGGCTCGCCTGCCCCGCCAGGGCCAGGCCCATTGCCGCGGCCAGGGCCGCCTTCTTCACTGTGCTGAACTTGCTCATGCTGAGGTCTCCGCTTGTTTTTATATTCAGGAAAATGCGACTGAGCCTGCCTGTCTTCAGCCTCCGACTACGTCGGCGATCACCGCCAGGGTGTCGCCTATGTCCACCAGCGCCGGGAAGCGCCGCGCCACCAGCATCCCGTCGCGCTCGGCGCGGTATTCCACCGCCGGCGTGCCGGTGCGCTCGAAGGCATGCACCCGCGCCACCAGGTCGCCGCGCCGCACCCGGTCGCCCAGGCTCAGGGCCAGCTCGAGAATGCCGCGGTGCAGGCTCTGCACGTAGCAGCTGGCATCGGGCATATCCAGCTGCAGCGGCGGCTCGTCCGCCGGCTCCGGCTCGCCCTCGATGATCCCGGCGAACTTGAGGAAGTTGCGCACGCCGCGATCGGCCAGGGCCATGGTCTGCGGCGTGCTGGTGCCGCCGCCGCGCAGTTCGGTGGTGACGAACACCTTGCCCTGGGCTTCCACCGCGGTGTCGTACAGCGAGGCCGCATCCAGCTCGAAGAGGATCATGCTGGCGGCGGTGCCGAACAGCCGGGCGCCCTCGATGCACTTGGCTTCCTGCTCGGGGTCGGGCAGCCGGTGGGCCGCGGCGAAGGGCAGGATGTCCAGGGTCTTGCCACCGCTGTGGATATCCAGAGCGTAGTCGCACAGCGGGATCAGGTAGCGCTGGAAGTAGTCGGCGATGCGCTCGGTCATGGCCCCGTGGGGGTTGCCGGGGAACGAGCGGTTCATGTTGCCCTTGTCGATCGGCGAGGTGCGGCTGCCGTTCTGCACCGCCGGGTAGTTCATCGCCGGCACTATGATCACCCGGCCCTGGACGTCCTCGGCCCGCAGCTCGCCGGCCAGCTTGAGCAGCGCGGTGATGCCCTCGTACTCGTCGCCGTGGTTGCCGCCGGTGAGCAGCGCGGTGGGGCCCGCGCCGTTCTTCACCACGCTGACGGGGATCATGATGCAGCCCCAGGCCGACTGGTCGTGGGAATACGGCAGCTTGAGGAAGCCGTGCTGCACGCCGTCGCGCGCGAAGTCGACGGTGCTGCTGATGGTGCTTTCGCCGACCTCGGCAATAGTCGAGAGACTGGTCGCCTGCAGGTCGGATTCGGGGGAAATATTCATTTCTGCTGCGCTCATCTCAGGCCTTCACGAACAGTTGGCGGGGGTAATCGCAGAGGGTTTCCACGCCGCTGTCGGTGATCAGGATGCTTTCGGTGGTTTCCAGCCCCCAGTCGTCCAGCCACAGGCCCGGCATGAAGTGGAAGGTCATGCCCGGCTGCAACACCGTGGTGTCGCTCTCGCGCAGGCTCATGGTGCGCTCGCCCCAATCCGGCGGATAGCTCAGCCCGATCGGGTAGCCGCAGCGGTTGTCGCCGCGGTCGTAGCCGTAGCGGCGCAGGGTGCTGTTCAGTTCGCGGGCGATGTCGCCGCAGGTGTTGCCCGGCTTGGCCACCGCCAGACCGGCCTCCAGGCCGGCGTTGATCGCCTCCTCGGCCTTGCGGAACGCCGCCGAGGGCTCGCCCAGGTAGAGGGTGCGCGACAGCGGGCAGTGGTAGCGCTTGTGGCAGCCGGCGATCTCGAAGAAGGTGCCTTCGCCCTGCTTGAACGGCCGGTCGTCCCAGGTCAGGTGCGGCGCCGAGGCGTCCTTGCCCGACGGCAGCATGGGCACGATGGCCGGGTAGTCGCCGAACTTGCCGTCGTGGCCGGCGCAGGCGACCCGGTAGATCTCGCCGACCAGCAGGTTCTTCGGCAGGCCCGGCTCGACCATCTCGACGATGGCCCGGTGCATGTTCTCGACGATGCGCGCGGCGACGCGCATGTACTCGACTTCCTGGGCCGACTTGATCGCCCGGCACCAGTTAACCAGGCCGGTGGCGTCCACCAGCTGGGCCTTCGGCAGGCCACGCAGCAGTGCCTGGTGCGAGGTGGCGCTGTAGTAGTAGTTGTCCATCTCCACGCCGATCACCCCGGCGGTCCAGCCCCGGGCCGGCAGCACCTGCTCGCACAGGTAGTCGAGGGCATGGTGCGGCGGGTTCATCACATAGCGGTCGCTGTAGGAGGAGATGTTCTCCTCCGCCAGGTAGACGGTGCGGCGCGCGCCGTTGGCGTCGATGCCGCGGCCGTACCACAGCGGCTCGCCGTCCTGGCCGACCACCACGCATTGCGGCGTATAGAAGGACCAGCCGTCATAGCCGGTGAGCCAGGCCATGTTCGACGGGTCGTGGACGATCAGCGTGGCGATCCCCCGCTCGGCCATGGCGGCGCGCACCTTGGCCAGTCGCTGGGCGTACTCTGCACGGCTGAAATTCAACGCGATTTCACTCATGACAGCATCTCGATAACGAACGCCTCGGCGCTCAGGTCCCAATCGGCCCGCCGGGCACCCGGCGGACGACATCGCAGCGGCGCATGGACTCAGGCGACACGCCATCCATCCGCCCTCCAGGCCGCTTGCCGCTCGACATTGCGGACGGCTGTCCGCCTGGAGAAATTGTACTGAAAGCTGCTAAAGTGACCGCAACAAATGCAGGTCAATCGCCTTCGAGAGCCATATTATGATCATTACAATTATCGTCAAGGAATTTATTGTTCTATGACAATTGATCTGAAGCCCTTCATCCGTTCCGGCCAACCCAAGTACCTGGCCATCGGCAATGCCCTGACCGAGGCGATCAACAGCGGCGCGCTGCTGCCCGGCAGCAAGCTGCCGACCCACCGCGAGCTGGCCGAGACCCTGGGCGTCAGCGTGCAGACGGTGAGCAACGCCTATGCCCATGCGGAGAAGCAGGGCGCCATCTACGCCCAAGTCGGCAGCGGCACCTTCGTGCGCAGCCGCCACGTCAGCCACGAGTCGGACTACCTGTCCACCGACGAGCACGAGGACCCGCACCGCGGCATCGACCTGTCCACCGCCCACCCGGTGTGCACCCAGCGCCACGTCAAGCTCTACCGCGAGGGCCTGGAACGCCTGGCCCGGGAAGGCCGCGACGACTTCATCACCTCCTTCCACCCGACCCAGGGCCTGACCCAGCACCGCGAGGTGGTCTGCGCCTGGCTGGCGCAGCAGAAGATGCCGGCCAACCCCGACCACATGCTGTTCTGCAACGGCGCCGCCCATGCCCTGACCATCGCCATGGCCACCGTGCTCAAGCCCGGCGACACGGTGCTGTGCGAACGGGAGACCTGCATGCTGCTGCTGGCCCTGGCGCAGACCCTGCACTTCAACCTCAAGGGAATCGCCACCGACGACCAGGGCCTGCTGCCCGAAGCCCTGGAGGCGGCCTGCAAGCAGGGCGGCGCGCGGGTGCTGTTCTGCACCCCGACCATGAACAACCCGACCACCGACACCATGGGCCTGGAGCGCCGCCAGGCGATCGCCGAGCTGGCCCGGCGTTACGACCTGACGGTGGTCGAGGACGACGTCTACGGCGCCCTGCAGCCGGACCGCCACCCGCCGCTGTCGGCGCTGATCCCGGAGCGCAGCTTCTACGCCACCAGCCTGACCAAGATCAGCCTGCCGGGCATGCGCGCCGGCTACCTGATCACCCCGCCACACCTGGTGCAGCAGGCCATCGGCCGCCTGCGCAGCACCACCTGGATGGCCACCCTGATGCCGTTCGAGATCGCCAGCTGGTGGATGCAGGACGGCACCCTGGAGCGCATGGTCGCCTTCCAGCAGCAGGAGTTCGCGGCGCGCCAGCAGATCGCCCGCGAACTGCTGGCCGACTGCAGCTTCAGGGCCCATCCCAACGGCATGCACATCTGGGCCGAACTGCCGTCCCACTGGCAACCGGAGAAGTTCGCCCGCCGCGCGCGCCAGGAAGGGGTGATGATCTTTCCCGCCGAGCCCTTCCTGGCCAGCGCCGACCGCAGCAACCAGCACGTGCGCATCAGCCTGGGCGCCGAGCAGAGCCGTACGCGCCTGCAGGCGGGGCTGGCTACGCTCAATGGGCTGTTCGGCGAAGCGCCGCCGCCCATGCATTTCGTGTTCTGAAACAGAGCAAAATCATTACATTTGCACCAATACGGCACACATGTACTGATTCAAATATCAATTGACATGATTTTTGCTCGCGGATAAGGTCAGGCTTCCACAACAAGAACAATGTCCGTCGACTCGACGACGGAGCGGAGGTGGCGATGTCTTGGTTGCGCAAGTTGGATTGGCTGCTGGAGAAGCTCGAGGCCTTCATCCTCGCCAGCGCCATCCTGCTGATGGCGTTGAACTCGGTCGGCAACGTGTTCGGCCGCTACCTGCTGAACCAGAGCCTCTACTTCTCCGAGGAGCTCAACCAGTTCCTCATCATCTTCGTCACCTTCGTCGGCTGCAGCTATGCCGCCCGGCATAGCCGGCACATCAGCATGAGCGCCTTCATCGAACAGCTGACCGGCAAGCCGGCCGCCGCCGGCCTGTTGCTGATCAACCTGCTCACCGCCGGGCTCATCCTCTGGCTGACCTGGGCGGCGATCGGCTACGTGGAGTCGGCCGCCCGCGTCGGCCGCGCCTCCTCGGCGCTGCAGCTGCCGCTGCACTACATCTACCTGGTGATCCCCCTGGGCCTGGGCATGACCGGCCTGCAGTTCCTGCGCCATGCGTTCACCCAGCTGCTGGTCCTGCTCGGCCGGCGCGAGGCGCCGCCGCGCCACGTCGACACTCCTCTTCCGCCGCAACCCTGAGTGCTGCCGCCATGGATATGACCACCGCCCTGCTGCTCATCATGCTGGTTCTGCTGCTGGCCGGCTTCCCGATGATGACCACACTGCTGGCCGCCGCCGCCGCCGGCTTCACGTTCTTCTTCACCATGGGCCCGGAGTTCATCATCCAGCAGATGATCGCCGGCATCCGCCCGGCCGCCCTGGTGGCGGTGCCGATGTTCATTCTCGCCGCCGACATCATCACCCGCGGCGCCACCGCCAACCGCCTGCTCGACGTGGCCATGGCCTTCGTCGGCCACGTGCGCGGCGGCATGGCGGTGACCACGGCGCTGAGCTGCGCCCTGTTCGGCGCCCTGTCCGGCTCGACCCAGGCCACGGTGGTGGGGGTCGGCAGCATCATGCGGCCGAAGATGCTGCAGCAGGGCTACAAGGACAGCTTCGCCATCTCGCTGATCATCAACGCCTCGGACATCGCCCTGCTGATCCCGCCGAGCATCGGCATGATCATCTACGGCGTGGTCTCCGGCACCTCGGTGGCCGAGCTGTTCATCGCCGGCATCGGCCCGGGCCTGCTGCTGATGCTGCTGCTGGCCGGCTACTGCTACGTCTATGCACGGCTCACCGGCATTCCCCGAGGCGAGAAATTCGGCTGGATGGAACGCCTGGTCACCTGCCGCCGCGCCATCCTGCCGCTGCTGCTGCCGGTGCTGACCATCGGCGGCATCTACTCCGGGGTGTTCAGCCCCACCGAGGCGGCCGCGGTGTCGGTGCTCTATGCGCTGATCCTGGAGATGCTGATCTTCCGCCGGGTGAAATTCGGCGAGCTGCCGTCCATCGCCCTGTCCACCGGCCTGATCACCGCCGTGGTGTTCATCCTGGTGGCGGCCGGCGCGGCGTTCTCCTGGGTGATCTCCTTTGCCCAGATCCCGCAGCAGATCCTCAGCGGCATCGGCATCCTGAGCGCCTCGCCCACCGAGCTGCTGATCATCATCTCGATCGCCTTCTTCCTCGGCTGCATGTTCGTCGACCCGATCGTGGTCATGCTGATCCTGGTGCCGATCTTCGCCCCGGCGGTGCGCCTGTCCGGTCTCGACCCGGTGCTGGTCGGCATCATCATCACCCTGCAGGCGGCCATCGGCTCGGCGACGCCGCCCTTCGGCTGCGACATCTTCACCGCCATCGCGGTGTTCCGCCGACCCTACGTGGACGTGGTGCGCGGCAGCCTGCCGTTCTTCGTCATCCTGCTGCTGATGTCGGTGCTGCTGATCCTGTTCCCGCCCATCACCCTGTTCCTGCGCGACCTGGCGTTCCGCTGAGGATCACGTCAAATCAAGCCCCGCTGCCGGCGCGATCATGATCGCGCCGGCAGCGGTTTTTCATTCGCCGCCGATGGCGAAATTGGGCAGGCTGTCGACCGGCTGGGAGAAGCTGAAGGGGATGGACTCCAGGGCCAGGCCGACGTTGCGCTGCACCACGAAGTGCAGGTGCGGGCCGGTGCTGTTGCCGGTGTTGCCGGAGCGGGCGATCTGCTGGCCGGCCTCCACCCGGCGGCCTTCGCGGACCTGCACCGAGCCCTTCATCAGGTGCAGGTAGACGCCCATGGTGCCGTCGTCGTGGAGGATGCGCACATAGTTGCCGGAGGGGTTGGTGCCGCGCCCGCTCTGCTGGTTCTCGGTCTTCACCACCACGCCGCCGCGGGCCGCGACTATGGGCGTGCCCTCGGGCATGGCGATGTCCATGGCGTAGCGGCCCTTGGGGGTGAAGTGGCTGTACTTGCCGTTGGCGCCCTGGGTCAGGCGAAACGGCCCGCCGCGCCAGGGCAAGGGATAACGCTGCCGGGTCGGCAGCAGACGCGGATCGCCCAAGGCATAGCGCAGCTTGGGCGTGTAGCGCAGCGGCCGGCCGGCATCGCGCGGCGCCAGGGTGGCCAGGCGCATGCTGCTGCGCGGCGGCAGCACCCAGTCGATCGGCCCGTCCGGGGCGCCGACGGCGTTGTCGACCTCCACCAGCTTCAGCTCGACCTGCACCGGGGCATAGAGATCGTTGCGTACCAGCAGGGTCTCGCCGGCCGCGTGCTTCTTGGTTTCCAGCTTCACCTGGTTGTCCAGGCGCTCGACCATGCGGTCGCGGAACACGAACACCTGGGCGCCGGGCGCGGCCTGGTCGGAATAGGTGACCACACCATTGGCATCGGTGTACTTGTAGATGGTCAGGGCCACAGCCTGGCTGGCTGCGGCCCACAGGCTGCAGAGAAGAATCAGACGCCCTAGCATATCGACTCGGATCTTATGGCTATTGGATATCCGGACTAGGGAGACTAGCAGCCCCGCGGACGCTGCGCGAGACGGCGCGGCCCAGGTTGTGAGCCAGCTCGCGCGGCGCCGGAGGCGCCACGACCCGCGGCTCAGGCGCCGGGGGTGAAATGCTTCTGCACGGTGCCGCGGGCGATCAGCCGCGACAGGTAGTCGAGCTTCTGCGGGTCGCGGTCGACGAAGCGCAGGGTCAGTTGCAACCATTCGCTGTCGGCCTTCGGCTCGAAGGCGGCCACGGCGTGCAGATAACCGTTCAGGCGCGCCACCTCGCCGCCCTCGCCCTGCTCCAGGTCGAGCACCGCGCTTTCCAGCACCTGGGGCAGCACCTCGCCGCGCTTGACCAGCAGCAGCGCCTCCTTGAGGCTGAGCGCCTTGATCACGCAGGCCATGCCGCCCCCCGGCAATCGCAACTGGCCCTGGCCACGGCCGGCGGTCGCCGCCCTCGCCGCCGGCTTCGGTGGCGCCGGCTGGGCACTGGCAACAGGCCGGGATTCGTTGGTCTCGGCAGGCTTGATCACCTCGGCCTTGCCGCCGGTCAGGGCGGCCAGCGAGTCATTGCCGAAGCCGCTGCTCAGGGCCCTTGGCGAGCCGGCCTGGAGGGCCTGCAGCTTGCCGGCGCGACTCAGGGCCTTCTTCACCTTGGTCACCAGCTGCTCGTTGGAGAAGGGCTTGCCGATGAAATCCGAGACCCCGGCCTGGATCGCCTGGACCACGTTGTCCTTATCGCCGCGGCTGGTGACCATGATGAAGGGGATGGCCTTCAGGGCCTCCTCTTCGCGGCACCAGCCGAGCAGCTCGAGCCCGGACATCTCGGGCATTTCCCAGTCGCAGAGGATCAGGTCGATGGCGACCCGGCCCAACAGTTGCTGGGCCTTGCGCCCGTTGACGGCTTCATGGATCTGCACGCCCGGAAAGTGATCGCGCAGCCCCTTCTTCACCAAGTCGCGGATAAAGGTCGCATCGTCCACCACCAGCACGTTGACTTTACTCATCGGCCACTCCCAATTCGAATGGCCCCTAGCATAGTCGCGGCGGCTTGCCGCTGGCTAACCCTAAAGCGGCGAACGGCGACCCAGGTCCGCCAGCGGCGGCCTCAATCGCCCTTGCCGCCGCCCTGCACTTCTTCCTGCATGCGGGTCAGGCCGATGTGCTTCACGTCGGTGCCGCGCACCAGGTAGATCACCAGTTCGGCGATGTTGCGCGCGTGGTCGCCGATGCGCTCCAGCGAGCGCAGCGCCCAGATCACGTTGAGCACCCGGGAGATCGAGCGCGGATCTTCCATCATGTAGGTGACCAGCTCGCGCAGGGCGGTCTTGTACTCGCGGTCGACGGTCTTGTCGAACTGCGCCACCGACAACGCCAGCTCGGCGTCGAAGCGGGCGAAGGCGTCCAGCGCCTGCTGCACCATCTTGCGCACCTGGTCGCCGATATGGCGGATCTCCACGTAGCCGCGCGGCGACTCGCCTTCCTCGCACAGGAGGATGGCGCGCTTGGCGATCTTGGTCGACTCGTCGCCGATGCGCTCCAGGTCGATCACCGACTTGGACACGCTGATGATCAGCCGCAGGTCGGAGGCCGCCGGCTGGCGACGGGCGAGGATGCGCACGCACTCCTCGTCGATGTTGCGCTCCATCTGGTTGATCTGGTCGTCGACCTCGCGCACCTGCTCGGCCAGGCCGGAGTCGGCCTCGATCAGCGCGGTGACCGCGTCGTTGACCTGCTTCTCGACCAGGCCGCCCATGGCCAGGAAGTGGCTGCGCACCTCCTCCAGTTCGGCGTTGAACTGCTGGGAGATGTGATGGGTAAGGCTGTCTTTGTTGATCATGTGCGACCCCTTGATTTAACCGGATGCGTTTACAGGTGAAATGGGCTTTGGCAGAGGGTGCTGGGCAAGGAGGCGGAACGCAGGCAGTACAGGTAGTACGGCAAGTTCCGCCGACGCAGTCCAGCGCACTCTGACATGGCCATCAGCCGTAGCGGCCGGTGATGTAGTCTTCCGTCTGCTTCTTCGCCGGGTTGGTGAACAGGGTATCGGTGTCGCCGTACTCGATCAGCTTGCCCATGTACATGAACGCCGTGTAGTCCGACACCCGCGCGGCCTGCTGCATGTTGTGGGTGACGATGACGATGGTGTACTTGGATTTCAGTTCGTAGATCAGCTCTTCGACCTTCAGGGTGGAGATCGGGTCCAGCGCCGAGCAGGGCTCGTCGAGCAGCAGCACTTCCGGCTGCACCGCCACGGTACGGGCGATCACCAGGCGCTGCTGCTGGCCGCCGGACAGGCCCAGGGCCGAGTCGTGCAGGCGGTCCTTGACCTCGTCCCACAGCGCCGCGCTCTTCAGCGCCCACTCCACGGTCTCGTCGAGCACGCGCTTCTGGTTCACGCCCTGGATGCGCAGGCCGTAGACCACGTTCTCGTAGATGCTCTTGGGAAAGGGGTTGGGCTTCTGGAACACCATGCCGACCCGGCGGCGCAGCTCGGCCACGTCCTCGCCCTTGCGGTAGATGTTGCGCCCGTCGAGGTTGATCTCGCCGTCCACGCGGCAACCGTCGACCAGATCGTTCATGCGGTTGAAGGTGCGCAGCAGGGTCGACTTGCCGCAACCGGACGGGCCGATAAAGGCGGTAACCCGTTGTTTCGGGATGTTCAGTTTCACATCGAACAGGGCCTGCTTGTCGCCGTAGAACAGGTTGAGACCGGGCACTTCGATGGCCACGGCCTCTTGGTTCAGGTCGAGGCTCTGCTTGTCGCGGCCCAGGGCGGAGATGTCGATACCGTGTGCTTGGTGCTGCATGGGAGGCTCCCTACGCTAACAATTCGTGGGCCGCGCCCGCGGCGGGGCGGGCGGCGGCGATAATCGGGTTTAGTGATCCAGCGCCTTGTACTTCTCGCGCAGGTGGTTGCGGATATACACCGCACTGAGGTTGAGCAGGGCGATCACCAGCACCAGCAGCAGCGCGGTGGCGTATACCAGCGGCCGCGCGGCCTCGACGTTGGGGCTCTGGAAGCCTACGTCGTAGATGTGGAAGCCCAGGTGCATGATCTTCTGGTCCAGGTGCAGGTAGGGGTAGTTGCCGTCCAGCGGCAGGGCCGGGGCCAGCTTGACCACGCCCACCAGCATCAGCGGCGCCACCTCGCCGGCGGCGCGGGCCACGGCGAGGATCAGGCCGGTCATCATCGCCGGGCTGGCCATCGGCAGCACCACCTTCCACAGGGTCTCGGCCTTGGTCGCGCCGAGGGCCAGGGAGCCTTCGCGCAGGGCCCGCGGCACGCGCGCCAGGCCCTCCTCGGTGGCGACGATGACCACCGGCACGGCGAGGATCGCCAGGGTCAGCGAGGCCCACATCAGCCCCGGGGTGCCGAAGGTCGGCGCCGGCGCAGCCTCGGCGAAGAACAGGCTGTCGATCGAGCCGCCCAGCACGTAGACGAAGAAGCCCAGGCCGAACACGCCGTAGACGATAGACGGTACGCCGGCCAGGTTGTTCACCGCGATGCGGATGATCCGGGTCAGCGCCCCCTGCTTGGCATACTCGCGCAGGTAGATGGCCGCCAGCACGCCGACCGGGGTGACGATCACCGCCATGATCAGGGTCATCATCACGGTGCCGAAGATGGCCGGGAAGATGCCGCCCTCGGTGTTCGCCTCGCGCGGGTCGTCGCTGACGAACTCCCACACCTTGGCGAAATAGAAGCCGAGCTTGTCCAGGGTCCCCATGGCGTTGGGCTGGAAGGCACGCACCACCTTGCCCAGGCCGATCTCTAGTTCGCGGCCGTCGACCGTCTTGACCGTGACGCTGTCGCGGTTGAAGGCGGTGTTGAGCTCGATCAGCTGCGCCTCCAGGACCTTGTATTCGGCGTCCCACTGGGCCCGCTCGGCATCCAGGTCGGCCTGGGCGGCGGCGTCGAGACGGTCCTCCAGCTCCAGGCGGCGGGTCTTCAGGCGCAGCGCCTCCAGACCGTGGTTGATGCGGCCGATGTCCTTCTTCTCCAGCCGGGTGATCTGCCCATGCAGCTCGTCGATGCGGGCGAGACGCTGCTGCAGCTCGCCCCAGGCGGCATCGCCCTCGGCGACCAGCTGGCCGCCCTGCTTGACGTTGACCAGGTAGCCATAGAAGTTGCCCCACTCGCGGCGCTCCATCACCAGCAGCTCGGCCGGTGTGTGGGACCCACTCAGCCATTCGGCGACCACCCAGCTGAAGTCGGCGCCGAACACCTCGCGGTTGCCCACCTTGAGCAGCTGACGGGTCATGAACTCGCCGCCCTCGGTGTCCACCGGCAGCCCTGCAGCCTTCAGACGGGCGCGGGGCACCTCTTCGGACTGCACCAGCTCACCGGCCAGCACGCGCGGACTCTCGCCCGGCACCTGGTAGGTCGATTCGATCACGTCGGCCGGCCAGAAGTGCGCCAGGCCACGGGTGGCGATCACCGCCAGCAGGCCGAGGGTCATGATCACCGCGATGGCGACGCCGCCGGCGGTCATCCACACCCAGGGGGCCCCGCTCTTGAACCAGGACTTGAGGTTTTGCTCTTTGGTTTTCACGGACATCTACCTTCCCAATTCTCAGAGCGACGCATATTTCTTGCGCAGGCGGGTACGAATCAGCTCCGCCAGGGTGTTCATCACGAAGGTGAAGGACAGCAGCACCAGCGCGGCGAGGAACAGCACGCGGTAGTGGGTGCTGCCGACTTCCGACTCCGGCATCTCCACCGCCACGTTGGCGGCCAGGGTGCGCAGGCCCTCGAAGATGTTCATCTCCATGATCGGCGTGTTGCCGGTGGCCATCAGCACGATCATGGTCTCGCCCACGGCGCGGCCCATGCCGATCATCAGCGCCGAGAAGATGCCCGGGCTGGCGGTGAGGATCACCACCCGGGTCAGGGTCTGCCAGGGCGTCGCGCCGAGGGCCAGGGAGCCGAAGGTCAGGCTCTTGGGCACGCTGAACACGGCGTCCTCGGCGATCGAGTAGATGTTCGGGATCACCGCGAAGCCCATGGCCAGGCCCACCACCAGGGCGTTGCGCTGGTCGAAGGGAATGCCCAGGTCGTTGCTCAGCCACAGGCGCATGTCGCCATCGAACAGCCAGTTCTCCAGGTGCCCGCTCATGCTCAGGGCGAAGGTCGCCACCAGCAGGATCACCGGAATCAGCAGGGCGGCTTCCCAACCGTCCGGCACCAGCAGGCGGATGCGCTCGGGCAGGCGGCTCCAGCCATAGGCGGCGAGCAGGATGCCGAGCGGGGTGAGCAGCAGCAGGCTGAAGATGCCCGGCAGGTGTCCCTCCACATAGGGGGCGAGGAACAGGCCGGCGAAGAAGCCGAGGATCACCGTCGGCAGCGCCTCCATCAGCTCGATCACCGGCTTGACCTTGCCGCGCATGGCCGGGGCCATGAAGTAGGCGGTGTAGATCGCCGCGCAGATGGCCAGCGGAGCGGCCAGCAACATGGCGTAGAAGGCCGCCTTGAGGGTGCCGAAGGTCAGCGGCGAGAGGCTCAGCTTGGGCTCGAAGTCGCTGTTGGCCGAGGTCGACTGCCAGACGTACTTGGGCTCGTCATAGCTCTCGTACCAGACCTTGCCCCACAGCGAACTCCAGGACACCTCCGGGTGCGGGTTGTCGACCACGATCGGCTGGATCTGCCCCTTGGACTCCACCAGCACGCGACTGGCCCGCGGCGACAGGGTGGCGACGGCGGCGCCCTCGGCGACCTGCTCGACCAGCAGGGTGCGGTGCGCGGTGCTGTGGAAGATGCCCAGCTTGCCGTCGGCATCCAGGGCCATGAAACCCTTGCGCCGCTCTTCCGGGAGGAACTGGGTGATGGCGCTGTCGCCGAGCTGGAAATCACGGATGCGGGTCAGTGCCGACTGGCCGTCCTCGTCACGCACCATGAACCACTGGCGGATGCCGCCCTTGCTGTCGCCGACCAGCAGCGAGATGCCACCGAGCAGCGGGCTCACGGCACTCACCCGCGCCTCGCCCTCGAGCAGCCTGTAGCGGCCATTGAGGCTGTTGCTGCGCAGGTCGAAGACATCGGCGGTGGCACGGCCGTTGAACACGTAGAGCCACTGATGGCGCGGATCGATCAGCAGGGCGTTGATCGGCTCGGCGATCTGCGGCAGGACGATGCGGCGCTCCTCCTGGGTCACCTCGCCGGTGAAGTCGTTCTCTTCACGACTCATCGCCAGCACATGCAACTCGGCGCCGGTGGAGGCGCTGAGCAGCAGGGTGTCGCCGTTCTGACTGATCGCCACGTGCTCGAGCGGCCGGCCCTGAGGGTCCAGGTTGAGCGGCGCCTCGCCGAAGGGATACTCCAGGGTCGGGGTGATGGTCTTAACGTTGTCCGGGTAGGTCACCCGGTAGTTCTGCTTGAACACCAGCACCTGACCGTTGGACAGGCCCAGGGCCACGCGGCGGCTGCCCGGCTGGTCCTCGCTGAAGGACACGATGCCGGCGCCGGCCGGCAACGGCAGCTGGACGCTGCTCAGCGCCGCGCCGTCCTTGGTGGCGAAGAACTGCACCCGACCGGCGCGATTGAGGCGCATGGCCACCTTGTTCTGCTCTTCCACCGCCAGCAGCAGGGCCTCGCCCTGCTCGGCCAGCCAGGCAGGCTGCTGCGCCTCGCGCGCCTCCAGCTCGGCGCCGGAGAAGATCGGCAGCACCACATGGGCCAGGTAGAAGAAGATCAGGGTGATCGCAGCCAGCACGACCAGACCGCCGATGGACACGTACCAGTGCGCCAGACGGTCCTTGAGGGCCCGGATGCGGCGCTTGCGCTGCAGGGCCGGGGTGTTGAAGTCCAGCCGTTGGCTGCTGTTCAGAGGTGCGGTCATGGTATCGGTGGCCAAATCGGTCATACGAAAATCTCTGGGCAGTTGCGCACGCGCGCCGCCGGTTGAGCGGACCGTCAATCTAACCGCCTTGTGTGACAGAAAGATTACAGCGCGGTGACGCGACGACGCCCGCCGTTCCGGGAGGAGCGGCGGGCGCGTCTAGCGCGTGCCGCGGCGCAGGGCCGCGGCGTGGTCGGCGGCCCGCTTAGAGGCCGAGTTCCTTCATGGTCTTCTCGGCGACCTTGGCCGGCAGCGGGATGTAGCCATCCTTGACCACCACTTCCTGCCCCTGCTTGGACATCACCAGCTTGACGAACTCGGCTTCCAGCGGGCTCAGGGCCTTGTTCGGCGCCTTGTTCACGTAGACGTAGAGGAAGCGCGACAGCGGGAACTTGCCGGCCAGGGCGTTCGCTTCGGTGGCATCGAAGGCTTCGCCGCCCTTCTTCGACAGCGGCACGGCGCGGACGCTGGAGGTCTTGTAGCCGATGCCCGAGTAACCGATGGCGTTCAGGGTGCTGGAGATCGACTGCACCACGGAAGCCGAACCCGGCTGCTCGTTGACGTTGGGCTTGAAGTCGCCCTTGCACAGGGCCTCTTCCTTGAAGTAGCCGTAGGTGCCGGATACCGAGTTACGGCCGAACAGCTGGATCGGCTTGGCCGCCCAGTCGCCGGTCAGGCCGAGGTCGCCCCAGGTCTTGGCGTTCTGCGCCCCACCGCACAGGCGGGTGCTGGAGAAGATGGCATCGACCTGAGCCATGTCCAGGCTCTTGATCGGATTGTCCTTGTGCACGAACACCGCCAGGGCGTCGATGGCGACCGGGATGGCGGTCGGCTTGTAGCCGTACTTCTCTTCGAAGGCCTGCAGCTCGGCGTCCTTCATCTTGCGGCTCATCGGGCCGAGGTTGGAGGTGCCCTCGGTCAGCGCGGGCGGCGCAGTGGAGGAGCCGGCCGCCTGGATCTGGATGTTCACGTTCGGGTAGAGCTTCTTGTAGTCCTCGGCCCACAGGGTCATCAGGTTGGCCAGGGTGTCGGAACCTACGCTCGACAGGTTGCCGGATACGCCCGAGGTCTTCTCATAAGTCGGCAGAGCCGGATCGACGGCAGCAACCGCGGTGGCGGTGGCAGCACCAGCGGCAACGAACGTCATGGCCGCCATCAAACGCGTAAGTTTCATGCCTTGCTCCTAATTGGAAGGGGTGTGGATCGAGGCCAAGTATCTGCAGGCCGTGCGACCAATCTATGAAACCAATGTGACAGTTAAATGACCGCCGCCGATTTTGCGCACGACGTCTGAAAATACAGGGGCGCCCTGCGCGTGTCGGCCAGCATGGTCGCCCGGCGACCGTTCAGTCGGTATACTCGCGGAACCCGCAATGCTGCGGGCTCCGCGCCCACAACAACAACCGCGCCGCGAGCCGTACCCGAGATGAACGAATTCGAACAGGATGATCCGATTCCGCAAGGCGACCTGGCCCTGCAGATCACCGCGCTGCCACGCGAGACCAACGGTTTCGGCGATATCTTCGGCGGCTGGCTGGTGGCGCAGATGGACCTGGCCGGTACCGCCATGGCCAGCAAGGTCGCCGGTGGCCGCGTCGCCACGGTGGCCATCGACCGCATGGCCTTCCTGGTGCCGGTGGCCGTCGGCGCCCAGCTGTCGTTCTACACCCAGACCCTGGAAGTCGGCCGCAGCTCGATCCAGATGCTGGTCGAGGTCTGGAGCGACGACCCGCTCTCCAGCGAATGGCGCAAGGTCACCGAGGCGGTGTTCGTCTTCGTCGCCATCGACGGCAGCGGCCGCACCCGCCCGGTGCCGCCGCGCCGCTAGCGCTTTGTGCCGCAAGCTTAATCGCCATGCCGGCAGCTGAGCGCCTGAAACGCAATTGCCGCTCCGCGCCATAGCCCGGCGCCTCGCTTCATGGCCCCAGCCGGCTGCCCTCGCGCTCACCCCGCCTCATCCCGGACTTGACTCCGGGACAGGCTTCGGCAATTATTTGTATAATTGCGCAAATATGGAAAATACATGTCCGAGTCCATGCTCCTTGCTCTGGCCGCCCTCGCCCAGACCACGCGGCTACAGGCCTTTCGCCTGCTGGTCAAAAGCGGCCCGCAGGGCCTATCGGTCGGCGATCTGGCCGAACGACTGAGCGTGCCGTTGTCGACCCTGTCCCGCCACCTCAACCAACTGCAGCAAGGCCGGCTGATCAAGACCTGGCGCACAGGCCGTCACGTGTTCTACGCCACCGACTGGGCCGGCACCGGCGCCCTGCTGAACTACCTGACCGAGGACTGCTGCCAAGGCCGCGCAAACTTCAATAGCGTCTGTGACAACTCCGGAGATGGCCAGCCATGCCCCTGACTCACCCCCCACGCATCCTGTTTCTCTACGGCTCCCTGCGGGAGCGCTCGTTCAGTCGCCTGGCCGCCGAAGAGGCCGCGCGGCACTTGGCGGCGATGGGCGCCGAGGTGCGCCTGTTCAACCCGAGCGGGCTGCCGTTGCCGCACAGCACCGACGAACGCCACCCGAAAGTCGCCGAACTGCGCGGCCTGGTCGAGTGGTCGGAGGGCATGGTGTGGTCCAGTCCGGAAATCCACGGCAACCTCAGCGGCCTGATGAAAATGCAGATCGACTGGATTCCCTTGAACAACGGCGCGGTACGCCCCACCCAGGGTAAGACCCTGGCGGTGATGCAGGTCTCCGGCGGCTCACAGTCGTTCAACGCGGTGAACAGCCTGCGCGTGCTGGGGCGCTGGATGCGCATGTTCACCATCCCCAATCAGTCCTCTGTGGCCAAGGCCTATGAGCAATTCGAGGCCGATGGACGGATGAAGGACTCCAGCTACCGCGACCGCATCATCGACGTGATGGAAGAGTTGTATAAGTTCACCCTGCTGCTGCGCGAACAGAAGGATCACCTGACCGACCGCTATAGCGAGCGCAAGGCGCAAGACCCGCAGGCCACCTACGCGATCCTGCGCGGCAGTGGCGCCGTCGCAACGGCCAACACCTGAGATCGCGCCCAACGAAAACGCCGGCTCGAGGCCGGCGTCTGCGTTGGACGGTACGGCTCAGCCGCGGATGTTGTAGATGAGTTTCTCGTTGAACTCCGCGTACTCGGCCAGGCGCTGCAGGTAGGCCTTCTGCTGCGCCCACACCTTGACAGCGGCCGGGTCGGCTGCGGCGCTGGCCTCGACCACTTCGGCCGCCACTTCCTTGAGCTTGGCCAGCACCTCGTCCGGCAGGCTGCGCACGTCCACACCCTCGGCCTTGAGTTGCTCCATGGCCTCCATGTTGCGCGCGTTGTAGGCGTCGAGCATGTCGCCATTCACGTCGCGGGCTGCGGCCCGCACTATGGCCTTGAGGTCGGCCGGCAGGGTTTCCCAGGCCTTGAGGTTGATGTCCAGCTCGAAGGTGACGTTCGGCTCCTGCCAGCCCGGGGTGTAGTAGTACTTGGCCGCCTTGTGCAGGCCCAGGGCCTGGTCGTTGTACGGGCCGATCCACTCGGTGGCGTCGATGGCGCCGGTCTGCAGGGCGGTGAAGATCTCACCGGCCGGCATGTTGACCACGGTGCCGCCCATCTTGGTCAGCACCTCGCCGCCCAGACCCGGGGTGCGCATCTTCAGACCCTTGAAATCCTCGACCGAGTTGATTTCCTTGTTGAACCACCCGGCGGTCTGCACGCCCGTGGCGCCGCAGGCCATGGGCAGCACGCCGAACGGCTTGTACACCTCTTCCCACAGCTCGATGCCGCCGCCCTTGTGCAGCCAGGCGTTCATCTCCTGGGCATTGGGGCCGAACGGCAGAGCGCAGAAGAACTGCGCCGCCGGCACCTTGCCCTTCCAGTAGTAGGGCGCGCCATGGCCCATCTCGGCGGTGCCGCGGGAGACCGCATCGAACACCTCGAGCGCCGGCACCAGCTCGCCGGCGGCATAGACCTTGACCTTCAGCCGGCCATTGCTCATTTCCTCGACCAGGGTGGCGAAGCGCTCGGCACCCACGCCCACGCCGGGGAAGTTCTTCGGCCAGGAGGTGACCATCTTCCAGTTGAAGGTCTCCCCACCCCCACCCTCTTGGGGCTTGGCGGCGGTCTCGGCCTCCTTGTTGCAGCCAGCCAATGCGCCGGCGGCCAGGCCTACGCCCGCTGCCGCGAGAATCTGACGACGTTTCATTCAATGCTCCTTCTTGTTGTATTGGTCTGACCACGGGATCGCCGCTGCCGGACTATGCCTCGATACCATAGGGGCTGGTGATCCTCAAGCCTAGTAGATACGACTAAAGTTGTAGTGGCATTGCTGCGCCAACCTGGGCCAGCCTAGAATTCCCGGCTGCCCGCTCCCTCACCCATAACGATAAGGACTACCAATGTCCGACACGCCCCCGCTTTTACGCCTCGCGCGCCTGATCGACACGCTCAATACCCGCTTCGGCCAGGGTTGTGCCTGGCTGACCCTGTTTTTGGTCATCGGCACCGCCATAGTCGTGGTGCTGCGTTACGGTTTCGGCATCGGCGCCATCGCCTTGCAGGAGGCCGTGCTCTACGCCCACGCCCTGGTGTTCATGGGTGCCGCCGCCTGGACCCTGATCCGCGGCGCCCACGTGCGCGTGGACATCTTCTACCAGAAATTCAGCGGCCGCCGCCAAGCCCTGGTGGAGGTCTGCGGCAACCTGTTGTTGCTGCTGCCGCTGTGCCTGTACCTCGGCTGGGCCAGCTGGGACTACGTCGCCAACTCCTGGTCGACTCTGGAAGCCTCCAGCGAGTCCGGTGGCCTGAAGTTCGTCTACCTGCAGAAGAGCATCATCCTGGTGCTGGTCTTCAGCCTGGCCCTGCAGGGCCTCGCCGACCTGATCAAGGCCGCCTATCTGCTGGCGGGCCGCCTGCCCGAGCCCGAGGTGAAACATGATTGAATTGATGGCGATCCTGCTGTTCGTCACCATCTGCCTGGCCCTGATGGCCGGCTTCCCCGTAGCCTTCACCCTCGGCGGCGTGTCCCTGCTGTTCGCCGGCATCGGCGCCCTCACCGGCACCTTCGATTCCGGCTACCTGAGCGCCCTGCCCAATCGCCTGTTCGGCATCATGAACAACCAGACCATGCTGGCGGTGCCGCTGTTCGTGTTCATGGGCGTGATGCTGGAGAAGTCGCGGGTCGCCGAGGACCTGCTGGAGTCCATGTCGCGGCTGTTCGGCACCCTGCGCGGCGGCCTGGCCATCTCGGTGTGCGTGGTCGGCGCGCTGCTCGCCGCCAGCACCGGCATAGTCGGCGCCACCGTGGTGACCATGGGCCTGATGGCGCTGCCGACCATGCTGCGCCGCGGTTACGACCCGGCCATTGCCACCGGCACCCTGGCCGCCACCGGCACCCTCGGGCAGATCATCCCGCCGTCCATCGTGCTGGTGCTGCTGGGCGACGTGATGTCCAGCGCCTATCAGCAGGCCCAGCTGAAGATGGGCATCTTCTCGCCCAAGACGGTATCGGTCGGCGACCTGTTCGTCGGCGCCTTCATCCCCGGCCTGTTGCTGGTCGGCCTGTACATCCTCTACATCGTCGGCACGGCGATCTTCCAGCCGAAGAAGCTGCCGGCGCTGCCCAAGGACGAACTCGGCCCGATCGAGTGGGGCAAGCTCATCGGCGCCCTGCTGCCGCCGCTGGCGCTGATCGCCGCGGTGCTCGGCTCGATCCTCGCCGGCTACGCCACCCCCACCGAAGCCGCCGCCCTCGGCGCGTTCGGCGCCATGATCCTGGCATTCGGCAAGGGCAAGCTGAACTTCAACCAGCTGCGCGAGGTGGCCTACGGCACCACCGAGATCAGCGCCATGGTGTTCATGATCCTGATCGGCGCCTCGCTGTTCTCCCTGGTGTTCCGCGGCTTCGGCGGCGAGGTGCTGATCGAGGACGTGTTCGCCCAGCTGCCGGGCGGCGTGCTCGGCGCCTTCTTCGTGGTGATGCTGGTGATCTTCCTGCTCGGCTTCATCCTCGACTTCATCGAGATCACCTTCGTGGTGGTGCCGATCGTCGGCCCGGTTCTGCTGGCCATGGGCCTGGACCCGATCTGGCTGGGGGTGATGATCGCCCTGAACCTGCAGACCTCCTTCCTCACCCCGCCGTTCGGCTTCGCCCTGTTCTACCTGCGCGGCGTCACTCCGCCGTCGGTGGCGACCAGCACCATCTACCGCGGCGTCATCCCCTTCATCCTGATCCAGCTGATCCTGCTGATCATCGCCTACCAGTTCCCCGGGCTGATCACCTGGCTGCCGGAGCAGGTCTACGGCAAGTAGCCACGGCGCACCGCAAGGCAACGCCCGTCACCACGACGGGCGTTTTGCTTTCTGCCCCTTGGACTGCCGGCCAAGCTGCGTTCCAATAGGGCTATCCCCACCGGCGACAGGGCATGCAGATGGCTACTTCCAATGTTGAACGGGTCGAACTCGGCGCCTTGACCTGCTGGCGCATCCGCCACGCCGACGCCGAACTGCTGGTGGCCCAGCAGGGCGCCCAGTTGCTGAGCTACCAGCGCGACGGCGAGCGACCGTTGATCTGGCTGAGCGAACAGGCGGTCTATGAAAGCGGACGCAGCGTGCGCGGCGGCGTGCCGGTGTGCTGGCCCTGGTTCGGCGACCTGCGGCGCAACCCGCAAGCGGTGCAGGCCATGTACCAGGGCGGCAACCTGGTGCCGTCCCACGGCCTGGTGCGCGACCTGGAGTGGAACCTGCTGGGCATCGACCGGCAAGGCGACGGGGTCAACCTCGAGTTCGCCTACAACAGCGCCGAGCAGCCGCTGCCGGGCTGGCCCCAGGCGGCCGAGCTGCAGCTGCGCATCCGCCTCGATCAGCACCTGCACCTGCACCTCGACAGCCACAACCTCGGCGACCAGCCCCTGGCACTGAGCCAGGCGCTGCACAGCTACTTCGCCGTCGGCGACATTCGCCAGGCCCAGGTCGAAGGCCTGCAGGGCTGCCGCTATATCGACACCCTGGACGACTGGAACGAACGCCAGCAGCTCGACGCCCTGCGCTTTACCGGCGAGACCGACCGCATCTACCTGGACTCCCCGAGCCGCCTGAGCATCCTCGATCCGGTCTGGCAGCGGCGCATCCAGCTGCGCAGCAGCGGCTCGCGCTCGGCGGTGCTGTGGAACCCCTGGACCGACAAGGCCCAGCGCCTCTCGCAGTTCGCCGGCGACGCCTGGCAAGGCATGCTGTGCATCGAACACGCCAATGTCCTGGAGGATTTCCTGGTGCTCGCGCCCGACGCACGACACCGCCTCAGCGTGAGCCTGTGGAGCGAAGCCTTGGCCGACTGACAGGACGCCCCGGAACGGGCCGCCTCGACAAACCGCACGAGATGGCGATTGGCCATTTCACAACTCGCCCAAATAAACCTAGGCGACGATCACAAACCGAGAAGCCCTCGCGCGCACTTTTGTGATGCGCCACTAATTTGCCAGTAAGCGATCTCTTACAAATGCAAACTTCTATTTCCTACACCCTCTGCCAGCCTTAATACTTGTGCGGCAATTCGCAAAAATATTGGGAACTATCGTACCAATTAATAATCGGCTAATCGCTTCCATTGCTACGGGCTTCACACTTTAAATAGTTGCCCGCCCCACCCCCATGCCGCTAGGATGCCCACCCCACTAGGGCTCTGCGCAACTTGTTGCACATTGACGTGCGCAAAAAGCTGCACAACTCGGGAACTTTATAAGTTCGCCCCGCAATAGAAAGGGCCTTCCCGAGTTGCCTGGATATATAGTCGAGTCATGGAATGACCTATTCGAACACGCTCACCACTCGTTATTTGGAGCTGGCCAAACTCCCCATTAATCCAGGGGACTTCGCCGGTGCGGATATGCGTTATTCCAGCGAGTACGAAGTGCTGGAAAACGAGCTGAGCAAGGCCAGCTCACTGCATGAAACCGCCGCCATCGACTGGCAGAAGGTCCGCGAGAACAGCGAGGCCTTGCTCAGCGCCCACTCCAAGGATCTGCGGGTCGCCGCCTGGCTGATCTGGGGCCTCTATCAGCGCGAATCCTTCGCCGGCCTGCAGGCCGGCCTGGGCCTGCTGCACTACCTGTGCCTGAATCACTGGGCCGAACTGCATCCGCGCAAGCCACGCACCCGCGCCGCCGCCATCGGCTGGCTGCTGCCGCGTCTGGAGCAGGCCCTGGCCGAACATGTGCCGATCGGCGAACAGCTGGCACTGTTCCGCAGCCTCGCCGAACAGCTGCGCGCCCTCGAGACCTGCCTGTCCGGGCACCTGGGCGCGGACGCGCCGCTGCTGCTGCCGCTGTGCCGCCGCCTGGACGAGCTGGTCAGCCGCGCCAGCCAGGGCCAACCGGAACCGGGCAGCGTCGGGGCGGCCATTGCCCAGGTCAAGCAGGTCGCCACCCAGCTGCTCACCCCCGGTGCGCCGGTGGAGAACGAAAAAGAAGCCCACAAGAGCCTGCGCAGCCTGCAGGACCAGGCCCGCCCCCTGTGCGCCTACTGGCTCAAGCAGAAGGCCAGCGACCTGCGCGCCCTGCGCCTGGCGCGCACCCTGCTGTGGTTGCCGATCGACAGCCTGCCGGAGCGCAACGCCGAGCAGGTCACCGCCCTGCGCGGCCTGCCGGCTGACAAGCTGGCCAGCTATCAGGAACGCTACCAGCAGGGGCAGTACGCCGACCTGCTGGTCGATCTGGAGGCCAGCATCGCCCGCGCGCCCTTCTGGCTCGACGGCCAGCACCTAGTCTGGCAGTGCCTGCAAGGCCTGGACGCCGAACAGGCGATGCGCGAGGTGGAGATCCAGCTGGCGCTGTTCCTGCAGCGCATGCATGGTCTGGAGGAGCTGCGCTTCCACGACGGCAGCGCCTTCGCCGACGCCCAGACCCGCGCCTGGCTCAGCTCCCACGTCATGCCGCACCTGCAGGCACCGGTGACCCAGAGCGCGCCGCAGGTGGACGAAAGCGGCAGCCAGCCGGCCTGGGAACTGGCCCTGCAGGAGACCCTGCCGAAACTGCGCAAGGACGGCCTGAAAAGCGCCGTGCAACAACTCAAGCAGGGCCTGGCCAAGGCCCGCGGCGGCCGCGAACGCTTCTACTGGCAATTGACCCTGGCGCGCCTGTGCTTCGCCGCCAAGAAATACGAACTGGCCAAGACCCAGCTCGACTCGCTCGACCAACTGCTGCAGGCCTCGGGCCTGGGCGACTGGGAACCCGATCTCGCCCTCGAGGTACTGCGCCTGCTGCACAGCTGCTGCGAGCTGCTGCCGCAGAACCACGCCGTACGCGAATACAAGGAAGAGATCTACCGCAGGTTGTGCCACCTCGACCTCGAAGTGGTACTGGACTAGGCCCTCGGGCCATAACCGCAACGGAGAATGACCATGGCCAAAGAAGGCTCGGTAGCCCCCAAGGAACGCATCAACGTCACCTTCAAACCCGCCACCGGCGGCGCCCAGGAAGAGATCGAACTGCCATTGAAGCTGATGGTGCTGGGCGATTTCACCCAGCGCGCCGACGAGCGCAAGATCGAAGACCGCAAGCCGATCAGCATCGACAAGAACAGCTTCGACGAGGTGCTGGCCAAGCAGGAACTCAACCTGACCTTCGCCGTGCCGAACCGTCTGCAGGAC
This sequence comes from Pseudomonas sp. MBLB4123, assembly GCF_051904775.1. Classification (NCBI taxonomy): domain Bacteria; kingdom Pseudomonadati; phylum Pseudomonadota; class Gammaproteobacteria; order Pseudomonadales; family Pseudomonadaceae; genus Pseudomonas; species Pseudomonas sp. MBLB4123. The sequence goes on from NZ_CP196711.1 coordinate 3,244,048, forward strand.
GAGCAGACCGACGACGAGCTGGCCGTGCAGCTGAAGATCAACTCGATGAAGGACTTCAACCCGGCCAACCTGGTCGAGCAGGTCCCGGAGCTGAAGAAGCTGATGGAGCTGCGCGACGCCCTGGTCGCCCTGAAGGGCCCGCTGGGCAACGCCCCGGCCTTCCGCAAGGCGATCGAGAGCGTACTCAGCGACGACGATTCCCGCGACCGCGTGCTCGGCGAACTCGGCCTGGCCGCCAAAGACACCCTGGACTCCTGATTCCCACTGACAAGGACGCTGATCAATGAGCACTAGCGCAGCAGTAGAGAGCGGCCACAGCGCCGCCGAACTCGGCATTCTCGACCGCATCATCGCCGAGACCAAGCTGACCCCGGACGACGAAGCCTACGACATCGCCAAGCGCGGCGTGTCGGCCTTCATCGAAGAATTGCTGAAGCCGCAGAACGAAAACGAGCCGGTGAAGAAGGCCATGGTCGACCGCATGATCGCGGAGATCGACGCCAAGCTCAGCCGGCAGATGGACGAGATCCTGCACAACGCCGAGTTCCAGGCCCTGGAATCCTCCTGGCGCGGCCTCAAGTTGCTGGTGGACCGCACCAACTTCCGCGAGAACATCAAGCTGGAGATCCTCAACGCCTCCAAGCAGGACCTGCTCGATGACTTCGAGGACAGCCCGGAGATCGTCCAGTCCGGCCTGTACAAGCACATCTACACCGCCGAGTACGGCCAGTTCGGCGGCCAGCCGGTCGGCGCCCTGATCGCCAACTACTTCTTCGACCCCAGCGCCCCGGACGTCAAGACCCTGCAGTACGTCGCCAGCGTCGCCAGCATGTCCCACGCGCCCTTCATCGCCGCCGCCGGTCCGAAGTTCTTCGGCCTGGAAAGCTTCACCGGCCTGCCGGACCTGAAGGACCTGAAGGACCACTTCGAAGGCCCGCAGTTCACCAAGTGGCAGAGCTTCCGCGAGCAGGAAGACGCCCGCTACGTCGGCCTTACCGTGCCGCGCTTCCTGCTGCGCAACCCCTACGACCCGGAAGACAACCCGGTGAAGACCTTCGTCTACAAGGAAAACGTCGCCGGCAGCCACGAGCACTACCTGTGGGGCAACACCGCCTACACCTTCGCCAGCCGCCTGACCGACAGCTTCGCCAAGTTCCGCTGGTGCCCGAACATCATCGGCCCGCAGAGCGGCGGCGCGGTGGAAGACCTGCCGCTGCACCACTTCGAGAGCATGGGCGAGATCGAGACCAAGATCCCCACCGAGGTGCTGGTCTCCGACCGTCGCGAATACGAACTGGCCGAAGAAGGCTTCATCGCCCTGACCATGCGCAAGGGCAGCGACAACGCCGCGTTCTTCTCCGCCAACTCGGCGCAGAAGCCGAAGTTCTTCGGCATCAGCGAAGAAGGCAAGACCGCCGAGTTGAACTACAAGCTCGGCACCCAGTTGCCCTACATGTTCATCATCAACCGCCTGGCCCACTACCTGAAGGTGCTGCAGCGCGAGCAGATCGGTGCCTGGAAAGAGCGCACCGACCTGGAACTGGAACTCAACAAGTGGATCCGCCAGTTCGTCGCCGACCAGGAGAACCCCAGCTCCGAAGTCCGCAGCCGCCGTCCGCTGCGCGCCGCCCAGGTGATCGTCAGCGATGTCGAAGGCGAGCCGGGCTGGTACCGCGTCAGCCTCAACGTGCGCCCGCACTTCAAGTACATGGGGGCCGATTTCACCCTGTCCCTGGTTGGCAAGCTGGACAAGGAGTAAGCAGCCATGACCGGGTACGGCAGCCTGTTCGAACGCCTCGGTGGCGAGGCCGGCCAACGCGCCGGCTGGGACCGCGAGGTCGCCGCCATGGCATCGGTGGCTGCCCACCTGGCCAAGATGCTCAGCACCCGGGCGGGCAGCGTGCAAACGCTGCCCGACTACGGGTTGCCCGATCTCAACGATATGCGCCTGTCGCTGCACGATTCGCTGCAGCAGGCGCGTATCGCCATCGAACGCTTTATCGAAGCGTACGAACCGCGTTTGCGCCAGGTGCGGGTGATCTCCCTGCCGCGCGTCCACGACCCGCTGAGCCTGTCCTTCGCCATCGAAGGCCTGCTGCAGGTCGAGGGCATCAAACGCCACGTGAGTTTCTCCGCGAGCCTGGATGGCAGCGGACAGGTCAAGGTCCAGTAAGGAGAGCCCCATGTCCGGCAAACCCGCCGCCCGCTTGAACGATCCCACCGCCTGCCCGATCCCCGGCCACGGCACTAACCCGATCGCCGCCGGCTCGCCCGACGTGCTGTTCGACAGCCTGCCCGCCGCCCGCATGGGCGACCCCTCCGCCTGCGGCGGCGCCCTGGCCAGCGCGGTCATCCCGACCGTGCTGATCAACGGCAAGCCGGCGACCGTCGTCGGCACCGTGGGCAGCCATGGCAATGTGGTAACGGCGGGGTCGGGAACAGTACTAATCGGCGGCTAAACCCATTCAGCCATAGGGATGACCCGCTGAGATGTCTTTTAACCATTACTACCAGAGCGAACTCACCGCCCTGCGCCAACTGGGCAAGCGCTTCGCCGAGCGCAGCCCGGCGCTGGCGCCGTTTCTCGGCCAGAGCGGGCGCGACCCGGATGTCGAGCGGCTGCTGGAGGGTTTCGCCTTTCTCACCGGGCGCCTGCGGCAGAAGCTCGACGACGAGCTGCCGGAGCTGACCCACTCGCTGATGCACCTGCTGTGGCCGAACTACATGCGCCCGCTGCCGGCCTTCAGCATGCTTCAGTTCGACCCGCTCAAGCGTCCCGGCCCGGCCCTGCCGGTGCCGCGCCATACACCGGTGGAGTCCAAGCCGATCCAGGGCGTGACCTGTCGCTTTCGCACCGCCTTCGCCACCGAGGTACTGCCCCTGGCGCTGAAGGGCCTGGACTATTCGGTGAAGGGCGACGGCGCGCTGCTCAGCCTGCGCCTGGCGATGAGCGCCGACGGCCACCTCGGCGAGCTCGAACTGAAGCAACTGCGCCTGCACCTGGCCGGCGAACGTTATATCAGCCAGCTGCTCTACCTCGGCCTGTTGCGCCATCTCGGCGGCATCCAGCTGGTGCTGCTGGGCGAGGACGGCCAGGCCCTGGTCAAGGACACGGCCGGCCAGGCCGTGGCCAACCTGAACCTGGATGCCGAGCAGTTGCAGCCGGTGGGCTTCGCCGAGGACGAGGCGCTGATCCCCTATCCGCTGAACACCTTCCGCGGCTACCGCTATCTGCAGGAATATTTCGCCTTTCAGGAGAAGTTCCTGTTCGTCGACCTCAAGGGCCTGGACGGCCTCAAGCGCCTGCCGCCGGAGTTGCTCGAACGGGCCCGCGGCATGGAACTGCGCTTCGATATCCGCAAGGCCGGGGTGCAGCGTATCCGCCCGACCCTGGAGAACGTGCGCCTGTACTGCACGCCGGTGGTCAACCTGTTCGCCCACGACGCCATCCCGATCCGCCTGGACGGCAAGCAGGACCAGTACCTGCTGCTGCCGGCCGAGTTCGACGCCCAGCATTGCGGGGTGTTCTCGGTGGACCGGGTCACCGGTTGGAAACCCGGCGGCCAGGGCTACGAGGAGTACGTGCCGTTCGAGTCCTTCGAGCACGACCCGAGCTTCGACGTGCCCCTGGCTCGCCCGCACTACAGCGTGCGTCAGCAACCCTCGCTGCTCGGCGACGGCCTGGAGACCTACCTGAGCTTCGGCCTGCGCAACCTCGACCAGCACGAGACGCTGTCGATCGAGCTGACCTGCACCAACCAGAACCTGCCGCGCCAGCTCGGCCTGGGCGACATCTGCCTGCCCAGCGAGGACACCCCGGAGTTCCTGACCTTCCGCAACATCAGCGCGGTGACGCCGAGCTACGCGCCGCCGCTGCACCGCGATTTCTTGTGGAAGCTGATTTCCAACATGTCGCTGAACTACCTGTCGCTGGCCAACGTCGAGGCCCTCAAGGTGATCCTCGAGACCTACGACCTGCCGCGCTACTACGACCAGCATGCGGAGAAGGTCAGCAAGCGCCTGCTCGACGGCCTCAAGAGCATCGGCCATCGCCACGTCGACCGCCTGCACCGCGGCCTGCCGGTACGCGGGGTGCGCACCGAGCTGACAATCGACCCCGAAGGCTACCTGGGCGAGGGCGATCTGTTCCTCTTCGCCTCGGTGCTCAATGAATTTTTCGCCCTGTACGCCAGCCTCAACTCGTACCACGAGCTGCGCGTGCAGAGCACACAGGGAGAGGTGTACCAATGGACGCCGCGCATGGGGCAACAGCCCCTGCTCTAAGCCGCTTGAGCCGGGGCATCCGCGAGTACAGCCTGTTCCAGGGTGTGCAGCTGGTGCTCGAACGCCTGCGCGAGGCCCATCCGCACCTGGATGAGGAGGCCCTGCAGCAGCGCCTGGAACTGCAGGCCAACCCGAGCCTGGGCTTCCCCGGCAGCGACATCGATCGCGTGCAGTTCTTCGAGGAGCACGGCGAGCTGCGCGCGCGCCTGCGCATCAACCTGGTCAGCCTGTTCGGCGCCGGCTCGCCGCTGCCGGCCTTCTATGGCGAGCAGGCCCTGGGCGACAGCGAGGACGGCAACCCGACCCGGGACTTCCTCGACCTGTTCAACAACCGCCTGCAGCGCCTGCTGCTGCCGATCTGGCAGAAGTACCGCTACCACGCGCGCTTCCAGAGCGGCGCCCTGGACCCCTTCTCCGAGCAGCTGTTCGCCCTGATCGGCCTGGGCGGCGCGCAGATCCGCGCCGCTTCGGAGCTGAACTGGAAGCGCCTGCTGCCCTACCTCGGCCTGCTCAGCCTGCGTGCCCACTCGGCGGCGCTGATCGAGTCGGTGCTGCGTTACTACTTCAAGCACGCCGAGCTGCATATCGAGCAGTGCCTGGAGCGTCAGGTGGAGATCCTCGGCGAGCAACGCAACCGCCTCGGCCTGGGCAACAGCCGCCTCGGCGAGGACCTGGTGCTGGGCGAATGGGTCCGCGACCGCGGCGGCAAGTTCCGCATCCACATCCGCCAGCTCGGCTGGCAGCGTTTCCACGAATTCCTGCCGATCGGCACGGGCTACCAGCCGCTCTGCGCGCTGGTGCGTTTCACCCTGCGCGACCCGCTGGACTACGACATCCGCCTGCAACTGCGCCAGGACGAAATCCGCGATCTGCGCATCGGCGAAGGCAACCCCTGCCGCCTCGGCTGGACCAGCTGGCTCGGCCGCGAACGCGCCGACGGTCTGGTCACCCTCGGCAGTCAGCGGGCGAGCGCCGGGGTTAATGACGGCCGCGGCGTCGCGCCGCAGGCCGCAAGCCAAGGCATGAGGAGAGAAGTTTGGTGATTCCAAATGAGCGACGAATAACGCCGGATTGTGGTCTGCGGGGCACGCCCCTACGGGTGGCTTCTGTGAGCGCGCCATGCCGCGTTGTGGGACTTGCCGAGGGAATGGCCATCGCCTGCGTCCCACGCCTTGCCTGGCACGCTCACAGAAGCAACGCGGCTCGCCATTAACCCAGGCGCTCGCCCCCCCATTAAGGAAGATGAGAAATGATCAACGTCGACTTGCAACAACTGGTACAGGCCCTGGACGCCGCTACCAAACGCGATCTGGAAGCCGCCGCCGAGCGCTGCGTGGTGCGCGGCGGCAGCAAGATTCTGGTCGAGGACCTGCTGCTCGGCCTGCTCGAGCGCCCCGACGGTCTGCTCGGCCGTGCCCTGCAGGATGCCGAGGTGGATGCCGGCGAGCTGGCCAGCGCCCTGCAGCCGCGCGGCGAGCACAGCGAGTCGCGCAACCCGGTGTTCTCCGCCGAGCTGGTGCAGTGGCTGCAGGATGCCCTGCTGGTGGCCAACCTGGAGCTGGGCCAGAGCCAGGTCGAGCAGGCCGCACTGATCCTCGCCCTGCTGCGCAACCCCCTGCGTTATGCCGGCAGCCACTACCAGGCGCTGTTGGCCAAGCTCAACGCCGAGCGCCTGCGCGAGTTCGCCCTGGCCCAGCAGCCCGAGGCGGCCACGGGCAAGGCGACGGCAGGCGGCGAGTCGAATCTGGCGCGCTTCACCCACAACTTCACCCAGCAGGCCCGCGACGGCAAGCTCGACCCGGTGCTGTGCCGCGACGGGGCGATCCGCCAGATGATCGACATCCTCGCCCGCCGGCGTAAGAGCAATCCGATCGTGGTCGGCGAGGCCGGCGTCGGCAAGACCGCCATAGTCGAAGGCCTGGCCCTGCGCATCGCCGCCGGCGAGGTGCCGGATGCGCTCAAGGGCGTCGAGCTGCTGTGCCTCGACCTCGGCCTGCTGCAGGCCGGCGCCAGCGTCAAAGGCGAGTTCGAGCGGCGCCTGCAGGGGGTGATCGACGAGGTCAAGGCGTCGCCCAAGCCGATCATCCTGTTCATCGACGAGGCGCACACCTTGATCGGCGCCGGCGGCCAAGCCGGCAGCGGCGATGCCGCCAACCTGCTCAAGCCGGCCCTGGCCCGGGGCGAGCTGCGCACCATCGCCGCCACCACCTGGAGCGAGTACAAGAAGTACTTCGAGAAGGACCCGGCCCTGACCCGGCGCTTCCAGCCGGTGCAGCTGCACGAGCCGAGCGTCGAGAAGGCGGTGACCATCCTCCGCGGCCTGGCCCCGGTGTACGAGAAGAGCCACGGCATCTACCTGCGCGACGACGCCGTGGTCGCCGCCGCCGAACTCTCCGCCCGCTACCTGGCCGGCCGCCAGCTGCCGGACAAGGCCGTGGACGTGCTGGATACCGCCTGCGCCCGGGTGCGCATCAGCCTGGCCGCCGCACCTGAGGCGCTGGAGCGCCTGCGCGGCGAGATCGCCGAGGGCGAGCGCCAGGGCGAGGCCCTGCGCCGCGACCTGGACGCCGGCCTGCCGATCGATGCGGACGGCCTGGCGGCGCTGGAGAGTCGCCTGGGCGAGGCCCGCGCCGAACTGGAGCAGATCGAGGCCCGCTGGGCCGCGCAACGCCAGCTGGCCGAACGCCTGCTCGACCTGCGCAAGCAGTGCGCCCACGCGCGCCAAGCGCCTAGCGCTACCGGCGAACCGCAAGACCCGGCGGAGGGCGAAGCGCCGCCGGCGCTGGAGCAGCTGGAAGCCCAGCTGCGCGAGGTCCAGCTCGAGTTGGCCGCGGCCCAGAGCAGCGAGCGCCTGGTCAGCTTCGAGGTCTGCCCGCGCCTGGTCGCCGAGGTGATCAGCCACTGGACCGGCGTGCCACTGAGCCAGCTGGCCCGCGAGCACAACAGCAAGGTGCTGAGCTTCGCCGACGACCTGCGTCGGCGCCTGCGGGGCCAAGAGCAAGCCATCGAAGCCCTGGACCGCTCCATGCGCGCCACCGCCGCCGGCCTCAACCGCGCCGACGCCCCGGTCGGGGTGTTCCTGCTGGTCGGCCCCAGTGGCGTCGGCAAGACCGAGACCGCCCTGGCCCTGGCCGACCTGCTGTACGGCGGCGAGCGCTTCCTCACCACCATCAACATGTCCGAGTTCCAGGAGAAGCACACGGTATCGCGGCTGATCGGCGCACCGCCCGGCTACGTCGGCTACGGCGAGGGCGGCATGCTCACCGAGGCGGTACGCCAGAAGCCCTACTCGGTGGTGCTGCTCGACGAGGTGGAGAAGGCCGACCCCGAGGTGATGAACGTCTTCTACCAGATCTTCGACAAGGGCGTGGCCAACGACGGCGAGGGCCGTGAGATCAACTTCCGCAACTGCCTGATCCTGATGACCAGCAACCTGGCCAGCGAGCGCATCGCCGGCCTCTGCCAGGGCGGCCAGCGCCCGGCCGCCGAGGACCTGGAGCAGGCCATCCGCCCGACCCTGAGCCAGCACTTCAAGCCGGCGCTGCTCGGGCGCATGCGCGTCGTGCCCTACTACCCGGTGGCGGGCGAGGTGCTCGGCGAGCTGGTCGAACTCAAGCTGGCCCGTTTCGCCGAACGCCTGGCCCGTCGTCAGTTGCAGTTCAGCCACTGCGCCGCCCTGGTCACCCACCTGGCCGAGCGCTGCAGCCACGGCGACAGCGGCGCGCGGCTGATCGACCACCTGATCGACCAGCACCTGCAACCGCAGGTGGTCGACCGCCTGCTCGACGCCATGGCCCGCGGCGAGCAACTGCAACGCGTGCACGCCACCCTGGATGGCGAAGGAGCGGTGGTCTGTGAATTCGCTTAAGGCACCGCCCCTGTTCGACCAGGTGCCGCAGCCGCTGCGCTATGCCGAGGCGCTGCTGCAACGCTTCGCCGACCTGGCCCGGGCGGCGGACGCCGAGCGCCTGCTCGGCGGCCTGGTCGAGGCCGCCGCGCAACTGGCCAGCTGCGAGCTGAGCCAGCTGTACCTGCTGGACGCGACCCATACCCGCCTGACCCTGAGCGCCGAGTGGCAGGACGGCCTGCTGCAGCCGCGCGAACGCGACAGCCTGCCGAGCGACTACGACGGCGAGCAGCTGCTGCAGTTCTGCCTGTGCCAGAACCAGGTCCTCAGCCTGCACGAGCTGGACCGCAGCCTGCACCAGACCGGCTTCCTGCCGGATGCCGCCCAGCCCTGGCGCAGCCTGCTGTGCCTGCCGCTGCTGGATGAACACCGGCGGGTCAGCGGCCTGCTACTCTGCGCCAGCCAGCTGTCGCGCGACCTGCAGGGCTTCGCCGGCTCCCTCGGCCAGCTCGGCGCCTTCGTCATCGCCCAGCTGCACCTGCTGCAACGCCTGCGCGCGCCCAGCGGCGAGAAGCCGCTGGCCAGCCCGCCCACGCCCTGCGCCAGCGGCTACGGCCTGATCGGCGACAGCCCGCGCATGCGCGGCGTCTACCAGCTGATCGGCAAGGTGCTGCACAACCCGGTCAGCGTGCTGCTGACCGGCGAGACCGGCACCGGCAAGGAGCTGGTGGCCCGCGCCATCCACGACTGCGGCCTGCGCCGCAGCCAGGCCTTCGTCGTGCAGAACTGCGCCTCGCTGCCGGAGAACCTGCTGGAGAGCGAGCTGTTCGGCTACCGCAAGGGCGCCTTCACCGGCGCCGAGCGCGACCGCAAGGGCCTGTTCGATGCGGCCGACGGCGGCACCCTGTTCCTCGACGAGATCGGCGACATGCCCCTGGCCCTGCAGGCCAAGCTGCTGCGCGTGTTGCAGGAAGGCGAGGTACGGCCGCTGGGCTCGACCTCGACGCACAAGGTCGACGTGCGCATCGTCGCCGCCACCCACCGCGACCTGCGTGCCCTGGTCGAGGAGGGGCGCTTTCGCGAAGACCTGTTCTATCGCCTGTCGCACTTCCCCATCGAACTGCCGCCGCTGCGCGAGCGCGACCAGGACATCCTGCGCCTGGCCCGACACTTCGCCGACCAGGCCAGCGCCTTCCTCCAGCGCGAGACCTGCCGCTGGGCCGACACCACCCTGGAGCAGCTGGCCGGCTACGCCTTCCCCGGCAACGTGCGCGAGCTCAAGGGCCTGGTCGAGCGCGCGGTGCTGCTGTGCGAAGGCGGCGAACTGCTGCCCGAGCACTTCAACCTGCGCCAGGACGACGACAACGTCGACAACACCCTGAACCTGCGCGAGCGCCTGGAACGGGTCGAGCGCAACCTGCTGCTCGACTGCCTGCGCAAGAACCGCGGCAACCAGAGCCAGGCCGCCCGCGAGCTGGGCCTGCCCCGGCGCACCCTGCTGTACCGCATGGACCGGCTGAGTATCAGCCCTGCGGACGTTTAAGGCTTAAGGAGACGAGCATGTTCGATGCAGCCCAGCAGACCCATTGCCGCCGCGCAGACGCAGCGGCGGCTCAGCACGCCCCCAACCGAGCAGGAGTTCGCCCATGAAGCCCACACCGGCCAACGCGACGGCACTCGGCGAACACTTCTACCTGTTCCAGAAAACGCCCGGGCAACCCAGCAGGAAACTGATCATCACCAGCCACGGCGCCTTCGTGCCGGGCATGCACCTGGACGTACCGGCCGATACCGCGCTGGTGTTCTACGGCCCGGACGGCAAGACCCTGAGCGACCCCGGCTTGGGCAACGTCATGCGCGGCGAAGTGCAGCCTTACGAGCGTAAGGAAGCCGGCAACCAAACCCGCAACTATCTGCTCTCCAAGTACAGCGATGACCAGTATGGTTCGATCGCCTACGGGGCGAAGCTGGAGGGGGTCGACGTGCTGACGGTGCGCAACCGCAAGACCCCGGCGCTGTTCCTGGCTAACAGCAAGATCGCCCTGAGCGATGCCCTCAGTGAGCTGTCCAAGCACGGGCTGCAGTACGACGAGGTCCACTGCGTCTTCTGCCGCAACTTCCTGCTGCACCCCAAGCCTGCGACCCACGTTGCCGCCACCGCGCTGCAACCCCAGGCCGCCCTCGTGACCCCGGCCCCGCCCAAGAGCGCCGTGTCGGCTGGCGCGGTCACCACCGCCCTGATCGGCCGGGCGGCCGGCGCCGCGGCCAGCCTGTGGTCGCACCGTTTCAGCCTGGACGTCAGCGGCGCCGCCCAGGATTTGCAGGTGCTCGAGTTCAGCGGCCGCGAGGCCATCAGCCAGCCCTTCGCCTTCGAGGTGGAGCTGGTCAGCGAACGCCCCGACCTCGACCTGGAAGCCCTGCTGCATCGGCCGGCCTTCCTCGCCCTGTCGACAGCCGGCAACGGCATCCACGGGCACATCTACCGCTTCGCCCAGGGCGAGTCCGGCAAACGCCTGACCCGCTACCACCTGAGCCTGAGGCCGCAGCTGGCCTACCTGGCGCACCGCGTCAACCAGCGCATCTTCCAGCACCTGACGGTGGAGAAGATTATCGGCCAGGTGCTCGAGGAGCACGGCATCCAGGCCAACGCCTACCGCTTCCAGCTCGGCTCGGTGTACCCCGAGCGCGAGTACTGCGTGCAATACGACGAGAGCGACCTGCACTTCATCCAGCGCCTGTGCGAGGAAGAAGGCATCCACTACCACTTCCAACACAGCGCAGACGGCCATGTGCTGGTATTCGGCGACGATCAGACGGTATTCCCCAAGCTGGCCCCCACCGCTTACCAGCAAGACAGCGGCCTGGTGGCCGACGACCCGGTGATCAAGCGCTTCGGCCTGCGCCTGGAAACCCGCACCAGCCGGGTGACCCGCCGTGACTACGACTTCGAGAAGCCGCGCCTGCTGATGGAGGCCGCCTTCACCAGCGAATTCAGCCCGGACCTGGAGGACTACGACTACCCCGGCCGCTTCGTCGAGCGCGAACGCGGCAGGCACCTGAGCCAGCGCGCCCTGGAGCGTCACCGCCACGACTACGAGCAGGCCCAGGGCGAAGGCGATCAGCCGCTGCTGGTCAGCGGCCACTTCCTCGAGCTCGGCGACCATCCGCGCCAGGACTGGAACCAGCTGTGGCTGCTCACCGAGATCCATCACGAGGGCAAGCAGCCCCAGGTGCTGGAAGAGTCGGTGACCAGCGACGTCGAGTCCCGTGACGGCTTTACCCAGGGCTACCGCAACCGCTTCAGCGCCACCCCCTGGGACGTGGCCTTCCGCCCGGCCCTGCGCCATCCCAAGCCCCAGGTGCTGGGCAGCCAAACCGCCGTGGTCACCGGCCCGGCCGGCGAGGAAATCCACTGCGACCGGTACGGCCGGGTCAAGGTGCAGTTCCACTGGGACAGGCACGGCCAGGCCGACGACAAGACCAGCTGCTGGCTGCGCGTGTCCAGCAGCTGGGCGGGCGACCGCTACGGCGCCATCGCCATCCCGCGCATCGGCATGGAAGTGCTGGTGACCTTCCTCGAAGGCGACCCCGACCAGCCACTGGTCACCGGCTGCCTGTACCACGCCGAGCACCTGGTGCCCTACGACCTGCCCGCGAACAAGACCCGCAGCCTGTTCAAGACCCTGAGCAGCCCCGGCGGTGGCGGCTACAACGAACTGCGCATCGAGGACCGCAAGGGCCAGGAACAGATCTACCTGCACGCCCAGAAGGACTGGGACGAAAACATCGAACACGACCAGAAGATCCGCGTCGGCCACCAGCGCCACGACAGCGTCGAGGCCAACAGCCACAGCGAGTTCAAGGCCGAGGAACACCGCACCACCCACCTCGATCGCAAGGTCGAGGCCCGCAGCGACGACCACCTGAGCGTCGGCCAGAAGCAGCACGTGAAGGTCGGCAGCGGCCAGTACGTCGAGGCCGGCAACGAGATCCACTACTACGCCGGCAGCAAGGTGGTGATCGACGCCGGCATGGAACTCACCGCAGCCGGCGGCGGCAGCTTCCTCAAGCTCGACCCCGGCGGCGTCACCCTGAGCGGCGCGACTATCAAGCTGAACTCCGGCGGCGGCCCGGGCACAGGCTCGGGCATCAAGATCAAGCCGCCGGTCATCCCCAATGCGGCGGACAAGGACAAGGCCGGCGAGCTGACCCAGCAGGCCCTGCTCAACAGCGTACCGCCCGTGCCGAAGCGCACCAGCCTGACCCCGCTACGCCTGGTCACCGCCGCCGAGCAGGCCGTGCCCTTCTGCAAGGAGTGTGCGGAAAAACGCGCCCAGGCCATGGCAGGTAATGCGCCATGAAGCGGTTTCACAACTGGTTGAGCGACTGGCAGCAACGCGCGGCGGACGAGCAGCAGGCAGTCTATGCCCTGCTCGACGGCGCCCAGGACAGCAAGCTGCTGCAACACATCTGGACCGCGCACCCCGACCCTCAAGCCGAGAGCCTGTTCCTGCAAACCCCGCGCGCCGAACTGAGCGAACAGGGCCCCTGGCTGCTGCGCCTGGATGGCGAACCGGTGCTGTGGCAGAAATTGCTGGCCCAGCTGGAGCAGCGCCCGCTGGGCATCCTGATCGCCAGCCCGGCCCCGCTGGCAGAGCTGGCCAAACATCTGCGCCACCTGCTCGACGCCCGCCTGGCCGATGGCGAGCTGGCGCTGATGCGCTACTACGACCCGCAGGTGATGGTCGGCCTGCAAGACCCGGCCTGCGCCTACTGGCGCGCCCATGCCATCCGCGCCGGCGAAGCCTGGGCCGCCTGGCCGCCGCTGGAGGCCCGCGACTGCCACCTGCCAGGCCCCGCCAGCGACGTAGCACCGCTGCCCTTGGCGCCCGCGGAAATCGCCATAGACACGGACATGCAACATGCCCTGGCCCGCGCCAGCGCCGTGCCGCGCCTGCTCGGCCAACTGCACCAGCACTACCCCGAGCCCCTGGCGCAGTGGACCGCTCAGGATCAATACCAGTGGGCAGTGCAACTGGATAAGCGTCTGCAGCAACACGGCATCAGCGACCGCCAGGACAGGTTGTTTCTCGCGGTACTGGCGCTTGAGCAGGGTGAGCAATTTTGGCAGGAACCACAGGTACAAGCGGCACTGGAGCGTAAGCAATCAAATCCAGATATAGCGTTAAGCGAACTGTTGTTGGCGCAATGATCGATTAGAGCAATAAACTCAAGAGAATCACCAGATGAATACACTAATAGTCAAGTACCACCCAACACGCTTATTCATTGCATTTCTTGCACTACTTGCAATCAATGGTTGCCACAGCAGCACCGCCAAAGTAGAGATGGCCGATTATGGTTACGCAATTGGTTCCAGTGGCCCAGTGGAAGGTATAGAAGTCGTATTCAAGAGTGGGGATATTGATTTCCTCCCCGGTAACGGGGGCTATCTAGGCAAAGGTTGGAGCAATCCCAACGATCCTAGTAGCCTACCTGAGGCTGGTGCGATTTATGGAAGAACCGGCCAAGATATTTTGCCGAAAATAATTTACGCCCGCTGGTTCTCTTACAAGAATCAAAAATTCTATGCAGCCAACATTGATGTCACCACATCGCTCCCAAGACTATTTAGTGAGTTCTCACAGGCTTATGGAGAGAACACCTCAGAACCGACAATTATTTTGGGTCTTGGCGTTGACGGTGAGATAGCCGCAACTCTCAAAACATCCTGCAGCTATATCTATGTTTGCGGAAAAAATCGCAAATTAGTAAAAATTGCATCAGGCGTCGGCCAGGAGGTTGAAGGCGACTCAAACGCCTACATGCCAATAACTAAGCAATTAATCCGCAGGGGCGACATTGAGCCAATCTAAGGGATAACACCATGAGCCCCATAAGACTTCTATCGACCATAATTTTTATCTTGACAATTGCTGGCTGCACAAGCCATGCGAACAGCAATTCTTCAGTCCGGGCGGACTATGGCCTAGGCTTTAGCTCGAATGCTCCTGTTGATACGAAAGAGCTTGTTTTGAGCAATGGACATGAGGAACTGATCAGCTCTGGAGGTGGCTTTCTCGGTGGAGGATTCTGGAACCCTGATGACCCAGACAGCATGCCGGACGGAGGTAAGTTTCACATTCTAATCGGAGAAAACATCGTTCCTACTAGCGCTCGGGCAGTGTGGTTTTCCTACCGCAACCAGAAATTCTATGAAGCAGACATAAAATTTATACCCAACCTCCCAGAGCTCTTCGAAGAGTACAAAACAGCATTTGGTAAAAACACTTACAGGCCAACCATCATTTTTGGTTTTGGACAAAACGGCGAGATAAAATCCGTTCTCTCCACCTCATGCTCATACCAATATGAATGTGGTAAAAGCGAGAAAAAAGTAACCATCGCATCCGGAAAAGGCAGCGAAATACCGGGCGACACAAAGGTCTACCTGCCAATCACCAAACAACTTGTCAAACAAGGAAGACTCAAGCCAATTCCCGGCATCGAGGAGTAACTTATGGATAAGCTTACAACGAATTTTGCCATGGATATCAGCAAGAAAACATCATTTGGCGCTAATGATGGCTCCCTGCGTCACAAGTGGCTACCGGTATTTTCGATGAGATCGACAATAACAGCAACACACTACAAAAATAGCGAAAGCCTCCACGCGGACGAGGGACAGGAAGCATGTATCTAATTAAACTTCTGGCCACACTATTTTTAATATCATCAATCACTAGTTGCGCCAGTCACTCGTCCAGCAACAATCAGAAAATGGCAGAGTATGATTTGGTTTTCGGATCAAGTGCATATGTACATGTTCAAGAGGTGCTACTCAAGAGTGGCGATCAACAGATGCATAGCTCAGGAGGCGGGGTCCTCGGTGGCGGATGGAAAAACCCAAATGACCCCCGTAGCCTACCTACTGGTGGAAAAATACATATTCTAGCCGGGGAACAGATTGTCCCACGAAGCGCATACGCACGATGGTTCTCATATGAAGAACAGAAATACTATCAAGCGGAAATCATTTTCCCAGAAAATCTCTTTGAAACAATTTCGGAATTCGCGACGGCATTCGGGGAAAACACATCAGAGCCTGCCATTATATTTGGCTTTTCACCAGACGGGAAGATTAAGGTCTCAATCGAAAGCTCTTGCAGCTACATCTATGAGTGCGGGAAAAACAATAAATCCAGAGAAATTGCATCAGGCCAGGGCGCGCCTGTTAGCGGCGATCCTAATATATACCTCCCGATAACCAAGCAATTGATACGCAGGGGCGACATTGCACCAATAAAAGGGATAATGCCATGAGCCTTTCAGCTATTAACAACGCCTTTGAAACAAGCAAGAAAATTTCAGCAGGCCAAGACGACGGAGCGCTTTGCTGCGAAATCCCGCAAATAATTGTCGGTATATTTTTCGACGGAACTGGCAACAACAAAGAGAATGACAGAAAAAGCTCGACGCGCGCGCTTACGAATATTGCAAAGCTTTCAGATTTATATGATCAAGATAACGAAACCAAGTTCCTCATTTACACACAAGGAATCGGCACTCTTGAATCGAAAGATGACAGTTTACTGGGTCTTGGCTTTGGCATTGGGTCAACAGGTGGAGAAGCCCGGTTACACGAAGCCAGGACCAGACTACATGATTTAGTCTTAAAGAAACTCCCACAGAGCGTCGGCGAAATTGTATTCGACGTATTCGGCTTTAGTCGAGGCGCTGCTCTAGCGCGGCACTTCGTCAATATGATCAGGCATGGCCTGCCTGATTTTAACGGCAAGAAAGAAACCGTTTCGCTCTGGGACGTCAAGCTCAACCCCAATCTATTGATGGCCCGCAAGCCCTATAGCCAACACCAGGGCGGCCGCAAAGGCCCGCCACGCCGTGTGGTGGATGTGTACCCGCGCAGCACGGTGAAGACTCGGGTGCGCTTCGTTGGCCTGTACGACAGCGTCGGCTCCTTCTACTGGCCGGGCAACGACGATGAGGGCAACTTCAACCTCAACCTGAAGGCCGAGTCCGCCCAATATGTCTATCACCTGGTCGCCGGCCAGGAGGTGCGCGAGAAGTTCCCACTGACCTCGGTGAAGAATGGCGCTGCCGCACCCTCGCACTTCGTCGAACTGACGGGCGTGGGCGTGCATTCGGATATCGGCGGCGGCTACGCCGACCCCGCCCGGGACTCGGCGAATATCGAGCGCGTGGTTCGCGAGCGCTACAGCCTCAGCGGCTTCGACCCCAAGGAGCGGGCGCAGAAGCATGCGTTTATCGCCCAAGCCCGCGCCAAGGCGGCGGCCAATGGCTGGACGTGCGAGGTGCGCGGCAACACCGTCTATCTGATCGACGAACGCCACACCCGCCCCCAGCTGGCTCACCTGGGCCTGCACCGCATGCACCAGGAGGCGCTGTCGCGTCAGGTGCCGCTTCTCGAGCTGCCGGACGACGAGCTGCACCGCATCCCCGACGACCTCAAGCCCTATGCCGAGCTGTCCTTCGACACGGCGGGGCATGCCAGTGCCTTGGCGGCTATCGAGGCGCTCGACCCGCCCTATATCCACACCTCGGCCTTCCGCTACCCGCTGGGTGTCGAGCAACTGCCGCACACCCCGGAAAAGTCCGGCACGCGGCGCATCTTCCCCAACCTGCCGGAGCAGGCCAGCTGATGCCGCGCCTGACCTCCGACCCGACCCCATTCGAACCGCAAGGAGCCTCTTCGATGCTGCACCGTTACTACCCCGCCGCCCTGCTCGCCCTGGCCCTGTGCCTCGCCGGCTGCAGCGGCAACTACAAGTTCAGCGACGACGACTACCGCCCCCTGGGCGACCCGCAAGCCGAAACCCGCGGCAACTGACCGCTAGGAGCAATACACCATGGAACTGGTCTTCGATGTGGTCAGTGCACAGCAGTTCGTGCCAGGTCTAATGACCACCAAAACCTTCAAGCAGGCCGGCGGCGTCATCGGCCGGGCGGAGGACTGCGACTGGGTGATCCCCGATCGCAAGCGCGTGCTCTCCGGCCGTCATGCCGAGGTGAGCTACCGTGACGGCGCCTTCTACCTGACCGACACCAGCAGCAACGGCGTGCAGCTCAAGGACAGCGGCGCCAGCCTGCGCAAGGGCGAGCCGCAGCGCGTCGAGCACGGCAGCGTGTACTGCCTGGGCGACTTCGAGATTCGCGCGCGGCTGATCCGCGACCCGGCGCTGTTCGAGGGCGATATCGGCCGCCCGCAGCCGGCCGGCAGCATCATTCCCGACGATGCCTTCCTCGACCTCGACCCGCTCACCGCCCTGGAGCAGCAGGAACGGGTGTACGCCGAGGCCGACGACCTCACCGCGATCATCCGCCCGCACACGGTGCAGGCGCAGCAGCGCGACTACGCGCAGATCGACGAGGAGAACCTGCGGGTGCCCGAGTTGGTGATGCCCACCCCGGCGCCGCAGCCCAAACCCGCCCCCGAGCCGCAGCGCCTGCCGCCGAGTTTCTGGGAGCAGTTCGGCGAGGCCCTCGGGGTGCGCCTCGACGACCTCGACGAAGACGCCCGCGAGGCCCTGGCGCTGAACGCCGCCAAGCTGCTCAAGCAGAGCGTCGGCAGCCTGCAGCAGAGCCTGCGCACCCGCAGCGAGCTGAAGAACGAGATGCGCCTGGCCCTGACCACGGTGCAGAGCGCCGGCAACAACCCGCTCAAGCACAGCGGCGATGCCAGCGAAGCGCTGCACGCCCTGCTGCGCGGCGGCAAGGCCGGCCAGCTGCCTGCCGAGCAGGCGATCAACCGCGGCTTCCGCGACCTGCAGGCACACCAGGTGGCGCTGCTGGCCGCCAGCCGCGCGGCGGTCAAGGGCCTGTTCGAGCAGCTGTCGCCGGAGCAACTGGCGCTACGCTTCGAGCGCGAGGGGCGCAAGCCGCTGATCGCCACCGCCGGCAGCCGCTGGCGCGCCTATCGCCGCCTGCACGGTGCCCTGCAACAGAACGACGACTGGAGCGAGCGCCTGTTCGCCCGCGATTTCGCCCAGGCCTACGAAGAACAGGTGCGCCTGATCGCCACCCTCAACACCGACGCTCAAGGATGACCCCCATGCTCCGCTTACCCCTTTTCGCCCTGCTCGCCAGCCTGCTGGCCCTGGCCGGCTGCTCGGCGCTGTCGCCCTACTCGACGATGACCAAGCTCGACCTCGAGCTCAGCGGCAGCGACCAGCTCAACCCGGACCTCAATGGCCGGCCCTCGCCCATCGTCCTGCGCCTGATCGAACTCAAGCACCCGGTGGCCTTCGCGAACGCCGATTTCTTCTCCCTCTACCAGCGGCCGAAGAAGGCCCTGGCGCCGGATCTGGTGACCCAGGAGGAGCTGGAACTGCGCCCCGGCGAGACCCGTCGGCTGAAGCTGTTCGTGCAGGAGGGCAGCCGCTACGTCGGCGTGCTCGCGGCCTACCGCGACCTGCCGGAGACCAGCTGGCGCTACGTCATCCCGCTGCAGGCGCAGGCGCGCAACCAGGTCGCCCTGACCCTGGATGCCCAGGGCATCCAGACGCCCGACGACGCCAAGGACGAGGAATAAGCCATGACCATGCACAAGGTGGTCTGGCAGGAAGGCATGCTGCTGCGCCCGCAGCACTTCCAGCAAAGCGACCGTTACTACGAGCATCAACTGAAGACCCGCACCCAGAAGCTGGCCAGCTACGCCTGGGGCTTCTTCGAGCTGGAGATCGACCGCCAGTTCCTCAACATGGGCAAGCTGGTGGTGAGCAAGGCCAGCGGCGTGCTGCCCGACGGCAGCCTGTTCGACATCGGCGCCGAGCGCGAGCCGCTGGCCCTGGACGTGCCGCCGAACACCAGCAACGTGCCGGTGTACCTGGCGCTGCCGCTGGTCACCGGCAACCACATCGAGAGCCGCCGCCCCGAGCAGCAGGACGTGCTGGCGCGCTACACCGCCTTCGACGAGGAAGTGGCCGACTCCAACGCCGGCGACAACGCCTCCAGCCAGGTCAGCTGCGGCCGCCCGGATTTCCGCCTGCTGCTCGGCGAGCAGCAGAGCGACCAGGCCTACGTCAAGCTCAAGCTGTGCGACGTGCTCGACACCACCCCGGACGGGGTGATCAGCCTCGATCCGGAGTTCATCCCCACCTACGTCAACTTCCAGGCCTCCGGCTACCTGCTCTCCTGCCTCAAGGAGGTGATCAGCATGCTCGGCCACCGCGGCGACATCCTCGCCGAGCGCATCCGCGCCACCGGCAAGGTCGGCGGCGCCGAGGTCGGCGACTTCATGATGCTGCAGTTGATCAACCGCTTCGAGCCGGTACTGCGTCACTACCTGGGCATCGAGCAGGTGCACCCGGAGCAGATCTACCGCGAGCTGCTGGGCCTGCTCGGCGAGCTGGCGACCTTCTCCAGCGAGACCAAGCGCCCGCGCCTGGACAGCCGCTACCAGCACAGCGACCAGGGCTTGAGCTTCCGCAAGCTGATGGACGCGATCCGCCAGGTGCTGTCGATGGTGCTGGAACAGCACGCCATCGAGCTGCTGCTGCAACAGCGCCAGTACGGCATCCAGGTGTCGCCGCTGCACGACCACAAGCTGCTCGGCACCTCCGCCTTCGTCCTCGCCGCCAGCGCCCAGTGCGACTCCGAAGAACTGCGCCAGCGCCTGCCGGCGCACCTCAAGGTCGGCCCGGTGGAGCGCATCCGCCAGCTGGTCAACCTGCACCTGCCGGGGATCAAGGTCAAACCGCTGCCGGTGGCGCCACGGCAGATTCCCTTCCACTCCGGCAAGACCTACTTCGCCTTGGAGCTCGGCTCCGAGGACCTGGCGCAGCTGGAAAGCTCCGGCGGCTTCGCCTTCCACGTGTCCGGCGAGTTCTCCGGGCTTGAGCTGAAATTCTGGGCGATCAGGAACTGATATGACGACCAAGGACATGGAATACGGCCAGGACGACAAGACCGTCATCCTCAATCGCCAGGGCGATGCCCCGGCACACAGCCCGCTGACCGACTTCGCCGCGGCGCCGAAATTCGAGCAGCTGGAGGAGCGGATGATCTACGCCGCGCGCCTGCGCCCGGCGGAGAGCTTCAACATCAGCCTCAACCCCCTGGTGGCCGCGGCCTCCGCGCTGCTCTCGGAGGTGGTGCGGCTCAAGCACAGCTTCGAGACCGAGGAGCTGCACGGCCTGCACCAGCGCCTGTCGGGCGCGATCAAGCTGTTCGAACACCGCGCCCTGCACGACGGCGCCGAGAGCAGCCAGGTGATGGCCGCGCGCTACGTGCTGTGCACCGTGGTCGACGAGGCGGTGGTGACCACGCCCTGGGGCAACGAGAGCGAGTGGTCGCAGATGAGCCTGCTGTCCTCCTTCCACAACGAGACCTTCGGCGGCGAGAAGTTCTTCCAGCTGCTCGAACGCCTGTCGCGCAACCCGGTCAAGCACCTGCCGATGCTCGAACTCATGTACCTGTGCCTGTCGCTCGGGTTCGAGGGCAAGTACCGCGTGCTGCCGCGCGGCATGCTCGAGCTGGAGGCGGTGCGCGACAGCCTGTACCGGCAGATCCGCCAGATGCGCGGCGACGTGCCGCGGGAGATCTCGCCGCACTGGCAGGGCCTCAAGGACACCCGCCGACGCCTGGTGCGCATCGTCCCCTGGTGGCTGGTGGCGCTGTTCACCCTGGCCTGCCTGGGGGTGACCTATGCCGGCTTCGCCTGGGTCCTGGGCGAGCAGCGCGCGACCGTTCTGCAGCCGTACGAGCAACTCGACCCGTCCGCGGGTGCACTCATGGATGACCTGAAATGAAGAGTTTTTTCGGCAAATTAGCCGCATTTTTCCGCAAGACCTGGGTCTGGAGCCTGTGCCTGGTGCTGCTCCTGGCCCTGCTGGTGTGGTTCGTCGGTCCGCTGCTGGCGGTCGATGACTACAGGTTCTGGGAATCGGCCAGCAGCCGCCTGCTGAGCATCAGCCTGCTGTTCCTGCTGTGGGGCCTGGCCATGGTCTTCGCCAGCTGGAAGGCCACGGCGCGCAAGAAGGCCGAGGAGGACGACGCCGAGGCCCAGGAGCGCCTACGCCGCGAGGGCCTGATCGACGAGGAGCAGCTCGAGCTGCGCAACCGTTTCAAGGACGCCCTGCGCACCCTCAAGCGCTCCAGCCTGTACCGCGGACGCAGCGAGAAGTGGCGCAACGAACTGCCCTGGTACCTGCTGCTCGGCCCCCAGGGCAGCGGCAAGACCAGCCTGCTGGACTTCTCCGGCCTGGACTTCCCGCTCAACCGCGGTGAGAACCAGCGCCTGACCAAGGACGTCTCCGGCACCCGCTACGCCGACTGGTACTTCGCCGACCACGCGGTGCTGATCGACACCTGCGGCCGCTACCTGAGCCAGCCCGACCCGCAGGTCGACGGGCGCGCCTGGGACTGCCTGCTCGGCCTGCTGCGCAAGCGCCGCGCACGGCCGCTCAACGGCGTGCTGGTGAACATCCCGGTCGAGCAACTGCAGGGCGGCAGCGAAGTCGAGCTGGAGAACCTGGCGCGGCAGACCCGCCAGCGCCTGCACGAGATCCACCAGCGCCTGGGCGCCAACGTGCCGGTCTACCTGGTGCTGAGCAAGGCCGACAAGGTGCTCGGCTTCGACGAGTTCTTCGACCAGCTGTCGCGCGAGGAGAGCGAGCAGGTGCTCGGCGCCAGCTTCCGCAAGGAGCAGGACGCCACCGACGTCGCCGTGGTGCGCCAGGAGTTCGAAGAACTGCTGCGCCGCCTCAACAGCCAGGTCATTCTGCGCATGCACCAGGAGCGCGACACCCAGCGCCGCGGGCGCATCCTCGACTTCCCCCACCAGCTCGGGCAGATCGGCGAGCGCCTGTGCCTGTTCGTCGAGCTGGCCTTCAGCGGCAACCGCTACCAGCGCGCCAGCCAGCTGCGCGGCTTCTACCTGACCAGCGCGCCGCAACTGAGCGACGCGCTCGACCCGAGCACCAGCGGCATCGGCCGCAACCTGGGCCTGGCCAGCAGCGCCCTGCCGACCTTCCGCAGCGGCCGCGCGCGCTTCATCCACCAGCTGCTCGACCGGGTGATCTTCCCCGAGGCCGAGCTGGCCGGCCTGGACCAGAAGGAGGTGCGCCGCATCGACTGGGGCCAGCGCGCCATGTACGCCTGCGCCTTCGCCGTGCTGGCGCTGTTCGGCGTGCTCTGGGCCAGCGGTTTCTCCAGCAACCACGGGCGCCTGGAACAGCTGCGCGAAATCGCCCAGCAGCTGACCCGTCAGCACGGCGCCGTCGCCGCCCAGGACGACGCCCTGCGCACCCTCGAGGCGCTGGACAGCAGCCACGCCGCCACTCGGGTGTTCCCGCCGCGCGACGAGCTGTCCCTCCTGCAACGCGGCGGCCTGTACCAGGGCGAAGCGGTCGAGCCGACCCTGCAGCGCGCCTACCGCGGCGAGCTGGAGACCCTGCTGCTGCCCCGGGTCGCCCGCCAGCTGGAGGCGCAGATCCGCGCCAACCTGAACGACCGCGAACGCCTGCTCAACAGCCTGCGCGCCTACCTGATGCTCAACCTGGAAGAACGCCGCGATGCCGCCTTTCTGCAGGAGTGGCTGGCGGCCGACTGGTCGCTGCGCTACGCCGGCAACAGCGCCGCCCAGCAGGGCCTCAGCCAGCACTTCGAGCGCCTGCTGGCCGAACCCTTCGCCCCCTACGCGCTGAACGCGCCGCTGGTGGCCCAGGCGCGCCAGGTGCTGCGCAGCGAGTCGCTGGCGGCGGTGGTCTACCGCATGCTCCGCGAGCAGGCCCGCATCCTGCCGGACTACCGCCTGAGCCAGAAGCTCGGGCCCCAGGCCGGACTGTTCGTCGGCAGCGACTATGCCATCCCCGGCTTCTACACCCAGGCCGGCTACCAGAAACTGTTCGTCGCCCAGGGCGGCGACCTGGTGCGCGACATCCTGCGCGACAACTGGGTACTCGGCGAGGGCGACAGCCTGAGCAGCAACGACCTCGGCCGCCTGCTGGTGGAGATGGAGCAGCTGTACTTCCGCGACTACGCCAACTACTGGGGCGAAGCCCTGGCCCAGCTGAGTCTGGAGCCGCTGGCCAGCGCCAACCAGGGCGCCCTGCAGCTGGCCGGGCTGACCGCCGCCAACTCGCCGCTGCTGCAACTGCTGGTGGAGGTGCGCGACAACACCCGCTTCAAGGGCCTGGCCGAAGCCGCCAACGATGCCGGCGCGGCCGCCGAAGGGCTCAAGGGTGCCAAGGGCAAGCTGGGCAAGGCCGCCAAGCTGGCCAGCGCCGCCGCGCAGAAGACCCAGGAGGCCCTGGTCAAGAACCTGCCGGACACCGCGCGCAAGACCCTGGAGCGGCGCTTCGAGCCGCTGCACCGCCTGCTCGACGACAACGGCGGCGCCGGCGCCGAACTGGCCGGCAGCCTGCAGGCCCTGGACGCCTTGCAGCTGCAGCTGGCCGGCCTGGCCCACTCCAGCGCGCCGGAACAGGCCGCCTTCGAGCTGGCCAAGGCGCGCATGAGCGGCCGCCGCGACGCCATCAACCAGCTGCGCAGCAGCGCCGCCCGGCTGCCGCAGCCGATCGGCAACTGGCTGGCCCTGCTCGCCGAGGACAGCTGGATGCTGGTGCTCAATGACGCCTACCACTACCTCAACCAGCGCTACCAGAACGAGCTGTACGCCGCCTACGACGGCTCCCTGAAGCAGCGTTACCCGTTCAGCGCGCACAGCGAGAGCGACGTGGCGATCGCCGATTTCCGCGAGTTCTTCAAGGGCCAGGGCATCGCCCAGCGCTTCTTCGACGGCTACCTCAAGCCCTTCGTCAGCGGCAGCGCCGGCCAGTACCGCCTGCGCCAGGTCGATGGCCGCGGCCTGCCGCTGTCGCGCGAATTCCTGCTGCAGATGAGCCACGCGCAGACCATCCGCCGCAGCTTCTTCGCCGAAGACCCCAACGAGCCCAAGGTGCTGTTCAAGCTCGAGCCCTACTCGCTGGATTCCAGCCTCAGCCGCGCCGACTTCCGCTTCGGCAGCCGCCAGCTGGAATACCGCCACGGGCCCATCGTGCAGACCGCCTTCAGCTGGCCGGCCGAGGCCGACGAAGGCCGCACCAGCCTGGTGGTCGAGGAGCTCGGCGGGCGCCGCGTGGGCATCGAGAAGAACACCGGCCCCTGGTCGCTGTTCCGCCTGCTCGACCTGATGAAGGTGGACTACCACAGCGGTCGCGACGTGCTGATGCTCAAAGCCGATCTGGGCGGCCTGCGCGCCAACTACCTGCTGCACAGCCAGCGCTCGCCGAACCCCTTCGACCTCGGCCTGCTGCGCAGCTTCAAGCTGCCGGCGACGCTCTGATGCCGGCAGTCGCCACGCGCCGCTGGCGCAGCGCCGCGCGCACCGACACCGGCAAGGTGCGCGCGCGCAACGAGGACGCCTTCCTGGCCCTGCCGGAGCAGGGCCTGTGGGCGGTCGCCGACGGCATGGGCGGGCACCAGAACGGCGCCCTGGCCAGCCGCCTGATCGTCGAGCAGCTGGCCGAGTTGCCCGCCGCCGACGATCTGCAGCAGCGCCTGGGGCAGCTGCGCCAGTGCCTGCACGGGCTCAACCGGCACCTCAGCCAGGCGTTGACGGTGACCGCCGAGCGCCCGGATACGGTGATCGGCAGCACCGTGGTCGCCCTGCTGATCGAGGGCGAGCGCGCCGCCTGCGTGTGGGCCGGCGACAGCCGCTGCTATCTATGGCGCGGCAGCCGTCTGTATCAGCTCAGCCGCGACCACTCGCTGCGCCAGCAATTGATCGACGAACAGGGCCTGGCCCCGCAGGACGCCGCCCGGCACCCCGCGGCCCATGCCCTGACCCGCGCCATCGGCGCCAGCGAGGCGTTGCAACTGGAGATCCTCGAACTGGACGTGCTGCCCGGCGATGCCTTCCTGCTGTGCAGCGACGGCCTGTACCAAGGCCTGGCCGCCGACGAGCTGGGCGCCGCCCTCAACCTGCCCTCGCCGCAACTGGCGATGAACCGGCTGTTCCAGCAAGCCCTCGACGGCCCGGCGCGGGACAACCTGAGCGCCGTGGTGGTGCGTCGATGAGGAGGCGAGGATGAACGAGCCCGTGCTGGAGCCGCCCTCGCTGCCTGATGGCGAGGCCAGCGACCTGACCTACTTCGCCCTGGCCGCCACCGCGGCCCAGGCGCAGCCGGACCCCGCCCACGCGCCCGCACGGCTCGGCGAGCTGCCGGAGGTGCTGGGCGGGCGCTACCGCATCGAACGCCTGCTCGGCGTCGGCGGCATGGGTGCGGTGTACCGCGCCCGCGACCTGCTGCGCGAACAGTTCGGCGACCCCGAGCCCTATTTGGCGCTGAAGACCCTGAGCGACGACTTCGCCGAGTACCCGGACGCCAACACCCTGCTGTACAGCGAGTTCGCCCTCACCGCGCGGCTCAACCACCGCCACGTGGTGCGCCTGTTCGGCTTCGAGGTGGACCTGCCGAGCCAGCGCGCCTTCCTCACCCTGGAACTGCTCAAGGGCCCGACCCTCGACCAACTGCTCGGCGAGCGACCCGACGGCCTGGCCTGGCCGGAGCTGCGCGAGATCGCCATCGCCCTGCTCGAGGCCCTGAGCTATTCCCACGACCAGGGCGTACTGCACGGCGACCTCAAGCCCAGCAATGTGATGCTCGCCGCCGACGGCCTGCGCCTGTTCGACTATGGTCTCGGCCAGCCGCTGGAGGGCCTGCTGCCCGGCCTGCCGCGCCTGTGCCGCAGCCGCTTCGCCGCCTGGACGCCACGCTACGCCGCGCTGGAGCTGCTCGACGGCGCGCCGCTGTCCGCCACCGCCGATGTCTATGCCCTGGCCTGCGTGCTGTACGAGCTGAGCAGCGGTCGCCACCCCTTCCGCCGCCTCAGCGCCAAGCAGGCCAAGGCCATGCGCCTGGACCACGAACTGCAACGGCCGCCCCAGCTGCCGGCGCACTGCTGGCACGCCCTGCGCACGGCCCTGGCGTTCGACGAGGCACAACGCAACATCGGCTGCGCCGAGCTGCTGGAGGCGTTTCGCACGCCACCGCCGACGCGCCTGCAACGCTGGCTGCGCCGGGCGCGCTGACGGCATCAATGGATGAGTTCTGCACAAGGAAATCGCAATGTTCAATCCGGCCAATGAAAGCCATTTCAGCCTGAGCATCGAAGGCGTCGAGCACGACCTGCAGGTGCTCGCCTTCAGCGGTCGCGAGGCGATCAGCCAGCCCTATCGCTTCGAGCTGGAGCTGGTCAGCGAGCGCCCCGACCTCGACCTGCAGAGCCTGCTGCACCAGCGCGCCTTCCTCGCCTTCGCCCCCGGCGGCCCGGGCATCCACGGCCAGGTCTACCGCGTGGCCCAGGGCGAATCCGGCAAGCGCCTGACCCGCTACCGCCTGAGCCTGGTGCCGCAGCTGGCCTACCTGGCCCATCGCCACAACCAGCGCATCTTCCAGCACCTCACGGTGCCGCAGATCGTCGCCACCGTGCTGGAGGAGCACGGCATCCTCGCCGATGCCTACCGCTTCCAGCTCGGCCCCACTGTCTACCCCGAGCGCGACTACTGCGTGCAGTACGACGAGAGCGACCTGCACTTCGTCCAGCGTCTGTGCGAGGAGGAAGGCATCCATTACCACTTCGAGCACGGCCCCCAGGGTCACGTGCTGGTGTTCGGCGACGACCAGAGCGCCTTCGCCAAGCTCGGCCAGCCCACGGCCTACCTGCAGGACAACGGCATGACCGCCGATGAGCCGGTGATCAAGCGCCTGCGGGTACGCCTGGAAACCCGCACCAGCCGCACCACTCGCCGCGACTACGACTTCGAGCAGCCGCGCCTGCTGATGGAGGCCGCCTACCAGGCGCCCCGCGACGCCGAAGCCAAGCCGCTGCCGGACCTGGAGGACTACGACTACCCAGGCCGCTTCAGCGACCGCAAGCGCGGCAAGCACCTGAGCCAGCGCATGCTCGAGCGCCACCGCGCCGACTACCGCCTGGCCGAAGGCCACAGCGACCAGCCCAGGCTGCTCAGCGGCCACCTGCTGGAAATCTCCGACCACCCGCGCCGGGAATGGAACGACCTGTGGCTGCTCAGCGAAATCCACCACGAAGGCAAGCAGCCCCAGGTGCTGGAAGAGTCGGTGACCCACGACGTGCACATCGCTGATGGTTTCACTCAGGGCTACCGCAACCGCTTCACCGCCACCCCCTGGGACGTGCCCTTCCGCCCGCCGCTGGTCCACCCCAAGCCGCGCGTGCTCGGCAGCCAGAGCGCGGTGGTCACCGGGCCAGCCGGCGAGGAGATCCACTGCGACGAATACGGCCGAATCAAGGTGCAATTCCACTGGGACCGCCACGGCCAGGCCGACGACACCACCAGCTGCTGGCTACGGGTGGCGAGCAGTTGGGCCGGCGACCGCTACGGCGGCATCGCCATCCCGCGCATCGGCATGGAGGTGTTGGTCACCTTCCTCGAAGGCGACCCAGACCAGCCCCTGGTCACCGGCTGCCTGTACCACAAGGAACACCAGGTGCCCTACGACCTGCCGGCGAACAAGACCCGCACGGTGTTCAAGACCCTGAGCAGCCCGGGTGGCGGCGGCTACAACGAACTGCGCATCGAGGACCGCAAGGGCGCCGAACAGATCTACCTGCACGCCCAGAAGGACTGGGACGAGAACATCGAACACGACCAGCGCATCCGCGTCGGCAACGAGCGCCACGACACCGTCGAGGCCAACAGCTACACCGAACTGCAGGCCGAGGAACACCTCACGGTGCACGCCGACCGCAAGGTCCAGGTCAAACCCGACGACCACCTCACGGTCGGCCAGAACCAGCACATCAAGCTCGGCAGCGCGCAACTGACCAAGGCCGGCAAGGAAATCCACCTCAAGGCCGGGCAGAAGATGGTCATCGAGGCCGGCACCGAGCTGACCCTCAAGGCCGGCGGCAGCTTCATCAAACTCGACCCCGGCGGCATCACGCTCTCCGGCCCCCTGGCCAAACTCAACGCCGGCGGCGCGCCGGGCAAGGGCTCGGGCATCAAGATCAAACCACCGGTACTGCCGGGGGCGGCGGACAGCGACCAGGCGGGCAACCTGCTGGACGAGGCCCTGCTCAACCGGCTCGAACAGACCAAGAAGAAGCCCAAGCGCATGCTCAATTTCTCCGGCTGACAAGGACAACCGGCCTCCCGGCCACCAAGGATTAGGACCAGGTAAGAAACCATGAGCGACACCACCAAAGTTGAGAACTGGGCGTTTCCCTTCAAGACCGCTGGCGAGGCCAGCCAAGAGGTCACCGACCCGCAGCTGTATTACGACGCCCTGGCCAAGGCCCGCAGCGGCTTCTACCCCCTAGGCGCCAATGGCCTCTGGCACGGCGGCGTGCATTTCGACCAAGGCACCGGAGCACTGCTGAATCAGAGCGAGGTCCGCTGCATCGCCGATGGCGAGGTCATCGCCTATCGAATCGATGAGAGATACCCCGAGACTCTATACGGGGCCATAGTCCCCGGTAACGGCCCCGAACCGCTCGGGGCCAAATTTTCGACGGGATTCGTGCTGGTCAAACACCGCTTGGAACTACCAGCGATGCCGCCCACGACAACCCCCGCGACCGGCGATGCAGCCGCGTCTCCCGCGGCGGCGACACCTCCTGCCGCTGCCGCCCCCGGAGATTCGGCGCCCGCGCCCGAGGCCTTGACCTTCTACAGCCTGTATATGCACCTACTCGATTGGGCCGGCTACCAGGCTGCGACGGCCCCCAAACCGCCAGTGTTCCTCGCACCGAGCCAGTACTCGGTGAAGCACACCTCAGACGACCCACTGTCAGGCTTGCGCGTGCGTGCATTGCACGACGATGGCATGACCGGGGTACTCGCCTTGCTCCCTAAAGGCTGCAAAGTGACCCTGGGTGAAGCTCACAGCATAAAGCCTCAATTCAAGCAGTTACTCAGCGTCGATGAAGGCGCAGCAGTTCCTGCCTTGCCGGCTGGCGCGACTGGCTGGGTGTATACCGCTGAACTGACCGGCAATACCGTGGCGGATAAAGCCCAGGACACCGAGCCGGCCTTAACACTCAGCCATCAAGGTTTGCGCGTGCGCAAAGAAGGCAACCGCAACGGGGCCATCATTGGTGTACTACCGCGCGGCGCAACGCTCAAAGTCGGAGAGAAGCGGTCCGGCGGCTATTGCAAGGTGTTGGAGGTAATGGACTATCGCGGCGTACCTGCCCTACCGAATGGGCCAGATGGCAAACCGCTGGGCTATGTGTATTTCGATGAACTCGAAACAAAGCAAACCGCGCCCAGCGATCTTGGGCATGTCCATCTGTTGCCAGAACCACACGCGATCAAGGCCGGCGAGTTAATCGGTCATATCGGTCTCTATCAGGACCATGACGAATCAACGCCCAAGCCGCGTCTGCACCTGGAAGTATTCAGTTGCGAGGATGTGCCCGCTTTCATCGCAAAGAGCCGCGCTCGGGCCGCCAGCCTGCCGGCCGAGCAAAAAACCCTGCTGAAGATCCACAAGGGCGCGAGCAAGCTGATCCCGCACCGAACCGATTTCAGCGCCAGCAACCCTCCGAAAATCACCGACACGGGCGTCACCATTGCTGTCGAGCGGACCATTCCCGTCAGCGTGCTGGAAAGCCTGCCTGCCGAGCGCAAAATACAGGTCAGCGAAGCCGTGCCCGGCAGCACCACGCCGCGCATCACCCACTGGTGGCGACTCGACAACCTGCTGGCCGATGAAGCGGGGAAACTTATCAGCGGCTGGCTGGCAGAGCAGGAACTGATCACCACCCGGCACAGCCCCTGGGAATGGGAAGGCTTCGACTTCATTAGCGAAACCACCTGCGCGGCCGACCACCTCGCCTGCCATCTCGCCGCGGAGCGCCTGCTAACAGAAGCGGAGCAGCCCGACTACCAGGCCCAAATCAGCACCGCCGACCACGGCCCCATAAAGACCCGCCTGTACGACATCATCGACGGCGCCGATGGCAGCACCCGCGACAAAAAGCTGAGCGTGCGCGAGATACGAGCGGCCCTAAGCAAACCCTGGCACGCACAATCCATTTCTCGGCTGATCACACACTACGAGAGCGAGTGGTTCTGGAAAGAGGGCAAGTGGGATGAGCTGGATAAGCTTATGGAGCATACAGAGGAAGACCCAAATCCACAGTGGGTGCGAGAGAAAGAGCGGATTAAAAAACTCAGTTGGTGGAGTGAGCTGGCAGGTAAGCAAGGGACTAATGCGGATGGGCGGGTTTGGCATTTTCAGCCGGCGGGGATGGTTTTTAGCTTTGGCAAACTAGACGACGAGAATGATCTTAAGTGGCTAAAAGTACCAAAAGGACAATTAACTTTTGATGTAGAAGGGAATGATATTGTCAACTCTATACATTTTAGCCGAGTGGTTCACTGGCCCAAGGGTCCTTCAGGAGTGACCATCGGGAGAGGTTATGATCTTGGTCAGCGCCCTAACCCAGAAGCAGATCTTACAGAGGCAGGTGTGCCAGAGCCTCTATTTAGTTGGCTCATAAACGCAAAAGGTTTAAAAGGACAAGCCGCGAAATCATATTTAGATGCTGCAAGCGAAGAAATTAGGCAATTTCAAATCACAAGAAAACAACAATACAAACTTTTCATACCAGTCTATGAATTCATGAAAAGTGAAGTAATACGAATATCTGGATCACCCGCAAACATTGAAGACTATGGAGCTCTTACCTGGGAAACAACTGACAGTAAGATTCAAGACATTGCCGTTGACTTGATATATAGAGGCGACTATACGCCAAACACTAGGAAGTTAGTGCAGCAGTATATTGTCGACAACGACTTGCCTGCGCTAAGCACTACCATAGCTGACAGTTCAAAATGGCCTGGCGTGCCAAGCGACAGATTTAACAGACGAGCAAGTTACTTGAGGTAGCACATGAAAAAAATATCCGTATTGTTTTTATTAATACTTATTCCGAGCTTAGTAGTCAGCGCCGAAATTGACTATTCCAAGATATCTGAAGCAAGATCCGCACGAATCGAAAAAATACTTGTACGCTACTTTAGACTATATGGAGAGCCATGTGTCAACATTCAAATACTTAACTCGAAAAACTGGGAAGCAGTAGAGACTAAACGCATCTGCGAACTCAACGGTCTATCTCTTGAGTCGGAAGTTGCTGATGCCTATTTTAGCAATCCTCAATTTTCCAACGAAGGCGTGCATCTTCAGCTAAGTATCACACCACTAGAGCCCGTTGGAGAGCAAAAAAAAGCATGTTTAATTCCAATTAAAGACAAACAGATAGGGGCGGTAGAATGTGCCGATATAGATTAGACACTCTTCTGGAAAATAGCTTGGTAGATAAAGCTGTATTGCTGGCTTAAGTAGTCCTATCTATTTTTAAATGGATTTTACTCTATGATCAAAAATATATTATTGCCACTATGTATAGCGACCATTTCGGTAAGTGGCTTCGCACAAGCGGAACCTTTCTACTCAGCGAAGATAATTCAAGCTGATTACTCAGCGGCACCTGACGTTAAGCTGCTGATTAGAATTCAGAACGTAAAAGGGAGTGGTGAAGAACCAAGCGGAGCCAGCCGAGCAAATTGCATGAAGGCTCATAAGTCGACGGACCAACCTGGGCCTGACCCCTGCTTTTCTTTCATGTTGGACGAAGGTGAAGGAAACGTTAAAGTAAAAAAGCAAACACTATTAAATGACCCTCAACGATCAACTGACCCAATTTATATCGAGTTGATTTATAATTCCGGCATAACCAAGAACCAGCATGGTTATTATGACAACAAGACCGTGAAGCTATGGGTTGATGATAATAATGGTTGGAATAACTGGGATGATGATCTGTTGCAAAGCATGCCTCAAGTTGCAATAACTCAAGATCGGGGAATTTATCAGCTGGTTCTTGCAGATGCGGATGCGCTGCTCAACTCTGCTTACCGAGATAAAGCCAGTCGACTGAGTCAAGAGAAGCGAATTATTTTTCGTGATATTCAACGGGCTTGGATGAAAAACAGAGACCTTGAATGCAACGGCGCTATTTTTGAGGAGTATCTGGATACATGCCTTATACGTCTAACACTTGACCGCGCAAGGCAAATTGCGGTAGCGCCAACACCAAAGTAATTTGGCAAAATTCTATATTGACGCAATAATGAGGGCGACGCAAAAAGGGGACAGATTTAATCTTAGCATTACGGCTGTAGCCGTCGCGCTATTTAACAATTAAAGCGAATATTACTTGGCGCCAAGTGCGAGGCGATTAGCCCACCCTATCGCTTCGAGCTAGAGCTCAAAAAAGGGGGACTGATTTATTTTCTAAACAATAAACCTGCCCCTCACCAAGCACCCAAACACCCTACTCATACATCAACAACCACCCCGCCGCCTTTAGCTGTTCGCCTTCCACCGCGAACAGCAGTTGGTCATGCTGGCCGCGCCAGTCGTAGACCCAGAGTTCGCCGGTCGGCTGGCCGCGCCAGTCGGTCAGGCGCAGCCAGTCGGCGTATTCATCCGATTCCGGCGTCCAGACCCGGTCCGGGGCGCCGAGCAGGGCGCGTAGCTGGGTTGCGTCGTAGCGCTCGCTCCAGGCCAGCTCGAGCAATTGCTGCATCAACTGGTGCTTGGTGCCCTGCCATTTGTCGACCTGGTCGTCCCAGGCAGCGCCAGAGAAATGCCCGGGCTTGGCGCGCAGCGCCTGCCATTGCTCGGCCAAGTGCCGGGCCTCGGTCGGCAGCGTCGGCGCAGGCTCGGCGACGGCGCAGGCAACCAGCGCCGTACTGAAACCGCAGACGGCCAGGAATCTCAAGAAACGGTTCTTGCTCGATTTTCGCGGATGCGACATATCCTTATATCTCCGTGATCGACTCGACACTTCGCGTGCACTTATCAGGTGCACAGCTTACAACTTCACCACCCAGTCATTAATTTGACTCGTTCAAAGCCAAATCCAAGCATCCCGTCTTAATGGCAGTAACAAATTGATTTGCCTGGCCGCCGTTGTTTCCCCGTAACCGATCCGGTCGGCTGCCTCTTCGGCTGGCCCGTCAAGCTGGCGTAAATACCGCAGAAAATGCCCAAAAAGCCTTCCAACACCCGGATATTCCCAGCAATTGACAGCAATTTAGAGCACTTCTACTTTGCAACGGTTCCCTGCCGGCGCTGGTATCGACAGCCGTTGCGGGTCAATTGAGGAAGTATTGACCCCGTTTCGAACTGGCAGCGGGATGCGTTTCCCAGCAGCCCTGAGTTCCACAAGAACTCTTCCCATCGCGAAGCCTATCCCGCTTCGCCGAGCAACTTTATTCGAAGGAAATGAATAATGAAGACAGCTCTACATACCTTGTCGGCTATCGCCCTTGTGGTCGCCGGTGTTAATACCAACTTGGCATTCGCCGACGCCGCTGTTGCACAGGACGATTTTCTCCTGCTCGAGCAGGAAAAGGCCGCCAACCAGGTCTACAAGGCGTTCTTCCCGAACAAGGAAATCGCCCGCAAGGCGGCCATCAGCTTCCACGGGCAGATGCTCGAGTCGCATTACGACGACGGCTACCTGGTCATGGAGTTGAACGACGAAGAGATGCAGAAGCTGCAGGTATTTGGCTTCACCTTCGCCCCGGCCACCGAGTTCATCGAGAAGCGCAACCAGATCCTGAGCAAGATGCAGAACCGCCTGCAGATGAAGGGCATGGCGGCGCCCAGCGCCAGCAGTGCCAGCGGTATTCCCGGTTACGCCTGCTACGCCACGGTGGAAGAGACCTTCGCGGCGGCCGCGGGGATGGCCAGCAGCAAGCCGAACCTGGCGCAGTGGCTGGATGTCGGCGACTCCTGGGAGAAGCGCAACAACCTGGGCGGCCACGATATGCGCGTGCTCAAGCTGACCAACCAGGCCAAGACCGGCGACAAGCCCAAGCTGTTCATCAATAGCGCCATCCATGCCCGCGAGTACACCACCGCCGCCCTGACCCTGGACTTCGCCCGCTGGCTGGTCGACGGCTATGGCGAAGACGCCGATGCCACCTGGATCCTCGACCATCACGAAGTGCACATCATGCTGATGGCCAACCCGGACGGCCGCAAGAAGGCCGAGACCGGGCTGTCCTGGCGCAAGAACACCAACCAGAATTACTGCGGCGCCAGCAGCAACAGCCGCGGCGCCGACCTCAACCGCAACTTCACCTTCGGCTGGAACAGCACCAACGGTCAGGGCTCCAGCGGTAGCCAGTGCAACGACACCTACCGCGGCCCCAGCGCCGGCTCCGAGCCGGAGATCCAGGCCCTGGAGAACTATGTGCGCAGCCTCTGGCCGGACCGCCGCGGCCCGGGCAAGAACGACGGCGCACCCAGCGACACCAGCGGCATCCACCTGGACATCCACAGCTACAGCGAACTGGTGCTCTGGCCCTGGGGCGACACCAGCAGCCCGGCGCCCAACGGCAGCGCCCTGCAGACCCTCGGGCGCAAGTTCGCCTTCTTCAACGGCTACAGCCCGCAGCAGTCCATCGGTCTCTACCCCACCGACGGCACCAGCGACGGCATCAGCTACGGCGAGCTGGGCGTGGCCGCCTACACCTTCGAGCTGGGCACCCAGTTCTTCCAGAACTGCAGCACCTACACCAACACCATCAAGCCGAACAACCTGCCGGCGCTGATCTATGCCGCCAAGGTGGTGCGCACGCCCTACCTGACCCCCTCGGGGCCGGACGTCACCGCCCTCAGCCTGAGCGGCACCGCCGCCACCACCGGCGTGCCGGCCGGTACCGCGGTCACCGTCAGCGGCACCGCCAGCGATGCCCGCTTCAACAACAGCAACGGCAGCGAAAGCACCCAGGCCATCAGCGCGGTGGAGGTCTATATCGACAAGGCGCCCTGGGAGTCCGGCGCGACGCCGGCGGCGCTGCAGGCCAGCGACGGCAGCTTCAACAGCGCCACCGAGGGCTTCACCGGCAGCCTGGTAACCGCAGGGCTCAGCGAGGGCAAGCATCTGGTCTATGTGCGCAGCCGCGACAGCTCGGGGGCCTGGGGCGCGGTCAGCGCCAGCTTCCTGGTGATCGACGAGGACGGCGGCACGCCGCCGGCGCAGTACTGCAGTGCCGCCAGCGGCAGCGCCAGCTATGAGTGGATCGGCAAGGTGCAGGTCGGCAGCTTCAGCAACGCCTCCGGCGCAGCCACCTACAGCGACTTCACCAGCCAGCAGATCGGCCTGCAGCGCGGCAACAACAGCCTGAGCCTGACCCCGCAATTCGCCGGCACCGCCTACAAGCAGTACTGGAAGGTGTGGATCGACCTCAACCAGGACGGCGACTTCAGCGACAGCGGCGAGCAGGTGTTCAGCTCGGGCAGCGCCAAGACCTCGGTGGTCAACGGCACGCTGAACATCCCGGCCAGCGCCGCCAGCGGCAAGACCCGCATGCGCGTGGCCATGCGCTACA
The DNA here is from genome assembly GCF_051904775.1 of Pseudomonas sp. MBLB4123. NCBI lineage: Bacteria > Pseudomonadati > Pseudomonadota > Gammaproteobacteria > Pseudomonadales > Pseudomonadaceae > Pseudomonas > Pseudomonas sp. MBLB4123. The sequence goes on from NZ_CP196711.1 coordinate 3,279,624, forward strand.
ACAGCGCACCCAACGCCTGCGGCAGCTACGACTACGGCGAGGTGGAGGACTACAGCGTGGTGATCCAGTAAGCCACCGCCAGGGCCGGGCAGCGCAGCCCGGTCCTGCCCCGTCCGCCGCGTATCCGCTCGGCGGCTCTTCCCGTCGCCCGCGCGCCCCCCTCGCCTGACCGCTCAGGCTCGCCGATCCAGGACGTCGGTCCGCCCGCGGGCCAGTTCGAACATCTGCTGCTCCACCCGCTCGATCAGCTTGCGGCTCTCCGCCGGTTCCAACACGCCCTCGTCGGCCAGATGCTGCACCGCCTCGCGCTGGCGGTTGAGCAACAGGCGCAGCGCCGTATAGCTCTCCAGCTGCGCCACTACCCTGCCGTGCTCGTGACGCAGCTCGGTCAACAGGGCCTGGGCCTGCTCGAGGTTGGCGCCGATCTGCTGCCGCGCGGCCGCCGCCATGCTCGGGTCCGGGGCCAGGTCGGTGGCCAGGCCCAGCAGTGCCTGCTGGGCCTGCAGGTAGCCGCGCAGGGTGCCGTAGACCGCGGCCAGGTGGCGGAAGCGGCTGCGCTGCAGCCAGCCCCAGCGGGCCAGGCGGCCGAGCCAGGGCGGCTCGGCCCAGAACCCCTGCAGGCGGGGTCGCGGCCCCAGATCGGGAACGCCGTCCAGGGCCGCTTCCACCGCCTCCACCAGACGCGCCGTGGCGCCCTGGTCGAGCAAGCCCAGGCCGAACTGGTTCCAGTAGTTCTGCCGTTCGCTCTCCAGCAGCTGGCGCTTGTAGAACACCGCCAGGTCCTCCTGCGGGCCGGGCGCGCGCGGCTGGAACTCGGCGCTGAGCCTGAGCCGCTGCAGGCTGCGCTCGATGCTCGGCCAGTCGGCATGGGCCAGCAGCGGGTCGCGCTGCAGGGCCTCGAGCAGATCGGCCACCTCGTTGTGGATCAGCCCCTCGGCCTTGACCACAGTGGCCTGCTTGGCCGGCGGCAGCTGGGCCAGGCCGAGCCACTGCAGCAGCGTGCCGATGCTGGCGCCGTTGATCACGATGGTCAGCACCACCAGGCCGGCGGTGAGGAACAGCACCTGCTCGCGGATGCTCGCCTCGATCTGCCCCTGCTGCGCCACCGACAGCGCCAGGGCCAGGGCCACCGCGCCGCGCAGACCGCCCCAGGTCAGCACTATGGCCTTGTCGCGGGTCAGGCCGATGCCCAGGCGGGCCAGCAAGGGCGAGAGCAGGGCGATGGTGGTGCCGCGGATCACATTGACCCCCAGGTACAGCAGCAGCAGGCTCAGCCACATATGCAACGGCGGCAGCGCCACCAGGCGGGCGATGATGATGCCCACCAGCAGGAAGATCAGGGTGTTGAAGATATAGGCGAGCATCTCCCAGAAGTGATGCAGGTAGTGCATCACCTCCGGGCTGAAGCGGGTGCGGCCGACCCCGGCCAGCAGCACCGCGGTGGTCACCACCGCCACCACCCCGGAGGAGTGGAAGCCGTGCTCGGCGACGATGAAACCCAGGTAGGCGGCGGCGATGGTCACCACGGTTTCCAGCACCGCGTCGTTGAACACCTTGCCGACCCAGAGCACCACCCCCGCCGCCACCAGCAGCCCGACCAGGGCGCCGACGCAGACTACGCGGAGGAACTCCAGACCGACCTGGGTCACCCCGGCCTCGACCGCGCCGCCCAGCAACATGGCGTAGAACAGCACGAAGAAGACGATGGCGGTGCCGTCGTTGAGCAGCGACTCACCCTCGATCAGGGTCTCCAGGCGCTTGCGCGAACTCTGTTCCTTGAGCAAGGACACCACCGCCACCGGGTCGGTGGCGCTGACCAGGGCGCCGAACATCAACGCCACCGGCCAGCTCCACTCCAGCGGCAGCGCCAGGCGCACCAGCAGCGCGGTGAGCAGGGTGGCGATGATCAGCCCCGGCACCGCCAGCAGGGCGATCTGCGGCAACATGCGGCGGAACAGGTGCACCTCCATGGCGAAGGCGGACTCGAAGATCAACGCGGGCAGGAACAGGAACAGGATCAGCTGCGGTTCGATACCGGCCACATAGTCGACGCTCTGGCCGAATTCCTGGGCCCAGGCCGGTAGCCAGGCCTGCTCCGCCAGGGCGCCGACCAGCAGGCCGAGCAGCAGCAGGGCGACCGAGTAAGGCACCCTGCTGCCGTGCAGCAGGAAGCGCAGCAGGGCGCCGCTGAGCAGGGCGAAGACCGCAAACAGCAGAATCGCCAGACCGTCCGTCATGGCTCACCCCCGTTTCGGGCAGGTGCTGGGCCTGTCCGCGCAGGAACAGGCAACCTCTGTTCAGCATAGGCAACGGCAGGCGCTCGGCCGGGGGCGCGTGAGGCGGTGCCGGCCTGGCGGCTAGAGGTCCGCCTCCTCCACCGGGCGCACCGCGGCGGCGTCCAGCGCGTAGGCCGCCTCCGCCAACTCGTTGCTGATCGGCTCGACCTTGAGCGTGCCGCTGACCCACAGCGGCGCGTAGATATCTTCCAGCGCTATGCCGGACGGGTAGCGCACCAGCACCAGCTGGTTCGGCGGCGGCGGCGGCACGTGGATGCAGGCGCCGGGATAGGGCACCAGGAAGAACAGGGTGCTGCGGCCCTCGGCGTCGCTCTCCAGCGGCACCGGGTAGCCGCCCAGGCGGATCGAGCGGCCGTCCAGCGCCGCCACCGTCCTGGCCGAGTACATCACCGCCGGCAGGTTCTTGTCCTGCTGGCGCAGGCCGCCGGGGTTGTAGAAGGTGCCGTCCTGCTCCGGGCCGTCGTGCTCGATCTCCGGCATGGCCTCCAGGGCCTGGCGGTCTTCTTCCGGCATCAGTTCCAGCCAGTCGGTTTCCGCCGGCTCGGCCAGCGCCAGGTGGCTGAGCAACAGCAGGGGCAGCAGCAGGTAGCGCATCGGCAGGCTCGCAACAGGTGGAAAGGGTCGGCTCAGCGCTTCTTGATCGCGCCGTAGAGGATCAGCAGCACCACCGCGCCGACCACCGCGCCGATGAAGCCGGCCCCCTGGCCGACCCGGTAGATGCCCAGCGCCTGGCCGCCGTAGGTGGCGGCGATGGAGCCGCCGATACCCAGCAGGATGGTCATGATCCAGCCCATGCTGTCGTCGCCGGGCTTGAGGAAGCGGGCGACCAGACCGACGATCAGGCCGATGAAGATGATACCGAGGATGTTCATGGCGGGCCCTCCAGCCAGATGGGAAACCTCAGGCGCAAAGCCTGTGGCGCTAGGCCATCAGACGGGAGGCGGCGGCAGAGGTTCAATCCGCCGCCGCCCGGACAGGTCGTCGGCAGCGCCTCAGGCCGGCTCGATCAGCGCCTGGACTTCGGCGATCTTGCGCTCCAGGGTGGCGCGATCGGCGCAGCGCAGGGTGGCGTGGCCGACCTTGCGACCGATCTTGAAGGCCTTGCCGTAGTGGTGCAGGTGGCAGTCGTCGATGGCCACGACCTTGTCGACCGCCGGCACCGCGCCGATGAAGTTGAGCATGGCGCTCTCGCCGACCTTGGCGGTGGAGCCCAGCGGCAGGCCGGCGACGGCGCGCAGGTGGTTCTCGAACTGACTGCACTCGGCGCCTTCGATGGTCCAGTGCCCGGAGTTGTGCACCCGCGGGGCGATCTCGTTGGCCTTGAGGCCGCCGTCGACCTCGAAGAACTCGAAGGCCAGCACGCCGACGTAGTCGAGCTTCTGCAGCACGCGGCCGACATAGTCCTCGGCCAGGGCCTGCAGCGGGTGATCGGTGCTAGCCACCGACAGGGCGAGGATGCCGCTGTCGTGGCGGTTGTGCACCAGCGGGTAGAAGCGCGTCTCGCCGTCGCGGCCGCGCACCGCCACCAGCGACACCTCGCCGGTGAAGGGCACGAAGCCCTCGAGGATGCATGGCACGCTGCCCAGCTCGGCGAAGGCATCGACCACGTCGGAGGCAGCACGCAGGACCTTCTGGCCCTTGCCGTCGTAGCCTAGGGTGCGGGTCTTGAGCACCGCCGGCAGGCCGATGCCGGCCACCGCGGCGTCCAGGTCGGCCTGGCTCAGCACGTTGGCGAAGTCCGGGGTGGGGATGCCCAGGTCCTTGAACATGGACTTCTCGAACCAGCGGTCGCGGGCGATGCGCAGCGACTCGGCGCAGGGGTAGACCGGCACGAACTGCGAGAGGAAGGCCACGGTCTCGGCCGGCACGCTCTCGAACTCGAAGGTCACCAGGTCCACCTCGTCGGCCAGCTGGCGCAGGTGGTCCTGGTCGCCGTAGTCGGCGCGGATGTGCTCGCCCAGGGCCTGGGCGCAGGCGTCCGGCGCCGGGTCGAGGAAGGCGAAGTTCATCCCCAGCGGGGTACCGGCCAGGGCCAGCATGCGGCCCAGCTGGCCGCCACCTATTACACCGATCTTCATGGTTCTACCTCATCAACGGCCGCAAGCGCCTGCGGCCCTCTGCACTGCCCTGGGCGCGGGTTGGCCCGCGCGACTCATCCCCGGTTGCCGGCGCGGCCCTCAGGCCTGGCGCGGGTCCGGGTTGTCCAGCACGGTCTCGGTCTGCTCCTGGCGGAACTGCTTGAGCGCCGCATGGTACTGCGGGTGCTGGTGACCGAGGATGCTCGCCGCCAGCAGCGCCGCGTTGACCGCACCGGCCTTGCCGATGGCCAGGGTAGCGACCGGCACGCCGGCCGGCATCTGCACGATCGACAGCAGCGAGTCGACGCCCGACAGCATCGACGACTGCACCGGCACGCCGAGCACCGGCAGATGGGTCTTGGCCGCGCACATGCCCGGCAGATGGGCGGCACCGCCGGCCCCGGCGATGATCACCTGAATGCCGCGGCCTTCGGCCTCCTCGGCATACTGGAACAGCAGATCCGGGGTGCGGTGGGCGGACACCACCTTGACCTCATGGGGGATGCCCAGCTTGTCCAGCATCTCGGCGGTGTGGCTAAGGGTGGACCAATCGGACTTGGAGCCCATGATCACGCCAACCAGTGCGCTCATCGTCGTGCCTCTTCATCGGGCGCCTCACGGCGCGTCAAAAACCAACAAGCCACGCACAGAGGCGTGGCTTGTCATGTTCGGGTCAAACCCGCGAGCGGGCGGGTTTAAAGGCGGCGCAGTATAGCGTAACGACACAAAGAGCGCCCCCCCTGCGTGACCGTCCGTCGCCGGCGCCGGGCGCCGCCGTGTCTGCTCGTTCCTCTATATAGGCCATGCGGGGCTGCGCAAGCCCTTGAGCTGGAAGGCCCCGAGGGGGCAGACTGCCGGCACACCCCGCCTCAGCAGGATATGGATATCTGGATGTGCCTCCTCCCGCCACGTCTGTGGACCCGCAAGAGCCGCACTTTTTCATCTTTCGACGAACAGCCCGGATATTCACGGTGAAAATGGCTTCGCCGTTTTCCACCCTACGTGGCCGCTGCAACGTTGGCTTCCGTAGAACGGGCAACGCTTGGCTTGCCCACCAGCCATGCGGAAGAACAGCAACGAACTGGTTTTAACCACACTATTTATTGACCCCTATCCCACACAGACCAACGGAGTATTGGATGTACCAAAACAGACAGGCCTTGGCCTTTGGAACGCTGGCTTTTCTGGTAATCGCCGGGTTTATCGCTATCGCCCTGGCGCTCTGGGCCTGGCCCAAATACAACGTCTACAAGATGCAGCTCAACGGTCAGGCCGCGCTGAAAGAAGCCGAGTGGTCGAAGCAGATCCTGATCGAAGAGGCCAAGGCCCGCGAGCAGGCGGCGCTGATGCAGGCCAAGGCCCGAGTCACCCTCGCCGAGGCGGAGGGGAAGGCTAAAATTGTTCAGGCGAAAGCCGAAGGGGCGGCCGATATCGAGCGCGCGAAGGCGGCGGCCGAGGCCAACCGGATCATCGGCGAATCCCTGAAACACAACGAGGAATACTTGCGGTATATCTGGATCAAGGGACTGCAGGACGGCAAGGGCGAGCGCATCTATATACCGACCGAGGCCGGTTTGCCGATTCTGGAAGCCGGAAAAGCGCGAAACTGAGGTTCAAGAGTCGAAAGGAGCACACTTATGAACCAGCACGGAAAACTCAACTACGTCGAACTCCCGGCCAGGGACCTGGCCGCGACCAAGGCCTTCTTCGAGGCCGCGTTCGGCTGGGTCTTCACCGATTACGGCCCCGAGTACACGGCGTTTGCCGATCAGGGGCTGGATGGCGGTTTCTTCAAGTCCGAGCTGTGCGCGGTGCAGGACAAGGGCAGCGCCCTGCTGGTGTTCTACAGCGGCGCCCTGGAGGAAACCCAGGCCAAGGTCGAGCGGGCCGGCGGGCGGATCAGCAAGGCCATCTTCGCCTTCCCCGGCGGTCGGCGCTTTCACTTCATCGAGCCCAGCGGCAATGAGTTCGCGGTGTGGAGCGATATAGGCGCCTGACGTTCCGCTGTTGAGCAAAGCGGCGTTGGGTGTGGTCGCCCCGGCCGGAGTTCTGCCGCTTTTCTGTGTTGGCCGCACCTGCTGGTTTCGCCCCCTCGGGCGAGTTACTTCTTCTTTGCTTGTGCAAAGAAGAAGTAACCAAGAAGAAAGCACACCCCACATCCGGCCCTGGCTGCGCCAGGGTCCCCTCGCTCCATCGCCGCTCCAGGGGCCCGCTACGAAGGGCCCTCCCTGGCCCATCGCAGCTCTCGCGGCATCCCTGCCGCTCGACCCCTTCCACGGCGATTGCACTCGGCCTCCTGAGGGGACCCGGGTCCCGGCACCACTTCCTGCGCAAGACCAATCATCGAGTCGGCGCCGCGCCCGCTGGCCCGCTTCGCGCCAAGTGGCCAGCACAGCCGCCGCTGCCGTCCAGCCATACCTCGGTGTGTCAGCCGTGGAACGATCCCCGTCAGGAGGCCGAGCAGAGGCGCTGCGCAGGGGGACGCGAGGCAGGACGCCGAGCGAGTCACGAAGGGGCAGGGACGCCCCTTCGTGACGTACCCCAGAGCGGTGCCGGCGCGAGGGAAGTCTCGCGCAGCGAGACCCGGATGCCGGGGCGTGTTTCTTTTGCTTACTTTTCTTTGTACCGGACGCCGATGCGGAGCAAAGAAAAGTAAGGCGCCCGAGGGGGCGCAACCCGAATGTGCAGCAAAAGCCGGGAATGGCTGACACCACACCTCACTCCCCATCACCGCGAAAAAAGTAGCGAGTGGCCTCGCCCCCCCTCGGTGGAAGACGAATAGCCTGCCCCAACGCCGTTCGGTTTTCCGAATGCGCCCAGCGCCCGCTGTTCGCCATGGCGAACGCGGCATCTCGGCCCCAGTCGCCAATCAAATATATTTTTCCTTTATTTTCAATAATTTATATTGATAAAGAGGCCGGCAATGCAGCTGGCACGCTCCCTGCTCTAACTCACTGCAGGCAAGCCAACGCCTTAGCCGCCGGGCAGCCAGCCGTCCGGTCCGATAACAACAACAGTGAGAATCCGCATGACCAAGAGCACGCTTTCCCGCGCCGTCGCCATCGCCCTGACCGCCGGCCTGCTCAGCGCCCCGGCGCTGGCCGAGGAACTGACCGGCACCCTGAAGAAGATCAAGGAGTCCGGCACCATCGTCCTGGGCCACCGCGACGCCTCCATCCCCTTCTCCTACTTCGGCGACAGCCCGCAGCAGCCGGTGGGCTTCTCCCATGACCTGCAGCTGAAGGTGGTCGAGGCGATCAAGCAGAAGCTGGAGCTGCCGGACCTCAAGGTGCGCTACAACCTGGTGACCTCGCAGACCCGCATCCCGCTGGTGCAGAACGGCACCGTGGACCTGGAGTGCGGCTCCACCACCAACAACGTCGAGCGCCAGCAGCAGGTCGACTTCTCCGTGGGCATCTTCGAGGTGGGCACCCGCCTGCTGGCCAAGAAGAGCTCGGGCATCGCCGACTTCGCCGACCTCAAGGGCAAGAACGTGGTGACCACCGCCGGCACCACCTCCGAGCGCCTGCTCAAGAGCATGAACGCCGAGAAAGAGATGGGCATGAACATCATCTCGGCCAAGGACCACGGCGAGTCCTTCCTGATGCTCGAGTCCGGCCGCGCGGTGGCCTTCATGATGGACGACGCCCTGCTCTACGGCGAGATGGCCAAGGCCAAGAACCCGGCCGACTGGGCCGTGGTCGGCACCCCGCAGTCGTTCGAGATCTACGGCTGCATGGTGCGCAAGGGCGACCCGGCGTTCAAGGCGCTGGTCGACGGCGCCATCACCGCCACCTACCAGTCCGGCGAAGTCACCGCCATCTACGACAAGTGGTTCATGCAGCCCATCCCGCCGAAGGGCCTGAACCTCAACTTCCCCATGAGCGCCGAGCTGAAGAAGCTCATCGCCAACCCCACCGACAAGTCTGCCGAGCAGCTGTGACGGTGACGCCGGGGCGCCCTCACGAGGGGTGCGCCGGCGGGGAACCGGGAGCCCAGGGCCCTGCGCGGCCCACTCCCCGCTACCACCAAGATGGACCGGGGGCACGTTCGCCAACCGCGGACGGGGCCGGCAAGCGCCTGCCCAGCCCCCGCCAACCCATGGTTTTGGATGCAGCCGCCGATGCCGGCGAAGACCGGCGAGCGGGCGGCTGAATCTGGCGACACCCGAGGTTTTACCCATATGAATTACAACTGGGACTGGGGCATCTTCTTCAAGTCCACCGGCATCGGCAGCGAAATCTACCTGGACTGGTTCTTCACCGGCCTGGGCTGGACCATCGCCATCGCCCTGGTCGGCTGGGTCATCGCCCTGCTGCTGGGCACGCTGCTGGGCGTGCTGCGCACCGTGCCGAACCGCGTGCTGGCCGGCATCGCCACCGCCTATGTGGAGGTGTTTCGCAACGTGCCGCTGCTGGTACAGCTGTTCCTCTGGTACTTCCTGGTGCCGGACCTGCTGCCCGAGCCGCTGGAGCTGTGGTTCAAGCAGGACCTGGCGCCGGCCACCTCGGCCTACCTCAGCGTGGTGCTGTGCCTGGGCCTGTTCACCGCCGCACGGGTCTGCGAGCAGGTGCGCACCGGCATCCAGGCGCTGCCCAAGGGCCAGACCGCCGCCGGCTACGCCATGGGCCTGCGCCTGCCGCAGATCTACGCCAACGTGCTGCTGCCCCAGGCGCTGCGCATCGTCATCCCGCCGCTGACCTCGGAATTTCTCAACATCTTCAAGAATTCCTCGGTGGCGTCCTTGATCGGCCTGATGGAGCTGCTGGCGCAGACCAAGCAGACCGCCGAGTTCAGCGCCAACCTGTTCGAGGCCTTCACCCTGGCCACGCTGATCTACTTCACCCTGAACATGACGCTGATGCAGCTGATGCGGGTGGTGGAGAAGAAGGTCGCGGTCCCCGGGCTGATCGCCGTAGGAGGCAAGTGATGGACTTTTCCGCGATCATCCCGGCCCTGCCGGGCCTGGCCGACGGCATGTGGATGACCCTCAAGCTGATGGTCCTCGGCGTGCTCGGCGGCGTGCTGCTGGGCACCCTGCTGGCGCTGCTGCGGCTGTCGCCGAACCGCCTGCTGGCCAACTTCGCCGCCACCTACGTCAACTATTTCCGCTCCATCCCGCTGCTGCTGGTGATCACCTGGTTCTACTTCGCGGTGCCCTTCGTGCTGCGCTGGATCACCGGCGAAGACACCCCGGTGGGCGCCTTCAGCTCCTGCCTGGTGGCCTTCATCATGTTCGAGGCGGCCTACTTCTGCGAGATCGTGCGCGCCGGCATCCAGGCCATCCCCAAGGGCCAGATGGGCGCGGCCAGCGCCCTGGGCATGACCTACGCCCAGAGCATGCGCCTGATCATCCTGCCCCAGGCGTTCCGCAAGATGACCCCACTGCTGCTGCAGCAGAGCATCATCCTGTTCCAGGACACCTCGCTGGTCTACACCGTGGGCCTGATGGACTTCCTCAACGCCGCCCGCTCGCGCGGCGACATCATCGGCCAGGCCCATGAGTTCCTGATCTTCGCCGGGTTGGTCTACTTCCTCATCAGCTTTTCCGCCTCGCAGCTGGTCAAGCATCTGCAAAAAAGGTTAGCCGTATGATCTCGATCCAGAACGTCAACAAGTGGTACGGGGACTTCCAGGTGCTCAGCGACTGCAGCACCGAGGTGAAGAAGGGCGAGGTGGTGGTGGTGTGCGGGCCGTCCGGCTCGGGCAAGTCGACCCTGATCAAGTGCGTCAACGCCCTGGAGCCCTTCCAGAAGGGCGACATAGTGGTCGACGCCACCTCGATCGCCGACCGCAAGACCGACCTGCCCAAACTGCGCTCGCGGGTCGGCATGGTGTTCCAGCACTTCGAGCTGTTCCCCCACCTGTCGATCACCGAGAACCTGACCATCGCCCAGATCAAGGTGCTCGGCCGCAGCAAGGCCGAGGCCACCGAGAAGGGCCTGGCCCTGCTCGAGCGGGTCGGCCTGGGCGCCCACGCGCACAAGCACCCCGGCCAGCTGTCCGGCGGCCAGCAGCAGCGCGTGGCCATCGCCCGCGCCCTGGCCATGGACCCGGTGGTGATGCTGTTCGACGAGCCGACCTCGGCCCTGGACCCGGAGATGGTCAACGAGGTGCTCGACGTGATGGTGCAGCTGGCCAACGAGGGCATGACCATGATGTGCGTGACCCACGAGATGGGCTTCGCGCGCAAGGTCGCCGACCGGGTGATCTTCATGGATGCCGGCAAGATCGTCGAGGACTGCCCCAAGGACGAGTTCTTCGGCGACATCAATGCCCGCTCCGAGCGGGCCCAGCAGTTCCTCGCCAAGATCCTCCAGCACTGAGGCCTAGGATGGGGCGGGCGGCTCACCGCTCGCCCGCCGCAACTGGTCAGCCCCGGACGACTGTGATGCAATGCCCTCCCGCCTGCCTTGGCGCCATGCCGCCCGCCCTGACCGTGAAGCCGCGTCTGACCCGCCATCTGCTGCTGCCGCTCCTGCTGCTGGCCCTGGTGCTCGCCTGTGGCTACGCCGGCTACCGCATCAGCGCGGGGGTGGGCATCCGCGCCCTGGCCGAGAACGGCGAACGCCAGCTGGAGCTCAACGCCCGGGCGGTGGAAAGCGAGATCACCAAGTACACCTACCTGCCCAGCCTGCTGGAGCTCAACGACGACGTCCGCCGCCTGCTGCAGACGCCCAGTCACTACCGCCGCCAGCGGGTCAACGACTTCCTCGAGGGGCTCAACCAGCGCAGCGGCAGCCTGGCCACCTATGTGCTGGACACCGAGGGCCGGGTGCTGGCCACCAGCAACTGGCGCGAGCCGAGCAGCTTCCTCGGCGAGGACCTGTCGTTCCGCGCCTACTTCCAGGACGCCATGGCCGGCCGCCCCGGGCGCTTCTACGGCATCGGCAGCACCACCGGCGAACCCGGCTACTACCTGGCCCACGGCCTCAAGCAGGGCGAGCGGATCATCGGCGTGGCGGTGGTCAAGGTGCGCCTGGATGCCCTGGAGCAGCGCTGGCAGCGCGCCCGCCTGGAGGCCTACGTCAGCGACGAGAACGGCATCATCATCCTCGCAAGCGACCCGGCGCGCCGGCTCAAGGCCGTCTACCCCCTGGGCCCGAACACCCGCGAGCGCCTGGCGCGCAGCCTGCAGTACCACTGGGTGGCCCTGGAGGAGTTGCAGCCCCTGGCGCGCCAGAGCCTGGGCGAGGGCATCGAGCAGGTCAGCTTCGCCGCCGCCGGTCCCGGCCAGGCCGTCGAGGCGGTCAACTACCTGCAGCAGAGCCGCGCCCTGGACGACACCCCCTGGCACCTGACCCTGCTCACCCCGCTGCGCGACCAGCGCCGCACGGCCATCGGCCACGCCCTGCTGGCCGCCGTGGCCTGCGCCCTGCTGATCTTCCTCGGCCTGGCGCTGAACCAGCGGCGCAAGGTGATCGCCACCCGCCTGGCCGCCCGCGAGGCCCTGGAGCAGGCCAACAGCCAGCTGGAACGACGCATCGCCGACCGCACCCGCTCCCTGCGCGCCAGCAACGAGCGGCTCAAGGCCGAGATCGGCGAGCGCCGGCAGACCGAGGCCAACCTGCGCAAGACCCAGGACGAGCTGGTCCAGGCCGGCAAGCTGGCGGTGATCGGGCAGATGTCCACCAGCATCGCCCACGAACTCAACCAGCCGCTGGCGGCCCTGCGCACCCTGTCCGGCAACACCGTGCGCTTCCTCCAGCGCGGCGCCCTGGACGTGGCCGGCAGCAACCTGCAGACCATCGGCGAGCTGGTCGACCGTATGGGCAAGATCACCGCCAGCCTGCGCGCCTTCGCCCGCCGCTCGGACGACCACGGCCAGGCCGACCTGGACAAGGCGGTGGAGGCGGCGCTGATGCTGTTGCACCCGCGCCTGCAGCGCACGCCCCTGATCGTCGGTCGCGGCTATAGCCCGGAGCCGGGCCAGGAGCCGCTGCGCCTGGCCATCGACCAGACCCGCCTGGAACAGATCCTGGTCAACCTGATCGGCAACGCCCTGGACGCCATGGCCCGGCAGCGCGACCGACGCCTGTGGCTCAGCGGCGCCCTGGACGGCGCCCGCTACCAGCTGGAAGTGCGCGACAACGGCCCGGGCATCGACCCGGCGCTGCGCGGCCACCTGTTCGAGCCCTTCTTCACCACCAAGCCCGGCGAGCAGGGCCTGGGCCTGGGCCTGACCCTGTCGGCCAGCCTGGCCGCCGCCGCCGGCGGCAGCCTCGGCGTGCGCCACCCGGACGAAGGCGGCACGGCCTTTATCCTCAGCCTGGCGCTGCACGCCGGCATGCCCCTGGAGCCTCCACACCATGGCTGAAGCCCTCAGCGTCCTGATCGTCGAAGACGACCCCCATGTCCTGCTCGGCTGCCAGCAGGCCCTGGCCCTGGAAGACATCCCCAGCGAGGGCCTGGGCAGCGCCGAGCAGGCCCTGGCGCGGGTCGGCGCGGATTTTCCCGGCATAGTGGTCAGCGACATCCGCCTGCCCGGCCTGGACGGCCTGCAGCTGCTGAGCGAGCTCAAGCGCCGCGATCCGAGCCTGCCGGTGGTGCTGATCACCGGCCACGGCGACATCGCCATGGCGGTGGGCGCGATGCGCGACGGCGCCTACGACTTTATCGAGAAGCCCTTCTCCCCGGAGCGCCTGGTCGAGGTCTGCCGCCGCGCCCTGGCCCAGCGCGGCCTGGCCCGCGAGGTCGGCGAGCTGCGCCGCCAGTTGGCCGGGCGCCAGGCCCTGGAGCAACGCCTGATCGGCCGCTCGCCGGCCATGCAGCGCCTGCGCGAGTTGATCGCCAACGTCGCCGATACCGGCGCCAACGTGCTGATCGAGGGCGAGACCGGCACCGGCAAGGAGCTGGTGGCGCGCTGCCTGCACGATTTCAGCCGGCGCTCGCGCAAACAGTTCGTCGCCCTCAACTGCGGCGGCCTGCCGGAGAACCTGTTCGAGAGCGAGATCTTCGGCCACGAGGCCCATGCCTTCACCGGCGCCGGCAAGCGGCGCATCGGCAAGATCGAACACGCCGACGGCGGCAGCCTGTTCCTCGACGAGATCGAGAGCATGCCGCTGAACCTGCAGATCAAGCTGCTGCGGGTGCTGCAGGAGCACAGCCTGGAGCGTCTGGGCTCGAACCAGCCGATCGCCGTGGACTGCCGGGTGATCGCCGCGACCAAGGCCGACCTCGACGCCCTCGGCCGCGCCGGGCAGTTCCGCAGCGACCTCTACTACCGGCTCAACGTGGTCAGCCTGGAACTGCCGCCGCTGCGCGAGCGGCGCGAGGACATCGGCCTGCTGTTCGAGCACTTCCTGCAGCTGGCCGCGCTGCGCTTCGACCGCCCGGCGCCCGAACCGGACCGCCACACCCTGGCCGCGCTGCTGGCCCACGACTGGCCGGGCAACGTGCGCGAGCTGCGCAACGTCGCCGAGCGCTTCGCCCTCGGCCTGCCGGCCTTCAAGCACAGCGGCCCGACCGCGGACGCCGGCGGGCCGAGCTTCGCCGAGGCGGTGGAGGCCTTCGAGCGCAGCCTGCTGGGCGACGCCCTGGCGCGCCACGCCGGCAACCTCAGCCAGGCCAGCCAGGCCCTGGGCATGGCCAAGACCACGCTGTTCGACAAGGTGAAGAAGTACGGCCTGTAGGCTGGCGGGCTAGCGCTCGCCGCCGCGCTGCTGGCTGTTGAAGCGCCGCCGGTAGGCGCCCGGCGCGATGCCGACCCGCTGCTTGAACAGGCGGCGGAAGGAGCTGCCGTCCTCGTAGCCCACCTGCTGGGTGATGCGCTCGAAGTTCTCCTGCCCGCCCTCCAGCAGGTGCTTGGCCCGCTCGATGCGCAGGTTCTGCAGGTACTGCCCGGGGGTCTGCCCGGTGGCGTCCTTGAAGCGCCGGATCAGGCTGCGCGGGGTCAGGGCGAAGCGCTCGGCGACCTGCTCCAGGGCGATGGGCTCGGCCAGGTGCTTCTCCAGCCAGATCTGCACCTTCAGCACCTCCTGGTCCTGGTGGGTCTTGTCGAACGGGCCGCTCATGTAGGGCGTCTGGCTGCGCTCGGCGCTGTCGACCAACAACTTTTTAGAGCATTCGGCGGCCAGCTGGGGCGAGGCGAAGCGGCGGATGATGTGCAGCAGCAGGTCGCTGCCGGTGGTCGAGCCGGCCGAACAGAGCAGCAGGCCGTCGTCGGTCACCGTGCGCTCGGCCTGCAGCCGCACCCGCGGGAAGTGCCGGGCGAACTGCTCGGCGAAGATCCAGTGGGTGGTGGCGCGCTTGCCGTCCAGCAGGCCGGCCTGGGCGGTGACGAAAGTGCCGGTGCACATGCTGGCGATATAGCCGTTACGCCCATGGTGATGGCGCAGCCAGGCGCACACCGGGCCCATCTCGGGCAGTACCGCGAGGATGTTGAACATGAAGCCCGGCACTATGACCAGGTCGCTGTCCCCGACCTCGGCCAGGGCCTTGTGCGGCGTCAGGCGCAGACCGCCGGTGCAGGTCACCGGCGCGCCGTCGATGGACACGCTCTGCACCTCGAAGGGGACGGTGCCGGCACCTCCGGTGGCGAACTGGTGCAACACGTTGGCGCACTCGAGGAACTCCAGGGCCGCCGATACGCTGGTGGCCGAGCAGCGATCGGCCATCAGAACCGTCACCTTCATCGCAATCTCCTCACTTCCCTGCCTCGCCTAGGTTTTTCGCCGGCCCGTTAGCCGCGCTTTTCGCACGCTTTTCGTCATTTTCACCCATGGTGAGCCCGTCCCCCGCTGCCTAGCATGGCGCCCCACCAGGGGATGGGAGGCGCCACTACGGGCGACTTAGCACCATGGTCCAAGAGGAGCGCGGCGATGAAACATACAGCCTATCGACTGTTCAAAAAACCCTTCTTCGGTCGCTTCATGCGGCCTTGGCGCTGGCCGGAGGGTATCGACCAGGGCCCCTGGCAGCGCCTGAGCATCGCCAGCGGCTCGGGCGCCCGCCTGGCCGCCCTGCTGGCCGAGGCCCATACGCCCGAGGCCAAGGGCGCGGTGCTATTGGCCCACCCCATGGGCACGGCGGCCAAGGGTTTCTGGCTGAAACAGGGCCACGCCGAGCTGCTGCGCCGGGCCGGTTATCACGTGATGCTGTTCGACCTCAACGGCTTCGGCGAGAGCAGCTCCACCACCATGGACTACCCCCTGGACGTGCTGGCCGCCGGCCAGGTCCTGCAGACCCGCTACCCGCAACTGCCGCTGGCGCTGCTCGGCGCCTCCATGGGCGCGGCCATGAGCGTCTGCGCCCTGGCCCAGGCCGGACATCCGTTCAAGGCCGCGGTGCTCGAGTCGGCCTTTCCGACCCTGCTGCACTTCTGGCGCCGCTACCCCATTCCCCGGCTCGGCATCCAGTTGTCCAGGCTGCTCTATCCGGCCGGCGAGCGGCGCCTGCGCCCGCTCCATGCCGCCACCCGGCTGGTGGGCCAGCCGCCCCTGCTGCTGATCTACGGCGAGGACGACCCCTACACCCCGGTGCGGGACGGCCGGCAGCTGCACCAGGCCCTGGCCCAGGCCACCCATAGCGAGTTCTGGCAGGTACCGGGGGCCCAGCACACCCTGGCCTATGCGGCGCAGCCCGAGGCCTACGCGCAGCGGGTGAGCGCCTTCCTCGACAGCCATCTGGCCGCTCAGGGCCACCCCCATAGCCGCGCCATCGCCTAACCAGAGGAACGACCATGAATTTTGCCGAGATGCTGCACGCCGCCTGCGCCTCATCCCCCAGCCAGGTGCAGATTCCCGAGCACTGGGGCCAGGGCCGGGCTACCTTCGGCGGCCTGCTGGCCGCCTGCCTGTTCGAGAAGATCCGCCCGCGGGTGGCCGCCGAGCGGGCGCTGCGCTCGCTGATGGTTTCGTTCGTCGCCCCAGTGGCACCCGGCGCCCTGGATGTGCAGGTCAGGGTGCTGCGCGAAGGCAAGGCGGCGACCCAGGTGCAGGCCACGGCCTATCAAGACGGTCAGCCCTGCGTGGTGATGCTGGCCAGCTTCGGCGGCGACCGCGCCTCGGCCGTGAGCGTGGCGGCCATGAACGCACCGACCACCAAGAGCCCAGAAGCCGCAACGCAGTTTCCCTTCATCCCCGGCCTGACGCCGGACTTCACCCAGCACTTCGACTACCGTTATGCGGTCGGCAAGATGCCCTTTATGGGCGGCCGGGAGCCCCACCTGGGCGGCTGGATCCGCCTGCGCGAGCCGGGCGGCCAGGCGGCCGGGGTGGCCGAACTGCTGTGCCTGCTGGATGCCTGGCCGCCGGCGGTATTCAGCCTGCTCAAGGCCCCGGCCGCCGGCAGCACCCTGACCTGGAGCCTCGGCTTCGTCGAGCGCCCCGAGGCCTGCACGGGCGGCGACTGGTGGCAGTACCTGGCCGACATCCAGCATGCCGCCAACGGCTACAGCCATATCGATGCCACCCTGTGGGACCGCCACGGCCACACGGCGCTGGTCAGCCGCCAGACCGTCAGCGTCTTCGCCTGAGCGGCCACCCTCCGCCACGCCCGACCGTGGGGTCGTCGACATTCGCGGTATGCTTCTTGCTCGCTTCTTGCCGACAGTCGGCCACCAGAAGACCGCGGACGCCACCGATGCTGCATGCCCACCTGACCACCCTGCACGTGGTCGCCCTGATCCTCGAGCTGCTCGCCGAGCGGCCCGAGCAGGCCGAGGCCCTGCTGGCCGGCAGCGGCATCCGCCCCGCCGAGCTGGCCAGCGGCGAGCGGCGCATCACCCGCACCCAGGAGTTGCAGGTGTGTGCCAATGCCCTGGAGCGGCGCGCCGACCTCGGCCTGGCGCTGGGCCGGCGCCTGCATGTGTCGTCCTACGGCCTGCTCGGTTACGCCGCGCTGTCGGCTGCCACCTTTGGTGACGCCTGGCGCCTGCTGCTGCAGTACCCGGCCCTGCTCGGCACCTACTTCAAGCTGGAACTGAGCGTCGAAGGCGAACTGGCCTGGGTCGGCGCCGCCGACTACCGCCATGACGCGGCGCTGGAGCGCTTCAACGTGGAGATGTGCCTGGCCTCGCTCAGGCTGGTTTGCGACGAGCTGCTGGGCCGGCCGCTGCCCCTGGCCGCGGCCCAGTTCCAGCACGCCAGGCCCGACTACGTCGCGCGCTACGCGGCCAGCTTTCCCTGCCCGCTGCAGTTCGACGCCCCTCGCAATGCCTTCGCCTTCCCCGTCGAATGGCTGCAGCGGCGCCTGCCACTGGCCGACCCGGTGACCCACCAGGACATGCTCGAACGCTGCCGCAAGCAGAACGTCGAGTTCACCACGCGCCAGCAATGGCTGCAGCGGGTGCGCGAGGCTCTGGCCAGCCAACTGGCCGAGCCGCCTGGCCTGGAGCAGTTGGCGCAGCAGATGCACTGCTCGCCGCGCACCCTGCGCCGCCACCTGCAGGAACTCGGCACCCACTACCAGGAACTGCTCGACGAGCTGCGCTTCGAACGGGCCAAGGCCCTGCTGGCCCGGGAGGACTGGCCGATCTGCCGCATCGCCGAGGCGCTGGGCTTCAGCGAGAGCGCCAGCTTCCGCCATGCCTTCCAGCGCTGGAGCGGCGTCGCCCCGAGTCGATTCCGCGCCTAGCCTGGATTAGCCGCAGGCGTCATCCGGGGGCTTCGGCCTGCCGAATTACGCTTCGCTAATCCAACCTACGCTCTACCCGACGGCCGCGGCCGCTGAATTTGGCCACTTCGATCCCCTATTGGCCGTTGCCAGCGTTCTCCCGCCGGCCACCTGGGCGAACAATGACTCCCACAACCACAAGCGAGCCCGGGAGCCGTTCACCCATGCTGACCTACTACAGCGACGACCATCACCTGCACCACGGCAGCTGCGAGCTGATCGACGGCCAGCTGCTGCCCTGCTTCGAGAAACCGCAGCGCGCCGACCATATCCTCGCACGGGTCAAGGAGCGCGGACTCGGCGAGGTACGTGCGCCCAAGGACTTCGGCCGCGCGCCGCTGGCGCGCATCCACTCGCCGGCCTACCTGGACTTCCTCGAAGGCGCCTGGGCCCGCTGGCAGGCCCAGGGCGGCAAGGGCGACCTGCTGCCCTACACCTGGCCGGCGCGCACCCTGCGCCAGCAGTTGCCCAGCAGCCTGCACGGCCAGCTCGGCTACTACAGCTTCGATGCCGGCGCGCCGATCACCGCCGGCACCTGGCAGGCGGCCTACAGCGCCGCCCAGGTGGCCCTCAGCGCCCAGGCGCAGATCGCCGCCGGCGCCCACAGCGCCTTCGCCCTGTGCCGGCCGCCGGGCCACCACGCCGCCGCCGAGGTGATGGGCGGCTACTGCTACCTGAACAACGCCGCCATCGCCGCCCAGGCCTTCCTCGACCAGGGCCGCGCCAAGGTGGCGATCCTCGACGTCGACTACCACCACGGCAACGGCACCCAGTCGATCTTCTACGCGCGTAGCGACGTGGTGGTGGCCTCGATCCACGGCGACCCGGCCGCGGAGTTCCCGTTCTTCCTCGGCTATGCCGACGAGTGCGGCGAAGGCGCCGGCGAGGGCTGCAACTTCAACTACCCGCTGCCGGCCGGCAGCGACTGGGCGACCTGGAGCGCGGCCCTGGAGCAGGCCTGCCGGCGCATCGCCGAGTCCGGCGCCGAGGTGCTGGTGGTGTCGCTGGGGGTGGATACCTTCAAGGACGACCCGATCTCCCAGTTCAAGCTCGACAGCCCGGACTACCTGCGCATGGGCCAGCGCATCGAGGCCCTCGGCCTGCCGACTCTGTTCGTCATGGAGGGCGGTTACGCGGTGGAGGCGATCGGGGTCAATGCGGTGAACGTGCTGGAAGGTTTCGAGGGCGCCTGAGCCCGCTCCAAGGATTCGGCTCGTCGGGGTGGATGGCGCTCTATCCAGCCACCCCCACCACAGCGTTAACTCACTACAAGAATGGAGTAACCCTGATGAACAGACTCACCCGCACCCTGACCGCCAGCCTCTGGGCCGGCGCCCTGCTCGGCGGCCTCGGCCAGGCCCAGGCCGCCGACCAGCCGCGCGAGCTGCGCGTGTACAACTGGGCCGACTACATGCTGCCTTCGGTACCCAAGGAGTTTCAGGCCAAGAGCGGCATCCAGCTGACCTGGGACGTGTTCGACACCAACGAGGCCCTGGAGGCCAAGCTGCTCACCGGCAACTCGGGCTACGACCTGGTGGTGCCGTCCAACACCTTCCTCGACACCCAGATCCGCGCCGGCGTGTTCCAGAAGCTGGACAAGAGCCAGCTGCCCAATTGGCGGCACCTCGACCCGGCGCTGCTCGAGCTGATGACCGCCAACGACCCGGGCAACGAGCATGCGGTGCCCTACATGTACGGCACCGTGCTGCTCGGCTTCAACCCGGACAAGGTCAAGGCCGCCCTCGGCGAAGACGCCCCGGTCAATAGCTGGGACCTGATCTTCAAGGAGGAGAACGCCGCCAAGCTGGCCCAGTGCGGGGTGACCATGCTCGACTCGCCCGGCGAGATCCTGCCGATCGCCCTGCACTACCTGGGCCTGGACCCCTCCAGCACCCAGCGCGAGGACTACGACAAGGCCACCGAACTGTTGCTGAAGATCCGCCCGCACGTGCGCTACTTCCACTCGGCCAAGTACATGAACGACATCGCCAACGGTAACATCTGCGTGGCCATCGGCTATTCGGGCAGCTTCTACCAGTTCGCCAACCGCGCCAAAGAAGCCGGCAACGGCGTGGTCATCGACTGGCGCCTGCCCAAGGAAGGCGCGCCGCTGTGGTTCGATTCCTTCGCCATCCCGGCCAGCGCGCAGAACGTCGACGAAGCCCACGAGTTCCTCAACAACCTGCTCGACCCGCAGGTGGTGGCGCCGATCAGCACCTTCCTCGGCTACCCGAACCCGAACAAGAGCTCGATGCCGCTGGTCAGCGCGGAAATCCGCGACAACCCCGACCTGACCCCGAATGCTGAGGCGCAGAAGACCCTGTACGTGCTCAAGCCGCTGCCGCAGAAGGCCGAACGCCTGCGCACCCGCGCCTGGACGCGGATCAAGTCGGGGACCTGAGCCGCGCTGCGCCCCTGACCGTGGCGGCCACCACGGCCGCCGCGGCCTCGCACGGCTAACGCAGGGCGGCGAGGATGGTGCGGATGTTCGCCTCGAGCATGCCGACATAGCTCTCCCCCGGCGTGCCGGGCAGGCCCAGGGAATCGGTGTACAGGGTGCCGGCGATGGCGATGCCGCTCTCGCGCGCGACCATCTGCATGCTGCGCGCATCGACGCTGGTCTCGACGAACAGCGCCGGCACCCGGCGCCGTTCGAGCTGCCCGAGCAGGGCGATGACCTGCTGCGGCGTGCCCTGGTTCTCCGCATTGATCTCCCAGATGTAACCGGCCTCGAAGCCGTAGGCGGCGCAGAAGTACTTGAAGGCCCCCTCGCTGGTGACCAGGTAGCGGCGCTCGGCCGGAATCTCGGCGAAGGCCGCCAGCGCCCGGTCGTGCAGCGACTGCAGCCGCTCGAGATAGGCCTGGGCATTGGCCCGGTAGGTCTCGGCATGGGCCGGGTCGACCCGGATCAGGGCGTCCCGGGCATTGCGCGCGTACTGCATGCCGTTGCGCACATCCAGCCAGGCGTGGGGGTCTTCGCTGCCGGCCTGACCGGTGGAGGTCAGGTACTGCGGCGTGACGCCCTCGCTCAGGCGGAACACCGGGGCGTCTGCGCCGGCCTTGCCGGCGGTGCGCAGCAGCTTGGCGAACCAGGCATTGCCGGCCTCCAGGTTGAGGCCGTTGTAGAACACCAGGTCGGCGTCGCTGGTGTGCTGCACGTCCAGCGGCAGCGGGTCGTATTCGTGGGGGTTGGAGCCCAGCGGCGCCAGGCTGTGGATCGCCACCCGCGCGCCGCCGACGTTCTTGACGATGTCGTAGAGGATCGAATAGGTGGTGACCACCTTGAGCTTGGCGCCGCTATCGGCCCAGGCCGAGGGCAGCCAGAGGCCGAGGACGAGCAGCAGCAGGGTTCTGATCATGGCGACACCTCATGCTTGAGCAGGGAGCGTTCGGGATTGTTGAGCCGCCGCCGGCGCCTGGCCCGCAGGGCACGCCAGACCAGGCCCTGGCTGGGGGACAGGAGCAGCGCGACGAAGAACAAAACCGTCGCGATCATGACGATGGTCGCCCCCGAGGCCAGGTTGTAGGTGAAGCTCAGGTAGAGGCCGCAGCAGGCCGAGACAAGGCCCAGGCCGGCGGCCCAGGCGATCATCAGTGACAGGCGGTTGGTCAGCAGGTAGGCGGTCGCCGCCGGGGTGATCAGCATGGCCACCACCAGGACGATGCCGACCGTCTGCAGCGAGGCCACGGTGACCAGGGTCAGCAGGGTCAGCAGCAGGTAGTGAATCAGCCGCACCGGCAGGCCGCTGGCGGCGGCCATGGTGGCGTCGAAGGTGCTGAGCAGCAGCTCCTTGTAGAACAGGTAGATGGCCACCAGCACCAGGGCGCCGATCGCCAGGGTCAGCGCCATGTCCCCGGGGCGCACCGCCAGCACGTTGCCGAAGAGGACGTGGTAGAGGTCGCTGCTGCTCTTCTGCAGGGTGATCAGGACGATGCCCAGGGCGAAGGCGGCGGTGAACAGCACGCCGATCGACACGTCCTGCTTGATCCGGCTGTGCTGGCTGACGTAGCCGATGGCCACGGCGGTGAGCAGGCCGGACAGCACCGCGCCAAGCAGCAGGTTGATGCCGAGCATGTAGGACAGCGCCACCCCGGGCAGCACCGCGTGGGAGATGGCGTCGCCCATCAGCGCCATGCCGCGCAGGATGATGAAGCAACCGATCACCCCGCAGAGGATGCCGACCATGGCCGAGGTCAGCAGGGCCTTCTGCAGAAAGTCGTATTCCACTAACGCGTGCAGGAAGTCCATCAGCAGGCCACTCCCAGCTGTACGGTGCCGGGCAGCTCGCCCAGGTAGGCCCCGGCCAGCACCGCCGGGGTGCAGACCTCGGCGGCGCTGCCGTAGCCATGGATGCGCCGGTTGATCAGCAGCACGCGGTCGAAATACGCGGCGGCCTTGCTCAGGTCGTGGTGCACCACCAGCACCGTCTTGCCGGCGTCGCGCAGGGCCTTGAGGATGCCGATGATGGTGCGCTCGCTGAGGGCGTCGATGCCGACGAAGGGCTCGTCCAGCAGGTACAGCTCGGCGTGCTGCGCCAGCGCCCTGGCCAGGAACACCCGCTGCTGCTGGCCGCCGGACAGCTCGCCGATCTGCCGCTGGGCCAGGTCCTGCAGGCCGACCCGCCGCAGGCACTCGAGGGCCCGCTGGCGCTCGTGGCGCCCGGGCCGGTTGAACCAGCCCAGGTTCGGGTAGGTGCCGAGCACCACGGTGTCCAGCACATTGATCGGGAACTGCCAGTCGATCGCGCTGCGCTGCGGCACATAGGCGACCTGGCGGCGCGCCTGGGCCAGGGGCCGGCCGAGGACCTCGACCCGGCCGCGCTCGCGGGGGATCAGTTCCAGCAGGGCCTTGAGCAGGGTCGACTTGCCGGCGCCGTTGGGGCCGATCAGACCGACCAGCTGGCCCGCCTCGATGCACAGGCTGGCCTCCTCGACGGCCGGGCGGCCGGCATAGGAGACACACAGGTTGTCGATCCGCAGGGCGTGGTGCATGGCGGCTTTCCTCAGGCTGGGGACGCGTCGCAGGCGACGGCGTGGCGATGCCGGGCGGCTGACCGGCAGTGGGTGAGGAAAGCCTACCAATCATGTTGATTGGTTGTTTTGGCGATATTAATCGCTAATTACGATTTAAACCCTCCGGATGCTCCTCAGTCGAGGGCGATCAGGCGCAGGGCCTTGAGCGCCTTGCCGATCTGCGGGCGGTGGCGGTTCTTGCTGAGGAAGGAGACGAACACCGGCTGCTCGATCTGCGGCGCGTCGAGCACCGGGAAGAAGTCGCCGCTGTCGATATGCTGCTGCGCCAGGTCGGCCGGCAGGTAGGCCGCGCCGCCATGGCCGCGCAGGTATTCCACGCTCATCACCCCCAGGCCCATGGACACCGGCGCCAGCTGCAGCTGCGGCAGCAGCTCGCCGTGGCGGGCGACGAAATGCGGGCTGATGGCGGCCAGCACATAGTGCTCCACGGCGACCTCGGCGAGGGACTGCGGCTTGGAGGCGATCATCACGAAACGCTCGTCGAACAGGTGCTGGATCTCCAGTTCCGGGCGGTACTGCGGGGTGTAGAGCACCGCGATGTCCAGGTTGCCGAAGCCCAGCTCGTCGATCATGGTCTTGGAGTAGTCGGCCTCGACATGGATGGCGGTCTTGGGGAACTCCTGGCGCAGCCAGAACACCCATTTGCTGATCAGCCGTTGCCACAGGCTGACCTGGGTGGCGATGCGCAGGCGGCCCTGGTAGTCGCGCGGCATGCTGATGTCCTGACGCGCCTGGTTCCAGCACAGGCGCAGGTTGGCCGCGTAGCTCTCGAAGCGCCGGCCCTCGGCGGTCAGCTCGGCGCCGGCGCGGCCGCGGATGAACAGCTGGGCACCGATCGCCTCCTCCAGGCTGCGGATGCGCATGCTCACCGTCGACTGGGTGACGCACAGGCGCTCGGCGGTGCGATTGAAGTTACGCGTCTCCACCAGGTCGGCGAAGGTGTCCAGAAACTCGATCTTCATTCGCGGCCTCCCAGGCCAGGCAATCAATCGTAATTTTGCTTTTATACGGTATTTTTAATTCATTATAAAAATCAAATTCAGGCCCATAGGATGGCAGCCATCACCCAGCCGTGGTGGCAGGGGTCGGCCTCGACCCACCGCCACGCATCACCACAGGAGCCTGAAAGATGACCACGATCATCGACTGCGATTGCCACAACTACTGGATGTCGGCGGAGGTGCTGCTCCCCTACATGGACGGGATCTTCAAGGACTTCTTCATCCGCGGCGAACAGCCCGGCCCGGTCGGAGCCTTCCCCCACGGCCACCGCCCCTGGCTGCATCCGGAAGGCTTCAAGCGCGCGGACATCAACCCGGCGACCCAGGACGAGCACTACAGCATCATGAAGGAGAAGCATCTCGATCGTTACAACATCGACTATGCCATCCTCACCGGCGACGAGGCCCTGGAGGCCTCGACCCTGGCCAACCCGCACTATGCCGCGGCGCTGGTGCGCGCCTACAACGACTGGATGGTCGACTACTGGCTGCCCAAGGACCGGCGCTTCAAGGGCTCGCTGCTGATCAGCCCGACCGACCCGCACGGCGCCGCCGCGGAAATCCGCCGCCTCGGCGGCCACCCGGACATCGTCCAGGTGCTGGCTTCCCATGGCGCCCAGCGGCCCTATGGCGACCCCTTCTACCACCCCATCTACGAGGCCTGCGCGGAGATGGGCCTGCCCTTCGCCATCCACCTGGGCGGCCAGGGCGGGGTCAACAGCAACCCGATCGGCGCCGGCCCGACCACCTATTTCTGGGAGACCCATGCCCTGCTGCCGCAGTCGGCCATGACCCACGTGGCCAGCATGATCGCCCAGGGCGTGTTCGAGAAATGGCCGGACCTGTACTTCGTGGTCATCGAGTGCGGCGTGGCCTGGGTGCCCAGCGTGCTCTGGCGCCTGGACGCCAACTACAAGGCGCTGCGCAAGGAGACACCGTGGCTGAAGATGCTGCCCAGCGAGTACTTCAAGCGCAACATCCGCTTCACCACCCAGCCGCTGGAGCAACCGGGCACCAAGGTCGAGCACCTGTGGGCGATCCTCGAGGCGATGGACGGCGAGAACACCCTGCTGTTCGCCTCCGACTACCCGCACTGGGACTACGACAGCGTCGAATCCCTGCACATCCCGCCGCAGTGGCGCGACAGCATTCTCGGCGGCAACGCCCTGAAGGTGTATTCGCGCCTGACCCAGCCCCTGGCCAAGACCGCCTGATAGAGAGGAGAAGCCCATGAATGCGAAGAAAGTACTGGCCTGCAAGACCCATGAAGTCGCCAGCGGCCAGCAGAAGATCGTCAAGCTCGGCCACCTGCCGGTCGGCATCTTCAACGTCGGCGGCGAATACCACGCCATGCTCAACGTCTGCCCGCACCGCGGCGCGGCGCTGTGCGAGGGGCCGCAGTGCGGCACCACGCAGGACACCGCGCACTACGAATTCATCTACGGCCAACGCGATGACCTGGTGCGCTGCGCCTGGCATGGCTGGGAATTCGAGATCAAGACCGGCGAGTTCCTCGTCGACCGCCGCATCAAGGCCAAGACCTACCCGGTCAGCGTCGAGGGCGAGGATCTCTACGTGCACCTCTGAGCCAGACCGCCGGACAGCGCTCAAGCCTGGGCCGCACAGGGACGGTGCGGCGTGCTCGACGATCCATGAAAAAGCCAGTCATTAGCTGAGCTTGGCCTTAGCGGTCGAATAGATCGTTTGTCAGCCATTCCGCCAGGTCGCAGTCTTGGTCTGCGCCCGGTCCCGGCCGAGTGCCCTGCACGGACGGCCGGGCCGCATTTCCACCCAGGCACCTGAACGGAAAGGCCCGAAGACTGCAACCCCGCTGTCGCCAGCCCCCCGGCGTTGACGCCAGCGACCATGCGGCAGCCGCGCCAGTAACGCCGCTCGCCCCTGCCACAACCTGAACCTGACGAGACGAACAACATGAATAAAACGAATCGTACTGCTTTGGTGGCTCTTGCACTGACCCTCGGCGCCAGCCAGTCCTGGGCCCAGGAGGCCCCAGCGTGCCAGACCATGCGCATGGCCGACGTCGGCTGGGTGGACAACGGCGCGATCAACGGCCTGACCATGGCTGTGGCCGAGGGCCTGGGCTACCAGGCGAAGGTCTCCACCCTGAGCCTGCCGATCATCCTGGTCTCGGTGCAGAAGAAGGATGTCGACTTCTTCCTCGACTACTGGTCGCCGGCCTCCGACCCGCTGTTCCAGCCGGCGGTCGCCGACAAGAGCGTCACCCTGGTGGAGGAGCCCAACCTGGTCGGCGCCAAGTTCACCCTGGCGGTGCCCAGCTACCTGGCCGCCGCCGGCCTCAAGGACATGAGCGACATCGCCCGCTTCAAGGACCAGCTCAAGGGCAAGATCTACGGCATCGAGTCGGGCGCCGGCGGCAACCAGCTGATCAAGACCATGATCAAGGAGAACCGCTACGACCTCGGCGACTTCGAGCTGGTCGAGTCCAGCGAGACGGCCATGCGCCTGCAGGTCGCGCGGGCCATCCGCAAGCAGGAGCCGATCGTCTTCCTCGGCTGGGCCCCGCACCCGATGAACCTGCAGTTCGACATGACCTACCTCAGCGGCGCCGACGACCTCTGGGGGCCGGACGGCGGTGCGGCCAAGGTGCACACCGTGATGGCCAACGACTACCAGGCGCGCTGCCCGAACGCCGCCCGGCTGGTGAGCAACATGAGGTTCGACATCCAGATGGAGTCGCACATGATGGAGAAGATCATGGACAAGGAGCCGGCCGTGGACGCGGCCAAGGCGCTGATCGCCAAGAACCCGCAGTGGCTGGACACCTGGCTGGAGGGGGTGACCACCTTCGACGGCAAGGACGCCAAGGCCGCGGTGCTGAGCTACCTGCAGCAGTGACCGCCTGAGCCGGCGCCTCAGTCGCAGCGGTGGCGCACCAGCCAGTCCCACAGCTGCTGCGCCGGCGCGCGCAGCTGGCGGCGCAGCGGGCGCACCAGCCAGAAGCGCTCCGGCGTGCTCACGCACAGGTCGAACACCGGCACCAGGCCGTGGCGCACCTCGCGCTGCCAGCGCATGAACAGATTGCGGTGGGCCAGGGCCAGGCCCATGCCCTGGCGCGCCAGCTCCAGGGCCATCACCTGGGTATCGCAGCTGACCCGCCGGGTCTGCCGCTCCAGTTCCGCCACCCCTGCCGCCTGCAACCAGGCCCGCCAGCCGACGGCGAAGCCCACCGAATGCAGCAGCGTCTGCCCGGCCAGGTCCTCGGGGCCCTGCAGGCGCGCCGCCAGTTCCGGCGCCGCCAGCACCACCATCTGTTCCTCGCCCTCGCCCAGGGCGACGCACTCCTGCTCCTCCCAGTCGCCGCGGCCGTAGCGGATCTCCATGTCGGCGCCCTCGCTGCCGAAGTCGGTGATCCAGAAGCCGCTGGCCAGGTGCAAGGCCACCTCGGGGTGCTCCCGGTGAAAGGCCACCAGGCGCGGCGCCAGCCAGGCCTGCTGCGCCAGCGGGGTGGCGCGCAGGGTCACCGGCGCGTCCCGGGTCAGGCCGAACACCTCGGCGGTGCTGTCGCGCAGGCGCACGAAGGCGGCCTGGATCGAGGGCAGCCAGGCCTGGCCGGCCAGGCTCAGGCTGAGGCTGCGCGGGTGACGCACGAACAGCTGCTGACCGAGGCGGTCCTCCAGCAGGCGGATGCGCTGGCTCACCGCCGACTGGGTGATGTTCAGCTCGCGGCCGGCGGCGGTGAAGCTCAGGGTCCGCGCCGCCACCTCGAAGGCCTCCAGCCAGAGCAGCGGCGGCAGGTCGTGGCTCAGCCCGGGCCAGTCCGGGTGCTCCGCCATCGGCCCGCCGCTGCCGGGTGCTACGGGGCGCTGGGAATCGCTCATGGGCAGGGCTCCTGAAACGGGAAGGGTCCGCCGAAGATAGCAGCATATGACTAAGCCAGGCATTAGTTTGGCTTGGCCTTAGAGCGCGAATTGATCGTTTGTCAGCCACCCGCCCAGGCCCCACTCTTGGCCTGCACCCGGCAGCGGCCCAATGCCCCGCCCCAGGCGGCCGGCCCCCTTCATGCGATGCGCTTCAGTGGAGATACCCCATGACTACCAGCCTCCTTTCCCCAGCCGCCGCCAGCCTGGGCCCCTCGGTCGACATGAAGGAATACGGCGCCTACGCGCTGACCCTGCCGATCGGCGCCGCGCGCTACGCCGAGGCCTGCATTCAGGTCAACTGGCAGGTACTGGAGACCCTGGAAAGCGCGGAATTTCCGCTGCTGTGGCTGCGCGACCACTGCGCCTGCGACGCCTGCCGCCATCCGCAGACCTACGAACGCACCCAGTTCATCATCGACCTTGACCCCGCCTGCCTGGAGACGGCGCCGGCCATCGACATCGAGGGTGGCCACCTGTGCCTGACCTGGAGCGACGGCCATGTCAGCCGCTTCGATGCCGGCTGGCTGTACCGGCTGCGTCCCCACCAGCAGGCCTGGCAACCGAACATAGTGCCGGCCAACCGCCCCTGGGCCGAGGACTTCAGCCCCCAGCGCACCGACTTCGCCGCCTACATGGCCGGCGGCAGCGCGCGCCTGGACTGGCTGCACGCGCTGTGTCGCGACGGCTTCGCCATCCTGCAGAACGGCCCCAGCGAGGGCGGCGAGATCGACCAGGTGGCGGCCAGCATAGGGCCGATCCGCGCCACCAACTTCGGCGGCCGCTTCGAGGTGTTCAGCAAGCCCAAGCCGAACAACGCCGCCTACACCGCCCTGGGCCTGGAGCTGCATACCGACCTGACCAACTGGAAGAACCCGCCGGACATCCAGATGCTCTACTGCCTGGCCAACGACGCCCAGGGCGGCGAGTCGATCTTCGCCGACGGCGTGGCCGTGGCCGAGGCCCTGCGCCGGCAGGACCCGGAGGCCTTCCGCCTGCTGGCGGAGACGGCCATCGACTGTCGCTTCGCCGACGAGGAAACCGACCTGGTGGTGCGCGCCACGGTGATCCACCTGGACGAGCACGACCAGGTCATCGAGGTGCGCTTCAACAACTGGCTGCGCGACAGCCTGCGCCTGCCGCCGGCGCTGATCATGCCCTGGTACCGCGCCTACCTGGCGTTCTGGACGCTGCTGCGCTCGCCGCGCTACCGCCTCGACCTGCGCCTGGACGCCGGCGAGATGGTCGCCTTCGACAACCGCCGGGTGCTGCACGGGCGCAAGAGCTTCGACCCGCAGACCGGGCGGCGCCACCTGCAGGGTTGCTACGTCGACTACGACATGGTCGAGTCGGCCCTGCGGGTCACCGCCCGCCAGGCCGGCACCGCCGGCTGAGCCGGCCTCAGCGCCCCAGCCCGCCGCTTTCCAGCTTGCGCCAGAGCAGGCGCACCGCCGCCTTGCGCACCAGGGCGCAGCGGTACAGGCGGATCTCCAGCGGCGTCTGCCACTGCTCGTCGCCGCACACCGCCAGCTCGCCGCGGGCCAGCTCGGCGGTCACCGACAGGCGTGGCACCCAGGCCACACCCATGCCCTGCAGGGCCATGCTCTTGAGGCTGTCGGCCATGGCCGTCTCGTACACCGTGGTCGAGCGCAGGGCGCGCTGGCGCAACAGCAGGTTGACCGAGCGGCCGAGGAAGGCCCCGGCGGTGTAGGCCAGCAGCGGCACGCTCTGGCCGCTGGCCAGGTCGAACAGCGGCCGGCCGCCCTCGTCCACCGCGCACACCGGCAGCATCGCGGTTTCGCCCAGGTGCAACGAGGGGAAGATCTCCGGGTCCATCTGCAGCGCCGCGTCCGGGTCGTAGTAGGCGAGGATCAGGTCGCAGGCGCCCTCGCGCAGGGCGTGCACCGCCTCGCCGACGTTGCTCGCCACCAGCCGGGTGTTCAGCGGCAGGCCCTCGCGACGCAGGCGGGCGATCCACTCGGGGAAGAAGCCCAGGGTCAGCGAGTGCGCCGCGGCGATCTGCAGCACCTCGCCCTGCTGGCCCTCGAGGTTGTGCAGGTGGCGCACCACCTCGCCGAGCTGCTCCACCAGGCTGCGCGCGGTGACCAGGAACAGCTGGCCGGACTCGGTCAGCTCCACCGGCGTGCAGGCACGGTTGACCAGGGTCAGCCCGAGCATCTGCTCCAGCGCCTTGATCCGCCGGCTGAAGGCCGGCTGGGTGACGTGGCGCTTCTCGGCCGCCTGGGAGAAGCTGCGGGTGGCGGCCAGGGCAACGAAGTCCTCCAGCCATTTGGTTTCCAGGTTCATGCTCGGCCTTTGCGGTTTCGCGGCATACGACCGACGAGTTTAGAACGTCACACCGACATTATGCCGATTATGCATACCCCAGCGCTTAACAGCATTGGCCGACGCAAGGGCTCAGCCCTTAGTCTAGAAGGCATCGCGGCCTTCGCCGCCTATCCCAGAGACTCCGCTCATCATGTCCGCTGCTGCATCCTTCCGCGTCGAAAAAGACCTGCTCGGCACCCTCGAAGTCCCCGCCGATGCCTACTACGGCATCCAGACCCTGCGCGCCGTCAACAACTTCCGCCTGTCCGGCGTGCCCCTGGCGCACTACCCGAAGCTGGTGGTCGGTCTGGCTATGGTCAAGCAGGCCTCGGCCGACGCCAACCGCGAACTGGGCCACCTCTCGGCGGCCAAGCACACGGCGATCAGCACCGCCTGCGCACGCATCATCCAGGGCGAGTTCCACGAGCAGTTCGTGGTCGACATGATCCAGGGCGGCGCCGGCACCTCGACCAACATGAACGCCAACGAGGTCATCGCCAACATCGCGCTGGAGGCCATGGGCCATGAGAAGGGCGAGTACCAGCACCTGCACCCGAACAACGACGTGAACATGGCGCAGTCGACCAACGACGCCTACCCGACCGCCATCCGTCTCGGCCTGCTGCTGGGCCACGACAGCCTGCTCACCGCCCTGGACAAGCTGATCCAGTCCCTGGCCAGCAAGGGCCTGAAGTTCGACCACGTGCTGAAGATGGGCCGCACCCAGCTGCAGGACGCCGTGCCCATGACCCTGGGCCAGGAATTCCGCGCCTTCGCCACCACCCTGGGCGAGGACCTGCAGCACCTCAAGCTGCTCGCCCCGACCCTGCTCACCGAGGTCAACCTGGGCGGCACCGCCATCGGCACCGGGATCAACGCCGATCCCAAGTACCAGGCCCTGGCGGTCAAGCGCCTGGCCATCATCAGCGGCCACCCGCTGACCCCGGCCGCCGACCTGATCGAGGCCACCTCGGATATGGGCGCCTTCGTGCTGTTCTCCGGCATGCTCAAGCGCACCGCGGTCAAGCTGTCGAAGATCTGCAACGACCTGCGCCTGCTGTCCAGCGGCCCGCGCACCGGCATCAACGAGATCAACCTGCCGCCGCGCCAGCCGGGCAGCTCGATCATGCCGGGCAAGGTCAACCCGGTGATCCCCGAGGCGGTCAACCAGGTGGCCTTCGAGGTGATCGGCAACGACCTGGCGCTGACCATGGCGGCCGAGGGCGGCCAGCTGCAGCTCAACGTCATGGAGCCCTTGATCGCCTACAAGATCTTCGACTCGATCCGCCTGCTGACCCGCGCCATGGACATGCTGCGCGAGCTGTGCATCGACGGCATCACCGCCAACGAGGCGCACTGCCGGGCGCTGATGGAGAACTCCATCGGCCTGATCACCGCGCTCAACCCCTACATCGGCTACGAGAACGCCACGCGCATCGCCAAGCTGGCCCTGGACAGCGGCCGCGGCGTGCTGGAACTGGTGCGCGAGGAGAAGCTGCTGGACGAAGCCGAACTGGCCGAGATCCTCCGCCCGGAGAACATGATCGCCCCGCGCCTGGTGCCGCTGCAGGCCTGAGCCACCGGCCAGGGCGCTCCCGCCCCGGCAACCGGAAAGGATGGCCGACGGCCATCCTTTTTCGTGTCCGGCCCGTGACGAACCGCCTTACTCCGGCACCGCCCAGGCCCGGCGCAGCGCCTGCAGCGCCGCGGCGATCTGCGCCTCGGGCACCGCGGCGAAACCCAGCACCAGCCCGGCGCGCGAATCCGCCGGCCCCGGGCTGTCCGCCAGCCAGTAATCGCTGAGGGCGCCGACCTCCACCCCCACCTCGGCCGCAGCCGCCACCAGTTCGCGTTCGCGCGCCAGGCTGGCGACCCGCACGCACAGATGCAGGCCGGCCTCCACCTGCGGCAGCGGCGAGCAGCCCGGCACCGACCGCGGCCAGCCCGCCAACAGGGCGTCGCGCCGGCTGCGGGCGGCCGTGCGCATGCGCCGGATATGCCGCTGGAAGTGGCCGGCGGCGATGAACTCGGCCATCACCGCCTGGCTGCCGATCTCCGAATGGCGCATGTCCAGGGCGCGGCGGCGGGCGAAGGGCTCGACCAGGGCCGGCGGCAGCACCAGGTAACCCAGGCGCAGCGCGGGAAAGGCGATCTTGCAGAAGGTGCCGACATAGAGCACCCGCCCCCGGCGGTCGAGGGCGGCCAGCGGCGCCAGCGGCGTGCCGCTGTAGCGGTACTCGCCGTCGTAGTCGTCCTCGACTATCCAGCCGTCGTGACCCTCGGCCCAGTCGAGCAGCTCCAGACGCCGCGCCAGCGACAGGACGACCCCGGTGGGGTACTGGTGCGAGGGCGTGACATAGGCCAGGCGGCAGTCGCCGGCGCGCGCCAGCGCGGCCGTATCCAGCCCCTCGCCATCCACCGGGATGCCCTGCAGGCGCCCCCCGGCCACGGCGAAGGCATGGCCGGCGGCGCGATAGCCCGGGTTCTCGATGGCCACCCGGTCGCCCGGCTGCACCAGCAGCTGGGCGCACAGGCTGATGGCCTGCTGGGCGCCACAGGTGACGACGATCTGCGCCGGGTCGCAGTGCAGGCCGCGGCTGTTGCGCAGGTAAGCGGCGATCAACTCGCGCAGCTGCCAATCGCCGGCCGGGTCGCCATAGCCCAGGCGCGCCGGCGAGGGCTTGCGCCAGAAACGCGCCGACAGCCGCGCCCAGGTCTCGAAGGGAAACAGGTCGAAGGCCGGCACGCCGACCCGGAAGGCCCGCGGCGCCCCCTCCAGCGGCGGGTTCAGGTGATGCGTCACGAGCCGCTGCAGGGCCGGGCTGGCCCCCGGGGCGGCGCCGCTCGGCGGCGCGGGGCGCACCACCGCGGCCAGCTCGGCGACATAGGTGCCGGCGCCGACACGTCCTTGCACATAGCCCTCGGCATACAGCTGGTCGAAGGCGCGCGTCACGGTGTTGCGCGAGATACCCAGCAGGCCGGCGAGGTCGCGGCTGGCCGGCAGGCGGGTGCCGCCCGCCAGGCGGCCATCGAGGATGCGCGCGCGCAGCGCCTGGTAGAGCTGACGCGCCAGGCCCCGGGCCGGGTCGAGTTGGATGCCGTAGAGGTCGACGGGCAAGGGCACTGGGCGGGCCATAGATTGGCTCCATGAAAGTCGCAATAAATGGATCTTACAACAGACCAATGTCCTGCCTAGCATGGCCCTACCCCATTCGGAGATTCGCCATGCACACCCCCGCGATCTTTCGTCAGCACGACCTCCCCACCCTGCACCGACAGATCGCCGCCAACCCCCTGGCCACCGTGATCAGCCAGGGCGAGCGCGGCCTGCAGGCCAGCCACCTGCCGCTGTTGCTGGTGCCCGAGGAAGGCGAATTCGGCACCCTCTACGGCCATTTCGCCCGGGCCAATGGGCAATGGCGCGACCTCGAGAGCCGCGGCGAGGTCCTGGTGGTCTTCCAGGGCCCGGATGCCTACGTCAGCCCCGGCTGGTACCCGAGCAAGGCCGAGCACGGCAAGGCGGTGCCGACCTGGAACTACATCGCCGTGCATGCCCATGGCCGCGCCGAGCTGTTCGACGAGCCCGAGCGCCTGCTGCACCTGCTCGGTCGCCTCAGCGACCGGCATGAGGCCGGCCGCGCCCAGCCCTGGGCGCTGAGCGATGCGCCGCGCGACTATATCGACGCGATGCTGCGCGCCATCGTCGGTTTCGCCCTGCCGATCCAGCGGCTCGACGGCCAGTGGAAGCTCAGCCAGAACCGCAGCCCGGCCGACCAACAGGGCGTGCACCTGGGCCTGAACAGCAGCGGCGCCAGCCGCGACCGCGAGCTGGCCCGGCGCATGCGCGAACACTGAAACCACCCGCAAGGAGCCCTTATGTCCCGCACCGCCCTCGCTATCCGCCCGGTCACCGCCGCCGACCACGCCGCCTGGCTGCCGCTCTGGCAGGCCTACCTGAGCTTCTACCGCAGCGAGCTCCCTGAGGCGACCAGCGCCATCACCTGGCAACGCCTGCTCGCCGCCGACGAGCCGACCCATGCCGCCCTGGCCTGGCAAGGCGAGCGCGCCGTCGGCCTGGTGCAGTGGATCTTCCACCGCAGCAACTGGTCGGTGGAAGACGCCTGCTACCTGCAGGACCTGTTCGTCGCCGAGGAGCTGCGCGGCACGGGCGTCGGCCGGCGACTGATCGAACAGGTCTACGCCGCGGCCCAGGCGGCCGGCAGCCGCCGCGTGCACTGGCTGACCCATGAGAGCAATGCCACCGCCATGCAGCTCTACCAGCGCATCGCCGAGCGCGCAGGCTTCGTCCAATACCGCAAGAGCCTGTGAAGGGAGCAGCGCCATGACCTGCGCCGACTTGTCCGGCTGGCAGCCCCGCCCTATTCCGCCACGCGCCGCGCTGCACGGCCGCTACGTGCGCCTGGAGCCCCTCGACCCGGCGCGGCACGGCGACGACCTGTGGTGGGCGCTGCAGGGCCCGGACAGCGACCCGTTGCTGTGGGACTACCTGCCCTACGGCCCCTTTGCCGAACGCGCGGGCTTCGACGCCTGGCTGACCGGCAACGCGAGCAGTGCCGACCCGCTGTTCTTCGCCGTGATCGAGCAGGCCGGCCGACGCTGCGTCGGCCTGCTCAGTTTCCTGCGCATAGCGCCCCGGGACGGCTGCATCGAGATCGGCCACATCGCCTTCGGCGCCGCCATGCAGCGCAGCCCGGCCTCCACCGAGGCGGTCTACCTGCTGGCCGAGCTGGCCATGGGCAGGCTCGGCTACCGTCGCCTGGAGTGGAAGTGCAATGCGCTCAACGCCCGCTCGATGCGCGCCGCCGAGCGCCTGGGCTTCGTCTACGAGGGCCGCTTCCGCCAACACATGGTGGTCAAGGGGCAAAACCGCGACAGCGCCTGGTTCTCCATCATCGACCGGGAATGGCCGCGCTGCCGCGGCGCCTTCGAACGCTGGCTGGCCGAGGACAACTTCGACGCCCGGGGCCGTCAGCGGCAGCGCCTGCAAGCGCTGCGCGGCTAGAGCGGTCTAGTCGATCTCGAACAGCCCGTCGCGGATATCCGCCGCTGTCAGGCGCTGCAGGATATCGGCGTCGATCCGCGGATCGTCCGGACTGTAGAGCATCACCTGGCGATAGGCGTTGACCCGGTTGATCTCAGTGCCGAGGAACTCCCAGACCACCCGGGTGCAGGCCGGGGTGCGCCGGTCGCCGCTGGACACCCCGGTCTTCAGGCCGTTGAGCCGGGTGATGCGGCTCTTGAAGCTGGGAATGAGGATGGTCTGGCTCATCTCGTTGCCGGTCAGCGACTCGTAGTCGATCAGGAACAGCCGGTCCTGCAGATAGAAGGCCGCCCCCAGATAGCGGCAGCGCACCCAGTCCTCGGCCTTGCCGCTGTCGGCGCGCGAGGGTTCCTGACGTTCCTGACGCTCGAACAGGTAGCTGCCGCGCTCCTCGCGCAGCTGCACCAGCGACAGCAGGATCTTGCCCGGCACCGACATGCAGTTGGCGTATTCGAAGTAGTAACCGCAATAGCGCGACAGGCTGCTGGAGTGCGCGCGCAGCGGCTGGAGAAACTCCAGCAGCGGGTCACCGGCCACCTGCGGGGCCTGGCCGCCGCTGCGCGCGCCGATCAAGTCGGCGAACTGCTCGCCCGGCAGACTCAGCTCATAGGTCTCGACCCCGAAGAAGTCGCAGATGCGCTTTAGGTTGTAGGCGGTCGGCCGGCTCTGCCCGCTGAGGTATTTGTTGAACTGGGCGCGGTTGATCGCCAGCTGCCGACACACCTCGGCAATCGAGCGGTAGTGGCTGCACAGCAGCTTGAGATTGGGGCCCAGATGGTCGGACATGCGCCTGTTCCTGATGGTGCGAACGACGCAATTCTAGCATCGACTCGCATCAGGTCGCCGTCACCCGCGAAATTGCATGACGGGCGTATCTGACCAACCATTCCTCTTTCGTCCCTTTCCGGCACAACAACAAGAGAGCCCCGTCATGCTCGACCTCCTCAACGACCTTATCTGGAGCAAGCTGCTGATCGTCATGCTGATCGGTCTGGGCCTGCTCTTCACCCTGGCCTCGCGCTTCGTCCAGTTCCGCTACTTCGGCCGCATGTTCCGCATCTTCGCCGAGGCGTTCCAGCGCCAGCCGGGCCAGCTCAGCTCCTTCCAGGCGCTGATGCTCAGCGTCGCCGGCCGCGTGGGCGCCGGCAACATCGCCGGGGTCTCGGTGGCCATCATGCTCGGCGGCCCGGGCGCGATCTTCTGGATGTGGATAGTCGCCCTGGTCGGCATGGCCACCAGCTACTTCGAATGCTCCCTGGCCCAGCTGTACAAGCGCCGCGAAGCCGACGGCAGCTACCGCGGCGGCCCGGCCTTCTACATCGAGCACGGCCTCGGCCAGCGCTGGCTGGGCATCGTCGTATCCTTGCTGCTGCTGGTGACCTTCGGCTTCGGCTTCAACGCCGTGCAGTCCTTCACCGTGGCCAGCTCGCTGCACGACACCTTCGGCCTGCCCACCCACATCAGCGGCATTGCCCTGGTGGTGGTGATCGGCCTGATCATCTTCGGCGGCATCAAGCGTATCGCCAGCGTCGCCGACGTGCTGGTACCGTCCATGGCCTTCGCCTACATCGCCATGGCGCTGTTCGTCATCGGCAGCAACCTCGACGCCGTGCCGGAGACCCTGGCCCTGATCGTCAACAGCGCCTTCGGCCTGGAGCCGGCCTTCGCCGGCGGCATCGGCGCGGCCATCATCATGGGCGTCAAGCGCGGCCTGTTCTCCAACGAGGCGGGCCTGGGCAGCGCGCCCAACGTCGCCGCCGTGGCCGAGGTCAAGCACCCGGTGGCCCAGGGCATCGTGCAGTCGCTGAGCGTGTTCATCGACACCCTGATCCTGTGCAGCTGCACCGCGCTGATCATCCTGCTGTCGGGCGTCTACCAGCCCGGCATGGAACAGGCCGGCGTGGTCCTGACCCAGACCGCCGTGGCCAGCGTGGTCGGCGAGTGGGGCCGGGTGTTCATCAGCCTCGCCCTGCTGCTGTTCGTCTTCACCACCCTGATCTACAACTACTACCTCGGCGAGAACGCCCTGAGCTTCTTCACCAGCAAGCGCAGCCCGGTGATGGTCTACCGCGTGCTGGTGATCGGCCTGGTGCTCTGGGGCTCGGTGCAGGACCTGGGCACGGTGTTCGCCTTCGCCGACGTCACCATGGGCCTGCTGGCCATCGCCAACCTGGTGGCCCTGGCGCTGCTGTTCAAGGTCGGCCTGCGCCTGATGCGCGACTATGATGGCCAGATCAAGGCCGGCGTCGAGTCGCCGGTGTTCGATCCCAAGCAGTTCGCCGACCTGGATCTCGATCCGGCGGCCTGGCCGGCCCGCCCGGAGAGCCCGATGGCGAGCGCCGAGGTCGCCCACAACCTGCATCAGCGCTGATCGCATCGCGAATAGATACAACAGGGGCCGTCAGGGCCCCTGTTGCTTATTGAGGAGACGCCAATGGCTTCGACAAAACTCCTGGTGCTCTACACCGGCGGCACCATCGGCATGCAACAGACCGCCAGCGGTCTGGCGCCGGCTTCCGGCTTCGAGGCCCGGCTGCGCTCGCAGCAGGCCCTGGAGACCGGCCGCCAGCTGCCGAACTGGGTATTCCGCGAACTGCTGCCGCCACTCGACAGCGCCAACATGAACCAGGCCAACTGGCTGACGATGGCCGCGGCGATCCGCGCCGGCGTCGAGCAGGACGGCTGCGACGCGGTGCTGGTGCTGCACGGCACCGACACCCTGGCCTACAGCGCCGCGGCGCTGAGCTTCCTGCTGCTGGGCCTGCCGGTGCCCGTGGTGCTGACCGGCTCCATGCGCCCGGCCGGCGCCCCGGACAGCGACGCCTGGGCCAACCTGTTCGGCGCCATGACCGCGCTGCGGCAGGGCGTGGCACCGGGGGTGCGGCTGTTCTTCAACGGCAAGCTGATGCACGGCGCCCGGGTCAGCAAGCTCGGCAGCGCGGTGTTCGATGCCTTCGCCGAGCAGCCGCGCCAGCGCCTCGCCGCCCGGGCCGGGGCGATTCCCGCCGAGCTCGATTACCGCCAGCCGCGCCAGCCGGTGAGCCTGGCGGTGCTGCCCCTCTATCCCGGCATCCAGGCCGCCCAGGTCGAGGCCCTGCTGGCCAGCGGCGTGCGCGGGCTGCTGCTGGAATGCTACGGCAGCGGCACCGGGCCGTCGGACGATGCCGCGCTGCTCGCCGCCCTGCAGAACGCCCACGACCGTGGCGTGGTGCTGGCCGCGATCAGCCAGTGCCCCCATGGCCATGTCGAGTTCGCCACCTATGCCGCGGGCAGCCGCCTGGCCAGCACCGGCCTGGTCTCGGCCGGCGGCATGACCCGCGAGGCGGCCCTGGGCAAGCTGTTCGCCCTGCTCGGCGCCGGCCTGCCCCAGGCCGAGGTCGAGTCCTGGTTCGCCCTCGACCTGTGCGGCGAGAACGCCGACTGAGGCCGGCACGGCCCCGGGTCGGCTCGCCGCCGGCTGCGGGGCTGCGCCCGACTCCCGGGCTTGCACGGCGCCCGCAAGAGTCTCAGGATGAGAAATTGCAGCTACAGGAGGTTGTCCGATGGCCGTTCGCATTCCCGTTGAGATCCGCCCGGTCGGCGCCGCCGACCAGGCCGCCTGGCTGCCGCTCTGGCAGGGCTACCAGCGCTTCTACATGACCGAGATTCCCGCCGCCGCCAGCGAGCAGGCCTGGCAGCGCTTCCTCGACCCCGCCGAACCCATGCATGCCGCCCTCGCCTGGCACGAGGACAAGGCCATCGGCCTGGTGCACTGGGTCTACCACCGCTCCAGCTGGACGGTCGGCGACTACTGCTACCTGCAGGACCTGTTCATCGCCAAGGACGTGCGCAGCAGCGGCATCGGCCGCCAGCTGATCGAGCATGTCTACGACCAGGCCCGCCAGCGCGAATGCGCCCGGGTGTACTGGCTGACCCATGAGAGCAACAGCCGCGCCATGCTGCTGTACGAGCGCATCGCCGAACGCTCCGGCTTCGTCCAGTACCGCAAGCTGCTGGGCTGAGCGAGGCCCCCATGGCGAGTGCCCCGCTGTTGCCCTGGCGCACGGCCAAGACGCCCGCGCGGCGGGTCCTGGACGGGCAGTACGCGCGCCTGGAGCCCCTCGACCCGGGCCGCCACGGCGACCACCTGTGGCAGGCCCTGCACGGCCCCGCGGCCGACCCGAGGCTGTGGGACTACATGGCGTTCGGCCCCTTCGCCAGCCGCCCGGCCTTCGATGCCTGGCTGCTGGGCAACCAGGCCAGCGAAGACCCGCTGTACTTCACGGTAATCGACCTGGCCTGCGGCCGCGCCCAGGGCCTGCTCAGCTTCCTCAACATAGTCCCGAGGCACGGCCGCATCGAGATCGGCAATATCTGCTTCGGCCGCGCCATGCAACGCAGCGCGCAGGCCACCGAGACCCTCCACCTGTTCGCCGGCTACGCCTTCGAGCTGGGCTACCGGCGCCTGGAATGGAAATGCGATGCGCAGAACATCCGCTCCCGGCAGGCCGCCGAGCGCTTCGGCTTCGCCTACGAGGGCCTGTTCCGCCAGCACATGGTGATCAAGCAGCGCAATCGCGACACCGCCTGGTACGCCCTGCTCGACAGCGACTGGCCGGCCATCGGCCTGGCCTGCCAGCGCTGGCTGGCCCCGGACAACTTCGACGCCGAAGGCCGGCAGCGGCGCCGGCTGGCGGAGCTGCGTCGGCGCGATCCGGCCGAGTCACGCTCCTAGAACACCGACCAGCCGATGCGCTGGCTGAGCAGCTCCAGCGCGGCCATGCCGGCCAGGGAGTTGCCGGCGGCGTTCAGTTCCGGCGACCAGACGCAGACGCTGAAGCGCCCCGGCACCACCGCGACGATGCCGCCGCCCACCCCGCTCTTGCCCGGCAGACCGACCCGATAGGCGAAGTTGCCGGCTTCGTCGTACAGCCCGCTGGTGGCCATGATGGCGTTGACCTGCTTGGCCTGGCGGCCGCTCAGCACCTGCTCGCCGCTGTGCGGGCAGAACCCGTCGTTGGCCAGGAAGCTGAAGGCCCGGGCCAGGTCGACGCAGCTCAGGCGCAAGGCGCAGTAGCTGAAATAGCTGCGCAGCACCGCCTCGACGTCGTTGTGGAAATTGCCGAAGGCCTGCATCAGGTAGGCCATGGCGGCGTTGCGCGCGCGGTGCTGGTATTCCGACTCGGCGACCTGGTTGTCGATGGTCAGATGGGGGTTGCCGGCCAGGCGGCGGACGAAGTCGCGCATCGACAGCGCCGGGGCGGCGAAGCGCGACTGGTTGATGTCGCAGATCACCAGGGCGCCGGCGTTGATGAAGGGGTTGCGCGGCCGGCCACGCTCGAACTCCAGCTGTACCAGGGAGTTGAACGGCTGCCCGGACGGCTCGTGGCCCAGGCGCTGCCAGATCGCCTCGCCGGAATGGCCGATGGCCTGGACCAGGCTGAACACCTTGGAGATGCTCTGGATCGAGAAGGCGCTGTGCGCGTCACCGGCGCAGAACAGCTCGCCGTCGTTGCCGTACACGGCGATGCCCAGCTGGTTCGGCGCGACACCGGCCAGGGCGGGAATATAGTCGGCGACCTTGCCCTGACCGATCAGCGGGCGGACTTCGTCGAGTATCTCGTTCAACAGTGCTTGCATGGTCGAGTTCGCAGCCATCCCCGAGCGGCGCCCGGGCTATGGCTGCTAGACGCTCGACGGCCCGCGCTGATCACAGCCGCCGTCCGCTCGCCTGCGGGTCAGAATTTCTGCGGGCGCAGCACCTCGACCTCGGCCAGGTAGCAGATCATCGCGTAATCGGCGTAGTAGTGCTGTTGCAGGTGCTCGGCCAGCTGCTCGGCCCGCTCGCGGGCGCAGATGATCTCCACGCGGATATTGCCTTCGGTGTCCCAGCCGGCGCTGCGTACGCCGTGGGCACCGCGGCCCCGGGCATCGGTGATGGTCCAGCCGGGGGCGCCGAGGTGTTCCAGGTCGGCCACCAGCTTCTTCTCCAGGGCCGCCTCGCAGATCACGGTGAGCAGGGTACGGGTCGATGCGTTCATGTCAGAGCCCCCAGGCGATGAGTCGTTCGGCCAACCCATGGTAGAGCGGAATGCCGATCAGGATGTTGAAGGGGAAGGTGATCCCCAAGGACGCGGTCAAGGATAGCGACGGATTGGCCTGGGGCAACGCCAGGCGCAGGGCCGCCGGCACGGCGATGTAGGAGGCCGACGCGGCCAGGGTGGCGAGCATGGCGGTGCCGCCCACCGACAGGTCCATGAAGCGCGCCAGCAAGGCGCCGATCAGTGCGCCGAGCAGCGGCATCAGCAGGGCGAAGGTCGCCAGGCGCAGGCCGAACTGCTTGAGCGAACCCAGCTGGCCGGAGGCGATCAGGCCCATCTCCAGCAGGAAGAACGCCAGCACCGGCTTGAACATGCTGGTGTACAGCGGCTCCAGCGGCTTGATCGCCTCCTTGCCGGCGATCGCGCCTATGACCAGGCCGCCGAGCAGCAGCATGATGCTCTTGCCGAGGAAGATCTCCCGGCCCAGCTCGCCCCAGTGGGTGTCGCGGCTGATGCCCTTGGCCAGGACGATGCCGACCAGGATCGCCGGGACCTCGAGGATGGCCACGAACAGCGGCATATAGCTCTCGAAGGCGATCTCCCGGGAGACCATGTAGGCCACCACCACGGCGAAGGTACCGGCGCTGACCGAGCCGTAGTGGGCCGCCACCGCCGCCGCGTTGATGCGGTCGAAACGCAGGCCGCGCAGCAGGACGAAGGCCAGCAGCGGCAGGCCGATGCCCAGCAGCAGCACCAGCGCCGACTGGCCGAGCAACTGCGCGCTGGCCTGCTCGGCCAGCTCGACCCCGCCGTGCAGGCCGATGGCCAGCAGCAGGATGATCGACAGCGTCTCGTACAGCGCCGGCGGCAGCTTCAGCTCGCTCTTGAGCAGGCCGGCGGCCAGGCCGAAGACGAAGAACAACACTACGGGATCTATACCCATCTCAGGCTCCTGATCCGGCCGATCCGTTTCGGCCGGGCAAAAAAAGGGAGCCTTGCGGCTCCCAGAGGACTCACTCGTTACAAGACGCTTGCAAGCCTAGCGCGCGATACATGCGGCGGCCTTCACTCGATCTCGACCAGCACTTCGCCCGGGTTGACCCGGTCGCCCTTGGCCACGTGCACGGCCTTGACGGTGCCGGCGATCGGCGCCTGCACCTCGGTTTCCATCTTCATCGCCTCGGTGATCAGCACCGCCTGGCCGGCCTTGACCGCATCGCCTTCCTTGACCAGGACCTCGACGATGTTGCCCGGCATGCTGGTGCTGACGTCACCCGGCGCGCTGGTCTGCTTGCGCTTGCCGCCGGCGCCCGCGACGAACTCGTTGAGCGGCTCGAACACCACCTCCTCCGGCACACCGTCGATGGACAGGTAGAAGTGGCGCTTGCCCTCGCCCTTGACGCCGACCCCGGTGATATCGACGCGGTAGCTCTCGCCATGCACGTCGACCACGAACTCGGTCGGCACCCCTTCGCCGCCCGCCCGGGCCACGCCGCCCGCCTCGGGGATCGGCAGCAGCACCTCGGGGGTCAGGCTGCCGGCCTCGCGCTCCTCGAGGAACTTGCGGCCGATGTCGGGGAACATGGCGTAGGTCAGCACGTCTTCCTCGGACTTGGCCAGGGCGCCGATCTCGCCGCGCAGCTTGACCATCTCCGGCTTGAGCAGGTCGGCCGGGCGCACGTCGATCACCTCTTCGTTGCCGATCGCCTGCTTGCGCAGCTGCTCGTTGATCTTGCCCGGCGCCAGGCCGTAGCGGCCCTGCAGGTAGAGCTTCACCTCGTTGGTGATGGTCTTGTAGCGCTCGCCGGCCAGCACGTTGAACACCGCCTGGGTGCCGACGATCTGCGAGGTCGGGGTGACCAGCGGCGGGAAGCCGAGGTCCTCGCGCACCCGCGGAATCTCCGCGAACACCTCGTCGATGCGGTCCAGGGCGCCCTGCTCCTTGAGCTGGTTGGCCAGGTTGGACATCATCCCGCCCGGCACCTGGTTGAGCTGCACCCGGGTATCGACCCCGGTGAACTCGCTCTCGAACT
Organism: Pseudomonas sp. MBLB4123; assembly: GCF_051904775.1. Taxonomy (NCBI): domain Bacteria; kingdom Pseudomonadati; phylum Pseudomonadota; class Gammaproteobacteria; order Pseudomonadales; family Pseudomonadaceae; genus Pseudomonas; species Pseudomonas sp. MBLB4123. The sequence goes on from NZ_CP196711.1 coordinate 3,322,990, forward strand.
GGTGGTACTTCTTGCGCACCGCGTAGAAGTACAGGCCGATCTCCTGCAGCAGCTCCAGGTCCAGGCCGGTGTCGTAGGCGCTGCCCTTGAGCGCGGCGACCATCGACTCGGTGCCCGGGTGGCTGGTGCCCCAGGCCATGCTGGAGATGGCGGTGTCGATATGGTCGGCGCCGGCCTCGATGGCCTTGAGCTGGCACATGGCGCCCAGGCCCGCGGTGTCGTGGCTGTGCACGAACACCGGCAGGTCCACCTCCTCCTTCAGCGCCTTGACCAGGTCGTAGGCGGCGTAGGGGGTCATGAGGCCGGCCATGTCCTTGATCGCCACCGAGTCGATGCCCATGGCCTGCATGGCCTTGGCCTGCTTGACGAAGGCCTCGACCGTGTGCACCGGGCTGACGGTGTAGGCCAGGGTGCCCTGGGCGTGCTTGCCGGCGGCCTTGGTCGCCTCGATGGCCACGCGCAGGTTACGCACGTCGTTCATCGCGTCGAAGATGCGGAACACGTCGATGCCGTTGACCGCCGCCTTGGCCACGAAGGCCTTGACCACGTCGTCGCTGTAGTGGCGGTAGCCGAGCAGGTTCTGCCCGCGCAGGAGCATCTGCAGGCGGGTGTTGGGCAGCGCCGCCTTGAGCTGGCGCAGGCGCTCCCAGGGGTCTTCCTTGAGGAAGCGGATGCAGGCGTCGAAGGTGGCGCCGCCCCAGACTTCCAGGGACCAGTAGCCGACCCGGTCGAGCTTGTCGCAGATCGGCAGCATGTCCTCGGTGCGCATGCGCGTGGCCAGCAGCGACTGGTGGGCGTCGCGCAGGACGGTATCGGTGACGGTGATCTTCTTGCTCATGTTCTGATCCTTCCCTTACAGGCCAGCGTGGGCCGCGATGGCAGTGGCGATGGCGATGGCCAGGTGCGACGGGTTGCGTTTGATCGAATACTCGGTCAGCTCCGGGTGGCTCTCGACGAAGCTGGTGTTGAACTGGCCGCTGCGGAACTCGGGGTCGCGCAGGATCTCCTGGTAGTAGGCGGCCGTGGTCTTGACCCCCTGCACGCGCATGTCGTCCAGAGCGCGCAGGCCGCGGTCCATCGCCTCCTCCCAGGTCAGCGCCCAGACGATCAGCTTCAGGCACATGGAGTCGTAGTAGGGCGGAATGGTGTAGCCGGTGTAGATCGCCGTGTCGGTGCGCACGCCGGGGCCGCCGGGGGCGTAGTAGCGGGTGATCTTGCCGAAGCTGGGCAGGAAGTTGTTCTTCGGGTCCTCGGCGTTGATGCGGAACTGCAGGGCGAAGCCGCGGTGGATGATGTCTTCCTGCTTGACCGACAGCGGCAGGCCGCTGGCGATGCGGATCTGCTCGCGGACGATGTCGATGCCGGTGATTTCCTCGGTGATGGTGTGCTCCACCTGCACCCGGGTGTTCATCTCCATGAAGTACACCTCGCCCTCGGCGAGGAGGAACTCCACGGTACCGGCGTTCTCGTAGCCCACCGCCTTCGCCGCGCGCACGGCCAGGTCGCCGATGTAGGCGCGCTGCTCGGGGGTCAGCTGCGGGCTGGGGGCGATCTCGATGAGCTTCTGGTTACGCCGCTGGATCGAGCAGTCGCGCTCGTACAGGTGCACGGTGTTGCCCTGGCTGTCGGCGAGGATCTGCGCCTCGATGTGCTTGGGATTGACGATGCACTTCTCGAGGAACACCTCGGCCGAGCCGAACGCCTTGGTCGCCTCGGAGATCACCCGCGGGTAGGCCTGCGCCAGCTCCTCGTGGCTGTTGCAGCGGCGGATGCCGCGGCCGCCGCCGCCAGAGGTGGCCTTGAGCATCACCGGGTAGCCGATGCGGTCGCCCTCGCGCAGCGCCTCCTCCAGATTGGCGACGTTGCCCTCGGTGCCCGGGGTGACCGGCACGCCGGCCTTGATCATGCTGCGCCGGGCCTCGGTCTTGTCGCCCATGCGGCGGATCACTTCGGCGCTCGGGCCTATGAACTTGATCCCGCGTTCGGCGCAGATCTCCGCCAGTTCGGCGTTTTCCGACAGGAAGCCGTAGCCCGGGTGGAGGGCGTCGCAGCCGGTCTCCACCGCCAGGTTGACCAGCTTGCGCGGGTTCAGGTAACCGGCCAGCGGGTCTTCGCCGATGCCGTGGGCTTCGTCGGCGCGCTTGACGTGCAGCGCCATGCGGTCGGCGTCGGAGTAGATGGCCACCGAGCGGATGCCCATTTCGGCGCAGGCGCGCACGATGCGCACGGCGATCTCTCCGCGGTTGGCAATCAGGATTTTCTTGATCACGAGTTCTTTCCTCGGCCAGGCTCTGATGATTCGGCGACGGGCGGACCGGGCATGCAGTCGCCACGTGACCGCCCGCGATGTAGCGGTCGCGTAGTCACCCTACGCCGAGCAGCGGATTACCCCAAATTAATAATAATTTGATTGGCTATAAGTAAAAGCTAATGCATCCTGACAGACAGGCTTCGACGAACCGCCGCCAGAGGAGGCACGCGATGCGTAAGTCATTGATGCGCATGACATTGCGCCAGCTTCAGGTGTTCCGCTCGGTGTGCCAGCAACGCTCCTATAGCCGCGCCGCCGAGGAGATGGCGCTGACCCAGCCGGCGGTCAGCCTGCAGATCCGCCAGCTCGAGGAGCTGCTCGGCCAGCCGCTGTTCGACTACGTCGGCAAGAAGCTGCACCTGACCGATGCCGCCGAGGCCCTGCAGTTGGCCAGCGCCGACATCTTCGGCCGCCTGGAGAGCCTGGACATGCAGCTGGCGGACCTGCGCGGTTCGCTGCAGGGGCAGCTGAGCCTGGCGGTGGAATCCAGCGCCAAGTACTTCGTTCCCCACCTGTTCGCCGCCTTTCGCCGCGAGTATCCCGAAGTCAGCCTACAGCTGGTGGTGACCAACCACGCCCAGGCGGTCAAGCGCCTGAGCGCCAACCGCGACGACCTGCTGATCATGTCCCTGGTGCCGCCGGACATGGCCCTGGAGTTCCTGCCCTTCCTCAACAACCCGATCATCGCCGTGGCGCCGCCCGAACATCCGCTGTGCGCCCGCGCCCAGCTGGGCCTGCAGGACCTGAGCGACTGGCCGCTGCTGGTGCGCGAGGCCGGCTCGGGCACGCGCAAGGCCTGCGAGGAGTATTGCCACCAGAAGCGCGCGCACTTCGCCCAGACCCTGGAGGTCGGCTCCTTCGAGGCCCAGGTCGAGGGGGTGCTCGCCGGCCTCGGCCTGGCCCTGCTGCCGCGCCATGCGGTGCGCCGCGAACTGGCCCAGGGGGTGCTGCAGGAACTGGCGGTGACCGAGCTGCCGTTGATGCGCAGCTGGTGCCTGGCACATCCGCGGGGCAAGTACCTGTCGCCGGTGGCCCAGGCCTTCTTCGCCTTCGTGCGCAGCCAGCGCAGCCAGATCAACGCCCTGGCCGAGCGCTTCGCGGCTCCAGGGCCTGGGCTGCCGCCAGGTAGTTAGCGGCGATCAGCTCGGGATAGTCGGACAACTCCTGCTGCAGCAGGCGCTGTTCGGCGTAGCTCTCGATGGCCCGACGGTAGCTCATGCGCCGTTGGTCCAGCAGCTTGCGACGGGTCTTGGCATCGAGCTTGGCGTACGGCTGCGCTTCATCCACATGGCGAGACATGGTGTGACTCCCAGGCTGACTCTCGGAAGCCTCAGCATGGCCGCACGCCGTGACGCTTTGACGGCGCGGCGATGACGCCGGGATGACCATGGCCCGCGGGCCATGGACGACGGCGTCTAGTGCTCCTCGACCGCCTTCACCGACTTGGGCGACAGGCGCAGGCTGCGCAGGCTGCGTTTGACGCTCTTGAGGTGGTTGACCAGGCTCGGGCCGCGGGCCATGGCCACCCCCATGGCGAGCACGTCGATCACCACCAGGTGGGCGATGCGCGAGGTCAGCGGGGTGTAGATCTCGGTGTCTTCCTGCACGTCGATGGCCAGGTTGACCGTGGCCAGGTCGGCCAGCGGCGTCTGGCTCGGACACAGGGTGATCAGGGTGGCACCGGTCTCGCGCACCAGGTTGGCGGTGATCAGCAGGTCCTTGGAGCGGCCGGACTGGGAGATGCAGATGGCCACGTCGGTGGGCTTCAGGGTCACCGCGCTCATCGCCTGCATGTGCGGGTCGGAATAGGCCGCGGCCGTCAGCAACAGGCGGAAGAACTTGTGCTGGGCGTCCGCCGCCACCGCGCCGGAGGCGCCGAAGCCGTAGAACTCCACGCGCTGGGCCTGGGCGCAGGCGGCGATGGCCTGCTGCAGCGCCTGGGGGTCGAGGTGCTCGCGCACCTCCATCAGGGTGTGCAGGGTGGTGTCGAAGATCTTCAGGCTGAAGTCGGCGACCGAGTCGTCCTCATGGATGGCGAACTGGCCGAAGCTGGCGCCGGCGGCCAGGCTCTGGGCCAGCTTGAGCTTGAGGTCCTGGAAGCCGCCGCAGCCGATGGCCCGGCAGAAACGCACGATGGTCGGCTCGCTGATGCCGACGCTATGTGCCAGTTCGGCCATGGAGCTGTGCATCACCGCCGCCGGATCGAGCAGGACATGGTCGGCGACCTTGAGCTCCGACTTGCGTAACAGGTGGCGGGACTGGGCGATGTGCTGCAACAAATTCACAAGATTAGGCTCGGCTGAAAGGATGACAAATCCGTCGGCGTCCCCTCCTCCGAATGGCGACTCGGTTATGATCGGGGGCACGCCGGGTTGTAGTGACCTTGTAGTTATACTACATGGCCGGCGCCCCCGCACGGCCAAACCGAGTCGGAGTTCCTGCTTTTGAGCATTTCCTGTGACATGCTGGTCTTTGGCGGCACCGGCGACCTCGCCCTGCACAAGCTGCTGCCCGCGCTCTACCACCTGCATCGCGACGGGCGCCTGCACGCCGACATGCGCATCCTCGCCCTGGCCCGCAGCCCGCACAGCCGCGCCGCCTACCAGGCCCTGGCCGAACGCCGCTGCCGGGCCCAGGTGGCGCGGGCCGACTTCGACGAGGCCAGCTGGCAAGGCTTCGCCGCGCGCCTCGACTACTTCGCCATGGACGCCGGACAGAGCGCCGACTTCGGCCGCCTGGCCAAGCACCTGGGGCAGGCCGAGGAACGGGTGCGGGTCTATTACCTGGCCACCGCGCCGGACCTGTTCGAGGACATCGCCGCCCACTTGCAGATCGCCGGCCTGGCCGGCCCCCGGGCGCGCATCGTGCTGGAGAAGCCGATCGGCCACTCGCTGGAGTCGGCCCGGGCGATCAACGCCGCGATCGGCGCGGTGTTCGACGAGCCGCGGGTGTTCCGCATCGACCACTACCTGGGCAAGGAAACCGTGCAGAACCTGATGGCGCTGCGCTTCGCCAACGCCCTGTTCGAGCCGGTCTGGCGCGCCGGGCATATCGATCACGTGCAGATCAGCGTGTGCGAGACCCTGGGCGTGGAGAACCGCGGCGGCTACTACGACCAGGCCGGGGCCATGCGCGACATGATCCAGAACCACCTGCTGCAACTGCTCTGCCTGGTGGCCATGGAGGCGCCGGTGCGCTTCGATGCCGAGGCGGTACGCAACGAGAAGGTGAAGATCCTCGAGGCGCTCAAGCCGATCTCCGGTCTCGACGTGCAGGACAAGACCGTGCGCGGCCAGTACACCGCCGGCAAGATCGGCGGCCAGGAGGTGCCGGCCTACTACTTCGAGAAGCAGGTGGACAACGACAGCGACAGCGAGACCTTCGTCGCCATCCAGGTGGAGATCGACAACTGGCGCTGGGCCGGCGTGCCCTTCTACCTGCGCACCGGCAAGCGCATGGCGCGCAAGGCCTCGGAGATCCTCATCCAGTTCAAGCCGGTGCCGCACCGCCTGTTCGGCGACGGCGAAGCCAACCGCCTGCTGATCCGCCTGCAACCGGAGGAGCGCATCAGCCTGCAGCTGATGGCCAAGAACCCCGGCAAGGGCATGCGCCTGAAGCCGGTGGAGCTGGACCTCAACCTGGCCAACGCCTTCAGCAAGCAGCGCCGCTGGGATGCCTACGAGCGCCTGCTGCTGGACGTGATCGAAGGCGATTCGACGCTGTTCATGCGCCGCGACGAGGTGGAGGCCGCCTGGCAATGGATCGACCCGATCATCCAGGGCTGGCACCAGCACTACCAGAGCCCGCGCCCCTATGCAGCCGGCAGCAACGGCCCGGAGCAGTCGCAGAACCTGCTGGAGCGCCACGCGCGGCAGTGGGCGGACTGAGCCGAGCGCCAGTGCGGCGCCCTCAGGCCATGACCGCCTGCGTTCGCCGGAAGTACAGCGGCAGCAGGACCAGCACCCCGGCCCCCAGCGCCCCGGCGACGAGGAACAGGCCGGCATAACCCAGCCAGGCCGCCAGCACGCCGCTGGCCGCGCCGACCAGCCCGCCCAGCAGCAGCTGCGCCGAGGCCTGCAGGGTGAAGTCGGCGCCCTCGTGCTCGGCGCGACACTGGCGCATCATCGCGGCGAACAGCGCCACCGTGGACATGCCGTCGGCCGCCTGCTCGAACAGCGCCAGGGCATAGACCAGGGCGTGATTGTCGCCGGCCTGCGCCAGCACGGCCATGGCGGCGATGCCCAGGGCCTGCAGCGCGCCGCCGAGCAGCAGCGCCCGCAGCACGCCGAGGCGCGCGTAGAGCAGGCCGCCGAGCAGCGCCCCGGCGATGCCCACCAGGCTGCTGAGCAGGGTCAGCCGGCCCAGTTCGGCATTGCTCCAGCCCTGGTCCACCAGCATCGGCTTGATCATCGGCGAACCCAGGGCATCGCCGAGCTTGAAGCTCAGCAGCACCGCCAGCCACAGCCACATTCCCGGCTGCGCCAGCAGGCCGCGATAGTGGCGCAGCAGCAGGCCGGGCCCCGGCGGCTCGGCCAGTGCCGGGCGAAAGGGCAGCTGCCGGCGCTCGGCGAAACGCCAGATCGGCACCAGGGTCAGTAGCAGCAACAGCACCAGCAGGCCCACCGACAGCGACCAGCCGACGCCGTCGTACACCAGCAGCAGGCCGCTGCCGCTGACCAGCATGCCGACCTTGTAGCCGCCCACCTGCAGGCTGTTGCCCAGGCCGCGCCAGCGCTCCGGCAGCAGGCGCACGGTGAGGCCGTCGGTGGCGATGTCCTGGGTCGCGGCCGCCAGGTTGACCAGCAGCAACAGCCCCAGCAGCAGCGGCAACTGGCTGCCGAACAGCGCGGCGGGCGACAACAGCGCCAGGGCCGCGACGACCAGGGCGATGCCGCCCTGCAGCGGCAGTATCCAGCCGCGGTGGTGGCCGAGCCGCGGCGAGGCCAGGCGGTCGACCCAGGGCGCCCACAGCACCTTGAGCAACCAGGGCAGGGCCAGCAGCTTGAGCAGGCCGATCAGCGCCAGGTCGACACCGTGCTGGCGCAGCAGCACCGGCAGGGAATGGGCGATCAGCCCCGAGGGCAGCCCCTGGGCGCAGTAGAGCGAGGCCAGCAGCAGCAGGGTGGCGTTGGCCGGGCGATCCGGGGAAACGAGACGATGGGTCGGCATGGCAGGCTCAGCACAGCAGCGCGGCTTGCTCGCGCAGCAGCTGGGCGAAGGCCGACGCCTCCACCGGCCGGCTGATCAGGTAGCCCTGCAACTCGTCGCAGTGCTGGGCCTTGAGGAAGTCCATCTGCGCCTGGGTCTCCACCCCCTCGGCGACCACCTTCAGCTCCAGGCCGTGGGCCATGGCGATGATCGCCCGGGTGATGGCCGCATCCTCGCCGCCGGCCGCCAGGTCGCGGATGAAGCTCTGGTCGATCTTCACGTAGTCCACCGGGAAACGCTTGAGGTAGCTGAGCGAGGAATAGCCGGTGCCGAAGTCGTCGATCGCCAGCTTGACCCCCAGGTCGCGCAGCTGCTGGAAGGTGGCGATGACGCTCTCGACGTTGTCCAGCAGCTGGCTCTCGGTCAGCTCCAGCTCCAGCAGGTGCGGCGCCAGGCCGGTCTCCTCCAGCACCTGGCGCACCAGGCTGGTCAGGTTGCCCTGGCGCAGCTGATGCACCGACAGGTTCACCGATACGCGGATCTCCGCCAGGCCCTGGCGCTGCCACTGGCGCGTCTGCTGGCAGGCCTGGCGCAGCACGAACTCGCCGATCGGCGCGATCAGCCCGGTTTCCTCGGCCAGGCCGATGAATTCGCCCGGTGGCACCAGCCCGAGGCTCGGATGACGCCAGCGCACCAGCGCCTCGGCGGCCTTGACGCTGTCGTCGGCCAGGCACAGCTTGGGCTGGTAGAACACCTCCAGCTGGCCCTCGTCGATCGCCTTGCGCAGCTGGTTCTCCAGCTGCAGGCGTTCCAGGGTGCAGGCCTGCAGGTTGTCGGTGAAGAACTGGAAGGTGTTGCCGCCCAGATGCTTGGCATGCTGCATGGCCATGTTGGCCTGGCTGATCAGCGCGGAGATTTCCCGCGCGTTGTCCGGCAGCAGGCTGATGCCGATCGAGGCGCTGATCACCAGTTCCTGGTCGCCGACCACCAGCGGCAGGCGCAGCTTGGCCAGCAGGCGGCTGGCCATGCGCGCCAGGCTCGACAGGCTGCCGTAGGAATCGAGCAGCACGGCGAACTCGTCGCTGGACAGCCGGGCGATGCAATCCGCCTCGGGGGCGGCCTGGGTCAGGCGCTGGCTCATCTGGCGCAACAGCTGGTCGGCCAGGTCGTGGCCGAGGCTGTCGTTGAGCAGCTTGAAGCGATCCAGGTCGATATGCAGCAGGGCCAGGCTGCGGCGGTTCTGCCGGGCGCGCTGGGCGGCCTCGTGCAGGCGCTGCTTGAACAGGCTGCGGTTGGCCAGACCGGTCAGCTCGTCGTAGTGCGACAGGTAGCGCAGGCGCTCCTCGGTCTCGCGCCGCGCCGACAGGTCGGCGAAGAAGCCGACTATGTGGCTGGCCTGGCCCTTGGCGTCGCGCACCACCTTGAGCTGCAGCCACTGAGGGTACAGCTCGCCGTTCTTGCGCGTCTCGACCAGCTCGCCCTGCCAACTGCCGAGGGCCTCCAGCTCCGGGCGGATCATCTGGTACTGGCGCCGCGACTCGCGGCTGCTGATCAGGGTCGCCGCGTTCTGCCCGACCAGTTCGTCCTCGCGGTAGCCGGTGACCTGGAGGAAGGCCTGGTTGGCCGCCAGCAGGCGGTAGTGCGGGTCGAGGATGACGATGCCCTCGCTGGCCGCATCGAACACCGTGGCGGCCAGCCGCTGCTGCTCCTCCAGGCGCTTGCGCGCGCTGATGTCGCGGCGCGTGCCGAGCATGCGCAGCACCCGTCCCTGGGCATCGCGCTCCACCGCCCGGCCGCGATCCTCGATCCACACCCAGTGGCCGCGGGCGTGCTGGATGCGGTACTCGATCTGATAGCCGTCGCTGCGTCCCTTGAGGTGCTCGACCAGGGCCCGGCGCAGCAGCGGCAGGTCCTCCGGGTGCAGCCGTGGCTTGAGGTCGCGCAGCATGATCTGCACGGCCTCCGGCTCCAGGCCGAACAACTCCTTGAGGTGCGAGTGGTGCACCTCGTCGGTTTGCAGGTTCCAGTCCCACAGCCCCAGCTCGCTGGCCTCCAGGGCCAGGGCCAGACGCGCCTGGCTCTTGCCCAAGGCCTGGGTGGCGGCATCCAGCTCCAGGGTGCGCTCGGCCACGCGCAGCTCCAGCTCGCCATGGGCCTCGCGCAGCTCGTGCTCGGCCCGACGGCGCTGCTCCACCTCCCGCGCCAGCTCGGCGTTGAGGTTCTCGGCCTGCTGCTTGGCGTGCTCCAGGTTGTCGATCAGCGCCTGGTTCTGGAAGCGCTGCAACAGGCTGCGTTGCACCAGGCGGTTGACCTGCCAGGCCACCACCAGCAGGGCCAGGGCCAGGATCACCCCGAGCAGGCCCCAGCCGCGCAGCAACTGGTGCTCGCTCAGCAGCAGGTAGGCCAGGGTCGGCACCAGGCAGGGCAAGGCGAAGGTCAGGAAGGCCGTCAGGTTGACGGCATAGGCGACGCTGGCGGAGAGGATCGCCGCGGAAATCAGGCCGTAGAGCAGGGCCTGCTGGAAGAACTCGTCGGCCGGCACCAGGGCGATGGCGGCGAAGGCCAGGGTCAGGCCGGAAGCCGCGGCACCGAACAGGAAACGCCAGCGCCAGTGCGGCAGGGCCTGGCGGCTCGGCGGCGCCACGTTGAAGGCCTGCACCTGAACCAGGCGCAACAGCGCCAGCAGCACCAGCCAGACCAGCCAGCCGCCGAGCAGCAGCCTGGTCTGCGGGGACCACAGCAGATAGGTGCAGGCCAAGCCGTTGAGCAGCATCAACAGGGTCGGCGCCCGCGAGCCCTGATAGAGCAGGCGGGTGCGCTCGACGGCGATCTGCGTGGCGAACTGGCGGTGGATCGAACTGCTGCTGTCGAGCGGTGGCTCCGCGAGGGCGGCGTTTGGCGTGGCTGTCATAGGCGATGTTCTTGTAGTGGTTGCCTAGGCGTCGGCTGAGCATACCCGAGCTAGACGCCTTGCCCAAGCGGCCAGAGCGCATTTTCCGACGCCTGCCCCCCACACCTGCACCCGCGCTCGGCCAGACAAGCGGCGGTCGCCAGGTTGACCCGCCGGTCGTCCGCCGTCGCCTGCCGGCGGCGGCGGTTTGCCCTGCTGGGCCCCGCCCCCTAGAATGCCGCGATGCGCGACGATCTCTCCCTTCTGCTCAACTCCCTCAACGATGCCCAACGCCAGGCCGTGGCCGCCGGCCTGGGCCGTCAGTTGGTCCTGGCCGGCGCCGGCTCCGGCAAGACCCGGGTGCTGGTGCACCGCATCGCCTGGCTGATCCAGGTCGAGGGTGCCTCGCCCCACAGCGTGCTGTCGGTGACCTTCACCAACAAGGCCGCCGCCGAGATGCGCGCGCGCATCGAACAGATGCTCGGCCTGAATCCGGCCGGCATGTGGGTCGGCACCTTCCACGGCCTGGCCCACCGCCTGCTGCGCGCCCACTGGCAGGAGGCCGGGCTGGCCGAGAACTTCCAGATCCTCGACTCCGACGACCAGCAGCGCCTGGTCAAGCGGGTGATCCGCGAGCTGGGCCTGGACGAGCAGCGCTGGCCGGCGCGCCAGGCCCAGTGGTTCATCAACGGGCAAAAAGATGAAGGGTTAAGACCCCAGCACATCCAGCCCGGCGGCGACCTGTTCCTCGCCACCATGCTGAAGATCTACGAGGCCTACGAGGCGGCCTGCGCCCGCGCCGGGGTCATCGACTTCTCCGAGCTGCTGCTGCGCGCCCTGGACCTGTGGCGCGACAAGCCCGGCCTGCTGGAGCACTACCAGCGGCGCTTCCGCCACATCCTGGTGGACGAATTCCAGGACACCAACGCCGTGCAGTACGCCTGGCTGCGGATGCTCGCCAAGGGCGGCGACAGCCTGATGGTGGTGGGCGACGACGACCAGTCGATCTACGGCTGGCGCGGCGCGCGGATCGAGAACATCCAGCAGTTCTCCGACGATTTCAAGGACGCCGAGGTGATCCGCCTGGAGCAGAACTACCGCTCCACCGCCGGCATCCTCAAGGCCGCCAACGCCCTGATCGCCCACAACCAGGGGCGCCTGGGCAAGGAACTGTGGACCGAGGGCGGCGACGGCGAGCCGATCAGCCTGTACGCGGCGTTCAACGAGCACGACGAGGCGCGCTACGTGGTCGAGTCGATCGAGGACGCCCTGCGCAAGGACGGCCTCAGGCGCAGCGAGATCGCCATCCTCTACCGCTCCAACGCCCAGTCGCGGGTGCTGGAGGAGGCGCTGCTGCGCGAGAAGATCCCCTACCGCATCTACGGCGGCCAGCGCTTCTTCGAGCGCGCCGAGATCAAGAACGCCATGGCCTACCTGCGCCTGCTCGACGGCCGCGGCAACGACGCGGCGCTGGAACGGGTGGTCAACGTGCCGGCCCGCGGCATCGGCGAGAAGACCGTCGAGGCGATCCGCGAGTACGCCCGCGGCCACGAGGTGTCGATGTGGGAGGCGGTGCGCCTGATGCTGGCCGGCAAGGCCCTGCCCGGCCGCGCATCGGGGGCGTTAGCGGGCTTTGTCGAGCTGATCGACAACCTCGCCGCCAAGGTACTGGAGATGCCGCTGCACCTGATGACCCAGACGGTCATCGAGCAGAGCGGGCTGATCGCCTACCACCAGGCGGAAAAGGGCGAGAAGGCCCAGGCGCGCATCGAGAACCTCGAGGAACTGGTCAGCGCCGCGCGCGCCTTCGATAACGACGAAGACGACGAGCTGACCCCGCTGCAGGCCTTCCTCAGCCATGCCTCGCTGGAGGCCGGCGACACCCAGGCGGCGGAGAACGAGGACAGCGTGCAGCTGATGACCCTGCACAGTGCCAAGGGCCTGGAGTTCCCCCAGGTGTTCCTGGTGGGCATGGAAGAGGGCCTGTTCCCGCACAAGATGAGCCTGGAGGAACCCGGCCGCTTGGAAGAGGAACGGCGCCTGGCCTATGTAGGCATCACCCGGGCCATGCACAAGCTGGTGATCACCTACGCCGAGACCCGCCGCCTGTACGGCAGCGAGACCTACAACAAGGTGTCGCGCTTCGTCCGCGAGATCCCGCCGCAGCTGATCCAGGAAGTGCGCCTGTCCGGCAGCGTCAGCCGGCCCTTCGCCACGCCGGGCCGCGGCACAGCTGGCGGCATGTTCGCCGGCAGCGCCGTGCCGGACACCGCCTTCAGCCTCGGCCAGCGCGTGCAGCATGCGCTGTTCGGCGAGGGCACCATCCTCAACTTCGAGGGTTCCGGCGCCCAGGCCCGGGTCCAGGTGAATTTCGAAAACGAAGGCAGCAAGTGGCTGATGCTCAGCTACGCCAAGCTGCAGGCGCTCTGACAAGCACCATAACCACACCACTGCGCAACTGGGGAGACTCTCGATGAACCGCCGTTACCTGTTCGGCGCCGCCGCGGCCCTGCTCGCCGCCCTCGGCCTGGCCGGCTGCAAGGATGAACAAGCCAGCACTGAGCAGGCCGCGGCCGAGCCGATGCAGCGCTTCGAATGGAAGATGGTCACCGCCTGGCCGAAGAACTTCCCCGGCCTCGGCACCGCCGCCGAGCGCCTGGCCGAGCGGGTCGCGACCATGAGCGACGGCCGTCTGAGCATCAAGGTCTACGCCGGCGGCGAGCTGGTGCCGCCGCTGGAGGTGTTCGACGCGGTGTCCCGCGGCACCGCCGAGCTGGGCCACGGCGCCGCCTACTACTGGAAGGGCAAGGTGCCGGCCGCGCAGTTCTTCACCGCCGTGCCCTTCGGCCTGTCCACCAGCGAGATGAACGCCTGGCTGAGCAAGGGCGGCGGCCAGGCCCTGTGGGACGAGGCCTACGCCCCCCATGGGGTGAAGCCCCTGGCGGTGGGCAACACCGGCATGCAGATGGGCGGCTGGTATAACAAGGAGATCAACGCCCTGGATGACCTCAAGGGCCTGAAGATCCGCATGCCGGGTCTCGGCGGCGAGGTACTCGGTCGCCTCGGCGCCACCACCGTGAACCTGCCCGGCGGCGAGATCTTCACCGCCCTGCAGACCAACGCCATCGACGCCACCGACTGGGTCAGCCCTTACAACGACCTGGCCTTCGGCCTGCACAAGGCGGCCAAGTTCTACTACTACCCCGGCTGGCAGGAGCCCCAGGCGGTGCTCGAGCTGCTGATCAACCAGAAGGCCCTGGACGGCCTGCCGGCCGACCTGCAGGCGATCCTCACCGAGGCGGTCCGCGCGGCCAATCAGGACATGATGGACGACTACGTCTACCACAACGCCCTGGCCCTGGATCAGCTCAAGCAGCAGGGCACCCTGCTCAAGCGCTTCCCCGACGAGGTTCTGGCCGCCATGCAGCACGAGTCCGAGTCGGTGCTCGGCGAGCTGGCCGCGCAGAACGAGCTGAACGGCCGCATCTGGGCCTCGATGAAGGCCTTCCAGGCCCAGGTCAGCCAGATGCACCAGCTGTCCGAGAAGGAGCTGTACAACGGACGTTGAACGCCCGCTGCCTGCCACACCACGCAGACGGAGCCCTCGGGCTCCGTTTGTCGTTTCGCCCCGCCCCGGCGACATACCCGGCCCATACTCGACTGCGAGGTGAGCCGATGAAGAAAACCAGCACCACAGCCCCGAAGATCCTCGACGCCGCCCTCGAACTGGCCGACGTCTGCGGTTGGGAGCGCCTGCACCTGTTCGATGTGGCGGCGCGGCTGGGGGTCGGTCTGGAGGCCATCGCCAGCCACTACCGGGACAAGGACCAGTTGGTGGAGGCCTGGTTCGACCGGGCCGACCAGGCCCTGCTGACCCGGGCGAGAGCCGCCGACCTGATTCCCCTGGAACCGGCCAAGCGCCTCGAGGAGCTGCTGATCGCCTGGCTCGACTGCCTGGCCGCCCACCGCGCGGTGACCGGACAGATGCTGCTGTACAAGCTCGAACCCGGGCACATCCACCTGCAGGTCCTCGGCCTGCTGCGCATCAGTCGCACCGTGCAGTGGTGGCGCGAGGCGGCGCAGCGCGAGTCCGTGCACCTGCACCGCATCGCCGAGGAGAGCCTGCTCAGCGGCGCCTACCTGCGCAGCGTGCTGCACTGGCTGCGCCACCCGGAGGAAGACGCCGCCGAATGCCGTGCCTTCGTGCGTCGGCAACTGCGCGGCGGGCCACTGCTGATGCTGCTGCGCCGCTAGGCAGGCTGCGACTCCCTTATACAAGAGCAAAAGCCCGAAACACTCTGCGGCTGGCATTCGCCACCCCGGCCATGCAAGATGCCGTGCAGCGTTCCAACCAACAAGAGACCGACCGAACATGCAGCGTTTTCTCAGCGTCGCCCTGGCCATGTGCCTCAGCCTGGGCCTTACCATGAGTTTCGAAGCCGAAGCCAAGCGCCTGGGCGGCGGCAAGTCGTTCGGCTCCGCGCCGAGCCACCAGACTCGCCAGACCGCGCCGCAAAGCCAGCCGGCCGCCACCGCCCCGACCGCCGGTCGTCAGCCCGCCGCCGCCAGCGGTGCCTCGCGCTGGCTCGGCCCACTGGCCGGCCTGGCCGCCGGCGGCCTGCTCGCCTCGATGTTCATGGGTGACGGCTTCGAAGGCCTGCAGATCATGGACATGCTGATCTTCGGCCTGATCGCCTTCCTGCTGTTCCGCTTCCTCGCCGCCCGGCGCCGCCAGGCCCAGCCGGCCATGGCCGGTGGTGCGCCCTACCAGCGCGAGATGCCGGCCGCACCGACCTCGATCTTCGGTGGCAACGGCGCCGCCGCGAGCAAGCCGGTGATCAACGCCCCGGCCTGGTTCAACGAGCAGAGCTTCGTCGCCGCCGGCCGCGAGCACTTCCTCAGCCTGCAGCAGCACTGGGATGCGGCCGAGATGGACAAGATCGCCGAATTCGTCACCCCGCAGTTGCTGGAGTTCCTCAAGCGCGAGCGCGCCGAACTGGGCGACGGCTTCCAGTCCACCTACATCGACAACCTCGAGGTGCAGCTGGACGGCGTCGACGACATGAGCGACAAGACCGTGGCCACCCTCACCTTCAGTGGCCTGTCGAAGACCTCGCGCTTCGACCAGGGCGAGGCCTTCAGCGAAAGCTGGCGCCTGGAGCGCGCGGTCGGCGACAACCAGCCCTGGCTGGTCGCGGGCATCCGCCAGAACTGATCGCACCGCTAACGAAGAACCCCAGGCTTGCCTGGGGTTTTTTATGCCGCCGCCCCTGCCCGCGCCGCCACCCGTTCAACGCCGCCCCTTGCCCTTCTGGCCGCTACGGTGGCGCTGGCGACAGGCGATCGAGCGCCGCCAGTAGTAGAGCGGTGGCCGCGCCGCCTCAGGCCTGCGGGCACAACTCGCAGACTTCGGCATTGGGCACCAGGCGGAGGAAGTGCTCGGTGCTCATGTGCACCAGGCTCTCGTGATCCCCGGCCTCGAAGTAGATGTCCTGCTGCCGGGTCAGCATCGGGTCGACCCGCATGTGCATGCCGTAGGCTTCGCCGACCGCCGGCACGGCACCCAGCTCGCAGTCCTTGAACAGCCCGGCGATGGCCGACTCGCTGCTCAGCTGCCACTGCTCCGCGCCCTTGCACACCATGCTCATGTCCAGATGGCGGTTGGCCGGCAGCACGGCCATCAGGTAATGGCCCTTGCGGTCATCGAGGATCACCGGCTTGGCCAGACGTTCGGCCGGCACGCTGGCGACCCGCGCCGACTCCAGGCTGCTCGCCGAATGCGGATGCGGCACGACATCGAACTGACACTGCGCACGCTCCAGGCTGCGCTGTAAGGTTGCTGCCATATGCATGATGCACCTCCTCTCACGCCCACTCGCTGGGCTGTGAACCAGACACCGACCCCCTGTTTGAATTTTAGTCCGCAGGGCGGCACGGGCAGAAACACTTGTGACTAGGCAGTCCGCCTGAAAGCAGTTACGGGCCTAAACCCTCGGGTGCCGCAGTCTGGCCACGGCCCCTGCGCGGCATCGACGGCAGCGGAGTTTTTCCCCGGCGCCGGCTGCTGTATAAAGCCCGTTTCAACCCATGAGGGCCCGCTGCCATGGAAGAAGTCATAGAACAGCTGCGCGAACTGAACGAGCCGGTGCCGGTGCCCCTGGAGCTGCCGGACGAAGAAACCCTGGTGGAGATCCAGGAACAGATCCTCATCCACCTGCCCTACGAGCTGCGCGAGTTCCTGCTCACCGTCAGCGACGTGGTCTACGGTCGCCTGGAGCCGGTGACCGCCGCCGACCCGCAGTCCCACACCTACCTGCCGGAAGTCGCCTCGGTGGCCTGGGACCTGGGCCTGCCCCGCGAGCTGGTGCCGCTGTGCGAAGACCAGGGCGACTACTACGCGGTGGCGGCGGACGGCACCGTGGTGCTGTGGGAAGGCGATAGCGGCGAGCTCAGCGAGGAGAGCTGGGAAACCGTGTGGCACTGGGTGCGCGACGTCTGGCTGGAGAGCTGAACGGCGATCGCCACCGTCCCCCGCACGCAGGTCTCGCCGCCTTGACACCCGGGCGACCCGGCGCGGATCATGTGCAACAAATCGAACGGTCGACATCAGGATATTTGACGCCTGTTTGTCCCGCCCCCTCGGCCTCAGCCCCATCCAAGACGAGCCCCACATCGCCGAGCAAAGCCACCGCCCTTGCCTAAACTGCATTGACCATCGCCCCCGGAGGTTCTCCCCATGAGCACACCCGTCATCCTCATCACCGGTGCCGCCGGCGGCCTCGGCCGCGCCATCGCCAAGCGCTTCTCGCAGAGTCATTGGCGAGTCACCGCCACCGATGTCGACAAGGGTGGCCTGCACGTGCTCAACGGCCAGGTGCCCCTGGACTTCAGCTGCACCGCCGACCTGCGCAGCGCCGGCAACTGCCATGAGCTGATCGCCAAGGTCATGGCCAGCACCGGCCGCCTGGACGCCGTGGTCAACGCCGCCGGGGTCTGGCGCGAGGGGCCGGTGGAGCAGTTCGGCGAAGAGGACTTCGACCAGGTCATGGGGGTCAACCTGAAGGCCGCCTTCTACCTCAGCCAGGCGGCCATTCCCCACCTCAAGGAGTTCCGCGGCAGCATCGTCAACATCGCCAGCGATGCCGGCCGCCAGGCCTATCGCGGTTCGGCGGCCTATTGTGCGAGCAAGGCGGCGCTGGTGATGCTGAGCAAGACCCTGGCCCTGGAGCTGGCCGAACACGGGGTGCGCGTCAACGCGGTATCCCCCGGCGACATCGCCACGCCGATGCTCGACTACCAGGCCGAGCGCTACGGCAAGGGCAACCCCACGGCCTACAAGCGCGAGCTGCTCAACCTCTACCCGCAGGGCCGCGGCGCACGCTTCCTGCGCCCCGAGGAGGTGGCCGAGATGGTCTGGTACCTGTGCCAACCCCACGCCGAGGCCATTACCGGCGCCGACCTGGCGATCGACTTCGGCCTCTCGGCGGGCCGCTAGCCAGGGGCCCTGGCAGGCCCGGTGCCTGCCCGCAGCGCACGGCGGCGTGACCCGCCCCCGGCCTGGGTCGTTCTGATAGACGGGGCGCCGCGCGCCCCGCGCCGTCCCTCAACTGCAGAGAAGCCCATGGAAGCCGGAAACGCCCAACTGTCGATGACCGTGTTGATGACCCCGGATATGGCCAACTTCTCCGGCAACGTCCACGGCGGCACCCTGCTCAAGTGCCTGGACGAGGTCGCCTACGCCTGCGCCAGCCGCTATGCCGGCTGCTACGTGGTGACCCTGTCGGTGGACCAGGTGACCTTCCGCGAGCCGATCCACGTCGGCGAGCTGGTGACCTTCCTCGCCTCGGTCAACTACACCGGGCGCAGCTCCATGGAAATCGGCATCAAGGTGGTCACCGAAAATATCCGCCAGCGCTCGGTACGCCACACCAACAGCTGCTTCTTCACCATGGTCGCCGTCGACGACAAGGGCAAACCCACCCCCGTGCCGCCACGCCAGCCCCAGGGCGCCGAGGAGCAGCGGCGCTTCGCCCAGGGCCAGCAGCGCCGGGCCATCCGCCAGGAGCTGGAACGGCGCTACCAGCAGCTCAAGGGCGAGGACTGAGGCCCCGCGCAAGACAGTGCCCCCGCCGGCCTGGCAGAATGCGGGATGACCCCGGCCGATCTCCATGGCCGCCTGGAGCCCCCATGCTGACCCTCGGCAATATCTTCGTCCTGATGCTGCTGGCCACCGCCGGCGCCTGGTTGTGGCACGCCCACGGCCTGCGCGAGCGCGCCCTGGCCCTGGTCAAGCAGCACTGCGCCAAGGCCGATGTCGAGTTGCTCGACGGTAACGTCGCCCTGCGCAAGATCACCCTGCTGGCCGACGCCCGCGGGCGCAAGCGCCTGGCCCGGGTCTACGGCTTCGAGTTCACCGTCACCGGCGAGCAGCGCCACGCCGGCAGCATCGTCATGTTCGGCCAGCAGCTGGGCCGTATCGAGCTGGCGCCGCACCCCTTCAATGCCCCGCCGGCGGACAATCCCCGGGTGATCGAACTGGAGCGCTGGCGCCGCGAGCGCGAGCGCTGAGGCCTGGGGCTACAGCAGCCCCAGGGCACGCAGGCTGGCCTTGCCCAGGGCCACGCGCTCGGGCAGCGCGGCCTGGTCATGGATGTCCATGTTCAGCGCGAAGCTGTAGCGCTTGCCGTCCTGCTCCAGCCAGCCCACCCACCAGCCGAGGGCCGGCTCGACGGACGTGGCCCACCCCGTCTTGCCGTACAGGCGCCAGCCCGGCCCCTGCTCGAGCAGGCTGATCTCCCGCACCTTGGCCTGAATGGCCGGCTCCAGGGGCAGCCGATCCTGGCTCAGGCGGGCGAGAAACTCGCTCTGTTCCACGGCGCTGATCGCCAGCGGCCCGTCCAGCCAGAACCTGTCGACTACAGTGCCGACCTCGCCGTTGCCATAGCCCAGGGCCGCGACCTGGCGGCGCATGCGCGGCAGGCCGATACGCCGCGCCAACGCCTGGTACACGGGCAGGTTGGACACCCTGATCGCCTCGCGCAGGCCCATGTCGCGCTCCCAGCTCTTGAGGAACCTCGGCGTGCCGTCGTAGGGGAACACCTCGTCGACGCTGGCGACCGCGCCCGTCGCCAGGCCGATCAGGCTGTTGGCGACCTTGAAGGTGGAGGCCGGCGGGTAACGGGTTTCCGCGCGCCGGCGATTGTGTCCCTGCAGCTGCTCGCTGCCGACTTCGTGGAGGACGAAGGTGCCCGTCGCCCCGGCACGGGCGAAGGCCTGGTCCAGCGCCGGGCTGTCCTGCCAGTCCAGGGCCTGGACGTGGCCGGCCAGCACCAGCAAGGCGCTGCAAAGCATGCGTTTCATGATCGTTCCCGGTGATTGAGCCCGCAGCCTAGACCACACCGCCCTCCAGCGGTTCCGCGCGGCCCTGGCGGGTCGCATCAACCGGCCGCCTGGAGAAACGCCCGCACCCGCTCGGCGGCGGCGTCCGGTTGCTCCTGCATGAAGCAATGCCCGCCCGCCACCACCTGGGCATGCACATGGGGATTGCCGGCGCACCAGCGCGCCACCGACTTGGCGACGAAGGGATAGCTGCGCTGGCCATAGAGCACCTGGGTCGGCGTCAGCACCTTGGCCAACGACGGCCACAGACGCTTGGGAAACGAGCCGAAGATATCCGCCTCGCGGCTCGGCCGGCATTTGAGCTCGACGCCGTCCTCGGTGTCTTTCAGGGCATGGTTGATATAGGCCTCGAACGCCGCCTCGCTCCAGCCGCGGAACATGCCGCGGCCGTGCAGGGCGGCATGGGCGGCGAGGCGATCCGGCCACTGCCGGCGGCGCTTGCGCGCCTTGCTCGCCAGGGTGTTGCGCCGGGCCAGGCCGACCACATCGGACAGCGCCATCACGCCGATCATCGCCGGGGTGAAGAGCACCGGGTCGAGCAGCACCGCGCGCTGGAACAGCTGCGGCTGCTGGGCCAGCATCAGGCTGCTGAGCACCCCGCCGAAACTGTGGCCGACGGCATGCACGGGCACCGCACCGAAGGCGCCGCGGCCCTGGGCGAAGGCCTCCAGGGCCAGCTCGGCGCTGCGGTTCCAGCCGTGGAAGCGGCCGCCATGGTCGCTGTCGCCATGCCCCTGCACGTCGCACAGCCAGAGGTCGAAGTCCTCGGCCAGGCGCTCCAGCATGGGCTCGTAGACGCGCCCGCAATAGCCGTTGCCGTGCAGGAAGTGCAGCAGCGGCTTGCCACTGGGGTGCGAGTGCCAACCGCGCAGGGTGAAACCGGCGGAACAGGCATGGGACCAGGACTCTAGATGCATGGTGGTATTCGGCGATCAAGGGACGACAGCCAAGCTTATCAGGCCTGCGCCGGTGACCCGCCGGTTCTGCCGCGTATGCGCCATGACGGGCCCCGGATGGCGAAGAGGCCGCGGCTCTCAGGTCAGACGGCAGCGGCCGAAGGCGGAGGACAGGGCAGCGGCATCCTGTGCCTCGGCGAAGATCAGCTCCAGGCGCGAATCCTGGCGCCAGGCGCTGGCCTGCCAGTGCAGGGGCCGGCCATCCAGGGCATTGGCCGACAGCCAGCCGGCGTCGGTGTGCAGCACCAGCTTGGCGCGGCGCCAGGGCAGGGTCTCGAGCCACTGCTGCACCCGTTGCCGCACGAAGCGCTGACTGGAGTGCCAGGTCCAGCCGATGCTCCAGCCTTCC
This sequence comes from Pseudomonas sp. MBLB4123, assembly GCF_051904775.1. Classification (NCBI taxonomy): domain Bacteria; kingdom Pseudomonadati; phylum Pseudomonadota; class Gammaproteobacteria; order Pseudomonadales; family Pseudomonadaceae; genus Pseudomonas; species Pseudomonas sp. MBLB4123. The sequence goes on from NZ_CP196711.1 coordinate 3,344,043, forward strand.
GGGCCCACCTGGGTCTGGCAGATCGGCGCGTCCACCGCGGGCCGGATACTCGGCAGCGGCGCGCTCGACTCGGGCACGTCCGGCAGCTCGATGCCGGCCGCCACGCTGCCGGCATAGCCCGGCAGAGCCGCCAGTGGCAGCACCGCCTGGCTGGTCCAGCGCAGCGGCCGTTGCGGCAGCCGGGCCAGGACCCGCGCCCTGGCCTTCTCGTCCAGGCCTTCGGCCTTGTTCAGCAGCAGCAGGCCGGCCGCCTCCAGCGCCGCCTGCTGGCTGTCGGCCAGGGGTTGACCGGCGGCCAGGGCTGCGGCATCGAGCACCAGCAGCGCCGGCTGCACGGCCAGCACCCCGGCCCAGGGCGGTTGACGCAGTTGCGCCAACAGCTGCAGCGGGTGGCCGAGTCCGGACGGCTCGATCAGCAGGCGCTGCGGCCGGGCCCTGCGCAGCAGACGGCCCAGGCCGACCTGGAAGGGCACGCCGTTGACGCAACACAGGCAGCCGCCGGCCACCTCGCCGAGGGCCACGCCGTCGGCGTCGCTGGCGAGCAGGGCGGCGTCCAGGCCGATCTGGCCGAACTCGTTGACCAGCACCGCCCAGCGCTCGTGCGCCGGCCGCTGCGCCAGCAACTGGCGAATCAGGCTGGTCTTGCCGGCGCCCAGGGGGCCACCGATCAGGTGGGTGGGGATATGATTGAGCATGGGCCTATGGTGCGGCTTTACCGCGGCGAGGAGAAGGGCGGGCTGCCGACGCCATGCGCTGACGCCGCAAAGTCCCCGTGCTAGAGTCGCCGGCACACGAACCCGGAGCCCATACGATGCGTCGTCTAGCGCCGCTGATCCTCTGTAGCCTGTCCTCCCTGGCCTGGGGCGAGGCCTGCGTGATTCACAGCCAGGCCGAACGCCTGGACGTCAAGGTCTGTCAGCAGAACCGCAGCATCCCGCCGAACCTGTTCCGCAGCGGCTTCTGTCAGCCCCAGCTGAAAGGCCAGAAGGTCGAGGTGGCCTTCGTCGAGCAGTGCCCGCTCGGCGCCTTCGGCGTCTGTCGCAGCGCCAAGGTCGGTGGCACCCCCTACCAGCAGGACATCCACTACTACGGCGTGGCCACCGACGCCAACTACCTGAAACCCTTCTGCGAGGGGCAGAACCGCGGCGTCTGGATGGCGCGCTGACGCCCCGCGGCCGTTCACTCCAGCCAGTCCAGGGTCAGCAGCAGACGCCGCTGACCGGGGACCGGTTGCGGCGAGCGATGGATCAGCCCGCGGCCCTCGTTACCCAGCCAGCCCTCGCCCTTGAGCAACGCCACATGGCCGCTCTCGAGCTGCTCGATCGGCGCCACCTGCCCCTCGGCAGCCGCCTGGCCCAGCCCCGCGCGCGGCAGCACGCCCTCCTTCAGCCACTGGCTGCCGCCGCCGGCATAGCTGGTGACCAGGCGCAGGGGCACCCGGTCGACATGAAAGCGCGGACACATGGCCCGGTCCAGCGCGCGCAGGCGCAGGCCGATCAGGCGGGCATCGAGCAGGCAGGCATAGGCCCGCACCAGCCAGGCGACATCGGCGCGAAACGCCTGGCAGCCGGGTAGCTCATCGAAACCGGCGAGCAGCCCCCGCAGGTCCGGCTCGGCATCCTCGGCCGCCAGCTCCAGGGTCAGGCTGTGCGCCAACGGCGCGCCCGTGGCCAGCAGTTGCGCGGCGAAGCTGGCGACCCGGGGCTCCAGCCGGCGCTGCCAGACCGCCAGGTTGACGTCATCGCGCAGCACCTCGGTCAGCACCTGCATCCGCTCCCCCGCCACCTGGCGTGGCAAGGGTCGATACGGCGCCGGCATCAGTCGGCCTCCTGCTGCCAGGGCCCGAACGGATCGGGCATGACGCGCCAGGCCTCCGGGCCCTGGGCCAGCTCGCCGTCGTCGAGCAAACAGGCGTCCAGTTCGGCGTTGAGACGAGTGAAATCGATATGCTGGCCGATGAACACCAGTTCCTGGCGGCAGTCACCGACCGTGGCGTGCCACTTGCCCAGGATCGTCGCCTGGCCCTCTTCGTCCTGCGGCCACTGCGCCTTGGGCACGAAGCGCCACCAGCGGCCGGCATAGCCATGCCGCATCAGGCCGCCGGCCTGGGACCAGCTGCCGGCCTCCTCGGGCTTGCTCGCCAGCCAGAAGAAACCCTTGGAGCGCAGCAAGCGGCCATTGCTCCACTCCCGAGAGAGGAAATCGAAGAAGCGTTCGGGATGAAACGGCCGACGCGCCTGGTAGGCGCCGGAAGCGATGCCGTATTCCTCGGTCTCCGGCATCTGCTCGCCGCGCAGCTGCTTGAGCCAGCCGGGCGCCTGGGCGGCGCGGGCGAAGTCGAAGCGACCGGTGTCGAGTATTCGCGCCAGCGGCACCTGGCCCATGACCATGGGCCAGATTTCGGCCTCGGTATTGAGGCCTCGCAGAATGGCGCTCAGCTCCTCGCGCTCGGCACTGGAGATCAGGTCGGTCTTGCTGATCAGGATGACGTCGGCGAACTCCACCTGCTCGATCAGCAGATCGGTGATCGAGCGCTGGTCGTCCTCGCCGAGGGTTTCGCCACGGCTGACCAGGCTTTCGGCGGCGTGAAAGTCGCGCAGGAAGTTGACCCCATCCACCACCGTCACCAGGGTGTCGAGGCGCGCCAGATCCGCCAGGCTCTGGCCCTGTTCGTCGCGAAAGGTGAAGGTCTCGGCCACCGGCAAGGGCTCGGAGATGCCGGTGGACTCGATCAGCAGGTAGTCGAAGCGGCCGTCGCGGGCCAGGCGGCTGACCTCTTCAAGCAGGTCCTCGCGCAGGGTGCAGCAGATGCAGCCGTTGCTCATCTCCACCAGCCTTTCCTCGGTGCGGCTCAGGCCGACATCGCGCTGCACCTCGTGGCCATCGATGTTGATCTCGCTCATATCGTTGACGATCACCGCGACCCTGAGCCCTTCGCGGTTCTTCAGGATGTGATTGAGCAGGGTGCTCTTGCCGGCGCCGAGAAAGCCGGACAACAGGGTAACGGGGAGGCGCTTGGGCACGATGGAACTCCAGGGCTAGAGGCGGCAGTGGTCGAGTTGCGCGGGATCGTCCCGGCAACATATTATTTGTTATAACATAACACCAATGATTCGACACTGCCCCCGGAACTCCGATGACTGCCCAGATACTCCCGGACATCGCGTCCCATGCCACAGCCCATGACCTACCCCTGGACTGGGTCGGCATGGGCGCCATCGCCCTGCCTGTGCTGCTGCTCGGGCAGCGCATCAATGCCCGCGCCGACGCCGGCGTCAGCCTGGACAATGGCGGCAGCCGCGGCATTCACATGTCGCGGCTCTACCTGGCCCTGCAAATCCTGGAACATCGGTCCCTGACCCCGGCGCTGCTGCAGCAGGTGCTGGAAGACTTCCTCGCCAGTCACGACGGCCTGTCCGAGACGGCCTACCTGAGTCTGCGCGGCGAGGTCCTGCTGCAGCGTCCGGCCCTGGTCAGCGCGCTGGCCGGCTGGAAGTCCTACCCCTTCGAGGTGCACGCACGCCAGGATCGGCGCGGGTTCCACGTGGAACTGCAGCTGACCCTGGCCTACTCCTCGACCTGTCCCTGTTCCGCTGCCCTGGCCCGCCAGCTGATCCAGCGACGCTTCGTCGAGGACTTCGCCGACCAGGCACTCGATCACGAGCGCCTGCTGGCCTGGCTCGGTTCGACCCAGGGCATCCTCGCCACGCCCCACAGCCAACGCAGCCACGCGACCCTGCGCGTGCGCCTGGAAAAAGGCGCCGACGACCTGCCGCTGCTCGAGCTGCTCGACGCCGCCGAACGGGCTCTCGGCACTGCCGTGCAGACTGCGGTCAAGCGTGCCGACGAGCAGGCCTTCGCCCTGGCCAACGGGCAGAACCTGATGTTCTGCGAAGACGCCGCCCGCCGCCTGCACCAGGCCCTGGGCCAACAGCCCCGGCTGCAGGCTTTCACGGTGCGGGTGGTGCATGCCGAGAGCCTGCATGCCCACGATGCCCAGGCCGAAAGCCACTGGCAGCGGGGCGAATCGCCGCTGAGCGCGCCACGGCTAGGCTTCGGCGACAGCCCCCGGTTGGGCAGCGCTTAACGCCCGGTTGGACTGCACGCCATGGATCGCCCGCCGGACGGCGGCAACAATGCCTGAGGGCCCGCCTGGGCTCTACTCCTCGATTGGCGTGCAGCGACCCGAGTTCGTCGCAGCACAGCGGGCATAATGCGGCAATAGCGGTTATGGTCTTGCCTTGACCACCGATCCAGCCAGCGAGGAGCGCATGCAGGTCGAAATCATCGAAATACGCGACCATCTGAGTCGTTACGCGCCCTTCGACGCGTTGCCGGAGGAGGTCGTCGATGACATCGCCCGGCAGGTGGAGGTCGGCTACTTCAAGGCCGGCAGCGACATCCTCAGCTACGGCGAGCCGATCGAGGACCTGCACTACATCCGCAGCGGCGCCGTGGAGATCTACCGGCGCAATGGCGAGCTCTACAACCGTCTGGCCGAGGGCGAGGTGTTCGGCCAGTTCGGCCTGCTGCGCGGCCACAAGGTGCGCCTGCCGGCCAGGGCCATCGAAGACAGCCTGATCTACTTCATTCCCGGCGGCCTGTTCGAACAGCTGTGCGAGACCTACGACCACTTCGCCGACTTCGTCGAGGCCGAGGGCCTGTCGCGCCTGAAATCCAAGGAAGCGCCCCAGGGCACGGCCACGGAACTGCTGAGCATCGAGGTGCGCAAACTCATCACCCGGCGCACGGTCAGCGTGCCCGTGGGCACCTCGGTGCAGGACGCCGCGCGGGTGATGACCGAGCACGGCGTGTCGTCACTGGTGATCTTCGGCTCGACTCCGGCCGCCGACACGGGCCCCCGGCAGACCCAGATCATGGCCGGCATCACCACCGACCGCGACCTGCGCACCCGGGTGCTCGCCGAAGGCCTGCCCCTCGACACCCCGGTCGACCAGGTGATGTCGCCCAACCCGATCACCATCCAGGCCGAGGACTCGGTGTTCGAAGCCATGCTGTGCATGCTGCGCAACAACATCCACCACCTGCCGGTGGTGCATCGCCAGCGCCCTGTCGGGGTCATCAACCTCTCGGACATCATCAAGTACGAGTCGCAGAGCAGCCTGTATCTGGTCAATACCATCTTCAACCGCAAGTCGGTGGTCGAGTTGCAGGCGCTGCTGCCGGATCTGCGCGCGACCTTCCTGCGCATGGTCAACGAAGAGGCCAACTCCCACATGATCGGCAGCGCCATGTCGGGCATCGGCCGCAGCCTCACCCAACGCCTGCTGGAGCTGGCCGAGGAAGAACTCGGCCCGCCCCCGGTGCCCTACTGTTTCATGGCCCTGGGCTCCATGGCCCGCGACGAGCAGCTGATAGTCACCGACCAGGACAACGCCCTGGTCCTCGACAACCGTTTCGACCCGCGGGTGCACGACGAGTACTTCCTCAAGCTGGCGACCTTCGTCAGCGACGGCCTGGCGGCCTGCGGCTACAGCTATTGCAAGGGCGGGATCATGGCCACCAACCCCAAGTGGCGCCAGCCGCTGCGGGTGTGGAAAGGCTATTTCAACCAGTGGATCGAGCAACCCAACCCGGAGACCCTGCTCAACGCCTGCATCTTCTTCGATCTGGACAGCGTCTACGGCGAGGCCGGGCTGGTCGAGAGCCTCAAGGAGCTGCTGGCCGAGAAGGCCAGCCGCAACCCCATGTTCCTCGCCAGCCTGGCGCGCAACGCGCTCAACCGCACCCCGCCACTGGGCTTCTTCCGCACCTTCGTGATGGAGAAGGACGGCCAGCAGAACAACATCATCAACCTCAAGGGCCGTGGCACCGCGCCGCTGACCGACCTGATCCGCGTGCACGCGCTGGCCTGCGGCTCCAAGGCGCAGAACTCCCTGGAGCGCCTGGATGCCATCGGCGAAACCAAGCTGCTGACCGAGGAGGCAATCACCCAGCTGCGCCATGCCCTGGAGTTCCTCTCCATCGTGCGCATTCGCCACCAGGCCATGGACCTGCAAGAGGGCCGCGACCCGGACAACTACATCGAACCGGAGAAAATTTCCTCCAGCGACCGGCATGACCTCAAGTCGGCCTTCCAGGTGCTGAGCAATGCGCAGCGCTTCCTGCGTTTCCGCTATCCGGGACAAGAACCGGGGCGGCCGCTATGAGCCTGCCCGAAAGCCTGCGCAAGACCAGCCATGGCGTGATCCCGGACTGGCCGAAAATACTCGGCGATCTGGCGGAGAGCACCCGCGATGAACGGCTGGCGCGCTTCTACCGGGCCGGCACGGTAAGCGCCGATACGCCGCTGGAGCAGGTGCCGTTGCTCGCCCTCGATGTGGAGACCACCGGCCTGGACAGCCAGCGCGACTCGATCGTCAGCCTCGGCCTGGTGCCCTTCAATCTGCAGCGCATCCGCTGCGGCGCGGCCAAGTACTGGGTAGTCAAACCGGTGTGCGAACTGAGCAGCCAGTCGGTGACCTTCCATCACATCACCCACTCGGATATCCGCGATGCGCCGCCCCTGGCCAACGTGCTCGACGAACTGCTGGCCGCCATGGCCGGCAAGGTGGTGGTGGTGCACTACCGGCGCATCGAACGCGGCTTTCTCGATCAGGCCATGCGCCAGCTGGTCGGCGAAGGGCTGCACTTCCCGCTGATCGACACCATGCAACTGGAGGCCCGCCTGCACCTGGGCAAGCACCGTCCGGGCTGGCTGGACCGGCTGCTGGGCAAGAAGCCCGTGTCGATCCGCCTGGCCGACAGCCGCCTGCGCTATGGCCTGCCGCTGTACCAGGCCCACCACGCCCTGACCGATGCCCTGGCCACCGCCGAACTGCTGCAGGCCCAGGTGGCCAGCCTCGACGCGGCACAGATCGCCGTCGGCGAACTCTGGCAATAAAAAGGCGTGCCCGCCGGGCACGCCTTCTTCACCGCTGAAGCCGGACAGGCACCGCGCTTAGCGCGGTTCCGACATCAGCCCCTTGACGATGGACACGCAGCCCACCAGCAACACGATGGTGAACGGCAGGCCGGTGGACACCGCCATCGCCTGCAGGGCCACCAGACCACCGCCGAGCAGCAGGGCGATGGCCACCACGCCTTCGAGGATCGCCCAGAACGCCCGCTGCGGCACCGGCGCGTTGACCTTGCCGCCGGCGGTGATGGTGTCGATCACCAGGGAACCGGAGTCCGAGGAGGTGACGAAGAACACGATCACCAGGACGATGCCGATGAAGGAGCTGATCTCGGTCAGCGGCAGCTGGCCGAGCATGGAGAACAGCTTCAGCTCCAGGGCCGCGTCCTGCACGCCGGTGAAGCCGTCGCCGATCAGCTGGCTGAGCGCCGTGCCGCCGAAGGCGGTCATCCACAGCACCGAGACCAGGGACGGCACCAGCAGCACCGCGATGAGGAACTCGCGCACCGTGCGGCCACGGCTGACCCGGGCGATGAACATGCCCACGAACGGCGACCAGCTGATCCACCAGGCCCAGTAGAAGGCGGTCCAGCCCTGGCTGAAGTTGGCGTCTTCGCGGCCGAAGGGGTTGGACAGCGCCGGCAGGTTCACCACATAGCTGCCCAGGTTGCTGAAGAAGCCGGTGACGATCGCCAGGGTCGGACCGGCGATGATGATGAACAGCAGCAGCAGCAGGGCCAGCACCATGTTGATTTCCGACAGGCGCTTGACCCCCTTGTCCAGGCCGGCCATCACCGATATCAGGGCGATGGCGGTGATGCCGACGACGAGCAGCACCTTGCTGGTGTTGTCGGCGGTGAAGCCGAACAGGTAGTCGAGACCGGCGGCGGCCTGCTCGGCGCCCAGGCCCAGGGAGGTGGCCAGGCCGAACAGGGTGGCAAACACCGCGAGGATGTCGATCACGTGCCCCGGCCAACCCCAGACCCGCTCGCCGAGCAGCGGATAGAAGATCGAGCGGATGCTCAGCGGCAGGCCCTTGTTGAAGGAGAACAACGCTAGGGACAGCGCGACGATGGCGTAGATCGCCCAGGGGTGCAGGCCCCAGTGGAAGATGGTGGCGGCCATGCTCAGGCTGGCGGCGGCCTCGGCATCGCCGGCGGCGGCGCCCAGGGGCGCCCAGTCGGTACGCACGCCGTTCTCGACGCTGGTGCCGCCCAGGGCCGAGGAGAAGTGCGACATAGGTTCGGCCACGCCGTAGAACATCAGGCCGATGCCCATGCCGGCGGCGAACAGCATGGCGAACCAGCCGGAGTAGGAATAGTCCGGCACGGCCTCGCGACCGCCCAGACGCACCTTGCCCAGCGGCGAGACGATCAGCCCCAGGCAGAGCAGCACGAAGATATTCGCCGAACCGAGGAAGAACCAGGCCAGGTTGCTGGTCAACCAGCCGCGGATGGCGGTGAACAGCGGCTCGACCTCGCTTTGCAAGGCCAGGGTCAGCACTACGAACAGTACGGAGGCCAGGGCCGAAATGCTGAAGACCTTGCCGTGGATGTCCAGGTCGAAGAGATACCGCCCCTTGATGTTGTCCTGACCGATGACGTAGTCGGTGTCGATCAGATTCGCCGCCCCAGTCGGCGCCGGGATGCTATCCAGGCTGTCCGCTGGCGGGGCCGTGCCCTGCGCAGGATCTTTTGCCATGTGATGTGCTCCTTAAAATGCATTTGGCTCGCAGATAAGCGTAGACGGAGGCCGACGCTCTGCTCGAATCAACCGGTCTTGGCCCGGTTGAACGATAAGCCTAACAGCACAGTCGTAAAACAATCGGTCCGTGCGCGGCACTGTCCATAGCGAGAACGTCAGGTATTGCCGCTGCGCCCCCGGTTGGTGCCACACTGCGACACGGCCCTGGCCCCTTTCCAACCGGCCTCCGCATCACAGGAACACGCATGCTCACGGACTTCGGCATCCCCCATTTGTTCACCTACCTGATCGCCGCCATCCATGCCCTCGGCGTGCTGGCGGCCATCCACGCGGTGTTCACCGTGCGCACCGCCCAGGGCGCCATCGCCTGGGCGGTATCGCTGTTCTTCATGCCCTACCTGACCCTGCTGCCCTATCTGGTATTCGGCCGCAGCCGCTTCGACGCCTATATCAAGGCCCGGCGCCTGGCCGACCAGGAAATGCACCGGGCCATGGCCCAGCTGAACTGGCGCCCCTGGGTCGAGGAGGCCCTCACCGCCAGCGAGTCCAAGGCCTTCCGCCGCCTGCGCGCCCTGCCGCGCCTGGGGCAGATGCCCTGCCTGGCGAACAACCAGGTGCGCCTGCTGATCGACGGCGAGGCGACCTTCGCGGCGATCTTCGCCGCCCTGGCCGAGGCCCGCCAGGTCATCCTGCTGCAGTTCTTCATCGTCCGCGACGACGCCCTGGGCCGGCGCCTGCACGCCCTGCTGCTGGACCGGGCCCGCGCCGGGGTGCGGGTGTACTTCCTCTATGACGGCATCGGCAGCCACGCCCTGCCGCGCCCGTACATCGACAGCCTGCGCCTGGCCGGGGTGCAGATCCACGCCTTCCCCACCCGCGGCGGCCTGCTCAACCGCTTCCAGCTGAACTTCCGCAACCACCGCAAGATCGTGGTGGTCGACGGCGAGCGCGGCTTTCTCGGCGGGCATAACGTCGGCGATGCCTACCTGGGGCTCGAGCCGCCCCTGGCGCCCTGGCGCGACACCCATGTCGAGGTGCGCGGCCCGGTGGTGGCCTGCCTGCAGGAATCCTTCGCCGAGGACTGGTTCTGGGCCACCCGGCAGATGCCGCCGCTGCTATTGCCCGCGGCCTACCCCGGTAGCGGCATGCTCTGCCAGGTGATCACCAGCGGCCCGGCCGACGCCCAGGAGACCGGCTCGCTGCTGTTCGTCGAGGCGATCCACGCGGCGCGCGAGCGCATCTGGATCACCAGCCCCTACTTCGTCCCCGACGAGGCCCTGTTCAGCGCCCTGCGCCTGGCGGTGCTGCGCGGCGTCGACGTGCGCATCCTGCTGCCGGCCCGCGCCGATCACCGGATGGTCTACGCCGCCTCCAGCCTCTACGCCTTCGAGGCGCTGCGCGCAGGGGTCCGGGTGTTCCGCTACCTGCCGGGCTTCCTGCACCAGAAGGTGATGCTGATCGACCGCGGCGCCTGCGCCATCGGCAGTGCCAACCTGGACAACCGCTCGTTCCGCCTGAACTTCGAGATCACCCTGCTCACCGTCGACGACGAGTTCGCCGCCCAGGTCGCGCAGATGCTCGAGGAGGACTTCGCCCGTTCCCGGGAACTGGCCAACGCCGACCGACGCAAGGTGCACCGCCTGCAACAGCTGGCCATGCGCGTGGCGCGGCTGATCTCGCCGATACTCTGAACGGCGCAAACAGCGGTCCGGGCTATGGTTAGAGCTGAACGCCTGCGCAACGCATAGCACCTTCTCAGCGGGTACCTGCCGATGAAGACCTGGTCAGCGATGATCCTCTGTTCCAGCCTGTGGCTCGCCGCCGCCGGAACCCCGGCCGAGCAGTTCCGCGTCGGCGTCGAGCTGCAGCCCTACCTGCCCTACTTCGCCGTGCAGGACGGCCAGTACCGGGGCTACGCGCGGGAGCTGCTGGACGCCTTCGCCGCCGACCAGGGTCACCGCTTCGTCTATGTAGCCCTGCCGGTCAAGCGCCTGCTGGGCGACTACCTGGCCGGCCGGCTGGACTTCAAGTTTCCCGACCATCCGCAGTGGAAGGCCCGGCAGAAGCAGGGCCACCAGATCCGCTACAGCCGCCCCGTCGCCCCCTACCGCGACGGCGTACTGGTGCCGCCCGGCCAGCTCGGCCTGGGCAAGGCCCGGATCAGAGTGCTCGGCACCCACCTCGGCTTCACCCCCTGGCCCTACCTGGCCGATATCGAAGGCGGCCGCATGACCCTGACGCAGAGCAGCAGCATCGACTCGCTGCTGCGCATGGCCCTGAGCGGCCGTGTCGACGGCATCTACCTCAACCCCAAGGTGGCGCACCAGGCGCTGACCGCCGCCGGCCTGGCGGGCGATGCCCTGGTATTCGATGCCGATTTGCCCCATGTCGAGGATCACTATTACCTGTCCAGCCGCCTGCACCCCGAGGTGATCGCCGCGTTCGACCGCTTCCTGCAGCGGCACCCGCAACTGCTGCGGCGCTTGCAGGCCAAGTACGGGATCGACTAGTCGGCCGGCTCGACGCAGAGTTCCTCGCGATAGAGCCGCAGGCCGCGCGCCTGGTAGTTGGCCAGGGCACTGGGGTGATCGAAGGTGCAGGTGTGCACCCAGACCCGCCGGGTACCCGCCCAGGCCCAGGCCGACTGCAGGGCATGGGTCAGCAGCGGGCCGCCGAAGCCTCTGCCGACGAAGCTATCGACCAGGCCGAAATAGAGGATCTCCACTTCGCCCTCGGCATCGCGCAACAACTCGTAGTAACCGGCGATGGCACCCTGGTGATAGGCCACCCAGGTACGGTGCCCCGGCTGTTCGACCAGCGCCTGCCACTGTGCGTCGGACCAGCTCAGCTTGTCGGTCCAGGCCCAGGGGGCGCCCACCAGCTGGTAGAGAAAGCGATTGAAGCGGTACTGCTTGATCCGGCATTCGACGATGGCCAGGTCCTCGAGCATCGGCTTGCCGCGCAGCTGCGAGGGACAGTGCATGTCCAGGTAGTAGATGGTGTAGCGATGCTCGCTCATGTGTGCGTCCCTGCCGTGGCGCCCCGAAAGTCTGCCGAGACTAAACGAACGGAACCCCCAGCGGCCAGGCCGTCTGGGGGTTCGGTTGTGCTGTTGCCACCGGCGCTTGTGGCGCCGTGAGCGGGCGCGGCCTCGACCGGCGCCCAGGCCCTTATCCACAGGGGATCAGGGGGAGCCGAGCTCACAGCTCCAGAGTTCCAGCGCCGGCCGGCTCGCTTGTGGCGGGCCGAGCCAGTCGGCCATCGGCCGACAACGCTGGTCGAAACACAGTTGGTAGTCCCCCGCCTCGGGGGTTCGCCCCAAGCGCAGCGGTTGCAGGGGCGGTAACTGGCGACGGTAATGCCAGCTGCCCTCACGCAGTTCGGCGCCGTCCGGTATTTCCATGCCGGCGCCCGAACCCTTGACCCGCGCCTCGCCGAGCAACAGCCCCTCGGCGGTGACGCGGTAATCCTCCTCCCAGCGGACCTTCTCGATCGTGTGCTGCCAGGCCAGGGTGAACTCGGCCGTGGGCAGCTGTGCCCACACCGTCCCGGCCAGGCCCATGCACAGGCCGATCACACCGCGGCCGCCTGGGCGCGGCGACCGCGCCAGAAGTGCTGGGCGAGGAACAGCGCCGCCAGGGCGAAGCCGACCTCGTCGCTCATCGGCGTGGCCAGGATCAGGCTGGCACCGGCGGCGAAGCCCAGCGCGCGCTCCCACCAGGGCATCTTGGCGTGCAGGAAACCGGTGAACACCGCGCCCCACAGGCCGATGGCCACGGCCGCCTTGAACAGCATGTAGAGGGTCGCAAGCCAGCTGTCGCCCTGCAGCATCAGGGCCGGGTCGTAGACCGCCATGAAGGGCACGACGAAGCCGGCGATGGCGATGCGAATCGCCCACAGGCTGATCTTCAGGCCCTTCTCCTTGGCGATCGGCGCCGCGGCGAAGCAGGCCAGGGCCACCGGCGGGGTGAGGTCGGCCATGATGCCGAAGTAGAACACGAACATGTGCGAGACGATCAGCGGCACCCCCAGCTCCAGCAGCGCCGGCGCGGCGATCGAGCTGGTGATGATGTAGTTGGGGATGGTCGGGATGCCCATGCCCAGCACCAGGCAGGTGAGCATGGTCAGCACCAGGGAGAGGAACAGGTTGTCCTGGCCGATGGCCAGGATGTAGCCGGCGAAGGTCGAGGCCACCCCGGTCAGCGACACCACGCCGATGATCACCCCCACCAGGGCACAGGCGATGCCCACCGGCACCGCGTGGCGCGCGCCTTCGACCAGGGCGTGCAGGCAGATGGTCAGGGTGTCGTGACCGCCCTTGATGAACCAGCAGGTGGCCACCAGCAGCCCGACCACAGCGAACACCACGCCGATGCCGAGCTGGAAGAAGCCGGCGCAGAGCACCCCGAGGACGATCCAGAAGACCATGCGCAGGGCGGTCGAGGACACCCGCAGGATGATCGCCGAGCCGAGGATGACGATGGCGGTCAGGGCCAGGCCGACCATGCCGGAGAACAGCGGGGTGCGCCCGGAGAACAGCAGGTAGACCAGGATGAACAGCGGGATCAGCAGGTACCAGCGCTGCTTCACCGCGGCCCAGGGATCGGGGCACTGGTCCTTCGGCAGGCCCTGCAGGTTGGCGCGCTTGGCCTCCAGGTGGACCATCCAGAACACCGAGCCGAAGTACAGCAGTGCCGGCAGCAGCGCCGCCTTGGCCACCTCGAAGAAGGGCACGTTGATGGTCTCGGCCATGATGAAGGCCACCGCGCCCATGATCGGCGGCATGATCTGGCTGCCCATGCTCGAGGTGGCTTCCACGCCGCCGGCGAAGGCCGGCTTGTAGCCGAAGCGCTTCATCAGCGGGATGGTGAACTGACCGGTGGTGACCACGTTGGCCACCCCGGAACCGGTGATGGTGCCCATCAGCGCCGAGGACACCACCGAGACCTTGGCCGGACCGCCGAGCTTGTGGCCGAACAGGCCCATGGCGAAGTCGGTGAACAGCTTGATCATCCCGGCCTGCTCGAGGAAGGCGCCGAACAGGATGAACAGGAAGATGTAGGTGGCCGAGACATAGGTCGGCGTGCCGTAGAAGCCCTCGGTGCCGAAGGACAGCTGGTTGACGATCTGGTCCAGGCCATAGCCGCGGTGCGCCAGGTCCCCCGGCAGGTACTGGCCGAGCAGGCCATAGGCGAGGAACAGGCCGCAGATCAGCGGCAGGGCGATGCCCATCACCCGCCGCGCCGCCTCGAATACCAGGCCGATCAGCACCAGGCCGATAAACATGTCCATGCCGGTCAGGTCGCCGGAACGCTGGATCAGGTCGGCCTCGAACACCCACTGATAGGCGGCGGTGGCCATGCCGGCCAGGCCCAGCAGCCAGGCCAGCGGCTGCCAGGGCTGCTTGGCGCCGAAGGCCGGCACGCTGAGGAACACCGTCAGCAGCAGGAAGCCGACGTGCACCGCGCGCAGGACCTGGCTGGATACCGGGTGAAAGGCCGCGGTGATGATCTGGAAAGTCGAGAACAGCAGCGCCACGTAAAACAGCGCCTTGGGCCAGTCGCCCGGATGCGCCGCGAGGCCTTGGTTGTGTTCACTCATGGAGGTCGAACCCTCGTTACTACGTCGATGGGGCGAAAGAGCCGCTAACAAAACCTGCCGTGGGCTTCACGCTGGTTTTAGTAGCAGTTCTGCATCTGCCTGGATGGGGTGGCCGCGCAGCGGCCTGAGTCGGGTAGGGTGGGTCGGCCCGACCCACCCTACTCAACTGCAACAGCCTTACAGCGCGCCGGCTTCCTTGTAGAAGCGCTCGGCGCCCGGGTGCAGCGGGATCGGCAGGTGCTTCGCGGCGCTGTCCAGCTTGATGTCCTTGGCCGCGGAGTGGGCGTTGCCCAGGCGCTCGAGGTTGTCGAACATCAGCTTGGTCATCTGGTAGGCGACCTCGTCGGACACGCCTTCATGGCTGACCAGGATGTTGGTGATGGCCACGGTCGCCACCTCGGTGTCCTGGCCGTCGTAGGTGCCGGCGGGGATGGCGGCGGCCTGGTAGGCGGCGTTGCCGATCTTCGCGGTGACCTCGCCGGGAATGGCGACGAAGGTGATCGGCAGGGTCGCGGCCAGATCGCGGATGGCGGCCATGCCCAGGCCCGAGGACTGCAGGGTGGCATCCAGCTGGCGGTTCTTGATCAGCTCGACCGACTCGGCATAGGGCAGGAACTCGACCTTGCCCATGTCCTCGTAGCTCATCCCGGCGGCCGCAAAGATGGCGCGGGCGTTCAGCTCGGTGCCGGACTTCGGCGCGCCGACGGAGATGCGCTTGCCCTTGAGGTCGGCCAGGCTGGTGATGCCGGACTCCTTGCTGGCGACGATCTGGATGTAGTTGGGGTAGGTGGCGGCGATGGCGCGCAGCTTCTTCAACGGTGCCTTGAAGCCGGCGTCTTCCACGCCGTTCCAGGCGTCGGCCACCGAGTCGCCCAGGGCCAGGGCCAGTTCGCCGCGGCCTTGCTGCAGCAGGTTGAGGTTTTCCACCGAGGCCTTGGTCGCCTGCACCGAGGTCTTCGAGCCTTCGATGCCGTTGCTGTACAGCTGCGACAGGCCCACGCCGATCGGGTAGTACACACCGCTGGTGCCGCCGGTGAGGATGTTGATGAAGGTCGGTGCGGCGAGTACCGCGGTGCTGGCGGTGAGGGCCGCGGCGGCGGCGAGCAGGCTGAAACGCTTGGTCAGTCGCATGGATCAATCTCCGTCGTTGTTATGGCTTTGTGCAGAGTTTTCACTGTAGACGATGCCCCTGCGCCGCAGCGCCCGGGCCCGCACGGGTTCAGAGGGTGGCGCGAAGGCGCCAGGCGCCCGCACCGGACCCGGTGCGCAAGAGGGAGCGGAGAACGGCGAGGCGAGACGGGCTCGCGTAGGGGCAGTGGCAGTTCATGGGCAACACCTCTTGTCTTTCTTATGTTCGCCCGCACACAGGCTGTGCGTGGCTGACAAGGGCTATAGCAGATGCCGTGCCAGAGTGGCAAAGCCTCGGAATAGAGCGGTTGGCCTGGAGCCTGGGGGTATCGACCAGCAGGATTTCGCCGATCGCCGAACGGCCATCGGCAAGATCCCGCCTAGTCCTCGTCAACGCTGCCCGCCGGCCTGTAGCTGGCGCGCTGCAGGCCGTGGCGCTGCATCTTCTCGTTGAGGGTGCGCCGCGGCAGCTGCAGCAGGGCCATGACCTGGGCGATGTTGCCCTGGCAGCGCTGCAGCGCGTTGTGCAGGCACTGCGCCTCGAAGGCCTCCATCTGTTCGGCCAGCGACTGGCTGCCGACCTCCGGCTGCGGGGCGCTGAGGCCCAGGGCGTGGCGCTCGGCGGCGTTGATCAGCTCGCGCACGTTGCCCGGCCAGTCGTGGCCGAGCAGCCGCGCCAGTTCGCCGGGGGTCAGCGGCGGCGCCTCGCGGCCGTTGCGCTGGGCCGCCTGGCCGGCGAAGTGCTCGAACAACAGGGCGATGTCCTCGCGGCGTTCGCGCAGCGGCGGAATCTGCACGCTGGCCACGTTCAGCCGGTAATACAGGTCCTCGCGGAAACGCCCCGCGCGCACCTCGTCCAGCAGGTCCGGCTTTACCGCGCCGATCACCCGCAGGTCGACGCGGATGCTCTTGTTCGAGCCGAGGCGCTCCAGGGTCTTCTCCTGCAGCACGCGCAGCAACTTGACCTGCTGCGCCAGCGGCAGGCTCTCCACCTCGTCGAGGAACAGGGTGCCGCCGTCGGCATGCTCGATGCGCCCGACGCGCTTGCCCTGGGCGCCGGTGAAGGCGCCGCTCTCGTGGCCGAACAGCTCGCTCTCGAACAGCTGCTCCGGGATCGCCGCGCAGTTCAGGGCGACGAAGGGCTTGCCGGCGCGCGGGCTGAAGTCGTGCAGGCAGCGGGCCACGCGCTCCTTGCCGCTGCCGGTGTCGCCGCGGATCAGGACGTTCACCGAGGTGGCGGCCAGTTCCAGGACCTGCCGGCGCAGGCTCTCCATCGGCCTGGAGACGCCGAGCAGCTGCGCCTCGATGCGGTCCTTGAAGGCGACCTGCTGGCGCAGCTGGCGGTTCTCGCAGACCAGGCGGCGCTTGTCCAGGGCGCGGTGCACGCTGTCGAGCAGGCGCTCGGGGGTGAAGGGCTTCTCGATGAAGTCGTAGGCGCCCTGGCGCAGCGCCTGCACCGCCATGGGCACGTCGCCGTGGCCGGTGATCAGGATCACCGGCAGGTCGCGGTCCAGCGCCACCAGCTTGTCGAGCAGCTGCAGGCCATCGCTGCCGGGCATGCGCACGTCGCTGACCACTACCCCGGGGAAGTCGCGGTCGACCAGGGTCAGGGCCTGCTCGGCACCGGCGCAGCTCTGCACCCGGAAGCCGGACAGCTCCAGCCACTGCTGCACCGCCTCGCGGATCGCCGCCTCGTCATCGACCACTATCACCCGACCGCTCATAGCACCTCCTCACCCGATGGCCTCAGTGTATCGCGCCGAAGCGCCCGGCCGTAGCCGCAGGCCGTCACCTAGGGCGCCAGCGGCAGGCGCAGGCTGAACACCGCGCCCCGCTCGCCATTGGCCGCCTCCAGGCTGCCGCCCAGCTCGCGGACGATGCCGTAGGACACCGCCAGACCCAGGCCCAGGCCCTGGCCCACCGGCTTGGTGGTGAAGAAGGGCTCGAACACCTGGCCCAGCCGCTCGCCGGGGATACCGCCGCCGCTGTCCGCCACCGTCAGCAGGCACTGCTCGCCCTCGCGCCGCAGCACCAGGTCGAGTACCCGCCGCTCGGCGCCGGCCATGGCGTCCAGGGCGTTGTGCAGCAGGTTGAGCAGCACCTGCTCGAGGCGGATGGCATCGCCCAGCACCTGCAGCTCGCCGTCGATCGCGCGGCGCAGTTCCACCTGCTCGCTGCGCAGGCGCGGCGCCAGCAGCTGCAGGGCCTGCTCCAGCACCTCGCTCAGGCGCAGGCGCTCGGCGAGGCCGGCGGGGCTCTTGCGGGCGAAGGTCTTGAGGTGGCCGGTGAGTCCGGCCAAGCGCTGCAGCAGGCCGTCGATGCGCTGCAGGCCCTCGCGCACCTCGTTCTCGCGACCGCCGTCGAGCAGCAGGCGCAGACTGCCCAGTTGCATGCGCATGGCGGTCAGCGGCTGGTTGATCTCGTGGGCCATGGCCGCCGACATCTGCCCCAGGGCGGCCATCTTCGCCGCGTGCACCAGGCCCTCCTGGGCCTCGCGCAGCTCGGCGGTGCGCAGCGTCACCTCGCGCTCCAGGCGTTCGCGGATGCCCGCCTGCAGGCGCTGGTTCTTGCGCCGCTGGGCCAGGTAGAGGAGGAGGAAGGCCAGGGTCATCCACACCCCGGCGGCGGCCAGGCGATAGCTGCGCACGCTGTCGACCAGGGCCTGGGGCTCGACGAGCAGGTGCAGGGTCCAGTCCTCCTCCGGCAAGGCCAGGCGTTGCCAGAGGTAGTCGCGGCGGCCCTGCGGGCCATCGACCCGCCGCCACTCCGCGGTCGCGTCGATCCGGCGGCGCAGCTCGCTGGGCAAGGGTTGCAGCGCCTGTTCGGCGTACTTGCGCACCTCCACCAGCTCCGCCCGGTCCCGCTCGCTCAGCGGCTGCAGGGCGCGAAAGCGCCAGGCCGGGCGATTGCTGAGGATCACCACGCCATAGCTGTCGGCCACCAGCAGCACCCCGGCCTGCCCCGCCCACTCGCGCTGCAGCTCCTCCAGTTCGAGCTTGACCACCAGCACGCCGAGCACGCCGCCGGCGTCGTCGCGCACCACATGGGACAGGAAGTAGCCGGGAATCCCGGTGGTCACGCCGACCGCGAAGTAGCGCCCGGACGACTGACGCAGGGCATCCTGGAAATAGGGGCGGAAGGCGTAGTTGTTGCCGACGAAGCTGCTCCAGTCGCGCCAGTTGCTCGCCGCCAGGGCCTCGCCGCGCCGGTCGAGCAGGTACAGCACGTTGGAGCCGGCGGCGGCGTTGAGCCGCTCCAGGCGCTGATTGAGGGCATCGCGCAGCAGGCGGTCGTGGGGCGCGCGCAGCAGCGCCTTGATATCGCTGTCCAACGCCAGCACCTCGGGCACCGAGCGGAAGCGCTCGACCAGGGTGTGCAACGACTGGGCGTACAGCTGCAGCTGGCCGCGGGCCTCGAAGCTGCGCTCCTCCCAGGCGCGCCGCTCGGCATAGCGCCCGGCCAGCCAGATGCTGGCCAGCAGGCCGAGCAGGATCAGCAGCACGATCAGGACGACGCGATAACGCAGCAGGAAAGCGGGCATGCACGGCTCGACTCGGGACGGTCCCGCTATGCTAAGGCAAAGCGCCGGGCGCTGCTGGCCAGGCTTTGTACCGCACGCGTCCGGGGCTATAGTCTGCCTGCGGCCGCTGTCGGTCGGCAGGCGGATAGGCATGAGCAAGGCGATTCAGGCAACCACTCCGCGCTTCTGGCGCGACCCCGCACTGCCCTTCGTCGAGGCCCGCGAGGTGCTGGACGGCCGCCGGGTCTGCTACGCCCCGCACGCCCACGAGACCTTCTCCATCGGCGCCATCACCCGAGGCCGCAGCAGCTACCTCAACGAGAAGGCCCGCGAACGCATCGGCGCCGGCACCGTGGTGCTGATGAACCCGGGCGACGTGCATGCCTGCAATCCCCTCGAGGGTCAGCCCTGGTCCTACCGGATGTTCTATGTGGACACGGCCTGGCTGACCGAACTGCAGCACCAGCTGGGCTTCGACCGCAACCAGCCGCTGCGCGCCTTCGCCGCCATCCTCAGCCAGGACCCCGCGCTCCATGCCGGCCTGAGCGGCCTGTATCGCCTGCTCGTCGACCCGCAGGCCGAGACCCTGGCCAAGCATTGCGCCCTGCTGGAGTTCTTCGGCGCGCTGCAGCAGCGCCTCGAACCGGCGCCCGCCCCGCGCCGCACCGACAACCCGCGTATCCACCTGGCCGCCGACTTCATCCGCGCGCACTGCACCCGGCCCCTGAAGCTGGAGGACATCTGCGCGGCGGCCGGCCTCTCCGCCTCCTACCTGAGCCGCAGCTTCCGCCGCCATTACGGCCTGACGCCCCATGCCTACCTGGTCAACTGCCGCATCCAGTTCGCCCAGGCCCGCCTCAGGCGCGGCGAGGATATAGTCGAGGTGGCCCTGGCGGCCGGCTTCGCCGACCAGGCCCACCTGCAGCGCACCTTCAAGCAGCTGCTCGCCGCCACCCCGGGCCAGTACCGCCGCGCCGGCTGATCAGGCCCCCAGCAGATAGACCGCCGAACCCAGCAACAGCAACGCCAGGCCACGGTTGAACAGGCGCAGGCGCCCGGGAGCCTGCAGATAGCGGCCCATGCACGCCCCGGCGTAGGCCCAGCAGGCGATGGACAGGTAGCAGATGACGAAGTACAGCACGGCGAACTGGCCGACCAGCCCCGGCTCGCCGCCCGCCCCGTAGGCGCCCATGCCGGCCAGGGCCGCCAGCCAGGCCTTGGGGTTGAGCCATTGCATCAAGGCGCCGGTGAACAGCGACGGCGGCCGCCGCGCCTGGCCGCCGTCCAGCCGGCCATCGGCGCGCGCCAGGCCGTAGGCCATGTACAGCAGGAAGGCCACGCCCGCCCAGCGGATCAGCGCGCCCAGCGGCGGCCACTGGCTCAGCAACTGTTGCAGCCCCAGGCCCATGGCCAGCAGCAACAGGGTGAAACCCAGGGTAGCCCCGGTCACATGACGCAGGCTGGCGCTCAGGCCGTAGCGTGCGCCGCAGCTCAGCGCCACCAGATTGACCGGGCCGGGGGAAATCGAGGCGGCCAGGGCAAAGGCCGCCATGGAGAGCTGTAGATTCATCGCACACCTATCGGCAGTCGTCAGCGGGAGGACGCAGACTGACGCCGGCAGGGGGCTGCGGTATTGAAGGAAACTGCCCTACGGCGACGGCGTAGGGCGGCTCAGCGGTACAGGTCGGCGCGGGTCCAGGGCAGGTCGTGGCCGCCATCGGCCTGCGGCTTGACCGCGAGGATCTGGTGCAGATTCATCCAGCCGTGGGCGAAGCCATAGGCGCAGCCGGCCAGGTAGAGGCGCCAGATGCGCAGCGTCTGCTCCGGCACCAGCTGCGCGGCCCGCTCCAGCTGCGCCTCCAGACGCGCGCTCCACAGCTGCAGGGTGCGGGCATAGTGCAGGCGCAGGCTCTCCACGTCGACGATCTCCAGGCCTGCCTCGCTGATCGCCGCGCCTATGGTCACCAGGTGCGGCAGCTCGCCCTCGGGGAACACGTAGCGGTCGATGAACTCGCCGCCGCCGCGGGCCACCGGGCGGCCGTCGGTGTACCGGGCGGTGATGCCGTGGTTCATCACCAGGCCGCCGCTCTTCACCGCACCGAACAGACGCTGGCAATAGAGCGGCAGGTTGCCGTGGCCAACGTGCTCGAACATGCCGACGCTGACCACCTTGTCGAAGCGGCCGTCCTGGGGCAAATCGCGGTAGTCCTGCAGCTCCAGCCGTACCTGCCCGCCCAGGCCCTCCTCCGCGACCCGCTGGCGGGCCAGTTCCAGTTGCGCGCGGCTGAGGGTGATGCCGTACACCTCGACGCCGAACTCGCGGGCGGCGAAGCGTGCCAGGCCGCCCCAGCCGCAGCCGACATCCAGCAGGCGTTCGCCCGGCTGCAGGCGCAGCTTGCGGCACAGATGGCGCAGCTTGGCCTGCTGGGCCTGGTCGATGTCCTCCTGGCCGGTCTCGAAGTAGGCGCAGGAATAGACCAGCTCGCGATCCAGCCAGAGGGCGTAGAAGTCGTTGGACAGGTCGTAGTGATAGCTGATGGCCGCGGCGTCGGCGGCCTTGTCGTGGGGCCGGTAGTCGAGCTCGCCCGGCTCCTCCTCGCCGATCAGCGCCTGACTCAGCGCATCGCCGATCTCGATCACCTCACTGATCGGCCCCTCCAGGTCGAGGCGGCCTTCGACGTAGGCACTGCCCAGGGCGTCGAGACTGGGGTGGGCCAGCTGCGCCACCAGGCTCGGGTCCTTGACCACCAGGGTGACCCGCGGCTGGGGACCGAGATCGATTTGCTTGCCATCCCACAGGCGCAGGCGCAGCGGCAATTGCAGCTCCCGCAGGGTTGGCGGCAGATACGCGAGCATGGGCACCTCCACCTCTCGAAATCATCGGAAAGGTTAGTTCAGATGACCCGTTTGTCAGGGCTTAGGTTCCCTAAAAGCTGGCTATGCGCCATGCCGCTGCAGCAGGCCCTCGTGCAGCCACTGGCGCAGCCAGCTGGCGGCCTGCAGCGGTGCCTGGTCGCCCAGCTCGCCGAGCCGTTCGCACAGCTCGGCGAAGCTCCAGCCGGCCACCGCCATGCCGTGCAGGGCCGCCGCCTCGGCGGGCTCCAGGCTGCGATAGCGGCTGATCAGGCCCTGGCGCCAGATCAGGCAGACCAGGGCCTGGGGCAGCTCGCTGCTGCCGGGGAAGGCGGCCTGCTCCTTGTGTGCGCGCCAGATCGCCAGGCTGTTGAAGCGACAGGCCTGCCACTGCACGCTGGGCAACAGGCGCACCTGCAGAGCCGGCCACTCCTGCGGCGCCAGGCCGGCCATCTGTTCCAGGGTCAGGGGTTGGCCCGCCGGGGCATCGAAGGCCAGGGTGAAGGCCCATTCCAGACGCGCCAGCTCGCCCAGCGGGGCGGCCTGGGCCGGTACCAGGTAGCCGTCGATGAAATCGCCCAGGCGCTCGCCCAGCCAGCGCAGGCTGAAGTGCCGCGACGGGTGAGCATCGACATAGGCCAGGGCCAGGGCGTCGAACTCCTCGTCGCCGAGCCAGCCGTGCAGAGCGCCATAGTCGCCGCGCAGGGCCTCGAGCAGGCGCGCCCGATAGGCGTTGTGGTAGATCGCCAGGCCCTGCTCGACCGCCAGGGCCTCGCTGCCGCGCAGGCTGGCGCACAGCGCCGGGTCGGGCTGCGGATCGCCACCGAGCAGGTAGTTTTCGAGCTGCCGCTGCCAGTCGTTCAGTCGCATAGGGCCTCGCACTCCAGGGCGCTAGCGGCCACGGCGCGGGCCCTGTCCAGTTCGTCGAGCAACTCCTGCAGCGGCGGGAAGTGATCGTCGCGTTCCAGCAGGGTCGCCACCGGGCCCAGATGGCGCAGGGTGCGTGCGTAGAGTTGCCAGACCGGGTCGCTGACCGGCGCATCGTGGGTGTCGATCAGGTAGCTGCCGTAGTCGCTGTGGCCGGCCAGGTGCAGCTGGCGGATGCGTTGCTTCGGCAGGCCGCTGATGAACGCCCAGGGCTCGAAGCCGTGGTTGCGCGCGCTGACGTAGACGTTGTTGACGTCGAGCAGCAGCTCGCAGCCGGTGAGGTCGCTGAGGGCGGCGAGGAACTGCCACTCGCTGAACTGATCGTCGGCGCTGCGCAGGTAGCTGGAGACATTCTCCAGCACCAGCGACCGCTCGATCACCTCCTGCACCTGGCGCACGCGGTCCGCCACGTGCTGCAGGCTCTCCTCGGTGAACGGCAGCGGCAACAGGTCGTGCAGCTGATGGGCACTGCCGCGGCTCCAGCACAGGTGGTCGGAGATCCACGCCGGCTGGACGCGGTCGGCCAGGCGCTTGAGGCGCTGCAGGTAGTCGCGATCCAGCGGATGGGGGCCGCCGATCGACAGCGACACGCCATGCATCACCAGCGGATAGTGCTCGCCGATGGCCTCCAGGTAGTAGAGCGGCTTGCCGCCCTCGACCAGATGGTTCTCCGAAACCACCTCGAACCAGTCGACCGCCGGCCGCCGCTCGAGAATCTCCTGGTAATACGGGGTGCGCAGGCCCAGGCCGAACCCCAGGCAGGCTGCATCAGTGGACATGCCCAACTCCTATGCAGGCAGGATCGAGGCGACCCGACCGGGGTCGCCCTCTCCCATTCACTCGCCGACAGTACCACCGGCCTCGTTGCACTCGGCCAGGGTCATGCTCTTGAAGCCCTGGCCCTTGCACGAGCCCTGGCCCTTGCAGGCGTTGTTGGCGGTCTTGCAGTCGTTCTGGCCCTTGCAGGCGTTGACGCCGTAGCAGTTGACCATGGCCTCCTCGGCCACGACCAAAGTCGGCAGGCTGGCGAACAGCCCGGCGGCGGCGAGTGCCAGGGCGGCACCGGCGGCGGTAGTCTTGATGGACATGCTGGTGATCCTCTCGATGCTAGGGGGAAGGTCGGTGCCGTACACCAGGAGCGGAGCCGACTCCCTAATTAGAGTAGGCGCAATCGACGACGTTACAGCGGCTGCGCGGCAATCATGCGGCGAACGACGAACCGCCGCGACGCCGGCTCAGGCCGGCGCCGCCAGATCCAGCAGTCGGCGCACCGCGGCCTGCACCAACTCGCCGATCAACTGCTCGTCGGCCCGCGGCGTGAGGTCGTCCGGCTGACCTTGGGCGCCGGTCGGCTTGGCCTGCAGGCGGTCGCCGGCGCCGGCCTCGAGGCGGTACTCGCCGCCGCAGGAGCGGCAGTAGAGACGTTCGCCGGCCTGCTGGCCGCGGCGCTGGACCAGGGTCGGGCCACACATGATACAGACCTGCAGGGGAATGCCCAGGTCGCTGTGGCCGACGATATGATCGAGTTCGCCGGCACGCCCCAGCCGGAGGAAGCGCTCCCCCAGTTCGGCATCGAATTGCTTGCCCAGATTCGCCTCGATGAGGTCCAGCGCCTGCGCCACGGCCATGCCGGCGCGGTAGGGACGACTGCTGGTCATGGCGTCGAAGGCGTCGCCGATGCCGACGATCCGCGCCATCACGGGAATCTCCTCGCCCTTGAGGCCCAGCGGATAGCCGCGCCCATCCGGCGTCTCGTGATGCAGGCGCACCGCATCGCTGACCAACGCGGCCAGCGGATGCCCCTGCAGCATGCGAAAGCCGACCTCGGGGTGGGTCTTGATCACCGCGTACTCGTCATCGCTCAGTTGCGCGGGTTTGTTCAAGATCGCATCGGGAATGCCGATCTTGCCGAGATCGTGGAGGAAGCCGCCAAGGCCGATCCGCGCGGTCTCGGCCTCAGGCATCCCGGCCTCCCGCGCCAGCCGCTCGGAGAAGCGCGAGACCCGCCACAGGTGTCCGCCGGTGTAGGGGTCGCGCGCCTCCACCACCCAGGCCATCGTCAGCAGGCTGGCCAGCAGTTGCGCCTGAGCCTCGTTCGCCGCTCGCTGCGGCCGGGCGGGCTGGCCAATGGCGCGTCCCAAGAAATTCAGCAATCCCATCACAGGTTCTCCGCTCCAGGCGTCCAACTAGCGTAGTAGTCCGCTGGGCGTTTGCCCCTTGACGGAGTCCGGGACCGGCGCCGCCGGCCCCGTGCCCTTTCACTCGCCGACGGTGCCCTTGGCGAGGTTGCACTCGGCCAGGGTCATGCTCTTGAAGCCCTGGCCCTTGCACGCGCCCTGGCCCTTGCAGGCGTTGCTCGCCGTCTTGCAGTCGTTCTGCCCCTTGCAGGCGTTGACGCCATAGCAATGGATCTGGGCTTCCTCGGCCACGACGGCGGTGCTGGTCAGGCCGGCGAACAGGCTGGCGGCGGCGAAGGCGATGGCGGCGCCGGTGGCGGCTGTCTTGGTATGCATGGGGTGATCCTCGAATAGTCTGATGGGCCGGTGTGTGCACGCCGTGCGCCACCGGTACAGGACTAGAGGACGATCGCCGGCCGGCGTTACAGCGAGCGGAAGATTTAGCCCCCTGTGCATGACGCGGCAAAGTCCGGGGCCGCGGGAGCCCCCCAGGCGCGACTGGCCTGACCACCGGTCGTTGACACTCGGGCCGACCGTATTAATCTCAATTTGTGGGAAATTTTCCCACATAATATGGCTGACTGGTCCCGAAGGATCGTGCGGAAACCGCAGTTGCACCGAGTCACTGCAGAAAGATGGCCGCGCTGGTTGGCTAGCCGCCCCGATGGGCGGCGGGAAACTCACCGGTTACTGCATGCGCGGCGCAAGCCGCCACGCAGTTCTAAGCGGAGGTTCATCATGCTGCTCAAGAAATGTTTGTTGGCTCTGGCCATTGGTGGCGTCCTGTCGGCATCGACGGTCCTGGTACCCGATTACGTGGACAGTTTCTCCAGCGTGTATGCCAAGGAGGGGGGTAGCGGCGGTGGCGGTCACGGCGGTGATGGCGGCGGCGGTCGAGGGGGGGACGGTGGCGGCGGCCGTGGTGGTGACGGCGGCGGCGGTCGGGGCGGTCACGGTGGCGGCGAAGGCGGACACGGCGGCGACGGCCGTGGTGATGGCGGCGGTCATGGCAGAGGGGGCCACGACGGCGACGGTCATGGCGGCCGGGGCGGCGACGACGCCGACCATGACGGCATGGCCGGAAACAGGGGCCATGGCAAGGACCGGGACCACGACGCGGCGAGAGATGCCGCAGATGCGGACAGAGACGCCGCGAAAAATGAGGCCGATGCGACCCGGGAGGCGGCTAGAGACGCTGCAGACGCGGCCCGGGATGCCGCCAGAGCGGCTGCAGATGCCGCCCGAGATGCGGCCAAGGCGGCTGGAGATCCGAACGCCGATGCCGCCCGCGACGCGGCCAGAGACGCTGCAGATGCGGCCCGGGATGCCGCCAGAGCGGCTGCAGACGCCGCCCGGGATGCCGCCAAGGATGAGGCCGATGCTGCTCGAGATGCGGCCAAAGCGGCTGCAGATGTAGCCCGAGATGCCGCCCGGGATGCGGCCAAGGCCGCTCGCCCGCATGACGACGATGACGCGCCCGATGCCCCCGATGACCCGGACGACGATGTCGTCGAGATGGAGCCCGATGACGCGCCCGACGCGCCGGACCTGGACGTGGTCGAGGTAGAGCACTAGGCCTGCACGTGGTAGAGGACGTCCCGGGGGCCCGAGGGACGTAACGCCAGGGTGTCGCAAGCCTCGGTTCGCCGGGCTTGCGACACCTCGATGCAATCGGCGCACACGCTGCACAGGAGCTACAGATGCCCTAGCGTATCGTCCACCCTCTCGCGGCAAGCATCTGGTCCGGACGCGGGTGCCGGCCCAGGTTGCTGCTAGCCTGGGCGCTGGTCAGGACTCTTGAGGAATACCTTGAATGCATTTGCCCACCTTGCCTCCCTCCCTGCTGTCGGCGCTGCAACACGTCATGCGCCCGGTGGTGAGGTTGATGCTCAAGAAGGGGGTCACCTACACCAGCTTCGCCAATCTGCTCAAGCAGGTGTTCGTCGATGTCGCCGAGCACGAGTTCCGCCTCGACGACAAGCCGCCGACCGACAGCAGGATCAGCCTGCTGACGGGCGTGCATCGCAAGGATGTGCGGCGCCTGCGGGCCAAGGCGAGCGAAGACGAGAGCAGCCTGCCCGAAGTCATTTCCTTCGGCGCTCACCTGGTCAGCGTCTGGCTGAACAACCCGCCGTTCTGCGAGCGGCCCGGTCGGCCGTTGCCCCTGGCGCGCCTGGCCAGCACCGGCGGCGCCGGCTCCTTCGATGCGCTGGTGGCCCAGGTCAGCACGGATATCCGTGCCCGCGTCGTGCTGGACGAGTGGCTGCGCCTGGGCGTCGTGCGTCTGGACGAGCAGGACCGCGTCCATCTGCAGGCGCTGGCGTTCATTCCGCAGCGGGGATTCGACGAGAAGATCGCCTATTTCCGGCACAACCTCCACGACCATGCCTGCGCCGCCGTGCACAACCTGACCGAGGCCGGCACGCCCTTCTTCGAGCGCAGCGTGCACTACGACAGTCTGTCGCCCTGGGCGGTTGCCCAGCTGCGCGAGGCCGTGGAGATCGAAGGCATGCAGGTGCTGAACGGCCTCAACCTGCTGGCAGCGGAGATGGAGGAACGGGACGTACCCTCCGCCGACGCACGGCAGCGCATCACCATCGGCCTGTATTTCTACACTGAAGCCAATCCGCCAACAGCATCCAACCCGACGACGGCCAGTTCATCATGAGCACTACCACGCGTCTGCTCTGTGCCTTAGCTTTCCTCTGCACCTCACTGCTGCCGGCCTCTGCGGCGCTTGGCGCCTTGCCGGCGTGCCTCGAGCCCGGCGGCATGGGCGGAACCGGCGCCGTGGCGACTGGCGGTGTCGGCGGCACCGGCGCTCCGGCCGAGCAGGGGGGCGTAGGGGGTACGGGGGCGACCGATAACGGCGGAATCGGTGGCACGGGCATAGTGGGCACCATCACCGGCTTCGGCTCCATCTGCGTCAATGGCGTGGAAGTGCACTTCGACAACCAGCTGGTGCTCAGCGAGAACGGCCTCCCCGCCAGCAGCGACCGGCTGGCGATCGGTCAAGTCGTGGCGGTGGAGGCCCGCCCATCGAAACGTGGCCTCGAGGCGCGGAGCATCGCGATCCTGCATGCCTATGAGGGGCCGATCACGGCGCTGGCAACGGGCGCCGCGCCGCTGCGGGTGATGGGGCAACCGGTGCGCGTGGCCGCCGGCGCCCGGGTGGCCCAGGACCTGCGCCCCGGCGAGGCGGTACGGGTCAGCGGCCTGCGCAATGCCCGGGGCGAAGTGCTCGCCAGCCGGATCGACCGGGCCGCCAACCTGACCCAGGCCAGCGCCATAGGCACCGCCGCGCGAGGCGGCGATCTCCACGGCCTGGCCCTCAGCAAGCCGCTGGCCGTCAGCGGCGAGGTCCTGGTGCGCGGCACCTGGGACGGCAGGCAGCTGGAGGTCGTCCAGACGCACAGCGATCCGGGCATGCCCTTCGCCGGCCGGGTGCGCCACGCCCTGGTGGAGGGCCTGGTACGCGGGCGCCAGGGCGATCGCATCGCGTTCGGCGGGTTCACCGCCCAGGTGGATCGCGATACCGCCTATCTCGGCGGCCAGGCCGCCGACCTGGCGCTCGACCGCCGCATCCGGGTCAGCGGCGAGTTCGCCAAGGGACGGGATATCCGCGCCCTGCGCATCGAATTCTCCCGCGAGCAGCCGGCCGCGCCGGGCCACTCGGGCAGCGGCCAGCACGACCCGTCCGCGGCCGCAGACGAGCAGCAGCAAGGCCGCAGCGCCGAGCGCGACGGCCTCGAGTCACGCGAGCGCAGCGACGACGGCGAGACCCGTGAGCGCATCGAACGGCGCGACGATGGCGAAACCCGCGAGCGCATCGAGCGCCGGGAGGAATCCGCCTCCGGCGAGCTGGAGCGGCGCGAGCGGATCGAGGTACGCGACGCCCCGGACCGCCTGGAGACCCGCGAACGGATCGAGATCTTCGAGAACGGCGTGCGGGTGGAGCGGATCGAGCGCATCGAACGCGTGGATCGCGCCGATAAGCCCGAACGGGTGGAGCGCGTGGAGCGGGTGGACAGGCTCGAACGACCGGAGCGGGTGGACAACTCCGGCCGTCACTGAAGGCGGCAGCACGCCTGTGTCCAAGCGCAGCGCGGATCGCCGGCTAAGCTGAACGAGGCGGGTTGTCCGCCGCGCCGGCCTGGTGGCGACCAAGGCCCCGAGGCTCGACGCGGGCGGGCTGCGCGCGATCCGCACGTCGTTATCCGGATAGCCACGAGGTATGCATGAGAAGCGCTCGCGTGATCTTGTCGGGCCTGTTGCTCGTTCTCGCCGTACCCGTTCTGGCCGAGGGGCTCACGGTTTCGACCGGGGTCGATTACTCGCGGGGAAAGTACGGCACGTCGACAACCAGCGAGACCTGGTATGTCCCGGTGATCGCCAGGTACGAAGCCGGCCCCATGCTCTACAAGCTGACCGTCCCCTACCTGCGCATCACCAATCCCTCGGTGGGGCCGGACGGCGAACCCCTCTCCGGAAGCTGCGGCCGCGTCGAGAGCGGCATGGGCGACACCGTGGCCAGCGCCGGTTACGCCCTGCTCGACGGCAGCGGGAGTAGCGGGCTGATGCTGGACCTGGTCGGCAAGGTCAAGCTGCCGACGGCCGACGAAGACCACTGCCTGGGAACCGGCAAGACCGACTACTCCGCCCAGCTCGATGTCGCCCGGGCCTTCGGCGCGATCAGCGGTTTCGCCACCCTGGGCTGGAAGAAGTTCGGCGACCCCGCGGACACCGACCTGCGCGATCCGCTCTTCGCCTCCCTGGGCCTGGTCGGCAGACTCGCGTCGGCGACCTACCTGGGCGCGGCCTACGACTGGCGGCAGAAGGTGACCGCCAACGGCGACGAGATCCAGGAGCTCACCCTGTTTCTGACCCAGAGGCTCGGCCCGTCCTGGAAGGTCCAGCTCTATGCGCTCAAAGGCTTTTCCGATGCCAGCCCCGACGCCGGCGGTGGCCTGCTGCTGAGCCACTCGTTCTGAACCCGGAGCCCCTGCATCGACTCCCGCCCGCCGCCAGCTGTTCGGCACCGGCAGCGCCAGCGGGTCGCTACGCACGGGCAGGCGCCGGCCTCAGGCGAGGCTCTTCTTCTGGTGGATCTGGCGAATCCTTTCGCGGGTTTGCGCATTGGCGCCCGGCCCGTCACAGATGCCGACGTCGCTCGGGCTCACTTCATTGCCCTCCTGGTCATAGAACCTTGCACGCGTCAGCGGCAAGCCGGTTTTCTTGTTGACCAACAACACGGGCGGCCCTTCTGCATGCGGGTACCAGCGGTCCCCCCATTGCAACATGCTCATGATGATGGTGTTGACCTCCTGCCCCTTTTCCGTGAGGTAGTAGTCGACGCTGCCGCCCTGGTTCTGCTTCCGCAGAACCTCATGTTCGAGCAGCAGTTTCAGGCGCTTGGATAGGATGCTCTTGGACATGCCCAGGTTGCGTTGAAACTCATCGAACTTGGTGGTTCCCCATAGCGCCTCCCTGACGATCAGCACGTTCCACCAGTCGCCGAGGATGTCCAACGACCGCGCCAACGAGCAGTTTCGCCCTTCGAAGCTCACTCTCTCCATGACTCAACACCTAATCATCTGAAATTTAACGAAATTACCCAAGACTCTGAAGCTCTTGACAGGTTCTATCATGGAACCTATGGTATTCATGGTTCTATGATGGAACCATGTATCCCGCAAGTCAAACCCTTGGAGCGATCGACATGAGCAGAATGCTGTACCCCAGCCTCGTGGCCGTGACCATGGCGGCCTTCGTCGGCTACGCCTCGGCGAGTCAGGAGCCCGTCGAACCGGTCTGCCTTACCAATGAAGTCGATAAGGAACTGATCAGCAGTAGCCTGGCCATTACGGCCGGAGAGTGTCACCTGAATGCCGCCGAGAAGGATCGGCAACAGGCCATGCAGCATGCGCAACTGGCCCATAGCTGGTTTGCCTATGCGCAACGGCTATCCGGCAGCGTCAGCCCGAAATATCTGCAACAGGCGGCCGCGAAAATCGATGAACTGCAGGTTAAATAATATGAAGAATACTTTTCTGCCTTCTTTGCTGCTGCTCGGTTGTCTCTCTGCCCAGGCCCAGGAACTTACCGCCGTGGGGGCCGAAGTCGCGGCCAACGCAGACGGATCGATTCCGGCCTGGACCGGCGACTTCAAGGCTGCCGGCCCGGGCCTGTCCGATCCGTTTGCGGGCGAGTCGGCGACCCTGCGCATTGCGGCCGACAACGTCCACGCGCACAAGGCCCATCTAACCGATGGCCAGGTTGCCATGCTGCAGCGCTACCCGGACAGCTACTTCATCGATGTCTACCCGACGCATCGCACCGCCGTGCTGCCCGAGCCGGTGCAGGAGGCGGCGAAGTACAACGCGCGCAACGCCAGGTTGAGTGCCGATGCCAATGGCGTGGAGGGATACAAGGGCTACTACCCCTTTCCCTCGCCCAAGAATGGCCTCGAAGCCGTCTGGAATCATTTCATGCGCTACCGCGGCGGAAGTCTGCTGCGCGATCAGGTGCAGGTCGTCACCCAGGCCAATGGCGGCTACAGCGAAGTCAGAATCAACGAACAGGTCGTCTGGCCGGAAAAGCTCGATGGCTACGACGAGGTCGCCGACAAGAACGTGATGCTTTACGCCAGGCAGGCCGTCGTGGCGCCGTCCCGGCTCGCCGGAAACATCTTGCTGGTTCATGAAACCGTCAACCAGGTCGAGCAGCCGCGTCTCGCCTGGATGTACAACGCCGGCCAGCGCCGGGTGAGGCGCGCGCCCCAGGTGGCCTACGATGGTCCCGGCACGGCCGCCGACGGGCTGCGCACCTCCGATAACGCGGACATGTATTCCGGCTCACCGGACCGCTACGACTGGAAACTCGAGGGGAAACAGGAGATTTACATTCCCTACAACAACTACCGACTGGCCGACCCGTCGCTTTCGGTCGCCGATGTTGCCGGCAAGGGCCATATCAACCAGAACCTGACCCGCTATGAGAAGCATCGGGTCTGGAAAGTGGTTGGCACGCTGAAGGCCGGGATGCGCCATATCTACAGCAAGCGCGTGCTCTACTTGGATGAGGATACCTGGCAGATCGCCTTGGCCGAGCAATATGACAATCGCGGCGAGTTGTGGCGCTTTTCCGAAGGCTTCCACGTGCAGTTCCATTATGCCGATACCCCCTGGTATGCGGCGGAAGCCATCTATGACCTGACCAGCTCCAGATACCTGATCTATGGCCTGCTGGTCGATGCCCAGCATCCCATCGAGTTCGGCTTTCGCGCGTCCAAGAGCGACTACCAACCCGCTGCGCTGCGCCACCTGGGGATCAAGTAAGGCCCATGAGCAACGCCCTGCACCGGCGCCCTGCTCGGCTGCAGTGAGGCCGACATCGCCACTGGCCGGGTCGAAATGGCGGGATGGAACTGCACGTCCATCCGCCATTTCACCCCAGGCCTGCGCGGACTATTCGACCGTCACACTCTTGGCCAAATTGCGCGGCTGGTCGACGTCGGTGCCCTTGAGCACGGCGACGTGGTAGGACAGCAGCTGCAGCGGGATGGTGTAGAGGATGGGCGCCAGCACGTCGTGGATGTGCGGCATGTTCACCACATGGGTGCCCTCGCCGTTGCTCATGCCGGCCTGCTGGTCGGCGAAGACGATCAGCTCGCCGCCGCGGGCGCGCACTTCCTGCAGGTTGGACTTGAGCTTCTCCAGCAGCTCGTTGTTCGGCGCCACGGTGACCACCGGCATGTCGCTGTCCACCAGGGCCAGGGGGCCGTGCTTGAGCTCGCCGGCCGGATAGGCCTCGGCATGGATGTAGCTGATCTCCTTGAGCTTGAGCGCCCCTTCCATGGCCACCGGGTACTGGGCGCCACGGCCGAGGAACAGGCTGTGGTGCTTCTCGGCGAACAGCTCGGAGACCTTCTCCACCACCGCGTCCATGGCCAGGGCCTCGCCCAGGCGGGTCGGCAGGCGGCGCAGCTCCTCCACCAGCTCGGCTTCCAGCTGCGGCGCGAGGCTGCCGCGCACCCGGCCCAGGGCCAGGCACAGCAGCAGCAGGCCGACCAGCTGGGTGGTGAAGGCCTTGGTCGAGGCCACGCCGATCTCCGGGCCGGCCTGGGTCAACAGGCACAGGTCGGACTCGCGCACCAGGGAGCTGATGCCGACGTTGCAGATCGCCAGGCTGGCCAGGTAGCCGCCCTGCTCGGGACTGAGGGCCTTGGCGTTGCGCAGCGCGGCCAGGGTGTCGGCGGTCTCGCCGGACTGGGAGATGCTGACGAACAGGGTGTCGGGCTGCACCACCACCTGGCGGTAGCGGAATTCGCTGGCCACCTCGACCTGGCAGGGCACCCCGGCCAGCGCCTCCAGCCAGTAACGGGCGACCATGCCGGCGTGGAAGCTGGTGCCGCAGGCGACGATCTGCACGTTGCGCACCTTGGCGAACAGCTCGGCGGTCTGGGGGCCGAAGGCCTGGGTCAGCACGTGGTCGGCGGCCAGGCGGCCTTCCAGGGTGCGCTGCACCACCTTGGGCTGCTCGTGGATCTCCTTGAGCATGAAGTGGCGATATTCGCCTTTATCCGCCGCCTCGGCGCCCTCGTGGTACTGCACCTGCTCGCGCTGCACCGGCTGGCCGTCGAGATCCCAAACCTGCACGGCATCGCGGCGGATCTCGGCGATGTCGCCCTCCTCCAGGTACATGAAACGGTCGGTGACCTGACGCAGGGCCAGCTGGTCGGAGGCCAGGAAGTTCTCCCCCAGGCCCAGGCCGATCACCAGCGGGCTGCCGCTACGGGCGGCCAGCAGGCGATCGGGCTGGCGGGCCGAGATCACCGCCAGGCCGTAGGCACCGTGCAGGTCCTTGACCGCCTCCTTGAGCGCGACGGTCAGGTCCGGCTGGCTCTTGAGCTTGTGGTCGAGCAGGTGGACGATGACCTCGGTGTCGGTGTCCGAGGCGAAGGCGTAGCCCAGACCCTTGAGCTGGCTGCGCAGCGCCTCGTGGTTCTCGATGATGCCGTTGTGCACCACCGCCAGCTCGCCGCCGGAGAAATGCGGGTGGGCGTTGTGTTCGGTCGGCGCGCCATGGGTGGCCCAGCGGGTATGGGCGATGCCCAGGCGCCCGGCCAGGGGCTCGGCAGCCAGGGCCTGCTGCAGTTCGCTGACCTTGCCGACCCGGCGCCGGCGCGCGAGGCCGCCCTGATCGTCCAGCAGCGCCACCCCGGCACTGTCGTAGCCGCGGTATTCCAGGCGCTTGAGGCCCTCGACCAGCACGGCGGTGATGTTGCGTTCGGCGACGGCGCCCACGATGCCACACATAGTTGTCTCTCCTTAGTCGTGCACGGCCGCGCAGATCAGCTTGATCCCGCGCGCCGTCAGTTGTTCACGGGCCTCGGCGGGGAGGCGCTCGTCGGTGATCAGGGTATGGACGCTGCTCCAGGGCAGCTCCAGGTTGGGAATCTTGCGGCCGATCTTGTCGCTCTCGACCATGACGATGACCTCCCGGGCCACCTCGGCCATGACCCGGGACAGCCCCAGCAACTCGTTGAAGGTGGTGGTGCCGCGCGCCAGGTCGATGCCGTCGGCGCCGATGAACAGCTGGTCGAAGTCGTAGGAGCGCAGCACCTGTTCGGCGACCTGGCCCTGAAAGGACTCGGAATGAGGGTCCCAGGTTCCGCCGGTCATCAGCAGCACCGGCTCGTGCTCCAGGTCGCGCAGGGCGTTGGCCACGTTCAGCGAATTGGTCATCACCACCAGGCCGGGCCTGTGCCCAAGCTCGGGAATCATCGCCGCGGTGGTGGTGCCGCTGTCGATGATGATTCGCGCGTGCTCGCGAATCCGCGCCACCCCGGCGCGGGCGATGGCCTGCTTGTAGCGGGAAATGGGCTGGCCGCCGTCGCCGATCAGTTCCTGCGGCATGGGCACCGCGCCGCCGTAGCGACGCAGCAGCAGGCCATTCTTCTCCAGCGCGGCGAGGTCCTTGCGGATGGTCACTTCCGAGGTGGCAAAGCCCTTGGCCAGTGCATCGACGCTGACCTCGCCCTGCTCGTTGAGCAGGGCGAGGATGGCGTGGCGGCGCTGCGGGGTGTTGCGCTTCGACATGGAAAAGTTTCGATTCGAAAGTTAGTGGCGCGAATCAAAACCTAACGAAGCTTTTACGTCAAGCACGAGATGGACAAGTGGCTGAATCCCGAGCCGGGTCATCGTTCGGCGCGTGACAGGATCTGGTTGGGATCGAGGTAGAACATCTTCTTCCAGCCCTGGGTCGTATCGTCCATGCGCCATGGCAAAGGCAGCAGGCTGACGACTGAATAGTGCAGATGCGCCGGCTTGCCCCGTGCATTGCCACTGTCGCCGACCCTGCCCAGGTAAGTGCCGCCGAGCAGCGGCTGCCCTGGGTAGACATCATAGGCTTGCAGGTGGGCATAGTAGTGAATGCGCCATTTCGGCCCCAGGACGACGATCACCTTGCCGCCCCGCTCGATCTCACCACGGTACAGCACCACCCCATAGCTGGCAGCACGTACCGCTGTGCCCGGCTTGGCAAAGATATCGATACCCTTGTGCACGCCGGAGCGGCCCCAGGGTTCGTACCAGAAGGTCTGCGCGTTCCAGTCGCGGGGGCTGGCACCCTCCACCGGAATCCGTGGCCATTCGGGCAGACAAGCCCACAGCAGCGCAGCCGCCACCCCTAGCCAGGCTTTGCGTGACGGCATCCTTGCCTCCCCGTGCATTCAGCCCTTGCGCTTGGTCGGCCGCTTCCAGCCGTCGATATTGCGTTGCTTGGCCCGGCCCACCGCCAGGCTGTCGGCCGGCACGTCGGTGGTGATCACCGAACCGGCGCCGGTGGTGGCGCGGTCGCCGAGGGAAACCGGGGCGACCAGGGCGCTGTTGGAGCCGATGAACACGTCCTCGCCGATGACGGTGCGGAACTTGTTGGCGCCATCGTAGTTGCAGGTGATGGTGCCGGCGCCGATGTTGCTGCGCGCGCCGATCTCGGCGTCGCCCAGATAGCTCAGGTGGCCGGCCTTGGCCCCCTCGCCCAGTACGGCGTTCTTCAGTTCGACGAAGTTGCCGACATGGGCCCTGGCACCTAGCACGGCACCGGGGCGCAGGCGGGCGAACGGGCCGCAGTCGGCGCCCTCGCCCAGCTCGGCGCCGTCCAGGTGGCTGTTGGCCTTGACCACGGCGCCCTTGCGCAGGACGCTGTCCTTGATCACGCAGTTGGCGCCGATCTCGACGCCCTCCTCGATCACTACCCGGCCCTCGAGGATCACGTTGATGTCGATGAGTACGTCGCGGCCGACGCTGACCTCGCCGCGCAGGTCGAAACGCGCCGGGTCGCGCAGGGTTACGCCCTGGGCCATCAGCTGGCGCGCCGCGCGCTGCTGGTAGTGGCGCTCCAGCTCGGCCAGCTGGATGCGGTCGTTGGCGCCCTGCACCTCCATCGCGTCCTGCGGCTGCTCGGTGGCCACCGGCAAACCGTCGGCCACCGCCATGGCGATCACATCGGTCAGGTAGTACTCACCCTGAGCATTGCTGTTGGACAACCGCCCCAGCCAGTCGCCGAGGCGCGCGCCGGGCACGGCGAGGATGCCGGTATTGCCCTCGCAGATCTGCCGCTGCTCGGGCGTGGCGTCCTTGTGCTCGACTATGGCCTGCACCGCGCCGCTGGCGTCACGAACGATGCGCCCGTAGCCGGTCGGATCAACCAGATCGACGGTAAGCAGGGCCAGCTGATCGTCGCCGACCTTCTGCAGCAAGCGCTCCAGGGTGGCCTGCTCGATCAGCGGCACGTCGCCGTAGAGGATCAGCACCCGCTCGGCGGACAAGGCCGGCAGCGCCTGGGCCACCGCATGGCCGGTGCCGAGTTGCTCGCGCTGCAGGACGAAATTCAGGTCGTCCGCCGCCAGTCGCTCGCGCACCATTTCGGCGCCATGGCCGATCACCACATGGATGCCCTGCGGATTCAACTGACGCGCGGTGTCGATGACGTGGCCGAGCATGGACTTGCCGGCGACCGGGTGCAGGACCTTGGGCAGGGCGGAACGCATGCGGGTGCCTTGGCCGGCGGCGAGGATGACGATATCGAGGGACATGGGCAGGACAGATCCAGAAGAAGACGGAAAAGAAAAAGGGTAGCCAAGGCTACCCTTTTACCGACGTGCGATGAAGCCTGGCGGAATCAGCTGCCGCCGAACTTCTTGCGCAGCTGCTGGACGGTGCGCAGCTGGGCTGCGGCCTCGGCCAGGCGAGCGGCGGCGGAGCCGTAGTCGAACTCGGCGCCTTGTTCGTGCAGCGCCTTCTCGGCCGCCTTGACGGCTTCCAGGGCGGAGGCTTCGTCCAGGTCGGCGGCCCGCTGCACGGTGTCGGCGAGAACCTTGACCATGTTCGGCTGCACTTCCAGGAAGCCGCCGGAGATGTAGAACACCTCGGCTTCGCCACCCTGCTTGATCAAGCGGATCGGGCCCGGCTTGAGGTCGGTGATCAGCGGCGCGTGGCCCGGGGCGATACCGAGATCACCCAGGTTGCCGTGCGCGATCACCATCTCCACCAGACCGGAGAAGATTTCCGCTTCTGCGCTGACGATATCGCAATGGACTGTCATAGCCATACGCTTGCCTCACATTACAGGCTGTGGATAACAGTTTATCCACAACCTGATGCGCCCGTTGCCGGGCGCATGGGTGATTACAGTTTCTTCGCTTTCTCGATGGCTTCTTCGATGCCGCCGACCATGTAGAACGCCTGCTCAGGCAGGTGGTCGTAGTCACCCTTGAGAATGCCGCTGAAGCCAGCGATGGTGTCCTTCAGGGAGACGTACTTGCCCGGCGAGCCGGTGAAGACCTCGGCCACGAAGAACGGCTGGGACAGGAAGCGCTGGATCTTACGGGCGCGGGATACCAGTTGCTTATCCGACTCGGACAGTTCGTCCATACCCAGGATCGCGATGATGTCCTTCAGCTCCTTGTAGCGCTGCAGCACGTACTGGACGCCACGGGCGGTCTCGTAGTGCTCGGTGCCGATCACGTTCGGGTCCAGCTGACGGGAGGTGGAGTCGAGCGGATCGACCGCCGGGTAGATACCCAGGGAGGCGATGTCGCGGGACAGAACCACAGTGGCGTCGAGGTGGGCGAAGGTGGTCGCCGGGCTCGGGTCGGTCAGGTCGTCCGCGGGTACGTAGACGGCCTGGATCGAGGTGATCGAGCCTTTCTTGGTGGAGGTGATGCGCTCCTGCAGGACGCCCATCTCCTCGGCCAGGGTCGGCTGGTAGCCTACTGCGGACGGCATACGGCCGAGCAGTGCGGACACCTCGGTACCGGCCAGGGTGTAACGGTAGATGTTGTCGACGAACAACAGGACGTCACGGCCCTCGTCACGGAACTTCTCGGCCATGGTCAGGCCGGTCAGTGCCACGCGTAGACGGTTGCCTGGCGGCTCGTTCATCTGACCGTAGACCAGGGCTACCTTGTCGAGAACGTTGGAGTCCTTCATCTCGTGGTAGAAGTCGTTACCCTCACGAGTACGCTCACCCACACCGGCGAACACGGAATAACCGCTGTGCTCGATGGCGATGTTACGGATCAGTTCCATCATGTTTACGGTCTTGCCGACACCGGCACCACCGAACAGACCGACCTTACCACCCTTGGCGAACGGGCAGACCAGGTCGATTACCTTGATGCCGGTTTCCAGCAGCTCGTTGCCGCCAGCCTGATCGGCGTAGGACGGCGCAGGGCGGTGGATTTCCCACTGCTCTTCTTCGCCGATCGGACCGGCTTCGTCGATGGGGTTGCCCAGCACGTCCATGATCCGGCCCAGGGTCGCTTTACCGACCGGTACGGAGATGGCCTTGCCGGTGCTGGTGACGTCCAGACCGCGCTTGAGACCTTCGGTCGAGCCCATCGCAATGGAACGAACCACGCCGTCGCCCAGCTGCTGCTGGACTTCCAGGGTGGTTTCGGCGCCGACTACTTTCAGCGCTTCATACACACTCGGCACCTGATCACGCGGGAATTCCACGTCGATAACGGCGCCGATGATTTGAACGATACGTCCGCTACTCATCTTTGGTTCCTCTGAATATTTGAACCGTTCTTAAACCGCGGCAGCGCCGCCGACGATTTCCGAAATCTCTTGGGTGATCGCTGCCTGACGCGCCTTGTTGTAGATCAGCTGCAAATCGCTGATCAGGTCACCGGCGTTGTCGGTGGCGTTCTTCATCGCGATCATCCGCGCAGCCTGCTCGGCGGCGTTGTTCTCGACCACCGCCTGGTACACCTGCGACTCCACGTAACGCACCATCAAGCCGTCCAGCAGCTCCTTGGCGTCGGGTTCGTACAGGTAATCCCAGTGATGTTTGAGCTCTTCATCCGGAGTCGCCACCAGCGGAATCAACTGCTCCACTGTCGGCTGTTGCGTCATGGTATTGATGAACTTGTTCGAGACCACGGACAAACGGTCGATGCGCCCTTCCAGGTAAGCATCGAGCATCACCTTGACCGAACCGATCAGATCGTTGATCGAGGGTTCCTCGCCCAGGTGGCTGATCGCAGCGACGACGTTGCCACCAAAGTTGCGGAAGAATGCCGCACCCTTGCTGCCGATCACGCAGAGATCGATCTCCACGCCGCGCTCGCGATTGCTCGCCATGTCCTTGACCAGAGCCTTGAACAGGTTGGTATTCAGGCCGCCGCACAGACCCCGGTCCGAACTCACCACCACATAGCCGACGCGCTTGACTTCGCGCTCGACCATGAAGGGATGGCGGTACTCCGGGTTAGCGTTGGCCAGATGACCGATGACCTGGCGGATACGCTCCGCATAGGGACGGCTCGACGCCATGCGCTGCTGAGCCCTGCGCATTTTGCTGACCGCCACCTTTTCCATGGCGCTGGTGATCTTCTGCGTGCTTTTGATGCTCGCAATCTTGCTGCGAATCTCTTTTGCGCCTGCCATTTGACACCTATCGGGTTAGCAGGCGGGGGCCGCAGGGCCCCCGCTGCGGCTTACCAGGTTTGGGTGGCCTTGAACTTCTCGATACCGGCTTTGAGCTGGCCATCGATGTCGTCGTTGAAGTCACCCTTCTCGTTGATCTTCGCCATCAGTGCGGCGTGATCCCGGTTGAAGTAAGCGATCAGGGCCTGCTCGAAGGCGCCGACTTTGGCGACTTCGATGTCCCGCAGGAAACCACGGTCGGCGGCATACAGCGACAGCGACATGTCGGCGATGGACATCGGCGCGTACTGCTTCTGCTTCATCAGCTCGGTGACGCGCTGACCATGCTCGAGCTGCTTGCGGGTGGCTTCGTCCAGGTCGGAGGCGAACTGGGCGAAGGCCGCCAGTTCACGGTACTGAGCCAGGGCGGTACGGATGCCACCGGAGAGCTTCTTGATGATCTTGGTCTGCGCGGCACCACCGACGCGGGATACCGAGATACCGGCGTTGACCGCCGGACGGATGCCCGAGTTGAACATGGCCGATTCCAGGAAGATCTGACCGTCGGTGATGGAGATCACGTTGGTCGGAACGAACGCGGAAACGTCGCCCGCCTGGGTTTCGATGATCGGCAGGGCGGTCAGGGAACCGGTCTTGCCTTTCACTTCGCCGTTGGTGAACTTCTCGACATACTCTTCGGAAACGCGCGAGGCACGCTCCAGCAGGCGGCTGTGGAGATAGAACACGTCGCCCGGGTAGGCTTCACGGCCTGGCGGACGGCGCAGCAGCAGGGAGATCTGGCGGTAGGCCACGGCCTGCTTGGACAGATCGTCATAGACGATCAGCGCGTCTTCGCCGCGGTCGCGGAAGTACTCGCCCATGGTGCAGCCGGCGTACGGCGCGATGAACTGCAGTGCGGCGGATTCGGAAGCGCTTGCTGCCACCACGATGGTGTTGGCCAGGGCGCCGTTCTCTTCCAGCTTGCGCACGACGTTGGCGATGGTCGACTGCTTCTGACCGATGGCCACGTAGACGCAGCGGATGCCGCTGTTCTTCTGGTTGATGATGGCGTCGACGGCCAGGGCGGTCTTACCGATCTGACGGTCGCCGATGATCAGCTCGCGCTGGCCACGGCCGACCGGGATCATGGCGTCGACCGACTTGTAGCCGGTCTGCACCGGCTGGTCGACCGACTTACGCCAGATCACGCCCGGTGCAACCTTCTCAACGGCGTCGGTCGCGGTGTTGTTCAGCGGACCCTTGCCATCGATCGGGTTACCCAGTGCGTCGACCACGCGGCCCAGCAGCTCCGGACCTACCGGAACTTCCAGGATGCGGCCGGTGCACTTGGCGCTCATGCCTTCGGCCAGGCTGGTGTAAGCACCCAGCACAACGGCACCGACGGAGTCCTGCTCCAGGTTCAGTGCCATGCCGTAGACGCCGCCCGGGAACTCGATCATTTCGCCGTACATCACATCGGCGAGACCGTGAATGCGCACGATACCGTCGGAAACGCTGACGACAGTGCCTTCGTTGCGGGCTTGGGAGGCGACGTCGAGTTTCTCGATGCGCCCCTTGATGATTTCACTAATTTCGGAAGGATTGAGTTGCTGCATAGCTCTGCTGCCCCTTCAAACTCAAGATTTCAATGCTTCGGCCAGCTTCGCGATCTTGCCGCGAACTGAGCCAT
Source organism: Pseudomonas sp. MBLB4123 (assembly GCF_051904775.1). Lineage (NCBI taxonomy): Bacteria > Pseudomonadati > Pseudomonadota > Gammaproteobacteria > Pseudomonadales > Pseudomonadaceae > Pseudomonas > Pseudomonas sp. MBLB4123. The sequence continues at coordinate 3,385,498 of NZ_CP196711.1, forward strand.
CGATAACCAGGTCGCCGGCGCGAATGACGACACCACCGATCAGGGCGGCGTCCTCCGCGGCGTGCAGACGCACTTCTCGGCCGAGCCGTGCACTGAGAACCTTGGCGAGTTTGTCTTGCTGTTCATCGCTCAATGCGAAGGCACTGGTGACATCCACGTCGATCGACTTCTCCTGTTCGGCCTTGTACAGCTCGAACAGTTCGACGATCTCCGGCAACAGGGCCAGACGATCGTTCTCGGCGAGAACGTGGATGAAATTGCGTACCTGGGCGTCGAACTTGTCACCACACACCTCGATGAAGGTGGTGGCCTTATCTGTACTCGTCAGACGCGGGGCCTTGAGCACGCGCTGCATGGTGTCGTTTTGCGACACCGCAGACGCCAGGCCGAGCATGGCTGACCAATCGGCCAGCTGCTGGTGGGCCTGGGCGTACTCGAAGGCAGCCTTGGCGTAAGGTCGGGCCAGCGTGGTCAGTTCTGCCATGATCGCGCCCTCGCTTAGATTTCGGCTGCCAGTTTGTTAACCAGCTCCGCATGCGCGTTATGGTCGATGGATACGCCCAGGATCTTCTCGGCACCGCTGACCGCCAGGCTGCCCACTTGGGCACGCAGGGCGTCTTTGACGCTGTTGAGTTCCTGTTCGATCTCGGCCTGAGCCTGAGCCTTCACGCGATCCGCTTCGACACGAGCCTGCTCACGGGCTTCGTCGACGATCTGGGTACCGCGTTTCTTGGCCTGCTCGATGATCTCGGCTGCCTGGGTTTTGGCTTCGCGCAGTTGTTGGGCCACTTTCTCATGGGCCAACTCCAGGTCACGAGCCGCACGGTTGGCAGCGTCCAGGCCATCTGCAATCTTCTTCTGACGCTCCTGCAAAGCCGTAATGACCGGGGGCCACACGTACTTCATGCAGAACAGCACGAAGATGAAGAAGGCAACGGACTGGCCAATCAGGGTTGCATTAATGTTCACGCCAACACCTCGCTCGTTCGTTGTCCGGCAAACCAATCACTCGAATGAACGAGTGATTAGCCAGCGATTTGACCAACGAAGGGGTTCGCGAAGGTGAAGAACAGTGCGATACCAACACCGATCATGGTCACGGCGTCCAGCAGACCGGCGACGATGAACATCTTGACCTGCAGCATCGGAACCATTTCCGGCTGACGCGCGGCGCCTTCCAGGAACTTGCCGCCCAGCAGGCCGAAGCCAATGGCGGTACCCAGGGCGCCCAGGCCGATCAGCAGAGCAACAGCGATAGCGGTCAGACCAACTACAGTTTCCATTTTTCCTCCCGACTTTTATGTCGTATTGGTTAAGGTTTTCTAAGGTAGAGCGGTAAAGCTAAATCGTTTGCAGCATGCCCTCGCGGGCTTCCACCAGCATCGCTACGCACCGGACCGTCTCCCGTACAGGAGACGGCGGGCGGCAGGTAGGCGCTGTTAGTGGTTGTCTTCGTGGGCCATCGACAGGTAGACGATGGTCAGCATCATGAAGATGAACGCCTGCAGGGTGATGATCAGGATGTGGAACACAGCCCAGGCCCAGTGCAGCACGATGCCGAAGGCGCCCAGCAGCCAGCCGGCACTGAACACCACGGCGATCAGGATGAAGATCAGTTCGCCGGCATAGAGGTTACCGAACAGACGCAGGGCCAGGGACACCGGCTTGGCGATCAGGGTGACGAACTCGAGCAGGAAGTTCACCGGTACCAGCAGTGCCTGAACCAGCACGTTCTTGCTGCCGAACGGGTGCAGGGTCAGTTCGCCGAGGAAGCCGCCGATACCCTTGACCTTGATGCTGTAGAAGATGATCAGGGCGAATACCGAGAAGGACAGGCCCAGGGTGGCATTCGGGTCGGTGGTCGGCACGACGCGGAAGAACAGGTGCTCGTCGCCGACGATCTTGGCGGCCAGCATCGGCAGCCAGTCCACCGGGATCAGGTCCATGAAGTTCATCAGGAAGACCCAGACGAAGATGGTCAGGGCCAGCGGCGCGATCAGCGGGTTACGGCCGTGGAAGGTTTCCTTGACGCTGGTGTCAACGAACTCCACCAGCACTTCGACGAAGTTCTGCAGGCCGCCGGGCTGGCCGCTGGTCGCGCGCTTGGCGGCCATGCGGAACAGCAGGACGAAAATCAGGCCCAATACGACGGACCAGCCCAGGGTATCCACGTGGAATGCCCAGAACCCCATTTCTTTGGCTTGTTCTGCGGTGTGGGCAAAGCCCCAGTCACCATTGGGCAGTTTCCCGAAAGTCAGGTTCTGCAGGTGGTGCTGGATATAGCCCGAAGCGGTTTGTTCTGCCATGGTTGCCTCAAACGCCCTAAGGTCTCAAAAGTCTTATTTTCAGCAGCAGGGGCGCGAACCAGTTGACCAGTTGGGTCAGCAGGAATACGCCGAATACCGCCAGCGCATCCAATGGCTTCACGCCTGCGAACGTCAGTGCAAACAGCACTGCCGTCAGAATCAGCTTGCCCGCCTCGCCGGCGTAGAACGACCGGACGATGGCCTGGGCGGCCCGCGCTCCGGAAAACCGGAACGCCTTGTGGGCGAAGTACAGATTCGGCAGCCATGCAATCAGGCCGCCGCACAATCCCGAGTAACCGGCCACCCGGCCTTGCCATTGCCAGAGCAGGGCGGCAGCGAGCAACACAACTACCAACTGCACCACCAGCACCGGAAACACCGGCAGACGATGGAAGGGCAGGCGGTTCGGCGTGCGTACATCCATCGTGGTCAACCCTGGAAACGGCCGCTGGTGTCGGCGCCAAAAAAATCAATGACTTGGCATACTTTGTGCCGACGAAATGCGCGCAGAGTATAGGGGCGCTTCCACCCCCATTCAACCTTCGGCAGCGAATTCCGAGCGGTCATTGCCCACGCAGATGTTTCAACGAATGTGCGCCAGCACGCCTTGCAGTTCATCCAGCGAACTGTAACGGATGACCAGTTGCCCCTTGCCCTTCTGCCCGTGCTTGATCTGCACCGGGGAGCCCAACCGCTCAGCCAGGCGCTGTTCGAGGCGACTGATATCGGGATCAGGCTTGACCTTCTCGACAGGTTTCTCCTTGGCGTTGAGCCACTGCCGCACCAGTGCCTCGGTTTGGCGCACGGTCAGCCCGCGTGCGACAACATGTCGCGCCCCTTCGACCTGCTGCTCGACCGGCAGGCCAAGCAGGGCGCGGGCATGGCCCATCTCCAGGTCACCATGGGCGAGCAGGGTCTTGATCTCCTCCGGCAGGCCGATCAGGCGCAGCAGGTTGGTGATGGTCGCCCGGGACTTGCCGACCGCCTCGGCGACCTGCTGCTGGGTCAGCTGGAATTCCTGCTGCAGGCGCTGCAGGGCCACGGCTTCCTCGATCGGGTTGAGGTCTTCGCGCTGGATGTTCTCGATCAGCGCCATGGCGATGGCGGCTTCGTCCGGCAGCTCGCGGACCATGGCCGGAATCCGCTCCAGGCCGGCCTGGTGGCAGGCGCGCCAGCGGCGTTCGCCGGCGACGATCTCGTAACGGCCGCCATCGATCGGGCGCACCACGATCGGTTGCATCACGCCCTGGGCCTTGATCGACTGGGCCAGCTCCTCCAGTGCGGTCGGGTCCATGTCCCGGCGCGGTTGGTACTTGCCGCGCTGGATCAGTTCCAGCGGCAGGTGCTGCAGTTCCTGCCGGTCGGTCTGGACGGCTTCCTCCTGCAAGGCGGTGACACTGGTTCCCCCCAGCAGGGCGTCCAGGCCCCGTCCCAGCCCTCGTTTCTTGGCGGCCATGCGGAATTCCTTATGCGGTAGCAGTGTGGGCGCTGGCGCGCTGGCGGCGAACCAGTTCGCCGGCCAAGGCCAGATAGGCGATGGCACCACGGGATTGCTTGTCGTAGACCAGCGCCGGCATGCCGAAGCTCGGCGCTTCGGCCAGGCGCACGTTGCGCGGGATCACGGTTTGATAGAGCTGCTCGGCGAAATGCTCCTTGAGCTGCGCCGAGACATCGTTGGTCAGGCTGATGCGCGGATCGTACATGGTACGCAGCAACCCCTCGATCTTCAGGTTCGGATTGAGCATCTGGCCGATGCGCTGGATGCTGTTGATCAGATCGCTGAGGCCCTCGAGGGCGTAGTACTCGCACTGCATCGGAATGATCACCCCGTCGGCGGCGACCAGGGCGTTGATGGTCAGCATGGACAGCGCGGGCGGGCAGTCGATGAGGATGTAGTCGTAGTTCTCGCGGATCGGCGCCAGGGCATTGCGCAGGCGGCTCTCCTTCATCTGCATTTCCAGCAGGGCGACCTCCGCCGCGGTCAGGTCGCGGTTGGCCGGCAGCAACTGGTAACCGCCATGCTCGGAAAACTGCATGGCCTCGACCAGGTTGCATTCGCCGATCAGCACGTCGTAGATCGAATGCTCCAGGGCGTGCTTATCCACACCGCTGCCCATGGTGGCGTTGCCCTGGGGATCGAGGTCGATCAGCAGCACGCGACGCTTGGTCGCCACCAGCGAGGCCGCCAGGTTGATGCAGGTGGTGGTCTTGCCCACCCCGCCTTTCTGGTTAGCGATTGCGAATACCTTAGCCATCTGCCCTTCCCCCTAGACCGAGCGACGCAGTATCAGCAGATGGCGTTGGCCTTGGCAACCGGGAACCTTGAGCACCTCGGTGGTGGCGAGACGGAAGTCCTCCGGCAGGGCCTGCAGTTCGTCGTCCGGGTGCACGCCCTTCATCGCCAGCCAGCGGGTCCGCTCGTCACCCAGGTGGCGGGTCCAGTTGGCGAAGTCCTCCAGCGAGCTGAAGGCCCGGGAACAGATGCCGGCGAACGGCCGTGCGGGGGTGAAAGCCTCGACCCGGCTGTGGATAACTTCCAGGTTGGTCAGCTTGAGCTCCAGCTTCACCTGGGTGAGGAAGCGGGTCTTCTTGCCGTTGGAGTCGAGCAGGGTGAAGCGTCGCCGGGGAAACAGGATGGCCAGCGGGATGCCCGGCATGCCGCCGCCGCTGCCGACGTCCAGCCAGTCGTCGCCGTCCTCGGCGACGAAGGGCACCACGGACAGGCTGTCGAGCAGGTGGCGCGAGACCATCTCGTCGGGATCGCGCACCGCGGTGAGGTTGTAGGCCTTGTTCCACTTGATCAGCAGCGCCAGGTAGGCGAGCAGCTGCTCCTGCTGCGCCGCGGACAGCTCGACGCCCAACTCGCAGGCGCCCCGGGCCAGTTCCTCGGCATGACGATGGGTAACCATGGACATCAGGCGCTGTGCTCCAGCTGGCGGCCGGCGCCGCGTTTCTTCAGGTGGATCAGCAGCAGGGAGATCGCCGCCGGGGTGACCCCGGGAATCCGCGAGGCCTGGCCGAGGGTCTGCGGCCTGGTCTCGCCGAGCTTGTGCTGGATTTCCTTGGACAGGCCGGAGATGGTCGCATAGTCGATGTCCGCCGGCAGCTGGGTGTCCTCGCTGGCGCGCAGGCGGGCGATCTCCTCCTGCTGGCGGTCGATGTAGCCGGCGTACTTGGTCTTGATCTCCACCTGCTCGGCGACCTGGGGGTCCCCGGCGCCACCGCCGGTGAGCTCGACCAGGCCGGCGTAGTCGATCTCCGGCCGGCTGAGCAGGCTGAGCAGGTTGTACTCGTGGCTCAGCGGGGTGCCGAAGCGCGCGGCGACGGCCTCGCCCTGGGGCGTGTTCGGGCGCACCCAGGTGCTCTTCAGGCGTTGTTCCTCCTGGGCGATGCCCTCGCGCTTGGCCTCGAAGGCCGCCCAGCGCACATCGTCCACCAGACCCAGCTCGCGGCCCTTCTCGGTCAGGCGCAGGTCGGCGTTGTCCTCGCGCAGGATCAGCCGGTACTCGGCGCGGGAGGTGAACATGCGGTAGGGCTCCTGGGTGCCCAGGGTGATCAGGTCGTCGACCAGTACGCCGAGGTAGGCCTCGTCGCGCCGCGGACACCAGCTGTCCCTGCCCTGGGCGCGCAACGCGGCATTGGTGCCGGCCAGCAGGCCCTGGGCGCCGGCCTCCTCGTAGCCGGTGGTGCCGTTGATCTGGCCGGCGAAGAACAGTCCGCCGATGACCTTGGTCTCCAGGCTGTACTTGAGATCCCGCGGATCGAAGTAGTCGTACTCGATGGCATAGCCGGGGCGGACGATATGGGCGTTCTCCATGCCGCGGATGGAGCGCACCACCTGTAGCTGCACGTCGAACGGCAGCGAGGTGGAGATGCCGTTGGGGTACAGCTCGTGGGTGGTCAGGCCCTCGGGCTCGATGAACACCTGGTGGCTGTCCTTGTCGGCGAAGCGGTGGATCTTGTCCTCGATGGACGGACAGTAGCGCGGACCGACGCCCTCGATCATCCCGGAGTACATGGGCGAGCGATCCAGGTTGGCGGCGATGATCTCGTGGGTACGCGCATTGGTATGGGTGATCCAGCAGCTGATCTGCCGTGGCTGCTGCTCGGCCTTGCCGAGGAAGGACATCAGCGGCGTCGGCCGGTCGCCGGGCTGCTCGGTCATCACCGAGAAGTCCACCGAGCGACCGTCGATGCGCGGCGGGGTGCCGGTCTTCAGCCGGCCGACGCGCAGCGGCAATTCACGCAGGCGCCGGGCCAGGGCGATCGAGGGCGGGTCGCCGGCGCGGCCGCCGGAATAGTTCTGCATGCCGATGTGGATAAGTCCGCCGAGGAAGGTGCCGGTGGTCAATACCACCGCATCGGCGAGGAAGCGCAGGCCCATCTGGGTGACCACGCCCTTGACTTCGTCCTGCTCGACGATCAGGTCGTCCGCCGCCTGCTGGAATATCCACAGGTTGGCCTGGTTCTCCAGAGTCTCACGAACGGCTGCCTTGTACAGCACGCGGTCGGCCTGGGCGCGGGTGGCCCGTACGGCCGGGCCCTTGCGGCTGTTGAGCACGCGGAACTGGATGCCACCGCGGTCGGTAGCCTGGGCCATGGCGCCACCGAGGGCGTCGATTTCCTTGACCAGGTGGCTCTTGCCGATCCCGCCGATGGCCGGGTTGCAGCTCATCTGCCCGAGGGTTTCCACGTTATGGGTCAGCAGCAGGGTCTTGACCCCCATGCGCGCGGCCGCGAGGGCTGCCTCGGTGCCGGCGTGGCCGCCGCCGATGACGATCACCTGAAAACGGGAAGGGAAATCCACCACGCACCTCGTGCCTGTTGAGAATTTGGGGGGCTTTTGGGTCGAAAAGCTGGAAAGCCGGCAAGTATAGGCAGTTAGCCGAGGCGAATGAAGCCTCTTGCACAAAAAATAGCCAACCGGGAGGGGAAGGCAGGATGGTCGGTTAATAAAGAATAAATGAATGAATTTTTATAAAGCCTTGTTTTTATGTTTATTACTTATGCAGCGCTTTGCTGTGGATAGATCTCTGCAATGCCCGTAATACATAGTCTGCAGCGATGTATAAGGTTGTGCCATTCCGGTCGGTAGCCGGTGGGATAGCTGCTGCTAACCTGTGGAGGAAAGCCTTGGTTATGCACAGGGGCGATTATCCTCAGTTTTTCGACCGGGTTATAGACCGAGTTCAGGGGTGGTTTTCCACAGGGCTCAGGTCCCCTGTGGATGACCCTTTCACGCAGGAGAAAGCCCCCCGCGTGCATCGCCGCAGGGCTTTCGAGGAAGGAGATGAGCGCGGGGAGGACGGACTCCGGCCCGTTATTTGCCGATGCAGAAGCTCGAGAAGATGCGTCCGAGCAGCTCGTCGGAACTGAAGGCGCCGGTGATTTCGCCGAGGGCGTGCTGGGCTTGGCGCAGGTCTTCGGCGAGCAGCTCGCCGGCGCCGGCCAGGGTCAGCTGGGCATGGCCGTGGTCGAGGCTGGCGGCCGCCTGACGCAGGGCCTGGAGGTGGCGCCGGCGGGCGCTGAAGCCGCTCTCGGTGGTCTGTTCGTAGCCCATGCAGGCTTTCAGATGCCCGCGCAGCAGCTCGAGGCCGGCACAGGACTTGGCCGACAGGCTGAGGGTCACATGGCCGTCGGCGCCGACTTCGAGGGCCACCGGCTCGCCGGACAGGTCGGCCTTGTTGCGGATCAGGGTGACCCTGGCCGGGTCCGGGCGCTGCTGGAGAAACTCGGGCCACAGGGCGAAGGGGTCGCTGGCCTCGGGGGCCGTGGCGTCGACCATCAGGAGGATGCGGTCGGCCTCGGCGATGGCTTTCAGGGCGCGCTCTACGCCGATTCTCTCCACCTGGTCATCGGTGTCGCGCAGGCCGGCGGTGTCGACCACGTGCAGGGGCATGCCGTCGATGTGGATATGTTCGCGCAGCACGTCGCGGGTGGTGCCGGCGATCTCGGTGACTATGGCCGCCTCGCGCCCGGCCAGGGCATTGAGCAGGCTCGACTTTCCGGCGTTCGGCCGGCCGGCGATGACCACGGTCATGCCGTCGCGCAGCAGGGCGCCCTGGCCGGCTTCGCGCAGCACTGTGGATAAGTCTGTCCGCAGCTCTTCGAGCAGGCCGAGGACATGGCCGTCGGCGAGGAAGTCGATCTCCTCTTCGGGAAAGTCGATGGCCGCCTCGACATAGATGCGCAGCTGGATCAGGCGCTCGGTGAGGGCGTGGATGCGCCGCGAGAATTCGCCCTGCAGGGACCGGAGGGCATTGCGTGCGGCCTGTTCGGAGCTGGCTTCGATCAGGTCGGCGATGGCTTCGGCCTGGGCCAGGTCCAGCTTGTCGTTGAGGAAGGCCCGCTCGCTGAACTCGCCGGGACGGGCCAGGCGGGCGCCGAGCTCCAGGCAGCGGCGCAGCAGCAGGTCCAGCACCACCGGACCGCCATGCCCCTGCAGTTCGAGCACGTCCTCGCCGGTGAAGGAGTGGGGGCCGGGGAAGTACAGGCTCAGGCCTTCGTCGATCAGTTGATCCTGCTGTGCATAGAAGGCGCCGTAGTGGGCGTAACGCGGCTGCAGCTCGCGCTGGCAGATGCTGCGGGCGATGGTCGCAGCCAGCGGGCCGGAGACGCGCACGATGCCGACCCCGCCACGGCCCTGGGCGGTGGCGACGGCGGCGATGGTTTCACGGGCAGTTTGCATGCTGGGCTCCGGTGGCTGGATAGCAAGACGCCCCACTGCGGGGGCGTCTTGTTTAGCGCTCAGAAGCCGGGGCGGGTCAGGCGGCTGCGGCCTTGCTCGCGGCTTCGATCTTGCGGGTAATGTACCACTGCTGGGCGATGGACAGGACGTTGTTGACCACCCAGTACAGCACCAGACCCGCAGGGAACCAGAGGAAGAAGAAGGTGAAGATGATCGGCATCAGCTTCATCACCCGGGCCTGCATCGGGTCCGGCGGCGTCGGGTTGAGCTGCTGCTGGATGAACATGGTGGCGCCCATGATGATCGGCAGGATGAAGAACGGATCCTTGATCGACAGGTCGGTTATCCACAGCAGCCAGGGGGCCTGGCGCATTTCCACGCTTTCCAGCAGCACCCAGTAGAGGGCGAGGAACACCGGCATCTGCACCAGGATCGGCAGGCAGCCGCCCAGCGGGTTGATCTTCTCCTTCTTGTACAGCTCCATCATCGCCTGGGACATCTTCTGGCGATCGTCGCCGAACTGCTCCTTCAGCGCCTGCAGCTTCGGCGATACCGCGCGCATGCGCGCCATCGACTTGTAGCTGGCGCCCGACAGCGGGAAGAACGCCAGTTTGATGAGGATGGTCAGGACGATGATCGACCAGCCCCAGTTGCCCAGCAGGGCATGGATATGCTCGAGCAGCCAGAAAATCGGCTTGGCGAGGAACCAGAGGAAGCCGTAGTCGACGGTCAGATCCAGGCCGGGGGACAGGGCCTCGAGGTTCTCCTGGATCTTGGGGCCGGCGTAGAGGATGGCGCTGGTTTCGGCGCTGGCGCCGGCCGGCACGTTCAGCGCCGGGCCGGTGAAGCCGATGATGTAGTTGCCCTGGCTGTCCTTGCGGGTCTGCACCAGGTTGCTGTTGTCCTTCTGCGGAATCCAGGCGGTGACGAAGTAGTGCTGCAGCCAGGCGATCCAGCCTCCCTGAACGGTTTCGCGCAGGTTCTGGTCGTCCATGTCGCCGGTGGACACCTTGGTGTAGGGCTTCTCCTGGGTCCAGAGCGCGGCCCCCAGGTAGGTCGCGGTGCCGGTGGCGGTGCTGGAGGAGGGATCGCCGCTGTCGTCGCGCTTGAGCTGGGCGAACAGGTTGCCGGTCCAGGCCTGGGCGCTCTGGTTATCGATGCGGTAGCTGACGTTGAGGTCGTACTGGCCACGTTCGAAGGTGAAACGCTTGATGTAGTCGATCCCGGCCTCGCTGAACGTCAGCTCGACCACCAGCTGATCCTGATCATCGGCCAGGCGATATTCGCGCTGCGCGCTGCGGTACAGCGGGCGACCGCTGGCACGTGCGTCCGGGCCGTTGGCGCCGGTCAGACCGCTCTGCGCCAGATACAGGCGCTCACCGCCGTTGTCGAACAGCTGGAAGGGCACGTCCGGCCGGTCCTGCCGGCGTGGGTACTGCGACAGGTGCAGTTGCACCACGTCGCCGCCACGGGGGTCGATAGACAGGTCCAGGACATCGGTCTTGACCCGGATAAGCTCGTCGCTGACCGCCTCGGTGGTCACTGGCGCTGCACTGGTTTCGGCACCGGCCGTCGGCACATCGTCACTGGCGCCGGCCACGGCGGTTTCCGGCAAGCCGGGTACGGAGCTACTGGCTGAGGTGGTCTGAGTCGGCAGCGCAGCTTGGCCATAGTCCTGGTTCCACTGGAGAACCATCATATAGGACACGATTGCCAGGGCGACGATCAGGATCGTGCGTTGAATATCCATGATTATTCGGCCATCGAAGAGGATCGGGAGGATTTCGCGGAGGGTACCGGGTCGTAGCCACCGGGATTCCAGGGGTGGCAGCGACCGAGCCGACACAGGGTCAGCCAGCCACCACGCAGAAGGCCATGCGATTCGATGGCTTCCTGCGCGTAGCAGGAACAACTGGGATAGAAACGACAGTGACTGGCCATCAGCGGGCTGATGGCATAGCGGTAGAACTGGATTGGAACCAGAGCCAGTTTACGCATGGGGATTGTCGCTCAGCCCGGATTGGGCCGTGGCCTGCCGGGCGGGCTTGTCGCGCGCCAGGCGTTTCCACAGCTTGCCGAACTGGTGGGCCAGTTCGGCGTTCTGCAAGTCGCCCAAGCCCTTACGCGCCACCACCACTATGTCCCAACCTGCCAGGACGTCCTGGTTGAGGCGGAAAGATTCGCGAATCTGGCGTTTCAGGCGATTGCGCTCAACCGAGAGCTTGACGCTCTTCTTGCCGATCACCAGACCCAAGCGGGGGTGATCCAGCGCGTTGTCGCGCACGAGCAGCAGGACATTTCTGCCCGGAGCTTTGCCGCTGGGGGAGTCGAAGACTGCCTTGAACTGGCGGGGAGTCAGCAGACGCTTTTCCCGGCCGAAGCCTCGACTCACCACAAGACAGGATGCTTAGACGGTCAGACGCTTACGGCCCTTGGCGCGACGACGCGACAGGACAGCACGACCGTTCTTGGTGGCCATACGGGCACGGAAGCCGTGGGTGCGAGCGCGCTTGATGGTGCTGGGTTGGAAAGTGCGTTTCATGATGCGGTACCTGGGTGGTCGTCGACGGGCCGGAATGGCCCCGGTTTTAAGAGACCGGCGATTGTAGAGAAAGCCGTGGGTCAGGTCAATTTCCAACCAGGCTTTCCGGTGATCGAAAAGAATATAGAGAAGAGAATATTTAAAGATGTTCTGTAATGCTTATGATGATTAGGCCTGTGGGTTTCTGTGGGTAAGTGCTCGAGAGCCGCGCTCCGTATGGCCTGGAGGGTTGGAGCAAGTCTGTCGAAAAACCGTGCTGTGGCTGTGCGTTGGCGGCGGATAAGCTGAGGATGAAATGCCCTGTTATCCACAGCAGCGTTATGCACCCTGTTATACCTCGGTTTATCCAGCGGGCTGACGGTCTGTTATCCACAGGGTTGCCAGCGTCATTCGCAACGGTCGGTATGACCAATAAGGCGTTGATTTTCCTTGGGGGTAGTCCCGCTTTCATGTGGATAACTCGCCCTTCGGCGGCTACAATGGCGGCTGTTTTTGCCTCACCGCCTTCCGACTTAGGGGATATCCGTGTCCGTGGAACTTTGGCAGCAGTGCGTGGAGCTTCTGCGCGATGAACTGCCTGCTCAGCAATTCAACACCTGGATCCGTCCACTGCAGGTCGAAGCCGAAGGCGACGAGCTTCGCGTCTACGCGCCCAATCGCTTCGTGCTCGACTGGGTCAATGAGAAGTACCTGGGGCGCCTGCTGGAGCTCTTGTCCGAACGGGCCAATGGTCTGGTTCCTGCCCTTTCCTTATTAATAGGCAGCAAGCGGGCGGCCGCTCCGCGAGTCATGGCCAGTGTTGCGAGCAACCCGGCCACCATCGGCGCCCCACAACCCCAGCCGAGCATGGCTGCCGCGCCTGTCGCCGAGCAGCCGTTGCGGGCGACCTTCGACAGCATGGCGCAGAGCACTGCCGTTCAGCCTCAGAGCCAACCACCGGTGCGTACCGAGCGCACGGTGCAGGTCGAGGGCGCGCTCAAGCACACCAGCTACCTGAACCGGACCTTCACCTTCGACAATTTCGTCGAGGGTAAATCCAACCAACTGGCCAGGGCCGCGGCCTGGCAGGTCGCCGACAACCCCAAGCACGGCTACAACCCGCTGTTCCTCTACGGCGGCGTCGGCCTGGGCAAGACCCACCTGATGCATGCGGTGGGCAACCACCTGCTGGCGAAGAATCCCAACGCCAAGGTGGTCTACCTGCACTCCGAGCGCTTCGTGGCCGACATGGTCAAGGCGCTGCAGCTGAACGCGATCAACGAGTTCAAGCGTTTCTACCGCTCGGTGGATGCGCTGCTGATCGACGATATCCAGTTCTTCGCCAAGAAGGAGCGCTCCCAGGAGGAGTTCTTCCACACCTTCAATGCCCTGCTCGAGGGCGGCCAGCAGGTGATCCTCACCAGCGACCGCTATCCCAAGGAGATCGAGGGGTTGGAAGAGCGCCTGAAGTCGCGCTTCGGCTGGGGCCTGACCGTGGCGGTGGAGCCGCCCGAGCTGGAAACCCGGGTGGCGATCCTGATGAAGAAGGCCGATCAGGCCAGGATCGATCTGCCCCACGATGCGGCATTCTTCATCGCCCAGCGCATTCGCTCCAACGTGCGCGAGCTGGAAGGCGCACTGAAGCGGGTGATCGCCCACTCCCATTTCATGGGCCGCGACATCACCATCGAGCTGATCCGCGAGTCGCTGAAGGACCTGCTGGCCCTGCAGGACAAGCTGGTCAGCATCGACAATATTCAGCGCACTGTCGCCGAGTACTACAAGATCAAGATTTCCGATCTGCTGTCCAAGCGCCGCTCCCGTTCCGTGGCTCGCCCCCGCCAGGTGGCCATGGCACTGTCCAAGGAGCTGACCAATCACAGTCTGCCGGAGATCGGCGATGCCTTCGGCGGGCGCGATCACACCACGGTATTGCATGCATGCCGTAAGATTGCTGAACTTAGGGAATCCGACGCGGACATCCGCGAGGACTACAAGAATCTGCTGCGTACATTGACCACTTAACTACGCTATTCCACTAGGCAAGGGACTAGACCATGCATTTCACCATTCAACGCGAAGCCCTGTTGAAACCGCTGCAACTGGTCGCCGGCGTCGTGGAACGCCGCCAGACCTTGCCCGTGTTGTCCAATGTGCTGCTGGTCGTAGAAGGCCAGCAGCTGTCGCTGACCGGCACCGACTTGGAAGTCGAGCTGGTTGGTCGGGTGGCCCTGGAAGATGCCGCCGAACCCGGCGAGATCACCGTGCCGGCGCGCAAGCTCATGGACATCTGCAAGAGTCTGCCGAGCGACGCGCTGATCGATATCCGCCTCGACGAGCAGAAGCTTCTGGTCAAGGCCGGCCGCAGCCGCTTCAGCCTGTCGACCCTGCCGGCCAACGACTTCCCGACTGTGGAAGAAGGCCCGGGTTCGCTGACCTTCGACCTCGTGCAGAGCAAGCTGCGTCGGCTGATCGAGCGTACCAGCTTCGCCATGGCCCAGCAGGACGTGCGCTACTACCTCAACGGCATGCTGCTGGAGGTGCAGAGCGGCGTGTTGCGTGCGGTGGCAACCGACGGCCATCGCCTGGCCATGTGCTCCATGGAGGCGGCCATCCAGCAGGACGGCAAGCATCAGGTCATCGTGCCGCGCAAGGGCATTCTGGAGTTGGCCCGCCTGCTCACCGAGCAGGATGGCAGCGTCAGCGTGGTGCTGGGGCAGAATCATATTCGCGCCACCACCGGCGAGTTCACCTTCACCTCCAAGCTGGTCGACGGCAAGTTCCCGGATTACGAGCGCGTGCTGCCGCGCGGTGGCGACAAGCTGGTGGTGGCCGATCGTCAGGGGCTGCGTGAGGCCTTCAGCCGTACCGCCATCCTGTCCAACGAGAAGTATCGGGGCATCCGCCTGCAACTGGCCGCCGGCCTGCTGAAGATTCAGGCCAACAACCCGGAGCAGGAAGAGGCCGAGGAAGAAATCGCCGTGGACTACAACGGCAGCGCCTTGGAAATCGGCTTCAACGTCAGCTACCTGCTGGATGTGCTGGGGGTGATGACCACCGAGCAGGTGCGTCTGATTCTTTCCGACGCCAACAGCAGTGCATTGGTACAGGAAGCCGACAACGACGATTCCGCCTATGTCGTAATGCCGATGCGCCTGTAAACCTGCATGTCGCTCAGCCGCGTCACCGTCACCGCGGTGCGTAATCTGCACCCGGTGACCCTCTCCCCCTCCCCCCGCATCAACATCCTCCATGGCGCCAACGGCAGCGGCAAGACCAGCTTGCTCGAGGCCGTACACCTGCTTGGCCTGGCGCGTTCCTTCCGCAGTAGCCGGCTGTTGCCGTTGATCCAGTACGAGCAACCGGCCTGTACGGTATTCGGCCAGGTGCTGAAGGCCGACGGGCGCTTAAGCAACCTGGGCGTATCCCGCGATCGCCAGGGCGAGTTGCAGATTCGTATCGACGGCCAGAATGCGCGCAGCGCTGCACAACTCGCAGAAGCCTTGCCGCTGCAGTTGATCAATCCAGACAGTTTTCGCCTGCTGGAGGGTGCGCCCAAGGTTCGCCGGCAGTTCCTCGACTGGGGTGTGTTCCACGTGGAACCTCGCTTCCTGTCGGCCTGGCAGCGCCTGCAGAAGGCCCTGCGGCAGCGGAACTCGTGGCTGCGGCATGGTACACTTGACGCCGCCTCGCAGGCGGCCTGGGACCGTGAATTGTGCCTGGCCAGCGACGAGATCGACGGTTATCGGCGCGCCTATATCCAAGCCCTGAAACCGGTGTTCGAGCGAACTCTCGAGGAGCTGGTCGAGCTGCAGGGGCTGAGCCTCAGTTACTACCGTGGCTGGGACAAGGAGCGCGAGTTGAACGACGTGCTGGCCGCCTCCCTGTCCAGAGACCAGCAGATGGGGCATACCCAGGCGGGGCCGCAGCGGGCCGATCTCCGGTTGAGATTGGGAGCGCACAACGCCGCAGACATCTTGTCCCGCGGCCAGCAGAAGTTGGTTGTTTGCGCCCTGCGTATTGCCCAGGGGCATTTGGTCGATCAGGCCAAGCGCGGCCAGTGCATCTATCTGGTGGATGACTTGCCGTCAGAGTTGGATGAGCAGCATCGTCGCGCACTGTGTCGTTTATTAGAAGATTTGCACTGCCAGGTGTTTATCACCTGTGTAGACCATGAATTGTTGCGGGAAGGCTGGCGCACGGATACGCCGGTTGCCATGTTCCACGTGGAACATGGCGGTATCACCCAGACCCACGACCACCGGGAGTGAAGGCATGAGCGAAAACCAAACGTACGACTCCAATAACATCAAGGTCCTCAAGGGCCTGGATGCCGTACGCAAGCGACCTGGTATGTACATCGGCGACACCGACGATGGCAGTGGTCTGCACCACATGGTGTTCGAGGTGGTCGACAACTCGATTGACGAAGCGCTCGCGGGCTATTGCAGCGAAATCACCATCACCATTCACCCGGACGAATCCATCAGCGTGCGCGACAACGGTCGTGGTATCCCGGTGGACATCCACAAGGACGAAGGCGTATCTGCCGCCGAAGTGATCATGACCGTCCTGCATGCCGGCGGTAAGTTCGACGACAACAGCTACAAGGTCTCCGGCGGTCTGCACGGGGTCGGTGTATCGGTGGTCAACGCGCTGTCCAAGGAACTGATCCTGACCATCCGCCGCAACGGCAAGATCTGGGAGCAGACCTACGTCCACGGCGTGCCCCAGGCCCCCCTGGCTGCCGTGGGTGACACCGATGGAACCGGTACGCAGATCCACTTCCGCCCTTCGGAAGAGACCTTCCACAACATCCACTTCAGCTGGGACATCCTGGCCAAGCGCCTGCGCGAACTGTCCTTCCTCAACTCCGGGGTGGGCATCCTGCTGAAGGACGAGCGCAGCGGCAAGGAAGAGCTGTTCAAGTACGAGGGCGGACTGCGTGCCTTCGTCGAGTACCTGAACATCAACAAGTCCACGGTCAACCAGGTGTTCCACTTCAACGTCCAGCGTGACGACGGGGTCGGGGTGGAAGTCGCCTTGCAGTGGAACGACAGCTTCAACGAGAACATCCTGTGCTTCACCAACAACATCCCGCAGCGTGACGGCGGCACCCACCTGGCCGGTTTCCGCTCGGCTTTGACGCGCAACCTGAACGCCTATATCGAGCAGGAAGGTCTGGCCAAGAAGCACAAGATCTCCACCACCGGCGACGATGCCCGCGAAGGCCTCACGGCCATCATCTCGGTCAAGGTGCCGGACCCCAAGTTCAGCTCTCAGACCAAGGACAAGCTGGTCTCCTCCGAGGTGAAGACCGCGGTCGAACAGGAGATGGGCAAGTATTTCTCCGACTTCCTGCTGGAGAACCCCAACGAAGCCAAGGCCGTGGTCGGCAAGATGATCGACGCCGCCCGCGCCCGCGAAGCGGCGCGCAAGGCACGGGAGATGACCCGGCGCAAGGGCGCCCTGGACATTGCCGGGCTGCCCGGCAAGCTGGCCGACTGCCAGGAAAAAGACCCGGCGCTGTCCGAACTCTACATAGTGGAGGGTGATTCCGCCGGCGGCTCGGCCAAGCAGGGGCGCAACCGCAAGACGCAGGCAATCCTGCCGCTCAAGGGCAAGATCCTCAACGTCGAGAAGGCGCGCTTCGACAAGATGATTTCCTCCCAGGAGGTCGGCACCCTGATCACCGCCCTCGGCTGTGGTATCGGCCGGGAGGAATACAACATCGACAAGCTGCGCTACCACAACATCATCATCATGACCGATGCCGATGTCGACGGTTCGCACATCCGTACCCTGCTGCTGACCTTCTTCTTCCGCCAGCTGCCGGAGCTGGTCGAGCGTGGCTACATCTATATCGCTCAACCGCCGCTGTACAAAGTCAAGCGCGGCAAACACGAGCAGTACATCAAGGACGACGAGGCCATGGAAGAGTACATGACCCAGTCGGCCCTGGAGGACGCCAGCCTGCACGTCAACGAGAGTGCGCCTGGCCTGTCCGGCGAGGCACTGGAGCGTCTGGTCAACGACTACCGCATGGTAATGAAGACCCTCAAGCGCCTGTCGCGCCTCTACCCTCAGGAGCTGACCGAGCACTTCGTCTACCTGCCGGCGGTGACCCTGGAGCAGCTGGCCGACAAGGACGCCATGCAGAACTGGTTGCACCAGTTCGAGACCCGCCTGAAGACCATGGAGAAGTCCGGCCTGGTGTACAAGACCAGCCTGCGCGAAGACCACGAGCGTCACCTGTGGCTGCCGGAAGTCGAACTCATCTCCCACGGCATTTCCAACTACATCACCTTCAACCGGGACTTCTTCTCCAGCAACGACTACAAGACGGTCACCGGCCTGGGCGAACAGCTCAACAACCTGCTGGAGGACGGGGCCTACGTACAGCGTGGCGAGCGTAAGAAGCCGGTCAGCACCTTCAAGGACGCCCTGGGTTGGTTGATGACCGAGAGCACCAAGCGCCACAGCATTCAGCGCTACAAGGGGCTCGGCGAGATGAACCCGGACCAGCTGTGGGAAACCACCATGGACCCGGAAGTGCGGCGCATGCTCAAGGTGCGAATCGAGGACGCGATTGCCGCGGACCAGATCTTCAATACCCTGATGGGCGACGAGGTGGAGCCGCGTCGCGACTTCATCGAGACCAACGCGCTGGCGGTGTCCAACCTGGACGTATAACTCTGTGGGTATAGCGAATGGCTTACATGGATTGACGGTGTTTGGAGATATCGAACTCCGCTGCTCGCGATTAATCTATACCCGTCCACCAAGCGAAGGACTCGCTTGGAATCAAGGATGATTGACCATCGCTAGGAAGCGCCGACAGGATGTCGAATGGTCAGGAAAAAACCCGCTTCGGCGGGTTTTTTGTTATCTGCTTAAAAGCCTAGGTCATACCCGATCTCGACTATTCCAGTCATTCAATGCGAGAACGCCAGCCTTTTCGACGGGGCGTATTCGGGCTCCCGATAGATATCCGCGAGCATAAGAAAGCCGGCCACAAGGCCGGCTTTTGCGTGTCCTGTAAAAACTTATTCACTCAAACGACAAATTAGAGGTAACAGCTAAAGGCCTATTGAATCAGTGAGTTAAGTCGTTACTTGTGGCTGGTTTGGTTTTTTATGAACAGTTTATCCACAGTCTGGGGTCAGGCCGACTCCACGGGCTCGCTGGGCACCACGCCGGAATCGAGGGCGCCGATTTCCCGCTGTGCCTGGGAGACCCAGGCGAAGGCGCGGTCGTTCAACTCGGCGATGGCCCGAGGCCCATTACCCTCGGCGTGCAGGGCCGGGCCGATGATCACCTGAACGGTGCCGGCGGTCTTGCCCCAACCCTCCTTGGGCCAGAACTCGCCGGCGTTGTGCGCCACCGGTAGCACCGGCAGGTTGGCGTTGACCGCCAGGGATGCGCCGCCGCGGGAGAACTTGCCGATCTGCCCGGTGGGGATGCGCGTACCCTCGGGGAATACCAGCACCCAGGCGCCCTGCTCCAGGCGCTCGTGGCCCTGGCTGGCGACCTGCTTGAGGGCGGCCTTGGGGTTGCTGCGGTCGATGGCGATGGGCTTGAGCATGGCGATGGCCCAGCCGAAGAACGGCACATACAGCAGCTCGCGCTTGAGCACCTGGGTGAGGGGTTCGAACAGGGCCGAGAGGAAGAAGGTTTCCCAGGTGCTCTGGTGCTTGGCCAGGATCACGCAGGGCTGCTGCGGGATGTTCTCCAGGCCCTTGACCTCGTAGCGGATGCCGACGATCGCCTTGGCCAGCCACACGGCGCAGCGGCACCAGGTCTGCACGACGAAGCGATAGCGGGCGCGGAACGGCAGGAAGGGCGCCACGAACATGCTGAGGATGCACCAGAAGCAGGCGCTCAGGGACAGCAGCAGGTAGAAGAGAACGATTCTGGAGGACTGCACTGGCGACATAGGAGCCTTTACCGTGGCAGGCCGCAGCCTGCGTTATCAGGGGAGGAGATGAGCGGCGATGGCCGCCAGGTCCTCGAATACCAGAGTGCCCGCTGGCAGTGCTTTGGCCAGGGTGCGTTCGCCCTTGCCGGTCTTGACCAGCACGGGCTGACAATCGACGGCGCGCGCCGCTTCGAGGTCACCGCTGCTGTCGCCGACGAACCAGACGCCGGCCAGCGAAACGGCGTAATGCTCGGCGATGGCCTGGAGCATACCGGGTTTGGGCTTGCGGCAGTCACAGCCGTCGTCCGGGCCGTGGGGGCAATGCACGATCAGGCCGAGCTCGCCGCCCTGCTCCGCCACCAACTGGCGCAGGCGGGCGTGCATGGCCTCCAGGGTCGCCTGGTCGTAGTAGCCGCGGGCCAGGCCGGATTGGTTGGTGGCCACCGCCACGGTCCAGCCGGCCCTGGACAGGCGGGCGATGGCGGCAATGGCCCCGGGCAGTGGAATCCACTCTTCCAGGGTCTTGATGTAGGCGTCGGAGTCGTGATTGATCACGCCGTCGCGGTCGAGAATCAGCAGTTTCATGCGAGATCCGTAGGATGGGTTAGCCGCGTAGCGGCGTAACCCAGTGGCAATGCGCAGATGGGTATCGCTGCGCTCAACCCACCCTACTTACTCCGGGCCTCAGCCCAGCACCGAGATGTCGGCCACGCCGAGGAACAGGCCGCGCAGCCGCGCCAGCAACGCGTAGCGGTTGGCCCGCACGGCCGCGTCGTCGGCGTTGACCAGCACCGCCTCGAAGAAGCTGTCCACCGGCTCGCGCAGGCTGGCCAGATGCTCCAGGGCCTCGCGGTAGCAGCGTGCCGCCGCCATCGGTTGCACCGCCTGCTCGGCGTTGGCCACGGCCTCGGCCAGGGCCTGTTCGGCCGGCTCCTGCAGCAGGGCACGCTCGACATGCGCGGGCACGCTGCCCTCGAACTTGCTCAGCAGATTCCACACCCGCTTGTTCGCCGCGGCCAGGGCCTCGGCCTCGCTGCGCGCGCGGAAGGCTTGCACCGCCTGCACGCGCTGGTCGAAGTCCAACGGCGCGCTGGGGCCGAGGGCACGTACCGACTGGTACACGGCCACGTCCACGCCTTCGTCCTCGTAGCGCGCGCGTAGGCGGTCGAAGACGAAGTCCAGCACCTGGCCGGCCAGGCCTTCTGCCTTGACCTTGTCGCCGAACTGCCCGATAGCGAACGTCACGGCCTCGTTCAGGTCCAGGTCCAGGCCCTTCTCGATGAGGATGCGCAGCACGCCCAAGGCCGCGCGACGCAGGGCGTAGGGGTCCTTGCTGCCGGTGGGCAGCATGCCGATGCCGAAGATGCCGACCAGGGTGTCGAGCTTGTCGGCCAGGGCCACCGCGGCGCCGGTCAGGGTGCTCGGCAACTCGGCGCCGGCGCCACGCGGCATGTACTGCTCGTTCAGCGCCAGGGCGACGTCTTCGGCCTCGCCGTCATGCTTGGCGTAGTAGTAGCCGGCGATGCCCTGCATCTCGGGGAACTCTCCGACCATCTCGCTGGCCAGGTCGCACTTGCACAGGATGCCGGCGCGCGCCGCGCGCTCGGCGTCGCCGCCGACCCGCTCGGCGATAAAGGCGGCGAGTTTGGAAACGCGCTGGGCCTTCTCGAACACGGAACCGAGCTGGGCCTGGAACACCACGTTCGCCAGGCGCTGGTTGAAGTGCTCCAGCGGCTGCTTCTGGTCCTGCTTGAAGAAGAACTCGGCGTCGGTCAGGCGCGGGCGCACCACCTTCTCGTTGCCGGCGACGATCTGCGCCGGGTCCTTGCTCTCGACGTTGGCCACGGTGATGAAGCGCGGCAGCAGCTTGCCGCCGGCATCCAGCAGGCAGAAGTACTTCTGGTTGTCCTGCATGGTGGTAATCAGGGCTTCCTGGGGCACGGCGAGGAAGCGTTCCTCGAAGGAGCAGACCAGCGGCACCGGCCATTCGACCAGGGCGCTGACCTCATCCAGCAGCGCCGGCGGCACTATGGCGCTGCCCCGCTGCTCGGCGGCCAACTCGGCGACGCGCCGGGCGATCAGCTCGCGGCGCTCGGCGAAGTCGGCCAGCACGTAGGCGCTGCGCAGGTCTTCCAGGTAGGTGCCGGCACTGCTGATGCGCACCTTGGCCGGGCTGTGGAAGCGATGGCCGCGGGACTCGCGGCCGGCCTTCTGGGCGAGGATCTTGCAGTCGATCACCTCGTCGCCGAACAGCATCACCAGCCACTGGGTCGGGCGCACGAACTCGTCGCGCCGCGCCGCCCAGCGCATGCGCTTGGGAATCGGCAGCTCGTTCAGCGAGGCCTCGACGATCGCCGGCAGCAGCGCGCTGGCCGGTTGGCCGGGAATGCGCTGGGTATAGCGCAGCTTGGGACCGCTCTGGTCGATCTCGGCGAGTTCCACGCCACATTTCTTGGCGAAGCCCAGGGCCGCCTGGGTCGGTTGGCCTTCGGCATTGAAGGCGGCCTGCAGCGGCGGGCCGTCGAGGTTATGGCTGCGATCGGGCTGCTGGGTCGCCAGCTGGTCGATCTGCACGGCCAGACGGCGCGGCGCGGCATAGAACCGGCAGGCCCGGTAGTCGAGGCCGGCGGCCTTGAGGCCCTTCTCGATGCCGGCGAGGAAGGCCTCGCCGAGGCTCTTCAGGGCCTTGGGCGGCAGCTCTTCGGTGCCCAGTTCGACGAGGAAATCCAATGCACTCATTCTGCAGCCTCCAGCTTGGCCAGTACTTCGTCACGCAGTTCGGGGGTGGCCATGGGGAAGCCGAGTTTGCGCCGCGCCTGCAGGTAGCTCTGCGCCACGGCGCGGGCCAGGGTGCGCACGCGCAGGATGTAGCGCTGGCGTTCGGTCACCGAGATGGCGCGGCGGGCGTCGAGCAGGTTGAAGGTGTGCGAGGCCTTAAGCACCATCTCGTAGGTCGGCAGCGGCAGCTCCAGCTCGATCAGGCGGTTGGCCTCGCTCTCGTAGAAGTCGAACAGCTCGAACAGCTTGTCGACGTTGGCGTGTTCGAAGTTGTAGGTGGACTGTTCCACCTCGTTCTGGTGGAACACGTCGCCGTAGGTGACCTTACCGAATGGGCCGTCGGTCCACACCAGGTCGTACACCGAGTCGACGCCCTGGATGTACATGGCCAGGCGCTCCAGGCCGTAGGTGATCTCGCCGGTCACCGGGTAGCACTCGATGCCGCCGGCCTGCTGGAAGTAGGTGAACTGGGTGACTTCCATGCCGTTGAGCCAGATTTCCCAACCCAGGCCCCAGGCGCCGAGGGTCGGCGACTCCCAGTTGTCCTCGACGAAGCGGATGTCGTGCACCAGCGGGTCGATGCCGATGGCCGCGAGCGAACCCAGGTACAGTTCCTGGAAGTTCTCCGGGTTGGGCTTAAGGACCACCTGGAACTGGTAGTAGTGCTGCAGGCGGTTGGGGTTCTCGCCGTAGCGGCCGTCGGTGGGGCGGCGGCTCGGCTGCACGTAGGCGGCGTTCCAGGATTCCGGGCCGACGGCGCGCAGGAAGGTGGCGGTGTGGAAGGTGCCGGCGCCCACTTCCATGTCGTAGGGCTGCAGCACCACGCAGCCCTGTTCGGCCCAGTACTGCTGCAGGGTCAGGATCAGGTCTTGGAAGGTGCGCACGGCAGGCGTAGTCTGGCTCACGAAAAATTCACCTGTTGAGGCTGCGACGGAAAACTTGGGAGTATACCCCAATCCGTCCGCCCTCCACCGCCCGGGAAGGCCCTATGCCACGCTGCTTCTGGTGCACCGACGACCCCCTCTATCAGGCTTACCACGATCGGGAATGGGGGGTGCCGCAGCGCGACCCCCGGGCCCTGTTCGAGCTGCTGCTGCTGGAAGGCTTTCAGGCTGGCCTGTCCTGGATCACCGTGCTGAAGAAGCGCGCGCGCTATCGCCAGGTGCTGTTCGACTTCGATCCGCAGCGCCTGGCGCAGCTGAGCGACGAGGAGATCGAGGCGCTGATGCAGGACCCGGGGATCATCCGCAACCGCCTCAAACTCCGGGCCGCGCGGCAGAACGCCCAGGCCTGGCTGAGGCTCGACGACCCGGTGGCGCTGCTCTGGTCCTTCGTCGGCGGTGCGCCGAAGGTCAACCACTTCGCCGTCCGCGGCGAGGTGCCGGCGGTCACCGCCGAGGCCGAGGCCATGAGCCGCGCGCTGAAGCAGGCCGGCTTCACCTTCGTCGGCCCGACCATCTGCTACGCCTACATGCAGGCCGCCGGCATGGTCATGGACCACACCACCGACTGCGACCGCTACGCCGTGCTGGCGGCGGACTGAGCGAGGCCGCGCCACGCCACCCGCGGCTGCATGGCAGGGCGTGGCTTGGTTACAATAGGCGCTTTGCGATTGTCGGGAGTTGCCTGTGGAGAAGCTCAAAGGTGCGCTGGTGGTGGGCTTCCTGCGCCTGCTCGCCCTACTGCCCTGGCGCGCCGTGCAAGCACTGGGCGGCGCCATCGGCTGGCTGATGTGGAAGCTGCCCAACGGCTCGCGCCGCGTCGCCAGCACCAACCTGCGCAAGTGCTTCCCGGAGCTGGACGCGGCCGCCCACCAGCGCCTGTTGCGCGAGACCCTGCAAGGCATCGGCAAGACCCTGACCGAAAGC
Source organism: Pseudomonas sp. MBLB4123 (assembly GCF_051904775.1). Taxonomy (NCBI): domain Bacteria; kingdom Pseudomonadati; phylum Pseudomonadota; class Gammaproteobacteria; order Pseudomonadales; family Pseudomonadaceae; genus Pseudomonas; species Pseudomonas sp. MBLB4123. The sequence goes on from NZ_CP196711.1 coordinate 3,409,577, forward strand.
GCCTGCGCCTGGGTCTGGCCGGCGCACAGGTCCCTGGCCCTGGTGCGCGAGGTGGAGGGTCTGGAGGTGCTGCAGCAGGCCCTGGCCTCGGGCCAGGGGGTGGTCGGCATCACCAGCCACCTGGGCAACTGGGAGGTGCTCAACCACTTCTACTGCGCCCAGTGCAAGCCGGTCATCTTCTACCGCCCGCCCAAGCTCAAGGCGGTGGACGAGCTGCTGGCCAGGCAGCGGGTGCAGATGGGCAACCGCGTGGCGCCCTCGACCAAGGAAGGCATTCTCAGCGTCATCAAGGAGGTGCGCCGCGGCGGCGCCGTGGGCATTCCCGCCGACCCGGAGCCGAGCCTGTCCTCCGGCGTGTTCGTGCCCTTCTGCGGCGTGCCCACCCTGACCAGCAAGTTCGTCCCCGGCATGCTCGCCGGCGGCAAGGCTCAGGGGGTGTTCCTGCACGCCCTGCGCCTGGCCGACGGCAGCGGCTACAAGGTCATACTCGAGGCCGCGCCGGAAGGCATGTACAGCGAGGATGTCGCCGAAGGCGTGGCCGCCATGAGCGCGGTGATCGAGCGCTACGTGCGTGCTTACCCGAGCCAGTACATGTGGAGCATGAAGCGCTTCAAGAAGCGCCCCGACGGCGAGCCGAAGTGGTACTAGCGGCGCGCAGCGCTTCGAGGTTTTCCTGTCGCGCCCGCCGGGGCCGACAGGCACTCTGCATGAGTCATTTCCACAGCCCCTGTCGAGGATCGCAGCAGCCATGTCCAACCAGCGTCAGCATGTGCGTACGTCGATGAAATGCCGGATCAAGATCTGTCATCCGAGCTTCGGTGAACTGGTGGCGCAGACCCGCGACCTGTCCGATGGCGGGGTGTACGTCAAGCACCCGCAGCTCACCGAGCTGGTTGCCGGCACCCGGGTCACCGGGCAGGTCCAGGACCTGCCGATCGAGGCGCCGGTGCTGCAGATGGAGGTGATGCGCGTGGATGCCGAGGGGGTCGGCCTGCGCTTCGTCGAGGACTGAGCCTCAGTCGGCGGAACTCTGCCGCTGCAGGCGTTTGAGGAACACCGTCATCTCCTTTTCCGCCTGCTTGTCGCCGTGGCCCTGGGCCGCGGCGATGCCCTGCTGCCAGGCCCGCTCGGCTGCCTGGCGGTCGCCCAGTTCCAGCTGCGCCTTGCCGAGCAGCTTCCAGGCCGCGGAGTAATTGGGGTCGTGCTCCACGCAGCGCTGGAAGTGCTCGGCGGCGCGGGCGAACTCGCCGGCGTCCAGGTAGCCCTTGCCCAGGCCGAAGCGCAGCAGGGCATTGTCCATGCCCTGGGCCAGCATTTTTTCCAGGGATTCCAGCATGGTGACTCCGGCTCGCGGTTGGGTGGACGACGGGGGCGTGCTTCTTAGAAGAAGGTTAGCCCGACCTGGAACAGGCTTTCCGCCGCACGGATGTATTTCTTGTCGACCAGGAACAGGATCACGTGGTCGCCGGACTCGATCACCGTGTCGTCGTGGGCGATCAGCACCTCCTCGTCGCGGATGATCGCGCCTATGGTGGTGCCCGGCGGCAGGGCGATCTCCTCGATCATGCGCCCGACCACCTTGCTCGACTTGGCGTCGCCGTGGGCGATGGCCTCGATGGCCTCGGCCGCACCGCGGCGCAGCGAGTGCACGCTCTCGATGTCACCGCGGCGCACATGGGTCAGCAGGGTGCCGATGGTGGCCAGCTGCGGGCTGATGGCGATGTCGATCTCGCCGCCCTGGACCAGGTCGACATAGGCCGGGTTGTTGATGATGGTCATCACCTTGCGCGCGCCGAGGCGCTTGGCCAGCAGCGAGGACATGATGTTGGCCTCGTCGTCGTTGGTCAGGGCCAGGAAGATGTCGGCATCGTTGATGTTCTCCTCCACCAGCAGGTCGCGGTCCGAGGCGCTGCCCTGCAGCACCACGGTGCTGTCCAGGTTCTCCGAGAGGTAGCGGCAGCGCGCCGGGTTCATCTCGATGATCTTCACCTGGTAGCGGCTCTCGATGGCCTCGGCCAGGCGTTCGCCGATATGCCCGCCGCCGGCGATCACCACCCGCTTGTAGCTGTCCTCCAGGCGGCGCATCTCGCTCATCACCGCCCTGATGTGGGCCTTGGCGGCGATGAAGAACACCTCATCGTCGGCCTCGATCACCGTATCGCCCTTGGGCATGATCGGCCGGTTGCGGCGGAAGATCGCCGCCACCCGGGTGTCCACGTTGGGCATGTGCTCGCGCAGCTGCTTTAGCTGCTGGCCGACCAGCGGGCCGCCGTAGTAGGCGCGGACCGCCACCAGCTGGGCCTTGCCCTCGGCGAAGTCGATCACCTGCAGGGCACCGGGGTACTCGATCAGGCGTTTGATGTAGTTGGTCACCACCTGTTCCGGGCTGATCAGCACGTCCACCGGGATCGACTCGTTGTTGAACAGGCCGCTGCGGGTCAGGTAGGCGGCCTCGCGCACCCGGGCGATCTTGGTCGGGGTGTGGAACAGGGTGTAGGCCACCTGGCAGGCGATCATGTTGACTTCGTCGCTGTTGGTCACCGCCACCAGCATGTCGGCGTCGTCGGCACCGGCCTGGCGCAGCACCGCGGGAAACGAGCCGCGGCCCTGCACCGTGCGGATGTCCAGGCGGTCGCCCAGCTCGCGCAGGCGGTCGCTGTCGGTGTCGACCACGGTGATGTCGTTGGCCTCGCTGGCCAGGTGTTCGGCCAGGGTGCCACCGACCTGGCCGGCGCCGAGAATGATGATCTTCATCTCTGTTCCTCAGCCGCGAGCGGCGGCGATCTTGATCAGCTTGGCATAGTAGAAGCCGTCATGGCCGTCCGTCTGGGCGAGCAGTTGGCGGCCGTGGGGCTGTTGCAGGCCGAAGGGGCCGGCGATGGCCAGCTCGCGGGCACCGGGGGTACGGGCGAGGAAGGCGGCGATCACCTCGGTGTTCTCCGTCGGCAGGGTCGAGCAGGTGGCGTAGAGCAGCATGCCGCCGACCGCCAGGGTCGGCCACAGGGCGTCCAGCAGCTCGCCCTGCAACTGGGCCAGGGCGGGGATGTCCGCGGCCTGGCGGGTCAGCTTGATGTCCGGATGACGGCGGATCACCCCGGTAGCCGAACAGGGCGCATCCAGCAGGATGCGCTGGAAGGCCTGGCCGTCCCACCAGGCGTCGACGGCGCGGGCGTCGGCGGCGATCAGCTCGGCCTGCAGGCCGAGGCGCCCGAGATTTTCGCGCACCCGCACCAGGCGCTTTTCCTCCAGGTCCACCGCCACCACCGCGGCCAGCTCCGGCTGGGCTTCGAGCAGGTGGCAGGTCTTGCCGCCCGGCGCGCAGCAGGCATCCAGCACGCGCTGTCCCGGGGCCAGCTCGAGCAGCTCGGCAGCCAGCTGGGCGGCTTCGTCCTGCACGCTGACCCGGCCTTCGGCGAAGCCCGGCAGGCCGGTCACGTCGCAGGCCTGGAGCAGACGGATGCCGTCGCGGCTGTAGGCACAGGGCTCGGCTTCGATCCCCGCCGTGCGCAATTCGGTCAGGTAGTCATCGCGGCTGCCATGGCGCCGGTTGACCCGCAGGATCAGCGGCGGATGGGCGTTGTTGGCCGCGCAGATGGCCTGCCAGTGCTCCGGCCAGTGGGCCTTGAGGGCCTTCTGCAGCCAGCGCGGATGGGCGCTGTGCAGCACCGGGTCGCGGTCGAGGCTGGCGATGATGGTCTCGCCCTCGCGCTGGGCGCGGCGCAGCACGGCATTGAGCAGGCCCTTGGCCGAGGACTTCTTCAGCTTGTCGGCGCAGCCCACCGTCTCGCCGATTGCCGCGTGGGCCGGGATGCGCGTGTAGAGCAACTGGTACAGGCCGATCAGCAGCAGGGCTTCGAGGTCGCGGTCGGTGGCCTTGAAGGGTTTCTGCAACAGCTTGTCGGCCAGCAGGGCCAGGCGCGGTTGCCAGCGGGCGGTGCCGAACGCCAGATCCTGGGCCAGGCCGCGGTCGCGCGGCGCGACCTTGTCCAGCAGCGGCGGCAGGCTGCTGCCCAGGGAGGCCTTGCCGCCGAGCACGCTGGCCAGGGCGCGGGCGGCGGCCAGGCGCGGGTTCACTGGCCGAGCACCGCGCCGATGGCGAACTGCTCGCGGCGGCTGTTGTACAGGTCGGCGAAGTCCAGGGCCTTGCCCCCCGGCAGTTGCAGGCGCGTCAAGCGCAGGGCCGCCTCGCCACAGGCGACCGTCAGGCCGTCCTTGCTGGCGGCGAGTATCTGCCCCGGTGCGCCGCGGCCGTCCGCCAGCTGGGCGGCGAGGACCTTGAGCGGTGCCCCGGCGAGGGTGCTGTGGCAGATCGGCCAGGGGTTGAAGGCGCGGATCAGGCGTTCCAGTTCCTCTGCCGGACGCGTCCAGTCGAGGCGCGCCTCGTCCTTGTTCAGCTTGTGTGCGTAGGTGGCCAGGCCGTCGTCCTGCACCTCGCCAATCAGGGTGCCATCGGCCAGGCCGGCGATGGCCTCGACCACGGCCCGGGGGCCGAGGACGGCGAGACGGTCATGCAGGCTGCCGCCGGTGTCGTCGGCGGCGATGGGCGTGCCGACCTTGAGCAGCATCGGCCCGGTGTCCAGGCCGGCCTCCATGCGCATCACCGTCACCCCGCTCTCGTCGTCGCCGGCTTCGATGGCGCGCTGGATGGGCGCGGCGCCGCGCCAGCGCGGCAGCAGCGAGGCGTGGCTGTTGATGCAGCCCAGGCGCGGGATGTCGAGCACCGCCTGCGGCAGGATCAGGCCGTAGGCCACCACCACCATCAGGTCGGGCGCCAGCGCCGCCAGTTCGGCCTGGGCCGCCGGGTCGCGCAGGCTCTGCGGCTGGTAGACGGGGATAGCGTGCTGCAGCGCCAGTTGCTTGACCGGGCTGGGGGTGAGCTTGTGCCCGCGCCCGGCCGGGCGGTCCGGCTGGCTGTAGACGGCGACTATCCGGTGCGGGGTGTCGAGCAGGGTCTTGAGGTGCTCGGCGGCGAATTCCGGGGTGCCGGCGAAGACGATGCGCAGTGCTTCAGTCATGGGCTCTCGCTAAAGAAAAAGGCTTGCCGCGGCAAGCCTTTGTATGAGTCGTGGGTCACGCCCGCTGGCGGTGTTGCTTTTCCAGCTTCTTCTTGATGCGGTCGCGTTTCAGGGTCGACAGGTAGTCGACGAACAGCTTGCCGTTGAGGTGGTCGCATTCGTGCTGGATGCACACCGCCAGCAGGCCTTCGGCGATCAGCTCGAAGGGTTGGCCATCGCGGTCCAGGGCCTTGATCTTGACCTTCTGCGGACGGTCGACGTTCTCGTAGAAGCCCGGTACCGACAGGCAGCCTTCCTGGTACTGGTCCATCTCGTCGGTCAGGGTTTCGAACTCGGGGTTGATGAACACCCGCGGCTCGGAACGGTCTTCCGACAGGTCCATCACCACCACCCGCTTGTGCACGTTGACCTGGGTCGCGGCGAGGCCGATGCCCGGAGCTTCGTACATGGTTTCGAACATGTCGTCGATCAGCTGGCGCAGGGCGTCATCGACCACGTCCACCGGTTTGGCGATGGTGCGCAGGCGCGGATCGGGGAATTCGAGGATGTTCAGGATGGCCATAATTGGGTTTGTGATGCACTTGTGGAATAAAGTCAAAATCCGCTGCTAAGATGATGAGCAGCATTGAAAAACGGCTTCACGCCGCTGTTTCACTGGGTTTCAGTCGCGGCGCTAGGGCGCTCCACGTGAAGACACATAATAAAGGGATTCACCGTATGAGGAAATCACTACTCGCCCTGCTGCTGCTCGCCGCAGGCGGCTTGGCCCAGGCCGAAGTGCAGCTCAAGGAAGGTCACCCCGACCGTTACACCGTGGTCAAGGGCGATACCCTCTGGGACATTTCCGGCCGATTCCTCAGTCAGCCGTGGAAGTGGCCGGAGATCTGGCACGCCAACCCCCAGGTGGAAAACCCTCACCTCATCTACCCCGGCGACGAACTGAGCCTGGTCTACGTCGACGGTCAGCCGCGTCTGGTGCTCAATCGCGGCGAGTCGCGCGGCACCATCAAACTGTCGCCCAAGGTGCGCGTCACGCCGATGGCCGAGGCCATCCCGACCATTCCGCTGGAGGCGATCAACAGCTTCCTGCTGAGCAACCGCATCGTCGATACCCCGGAGCAGTTCCAGGGGGCGCCCTATGTGGTCGCCGGCAACGCCGAGCGCGTGGTCAGCGGCGCCGGCGACCGCGTCTATGCCCGTGGCCAGTTCGACGAGAGCGCGCCGGTGTACGGCATCTTCCGCCAGGGCAAGACCTATGTCGACCCGGAGACCCAGGAGTTCCTCGGGATCAACGCCGACGACATCGGTGGCGGCGAGATCGTCGCCGAGGAAGGCGACATCGGCACCATGAACCTGACCCGTTCGACCCAGGAAGTGCGCCTGGGCGACCGCCTGTTCCCCACCGAGGAGCGCGCGATCAACTCGACCTTCATGCCCAGCGAGCCGGCCAACCCGATTAACGGCCTGATTCTCGACGTGCCGCGCGGCGTGACCCAGATCGGCCAGTTCGACGTGGTCACCCTGAACAAGGGCGCCCGTGACGGCCTGGAAGTGGGCAACGTGCTGGCGGTGTACAAGACCGGGGAAACCGTGCGCGACCGGGTGACCGGCGAGGCGGTGAAGATTCCCGATGAGCGGGCCGGCCTGCTGATGGTGTTCCGCACCTACGACAAGCTCAGCTATGGCCTGGTGCTCGGTGCCACCCGCCAACTGGCGGTACTGGACAAGGTCCGCAACCCCTAACAGAAAAAAGCCCCGCCTTGGCGGGGCTTTTTTCTGCCTGCCGCTAGCTGCCGTCGGCGCGGCGCGACCGATCAAGGATGATCAGCATGTCGCAATCTTGCAGTCCCTGCATGTCTCCTGCCGAATGCGAAGCCCGTTTGCGCCTGCATGCCCTGCCGGAGTTGGGGCCGCGGCGTTTTCGCAAGTTGCTGGCAGCCTTCGACAGTGCCGCCGCCGCCCTCAGCGCCCCGGCCAGTGCCTGGCGGGCCCTGGGCCTGCCGGCGGCCTGTGCCGAACCGCGGCGCAGCGCCGAGGTGCGCGAGCGTGCCGCCGCCGCCCTGGCCTGGCTGGACGCGCCCGAGCATCATCTGCTGATGTGGGACGACCCGGCCTATCCGGGCTTGCTCGCCGAACTGGGCGACGCCCCGCCGCTGCTGTTCGTCGCCGGCGATCCCGGCCTGCTCGAGCGGCCGCAACTGGCCATGGTCGGCAGTCGCCGCGCCTCGCGGCCCGGCCTGGATAGCGCCCGCAGCTTCGCCCGCAGCCTGGCCGGCGGCGGCTTCGTGATCACCAGTGGTTTGGCTCTGGGCATCGATGGCGCCGCTCACCGGGGGGCGCTGGAGGCTGGCGGCAAGACCGTCGCGGTGCTGGGCACCGGACTGGGACACATCTACCCGGCGCGGCACGAGCGGCTGGCGGCGGAGATCGTCGAGTGCGGTGGCGCCCTGGTCTCCGAGCTGCCCCTGGGTTGTCCGCCCCAGGCCAGCAACTTTCCCCGGCGCAACCGCATCATCAGCGGCCTGTCCCTCGGCGTGCTGGTGGTCGAGGCCAGTCCCTCCAGCGGTTCGCTGATCACCGCCCGCCTGGCCGCCGAGCAGGGTCGCGAGGTGTATGCGATTCCCGGCTCCATCCACCATCCCGGGGCGCGCGGCTGTCACCAGTTGATCCGCGAAGGCGCTACCCTGGTGGAAAGCATCGAGCACATCCTCGAGGCCCTGCGCGGCTGGCAGGCGCCGCTGCCCGGTGCCGCCGAGCCGGGTGCGCCGGAGCGTCAGCCCCACCCCTTGCTCGACCTGCTGCACGCCGCCCCGCACAGCAGCGAGGCCCTGGCTGCGGCCAGTGGCTGGCCGCTGTCCGAGGTCCTGGCCGCCTTGACCGAGCTGGAGCTGGAGGGGCGCATCGCTCGCGAAGGCGGTCGTTGGGTGGGGCGTGCCGACTGAGGCATGGCGAGGCTTGCGCAAGCGGCGGCAGGCGTGGATACACTGCGTCGAAGTCGTCAGGTGGAGAGCGGTGGATGGTCAGCAGTTGGCAGGTGCAACAGGCGGCGCGGGTGGTGCGCCAGGGCGGCGTCATCGCCTACCCCACCGAGGCGGTATGGGGCTTGGGCTGCGACCCCTGGGACGAGCTGGCGGTGGAGCGCCTGCTGGCGCTCAAGGAACGGCCGGTGGACAAGGGCCTGATCCTGGTGGCCGACTGCATCGAGCAGTTCGACTTCCTCCTCGAGGACCTGCCGGAGGTCTGGCAGCAGCGCCTGGCCGGCAGCTGGCCGGGGCCGCACACCTGGCTGGTGCCGCACCAGCAGCGTCTGCCGGAATGGATCAGCGGCCGCCATGCCAGCGTGGCCCTGCGGGTCAGCGACCATCCCCTGGTGCGGGCCCTGTGCGCCCTCACCGGCCCGCTGGTGTCGACCTCGGCCAACCCGGCCGGGCGGCCGGCGGCGCGATCGCGCCTGCGGGTCGAGCAGTATTTCCCGCGGCAGCTGGACAAGGTGCTCGGCGGCGCCCTGGGCGGGCGCCGGAATCCCAGCCTGATCCGCGACCTGCGCAGTGGCGAGGTGATCCGGCCGGCCTGAGCCTGTCCGGGTGCGCAGGGTGGGTCAGGCGCACAGATCGGCTTCACCGACAGCAAGCGATCCCTGTCGCGCCGTAACCCATCCTGCAATTTACGGCAGCAGAATGGTCGAGCCGGTGGTCTGCCGCGCGCTCAGGGCGGTCTGCGCCTGGGCGGCATCCTGCAGCGCATGGCGGCTGCCGATCTCCACCTTGAGCCGGCCGCTGGCGATCATGGCGAACAGCTCGTCGGCCATGGCCTGCAGACGCTCCGGGGTATCGGCGTAGCCGGCCAGGGTCGGGCGGGTGACGTACAGCGAGCCCTTCTGCGCCAGGATGCCCAGGTTGACCCCGGTGACCGCGCCGGAGGCGTTGCCGAAGCTGACCAGCAGGCCGCGCGGGGCGACGCAGTCCAGCGAGGTCTCCCAGGTGTCCTTGCCGACGCCGTCGTAGACCACCGGGCACTTCTGCCCGTCGGTCAGCTCCAGCACGCGCTGTGCGACGTTCTCGCGGCTGTAGTCGATGCACGCCCAGGCGCCCTGCTCCATCGCCCGCGCGGCCTTCTGCGGCGAACTGACGGTGCCGATCAGCTTGACCCCCAGGGCCTTGGCCCACTGGCAGGCGAAGGAGCCGACGCCGCCGGCGGCGGCATGGAACAGGATGGTTTCGCCGCCCTGCAGGGCGAAGGTCTGGCGCAGCAGGTACTGCACCGTGAGGCCCTTGAGCATGACGGCGGCGGCCTGTTCGAAGCCGATCGCCTCCGGCAGCTTGACCAGCTTGCTGGCCGGCAGCACGTGCAGCTCGCTGTAGGCGCCGAGGGGGCCGGTGGCATAGGCCACGCGGTCGCCGACCCGGAACTGTTCGACCTGCGCGCCCACCGCCTCGACGATGCCGGCGCCCTCGGTGCCCAGGCCGGAGGGCAGCGCCGGTGGCGGATACAGGCCGCTGCGGTAGTAGGTGTCGATGAAGTTCAGGCCGATCGCCCGATTCTGCACCCGCACCTCGTGGGGGCCGGGGGCGGCGGGCTGGTAGTCGAGGTATTCGAGGACTTCCGGGCCGCCGTGGCGACTGAACTGGATACGCTTGGCCATATCTGACTCCTGTGGCTGAGGGGTGAGCCGGGCGGACGAGGTCGCCGGCGGCTCGCGCAGACGCCTATCCAATCCTCGCCGTTGACCGGCGTCAACTGCGGGGTGGCGCCGGCAGATGTTATGCTGGCCGCCAATTTTTCCCCCGCGGCCGTGCGCCGCCTGGCCTGACCCGTTTTCCAAGGTGCCGCCGTGAGTGACCGTACTGAGGCCGTGAAGGCCTATCTGCTCGACCTGCAAGACCGTATCTGCACCGCCCTGCAAGCCGAAGACGGCAGCGCCGACTTCATCGAGGACGCCTGGCAGCGGCCGGCCGGCGGCGGCGGCCGTACCCGCGTGCTGGAGAACGGCGCGCTGATCGAGAAGGGCGGGGTGAACTTCTCCCACGTATTCGGCAGCGGCCTGCCGCCCTCGGCCAGCGCCCATCGCCCGGAGCTGGCCGGCCGCGGCTTCGAGGCCCTCGGCGTGTCCCTGGTGATCCACCCGGAAAACCCGCACGTGCCCACCTCCCACGCCAACGTGCGCTTCTTCATCGCCGAGAAGGAAGGCGAGGAGCCGGTCTGGTGGTTCGGCGGCGGCTTCGACCTGACCCCCTACTACGCCAACGAGGAAGACTGCGTGCACTGGCACCGGGTGGCCGAGGCCGCCTGCGCGCCCTTCGGTGCGGATGTCTACCCGCGCTACAAGGCCTGGTGCGACCGCTATTTCCACATCAAGCACCGCGACGAGCCGCGCGGTATCGGCGGGCTGTTCTTCGACGACCTGAACCAGTGGGACTTCGACACCAGCTTCGCCTTCATGCGCGCCATCGGCGACGCCTACCTGGAGGCCTACCTGCCGATCGTGCAGCGGCGCAAGGCCACCCCCTTCACCGCTCAGCAGCGCGAGTTCCAGGCCTTCCGCCGCGGCCGCTACGTCGAGTTCAACCTGGTCTACGACCGCGGCACCCTGTTCGGCCTGCAGTCGGGCGGGCGCACCGAGTCGATCCTCATGTCGCTGCCGCCGCAGGTGCGCTGGGGCTATGACTGGAAGGCCGAGCCCGGCAGCGAGGAGGAACGCCTGACCGCGTACTTCCTGCAGGACCGCGACTGGCTGCAGCTGGGGGCGAACTGATGGACCGCTACGGCGTCTTCGGCAACCCCATCGGCCACAGCAAGTCGCCGCTGATCCACCGCCTGTTCGCCGCGCAGACCGGCCAGCCGCTGAGCTACGAGGCGTTGCTGGCGCCGCTGGACGACTTCGCCGGCTTCGCCCGGGCCTTCTTCGCCGAGGGGCGCGGCGCCAACGTCACGGTGCCGTTCAAGGAGCAGGCCTTCCAGTTGGCCGACGAGCTGAGCGAGCGGGCCCGCCGCGCCGGCGCGGTCAACACCCTGAGCAAGCGCGAGGACGGCAGCCTGCTCGGCGACAACACCGACGGCGCCGGCCTGGTGCGCGACCTGAGGGTCAACGCCGGCCTGGAGCTGCGCGGCAAGCGCATCCTCCTGCTCGGTGCCGGCGGTGCGGTGCGCGGCGTGCTCGAGCCGCTGCTGGCGCAGCAGCCTGCGGTCCTGGTGATCGCCAACCGCACCCTGGCCAAGGCCGAACAGCTGGCCGCCGAGTTCGCCGACCTGGGCCCGCTGGTGGCCAGCGGCTTCGACTGGCTCGACGCGCCGGTGGACCTGATCGTCAACGGCACCTCGGCCAGCCTGGCCGGCGAGCTGCCGCCGATCGCCGCGAGCCTGATTGCCCCCGGTCGGACGATTTGCTACGACATGATGTATGCCCGCCAGGCCACCGCCTTCAATGCCTGGGCCGCCGAACAGGGCGCGGCGCGCACGATCGACGGCCTGGGCATGCTGGTCGAACAGGCCGCCGAGGCCTTCTGCCTGTGGCGCGGCGTGCGCCCCGACAGCGCGCCGGTGCTGGCCGAGCTGCGTCGCCAGTTGCAACAGGCCTGATTCCCTAGGGTGCGCCCCGCGCACCGACTCAGCGGCACGCGCGGCTGGGCTGGCACGGTTCTGGTGCCCATGGCGCACTCTGGGCTTCAGTCCTCGAACAGCACCGGGCAGCGCTCGGCGCCTTCGAGCTTGTGGATCTCCTCGATCACCTGGGGGCGCGCGCGGCGCAACACCAGGCTGCGGTTCTGCGCCTGCAGGCGGCGCGCCTCCTGGTGCAGCATCTCCACCCCGGCGTAGTCGATGAAGTTGACGTGGTGGGCGTCGATGATCACCCGTTCGCCGTCGCTGCGCTGCAGCAGCTGCTGCAGGTAGTGACAGGCGCCGAAGAAGATCGAACCCTCGACCCGCAACAGCTCCTCCTCGCCCTCCTGCCAGAACTTCACCCGCGGCTGCGAGGTGCGCTTGAGGTAGAAGAACAGCGAGGCCAGCACCCCGGCGTAGATCGCCGTCTGCAACTCCAGCAGCAGGGTCGCCAGCAGGGTCAGGGCCATCACCAGGAACTCCGCGCGGCTGACCCGGAACAGCGACCGCGCGCCGGCGATGTCCACCAGGCCCCAGCAGATCAGCAGGATGCCGGCGGCCATGGACGGCAGCGGAATCAGCGCGATCAGGCGGGCGCCGAACAGGGCGAACAGCGCCACCAGCAGCGCCGAGAATACTCCGGCCAGAGGCGAGCGGGCGCCGGCCTGCAGGTTCAGCGCCGAGCGGGTGAAGGAGCCGGCCGAGAGGAAGCCGGAGAACCAGGGGCCGATCAAGTTGGACAGGCCCTGGGCGCGCACCTCCTGGTTGGCGTCGAGGAACTGCTGGGACTTGCCGGCCAGGGCGCGGGCGATCGACAGGCTGGTGACCAGGCCGAGCATGCCGCAGGCCACGGCCGCCGGCAGCAGTTGCAGCAGGCTGGTCAGGTCGAACTGCAGCGGGCTGAAGGGCGGCAGCCGGCCCTCGAAGGCGCTGACCAGGGCGATGCCGGCGGTCAGCCGCTCCGGCAGCAGCAGGACCACCAGGCTGCCGCCGACCAGGCCCAGCAACAGCGCCGGCAGGCGTGGCCACAGCCGGCGGATCAGCAGGCTCAGGCCGAGGGTGAACAGGGCCAGGCCCAGGGCGCGCCAGTCGGTCTCCGGCAGGTGTTCGCCGATGTTCAGCAGGGTGGCCAGGGCCGTGGCCTGGCTCGGCACGCTGATGCCCAGCAGGTTGGGCAGCTGGCCCAAGGCGATGACCACGGCGGCGCCGAGGGTGAAGCCGAGCACCACCGAATGGGACACGAAGTTGACCAGGGCGCCGAAGCGCAGCAGGCCGAGCAGCCACTGGAACAGTCCGGCGACGAAGGTCAGCAGCAGCACCCGGGCGATGAACTCGTCGCTGCCGGGGGCGGCGAAGGGGCTGACACTGGTGAAGATGACGATGGCGATCGCCGCGGTCGGACCGCAGATCAGGTGCCAGGACGAGCCCCACAGGCAGGCGATGATCACCGGCACTATGGCCGCATACAGGCCGTATTCGGCCGGCAGGCCGGCGATCAGGGCGTAGGCGATGGATTGCGGCAGGGCCAGGATGGCGCCGCTCAGGCCCACCAGCAGGTCGTTGCCGAGGCTGCGGCGGCTGGTGTTGGGCAGCCATCTGAGGAAGGGCAGCAGGGTCTGGCGGTTGGGTAACGGCATCGGTGTCGTTCTGTGGGAGGGTGGGCTGCGGCCCACCGCATGCGAGAAGGGTAGGCCGAAGCCCACCCTACGCCAAATGTTCCCGCCAGCTTAAAGCTGCGCCTTCACCGCCGCCAGGGCGTCGCCGCCGTCGCGGGTGGTGACGCCTTGCAGCCAGCCGTCGAGCACCGCCGGGTTGGCCTTGAGCCAGGCCTTGATCGCCTCGGCGTTGCTCGCCTGTTTGCTCAGCACCTGATCCATGATGCTGTTCTCCATGTCCTGGGTGAAGCTCAGGTTGCTCAGCAGCTTGCCGACGTTCGGGCACTGGCTGGCGTAGTCCTTGCGGGCCAGGGTGTTGACGCTGCCGCTCTCGCCGAAGTACTTCTCGCCGCCGCGCAGGTACTGCATGTCGTAGTTGACGTTCATCGGGTGCGGGGTCCAGCCGAGGAACACCACGAACTCGTTGCGCTTCACCGCCCGGCCGACCTGTACCAGCATGGCCTGCTCGCTGGACTCCACCAGCTTCCAGTCGCCCAGGCCGAACTCGTCGGACTCGATCATCTGGCGGATCGACTCGTTGGCCGGCGAGCCGGAGGCGATGCCGTAGAGCTTGTGGCCGAACTTGTCGGCGTGCCGGTCCAGGTCGGCGAAGGTCTTCACCCCGGCCTCGTAGGCATAGGTCGGCACGGCCAGGGTGTACTCGGTGCCGTCGAGGTTCTGCGCCAGCCGGTCCACCTCGCCGCTGGCGACGAACTTGTCGTAGTTGTCCTGCTGGGCCGGCATCCAGTTGCCGAGGAACACGTCGACCTGGCCCTTCTGCAGGCCGGCGAAGATGATCGGCACCGCCAGGGTCTGGCTCTGCGCCTTGTAGCCCAGGCCTTCGAGCAGGAAGCTGGCGATGCCGTTGGTCACGGCGATGTCGCTCCAGCCCGGGTCGCCCAGTGTCACCGTGGCGCAGCGGGCGTCTTCGGCCTGGGCGTGGAAGGCGCCGCCGGCCAGTAACAAGCCGCCGGCCAGGACTGTGCTGAGTTTTTTCATGCCTGCATTCCCCTCTAGGGTTGTTGTTCTGTGCGTGGAGTGACGTGTTGCCGCCGGCACATGGCTGCGCCGGCGCTGGAACAGGGTGTCAGGGTTGTGGATAGCGGGCGCGGCGCTCCAGGTCGTCCAGGTCGATATGGTTGCGCATGTACTGCTGGCTGGCGTCGACCAGGGGTTGGTGATCCCAGCTCTTGAGCTTGCCGCGGGTCAGGGCCTCGGCGACGAAGCGGCGGCGGCGCTGACTGGCCAGGGTGGCCTGGTGGATCGCCGGCATGTCCCAGCGCCCGCGCGCCTCGGCGAGGAGCGCGGCGAGCAGTTCCTGGTGCTCGGCCGCGGCCGCCAGGTTCTCCAGCTCCCGTGGGTCGTTGACCAGGTCGAACAGCAGCAGCGGGTCTTTCTCAGAGTAGATGAACTTCCACTGCCCGCGGCGGATCATCATCAGCGGCGCATTGGTGCCCTCGGCCATGTACTCGCCGAGCACCTCGTCATGCCCGCCCTCGCCCCGCAGATGGGGCAGCAGCGAACGACCGTCCAGCGCCAGGTCCGCCTCGACAGTGCCGCCGGCCAGTTCCACCAGGGTCGGCAGCAGGTCCATGGTCGACACCGACTGGCTCACCCGGTGGGCGGCGAAGCGCCCCGGCGCATGCACCACGAAGGGCACGCGGGCGGCCATCTCGAACCAGTGCATCTTGTACCAGAGGCCGCGCTCGCCGAGCATGTCGCCGTGGTCGCCGGAGAAGACGATGATGGTGTCCTCGGCCAGGCCGCAGTCCTCGAGGGTCTTCAGCAGCTTGCCGATATTGCTGTCGATGTAGCTGCAGGCGCCGAAGTAGGCGCGCCGCGCGTCCCTGATCTTGTCCTCGGGCAGCGGCTTGTCCCACAGGTCGATGACCTTGAGCAGGCGCTGGGAGTGGGGGTCCTGCTCGGCCTGGTCGATGGTATGGCGCGGCAGCGGGATCTCCACGTCCTCGTAGAGGTTCCAGAATTCCTCGGGAATGGTGTAGGGGTCGTGGGGGTGGGTCATCGACACGGTCAGGCAGAACGGCTGCTCGGCGCTCATGCGCACGTGGTCGTAGAGGTACTGCCGGGCCTTGAACACCACCTCCTCGTCGAAGTCCAGCTGGTTGGTGCGCACGCAGGGGCCGGCCTGCAGCACCGAGGACATGTTGTGGTACCAGGAGAGGCGCTTCTCCGGCTCGTCCCAGTTCACCGCCCAGCCGTAGTCGGCCGGATAGATGTCGCTGGTCAGGCGTTCCTCGTAGCCGTGCAACTGGTCCGGGCCGCAGAAGTGCATCTTGCCCGACAGCGCGGTGCGATAGCCCATACGGCGCAGGTAGTGGGCATAGGTCGGCACGTCGCCGGGAAAGTCGGCGGCGTTGTCGTAGGCGCCGATCTTGCTCGGCAGCTGACCGCTGACCAGGGTGAAGCGCGACGGCGCGCACAACGGGCTGTTGCAGTAGGCGGAGTCGAACACCACGCCGGCCTCGGCCAGGCCCAGCAGGTTGGGCATCTTGATCGGCGAGGCCGGGTCATGGATCGGCAGGAGCGGCGCGGCCATCTGGTCGGCCATGATGAAGAGGATGTTCGGACGTTTCATGGCGAGCCTGTATTCCATATGAAGGTTTTATGCGAAATTGCTGGCTCGATCATTGCGCCTCATGGCTAGCGGGTAAACCCGCCGGGAAGACATGACTCGGATAAGTTCTACTTATGTTTAAGCACTTCGAAGGGCTGTCCCTCGACGCCCTGCTGGTGTTCGAGTCCGCCGCGCGCCATCTGAGCTTCACCGCTGCGGCCAGCGAGCTGGGCAGCAGCCAGCCGGCGATCAGCCAGCAGATCAAGCGCCTCGAGCAGCAGCTGGCGACCCGCCTGTTCGACCGGGTCTACCGCGGCATCGTCCTCACCGAGGCCGGCGAGCTGCTGCTGCGCCACGTGCGCGACGGCCTGCAGAGCCTGGACGACGGCCTGGAGGCGCTCCGCGCCCAGCCGCAGCACGAGGTGCTGCAGGTGGCCACCGACTTCGCCGTGGCCGCCTACTGGCTGATGCCGCGCCTGCACCGCTTCAACCAGCGCCACCCCGAGCTGGACGTCAGCCTGATCACCACCAACCGCGACCTCGGCGTGCTGCCGCCGGAGATCGACGTGGCCATCGCCTTCGGCGACGGCCGCTTCAAGCACGGCGAGGCGCACCTGCTGTTCGCCGAGGAGGCCTTCGCCGTGTGCAGCCCGCAGCTGCTCGAGGACCGCCAACGACCGTTGCCGCCAGCGGCCCTGGCCGAGTTGCCGCTGCTGCACCTGCGCCCGGACAGCCGCTCGCGCTGGCTCGACTGGAACGGCCTGTTCCGCGCCCTGGCCATCGCCGAGGCGCCGAACCCCGGCAGCCTGCGCTTCGACAACTACACCCTGCTGATCCAGGCGGCCATCGCCGGCCAGGGCGTGGCCATCGGCTGGCGCCACCTGGTCGACGAGCTGCTCGAGCAGAACCTGCTGTGTCGCGTGTGCCGCGAAGCGGCGCGCACCGACTTTGGCTATTACGTGGTGCTGCCCGAGCGCAAGCGCCGCCAACGCCTGACTGCGCAGTTCGTCGACTGGCTCAAGGCCGAACTGGGCGGCGCGGACGCGTTGCGCTAGACGCCGTCTGCGCCGGCAGACGAAAGGCGATCGGCCGGGCCCTGGGCCCCTGCAAGGGCGCCGACCGACTGCCTATACTGTCGGAGGCGCAACCTGCCGTTGCGCCGTCTCCCCACTCAGCCAGTGAAGCCACCCGTGAACATCCGTCATTCGATAGTAAGCCTGCTGCTGATGTGCAGCTGCGTTGTAGTTGCATCGAACAGCCATGCCGCGCAAAAACTCCCCCGTCAGCAGGAGCTGGCCGCCGGCAGCGCCCTGCTGGTCGACCTCAAGACCGACCAGGTGCTGTATTCCAGCCATCCCGACCTGGTGTTGCCGATCGCCTCGGTGACCAAGCTGATGACCGCCCTGGTCGTCCTGGACGCCAAGCAGTCGCTGGACCAGGTGCTGCCGATCACCATCCGCGACAATGTCGAGATGCAGGGCGTGTACTCGCGGGTGCGCATCGGCAGCGAGCTGAGCCGCCGCGACATGCTGCTGCTGGCCCTGATGTCCTCGGAGAACCGTGCGGCCTCCAGCCTGGCGCACCACTACCCGGGCGGCTACGCGGCGTTCATCGCGGCGATGAACGCCAAGGCCAAGGCCCTGGGCATGCACAGCACGCGCTTCGTCGAACCCACCGGCCTGTCCGAGCGCAACGTCTCCAGCGCCAACGACCTGGTGCTGCTGCTCAAGGCCAGCCAGCAGTACCCCCTGCTCAGCCAGCTGAGCACCACCTCGGAGAAGACCGTGGCCTTTCGCAAGCCCAGCTACAGCCTGGGCTTTCGCAACACCAACGGCCTGGTGCGCAAGCCCAACTGGAGCGTGCAGCTGAGCAAGACCGGCTACACCGACGAGGCCGGCCACTGCCTGGTGATGCGCACCGTCATGGCCAAGCGCCCGGTGGCCTTCGTGGTGCTGGACGCCTTCGGCAAGTACACCCATATGGCCGACGCCAACCGCCTCAAGCGCTGGCTGGAAACCGGCAAGGTCACCCCGGTGCCGGCGGCGGCCATCAGCTACCGCCAGCAGAAGCAGGCCCAGCGCCTGCAAAGGGTGCAGTGACAGGGCCCTGGCCCGCCCTGCGATCTCGGCTACAAGCCCGAGTCTGGTCTAGACCGGCCCAACCTTAGTTGGGTAGTAGGGCGAATGCCGACTGCGCTTTAGTTGGAGTCCGGCGTTGCAATGGTTTTGCCATCGACGCCGGCTAGTAATGCTCGACTCCAACAACAAAAGAGCGCTCTGCCCATGAAAACCATCTCCACCCTGGCCCTTGGTCTAGGCCTTGCCGTCTGCGCCGGCCAGGCGGCCGCCTGGTCGCAACCCACCCACAAGAACATCGTCAAGGACGCCCTGGCGTTCATGAATTCCGCCTCCGCCAGCGCCGAGATGCGCCGCGCCTACCAGTTCTATGTCGGCGCCGCCGGCAGCGAGGCCAAGGCCGGCGAGATCCTCGGCCAGGCCGCCTACGACGTCGACGACTTCAAGGACACCCGCCTGGGCGGCTGGTGGATCGGCTACGAGCACGCCCCGGTGGCCGGTGCCGCCGCCTCCATCGTCAACTACACCTCCTACTGGCACTTCATCAACATGGCCCGCCAGGGCGATGCCCATGGCAACGACCACGGCGGCTACGACTACCGCTACCGCAAGGTGGACGGCAGCTGGAGCGGCGACGTCGACTGGTACGCCATGGTCTACCTGTACAACCGTGAGCTGAAGCGCAGCGACTTCGACAGCACCGAGGCGCATTACCGCCAGGGCAGCCGTTCGGACTGGCAAGAGCACTACGGCGACTTCCAGACCGCCGCCTTCCAGCCCATCGACAACCTGGCCAAGTACTGGTTCGACCAGTTCAAGGCCGCGCCCTCGCTGCAGACCATCGGCTATTCGCTGCACGCCACCGGCGACGTGGCCCAGCCGCACCACGCCTGGGTCACCTCGGGCAACGGCCATTCCGGCTGGGAAGGCTGGGTCGACGACCACTACTTCAGCGAGCGCCTGGGCGATGCGGCGGCGGTGGCCAGTCTGGTCGGCCGTTACGACCCGCAGAAGCCGCTGCGCGACCTGCTGACGCAGACCGCCCAGGTCGCCTACCAGCATCCCGAGCCGCTCTACGACACCAGTTACGCCACCCGTCTGCGCGTGGCCAAGGAGCTGATACCCGAGTCCATCGCCCTCACCGTCAACGTGCTGACCAAGGGCGCCAACAGCTTCTACGGCCAGGGTGGTCTCTGAGGTGCGGGTCGACCTGCGCCGCGCGCTGGTGCTGCTGGGGCTGACGGGCATCTGCCTGTCGGCCCTGGCCGGCCAGGACCTGCGCATCGACGGCGAACGCCTGCCTGGCAAGAGCATCGAGTTGCTCGAGCGGGCGCTGACCCGGGTCAAGCTCAATACCGACCCGGCCCAGCTGCGCGCCGGCCTGGTGGAGAACCGCCTGTTGGCCCGTGCGGTGGAGGCGGAGCTGCAGCCCCGCTACCGCGCCGACCTGGAGGCGTTGGTGGCGGTCGAGGCGGCCAACCTGATCGAGCAGGTCTACGGTCGCCGCTTCGATCACGACGTGCGACCCTTCCTGCGCCAGCCGCAGCCACTCGGTGCCGAGCGCCTGCGCCAGGTGCTGGCGCCGCCGCAACAGGGCGTGGTGCTCGACAGCCTGCGGCTGAGCCCGGCGCAACAGGACGAGGCCCGAGAGGTGCAGCTGATCGCCTGGCAATTCCCCGGCCAGGCCGAGCGGCGCCTCGACCTGCTGGCGCTGTACCAGGGCGACAACGTCCAGGGCCGGGTCGAGCTGCAGCAGGGCAACCTGGCCTACCTCGCCGAACAGGTGCGCCAGCATGTGCTGCGCGACTACCTCTGGTATCAGCTGGCCGAGCAGGGCTTCGACGCCGCCGAGCGCGAGGGCCTGCGTCTGCTGGTGCGCGACAAGCTGGTGCGCCACCAGTACCTGCACCAGATCGGCCTGCACAGCGACTTCCACCACGAGACCGACGGCCTCAAGCAGCTGGCCCGTGAGGTCGGCGATGCCGACGCCGAGGCCTACTACCGGCGCCACCTGGCGCAGTACCGCAACGTCGCCCGGGTCCAGGCCGCGCATATCCGCCTGGCCGACCAGGCCAGCGCCGATCGGGTCTATGCCGAGCTGCAGGCCGGCCTGGATTTCGACGAGGCGGTGCGCCGCTACTCCCTGGCCGAGGACAAGAGCCGCACGCCGCCCGGCGACCTGGGCCTGATCCGTCCCCAGGACGAGCAGCTGGACTTCCTGCACAAGACCGCCCTGCTGCAGAAGGCCGGCACCCTTTCCCAACCGATGCTGATCGACGGTGCCTTCGAGATCGTCCGGGTGCGCCAGCGCGAGGATCGCCAGCTGCCCCTGAGCGACCCCAGCGTGCGTTACGAGGTCAACCAGGCGGTGGCCAAGGAGCAGCTGGCCAGCCAGCTGCAGGCACGCCTGCAAGCCCTGTTGGCCAAGGCCAAGGTGGAGGGCCTGTGAGGCGTTGGCTGGGGGCGGCCCTGCTCTGCTGCGCTGCTGCGGTGGCCCTGGCCGCCTGGTGGGTGGAGTCCGAGTCGAGCCCTCCAGGTGCGCCGCCGCAGGTCCGCGCGGCCGAGCCCGCGCCGCCGCCCTGGCCGGACGCCCTCCCCGTCGCGTCAGTCGCCGCGCTGGCGGCCGCGCCGCTTGCCCCGCCGGCCGCCGCTGCGCCCGAAGCGCCGCCTGCCGATGCGGCGGCGCCCAGCCTCGAGCCCCTGGAAGCCCAGATGCTGATGCAGCTCATGCTCGAACGCGGCGATCCGCGCCGCCCGGCGCTGGGCGAGTTCGAGCCACGGCCGAGGCCCTCCGCCGCGGTGCTGGCCGACCCGGCGCAGTACCAGGCCTTCGAAGACCGCCACAGCCGCGCGCAGATCCAGGCCTACGCCGGCGGCGTGCAGCAGATCCCGGCGATCCGCGAACGCATCGAACAGGCCGCCCAGTCCGGCGAGCGCAACGCCGCCGAGCTGGACGAGGCCCGCGCCGCCCTGGAGCAGCTGGAGATGCTCAAGGCCAAGCTGCAGCGCGAGGCGCCGGAGCTGCTGCCGGGCACGCCTTAAGCCGGGATGCACGCGCTGGCCTATAACTACCTGGGGCTTCTCTTTATGGCGGATGCAGGGGGGCGGCATGACCCATTCAGCTACGCCCGCACCGGAGTGGCAGGTGCAGTGCTGGTTCAACACCCAGCAGGCGCCGAGCGTGGCCAGCCTGCGCGGCAAGGTGATAGTGCTGGAGGCCTTCCAGATGCTCTGTCCGGGCTGCGTGAGCGAAGGCCTGCCCCAGGCGCAGCGGGTGCGGGCCAGCTTCTCGCCCGAGCAGGTGGCGGTCGTCGGCCTGCACACGGTCTTCGAGCACCACCAGGCCATGACGCCGGTGGCCCTGGAGGCCTTCCTGCACGAGTACCGTATCGGCTTTCCGGTCGCCGTCGACTTGCCGGACCCGCAGGGGGCCATCCCCTGCACCATGCGCGACTATGCAATGCAGGGCACGCCGACCCTGGTGCTGATCGACACGGCGGGGTTCATCCGCCAGCAGCATTTCGGCAAGGTCGGCGACCTGGTCCTGGGGGCGCAGATCGCCCTGCTGATCGCCGAGGCCGCGCCGAGCAGCGGGGCCGGGTAGCGCTATGCTTCTCGCTGGGCTCGCCTCCGGGGCGCCGCTCGGCGCAGGGCTGGCCGGCGCACTGGGCAAGCCCCCATGCCACAGGGAGGGAATCCTATGTTTGTCGTGCTACTGAAGTTTTCCGCGAACCAAGGCCAGGCCGCTCGGCTGATGGACGGCCACAATCAATGGCTCAAGAGCGGTTTCGATGAAGGCGTGTTTCTCTTGGTCGGCAGCCTGCAGCCGAGCCTGGGCGGCTCCATCCTGGCCCACAACACGACGCTCGGTGCGTTGCAGGAGCGGGTGAATGCCGATCCATTCGTCCAGGAGCATGTCGTGAGCGCCGAAATACTGGAGATAGCGCCCAAGAAGGTCGACGCGCGCCTGAGTTTCCTGCTGGATTGAACGGCGGGTGGCCCGGATGGGCGCCGCTGCACGAGGCTGCCCGTCCAGCGGCTTCTGCAAACGGCGCGAGCCGAATCGCCGGGATGAAAAAGCCGCTGCCTCCCCAGGGGAGCAGCGGCTTTTGTGTGGCGTGGGCTTTAGCAGCGTGCGCTGCGTACCCCTTCGGCCAGGTCGCGGCACAGGCTCAGCACGTCCTGCACGGCCTGTTCGCTGTCCTCGGCGTGGGCGATCCGGTCGATCAGCGCCGAGCCCACCACCACGCCGTCGGCCAGGCGGGCGATGGTCGCCGCGTGTTCCGGGGTGCGGATGCCGAAGCCGATGCTGATCGGCAGGTCGGTGTGGCGGCGCAGGCGCGCCACCGCTTCCTGCACGTGCTCCAGGGTGGCCGAGCCGGCGCCGGTGACGCCGGCCACCGAGACGTAGTAGACGAAGCCGGAGCTGCCGTCGAGCACGGTGGGCAGGCGCTTGTCGTCGGTGGTCGGGGTGGTCAGGCGGATAAAGTCCAACCCGGCGGCCTGGGCCGGGTCGCACAGGTCGGCGTTGTGTTCCGGCGGCAGGTCGACCACGATCAGGCCGTCCACCCCGGACTCCCGGGCCTCGGCGATGAAGCGCGGCACGCCGTAGTGGTGGATGGGGTTGAAGTAACCCATCAGCACCAGGGGGGTGGTCTGATCCTGCTGGCGGAATTCGCGGACCATCTGCAGGGTCTTGGCCAGGTTCTGCTTGCCCTCCAGGGCGCGGATGTTGGCCAGCTGGATGGCCGGGCCGTCGGCCATGGGGTCGGTGAAGGGCATGCCCAGTTCGATCACGTCGGCGCCGGCGGCCGGCAGGCCCTTGAGGATCGCCAGGGAGGCGTCGTAGTTGGGGTCGCCGGCGGTGACGAAGGTCACCAGGGCGGCGCGGTTCTGTTCTTTCAGCTCGGCAAAGCGGCTCTGCAGGCGGCTCATGCTTCGTTCTCCAGTTCGCCCATGTGGTGCATCACGGTTTGCATGTCCTTGTCGCCGCGGCCGGACAGGTTGACCACCATCAGGTGCTCCTTGGGCAGGCTGGGCGCGCGCTTGAACACTTCGGCCAGGGCATGGGAAGACTCCAGCGCCGGGATGATGCCTTCCAGGCGGCAGCACTGGTGGAAGGCGGCCAGGGCCTCGTCGTCGGTGATCGAGCAGTATTCGCCGCGGCCGATGTCGTGCAGCCAGGCGTGTTCCGGGCCGATGCCGGGGTAGTCGAGGCCGGCGGAGATCGAGTGGGCGTCGATGATCTGGCCGTCGTCGTCCTGCAGCAGGAAGGTGCGGTTGCCGTGCAGCACGCCCGGTTCGCCGCCGTTGAGGCTGGCGGCGTGCTTGCCGGTGTCGATGCCGTGGCCGGCCGCCTCGACGCCGATGAGCTTGACCCCGGCGTCATCGAGGAAGGGATGGAACAGGCCCATGGCGTTGGAGCCGCCGCCGATGCAGGCGACCAGCGAATCGGGCAGGCGCCCCTCCTTCTCCATCAGCTGCTCGCGGGTCTCCCGGCCTATCACCGCCTGGAAGTCGCGGACCATGGCCGGGTAGGGATGCGGGCCGGCGACGGTGCCGATCAGGTAGAAGGTGGAGTCGACGTTGGTCACCCAGTCGCGCAGGGCCTCGTTCATCGCGTCCTTGAGGGTGCCGGTGCCGGCGGTGACCGGGATCACCGTGGCGCCCAGCAGCTTCATGCGGAACACGTTGGCCTGCTGGCGGTCGATGTCGGTGGTGCCCATGTAGATCACGCATTCCAGGCCGAAGCGCGCCGCCACGGTGGCGGTGGCCACGCCGTGCATGCCGGCGCCGGTCTCGGCGATGATGCGCTGCTTGCCCATGCGCTTGGCCAGGAGGATCTGGCCGATGCAGTTGTTGATCTTGTGCGCGCCGGTGTGGTTCAGCTCCTCGCGCTTGAGGTAGATCTTGGCGCCGCCGCAGTGCTCGGTCAGGCGCTCGGCGAAGTACAGCGGGCTCGGCCGGCCGACGTAGTCGCGCTGGAAGTAGGCCAGCTCCTGCTGGAACGCGGGGTCGGCCTTGGCCTGTTCGTATTCGGCGGCCAGGTCGTGGATCAGCGGCATCAGGGTTTCGGCGACGTACTGGCCGCCGAACGAGCCGAACAGGCCCTTGGCGTCGGGGCCGGTGCACAAAGAAGTCATGGCAGTTCTCCTGGGGGAGCGAGCTATTGGGCGATGGCCACAGGATACGGCTGTGTGGCCGCCGGCAAAAGCGATAAGATCGCCGTAACCTGTCAGGAAATATCACAGATGACTCAGGAGCTACCCCCGCTCAATGCCCTGCGCGCCTTCGAGGCGGCGGCGCGCCTGACCAGCGTCAGCCAGGCGGCGGACGAGCTGCATGTCACCCATGGCGCGGTCAGCCGGCAGATTCGCGCGTTGGAGGAACACCTGGGGCTGGCGTTGTTCGTCAAGGAGGGGCGCGGCCTTAAACTCACGGATGCCGGGCTGCGCCTGCGTGACGCCAGCGGCGAGGCCTTCGCCCGGTTGCGCGGCGTGTGCGCCGAGCTGCAGCAGGGCCAGGCCGAGGCGCCCTTCGTCCTGGCCTGCCCCGGCAGCCTGTTGGCGCGCTGGTTCATCCCGCGCCTGGACCGCCTCAACCGCGAGCTGCCGGAGCTGCGCCTGCAGCTGTCGGCCAGCGAGGGCGAGCTGGACCCGCGCCGTCCCGGCGTCGACGCCACCCTGCTGTTCGCCGAGCCGCCCTGGCCGGCGGACATGCGCGTCTTCGAGCTGGCCGCCGAGCGCATCGGCCCGGTACTCAGCCCGCGTTATCAGCACTACGAGCGTTTGCGTGGGGCGCCGGCGGCGGCGCTGCTGGGCGAGCCGCTGCTGCACACCACCTCGCGGCCCCAGGCCTGGCCGAGCTGGGCGGCCAGCAGCGGCCTGGATCCCGCGGCGCTGCAGCCGGGCCAGGGCTTCGAGCACCTCTACTATCTGCTGGAGGCGGCGGCGGCCGGCCTCGGCGTGGCCATCGCCCCGCAGCAGCTGGTGGCCGACGACCTGGCCGGCGGGCGCCTGGTGGCGCCCTGGGACTTCGTCGAGACCCCGGCGCGCCTGGCCCTCTGGGTGCCGGCGCGGCAACTGGACAAGCGCGCGCAGCGCCTGGCCGAGTGGCTGCGCGGCGAGCTGCACGGCTGAGCGTTTCCCGGCCGACCCATCCCGCACTACAAGGGCGGCACTTCTCGTCTAGCGTTTAACTATCGTCCAGAGGAGCAAGCGCCATGTCCAACCATCACACCTACAAGAAAATCGAAATCGTCGGCTCGTCGCCGGTCAGCACCGACGAGGCGATCAACAACGCCCTGGCCGAGTGCGCCAAGTCCATCCGCAACCTGGAGTGGTTCGAGGTGGTGGAAACCCGCGGCCATATCGAGAACGGCAAGGTCGGCCATTTCCAGGTGACGCTCAAGGTCGGTTTCCGCATCGCCAACAGCTGAGGACTGCGCCGGCCGACCGTCGGCCTTGGAATCTCGTCATTGAGCCCCACTATGCCACTCGGGTATTGGCGCCGCCCCGGCGTCGATCAGCAGGGGTTTACGACCAGGCGGGCCGATGAGCGTTCTAGCACAGACCAGGATTTCCATTCTCGACCTCGCGCCGATCCGCGACGACGGCGGCCCGGCCCAGGCGCTGGGCAACTCGCTGAAGCTGGCGCAGCACGCCGAGCGCCTCGGCTTCACCCGCTTCTGGGTGGCCGAGCACCACAACATGGACGGCATCGCCAGTTCGGCCACCGCGGTGCTGCTCGGCTACCTAGCCGCCGGCACCCGCAGCATCCGCCTCGGTTCCGGCGGGGTGATGCTGCCCAACCATGCGCCCTTGGTGATCGCCGAGCAGTTCGGCACCCTCGCCACCCTCTATCCCGGGCGCATCGACCTGGGCCTGGGCCGCGCCCCGGGGGCCGACCCGTTCACCGCCCGGGCGCTGCGTCGCGAGCGCTCCGGCAGCGCCGACGACTTCCCCGCGGATGTCGCCGAGTTGCAGCGCTACCTGGCCCCGCGCAGCCCGGAGCAGCGGGTCATCGCCATGCCCGGCAGCGGCACCCAGGTGCCGCTGTGGCTGCTCGGCTCCAGCCTGTTCAGCGCCCAGCTGGCCGGCGAGAGGGGCCTGCCCTATGCCTTCGCCTCGCACTTCGCGCCGCGCTTGATGCACGAGGCGCTGCGCGTCTATCGCAATCACTTCAAGCCCTCGGCGGTGCTCGAGCGGCCCTATGTGATGCTCGGCGTGCCGCTGGTGGCGGCCGACAGCGACGAGCGCGCCGACTATCTGGCGACCTCGGTGTACCAGCGGATTCTCGCCCTGCTGCGCGGCCAGAGCCTGGTGCAGCGCCCGCCGGTGGCGAGCATGGAGGGGCTGTGGCTGCCTCACGAACGGCAGGCGGTGGGCGACTTTCTCGGCCTGGCGGTGGTCGGCGGCCCGGCCAAGGTGCGGGCGAAGTTGGAGGTGTTGCTGGAGCAGACCGATGCCGACGAGCTGATCTTCACCGGCGACCTCTACGACTTCGACGATCGCCTGCGCTCCTTCGAGCTGCTGGCCGAACTGCACCGGCGCGGGTGATCCGGGCTAGAACACCCCGCAGCGCAGTACCCGGCCGCGGGCCAGGACATTGCGCTGATCGTCGTACAGCCAGGCCTGGGCGCTGGTCACCATGGATCGGGCCTCCAGCAGATAGCGTTGGCCGGCGGCGAAGTCGGCGTAGCGCACGCGAATCTCGCAGGTGCGCTGGATCGGCTCGGCCATGACGTTGATGCCGCCACCACCGGGCACCTCGAACTGGAAGCGGCTGATCAACTCGTGGGCGCCGGGCGTCACCTGGAAGTAGCGGCCGTCGTCGAGGCGTTTGCCGTCCAGTTTGTCGGCCATCAGCAGGTCGCTGGGCGGGGTGTACAGCTCGACCCAGGCCAGTCCCGGATCGTGGGCCGGCAACGGCGAGGCGCAGGCACCGAGGAGGGACAGGCTGGCGATCAGGGCGAGACGACGCATGAGGGGCTCCGCAATCGAATGGTGGGATGCAGCCTACGCCGATCCCGGGGTGGAGGCAGCCGCCGCGATGCGCTAGCGTGGACGCCATGACCCAAGGCCGCACTCCCTACTCTATCGACTCCCCGGCCTGGCGCTGGGTTCCGCTGCTGGCGGCCCTGCTGTTGGGGGGGTGCAGCACCCTGGACTACTACGGCCAGCTGGCCGCCGGCCAGTTCGAGCTGCTGCGGGCGCGCCAGCCCGTCGAGGATCTGCTGGCCGATCCCGCCACCGCCGCGCCGCTGCGTCAGCGCCTGGCCCTGGCGCTGCAGGCGCGGTCTTTCGCCAGCGCCGAGTTGGCCCTGCCGGACAACCGCAGCTATCGCCTGTACGCCGATCTGGGGCGACCCTATGTGCTGTGGAACCTGTTCGCCGCCGCCGAGTTCTCGGTGGAACCCGAGACCCACTGCTTCCCCATCGCCGGTTGCGTGGCCTACCGCGGCTACTACCGCCAGGGCCGCGCCCGCGGCGCGGCGGCGCTGTTGCAGCAACGGGGCTTGGATACCTACATCGGCGGCGTCGAGGCCTACTCGACCCTGGGCTGGTTCGACGACCCGCTGCTCAACACCATGCTGGCCTGGAGCGACGAGCGTCTGGCGGCGGTGATCTTCCACGAGCTGGCCCACCAGCGGCTGTATGTGCCCGGCGACACGGCCTTCAACGAGTCCTTCGCCACCTTCGTCGAGCGCGAGGGGCTGCGCCGTTGGCGCGCGGCCCGCGGGCTGCCCGAGGCCGAGGCGGCGCTGCTGCGCCAGCGCGAACAGTTCAGCGCCCTGGTACTGGCCAGCCGCGAGCGCCTGCGCGCCTTGTATGCCCGCGACCTGCCGGCGCCGGCCATGCGCGCCGCCAAGCAGGCCGAGTTCGCTCGCTTACGCCGCGACTACCGGGCGCTGCGCGATCGCCAGTGGGGCGGCGTCGGCCGCTACGACGCCTGGATCGAGGCGCCGCTGAACAACGCCAAGCTGCTGCCGTTCGGCCTGTACGACAGCTGGGTGCCGGCCTTCGCTGCGCTGTACGCCGAGGTGGGCGGCGACTGGCCGGCCTTCTACCGCCGCGCCGCCGCCCTCGGTCGCCTGCCGGCGCCGCAGCGAGGCGCGGCGCTGCAGGCCTTGCAGGGCGCCGAGCAGAACTTGCCCGCCACGCCATGGGTCCAACCCTAGGAGTCTCGCGACCAGAGGCGATGGACCATGAACAGATGGATGCTGCTAGCCGTACTGGGCCTGCTGAGCGCCGCCGCGCTGGCGCAGCCCAAGCCCTGCGAGGAGTTGAAGCGGGAGATCGAGGTGAAGATCCAGGCCGCCGGGGTGATCAGCTACACCCTGGAGATCGTGGCGAACGACGAGGTGCACGACCCGAGCATGGTGGTCGGCAGCTGCGACAACGGCACCAAGAAGATCATCTACCAGAAGAACGGTTGAGCCCGGCTCTTCCTGACGCACCGGGCATTGCGGCGCCGACCCCGTCCTAGGCGGCGAAGGCCCGGCGCAAGTCGCCCAGGGTGGCGAAGTGGTAGGTCGGCGCCTCGGCCTGCAGCTCCTCGGCGCTGCCGAAGCCATAGCCCACCGCCGCCGCGTCCAGGCCGTTGCGCCGGGCGCCGATCAGGTCGTGCTTGCGGTCGCCGATCATCAGCGTGTCCCGCGCCGCGAGGCCTTCCTCCGCCAGCAGATGGCCGATCAGCTCGGCCTTGTCGGTGCGGGTGCCGTCCAGCTCGCTGCCGTGGATCGCCTGGAAGTGCCGGGCGAAGTCGAAGTGCGCGGCGATCCGCTCGGCGAACAGGGTCGGCTTGCTGGTGGCGATATACAGCCTGCGGCCCTGGCCATTGAGGGTCTCCAGCAGCGCTTGGATGCCGTCGAACACCCGGTTCTCGTACAGCCCGACCGCGGCGAAGCGCTCGCGGTAGTGGCCGACCGCCTGCCAGGCCGTGGCCTCATCCAGGTCATAGCTGTGCATAAAGCACTGCAGCAAGGGCGGGCCGATGAAGTGTTCCAGGCTGGCAGGGTCCGGTGCCTCGATGCCCAGGCGGACCAGGGCGTGTTGCACCGAGCGGGTGATGCCCTCGCGCGGGTCGGTGAGGGTGCCGTCGAGGTCGAAGAGGAGGTTCTGGTAGTGCATGGACAACCTTGTGCGGGGCGGGATCAGTTGGAGGAGAAGCCTTCCATCAGGTGCTGGTCCTTCAGGCGCACGTAGTTGTCGGCGCTGTAGCGGAAGTAGCTGCGTTCCTCCTCGGTCAGCGCGCGGGCCTGCCTGGCCGGGCTGCCGACATAGAGGTAGCCGCTCTGCAGGCGCTTGCCCGGCGGCACCAGGCTGCCGGCGCCGAGTACCACCTCGTCCTCGATCACCACGCCGTCCATGACGATGCTGCCCATGCCGACCAGCACCCGGTTGCCGATGCTGCAGCCGTGCAGGATGACCTTGTGCCCGACGGTCACATCGTCGCCGATGTTCAGCGGGTAGCCGCCGGGGTTGAAGGGGCCGGCGTGGGTGATGTGCAGCACGCTGCCGTCCTGCACGCTGGAGCGCTCGCCGATGCGGATGCTGTGCATGTCGCCGCGGATCACCGTCAGCGGCCAGACCGAGCTGTCGTCGCCGATCTCCACGTCGCCGAGGACCACGGCGGAGGCGTCGACGAACACCCGCTCGCCGAGTTGCGGGGTGAACTGCTGATAACTGCGAATCGCCACGATAGAAACCTCTTAAGCTGCGGTGAGCGGTGATTGTAATTAAGATAGCCGGCAAATCCGCTGAAACCCGTCTTTGCAGGCTATTTGCCAGCGCCGGGCCAGCATGAAACTCCCTTGGTTACAGGTGCCTCAGTCGTGACTGCGAACAACCCCCTGCTGCAAGACTTCGACCTGCCACCCTATTCCGCCATCCGCCCGGAGCATGTCGAGCCGGCCATCGACGCCATCCTCGCCGACAGCCGCGCGGCCATCGCCGAACTCCTCAAGCAACAGTCTGGCACACCGAGCTGGGACGGCCTGGTGCTGGCCCTCGACGAGCTGCACGCGCGCCTGGGCCGCGCCTGGGGCCCGGTCAGCCACCTCAACGCGGTGTGCAACAGCGCCGAGCTGCGCCAGGCCTACGAGGCCTGCCTGCCCAAGCTGTCCGAGTATTGGACCGAGCTGGGCCACAACCGCGCGCTGTACCAGGCCTACCAGGCTCTGGCCGACAGCCCCGCGGCCGCCGGCTTCGAGGTGGCGCAGAAGACCATCCTCGAGCACGCCCTGCGCGACTTCCACCTGTCCGGCATCGACCTGGCGGAGGCCGACAAGCAGCGTTTCGGCGCCATCCAGAGCAAGCTCGCCGAGCTCGGCAGCCGCTTCTCCAACCAGCTGCTGGATGCCACCCAGGCCTGGACCAAGCACGTCACCGACGAGACCCAGCTGGCCGGCTTGACCGAGTCGGCCAAGGCGCAGATGCAGCAGGCCGCCGAAGCCAAGGGCCTGGATGGCTGGCTGATCAGCCTGGAGTTCCCCAGCTACTACGCGGTGATGACCTACGCCGACCACCGCGCGCTGCGCGAGGAGGTCTACGCCGCCTACTGCACCCGCGCCTCCGACCAGGGGCCGAACGCCGGCCAGCACGACAACGGCCCGGTGATGCAGGAAATCCTCGACCTGCGCCAGGAGCTGGCCAGGCTGCTGGGTTATGCCAACTACGCCGAGCTGAGCCTGGCGACCAAGATGGCCGAGTCCGGCGAGCAGGTGCTGAGCTTCCTGCGCGACCTGGCGGTGCGCAGCAAGCCGTTCGCCGCCCAGGATCTGGACGAGCTGCGCGCCTTCGCCCTTGAACAGGGCTGTGCGGACCTGCAGAGCTGGGACGTCGGCTACTACGCCGAGAAGCTGCGCGAGCAGCGCTACAGCATCTCCCAGGAGATCCTGCGGCCCTACTTCCCCATCGACAAGGTGCTAAGCGGCCTGTTCGCCATCGTCGAGCAGCTCTACGGCATCCAGATCGAGGAGCTCTCCGGCTTCGACACCTGGCACCCGGACGTGCGCCTGTTCGAGATCAAGGAGAACGGTGCGCACGTCGGGCGCTTCTTCTTCGACCTCTACGCCCGCGCCCACAAGCGCGGCGGCGCCTGGATGGACGGCGCCCGCGACAAGCGCCGCAGCGCCAGCGGCGAGCTGATCAGCCCGGTGGCCAACCTGGTGTGCAACTTCACCCCGGCAGTCAACGGCAAGCCGGCACTGCTGACCCACGACGAGGTCACCACCCTGTTCCACGAGTTCGGCCACGGCCTGCACCACCTGCTGACCCGGGTCGAGCAGGCCGGCGCCTCGGGCATCAACGGCGTGGCCTGGGACGCCGTCGAGTTGCCCAGTCAGTTCATGGAGAACTGGTGTTGGGAGCCCCAGGGCCTGGCGCTGATCTCCGGCCATTTCGAGAGCGGCGAGCCGCTGCCCCAGGACCTGCTGGACAAGATGCTGGCGGCGAAGAACTTCCAGTCCGGGCTGATGATGGTGCGCCAGCTGGAGTTCAGCCTGTTCGACTTCGAGCTGCACGCCCACCATGGCGACGGCCGCAGCGTGCTGCAGGTGCTCGAGGGCGTGCGCGACGAGGTCTCGGTGCTGCGTCCGCCGGCCTACAACCGTTTCGCCAACGGTTTCGCGCACATCTTCGCCGGCGGTTACGCGGCCGGCTACTACAGTTACAAGTGGGCCGAGGTGCTGTCCGCCGACGCCTTCTCCCGCTTCGAGGAGGAGGGTGTGCTCAATGGCGACACCGGCCGTGCCTTCCGCGAGGCGATCCTCGCCCGCGGCGGTTCCCAGGAGCCGATGGTGCTGTTCGTCGATTTCCGCGGCCGCGAGCCGCGTATCGACGCCCTGCTCCGTCACCTCGGCCTGAGTCAGGAGGCCGCTTAAGCGGATCGCCTATGAGCCATGCCAAGAAACGCTTTATCGCCGGTGCCGTGTGCCCGGCCTGCAGCGAGATGGACAGCATCAAGATGTGGGACGAGGACGGCGTGCCGCACCGCGAGTGCGTGCGCTGCGGCTATGCCGACACCCTGGATGCGCGCGGCAATTCGATGGTCAAGGAGCTGCCGACCCGGGTCAATGTCGGCGCCCTCAAGCCCAAGGCCGCCGACCCCAAGGTCAAGTCGGTGCAGTTCTTCCCCAATCCCAAGTTGCACAAGCCCGGCGAGTAAGGCGTAGGCCGAGGAGGGAGCATGTGGCACCTGGTATGCGGCGATGCGGCGGTGCCAGGTGTCACCCTGGTCCTCGGCCGGGCCCGGGCCGACGATGCGCTGCGGGTGTTGCGCGACGACCTGGCGGTGGGACCTCTGGCGGATATCGAGCAGCCCCCGTGCGCCGCCCGCGTGGCCTACTGGCAGGCGCTCTGGCCCCAGGCCATGCTGGTGCCGGATTTTCACGGCGGCCTGAATGACGATGCCCGCTGGCTCGCCGCCCTGGCGCAGCAGGAGCGTCCGGTCACGGTCTGGCACGGCGACAGCGCTTGCGAGCAGCTGCTGCTGGCGCGGGTGGCCGCGGCGCTGGAGGGCACGGGCCTGGGCTTGTGGGAGGTGTCCTGCGGCACGGGCGACAGCGGCGTGGCCAGTCGCCGCTCGGTGACCATGGTCGAGCCCGCAGACCTGCCCGCGCTCTATCGACCGCAACCGATCGAGGCGCAACGGCGGCGGCAGCTGGCCGCCCAGTGGCGGGCGACGCTGGCGGAAAGCGCGCCGATCCGCCGCTGGCGCGACGGCGCCTTCCAGGGCGAGGACCACGACGCCATCGACGCCAGTCTGGTGCAATGGTGCTCGGTCCAGTGGCAGCCGTTGCTGCGCGTGCTGGCCGAGGTCATGGCCCGTTGCGACGGTTTCTTCCCCACCGACATGTTCCTGTTCTGGCGCGTGCGCGAGCTGGCCGCCAGCGGCCTGCTCGAACTGGCCGGCGGGACCCATGTCAGCGATACCGGCGAGCTGCGGGTCAGGCGCCGCTACGGTGCCTGACCCGGGACGCCGGCGACGGCTGGCCGAGGCATGGCCGGACAGTGAACGGCAGGAGGTCGTGCATGCAGGGACCCGATCCGCGTAATCCCTTCCCCATGGCCGGGTTTCCCCAGGTCTGCTTCATCAAGAATGTGGTGAGCAACCCGCAGATCGAGATCGGCGATTACAGCTACTACGACGACCCGGACGGTGCCGAGAACTTCGAGCGCAACGTGCTCTACCTCTTCCCCTTCATCGGCGATCGTCTGGTGATCGGCAAGTTCTGCGCCCTGGCCCGCGGGGTCAAGTTCATCATGAACGGCGCCAACCACAAGCTCTCCGGCTTCTCCACCTACCCCTTCCAGATCTTCGGCGGTGGCTGGGAGCGCCACGCGCCGGCGGCGGACGAATTCCCCTACAAGGGCGACACGCGGATCGGCCACGACGTGTGGATCGGCTACGACAGCCTGATCATGCCGGGTGTGCAGATCGGCCACGGCGCCATCGTCTCCGCGCGCTCGGTGGTCACCCGCGACGTGCCGCCCTACTGCATAGTCGGCGGCAACCCGGCCGCGCCGCTTAAGCGGCGTTTCGCCGACGAAGTGGTCGTGCGCCTGCTGCGAGTCGCCTGGTGGGACTGGCCGGTGGAAAAGATCGGTCGTCACCTCGCCGCCATCATGGCCGCCGACATCGACGCGCTGGAGCGCTGCGCCGCCGAGGATTGAGAGCGCCATCCGGCGGAAGGCGAACGATGGCGGGAAAAGCCGCATATACTGTATATAAATACAGTTAATGGAGCCCCGCCATGCCTGCATCCCTCCCGCCCCGCGGTCGCGGCACTGCCAGCAATCCGCACAACCGCTTCGCGCCGACCCGCGCGGTGGCCGAGGACGACGGCTGGTTCCAGGAGGTGCCGCCCAGCCGCGCCACCGAGGTGCGCGCGGAAACCGCCAAGAGCATCATCACCCGCAACCAGTCGCCGGACCTGCCGTTCGACCGCTCGCTCAACCCCTACCGTGGCTGCGAACACGGCTGCATCTACTGTTACGCGCGGCCCAGTCACGCCTACTGGGATCTGTCGCCGGGCCTCGACTTCGAGACCCGGCTGATCGCCAAGACCAACGCCCCGGCGCTGCTCGAGCAGCAGCTGAGCCGGCCCGGCTATGTCTGCGCGCCGATCAACCTGGGCTCCAACACCGACCCCTACCAGCCGATCGAGCGCCAGCAGCAACTGACCCGACGCACCCTGCAGGTACTGCTGGACTACCGCCACCCCGTGACCATCGTCACCAAGGGCGCGCTGATCCTACGCGACCTCGACCTGCTCGCGGAGTTGGCGCGCCAGCGCCTGGTGGCGGTGATGATCAGCCTGACCACCCTGGACGACGAACTCAAACGCATCATGGAGCCGCGCGCGGCGGCCCCGGCGGCGCGCCTGCGGGCGATCCGCGTACTGCGCGGCCACGGCATCCCGGTGGGGGTGCTCTGCTCGCCGATGATTCCGATGATCAACGACATGGAACTCGAGCGTCTGCTCGAGGCTGCCGGGGACGCCGGGGCGCAGAGCGCCGCCTATATGTTCCTGCGCTTGCCCCGGGAGGTTGCGCCGCTGTTCGAGGAGTGGCTGCGGGCGCATTATCCGCAGCGTGCCGAGCACGTCCTCAGCCTGGTGCGCCAGAGCCGCGGCGGCGCCCTGTACGACAGCCGCTTCGTTACGCGCTTTCGCGGCGAGGGCGCCTTCGCCGAATTACTGGCGCGGCGCTTCGCCGTGGCCAGCAAGCGCCTCGGCCTGCAGCGCCGGGAGGGTTTCGAACTGGATTGCTCGCGCTTCTGCCCGCCGGGCGGTCAGCTGGCATTGCTGTAAATTGTGACTCGTCGAGGCTGGCGGCTGTCCGCATGGCAGACCGATAATCTTCACCTTCGCCACCGCGCGACCGTTTCCGCAGGAGGTAGCTGCAATGCCCTACAAGCACAACGCCATTCCCTTGAAAGCACGTACCGCGCCGGAGAGCGCCGACGAGGCGCTGAATGCCATAGTCGGCGGTTTCAAGCGCTTCCGCCACGAGGTCTTTCCGCAGCAGGAGGAGCTGTTCAAGGCACTGGCCACCGCGCAGAACCCGCGCGCCATGTTCATCACCTGCGCCGACTCGCGCATCGTTCCCGAGCTGATCACCCAGAGCGCCCCGGGCGACCTGTTCGTCAGCCGCAACGTCGGCAACGTGGTGCCGCCCTACGGGCAGATGATGGGCGGGGTTTCCACCGCCATCGAGTACGCCGTGCTGGCGCTGGGCGTGCAGCACATCATCGTCTGCGGCCACTCCGACTGTGGCGCGATGAAGGCGGTGCTGGCGCCCGAGAGTCTGGAGCGCATGCCGACGGTCAAGGCCTGGTTGCGCCACAGCGAGGTGGCGTTGCGGGTGGTCGAGGAGAACTGCGGCTGCGGCGGCCATGAGACCCTCGGCATCCTCACCGAGGAGAACGTGGTGGCCCAGCTCAACCACCTGTCCACCCACCCCTCGGTGGCGGCCAAGCTGGCCAGCGGTCAGCTGTTCATCCACGGCTGGGTCTATGACATCGAGACCTGCGCCATCCGCGCCTACGACGCCGAGCAGGGCGAGTTCCGCCCGATCGACGATGGCCCCCTGCCGATGGCCACGCCGCGCGCCCGTTACCCCCAGGGCTGAACTGCGGCGGCGTGCTAGGCGGAGGTCAGCTGGCGGCGCGGGAGGGGTCCAGCACCAGCTCGACCCCCAGTTGCCCGGACAGGCAGGGCCAGCGCTGCCAGGCCGCCTCGGTCTGCGGGTCGCTCAGGCGCTCGCGGTAGGCGCGCACCGAGGCCTGGCTGAAGCTGTCCGCGTCGAGCATGCCCTCCACGGCATGGTGCACGGCTCCGTCCAGCTGGTTGGCGAAGGGCTCGCCGATCAGCTGGTGGGCGATCAGGTTGGCCACCGTGGTATCCAGCGGAATCAGCGGCCGGCCCAGGTGGGCGCTATAGCGGTCGTTGACCTCCTCGACCAGGCGATGGGCCAGGTAGGCCTCGTCCAGCAGGCCGTCGAGGCCCTCGTGCCCCTGCATCAGCGCCGGCGGCTGCAGGAAGAACTCTTCGGCGACCTTCAGTACCGGCTTGATCCGCTCCTCGATACCGGCTTCGCGGGCCACCTGTTGGGCGGCGTCCAGCACGTCCGGCACCTGCTCGATATAGGCCGCCACGAAGCGCGTGAGAACGCCCAGGGCATCCTGGCTCGGCAGGCGAATGGAGGGGTGCAGACGGTCGAGTTGGGCTTGCAGCTGACGTGCCAGCTGGCCGCTGGCGGCTTCGTGTTGGTGGGCGCGTTGTATCAGGTCGCGCAAGGCGGCTGTGTTCATGACTGCTCCTGATGTGAGGACATGGACGTGAACCTTAGCTGGCCGGAAGCGGCAGCTCAGATGCAATTGTCATAATTTTTTAATCCTTATGCGAGCGAGCTATATCCGCTCGGGGCCGATTGCGCCCGGCCATTGGCCGCCCGTGGCGTTTAGCACAAGGCTTCGGACATTTTCCTCGGCGCGTTGCGAGCTAGAAGTCGCCGTCTATACTCGAACCCGAAAGGCTGTATCTGATGGAACCGGACGGGCTTCGGCACGGAGAGGTTTCGACAGTTGTCGCCAGCAGTTATGGCAGTCGATCCCTTTGCCGCAGGCTTTGCCGGCGGGATAACAAGAACCATAAGGGGAACCCGCAATGATGCGACATCCACGAGTCTGGATGGGCCTCCTGCTGTGGTTGGCGATGGGCTCGGCGCAGGCCGAGTGGGGCGTGAACATAGCGCCCGGTGCCACCGAGGTCAGCCGCTCAGTCTTCGATCTGCACATGACCATCTTCTGGATCTGCGTCGTCATCGGCGTGTTGGTGTTCGGCGCCATGTTCTGGTCGATGCTGGTGCACCGCCGTGCCGCGGGACAGAAGCCCGCGCACTTCCACGAGAGCACCACGGTGGAGATTCTCTGGACCGTGGTGCCGCTGGTGATCCTGGTGCTGATGGCCATTCCGGCGACCAAGACCCTGATCGACATCTACGACAGCAGCGAGTCCGAGCTGGATGTCCAGGTCACCGGCTACCAGTGGAAATGGCACTACAAGTACCTGGGCCAGGACGTGGAGTTCTTCAGCAACCTGACCACGCCGGCCGAGCAGATCAACAACCAGGCCGAGAAGGGACCGCACTACCTGCTGGAGGTCGACGAGCCGCTGGTGGTGCCGGTCGGAGCCAAGGTGCGCTTCCTCATCACCTCCGCCGACGTCATCCACTCCTGGTGGGTGCCGGCGCTGGCGGTGAAGAAGGACGCCATCCCCGGCTTCGTCAACGAGTCCTGGACGCGCATCGACGAGCCCGGC
Organism: Pseudomonas sp. MBLB4123; assembly: GCF_051904775.1. Classification (NCBI taxonomy): domain Bacteria; kingdom Pseudomonadati; phylum Pseudomonadota; class Gammaproteobacteria; order Pseudomonadales; family Pseudomonadaceae; genus Pseudomonas; species Pseudomonas sp. MBLB4123. The sequence continues at coordinate 3,446,821 of NZ_CP196711.1, forward strand.
ATCTTCCGCGGCCAGTGCACCGAGTTGTGCGGCAAGGATCACGGCTTCATGCCGGTGGTGGTCGAGGCCAAGTCCAAGGAAGACTTCGCAATCTGGCTGGCCGAGCGCCAGCAGGCCGCCGCCGCCGAGAAGGAGCTGACCAGCAAGCAGTGGACCCTCGAGGAGCTGATGGCCCGCGGCGAGAAGGCCTACGCCACCAGCTGCGCGGCCTGTCACCAGGCCAGCGGCGAGGGCCTGCCGCCGATGTTCCCGGCCCTCAAGGGCTCGGCCATCGCCACCGGTCCCGCCGACGGCCATATCGGCATAGTGGTCAACGGCAAGCCCGGCACCTCCATGGCCGCCTTCGGCAAGCAACTGTCGGAAGTCGATCTCGCCGCCATCATCACCTACGAGCGCAATGCCTGGGGCAACAAGCTCGGTGACATGGTCACCCCGCAGGACATCGTCGCGTTCAAAAAGGCTCAGGAGTAAGGACATGAGTGCAGTGATCGACCAGGGTCATGCCGCGCATGACCACCACCATGGCCCGGCCAAGGGCCTGATGCGCTGGGTACTGACCACCAACCACAAGGACATCGGCACGATGTACCTGTGGTTCAGCTTCGCCATGTTCCTGCTGGGCGGGTCGATGGCCATGGTGATCCGTGCCGAGCTGTTCCAGCCCGGCCTGCAGATCGTGCAGCCGGAGTTCTTCAACCAGATGACCACCATGCACGGCCTGATCATGGTCTTCGGCGCGGTGATGCCGGCCTTCGTCGGCCTGGCCAACTGGATGATCCCGCTGATGATCGGCGCGCCGGACATGGCCTTACCAAGGATGAACAACTTCAGCTTCTGGCTGCTGCCGGCGGCCTTCGGCCTGCTGGTCAGCACCCTGTTCAGCGCCGGCGGCGGACCCAACTTCGGCTGGACCTTCTACGCGCCGCTGTCCACCACCTATGCGCCGGAGAGCGTCACCTACTTCATCTTCGCCATCCACCTGATGGGCATCAGCTCGATCATGGGGGCGATCAACGTCGTCGCCACCATCCTCAACCTGCGCGCCCCCGGCATGACCCTGATGAAGATGCCGCTGTTCGTCTGGACCTGGCTGATCACCGCCTTCCTGCTGATCGCGGTGATGCCGGTGCTGGCCGGCTGCGTGACCATGATGCTGATGGACGTGCACTTCGGCACCAGCTTCTTCAGCGCCGCCGGTGGCGGCGACCCGGTGCTGTTCCAGCATGTGTTCTGGTTCTTCGGCCATCCGGAGGTGTACATCATGATCCTGCCGGCCTTCGGCGCGGTCAGCTCGATCATCCCGGCCTTCGCCCGCAAGCCGCTGTTCGGTTACACCTCGATGGTCTACGCCACGGCGTCCATCGCCTTCCTGTCGTTCATCGTCTGGGCCCACCACATGTTCACCGTGGGCATCCCGCTGACCGGCGAGCTGTTCTTCATGTACGCCACCATGCTGATCGCCGTGCCCACGGGGGTGAAGGTGTTCAACTGGGCCAGCACCATGTGGCAGGGCGCGATGACCTTCGAGACGCCGATGCTGTTCTCGGTGGCCTTCGTCATCCTCTTCACCATCGGCGGCTTCTCCGGGCTGATGCTGGCCATCGCCCCGGCGGACTTCCAGTACCACGACACCTACTTCGTGGTGGCCCACTTCCACTACGTGCTGGTGCCCGGGGCGATCTTCGGCATCTTCGCCTCGGTCTACTACTGGTTGCCCAAGTGGACCGGGCGCCTGTACGACGAGACCCTCGGCAAGCTGCACTTCTGGATGAGCTTCATCGGCATGAACCTGGCGTTCTTCCCCATGCACTTCGTCGGCCTGGCCGGCATGCCGCGGCGCATTCCCGACTACAACATGATGTTCGCCAACTTCAACATGGTCTCCTCGATCGGCGCCTTCATGTTCGGCGCGACCCAGTTGCTGTTCCTGTTCATCGTCATCAAGTGCATCAGAAGCGGCGCACCGGCGGCGGCCAAACCCTGGGATGGCGCCGAGGGGCTGGAGTGGAGCGTGCCGTCGCCGGCGCCCTATCACACCTTCCAGACCCCGCCGGACGTGAAGTAGGAGCAGACGCATGAGCGAAGCCATGGGAACCCGTCGCCTGGTCCAGCGCCTGCTGCTGGTGGTGTTGGCCATGTTCGGCTTCGGCTTCGCCCTGGTGCCGATCTACGACGTCATGTGCCAGGCCTTCGGCATCAACGGCAAGACCGCCGGCGCCTACCAGGGCGCCCAGGTGGTGGACGAGCGGCGCCAGGTGCGCCTGCAGTTCCTCGCCACCAACGCCGCCGGCATGTCCTGGGAGTTCCGCCCGCTGGCCGATGAGCTCACGGTGCACCCGGGAGCGAGCAACGAGATGCGCTTCGTCGCCCACAACCCCACCGACCGGCCCATGACCGCCCAGGCCGTACCCAGTGTGGCGCCGTCCAAGGCGGCGGCCTATTTCCACAAGACCGAGTGCTTCTGCTTCACCCAGCAGGTGCTGCAGCCCGGCGAGCGCATCGAGATGCCGGTGCGTTTCATCGTCGACCGGGACCTGCCCGAGGACGTCAAGCACCTGACTTTGGCCTACACCCTGTTCGATATCACTGCGCGTAAATCGCCTGTCGCCCAGGCGACCCTTGTCCGGGCGACTCCATAAGGAGCACAACAATGTCGAGTCACGAGCAGTACTACGTTCCGGCCCAGAGCAAGTGGCCGATCATCGCGACCCTCGGCCTGCTGATCACCGTCTATGGTGTCGGCACCTGGTTCAACGACCTCAAGGCCGAGCGAGCGGACTCCAACGGCCCGCTGATCTTCTTCATCGGCAGCCTGTTCCTGGCCTACATGCTGTTCGGCTGGTTCGGCAACGTGATCAAGGAGAGCCGCGCCGGCCTGTACAGCGCGCAGATGGACCGCTCCTTCCGCTGGGGCATGAGCTGGTTCATCTTCTCCGAGGTGATGTTCTTCGCCGCCTTCTTCGGCGTGCTGTTCTATGTGCGCACCTTCGCCGGGCCCTGGCTCGGCGGCGAGGGCGACAAGGGCATCGCCAACATGCTGTGGCCGGGTTTCGAGTACACCTGGCCGCTGCTCAACAATCCGGACCCCAAGCTCTATCCCGCGCCCAGCGACATCATCAGCCCCTGGCAACTGCCGCTGCTCAACACCGTGCTGCTGGTCACCTCCAGCTTCACCCTGACCTTCGCCCACCATGCCCTGCGCAAGAACCAGCGCAAGCCGCTGAAGCTGTGGCTGGCGCTGACCATCCTGCTCGGCGCGGCCTTTCTGGTGTTCCAGGCCGAGGAGTACATCCATGCCTACAACGAGCTGGGTCTGACCCTGGGCTCGGGCATCTACGGCGCGACCTTCTTCATGCTCACCGGCTTTCACGGCGCCCACGTGACCCTGGGTGCCCTGATGCTGACGGTCATGCTGGTACGCATCCTGCGTGGGCACTTCAGCCCCGACCAGCACTTCGCTTTCGAGGCGGCGGCCTGGTACTGGCACTTCGTCGACGTGGTGTGGATCGGCCTGTTCACCTTCGTCTATGTGCTGTGAACCGGCTACCAGGTGACCTGGGAGCCCAGCTGGCCGCTGTAGAAGCCCCAGGCGATCAGGCCGATTGTCAGCGCGGTGAGCGTCACCCGTACGGTCAGGGCGTTGACCAGGCGCGAACTGCGCCCCTCGTCCTTGACCAGAAAGAACAGGCCGCTGAACAGGCTGACCAGGGTGGCCAGCAGCAGGATGACGATCGCGACCTTGAGCATAGGGAACTCCGGGGAAGGGCAATGCGCGGTAGAGGCAGTATACCCAGCTTGATCGGTACATTTGCGGGGTGGCCATGAACGCCTTTCGCCCCGGCCTGCTGCCCAGCCTGCTGGTTCTGGCACTGCTACCGTCGCTGCTGGGATTGGGCTTTTGGCAGCTGGCGCGAGCCGAGCAGAAGCGCGAGCTGCTGGCCGTGCATCAGGCTCGCCGGCTCGCCGTACCCATCGAGGTAAACCAGTTGGAGCGCCGGGCAGACTGGGCCTATACCCGGGTCCGTCTGAACGGGCGCTTCGATGCGCGGCACATCCTGCTGCTGGATAACCGCATCCGCGACGGCCGGGCCGGGGTGGAGGTGCTGCAACCCTTCTACGACCAGCCCAGCGGCCTGTGGCTGCTGCTCAACCGCGGCTGGCTGCCCTGGCCGGACCGCCGCGTCGCACCCGCTTTCAGCACCCCCGAAGACAGGCTGAGCCTGACCGCCTGGGCCTATGTGCCGCCGGGCGAGCCTTTCCAGCTTGGCCGTGGGCAGGGACCGTCGGGCTGGCCGCAGCTGATCACCCAGGTCGAGCCCGAGGCCCTGTGGCAACGCCTGGGACGCGCCGGCCTGCGCCATGAGCTGCGCCTGGAGCCAGGCCCCGCGGCCTTCCAGGCCGACTGGCCGGTGGTCGCCATGAGCCCGGACAAGCACCTGGGCTATGCCGTGCAATGGTTCGCCCTGGCGGCGGCCCTGCTCGGCCTGTTCATCTATTTCGGTCTGCATAACGCGCGGGAGACTCGCCATGAACCCAGCCATCGCCCTGCCTGACGCCAAGACTGGCCGCCGCTGGCGCGGCCGCCTGCAGCTGCTGCTGATCCTCGCCGTGGTGATAGGCCCGATGATCCTGGCCAGCGCCATGTACCAGTGGCGTTTCTGGGTGCCGGAGACGCGCAGCTACCACGGCGAGCTGATCGGCACCGGCCTGACCCGCGCCGACCTGGGGGTGACGGCCGAGGAGGGTCGTTGGCAGCTGCTGGTGACCACCCCCGATGCCTGCGGGCAGGACTGCCAGCAACTGGTGTTCCTCGCCCGGCAGATCCACATCGGCCTCAATCGCGACGCCACGCGGGCCGCTCATGGGCTGGCCAGTGGCGAGGGACTGGACGCGGAGCTGGATGCCAGGCTGCGCCGCGAGTATCCGCAGCTGGATCGCTACCGCGTGCAGCTGCCGGTCTATCGGCAGGCCACCGGCGGCAGAGCAGGCGCCCAGCTGTGGATAGTCGACCCCCACGGCAACCTGGTGCTGCGTTACGACGGCCGCAGCAAGGGCAAAGCCATCCTCGACGACCTACGCTATCTGCTGAAGATCTCGCAAATCGGCTAAGGATTCGCCATGCGCAAACCCGGATACCCCCTGGCCCTGTTCGCCACCCTGCTGGCCCTGCTGGTGGTCATGCTCGGGGCCTATACCCGGCTCAGCCACGCCGGCCTCGGCTGCCCGGACTGGCCCGGTTGCTACGGTTTTCTCGGCGTGCCGATGAGCGAGCAGAGCCAGGCCCTGGCCGAGGCGCGCTTTCCCGAGGCGCCGCTGGAGGTGGCCAAGGGCTGGTACGAGATGATCCACCGCTATTTCGCCGGCAGTCTCGGCCTGGTGATCCTCGCTTTGGCCGTGCAGGCCCTGCGTCGGCGCGGCGAACCCGGCCAGCCGCTGCGGCTGCCGTTGCTGCTGCTCGGCCTGGTGCTGATTCAGGCGGCGTTCGGCATGTGGACCGTGACCCTCAAGCTCTGGCCGCAGGTGGTCACCGCTCACCTGCTCGGCGGTTTCGCCACCCTCAGCCTGCTGTTCCTGCTGACCCTGCGCCTGTCCGGAGCGGTCGCGCCCGTGCAACGGCCGCCCGCGGCATTGCGCGGCCTGGCCACATTGGCCCTGACCCTGGTGATCGGTCAGGTCGCCCTCGGTGGCTGGGTCAGCAGCAACTACGCGGCTGTCGCCTGCGTCGACCTGCCGACCTGCCACGACCAGTGGTGGCCGGCCATGGACTTCGCCAACGGCTTCCACCTGACCCAGCACATAGGCCCGAACTACCTCGGCGGCCAGCTCGACAGCGATGCGCGCACGGCCATTCATATGAGCCACCGCCTGGGCGCCCTGCTGGTCAGCCTCACCCTGCTACTGCTGGCCTGGCGCCTGCGTGTCGCCGGCGCGCCGCGCCTGGCGGGCCTGCTGCTGCTGGCGCTGGGCCTGCAGCTGGCGCTGGGCATCGGCAACGTGCTGCTGCATCTGCCGCTGGCCGTGGCGGTGGCGCACAACGCCGGCGGCGCCGGGCTGTTGCTGTGCCTGGTGCTGATCAACTACCGCCTGCACCCGGCCGCGTTGGCGGCTGCCGCGGCCCGTGTCCGGACGGCTCCGCCGCCGCCCAGCCACGGGCTGAGCGCGCTGCCGAACGAATAAGAAGAACGATCGAGGAGAGAAGCGATGGCTACCCTATTGCGCAAGCAACACGCCCAAGCCGGCTGGCGCGACTACCTGGAGCTGACCAAGCCGCGGGTGGTGCTGCTGATGCTGATCACGTCGCTGGTCGGCATGTTCCTCGCCACCCGTGCCGGGGTGCCCTGGCAGGTGCTGCTGTTCGGCAACCTGGGCATCGGCCTGTGCGCGGGCGCGGCGGCGGCGGTCAACCACGTGGTGGACAGGCGCATCGACTCGCTCATGGCGCGCACCCACAAGCGGCCGTTGGCCGAAGGCCGCGTCTCCCCGGTCGCGGCGCTGAGCTTCGCCCTGCTGCTGGCGGTGGCGGGCATGGCGCTGCTGCTGGCCTTCACCAACCCGCTGGCGGCCTGGCTGACCCTAGCCTCGCTGCTCGGTTACGCGGTGATCTACACCGGCTTTCTCAAGCGCGCCACGCCGCAGAACATCGTCATCGGCGGCCTGGCCGGGGCCGCGCCGCCGCTGCTCGGCTGGGTCGCGGTGACCGGGCATATGAGCGCCGAACCCTTGCTGCTGGTGCTGATCATCTTCGCTTGGACCCCACCGCACTTCTGGGCCCTGGCCATCCATCGCAAGGCCGAGTACGCCAAGGCCGATATTCCCATGCTGCCGGTGACCCACGGCGAGCACTACACCAAGGTGCACATCCTGCTCTATACCTGCGTGATGTTCGCGGTCACCCTGCTGCCCTACGCCATCCACATGAGCGGCCTGCTCTACCTGGTCTGCGCCGTCGGTCTGGGCCTGCGCTTTCTGCACTGGGCCTGGGTGTTGTACCGTGACAGCCGGCCGCACGCGGCGATCAGCACCTTCAAGTACAGTATCTGGTACCTGTTCCTGTTGTTCATCGCCCTGCTGGCCGATCACTACCTGCTGCTCAACCTGTAAACGTTGGTGCCATGACCCGTACCCAGAAGACCGTTTTCATCCTCGTCGCCGTGGTCGCCTTGATCCTCGGCCTGACCGTCAACAAGGTGCTGACCAGCAAGGGCCAGGCCGACCCCACCGCGCTGCTGGATGCCGGCATCGTGCTGCTGCCGCAGAGCCGCGATCTGCCCGAGCTGAGCCTAATCGACCAGGACGGCCAGGCGTTCAGGGTCGACCGGCTGGAGAACCAGTGGAGCCTGCTGTTCTTCGGCTACACCTTCTGTCCGGACATCTGCCCGGCCACCCTCGCCGAGCTGCGTCAGCTGCGTACCCTGCTGCCCGAGGCGGCCAGGGACAACCTGCGGGTGGTGCTGGTCAGCGTCGACCCCCATCGCGACACGCCGGAGCAGTTGAAGAAATACCTGGGTTATTTCGATGCCGACTTCATCGGCCTGACCGGCGAGCTGGATGCCATTCAGAAACTGGCGAACGCCGTGAGCATTCCCTTTATCCCGGCCGACACCAGCGAAGAGAACTACACGGTGAACCACAGCGGCAACCTGGTGATCGTCGGCCCGGATGGCACCCAGCGCGGTTTTATCCGCGCGCCGCTGAAGAACGCCAAGCTCGCCACGCAGCTGCCCGATCTGCTTAAGCCGGCCGGCTGAGCCCGCCGCGACTGCCCGGCCGGCTATTTAGCGAACAGCTGGCCGATATCCTTGAACGCCTTGAACTCCAGGGCGTTGCCGCAGGGGTCGAGGAGGAACAGGGTGGCCTGTTCGCCGACCTGGCCCTGGAAACGCACATGGGGCTCGATGACGAAGCGGGTGCCCCTGGCGACCAGGCGATCGGCCAGGCGCTGCCAGTCGTCCCAGGCCAGCACCACGCCGAAGTGCGGCACCGGCACCTCGTGGCCGTCCACCGGGTTGCCGTGCGCCGCCTCCTGATACGCCATCTGCGGCGCCTGGTGGATCACCAGCTGGTGGCCGAAGAAATCGAAGTCCACCCATTGCTCGCTGCTGCGGCCCTCGGCGCAGCCGAACAGCTCGCCATAGAAGTGCCGGGCGGCAGCCAGATCGAAGACGGGAATGGCCAGGTGGAAGGGCGCGAGTGACATGGTGAGGCTCCTGTAGGGGCGATGTCCGCTCCATTCTAGTAACGGCGAAATCGATTGAAAGCGAATATCCTTGTGCGCGAGCACAAATAAAATCGATCAATCGAGGCGGCCATGCTGCGTGAGCTGAAAACCTTCCTGATGGTCGTGCGTCACGGCACCTTCGCCGCCGCCGGCCAGCACCTGGGGCTGACCCAGTCGGCGGTCAGCGCGCAGATGCGCGTGCTGGAGCAGCACCTCGGCGTGCGCCTGTTCGATCGCAGCGGCCGCGCCGCGGTGCTCAACGCCGCCGGCCGGCATGCCCTGCCGCTGGCCGAACAGATACTCGCGCTCTATGGGCAGATGGCGCAGCCCACGGCCCTGGCCGAGTGGCAGGGCGAGTTGCGCATCGGCGCCATCGCCACGGTGCAGACCGGCCTGCTGCCCCAGGCCCTGCCGCGCTTTCGCGCCGCCGCGCCGCGGGTCGAGTTGAAGCTGGTGCCGGGGGTGTCCCTGCAGTTGCTGAGCCAGGTGGATGCCGGCGAGCTGGACCTGGCGCTGCTGATCCGGCCGCCGTTCGAGTTGCCCAAGGAACTGCTGCAAGTCGGCCTGGCCCGGGAACCCTTCGTGTTGATCGCACCCCAGGGGATCGAGGGCGACGAGCCCCTGCGCCTGCTCGCCGAGCAACCCTTCGTGCGCTACGACCGCAGTTCGTTCGGCGGCCGGCGGGTCAGCCAGTTCCTGCGCGAGCAGCGCCTGGAGGTGCGCGAGGCGCTGGAACTGGACGAGCTGGAGGCCATCGTACGCATGGTCGAGTGCGGCCTCGGGGTGTCGCTGATTCCGCGGGCCGGCCTGTGGCTGCAGCGGCCGACCCAGCTGCGGGTGATCGAGCTGGGGCCGCTGACCTTCCACCGCGAATTGGTCGCGGTCATGCACCGGGCGCAGCGCCAGCCGGCGCTGGACTGCCTGCTGGATTGTCTGCGGGCGCAGGTGGCCGGCGAGGGGGCGGCGGTTTGCGTCTAGATCAGTGCCTGCTCGGCGCACACGCAGAGAATCTGCTCGCGCAACCAGACGGCGGCGGGGTCCTGATCCTGGGCGCGGGACCAGAACAGCTCCAGGGAGAACTCCGGCAGTCCCGCAAGCGGGCTGGCGAGGGTGCGGGGGTCTCCCAGGTGGGCATAGATCCGCCCCGGGAGCATCAGCAGCAGCGGACTGTGCGGGATCAACTGCAGTGCCGCCAGGTAGTTGCTGGTGCGCGCCGCCACCTGGCGGGCAAGGCCTTGCTCCTGTAGCCAGCCATCGACCATGTTGCGCGCCGAATCCCAGGGGGTGGGGAATACCTGGCGCCGCTCGCAGAAGTCCTGAAGATCGCGTATCGCGGGGGCGGCAGCATCGCGCACGCACAGCAGTTCGTCCTTGAACAGGGCCAGGCCGACCAACTCGGGATGGGCGCGGTGCAGGTGGGGGCCGAAGCCGATGGCGAGATCGAGGTTGCCCTGGGTCAGCTCATCGGCGGGAATCTCCCCGGCCAGGCGCTGGATCTCCAGGTTGACCGGATAGTTGTGGGCACTGAGTCGGCGCAGCAGCGGCGGCAGGATCAGCAGCTCGAAGTACTCGGGCGCGCATAGCCGAAATGTCCGCGGCGCCTGCAGCGGATCGAAGGCGCTGGCCTCGCTGTAGCAGCGATTGATCGACTCGACCATGGCCAGTGCATGGGGACGTATCGCCTGGGCCTTGTGCGTGGGGAGCATGCCGCTGCGGGTGGCGATGAACAGCTCGTCGGCGAAGCTGCCGCGCAGTTTCTTCAGGCTGTAGCCGACGCTCGACGCGCTGAGGCTGAGACTCTCGGCCACCTCGCCGAGGTGGCGCCGCTGGCAGATCTCGAGGAACACCAGCAGGTCCTGGATATCGATCTTGCGCAGACTGTTGGCGAGCAGCATGGGGCGCTTCCTGTGGCCGGGGGCCCCATCAGAACCGCTGGCGGCAGCGGCGGCAAGCTCGACTTGCGATTCTGCTAGCCGGCCGGCACGGTTTGGCCGCCATCATTGCGGAAGTGTCTGGCGTAGTCCCGGGGTGCGAAGCGCCAGGAGGCCAGCAGCAACAGCAGCATGATCCCCGCCAGGGCCAGCCAGGCGGCGCTGAAACTGCCCAGGGCATCGCGCAGCAGCCCCGCCAGCCAGGGCGAGAGGCCGGCGATCAGGTAGCCGATGCCCTGTACCCAGGCGGTCAGCCCGCCGGCTTGATGTGGATCGTCGAGGTGGTCGAGGCAGAGGATCAGGCTCAGCGGGAACAGCCCGCCGATGCCCAGGCCCAGCAAGGTCGCCCACAGCCAGGGCGCGGCCAGCGGGGCCAGAACCAGCCCCAGCAGGCCGCCGCAGATCAGCGACAGCAGGCCGCCGAGCACGGCGCGGCGGTCGTTGCTGCGACTCGCCAGCCACGGCGACAGCAGCCCCGAGAGCACCTCCATGCCTGTCAGGAAGGCGAGCAGAAGCCCGGCCCGTTGGCTATGCCAGCCCAGTTCGATGAAGTAGGGCGCCAGCCAGGCCAGCACGCAGGTATAGCCGGCGGTGCCCAGGCCGAAGAACAGCGCGAGCAGCCAGGCCCGGGGGTAGCGGGAAAAGCGCAGGCGCGGCTCGTCGGCGTTCCGGGACGCGTCGCCCAGGCGCGTCAGCCCTGACGGCAGGCTCAGCCACAGCGGCAGCGCCAGCGCGGCGAGCAAGGCCCAGATGCCGAGGCCGGCGCGCCAGCCGCTGCCGAACTCGGCTACGCTCGGCGCCAGGCCGGCCGCCAGGGCCGCACCGGCCATGATGGCGGTGACATACAGCCCCATCGGCAGGGCCACCTGCTGGCCGTAGCGTGCCTTGAGCAGCGCCGGCAACAGCGCCTGGATCTGGGCGATGCCCAGGCCGGCCGCGCAGGCGCTGAGCAGCAGGTCGAGCACGCCGACGCTGAACAGCCGGGCGAGGCTGGCCGAGCCGAGCAGCAACAGCGCCAGGCCGATGGAGCGGCGCACGCCGAAGCGCCGGGCGATGTCCAGGCCGACGAACATCGCCAGGCCGATGCTCATCACCGGCAACAGGGTCAGCAGTGCGGCGCTGGCGAAGCTTATGCCCAGTTCGCCGCGCAGTTCCGCCAGCAGCGGGCCGACGGCGGCCATCGACGGGCGCAGGTTGAGGCCGATCAGGATCACGCAGGCGCTCAGCCAGAGTCGTGCGCGTCCTACTGGAGGGTGTAGTGGATGCATCCTGGGCTCCAACCGTGGGCGGGCGGTCATTGCGCCAGGCCTGGCGGGAAGGGACAACTCAAAAAACCGTGGACCCCTGCGGAAAATTGCGGCGCGGCGATGGCCGCCCAGAAACGACGAACCCCGCACAGGGCGGGGTTCGGCATGGCGCGGGAGGTGCAGCCGGCTTAGAAGGCCGGCACCACGGCGCCCTGGTACTTCTCGGCGATGAAGGCCTTCACTTCGGCGCTGTTCAGCGCCTTGGCCAGCTTCTGCAGGGCCGCGCCGTCCTTGCTATCGGCGCGGGCCACCAGGATGTTGACGTAGGGCGAGTCGCTGCCTTCGATGGCCAGGGCGTCCTGGGTCGGCTTGAGGCCGGCTTCCAGGGCGTAGTTGGTGTTGATCAGCGCCAGGTCGACCTGATTCAGCACCCGCGGCAAGGTCGCCGCTTCCAGCTCGCGCACCTTGATGGCCTTGGGGTTCTCGGCGATGTCCTTGGGCGTGGCGAGGATGTTGCCGGCGTCCTTGAGTTTGATCACCCCGGCCTTCTGCAGCAGCAGCAGGGCGCGGCCGCCGTTGGTGGCGTCGTTGGGGATCACCACCTGGGCACCCTCGGGCAGTGCGTCCAGGCTCTTGTGCTTGCTGGAGTAGGCGCCGAAGGGCTCGACGTGCACGCCGGCGACGCTGACCAGCTCGGTGCCGCGACTCTTGTTGAACTCGTCGAGGTAGGGCTGGTGCTGGAAGAAGTTGGCATCCAGGCGTTGCTCGGCCACCTGCACATTGGGCTGCACGTAGTCGGTGAACACCTTGATCTCCAGCTCGACACCGTCCTTGGCCAGGGCCGGTTTGACGAACTCGAGGATCTCGGCGTGAGGCACCGCGGTGGCGGCGACGGTCAGGCTTTCCGCTTGGGCGGACAGCGCGGCGAAGGCCGCGGCGGCAACTAGCAGTTTTTTCATGAAGGGCTCCTTGTGGGATCGGCGAGCGGCAGCGGGTTGGCTGCCTTATTTTCTGGAGAAGTGCACCACCAGCTTGTCGCCGGCGCTTTGCAGTATTTGCACGAGGACCAACAGCAGCACCACGGTGACCAGCATCACGTCCGGCTGGTAGCGCTGGTAGCCGTAGCGCACCGCCAGGTCGCCGAGGCCGCCGCCGCCGATCAGGCCGCTCATGGCGGTGTAGGACACCAGGGTGATGGCGGTGACGGTCACCGCCGCGACCAGGCCGGGCAGAGCCTCGGGCAGCAGGGCGTTGGTGATGATCTGGCGGGTGGTCGCGCCCATCGCCTGGGTCGCCTCGATGATGCCGCGGTCCACTTCGCGCAGGGCGGTCTCCACCAGGCGGGCGAAGAAGGGCGTGGCGCCCACCACCAGCGGCGGGATGGCGCCGGCCACTCCCAGGGAGGTGCCGGTGACCAGCACGGTGAGCGGGATCATCAGGATCAGCAGGATGACGAAGGGCACCGAGCGCAGCACGTTGACCAGCAGCGACAGCACGGCATACAGCGCCTTCTGCTCGAACAGCTGGCGCGGTCCGGTGAGGAACAGCAGCACGCCCAGGGGCAGGCCGAGCAGCACGGTGAACAGCAGCGAGCCGCCGAGCATGCTCAGGGTATCCAGGCTGGCCTGCCCGATTTCCAGCCAGTCGACGTTGGGAAACAGTGCGTCCATCAGCGCAGCACCTCCAGGTGCACGTCCGCCGCCTCGAAGCGGGCGATGGCGGCGTCCAGGTCGCCGCCGGTCAGGGCCAGGGTCAGCTGGCCGTAGGGGGTGTCTTTGATCCGGTCGATGCGCCCGGCCAGGATGCTGTAGTCGACCCCGGTGTCCCGCGCCACGGTGCCGAGCAGCGGCGCGTAGGTGGCCTCGCCCTGGAAGGTCAGGCGCAGGATGCGCCCGGCGACATGGGCGAAGTCGTCGCGCTGCTCGTTCTCGTCGACGTGCTCGGATTCCAGCACGAAGCGCTGGGTGGTGGCGTGCTGCGGGTGCAGGAAGACCTCGGCCACCGGCCCCAGTTCGACTATCTGGCCGGCGTCCATCACCGCCACGCGGTCGCAGACGCGGCGGATCACGTCCATCTCGTGGGTGATCAGCACGATGGTCAGGCCCAGCTCGCGGTTGATCTCGGCCAGCAGTTGCAAGACCTGCGCGGTGGTCTGCGGGTCGAGGGCGCTGGTGGCCTCGTCGCATAGCAGGATCTGCGGCTCGGTGGCCAGGGCGCGGGCGATGCCGACCCGCTGCTTCTGGCCGCCGGACAGCTGCGCCGGGTACTTGCCCGCGTGGTCCTGCAGGCCGACCCGCGCCAGCAGCGCGGCGACCCGCCGGTCGATGTCGCGGCGCGACAGTTCGCCGGCCAGCTTCAGCGGCAGGGCGACGTTGTCGGCCACGGTCTTCGACGACAGCAGGTTGAAGTGCTGGAAGATCATCCCCACCCGCTGGCGGAAACGGCGCAGGCCATCGGCATCCAGGGCGGTGGTGTCGAGGCCGTCGACCAGGATGCGTCCGCCGGAGGGTTCCTCCAGACGGTTGACCAGGCGCAGCAGCGTGCTCTTGCCGGCGCCGGAGTGGCCGATGATGCCGAACACCTCGCCGCGGGCGATGTGCAGGTCGGTCGGCTGCAGGGCCGGGATGGCGCGTCCGGCGACGTGGTACGCCTTGTGGACAGAGTGGAATTCGATCACGCGGGAAACCTTTTGGGTTCGTCGAGCTGGCGGGTAGGCCGTGAAGGGCGGCTAGTCTACCGGGGGTTGTTTAGGTCGCGAAAATCTTTGTAGACCTATGTTTATAGCGAAATTGCATTACTGAATGGGCTCCACACGGCCGGGCGAGCCCGGCCGTGCCCTGCCTCGCGGCCGCTTAGGGTCGGCGGGTCGGGCTGAGCACCAGCTGCGGCACCTGTCCCGGCTTGAGCACCTGGGTCAGGCGCGGGCTGAAGGCCGGGTCCAGGCGCTTGACCCGGGCGTTGAGCAGGGCGGCGACCCACTGGTAGTCCTTGGCCTGGCGCACCTCGATGCGCACCGCGCAGCGGAACGCCACCACGTCCTCGGCGACCCGGTCGAGCAGGTTGCGCAGGCCTTCGTTGTCCTGCCGGTCGAGCATCGGCAGCGGTACCGCGCTGCTGGCGGCGCTGGGGTCGATCAGCCGGGCCCGGGAGGGCGCGAACTCGCTCGGTGTATTGGGCAACTCGGTCGCCTGGATGGCCGCGGCCTGGCGTTCGGCGGCCAGGCGCAGCTGGCGCGCCTGTTCCTGGCGCGCCTCCGCGGCCCGTGCGGCGGCCTGTTCGGCGGCGCTGCGGGCACGGTCGGCGGCATCCAGTTCGGCGTCGCGGGCCTGGGCGATGGCGCCGTCCAGGCCGGTGGTCAGGGCCGGGGCCTGGGGCATCAGGCGGCGGGCATGGCTCAGGGCCGTGGTGGCACTGTCCAGATCGCCACTCTGCAGGGCCTGCTGGCCTTTCTGCAGGTAGGCCTCGGCCAGTTGCCGCTGGTACTGCTCCAGGCGGGTATCGCCGTCGGCCCGCTGTTGCAGGGCCGCGAGCCGGGCTTCGGCGGCTTCCAGCTGGCCTTTCGCCAGGCTCTGGTCGAGTTGGCGAAAGGCGCTGACCAACTCGTCGGTCGGCATATCGGCGACTTGCGGAGCCTGTTGGCAGGCGGTCAGCAGCCAGCCAGCCGCGATCAGGACCAGGCAACGTGAGGCGAACGACTTCATGGCTGAGAGTCTCGAGTTGTGCAAAAAGTGCGCAAGTCTACACCGCCCGACCGGCAGGCACCAAACCGTGTCGCGGCCGGGTTCAGGCCATGCGCCGCGGCCAGGCCAGGCTCAGTAGGAACAGGCTGGCCGCGGCGACCACGATCGACGGGCCGGCCGGGGTGTCCTGGAACCAGGACAGGCTGAGCCCGCCACACACCGCCAGGACCCCCAGCAGGCTGGCGCCCAGGGCCATCTGCTCCGGGGTGCGGGCATGGCGCTGGGCGGCGGCGGCGGGAATGATCAGCAGCGAGGTGATCAGCAGCACCCCGACTATCTTCATCGCCACGGCGATCACCACGGCGATCAGCAGCATCAGGGCGAGACGGATCGCCGCCACCGGCAGGCCCTCGACCCGGGCCAGTTCCTCGTGCACGGTGATGGCCAGCAGCGGCCGCCACAGCAGGCTCAGCAGCAGCAGCACCAGGGCGCTGCCGGCGAGAATCCAGGCCAGGTCGACCGGGCCGACGGCCAGCAGGTCGCCGAACAGGTAGCTCATCAGGTCGATGCGCACCTCGCGCATAAAGCTCAGCACCACCAGGCCGAGGGACAGGGTGCTGTGGGCGAGGATGCCCAGCAGGGTGTCGGAGGCCAGCGGCTGGCGGGTCTGCAGGGTCACCAGCAGCACGGCCAGGAGCACGCAGCCGACCGTCACCGCCAGGGTCGGGCTGACGTCCAGCATCAGGCCCAGGGCCACCCCGAGCAGGGCGGCGTGGGACAGGGTGTCGCCGAAGTAGGCCATGCGCCGCCACACCACGAAGGAGCCCAGGGGGCCGGCCACCAGAGCCAGGGCCAGGCCGGCGAGCAGGGCGTTGAGCAGAAAATCAGCCATGGTTGCAGCCATCCCCGTGCACGTGCGGCTTGAGCGGGCCCTGGATCGTCAGGCCGCCGCGCGCCTCGATCACCGCGCCGTGCAGGTCGTGTTGGTGATCGTGGTGGTGGTGGTAGACCGCCAGGCTCTGGGCATCCTGGCCGAACAGCTCGACGAAGGCCGGGTCGAAGCTGACCTGCTCGGGGTGGCCGGAGCAGCACACGTGGCGGTTGAGGCAGACCACCTGGTCGGTGGTGCTCATCACCAGGTGCAGGTCGTGGGAGACCATCAGCACGCCGCAGCCATGGCGGTCGCGCAGGCGGGTGATCAGGCGGTACAGCTCGGCCTGCCCGGCGACATCGACGCCCTGCACCGGCTCGTCCAGCACCAGCAGCTCGGGCTTGCGCAGCAGCGCCCGGGCCAGCAGCACGCGCTGCAGCTCGCCGCCGGAGATGCCCTGCACCGGGCTGTCGAGCACCTGGCTCGCGCCGACCTCGGCCAGGGCGGCCTGGGCGCCGGCGCGGTCGACCCCCGGCACCAGGCGCAGGAAGCGCAGCACCGAAAGCGGCAAGGTGGCGTCGACGTGCAGCTTCTGCGGCATGTAGCCGATGCGCAGCTTCGGCTTGCGCCAGACGTTGCCGCGGTCGGGCTTGAGCAGGCCGAGCACGGTGCGCACCAGGGTGGTCTTGCCGGCGCCGTTGGGGCCGATCAGGGTGACGATCTGCCCCGGCTCGACGGCCAGCTGCACGTCCTGCAGCACGTTCTGCCCGGCGAAGCTGACGCCGACGCCGTCCAGGCGGATCAGGGGCTCGTTCATGCAGCCTCCCGGCAGCCGGCGCACAGGCCGACCACTTCCACGGTCTGGCTGTCGACGCTGAAGCCCACGGCGGCGGCGGCCGCGACTATGGCCTGGCTGATCGATGTCTGCTCCAGCTCGATGGCCGCGTGGCACTGGCGGCAGATGAGGAACTGGCCCTGGTGCGCGTGCTCGGGCTGGTTGCAGCCGACGAAGGCGTTGAGCGAGGCGATGCGGTGCACCAGGCCGTGCTCCAGGAGGAAGTCCAGGGCGCGGTAGACGGTCGGCGGCGCGGCGCGGCGGCCGTCGGCCTCGCTCAGCACGGCGAGGATGTCGTAGGCGCCGAGCGGCTTGTGGCTTTGCCAGACCAGTTCCAGCACACGCTTGCGCAGCGCCGTCAGGCGCAGGCCCTGGCGACTGCAGATGGTCTCGGCCTCGGCCAGGGCCTGGCTGACGCAGCGGGAATGGTCGTGGGGGCGCGAGGCCAGCGGGGTGAGGATCATGGGCGGCGACAGCCTTGCGGTAGAGACGTTATTATATTACCTGTTTCTTCCAGCCCGAGTATTCGCCGTGCCGCGTCTTTTTTCCGCCGTCAGCCTGCTGTTCGCGACCCTCTTCCCCAGTGTCAACGCCCAGGCCGAGGTGCGCCTGCTGACCTCCATCAAGCCGCTGCAGCTGATCGCCGCGGCGGTGCAGGATGGCGTCGGCAGCCCCGAGGTGCTGTTGCCGCCGGGCGCCTCGCCGCACCACTATGCGTTGCGTCCCTCCGACGTGCGCCGGGTGCGCGAGGTGGAGCTGTTGTACTGGGTCGGCGCCGATCTGGAGAGCTTCCTGCCGCGGGTGCTGGAGGCGCGGGACAAGCCCAGCGTGGCGGTGCAGGACCTGCCCGGCATGCAGCTGCGGCATTTCGGCGACGCACACGACGACCACGCGGGTCACGACGAGCACGAGGGACACGCTGGCCATGACGAGCACGAGGATCACGCCGACCGGGAGGCCGCGGCGGACGAGCACGACCACGCCCACCGCCCCGGCAGCCTGGATGCCCACCTGTGGCTGGCGCCGGCCAATGCCCGGGTGATCGCCGCGCGCATGGCCGCCGACCTGGCCGCCGCCGATCCGGCCAACGCGCCGCGCTACGAGTCCAACCTGGCTGCCTTCGAGGCGCGCCTGGCGGCTCTCGACCGGCGCCTGCGCGCACGCCTGAGCGGCATCGCCGGCAAGCCCTATTTCGTCTTCCACGAGGCCTACGATTACTTCGAGGCGGCCTATGGCCTGCGTCACGCCGGGGTGTTCAGCCTCGGCGGCGAGGTGCAGCCGGGGGCGCGTCACGTGGCGGCGATGCGGGCGCGCCTGGCGCAGGCCGGCCCGAGCTGCGTGTTCAGCGAACCGCCGCTGCGTCCGCGTCTGGCCGACACCCTGAGCGCCGGCCTGCCGGTGACCCTGGCCGAGCTGGATGCCATGGGCGGCGCCCTGGCGGTCGAGGCCGGTGCCTACGAGCGGCTGCTCGAACAGCTGGGCGAGAACCTGGCGGGCTGCCTGGAGCGCCTGTAGCGCCGCGCGGCGATCGGCGCGCCGTCACGACCGCCGTGCAGGGGCTAAGGTAGAAGTCAGCGGCCCCGTGGTTGCAGGCCGGCGAGCGATGCGCCGCCTGCCGCCGACCCCGGTCAGGGCCGCGTGCTCGGCGACGGGAGGACGGCAATGGCCAAGCGCGGCACGACCCCATCGACGGCGGCCCCGGTGATCCCGCTGCAGGCCGCCGCCCTGGACATCTGGGCGCACAAATACTGCCTGCGCGATGCCGGCGGCACTGCGCTGGACGCCAGCGTCGAGCAGACCTGGCAGCGCATCGCCCGCGCCGTGGCCGCCGTGGAGGCGCCCGAGCGCCGCGAGCACTGGTACCGGGAGTTCCTCTGGGCGCTGCGTCACGGCGCCATCCCCGCCGGGCGCATCGTCGCCAACGCCGGTGCCAGCGAGCACAAACCGGCCACCTCGACCATCAACTGCACCGTCTCGGCGACCCTCGAGGACTCGATGGAGGCGATTCTCGGCCGCCTGGTCGAAGCCGGGCTGACGCTCAAGGCCGGCTGCGGCATCGGCTACGAGTTCTCCACCCTGCGCCCGCGCGGCGCCCGGGTGTCCGGTGCCGGGGCGCAGACCAGCGGGCCGCTGTCGTTCATGGATATCTACGACAAGATGTGCTTCACCGTCAGCTCGGCCGGCGGCCGCCGTGGCGCGCAGATGGCCACCTGCGACATCGCCCACCCGGACGTGCAGGCCTTCATCGAGGCCAAGCGCGAGGACGGCCGCCTGCGCCAGTTCAACCTGAGCCTGCTGGTCGGCGACGACTTCATGCAGGCGGTCGAGCAGGACGCCGACTGGCCGCTGCTGTTTCCCGTGCATGCCCAGGAGCGCGCCGGGCTGGACCTGGACGATCCGGCCCAGGTGCGCTGGCGCGACTGGCCGCTGCAGCAGGGCTACTGCGTGGACGCGGCCGGCCGGGTGGCCTGCAAGGTTCATGGCAGCCTGCCCGCCCGCGAGCTGTGGGACCGCTTGATGGCCGCCACCTACGACTATGCCGAGCCGGGCTTCATCCTCATCGACCGGGTCAACCAGTGGAACAACAACTGGTGGTGCGAACATATCCGCGCCACCAACCCCTGCGGCGAGCAGCCGCTGCCGCCCCATGGCTCCTGCCTGCTCGGCTCGATCAACCTGACCCGCTTCGTCCTCGACCCCTTCGGCGCCGCGGCGCGCTTCGACTGGGAGGCTTTCCGCCGGGTGGTGCGCATCTTCACCCGGCTGCTGGACAACGTGGTGGAGATCAACGGCCTGCCGCTGGCCGAGCAGCGTGCCGAGATACTCGGCAAGCGCCGCCACGGCATGGGTTTCCTCGGCCTGGGCTCGGCCCTGGCGTTGCTCAAGCTGCGTTACGGCAGCGCGCAAGCCTGCGTGTTCACCGAGGAGGTGGCCCGGGAAATGGCCCTGACCGGCTGGCAGGTGGCCCTGGAGCTGGCCGAGGAGAAGGGCCCGGCGCCGCTGTTGGCCGAGGACTTCGAGGTGACCGCGCGGATGCTGCGTCTGCGCCCGGAGATGGCGGCCGACGGCTACCGGGTCGGCGACAGGCTGCCCGGGCGGGTGCTGCACGCCAGGTACTCGCGCTACATGCAGCAGCTGGCCGAGCAGGCCCCCGAGCTGGTGGCGGCCCTGGCCGAGCGCGGCGCGCGCTTCACCCACCACAGCTCCATCGCCCCCACCGGCACCATCAGCCTGAGCCTGGCCAACAACGCCTCCAACGGCATCGAGCCGAGTTTCGCCCAGCACTACTGGCGCAACCTGATCCGTCCCGGGCGCAAGAGCAAGGCGCGGATCGAGGTGTTCAGCTACGAGCTGCTGGCCTACCGCGCCCTGGTCAACCCGCGGGCCCTGCCCGGCTCGGCGGACCCGGCCGAGCGCCTGCCCGACTACTTCGTCAGCAGCGAGGACATCGGCCCCACCGAGCACGTGGACATCCAGGCGGCGGCGCAGAAGTGGATCGACTCGTCGATCTCCAAGACCGCCAATGTGCCCGCCGATTACCCCTTCGAGGCGTTCAAGGACATCTACCTGTACGCCTGGCGCCGGGGCCTTAAGGGCTGCACCACCTTCCGCTTCAACCCGGCGGCGTTCCAGGGTGTGCTGGTCAAGCAGGCCGATCTGGCGCGCACCCGCTACCGTTTCGAGCTGGCCGACGGCAGCCAGATCGAGCTGCAGGGCGACGAGGAGGTCGAGTACGACGGCCAGCTGCACAGCGCGGCCAACCTGTTCGAGGCGCTGAAGGAAGGCTACTACGGCAAGTACTGAGCGGCGCTGCGCCAGTCCTGGGCGGCGCGATGGAGGCGAGCATGGCGGTGAAGATCGAACAACGCATCACGGGTTTCCAGCTGGTGGACGAGGCGCCGGCCTCGCCGCCCGCCGAGGCGACGCCGGCGCCGGTGCAGCTGGACGAGACCCTGCAGCGTCCCGAGACCCTGTTCGGGGTGACCTACAAGATCAAGTCGCCGCTGTTCGAGCATGCCCTGTACGTCACCATCAACGACATCCTGCTCAACGCTGGCACGCCCCACGAGCAGCGCCGGCCCTTCGAGATCTTCATCAACTCCAAGGGCATGGAGCACTTCCAGTGGATAGTGGCGCTGACCCGGATCATGTCGGCGGTGTTCCGCAAGGGCGGCGACTGTACCTTCCTGGTCGAGGAGCTCAAGGCGGTGTTCGACCCCCGCGGCGGCTACCTCAAGCGCGGCGGGGTGTACATGCCGTCGCTGGTGGCGGAGATCGGCGCGGTGCTGGAGCGCCACCTGAGCGCCATCGGCCTGCTCGAAGGCCACGAGCTGGACGCCCAGCAACGGCGTCAGCTGGCGGAGAAGTGGGCGGTCTACCAGGCCAGTCAGGACGCCGCGGCGCTGGAGCCCGGCGAGGGCTTCCCGCCCGGCGCCCGGCTGTGCGGCAAGTGCCAGACCCAGGCGGTGGTGCAGCTGGAGGGCTGCGCCACCTGCCTCAATTGCGGCTATTCCAGGTGCGGCTAGCTAGAGGGCGAACGGCAGGGGCAGGTCGACCCGCTGGCGCCGGGCCAGGCGGCGGAGGAACTCGTTGGGGTCGTGGATCAGCACTTCCTGGCCGGCGAAGGACTCGGCGGCGATCAGCCGCGAGAGCCAGAAGCGCACGCAGGCCACGCGCAGCAGGGTCGGCCACAGCTCGGCCTCGGCGGCGCCGAACGGCCGCAGCGCGGCATAGGCGCCGAGCAGGGCCTGGGCGCGGGCGTGGTCGAGGCTGCCGTCGGCCTCCGAGCACCAGTCGTTGAGGGTGATCGCCAGGTCGTAGAGCATCGGCCCCGAGCAGGCGTTGTAGAAGTCGATCACCCCGGTCAGGTGGTTGCCGTCGAACAGCACGTTGTCGCGGAACAGGTCGGCGTGCAGGTTGGCCCGCGGCAGGGCGAGGATCTTCGCCTTGAGCGCGGCGATCTCGGCCAGGGCGTCGCGCAGCAGCGGCAGGTCGGCTTCCGGCAGCTTCAGGGCCAGGCTCGGCCCCTCGGCGAGCATCCAGTCCAGGCCGCGATCGCTCCTGCGCTCCAGGGTATGGCCGCGGGTGGCCAGGTGCAGGTGGGCCAGCAGGCTGCCGACCTCGGCGCAGTGATGGGCGTTGGGGTGGCTGATGTGCTTGCCGGGCAGGCGCGGCTGCAGCAGCGCGGGCTTCTCCGCCAGTTCGCGCAGGGCCTCGCCGCTCTCGGTGCG
This sequence comes from Pseudomonas sp. MBLB4123, assembly GCF_051904775.1. Taxonomy (NCBI): domain Bacteria; kingdom Pseudomonadati; phylum Pseudomonadota; class Gammaproteobacteria; order Pseudomonadales; family Pseudomonadaceae; genus Pseudomonas; species Pseudomonas sp. MBLB4123. The sequence goes on from NZ_CP196711.1 coordinate 3,468,834, forward strand.
CAGGGCATAGGGCACCGGCAGGCCGGCCTCGTGGAGCACGTCGAGCAGCTCGATGAAGAACGGCAGGTCGGCGCTGGGGCCGCGCTCGATCAGGGTCAGGACGAACTCGCCCTGTTCCAGGCTGACGAAGAAGTTGCTGTTCTCGCTACCGGCGGCGATGCCCTGGAAGTCGCGCAGGCGACCGAGCCCGTAGGGCGCGAGAAAGGCTTCCAGTTCATGGCGTTCGAGGGGGGTGAAAACCGACATATCAGGATCGCTTTACCATTTGAAGATTTCCCACGCCGGAATCAGCATGTCCGGATGGTCGGAGCGCACGAAGTTGCCATCGCTGCCATCGGCACGCACCAGGAAGTAGGGTTTGCCGCCTTTCGGCGTGACCTTGATCGCATAGAGGAAGCCATTGACCCGGTACTCCTGGATGGTCTTGTCGCCCTCCTGGCGGATGGTCACGTCCGGTTCGCCGGACACCGGTTCCTCGGCCAGAACCGCGGCCGGGGCGAATGCCAGCAGACTGGCCAGCAACAGGCGATTGACTGTGCGCATGATAACCTTGTCCCTTTGTCGTCAATGGTGCAGTCATTCTAGCGCTGCACCCGTCGAAAAGCTTGATCTGGACGGGCATCGCGCGCCGTCGCACTGAAGGAAGCAACTCATGACTGGCCGCACTGCCCCCCTCGTCCTGGTCGACGGGTCCTCGTACCTGTACCGCGCCTTCCACGCCCTGCCGCCGCTGACCACCTCCAAGGGCCTGCCCACCGGCGCGGTCAAGGGGGTGCTGAACATGCTCAAGAGCCTGCGCAAGCAGTACCCGGACAGCCCCTTCGCGGTGGTCTTCGACGCCAAGGGCGGGACCTTCCGCGACGAACTCTACGCCGAGTACAAGGCCAACCGGCCGTCGATGCCCGATGACCTGCGGGTGCAGGTCGAGCCGCTGCACGCCAGCGTCCGGGCCCTGGGCCTGCCGCTGCTGTGCGTCGAGGGCGTGGAGGCCGACGACGTGATCGGCACCCTGGCCCGCCAGGGCGCCGGCGAGGGCCGCGACGTGGTGATCTCCACCGGCGACAAGGACATGGCGCAGCTGGTCTGTCCGCACGTTACGCTGGTCAACACCATGACCGGAAGCGTCTACGACGTGGATGGCGTGAAAGAGAAATTCGGCGTCGGTCCCGAGCTGATCATCGACTACCTGGCGCTGATGGGCGACAAGGTCGACAACATTCCCGGCGTGCCCGGGGTCGGCGAGAAGACCGCCCTGGGCCTGCTGGTCGGCCTCGGCGGCGGCCTCGACGTGCTCTACGCCAACCTCGACAAGGTGCCGGAACTGCCGATCCGCGGCGCCAAGTCGCTGCCGGCCAAGCTCGCCGAACACCGCGAGATGGCCTACCTGTCCTACGAGCTGGCGACCATCAAGCTCGACGTGCCGCTGAACATCGAGATCGACGCCCTGCAGCCGGGCGAGCCGGATCGTGCGGCGCTGCTCGAACTGTACGCCGAGCTGGAGTTCAAGAGCTGGCTGGACGAGTTGCAGCGCCAGGACAAGCAGCCGGTGGCGCAGGCGGAAGGCGGCCTGTTCGCCGCGCCCGCCGCCGAGGCGGCAGATGAGGCCGCCGCCGTCGAGACGAGCTACCAGATCGTTCTCGAACAGGCACAGTTCGACGCCTGGCTGGACAAGCTCGCGGGCGCCGAGCTGATTGCCTTCGACAGCGAGACCACCAGCCTCGGCGCCCAGCAGGCGCAGCTGGTCGGCCTGTCCTTCGCGGTCAGCGCCCGGGAGGCGGCCTATATTCCCCTGGCCCACTCCTATATGGGCGTGCCGGCCCAGCTGGATCGCGACGCGGTGCTGCAGGCGCTCAAGCCGATCCTCGAGGACCCGGCCAAGGCCAAGGTCGGCCAGCACGCCAAGTACGACATCAACGTCCTGGCCAATGCCTCCACGCCGATCCAGGTGCAGGGGGTGGCCTTCGACACCATGCTCGAGTCCTACGTGCTGGACGCCACGGCGACCCGCCACGACATGGACAGCCTGGCGCTCAAGTACCTGGGCCACAGCACCGTGCGCTTCGAGGACATCGCCGGCAAGGGCGCCAAGCAGCTGACCTTCGACCAGATCGCCCTGGAGCAGGCCGGGCCCTACGCGGCCGAGGACGCCGACATCACCCTGCGCCTGCACCAGTGCCTGTGGGCCAAACTCGAGGCCGAGCCGTCCCTGGCCAAGGTGCTGCGGGAGATCGAGATGCCGCTGGTGCCGGTGCTGGCACGCATCGAGCGCCAGGGCGCGCTGGTCGACGCCAAGCTGCTCGGCCAGCACAGCCAGGAGCTGGGCGACAAGCTGGTGGAGCTGGAGCGCCAGGCCTTCGCCATCGCCGGCGAGGAGTTCAACCTGGCCTCGCCCAAGCAGCTCGGGGTGATCCTCTACGAGAAACTGGGCCTGCCGATCCTCAGCAAGACCGCCAAGGGCCAGCCGTCCACCGCCGAGGCGGTGCTCGCCGAGCTGGCCGAGCAGGACTTCGAGCTGCCCAAGGTGCTGATGCAGTACCGCAGCCTGAGCAAGCTCAAGAGCACCTACACCGATCGCCTGCCGGAGCAGATCAACCCGCGCACCGGGCGCATCCACACCAGCTACCACCAGGCGGTGGCGGCCACCGGGCGGCTGTCCTCCAGCGACCCGAACCTGCAGAACATCCCGATCCGCACCGCCGAGGGCCGGCGCATCCGCCAGGCCTTCGTCGCGCCCGAGGGCTACAAGCTGCTGGCCGCCGACTATTCGCAGATCGAGCTGCGCATCATGGCCCACCTGGCCAAGGACGCCGGCCTGCTGGACGCCTTCCGCCATGACCGCGACGTGCACCGCGCCACCGCCGCCGAGGTGTTCGGCGTGGCCCTGGACGAGGTGACCACGGACCAGCGGCGCAGCGCCAAGGCGATCAACTTCGGCCTGATCTACGGCATGAGCGCCTTCGGCCTGGCCAAGCAGATCGGCGTCGACCGCAAGCAGTCCCAGGCCTATATCGACCGCTATTTCGCCCGCTATCCCGGGGTGCTCGCCTACATGGAGCGCACCCGCGAGCAGGCCGCCCAGCAGGGCTATGTGGAGACCCTGTTCGGCCGCCGCCTGTACCTGCCGGAGATCCACGCGAAGAACCCGGCGCTACGCAAGGGCGCCGAGCGCACCGCGATCAACGCGCCGATGCAGGGCACCGCGGCGGACATCATGAAGCGCGCCATGGTCGCGGTGGACACCTGGCTGGGCGAATCCGGGCTGGACGCCAGGGTCATCCTGCAGGTGCACGACGAACTGGTGCTGGAGGTGCGCGAGGACCTGGTCGAGCAGGTCGGCGAACGGATCAAGGCGCTGATGGGCGGCGCGGCGCAGCTGGAGGTGCCGCTGCTGGTCGAGGTCGGGGTGGGCGACAACTGGGACGAGGCGCACTGAGGTCGCGGGCTGGCGCTCGACCGGCTGCGCCGCGGCGTAGCTGGGTTGGGCCTTTTAGCTCTTTTGGAGCTTACAGGTTAACTTTTTATTACCAATAGATTTTAAAAGGCCGATGAACTTTGCGATTAACCGGGCAGTCAGAGTCTAGGAACGGCCACTAAAGCCTTCGATGCTCCTGTGTTAAGTGTTGGCAGACATCTGAACCCCGCCCTAGCGGTTCAGACCCTTAAACCCCGAACTTCTCCCTCCCCATACGAAGCTCGGGGTTTTTTTTGCCCGCAGAAAAGTCGCCGGTGGCGCCGGGGTAGGCCGCCGCCCGCCCCGCCGGCCTTCCTCAGTATTCGGCTTCTGCTTCCGCGGGCTGGCCCAGCTCCAGCCACTCGGCCAGCACCGCCTGGGCCTCTTCCACGCCCTGGCGCTTGGGCGCGGAGAACAGCTGGATGCTGACGCCCTCGCCCCAGCCCTTGCGAATCTCCTGCTGGACCTTGAGCAGCGCGTTCTTCGCCGCGCCGAAGGCCAGCTTGTCGGCCTTGGTCAGGAGGATGTGCATGGGCATCTGGCTGGCGCCGGACCAGTCCAGCATCAGGCGGTCGAACTCGGTCAGCGGATGGCGGATGTCCATCATCAGGATCAGCCCGCGCAGGCTCTCGCGGCTGCCCAGGTAGGCTTCCAGGTGCTTCTGCCAGTGCTGCTTGAGTGGGATCGGCACCTTGGCGTAGCCGTAACCGGGCAGATCGACCAGGCGGCGCTCGTCGTCCAGGCGGAAGAAGTTGAGCAGCTGGGTGCGCCCCGGGGTCTTCGAGGTGCGGGCCAGGCTGGCGTGGGTCAGGGTATTCAGCGCGCTGGACTTGCCGGCATTGGAGCGTCCGGCGAAGGCCACTTCATAGCCCTGGTCGTCCGGGCACTGGTCGACCTTGGCGGCGCTGATGAGGAAGCTGGCCTGTTGGCACAGGCCGATAATGGGGTTCTTGGCTTGCATCGGGCATCCGTTGAGGGCGGGCGTGGGGGCGTGTTGCGAGGCGCGGCCCTTGCGACAATTGCGCGCATCCTGCCGGGCATGGCGCCGCACGGCAAGTGGCGTCGTTTCCGTTTCGGCGGCGCCAGTATATAATGCCGCAGATTTTGTGTGCGCTTTGTCCCACCCGTTGGATAAGTGTTCACGGGAGCGATATAGACCATCTGCCCGTAGAAAGCAGGACGCTCCCCTCCGCGATGAGGCCGATCTCATGAAGAAAATACTGCTCGCTGCCGCTGTGTCGATGTTGTCGTTCCAGGCTCTCGCCGCCCAGGATCCGGAAGCCGTGTACGCCCGCGCCTGCGCGGCCTGCCACAACGGCCAGCTGCCGATGGCGCCGCAGCGCGGCGATCAGGCCGCCTGGGAGCCGCGTCTGGCCAAGGGCATGGACGTGCTGGTACAGAGCGTCACCAATGGTCTCAATGCCATGCCGCCCCGCGGCCTGTGCATGGACTGCACCGCCGAGGATTACCAGGCCGTCATCGAATTGATGTCCAAGTGAGCCCGACGCAAACCCTCTTCTCTCTTAGCCGTAGTTGGATTAGCTGATGAACAAAGTACTCGTGAGTCTGCTGTTGACCCTGGGCATCACCGGCCTGGCCCACGCCGCGGGTGACCTGGTCGCCGGCCAGAACAAGGCGGCCGTGTGTGGCGCCTGCCATGGTGCCGACGGCAATAGTGCCGCACCGAACTTCCCGAAACTGGCTGGCCAGGGCGAGCGCTACCTGCTCAAGCAGCTGCAGGACATCAAGTCCGGCAATCGCCAGGTGGTGGAAATGACCGGCCTGCTGGACAACCTCAGCGACCAGGACCTGGCCGACATCGCCGCTTACTATGCCAACCAGAAGATGAGCGTCGGCGCGGCCGATCCCAAGCTGGTCGAGCGCGGCGAGGCGCTGTTCCGCGGCGGCAAGCTGGAAGAAGGCATGCCGGCCTGCATCGGTTGCCACGCCCCCAATGGTCGAGGCCTCGATGCCGCGGGCTTCCCGCAGATCGGTGGCCAGCATGCGGCCTATGTGGCCAAGCAGCTGACCGACTTCCGCGAAGGCAATCGCACCAACGACGGCGACAGCTTGATCATGCGCTCGATCGCCGCCAAGCTGAGCAACAAGGACATCGAAGCGCTGTCCAGCTACGTGCAAGGCCTGCACTGATACTGCAACAGCTTGCAACGCTGTGGCGTGGTAAAGGGTGGCTTCGGCCACCCTTTTTCGTTGGCCGCGCCGCTACAATGGCTGGAACCCGCACTTGCGCCACGGGTCGAACGCTGGCTGCCCCCGGGCACCGCTCAATCCTCAAGGAGTCACACATGCGTAACCTGATTCTCAGTGCCGCCCTCGCCGCCGCCGGCCTGTTCGGTATGGTCGCCCAGGCCGAGCCGATCGAGGCCGGCAAGCAGTACGTCGAACTGACCAGCCCGGTGCCGGTGTCCAAGCCGGGGCAGATCGAGGTGGTCGAACTGTTCTGGTACGGCTGCCCGCACTGCTATCAGTTCGAGTCGACCATCAATCCCTGGGTCGAACAGTTGCCGGAAGACGTCAACTTCGTGCGCATCCCGGCGCTGTTCGGCGGCGTGTGGAACGTGCACGGCCAGGCGTTCATCACCCTGGAAAGCATGAAGGTCGAACAGAAGGTGCATGACGCGGTGTTCGAAGCCATTCACAAGCAGGGCAAGAAGCTGGCGTCCCCGGAGGAAATCGCCGAGTTCCTGGTCGGTCAGGGCGTCGACAAGGCCAAGTTCCTCAGCACCTACAATTCCTTCGCCGTGAAGGGCCAGATGGAGAAGGCCAAGAAGCTGGCGATGGCCTACCAGATCAGTGGCGTGCCGGTGATGGTGGTCAATGGCAAGTACCGTTTCGACATCGGTAGCTCCGGTGGCCCGCAGCAGGCGCTGCAGGTGGCCGACTACCTGATCGACCGGGAGCGCGCCGCGCAGTAAGCGGCCGCGGCGAGCGCCGAGCATGCTGCGCCGATGGTCCAGCGGCCGCCAGGCCGGCCTGTGCGACCCGCGGGTCAACCCGGGCTGCCCGGCGGCCGGCGACTGGCCCAGGGACGGGCGCTTGCGCCTGCTCAGTTTCAATATTCAGGTCGGCATCAGCACCGAACGCTATCGCCACTACCTGACCCGCGGCTGGCAGCACCTGCTGCCGCACCCCGGCCGCGCCGGCAACCTGCAGCGCATCGGCGCGCTGCTCGGCGACTACGACCTGGTGGCGCTGCAGGAGGCCGATGGCGGCAGCCTGCGCTCCGGCTTCGTCAATCAGGTCGAACACTTGGCCCACCTCGGGGGCTTCCCCTACTGGTACCAGCAGCTCAACCGCAACCTCGGCCGCCTGGCCCAGCACAGCAACGGCCTGCTTAGCCGGCTGCGTCCCAGCCTGCTGGAAGACCACCCCTTGCCCGGCCCGCCCGGTCGTGGCGCGATGCTGCTGCGCCTGGGCCAGGGCGCCGACGCCATCGCGGTGGTGATGATGCACCTGGCTTTGGGGGCGCGCACCCGCACCCGCCAGCTGGCCTATATCCGCGAGCTGATCGGCGACTACCGCCATCAGGTGCTGATGGGCGATATGAACACCCATGCCCTCGACCTGCTGCAGCACTCGCCGCTGCGCGACCTCGGCCTGCTGGCGCCGCAGCTCGAGGCGACCTTCCCCAGCTGGCGGCCACAGCGCTGCCTCGATCACATCCTGCTCAGCCCCGAGCTGCAGCTGGAGCGTTTCGAGGTGCTGCCCCTGCCGATCTCCGATCACCTGCCGGTGGCGGTGGAGATCCGTCTGCCGCACTCCCCGGAACAGCACCGCCCGCCGGCGCTGACGGGGACACCGCGAGGAGGCCTGGCATGAGCGAAGACGCGCAGCGCTGGCGCAACAAGTACCTGGCCAGCCTCGAGCAGCAGGAAAGCCTCGAGCGTCGTTGGGCCGAGCGCGTCGACCTGTTGCGTCGCGGCCTGGTGCGCAGCAGCCTGGCAGCCGAGGGGGCGGACAAGACGGTCGACAGGTGCATGCAGGAGTTGCGCGAGATCCTCCGCCGCGACGACATGGACGGCGGCCTCGCGGCGCTGATTCCGCGCCTGGAAAAGGCCGTGCTGGGCTCCGAGCAGCAACGCCGGCAACGGATCGCGCAGCTCGCCGCTGCCCTGACCGGCCTGGTCGATCCCCTGCTCGAACTGGAGCTGCCGCGGGAGGTGCGCAAGCCGCTGAAGAGCCTCGCCAAGCGCCTGAGCAGCCACGCCGAGCAGGTGCGCGAACTGCCGGCCCTGCTCGTCGAACTCGGTCAGCTGCAGCAGCAGGCATTGGCCGAGCTCGGCCAGCTTGGGGGCGAGCGCCCGGGGTTGCTGCAGCGCCTGTTCGGCGGGCGCGACGGCGCTGGGGCCACGGCCGCCGTGGAGACAGCGGCCTCGCCGGAGCCTATTGCCCTGGAGACCGGGCAGACCGGACAGACCGAGCCCCAGGCGGTTGTGGAGCCGCCCGCCGCGGCCGCCGTGCAGCCTGCGGTGGCCGACCCAGAACCGGCTGCCGCGCCGTCGCGTCGGCCAGGCACAGGGTCGGCCCCGCTGGACAGCCTGCCGGCGCCTGCCGAGCTGCTGGCGCGGGGGCCTGAGCCGCGCTTGGCGCCGGAGTCCGAGGGGGATCAAGGCGTGGCGGCCGATGCCGCGGCAGACGAGCCGGCGGCGGACCCCGAGTACGCCCTGCCCTCGCCGCCGGAGCCCGGTTACAGCGCCATCGCCAACCATGTCGAGGCCACCCTGCTGCGCCTGCTGGACGAGTTGCCGCTGCCGGAGCGCCACCAGGCTCAGGCCGACGTGCTGCGTGAACGCATCCAGGCGGGGCTGAACCTCTACGAACTGGTGCCGGTGCTGGACGACCTGGCGGTATTGATGCTGGCCATCGCCGACGTCGGCCAGCGTGATTTCGAGGTCTATCTCAAGCAGCTCAACGAGCGTCTGGCGACCTTCCAGAGCTCCCTGCAGGACGCCCACGAGGGCTATGCCGACTCGCTCAGTGCGGCCCGCGAGCTGGACAGCGAGCTGCGCCAGCAGGTCGACGGCCTGCACAGCAGCGTGCAGCAGGCCACCGACCTGGGCAGCCTGAAGGACCTGGTGGAGAACCGCCTCGAAGGCCTGCTCGCCACCATGCAGCAGTACCAGAGCCAGCGCGACGAGCGCGAGCAGCTGGTGGGCGGGCGCCTGCAGGCCCTGGTCGAACGGGTGGCGCACATGGAGCAGGAGGCCAAGGGCTTTCGTCAGCACCTGGAGGAGCAGCGGCAGAAGGCCCTGCTCGATCCGCTCACCGGGCTGCCCAATCGCGCGGCCTGGGGCGAGCGTCTGGACCTGGAGCTGGCCCGCTGGCAGCGCTACGGCGGCGAGCTGCTGCTGGCGATGGTGGACATCGATCACTTCAAGCGGATCAACGACGCCTACGGTCACCTGGCCGGCGACAAGGTGCTGAAGATCATCGCCGGCGAGCTGCGCAAGCGCCTGCGCAAGATCGACTTCATCGCCCGTTTCGGCGGCGAGGAGTTCGTCCTGCTGCTGCCCTCCACGCCGCTCGCGGGCGGCTTGCAGTTGCTGGAGACGCTGCGGGAGGGCATCGCCGCCTGCCCGTTCCACTTCCGCGGCGAGCGGGTGAGCATCACCCTGTCGGCCGGGATCAGTGCCTTCGCCGCCGGTGAGCGCAGCGATCAGGTCCTGGAACGCGCCGACCAGGCGCTCTATCGCGCGAAGCGCGGCGGCCGCAACCGCATCGAGCGGGGCTAGCCGCGCGGCTACGCTGTTCCGGGTTCAGGCCGCTTCGGGCAGGTAGGGCCGCCAGGTCTTGGGAATCTGCTCCAGGCGCGGGTAGTTCAGCGCCTGCAGCTGCAACTGCGGCAACAGGAAGGGCGTGTGCCGCATGTGCTGCGGCAGATGGCGCAGTTCCGGCAGCCAGAGGCTGACGTAGGCGCTGTCGGGGTCGTAGGCGCGGGCCTGGCGCAGGGCGTTGAACAGATGGCCGAGCTGCGGGTCGCTGGCGACACCGGCGAGGTAGGCCCAGTTGCCCCAGTTGCTGGCCGGGTCGTAGTCGATCAGATGTTCCTCGAACCAGGCGGCGCCATGTCGCCAATCCTGTTGCAGGTCGTTGATCAGGTAGCTGGCGACCACTTGGCGACCGCGTCTGGACATGAAGCCGGTGGCCGCCAGTTCGCGCATGTTGGCGTCCACCAGGGGCAGTCCGGTGCGGCCGTGGCACCAGCGCTGGAAGCGCTGGTCGAGCTGGGTCGGCGCCCGCGCGGTGGCTTTCACGCCGCCGGCGCGGAACAGCGCTCCGCCATGGCGCACCAGGGTCCAGCGGAAGAACTCGCGCCAGAGCAGCTCCAACCACAGGGCATGGGTCGAGTCGTTGCGTCCGGCCTGGGCCTCGTGGCGGCGCAGTTCGGCCACTACCCGGCGTGGCGACAGGCTGCCGTTGGCCAGCCAGGGGGAGAGTTTCGAGGAATATTCGCTGCCGATCAGCTGGTTGCGGGTTTCGCTGTAGTGGCGCACGGCCCGGCTGTCCCACAGGTAGTCGCGCAACCGTGCCTGGCCCGCCGCCTCGCCGCCAGAGAAGGGGAAGGCGCTGGCCGGCACGCTGAGCGGTTCGCCCAGGCCCAGCTGGGACAGGCTCGGCAGCGGCTGCAGCAGCGCCTCGGCGCCTTCGGGCAGCGAGGGCAATCGGCTCGGCGCCGGCTGCGGCTGGAATACCTGCAGGCGCTGTTCGACCTGCTCGCGGAACTGGCTGTAGACGCTCGGCAGCCGCTCGACCGCGCAGGGCAGTTCCTCGCGGCGCAGCAGGCCGTTGCCTTCCAGCTGTTGTAGCGGCACATCGCCGAGGGCCTGGCCCACGCGTTCGACCTCGGCCCGCTCGTGCGGGGCGATTTCTTCCAGGCTCAGCACCCGCTCCAGGCCCAGGCGGCTGACCAGTTGCGGGATCACCTGTTCCGGGCGGCCCGGCAGCACCAGCAATTGCGAGCCGCGTTGACGCAAGGCGCCGTTCAGCGCCGCCAGGCTTTCCAGGAGGAAGCGCGCGCGGTGCACGCCGAGGCGGCGGGTGCCGAATTCGCCCGGCTGCAGCTGTGCCGGGTCGAGGACGAACAGCGGCAGCAGGCGTTCGGCCTGCAGGGCGGCCTGCAGGGCCGGGTGATCGTCGAGACGCAGATCCTGTTTGAACCAGAGCAGGGCGTGCATGGCGGGCTCCTCGGAAACCTGGCGATGCCCGATGGAATCTACTGCCGGGGCCCCGTCACTGTGGCCCAGGTCGGCGGCAGATGTCAGCCCCCGACTGACGGACGACGCCGTTCTGTCCGCCGAAGGGCGCTTTGCCGACAGACGGACGCCGCGCATCCCATTAGACTGTGGCGATTCGTCGAGGAGTTTGGCATGGATATTTTCGGCATCGCCGCGTTGATTTTTCTGGTCACCGACCCCTTCGGCAACATCGCCATCTACATCGCCGCCCTGAAGAACGTCGCGCCCAAGCGTCGCCTATGGGTGGCCGGCCGCGAGCTGCTGTTCGCCCTGGCCCTGCTGCTGCTGTTCCTGACCTTCGGCGACAAGCTGCTCAGTGGCCTCGGCCTGTCGCGCGAGGCCACCGCGATCGCCGGCGCCATCATCCTCTTCGTCGTCGCCATGCGGCTGATCTTCCCCAGCCCCCAGGGCCTGCTCGGCGACCTGCCGGACGGCGAGCCGATGCTGGTGCCGCTGGCCACCCCGGCGGTGGCCGGGCCCTCGGCCCTGGCGGTGCTGATGACCCTGCGCAACACCCACGAGGGGGCGCTGTGGGAGCTCTACCTGGCGGTCATCCTGGCCTGGGCGGCGACCGCCTGCATCCTGCTGCAGGCCTCCTTCCTGCAGCGCTTCCTCGGTGCCCGCGGCCTCACCGCGGTGGAGCGGCTGATGGGCATGCTGCTGATCATGCTCAGCGTCGACATGCTGTTGGACAACCTGCAAAGCGTGCTGCATATCGTCCCATGAGAACCCTCTGCCTCGTCGTGCTCCTCATCCTGCTCGCCGGCTGTACCCGCGGCCCGCGCATCGACACCCAGTACAGCGCCGCCGGCCAGAGCAGCCGGGTGCAGTACATCGTCCTGCACTACACCTCGACCGACCTGTCGCGCTCGCTGCGCCTGCTGACCGAGGGCGACGTCAGCAGCCACTACCTGATCGGCGACACCCCGCCGACCATCTACCGCCTGGTCGACGAGGACCGCCGCGCCTGGCACGCCGGCGACAGCCGCTGGCGGGGGCGGACCTGGCTCAACGGCACCACGATCGGCATCGAGCTGGTCAACCGGGGCTATGCCGAGGGGCCCGACGGCCGCACCTGGCAGGCCTATCCGCCGAAGCAGATCGATGCCCTGATCGAACTGCTCGAGGACATCATGCGCCGCCACGACCTGGCCCCCGGCAGCATCCTCGGCCACAGCGACGTCGCGCCGCAGCGCAAGGTCGACCCGGGGCCGCTGTTCCCCTGGCGGCGCCTGGCCGAAGCCGGCCTGGTGCCCTGGCCGGACGCCCAGGCGGTGGCGCGCCAGCAGGCGCTGTTCGCCGTCAGCCTGCCGAGCGTGGCCTGGTTCCAGGCGCAGCTGGCCCTGCAGGGCTACGAGGTGCCCCGGCATGGCGAGCTGGATGAGGCCACGCGCAACGTGCTGGCGGCCTTCCAGATGAAGTACCGGCCGGCGCGCCACGACGGCGCGGCGGATGCCGAGACGGCGGCGCTGCTGCTGGTGCTCAACAGTCGCACCTGAGCGGCCTGGCGCGATGATCCCCGCTGCGCCCTGGCGCCTGCCGCCCGCCGGCGCGCTATCATCCGCCGCATCGATTCGGGGGGATGAAGCATGCTCAACGGCCTGTGGCTGAGTTTTTTCCTGGTGGCGGCGCTGGCCGGCCTGTCGCGCTGGTTGTTCGGCGACGATCCGGCGGTGTTCGCCGCCATGGTCGAGAGCCTGTTCGCCATGGCCAAGCTGTCGGTCGAGGTCATGGTGGTGCTGTTCGGTACCCTGACGCTCTGGCTCGGCTTTCTGCGTATCGCCGAGAAGGCCGGCCTGGTGGATTTGCTGGGACGCGCCCTGGGCCCGCTGTTCGCGCGGCTGATGCCCGAGGTGCCGCGGGGCCATCCGGCGCTGGGGTTCATCACCCTCAACTTCGCCGCCAACGGCCTGGGCCTGGACAACGCCGCCACGCCGATCGGCCTCAAGGCCATGCGCGCACTGCAGGAGCTGAATCCGAGCCAGACCGTGGCGAGCAATGCGCAGATCCTCTTCCTGGTGCTCAACACCTCGTCCCTGACCCTGCTGCCGGTGAGCATCTTCATGTACCGGGTGCAGCAGGGCGCGCCCGACCCGACCCTGGTGTTCCTGCCGATCCTCCTGGCCACCAGCGCCTCGACCCTGGCGGGCTTGCTGGCCGTGGCCCTGGTGCAGCGTCTGCGCCTGTGGGACCCGGTGGTGCTGGCCTACCTGATCCCCGGCGCCCTGGCCCTGGGCGCCTTCATGGCGCTGCTCGCCGGGCTGAGCGCCACGGCGCTGGCGGCGCTGTCCTCGCTGCTCGGCAACCTGACCCTGTTCGGGCTGATCCTGCTGTTCCTGCTGGTCGGCGCGCTGCGCCGGGTGGCGGTCTACGAGCAGTTCATCGAGGGCGCCAAGGAGGGCTTCGACGTGGCCAAGAGCCTGCTGCCCTATCTGGTGGCGATGCTCTGCGCGATCGGCGTGCTGCGCGCCTCGGGCGCACTGGACCTGGGGCTCGATGGCATACGCGCGCTGGTGCAGGCGCTCGGCTGGGACAGCCGTTTCATCGACGCCCTGCCCACCGCCCTGATGAAGCCCTTCTCCGGCAGCGCGGCGCGCGCGATGCTCATCGAGACCATGCAGAACTTCGGCGTGGACAGCTTTCCGGCGCTGCTTGCGGCCACGGTGCAGGGCAGTACCGAGACCACCTTCTACGTGCTGGCGGTGTACTTCGGGGCGGTGGGCATCCAGCGCGCGCGTCACGCCGTGGGCTGTGCCCTGCTGGCCGACCTGAGCGGCATCCTCGCCGCCATCGCGGTGTGCTACTGGTTCTTCGGCTGAACCGGCAGCACCAGGCCCACGCTGGCCGCGGCGTCCTCGTGCCGTTCGCTGGCGGCCTCGGTCGCCTCCGCCGCGAGCACGCGGAAACGCAGCACGCCGATCATCTGCCCGGCCTCGGTGAGCACCTGGACCTGCCAGCGGCCTGCCGCGTCGGCGGGGAAGTTCTGCTTGTGGCTCCAGGCGCGGTAGCCCTGCTTGCGGCCGCCATGGATGGACAGGGCGATGCGCTCGACTTCGCGACCCTCGTGGCGCCAGACATGGTAGATGCGCTCGTTCAGCCCGCGCGGGGCACTGATCGCGGTGTAGGCGTACAGGCCCTGGCGACGTAGCCGGTCGGCGTCGAGCTGCTTCAGGCGCTGGCCGGGGCTGCGGCGGTAACCGTCGAACTCGGCAGACAGCGCCGCCTCGGTCAACCACAGGGTCGCCGGCGGCACCCAGACCCGCGTCAGCCAGCCGCCGACGCCGAGCGCCAGGCACAGGCCGAGCAGCAACAGGCCGCGCCACCCGCGCGCCACGTTGATGCTGCCCAGCAGGCTGGGCAGCGACAGCAGCACGGCGATGGCCAGGGCCAGCCGGTAACTCTGCGGCGTGGTCAGCTTGAGGATGAGCGGCAGCGCCGTGAGCAGCACGGCGAACAGCGTCAGGCAGTGGAAGCTGAGGAACAGCCAGCGCCGCGGCGCCAGCCAGCGGTAGTACAGCGGGTCGATGATCGAGACCAGCGCGGCCGCGCCGAGCAGGCCGCTGAACAGGGCCTGCCCGCTGTTCCAGGTGGTGGTGATGAAGAAGAACGGCAGGACGAAGAACAGGCTCTCCTGGTGGATCAGCTGGGTCGCGTAGCGCAGCAGCGGCGGCGGCAGTTCGAAGCCGAAGCGGCGGGCGATGCGCTCGCGCAGCAGGTTCTCCAGGATCAGCCACAGCCAGCTGACCAGCATCACCAGGGCCAGCACGCTGGCCAGCCCGGCCTGGCGCTCGACCAGCAGGAAGCTCGCCAGGCCGGAGGCGAAACCGAAGATCGCCACCAACCAGGGATGGCGGCGGATCAGGGCGGCGAGTCGCAGCAGCAGGGCGCGGGGGAAAGCAAGGCTGGGCAAGGACGGACTCAGGGCAACGGCAGTGCGGGGTGGCAGAGGATACTCCCACAGCCGGGTCCCTGGGGCCTTGCTCGTCAGCGACAGCGCCGTCGCCCCCAGAACTGCTCGGCCAGACCTTGCAGGCGCTCGGCCAGGGCGGCGACCTGGTCGGCGCTGGTGCGGCTCTGGCGGCTGGCTACCACGTTGCTATCGCCGGCCTGACGAATGCCGCAGAGGTTGCGCTGGATGTCGTCGCCGACCGCACTCTGCTGCTCCACGGCGGCGGCGATCTGCAGGTTCATCTCGCTGATCCGGCCGACCCGCTGGTTGATCTCCTGCAGCGCCACGGCGGCTTGCCGGGCTTGCGCCACGCTGGCTTGGGCCTGAGTCTGGCTGCGGTTCATCGCCGTCACGGCCTCGCCGGTGCCCTGTTGCAGGTTGCTGACGATGGCGTGGATTTGCGCGGTGCACGCCTGCGTGCGCGAGGCCAGCGCGCGCACCTCGTCGGCCACCACGGCGAAGCCGCGACCGGTCTCGCCGGCCCGCGCCGCCTCGATGGCGGCGTTGAGGGCCAGCAGGTTGGTCTGCTCGGCGATGCTCTGGATCACCTCCAGAGCCTGGTTGATATCCTGGCTGTGGTGCTCCAGTTGATCGATGACCCGGCTGCTCTGCTGCACCTCCTCGGCCAGGGCGGCGATCGAGTGGCGGGTCTGCTCGACCAGGCACAGGCCGTTGTCGGTCTCCAAGTCGGCCTCACTGGCCGCGCTGGCACTGAGCTGGGCGTGGCGGGCCACCTCTTGCACGCTGCTGGCCATCTGTCCGATGGCACTGGCGACCTGATCGGTTTCGCCCTGCTGCTGCAGCGTCGCCCGGCTGCTGTTGTCCACCGCGGCGACCAGCTCACTGGCCTCGCAACTGAGTTGCCGCGCCGAATCGGCGATCCGCCCGGCCACCGCCCCAGCCTCGGCCTGCTGACTGCGTAGGGCGAAGGCGATCTGGCCGAAACAGTCACGGCGGCCGGTGTACAGCCACTGGCTGAGGGGGTTGTCGGCCAGCGCACGCGCCTGGCGGGTCAGCGTCGCCAGCGGTTGCAGCTGCCAGTGCAGCAGCCCGGCCAACAGGACGCCGAGCAGGCCGGCGCCAGCAAGGGCCGGTAGCAGAGGCAGTGCGCCGGCGAAGCCGAGGCCACTACCGACCAGCAGCAGCGCGGCGGCCTGTAACAGACTCAGGCGTTGGGGCAGACTCAGCCGCGGCGAGCGCAACTGACGCGGCGTTTTGCCGGCGCGCAGCAGCGCGTACAACTGTTCGGCGCGCTCGATTTCGCCGGCATCGGCCCGGGTGCGTACCGACTGGTATTCCACCACTTCGCCGTTGCGCACCACCGGGGTGACATAGGCGCTGACCCAGTAATGGTCGCCGCTCTTGCAGCGGTTCTTCACCAGGCCCATCCACGAGCGCCCGGCCTTCAGGGTGGTCCACAGATGAGCGAAGGCCGCGGGCGGCATGTCCGGGTGGCGAACGATGTTGTGATTGTGGCCGAGCAGCTCGTCCCGGTCGAAGCCGCTGATGGCGATGAAATCCGGGTTGACGTAGCTCACCACCCCTTTGAGATTGGTGGTGGAGAGGATGTTGACCTGGGTGCCTACGTCGATGGCTCGACCCGTGAGGGGCAGGTTCAGCTTCATGGCATGGCTCTCGTGGCTTGTTGTTCGGGAGGCGTGGGGACGGCACGAGGCGGTGACTCGAGCAGACACCAGCGGCCCTCGAAGCAATCTGCGTCGCTAAACAGACGCTCCAGTTCGGCCGGCGGCCGCGGTCGGCTGAGCCAGTAACCCTGGGCCAGGCGACAGCCTTCGGCGTGGAGGAAGTCGAGATGCTCGGCGCGCTCCACGCCCTCGGCCACCACCTCCAGGCCGAGGCTGATGCCCAGGCCGATGATGGCGCGGCTGATTACCCGCGAGTCGCTGTCCTCGGGAGCGGTGCTGATGAAGCTCTTGTCGACCTTGAGGATGTGCAGCGGGAAGCGCTTGAGGTAGCCGAGCGAGGAATAGCCGGTGCCGAAGTCGTCCAGCGCCAGCTGGATGCCCAGGCTGGCCAGCTCGCGCAGGCAGGCCAGGGTCTGCGCGCTGTCCTCCATCAGCTGGCTTTCGGTGATCTCCAGCACCAGGCTGGCCGGCGGCAGGCCGGTTGTGCGCAGAATGTCGGCCACCCGAACGGCGAAGTCGGCCTGTAGCAACTGGCGACTGGAGAGGTTGACCGAGCAGCGCAGCTGCTGTTGCCCGGCCAGTTGCCAGCGGCGCACCTGGATGCAGGCCTGGCGCAGCACCCAGGCGCCGACTGCCAGAATGGCCCCGGACTCTTCCAGGCAGGGAATGAACTCCAGCGGCGAAACCGCCTGACCCTTATGCTGCCAGCGCAGCAGGGCTTCGACTGCCACCAGGTAGGGCCGCCCTCGGTCCAGCTGGCAGATCGGCTGGTAGACCAGGCCGAACTCGTCGCGGCTAAGGGCCCTGCTCAGTGCGCCCTGCAGTTCCAGCTGGTGCTGGGCCTGACTCTGCAGTTCGGCGCTGTAACGGGCGAATTGCGCCTTACCAGCCGCCTTGGCGCGATACAGGGCGAGGTCGGCGGCCTGCAGCGAGTCGAGCCCGGCGTTCTCCTCGCTGAGCGCGGCGATGCCGATGCTGATGCTGACCACCAGCTGGTGGTCCTGTACCTGCAGGGGCGGTTGCAGGCTGTCGAGCATGCGCTGGGCGACTCGCTCGGCATCGGCAACATGGGCGAGGTCGTCGAGCAGGACCACGAACTCGTCGCCACCGAAGCGGACCAGGTGGTCGCCGGGGCGCAGGCAATGGCTTAGGCGCCTCGCCACCTCCACCAGCACCCGATCGCCGATCTGATGGCCGAGACTGTCGTTGATCAGCTTGAAGCGATCTAGATCGATGAACAGCAACGCCGCTTCGCGGGCACCCGGTCGCTGGGAACGCTGCGCCACCTGACGCAGCAACTCGTCCAGGCGGGTGCGATTGGCCAGACCGGTCAACGGGTCGTGACGGGCGGCATGCTGCAGTTGCTCCTGGGCGGCGCGCCGCTGGCTGATGTCGCTCTGCGACCCGGCCATGCGCCGTTGTCCAGGCGCGACCTGCTCGGCCACCCCGCGCGTTAGCACCCAGAGGTAGCTGCCGTCCTGACGGCGAATACGGTACTCATGGTGCAGCGAGGCCGTGGCGCCCTGCAGGTGCGCCTCGATGGCTCTGCGCAGGCCGCCGAGGTCATCCGGATGGACCCGGGCAAACCAGGCGGCGCTGCCGCTGCCGAGCTGGTCGCGGTGCAACTTGAGCATGCTCGCCCAACGCTCCGAGAGGTACAGCTGGTCGTGATCGATGTGCCAGTCCCAGAGACCGTCGTTGGCCCCGCGCAGGGCGCGGGCGAAGCGCGCTTCGCTGTTCTCCAAAGCCTTGCGTTGGGCCGCGCTATAGGTGTCCAGAGCCAGGCCGATGTCGAAGAACACCGCCTTGAGCAGGCTGGAAAAGGTGGCGCTGGTAGGCTGCTCGCCGAGCAGGCTGTCGAGCATCTCCTGCAGGTACAGGCGATAGGCGCCCAAGTACCACTTGAGGTCGACGCCGATCTTCTGGTGTACCCAGCCGATGCGCAGGCGGTTGCGCACATAGTCCTGGTCGTGAGGGCCGTGCCAGAGTCGCTGGTAGTAGTCGCTCTGGCTGTGTTTGAGTCGAGTGACGGTCGTCGGGTTATCGAGGATCGCCGCAGTCGAGGGGAAGTCGCCGAGGCGCCGGTACAGATGATCGAGAAAGCGCGTGTGCGCGGGTTGCAGGGTGCGGCCATGCAAGCCCAGGCGCTTGATGTCGGCGTGGCCCCAGTCGAGAAAGTCCAGGCGTTGGCAGATTTCTGCCTGGTCGAGGCCAATCTGCTGGAGCAGTTCTTGGAGTTCTTGTTCGTTGTCCATGGCAATTCCCTAACGTTTCCCAGGGCAAAAAAAAGCGCCGGGGCCAGTCATCTCGACGAAATGACTGGCCCCGGCGCTCTGTCTTGCAGGCCCGTACGTCCTGCCCGGCAAAGCCGGTCTCCGCCTAAGCGAAGTCCACAACTAGAGTAGGGTTTTACTCGATTGAGGTGGCTCCGACAAGTCCTTCAGCGCGTTTTCAAGGGTGCTGCGCAGCGTCGCCAGTTGGGCCGACTTGAATGCCTGACGGCTGCGCTCCAGCGCTTCCACCGCATCGCTGAGCAGTGCCTGGACTTCCCCTATCTGGGTCGTCGACAGCTCCTGCAGCCACCGACATAAAGCGGCCTGGCTGCAATCGCGCGGTTCATCGATCACCTCGCAGCCAGGTACCTGGCTATTCAGCAGGTGCTTGGCGCGGCAGGCCGACTTCGGGTCGGTCAGGGTCACGAGCAGGCGGGTCTTGGGCATGGCTATATGGATATGGCTAATTGCTACTAAATCTAGTGCATATGCTCAACAGGTCCTTTGACCGGAGTCAGTGTCGGCCGGCTTTGCGGTTCAGGCCTGGCGCACCGCCGCCAACCGGGGATGGCGGCGGATCAGGGCGGCGAGGCGCAGTGCCACGGGGCCCGGTGGCCTATGCTGTCCGCATGCGCAGGCGCCCGTGTGCAGTAGCTCGCCGGTGCCGCGGGGGCGTCAGGGAGGGGGAGGTGCATGCGCGTCTTGATCACCGGTGCCGCGGGCTTCATCGGCCAGCAGGTGCTGGCCGAACTGGCGATCCAGCACCCCAAGTGGATGCTGATCGCCGCCGATATCCGCCCCGTCAGCCTGCAGGGCTTGCAGCTCAACGTGGAGCCGGTGCGGCTGGATATCAGCCGCCCCGCCCAGGTTCAGGACTGCGTCGGCGAGTGGAAACCGCAGGCCATCCTGCACCTGGCCGCGGTGGTCAACCCGCCCCCCGGCATGAGCGAGGCGCGCCTGCACGCCATCGAGGTGGGCGGCACGCGAGCGCTGCTCGAGGCGGCATTGGCCCATGCTGTCGAGCACCTGATCGTCACCAGTTCCGGCGCGGCCTATGGCTACTGTCCGGGGCATGCCGAGTGGATCGATGAGGAGCAGCCGCTGCGCGGGCATGGGTCGTTCGCCCATGCCCGGCACAAGTGCGAAATCGAGGAGCTGCTGGCCGTCGCCCGCGCGCGGCAGCCGCGGCTCCGGCAACTGGTGTTGCGGCCCAGCAGCATTCTCGGCAAACGGGTCGACAGTCGCATCGGCGAGCTGTTCAGCCGCCGCACTGTGGTGGGGCTCAGGGGCCATGACAGCCGCTTCGGCTTCGTCTGGGACCAGGATGTGGTGAATGTCATACGCCAGGGGCTGGAGCGGGGTAGCGCCGGCATCTTCAACCTGGCCGGCGATGGGGCGTTGTCGCTGCAGGAAATCGCCGCCCTGCTGGGCAAGCCCTACCGGCCCCTGCCCCTTGGCCTGCTGCGCACGGCGTTGCGCCTGTTCAAGCCCCTCGGCCTGAGCCGGCACGGTGTCGAGCAACTGGATTTCCTGCGTTATCGGCCGGTGCTGGCCAATCGGCGACTGAAGGAGGTCTTCGGCTACACCCCGCGCTACAGCAGTCGCGAGGCGTTCCTGGCCTTTCTCCAGGCCCAGGGCATTCGGCCGTGCTGCTGAGTTCGGCTAGCTGTCGTGCAAATCGGCCTCGACGGGTTAGTCTTTGCATATCCGGCGCAGCCCAGCAGGCGCGACCGTTCGTAAATCCAGAAATTAAGGAGAGTTCCCATGAAAGGCCAACCCCTCGCCTGGGTCCTGTCGGCTGTTCTCGCAGGAGGCGTCCTGGGCGGCGTGGCGCAGGCCGAGGAGAGGCCCGTGATCATCGGCACCGGCGGTGAGACCGGCATCTACTACGTCGCCGGCCAGGCGATCTGCCGCTTCTTCAACGGCGCCATGGGCGAACAGGGCCGCGGCTGCAAGGCCCCGGCCAGCGGCGGTGGCGTGGCCAACGTCAGGGGCCTGCGCAGCGGCGCATTCGACTTCGGCCTGATGCAGGCGGATCACCAGTTCAAGGCGCTCAAGGGCCAGGCGCCGTTCGAGGCCGAGGGGGCGATGAAGGACATTCGCGCGGTATTCTCCCTGCAGGATGAAGTCTTCACCCTGCTCGCCCGCCGCGACGCCCGGATCGCCACCCTCGACGACCTGCAGGGCAAGCGGGTGAACCTCGGCAACCCGGGCTCCGGGCAGCGCAACACCCTGGAAGAGCTGATGCGGGTGAAGGGCTGGGACAGCACGGTGTTCGCCCTGGCCGCCGAGCTCAAGCCCGCCGAGCAGGCGTCGGCCCTGGGCGACAACAACATCGACGCCATGACCTATTTCGTCGGCCATCCCAACGGCGCGATCCAGGAGGCCACGACCATCACCGACGCGGTGCTGGTGCCGATCGATGGCGCCGTGGTCGACAAGCTGCTGGCCGAACGGCCCTACTACAGCCAGGCCAGGATTCCCGGCGGGCTGTACCGGGGCAACGATGCCGCGACGCCCTCGATCGGCAGCAAGGCGCTGCTCGCCACTACCGCAAAGACCGACCCGCAGCTGGTCTATCAGCTGGTCAAGGCGGTGTTCGAGAATTTCGAGCGCTTCCAGCGTCTGCACCCCACCTTCGCCGAGCTCAAGGCCGAAGAAATGATCGAGGTGGGGCTGAGCGCACCGCTGCACGAGGGGGCCGTGCGCTACTACAAGGAGCGCGGCTGGCTGCAGTGAGCCAGGTGCGTCCCGGGCACCGGTCGCGCGCCGGTGTCCGGGGCGTGCTTCGGCTTATTGCCCGGGGCCGCCTGGCTGGCGGCTGGCGGCGAGAATGGCCGCGCTGTCCACCGGCTCGTCATCCAGCGGCAGGCGCTTGAGGGTGTCGGAGGTCAGGCGCAGCTGTTCGATGTACAGCTGGCACCGGTCGCAACGGCGCGTATGCAGCATGACCGCCATACGGGTGCGCCAGTTCAGGCGGCGGTCGATGATGTCCGATCCCAGTTCCGTCATTTCCTGGCAGCTCAGCATGTCCCTACCTCCTCATAGTGTTCGAGCATCGCATGCATGCGTTGCCGGCCGCGATGCAGCAGGACGCGGACATTGCCTTCGGCCAGTTTCAGGGCCTGGGCGATCTCGCTGAATTCCAGGCCCGCGACCTCGCGCAGCAACACCACCGATTGCTGGTCCTTGGGCAGTTTGTGCAGGTGCTCGCGGATGCACTGGTACAGCTCGGCTTCGCTGAGCAAGGCCTCCGGCGAGTCGTGATGCCAGCCGGCCGGCGGATGGTTCCAGGCGCCGTCCCGGTCGAAGCGGCCCGTCAGGGGCGAGCCGCCGTCGGCGCCCCAGGCGTCCCAGGCGACTTCCCGTTTGTATTTGCGCAACAGGGCCCGCGCCTCGTTCAAGGCGATGCGCGCCAGCCAGGTGCGCAGCCTGGCGCGACCCTCGAATTGGCCGATGGCGGCGAAGGCCTTGATCCAGGTTTCCTGGGCCACGTCCCTGGCCAGGTCGGGGCCGGCCAGGGGGGTGGCCATGACGACCAGAAAGCTGTGATGGGCCTCGATGGCCGCCGCGAAGGCCTGCGGGTCCCCTCGCTGCATGCCGCGAATCAGCTGTTGCTCGTCGTCCATCGGGTCCTCCTGGGCAGCGGCTGCCGCAGTGGGTGGGTACTCCTCAATGCGATCCACCTGGATATTCGAAGGTTTCGGCTTGGCGCTTGTTACACCTTTCGTCCGGGCTGGCTTCGGGGCGCGGCGGAGGTCACTCGCCGGCCACCTCTTCCACCTTCAGCGCGCCCGTCTCGCCGGCCTCCAGCACCACATAGGCGCTGCTGCAGAACAGCGAGTTGAGGCGCTTCATGTCGCTGATCAGCTCCAGGTGCAGGGCGCTGGTCTCGATGCTCTGCACCACCTGACGATGCAGGCGGCCGACATGGGCATGGGCCAGGCGCCGCTCGCGGGCGCGGAAGCGGCGCTTCTCGCGCAGCAGCTGGCGGGCGCTCTCGGTGTCGCCGGAGAGCAGCACGTTCAGGCCCAGGCGCAGGTTGGCCATCAGCTGGGCATGCAACTCGGTCAGCTCCTCCAAGCCGCTCTCGGAGAAGGCATGGCGTTGGGCGGTCTTCTCGTCCTGCACCTTGCCGAGCATGCGCTCGATGATGTCGCCGGCCTGCTCCAGATTGACCGCCCACTCGAGTATCTCCGCCCAGCGCCGGCTGTCCCGTTCGCTGAGGGCGTCGTGCGGCACCTGGGCCAGGTACAGCTTGACCGCGCTGTACAGGGCGTCGACGTCGTCGTCCAGGCGGCGCAACTCCTTGCTCAGGGCCGGCTGGTTGCTGCGCAGCACCTCCAGCAGATGGCGCAACATGGTCTCGATCAGGTCGCCGATGCGCAGGGTCTCGCGCACCGCCCCGGCCAGCGCCAGGCTGGGAGTGCCCAGGGCGGTGCGGTCGAGGTGGCGCGGGCGGGCCACGCCGCTGTCCTCGGCGCGATCCGGCAGCAGCCAGTTGCAGAAGCGTGCCATGGGCCCGACGCTGGGCAGCAGCACCAGGCAGCGCAGGCTGTTGTAGAGCAGGTGGAAGCCGACCACCAGCTCCGCCGGGCGCCAGTTCAGGCTGTCCAGCCAGGCCACCAGCGGATCGAGCAGCGGGATCACCAGCAGCAGGCCGAGCAGCTTGTACAGCAGGCTGCCCAGCGCCACCCGGCGCCCGGCCGGGGTCTGCAGGCTGGCGGTGAGGAAGGCCAGCAGGCCGCTGCCGATGTTGGCGCCGATGACCAGGCCGATGGCCACCGGCAGGCTGATCAGGCCGGCGCCGGCCAGGGTCGCGGTGAGCAGCACGGCGGCCAGGCTGGAATAGGAGATCAGGGCGAACAGCGCGCCGACCAGGGCATCGAGCAGCAGGTCGCCGGTCAGCGAGGCGAACAGCACCTTGATGCCGTAGGCCTGGGTGATCGGCGTGGCGGCGCTGACGATCAGCTCCAGGGCCAGCAGCATCAGGCCCAGGCCGATGCCGACGCGGCCGAGCTGGCCGGCACGGCTCTGCCGCCGCGAGAGGAAGAAGATCACCCCGAGGGTGATCAGCAGCGGCGACAGCCAGCCCAGGTCCAGGGTCAGCACCCGGGCCATCAGCGCCGTGCCGACGTCGGCGCCGAGCATGATCGCCAGGGCCGGGGTCAGCGCCATCAGGCCCTGGCCGACGAAGGAGGTGACCAGCAGCGCGGTGGCGTTGCTGCTCTGCACCAGGGCGGTGACGCCGATGCCGGCGACGAAGGCCATGGGCAGGCGGTTGACGTTGTGGCTGAGCACCTTGCGCAGGTTGGAGCCGTAGACCCGCAGGATGCCGGTCCGAACGATATGGGTGCCCCAGATCAGCAAGGCGATGGCCGAGAGCAGATTGAGCAGGGTCAGCATCGTGCATCTCCCTGTCGCGGGCCGCCCAAGCAGGGGCGACAACCGGGTGCGGCGCAGGCGGCCACGGGACGAGCCTGTGGCAGGCAGCGCAGGTGCGTGGCAGGCCCGGAGGCGATGATTTTTTTCCCGGACCCTACTTAAGCTGTAGCCGGCGAATGGCCGCTGCGCCAGCCGCTGGTCGCCCTTGGGCCGGTTCAGCTGGGCGTGCGCGTGGCCAGAGCCACCAGGCCGGCGGCTCTTGGATCGGGGGCCCAGACCCCAGGCGCCGCGGCCGGCGATACGCCGCCGTGTGGCCGCGCCTGGGGCAACTCGGGCGGCATCCGTCGGGCTCCGGACAGCACCCAGCTGGCGACACAGGCTGTCGGCCGAGTCCGTCATGCTCGCCGAACTGGTAACCTAGCCCGACCGAACGGATGCGACCGCTCCCCATGCTGACGCTCTACCACGCACCAGACCTTGAGACCCTCGGCGAGCTGGCCACCACCCTGCTCGCCCAGCCGCAACGCGAGCCCTTCGCGCCGGCGCGGGTGGTGGTGCCGAGTCAGGGCATCGGCCGCTGGCTGACCCTGCAGCTGGCGCGCAGCCAGGGCATCGCCATGCAGCTGGAGGTGCAGCTGCCCGCGGCCTTCGTCTGGGAACTGTCGCGGCTGGTGCTCGGCCAGTTGCCGGAGCAATCGGCCTTCACCCCCAGCACCCTGGCCTGGCGCCTGTATGACTGGCTGTGCGAACCGGGCCAGCTGGCCCAGGCGCCGCGCCTGGCGCATTACCTGGACGGCGGCGACGAGCGTCGACGCCTGTCGCTGGCCGCCAGGATCGCCGACGTTTTCGACCAGTACCTGCTGTACCGCGACGACTGGCTGGCCGCCTGGGAGCGCGGCGAGCTGCTCGAGCTGGGCCCCGACGAGGCCTGGCAGGCGCTGCTCTGGCGCGAGCTGACCCGTGACGGCCATCCGCACCGCGCGCGCCTGCTCGACGACCTGCTGCGCCGCCTGCACGACCAGGCGCCCCTCGCCGGCCTGCCCGAGCGCCTGCTGGTGTTCGGCATCAGCGCCCTGGCCCCGCACCATCTGCGCGTGCTCGAGGGCCTGGCCCGGCACACCGAGGTGGTGGTCTTCGCCCTTAACCCCTGCCGCGAGGCCTGGGGCGAGATCCGCGATATCCGCGAACTGGCCCGCCAACCCCAGGGCGCAGCGGATGCTCAGGCCATGAGCCCGGACGACTGGTATCTGGATGTCGGCCACCCCCTGCTGGCCAGCCTCGGCAAGCAGGGCCGGGACTTCTTCGACAGCCTGTTCGCCCTGGCCTCGGCCGAGGGCGCCCAGGAGCTGGGCCTCTACTCCGAAGACGCCGAGCTGCACGACGCCAGCCTGCTGCAGGCGCTGCAGAACGACATCCTGCGGCTGCGCACCCGCGCCCCGGACGAGCGCCTGGTCCTGCGCGAGGACGACCGCTCGCTGGAGCTGCACGTGGCCCATTCGCCGCTGCGCGAGGTGGAGATCCTCCACGATCAGCTGCTCGCCCGCTTCCAGGCCGACCCGGAGCTGAGCCCGGACCAAGTGGTGGTGCTGACCCCGGACATCGAGCGCTACGCCCCCTATATCGAGGCGATTTTCTCTGCCAAGACAGGCGCGCCGCGTGAGGGCGTGCCGCGGTCGGCCGCCCCACGGATGGCCGCCCCGAGGATTCCCTTCAGCCTGGCCGACCGCAGCCTGCGCGCCGAGGTGCCGCTGATCGAGGCCTTCCTCGGCCTGCTCGCCCTGCCCGACAGCCGTTTCAGCGCCGAGGAGGTCCTGACCTGGCTGGAGCAGCCGGCCCTGGCCCGCCGTGCCGGCATCGAGGCCGAGGACCTGCCGTTGCTGCGCGACTGGCTGCGCGAGGCCGGTGTGCGCTGGGGCCGCGACGCCGGCCACCGGGCCCAGCTCGGCCTGCCGGCGGATGCCGCCTTCACCTGGCGTCAGGGCCTGGATCGCCTGCTGCTGGGTTTCGCCGCGCCGCCGCAGCTGGCCGGGGCGCGGGCGCCGCTGCTCGGCGCCAGCTGGCCGCTGGATGCCCTGGAAGGTGCCCGCGGCCAGTTGCTCGGGCGCCTGTCTGCCTTCGTCGAGCGCCTCGCCACCTTGGCGCAGAGCCTGCAGCGGCCGCGCCCGCTGGCCGACTGGGCCGAAACCCTGCGGGCGCTGATCGACGAGCTGTTCGACGAACGCGAGGCCGGCGACAGCCTGTTGCTGCTGTCCAAGGCCTGCGCCGGCCTGGCCGAGCAGGCCGCGGCCGCCGGTATCGAACGGCCGCTGGAACTGGCGCTGATCCGCCAGCAGCTGACGGCGGCGCTGGAGCAGGGCAGCGGCGCCTCGGGCTTTCTCACCGGCGCGGTGACCTTCTGCACCATGGTGCCGATGCGCAGCCTGCCGTTCCGTCAGGTCTGCCTGCTCGGCCTGGACGATGGCGCCCTGCCCCGGCGCACCCCGGCCGCCGGCTTCGACCTGATCGCACAGAAGCCCAGGCGCGGCGACCGCGCCCGGCGCCTGGACGACCGCTACCTGCTGCTCGAGACCCTGCTCTCGGCCCGCGGCGGTCTGTACCTGAGCTACGTCGGCCGCGACCCGCGCAGCAACGCCGAGCTACCGCCCTCGGTGCTGGTCAGCGAGCTGCTGGATGCGGTCGACCTCACCGCGGTCTGCGCCGACGGCAGCAAGGCCAGCAGCCATATCCGCCTGGAACACCCGCTGCAGCCCTTCGCGCCCGGCAACTTCGCCGGGGCACGCCAGGCCGGTTTCGCCGCGCCCTGGTTCCGCGCGGCCCAGCGCCTGAGCGAGCCGGTCGCGGCCCCTGCACCCTTCGCCAGCGCCCTGCCCGCGCCCGGCCCGGACGGGCCGGGCCGCGACCGGCCGGGCGGCGATCCGCTCACCCTGGAACCGAGCCAGCTGATCCACTGCTTCAAGCACCCGGCGCGCTACCTGCTGGAGCAGCGCCTGGGCCTGCGCCTGGCGCAGAGCGAGGAGGCCCTGGCCGGCGACGAGCCCTTCAGCGTCGAATGGACCAGCCAGCACGGCCTGCGTCAATTGGCCCTGCAGGCCGTCGAGCGTGGCTGGAGCGAGGCCGAGGAGCGGGCGCTGGCCGCCGCCTCCGGCTGGCTGCCGGTGGGCGAACTGGGGCAGGCCCACTGGGGGCAGATCCGCGGACCGATCCGCGCCTTCGCCCCGACCCTGTTCGACGAGCGTCCGACGGACACGCCGCAGCCGCTGCTGGTGGACATCAGCCTGGCCGGCGTGCGCATCCACGGCTGGCTCGACGGGGTGACCGCCAGCGGGCTGTTCGACTACCGCCTGCGCAGCCTCGGCGCCTGGGAGCTGGCGCCGTTCTGGCTGCGCCACCTGCTGCTCAATTGCGCCGCGACCCCGGGCATCGCCCGCGACAGCCGTCTGTTGTCGCCGAAGAACGAATGGCGCCTGGGGGCGTTGGACGATCCCCAGGCGCTGCTCGAGCCCTGGCTCGCGGCCTACCAGCGCGCGCTGTGCGAGCCCCTGCCGCTGCTGGCCAAGTGCAGCCATGGCTTCGCCCACAAGTGGCGCAACCCGGGGCGCAAGGAGCCGCTCGAGGCGGCGCGGGCCGAGGCGCGCGTCATGTGGCAGGGCAACGACTTCATGACCGGCGAGTGCCAGGACCCCTGGAATGCCCTGGCCTTCCGCGACCGCGATCCCCTGGACGAAGCGTTCGAGGCCCTGGCCGAGCAGCTCTACGGTCCGCCCCTGGATGCCCTGCAGGGCGAGGAGGACGAGGCATGAGCGGCGCCAGCCTGGACCTGTTACAGGACAGCTTCGCCGGCCGTTCGCTGATCGAGGCCAGTGCCGGCACGGGCAAGACCTGGACCCTCACCGCGCTCTATGCCCGCCTGCTGCTGGAGCGGCAGCTGTCGGTGTCGCAGATCCTGGTGGTGACCTTCACCACCGCCGCCACCGCTGAGCTGCGCGAGCGCATCCGTCTGCGCCTGGCCGAGCTGCTGGCGGTCTACGAGCAGGGGCCGGGCGAGGATGCGCTGCTCAACCGCCTGCACGCCCGCTACCCGGACGCGGCCAGCCACCGGCGCCTGCTGCTGGCGGTGCACGGCTTCGACGAGGCGGCGATCTTCACCATCCACGGTTTCTGCCAGCGCGCCCTACAGGATGCGGCCTTCGAGGCCGGCGGCGACTTCGACAACGAGCTGACCCAGGACGACCGGGAGATTCTCGACGCCCTGCTCGCCGACCTCTGGCGCCACGAGCTGGCCGCCGCCGAGCCGGAGTGGGCGGCCTTCCTGGTGCAGCAGAGGCTCACCCCCCAGGTTCTGCGCCAGCGCCTGCGCGGTCACCTGGGCAAGCCCTACCTGCGTATCGAGCCCCGGCCCGGCGCCCAGGCCGATCTGGCGCCCCTGCGCGCGGCCTGGCAGCAGGCGCGGGACGCCTGGCTGACGCACGGCGGCGCCTGGCTGGAACAGCTCAAGGCCTTCGACGGCTTCAAGAGCAACATGGTCGACGCCACCAAGCTGGGCGCCTGGCAGGCCGAACTGGACGGCTACTTCGGCGATGCGGCGGCGCTGTTCGGCAAGGTCGAGGGCCTGCGCCGGCTGAGCCGCGAGGGCCTGCTCAAGGCCAGCAAGAAGGGCGCCGCGACGCCGGCCAGCCCCCTGGCAGGCGCCCTGCAGGACCTCTGCGACGCGCTGGAGGCGGCGCTGCCGGAGGCCGAGCAGCGCCTGATCGCGCTGCAGGTGCGGCTGATCGGCCAGCTCAACGAGCAGCTGCCCCTGCGCAAGGCCGCCCAGCGCCTGCTGGCCTTCGACGACCTGCTCAACCGCCTGCAGCAGGCGCTCTATGGCGAGGGCGGCGAGCAGCTGGCGCAGACCCTGCGCGCGCAGTACCCGCTGGCCCTGATCGACGAGTTCCAGGACACCGACCCGGTGCAGTACCAGGTGTTCCGCCGTATCTACGCGAGCCAGGGCGACCTGTGCTTCGTCGGCGACCCCAAGCAGGCCATCTACGCCTTTCGCGGCGCCGACCTGGCCACCTACCTCAAGGCCCGCGACGAGGCGGCGCGGCAGTACAGCCTGGCCACCAACCATCGCTCCACCCCCGAGCTGATCGCCGCCCTCAACCAGCTGTTCGACCGGCCCCGGCCCTTCGCCGAGGAGGGCCTGGCCTATCCGCCGGTGGGCGCCAGCCAGCGGCCGCGGCCGCGCCTGGTGTTGCCGGAGGAGGCCGAGGCGCCCCTGGCGCTGGTCTGGCTGGACGACGAGTACCTGAGCAAGGGCCAGGCCGGCGCCCTGGCGGCCCGCGACACGGCGCGGCGCATCGCCGCCGTGCTCAGCGCCAGCGGCATTGGCCAGGCCTATTTCGAGCATAGCGGCGAGCGCACGCCGCTCAAGGGCGGCGATATCGCCGTGCTGGTGGCCAGCCATCGCCAGGCCGCCGAGGTGGCCGCCGAGCTGGCCGCGCGCGGGGTGCCCAGCGTGCGCCGCGGCAAGGAGAACGTCTGGCACAGCGAGGAGGCCGAGGCCCTGGCCGCGGTGCTGGCCGCCTATGCCGAACCGGGCCGCGAGGGCGCCCTGCGCTACGCCCTGGCCAGCCGCCTGCTGGGCCGCAGCGCCGCCGAGCTGGCCGCCTGCCAGGACGATGCGCGGGCCTGGGACGAGGAGCGCGAGGCCGCCGAACGCTACCATCAGCTGTGGCAGCAGCAGGGCTTCATGCGCGCCTTCCGCGCCTGGCTGGACGAGCAGCGGGTGGCCGAGCGCCTGCTGGCGCTGGTCGACGGCGAGCGGCGGCTGACCAACCTGCTGCACCTGGCCGAGCTGCTGCAGAGCGAGAGTCTGCAGCGCCCGGGGCTGGAGCAGCTGCTGGCCTGGTTCGAGGCCCAGCGCCGCGCCGAGGCCCACGGCGAGGATGCCCTGCTGCGCCTGGAGAGCGATGCCGAGCGGGTGCAGATCGTCACCATCCACACCTCCAAGGGCCTGGAATACCCCCTGGTGTTCTGCCCCTACCTGTGGGACGGCGCCCTGCTGCGCCAGTTCGAGGACATCAGCTGCCATGCCGACGACGGCACGCCGCTGCTCGACCTGGGTGGCGAGCACCTCGACCGCCATCGTGAGCGCGCCCGCCAGGAACGCTTCGCCGAGAAGCTGCGCCTGACCTACGTGGCCCTGACCCGCGCCCGCGACCGCCTGTGGCTGCACTGGGGGCCGGTGGACTGCAAGCCGAAGAAGGACGGCAGCCTCGGCGACTCGGGCCTGCACAGCAGCGCCCTGGCCTGGCTGCTGCACGGTCGCCGGCTGCCGGGGGAGGATGCCCTGGGCGAGCTGGCCGCGCACCTGCAGAGCCTGGGGCCGGCGCAGCTGCGCGGGGAGATCGAGCAGCTGGTCGCCGCCAGCCAGGGCCGCATGGCCGTACAGCCGTTGTTCGCGGGCGAGGCCAGCGCCGCCGGCGAACGCCGCGCGTCGCCACCCGAGCAGCTGGCCAGCCTGCAGCGCAGCCTGCACAGCGCCTGGCGCATCGGCAGCTTCTCCGGCCTGGCGGCCGGTATGCATATGGAGGCGCCGGACCGCGACACTCTCGCCATGCCCGCTGCCAGCGAGCCGGGCAGCGGCTTCTTCGCCTTCCCCCGTGGCGCCCGTGCCGGTACCTGCCTGCACGCCATCCTCGAGGACTGGGCGCGGGGCAAGGCGCCCCTGGCCGAATTGGTCGCGCCGGCGCTCAGCGGTCACGGCATCGATGCCGACACCTGGGGCGAGATCGCGACCCAGCAGTTGCAGCGGGTCATCGAGACCGACCTGGACGGCAACGGCCTGAGCCTTGCCGGCTTGGAGCCGGCGCGGCGCCTGCCCGAGCTGGGCTTCACCTTCCCGGTGGCCGGCCTCGAGGTGGTCCGTCTGCGCGCCATTCTCGGCGACCCGGCCCATGGCCTGCCGGCGCCGATGCGCGAGGCCGCCGTACGCCTGGAGTTCGACAGCCTCAAGGGCTTTCTCAAGGGCTTCATCGACCTGACCTTCGAACACGACGGGCGCTGGTACATCGCCGACTACAAGTCCAACTGGCTCGGCCCGGATGCCGGCCATTACCAGGGCGAGCAGTTGCTCCAGGCCCTGGCCGCCGAGCACTACTACCTGCAGTACCTGATCTACCTGGTGGCGCTGCGGCGCTTCCTGCGCCAGCGCCTGGCGGATTTCACCGATGCGCAGCTGGGCGGCGCCTACTACCTGTTCCTGCGCGGCATGCCGGGCGCCGGGGTGTACTTCGCGCGCCCGGCCGATAGCCTGCTCGATGCCCTGGATCGGCTGTTCGAGGAGGGACGCTGATGGTCATCGACGACCTGCCCCTCGGTCCCCTGCAGCGCGCCCTGGTCGCCAGCCTGCAGCGCCTCGATCCGGCCGCCGAGCCGTTGGTGCTGGCCTCGGCGGCCCTGCTCTGCGGGGTGCTGGAGCAGGGCGACGTGTGCCTGCCGCTGGCGCGCCTGGCCGGCCAGCGGCCCTGGCCGGAGCAGGACTTCGCCCTGCCGCCGCTCGGCGCATGGCGCCAAGCGCTGCAGGCCTCCTCGCTGGTCGGCGAGACGGGCGCCTTCGTCCCGCTGATCCTCGCCGGCGAGCGCCTCTACCTGGCCCGCTACGAGGCCTACGAACGCCAGCTGGCCGAGCAGCTGCTGGCCCGCGCCGGCGACCGCCCGGCGGTGGACGAGGCCCGCCTGGGCGAGAGCCTGGCCCGGCTGTTCGCCTTCAATAGCGAGCAACCGGACTGGCAGCGCCTGGCCGCGGCCCAGGCGGTGCGCCGGCGTCTGGCGGTGATCTCCGGCGGCCCCGGCACCGGCAAGACCACCACCGTGGTGCGCCTGCTCGCCGCGCTGCTGGAGCAGCCCGGCGGGGACAGGTTGGCCATCGGTCTGGCCGCGCCCACGGGCAAGGCGGCGGCGCGCATGGCCGAGGCGATCCGCACTGCCAAGACGTCCTTGCCGGTCGACGCGGCGATCAAGGCGGCCCTGCCGGAGGAGGCGCGCACCCTGCACCGCCTGCTCGGCAGCCGCGGCGACAGCCCGGCGGTGCGCCACCACGCCGGCAATCCCCTGGCCCTGGACGTGCTGGTGGTGGACGAGGCCTCCATGGTCGACCTGGCGTTGATGGCCAAGCTGGTCGAGGCCCTGCCGCCCCAGGCGCGGCTGATCCTGCTCGGCGACAAGGACCAGCTGTGCGCGGTGGAGGCCGGCGCGGTATTCGCCGAGCTGTGCGAGGGCCGCGGCTTCGACGCTCAGGCAGCCGCCGAGCTGCAGCGGATCACTGGCCAGACTGTGCCGGTGGCCGTGCCCGGTTCGCGCCTCGGTGACGCCGTGGTGCTGCTGACCCACAGCCACCGCTTCGCCGGGGACAGCGGCATCGGCGAGCTGGCCCGGCGGATCAACGGTGGCGATGTGCCCGGCACCCTCGCCCTGCTCCAGGAGGCCCGCGAGGACCTGGCCTGGAACGCCCGGCCGACCCCGCAGGAGCTGCTCGAACGCCTGGACCGCGGCTACGCGCCCTACCTGGCGGCGGCCAAAAGCGGTGAGCCGGCCGCCGCCTTCGCCGCGTTCAACGCCTTTCGCGCGCTGTGCGCCCAGCGCGAGGGCGTCTGGGGCGTGGCCGGCATCAACGAGGCGCTGGAGGCGCGGATCAAGCGCCGCGGCCAGGTCGCCGGGCGCGAGCGCTGGTACGTCGGCCGGCCGGTGATGGTGCGGCAGAACGACTACGCCCTGGGCCTGTTCAACGGCGACATCGGCCTGTGCCTGCAGAGCGACCACGGCCTGCGGGTCTACTTCGAGGGCGAGGACGGCTACCGCCCCTTCGCCCCGGCACGCCTGCCCAGCCACGACAGCGCCTTCGCCATGACCGTGCACAAGAGCCAGGGCTCGGAATTCGCCGAGGTGCTGCTGGCGCTGCCCGAGCAGCCCAGCCCGCTGCTGACCCGCAGCCTGTTCTACACCGGCATCACCCGCGCCAAGCAGAAAGTCGAGATCTGGGGTCTGGCGCCGCGCCTGGCCGAGGCGGTGAGCACCCGCGCCGAGCGGGCGGCGGGTCTGGCCGAGCGCCTGAGTTTGGCGGCGCCGCGGCCCGCGCCGGCGGCGCCCGTGGCTGGCGGGCAGGGCCAGCTCGATCTGTTCTGATTGGCCGAGGTGCGGTTCAGCCGCCCTGGCCCTGCTGCAGCTTGCGTTGCAGGTAGTCGGTGCCGAAGTCGATCTTCAGCTCGGTCCACACCGGCAAGTGGTCGGACAGCTTGTAGGTGCGCCATTCCAGATAGCGCTTCAGCGATTGCTCGGGCAGGTAGTGGGCGTGGTCCTGCTCCCGATAGACCTGGTCGAAGAAGGGGAACACCCCGGCCCTGGCCAGTTCCAGTTGATGGCTGACCTCGGGCGCCAGCAGCGAGATCTGATCCAGCGGCTTGTTCAGCTTGGCGTTGGTGTACTGCCCGAGCAGCCGGGCGGGAACCTGGAAGTCGCCGCGGCCGAGGGCGAGGAAGGTCTGGTCCTGGGTGCTGAACACGTTGAAGTCGCCGAGCAGGATGGCGTTGGGGGCCCAGCGATCCCTGGCCTTCATCCGTTGCAACAGCAGCTTGAC
Organism: Pseudomonas sp. MBLB4123; assembly: GCF_051904775.1. Taxonomy (NCBI): domain Bacteria; kingdom Pseudomonadati; phylum Pseudomonadota; class Gammaproteobacteria; order Pseudomonadales; family Pseudomonadaceae; genus Pseudomonas; species Pseudomonas sp. MBLB4123. The sequence continues at coordinate 3,502,410 of NZ_CP196711.1, forward strand.
CACCGCCTGGGCTTCCCTGACCCGTTGCGGGTCGTCGGCCCTGTCCTGGCCGTAGTAGAAGTGCTGGGTGCACAGGGTGAACTTGAACCAGCCGGCACGAAACCCCGCCAGGTAAGGTGTACGGGCGAAGGCGAAGTCGGCGACCAGGCGATCGCCTTCCTTGCGCGTCGGTGGGATGAGCTCGCCGGCCAGGCCGCCGAACGACAGCTTGCGCGAGTCGTAGATGAAGGCGTGGCGCTCGCCATTGCCCTGGCGGCCGAGGGTCACGTCCGACACCAGATAGCGCCACCAGCGGCCGAGCAGGCCCATCAGCTGGTCCAGGGCGTCGAGGTTGTCCTGGATCTCCTGGATGGCGATGATGTCGAAGCGCGACAGCACCTCGGCGATGTAGAACAGCGGCTCGGCTTCGCGACCACCGGACTTGTTGCCGCCGAACTCGCGGATGTTCCAGGTGGCGAGCAGCAGGGTCTGGTCCAGGGTCTTGCCGGGAATGGCCTGATCCAGCGCCCCCTTGAGCCGCAGCAGGCCCTCGGCCGTGCGCCGGTCGGCGGCGGTACGGGTATCGAGGCGGTTATAGAACGGCATATGGCACTCCTTGTGCTGGGGTTCCTGGCGCCCGCCCGCTGGGCCGGCGCCCTGAGGACGCTAGCCCAGCGGGCGGGTGGGGGCAAGCTAGCCGATGAGCAGCAGCAACAGCGGCAGAGTGGCCGCCGCCAGCAGGGTCTGCAGGGTGATCAGCCCGGCCATCAGCTGGCTGTCGCCGCCGAGCTGGCGGGTCAGCACGTAGGCGGTCGGGGCGGTCGGCAGGGCGAAGAACAGCAGCAGCACCGTGCTCTCCATCGCCGGCAGCTGCAGGCCGCGGGCCACGCCCCAGGCCAGCAGCGGCATGGCCAGCAGGCGCAGCAGGCTGTTGCCGGCCAGGGCCGGGATCTCCCCGCCCAGCTGCTCGGGCTTGAGCGCCGCGCCGACGCAGAGCAGGCCCAGCGGCAGGCTGGCGGCGGCCAGCAGGCTCAGCAGGCGATCGCTGCCGCCCGGCAGGCCGAGGCCGCCGAGGTTGACCAGGGCGCCGCCGAGGCAGGCGAGGATCAGCGGGTTCTTGAGGATCGGCAGCAGCAGGCCGCGGGCGCTGACGCCGCGTTCGGCGGTCAGCGACCAGACCGACAGCACGTTCACCGTCGGCACCATCAGCGCCAGCATCAGCGCCGCCAGGGTCAGGCCCTCCTGGCCGAACAGGCTGGCCACCGCGGCCAGGCCGAGGTAGGTGTTGAAGCGCAACGCGCCCTGGGTGAAGGCGCCGAAGCGCGCCGCACGCCAGCCGCGCAGGCGGCGCAGCAGCAGCAGGGCGAGCCAGGCCAGGCCCAGGCCGAGCATGACCGCCAGGGCCAGCCGCGGCAGCGCCGGGTTATCCAGGGGCGCCGTGGCCAGGCTGCTGAACAGCAGGGCGGGAAACAGGATGAAGTAGTTCAGCCGTTCGGCGCCGGGCCAGAAGGCCTCGTTGGGGAAATCCAGGCGGCGCAGGTAGTAGCCGGCGACGATCAAGGCGAACAATGGCCACAAGGCCAGCAGCAACTCCAGCACGACAGTCCCCGTCCGTGATAAACGGCCATATTGGCCAGCCGCCCAGCGCGGCGCAAGGGCCGGGCCGGGCCAACCCAGAGGAGGAGCAGGCGATGAGTGAAGTCCACAGCGGCGGCTGCCAGTGCGGCGCCCTGCGTTACCAGTTCGAGGCGCCGTTGCGCGACATCGCCCACTGCCATTGCGCGGTGTGCCGGCGCAGCGGCGGCGGCATCGTCACCACCTGGGTCACGGTGCCGCTGGCCAGTTTCCAGTGGCTGGCCGGTACGCCCAGGGAATATGCCTCCTCCGCCAGCTGTACCCGCAGCTTCTGTCCGACCTGCGGCGCCCAGTTGACCCTGTTCACCACGCTCAGCCCCGAGACCCTGGACGTGACGGTCGCCACCCTGGATCACCCCGAGCAGGCTCCGGCCGAGCGGCATATCTGGGTGCAGAGCCGCCTGCCCTGGCTGCATCTGGACGAGCAGCTGCCGCAGGAGCAGCGGGAGTCGCTGCCCTGAGCGCTGCGTTGCCCGGGCGCTCAGGGCAACTGCAGGCCGCCGCCGGCCTGGTGCAGCGCCCGCAGCTGCGCGCGTAGCGCCGCCAGGTTGGCCTCACCGGCCTGCAGTTCGGCCAGCAGCGCCGGTTCCAGCAGCTGGCGCACCTCGCGGTCGAGGTCGTCGCTGAGGCGGCGCAGCCGGTGCTGGCGGCTCTGGCTCTCGGCCTCCAGGTGCCGTCGCTCGTCGGCCTGGGGCAGGCCATAGCCGCTGTCGAGCAGCTCCGCCGGGCGGCTCAGGAAGCCGCTGCCGGCGAGGATCTGCTGCAGGGCGTCGCCGGCCTTGCGCACGCCCGGCTGCGTGGCGCGCGGGTCGCCGAGGTAACGGCGCTTGAGCTGATCCTGGGCCAGCAGCAGCTGGCGGCGCAAGGCGGCCTGTTCGAGCAGCAGCAGCGCGGCGCTGGCGCGCAGCTCGGCCCGGGGGAACCAGGCGCTGCGTTCGGCGGCCGGCAGCGCCAGCCAGTCCTCGACCCGCCGCTGCCTTATCGGCAGCAGTTCCTGCAGCACGGCGAACATCGCCTGGTAGCGGTCGCGGAAGGAGTCGAAGCGGTAGCCCAGACGCAGCGCCTCGCGCGGGTCGTCGAGCACCCCGGGGTCGGCCAGGCCGCGGGCCACCAGGCCGTCCAGCAGGCCGTTGGGCAGGATGCTGTCGAACGCCTGCAGCTGCGGCGACTGGATGCCGCTGCGCAGCAGCTTGAGGGTCTCCACCGCGCAGTTGTTGGAGATGAAGTAGTAGTCGCCGTCGTAGCTCCAGTGCTGCTCGGCGGCGCGGGTCACCAGCGCCTCCAGCTGGCGGCGTTCCAGGCGCAGCGGCACCGAGGCCAGGCTGCGCAGCTCGACCTTGGTGTATTCCTCGATCACCTGGGCCAGGGGCAGGACGAACAGCCGCGAGGGGTAGGCGCCGGTCAGGCCGTCCCAGCTGGACAGCTGCAGATCGCCGACGAAGGCGCGGTAGGACAGCACCAGGTGCTGCTCGAGGTCCAGGCGGCAATCCGGCCCGCGCGGCCGGCCGGGGGCGCAGATCACCAGGCGCAGCATGCTGTGGCCCCAGCGGCTGGCCCAACTCTGGTTGGCCTCGGCGAGCAGGTAGTCGATCTGGTAGACCCGCTCCGGGTCGAGGCTGGCCAGGGGCTGGCGGGCGAAGTCGCCGCCGGCGTTGAGGTAGGCGTAGCCCTCGCTGCAGGGCCGCTGGTGCGGCGGTGCCCAGGCGAAGTGGGTGCGCCAGTAGCGCGCCAGCGAGGGGCGGCGGCAGGCGTAGTCGGGGTCGAGGAGGAAGTATTCCAGGTTCACCGCGACGAACTCGCGCGGGTTGCTCAGTTCGTAGACATCCGGGCTGCGCACGCGCTGGGCGTTGTTGTGCTCGCGCTGGCCGCGGCTGCCGATCCGCTGCGGCCAGCCGGCCAAATCGAGCAGGTAGGGATCGTCGCTCAGGGTGAAGCGCCGCGCGGTCTGGCCGCGGCAGGCGTCGGGCAGGCCGACCGCGCCGAGGCTGGCGGCCAGGCGCCGGCAGCGCTGCAACTGGCGTCGCTCGCTCGCCGGCCAGAGCTGCGCGCGGTCGTACAGGTGGGTGAGTTCGTGCACCAGGGTGGCCAGCAGCTCGCGGCGCTGGCTGCCGTGGGGGCGGCCGGTCTGCTGGTGGGCGGCGCTGCCATCGCTCAAGGCCGGGAGCAGGGCGGCATTCAGTTCGATGCCGCTGAAGCGTCCGGCGCGGCCGTAGACCGTCGCCGGCATGCTCCGCCAGCGCACCGCCACGGGGCGATCCAGGCGCTCGCGCAGCAGGGGCGGCAAGGCGTCGAGGGCTTCGTCCAGCAGTGCCTGGCTGGCTCTGCGCTGTTGGCGGTCGAGGTCGTCGCCGTCCAGCATCAGGCGCAAGGCGGCCTCGCTGCCGGCGCTGGCGAGCAGCGCCGTGGCCAGTAGCCAGATGCGCGCCAGGTTCACAGGGCGAGGATGGCTTCGGCCAGCTCCAGGTCGGAGGCGGACCGGGTCTCGGGGGCCTGGCGGCGGATGGCGCTCAGCGCCGCTTCCAGGTGGGCGCCGCGAATGGCGCCCTGGCTGGCGACGAAGCTGGCGGCGTCGTCGCGGGCCTCGGCCACCACCTTCATGTCGCGGATCGAGGTGGTGGTGTCCGAGGTGAAGTCGAGGCTGCGGTCCAGCGCACGGACGATGATGTTGCTGGTGGCGACCAGGGTCTGCGCCTGGGCACTGCCGGCGGCCAGGATGAGGCAGGCGATGGCGGCGAACAGCGGACGGGGCATGGGTGGGCTCCGGGTAGAGGGCGGTGACGATTGGACGAGTTGGCACGCCGACGGTTCCGCGTGCAGGCAAGGGGGCGGCGATCTAGGCTCGGCCGAAGGCTAGCCCCCGGCCGGCGTGTGGCGAAACCCGGATGTGCGAGGTCAGAGGCTGAGAATCACCCTGGCCAGCTGCAGGTCGTCGGCGCGTAGGTCCGGGTTGTGCTGGCGGATATGCTTCAGGGCCGCCTCCAGGCGCACGCCACGGATGGCGCCCTGGCTGGCGACGAAGCTGGCGGCATCGTCGCGGGCGGCCAGGACCACCTTGTCGTCGCGCAGCGAGGAGGTGGCATCGGAGCTGGCCTCCGCGGTGCCGGCCAGGGAGTTGCCGATGGCATCGGTGGTGCCGACGAAGCTGGAGGCCGTGGCGCTAGCGGCCAGCGTCAGCAACGCGGTCGCACAGAGAAGATGGAAGGCTGTCATGATCTAGCTCCTTAGAAGGCAAGGGTGGCTCAGCAGGACTATGTAGAGGTCTAGCCTAGCTCAAGCTCACAGGCAGCAGGCAGTTGATGGCGCTTTGCCCTGGTTTACCGGCCGCCGTCGGGGGACGGGATGGTGTTGTCAGTAATGAATGGGATTTAGTTTTTGCCACTGATCAGGGGCGAAAACTTTGTGTAAACTGCGGCATTGTCCGATTGGTGGCCAATGTCGCTGTTTTGGTCATATTCCGCCTGAGTGGCTTCCCTGCGTATCCGCGAGAAGCCCCGATGAGGCGGGCTTCTCTTGGTATGGAAACTAATAACAATTAATTGTGCGGACCGGTGCTCGACTGCCCGGCGGTGAGAGGAGTTGTACTCGCGACATGATCATTCTTGTTGGGTCGAAGATCGATCAGGCCAGTATCCAGGCTTCGCTCGGTAAACCGGAATACAGTTATTTCTTCCTCATGAAGGATTTTCTCCCGGCGCTTGAGCAGTTCGGTAGTGTGCGTATCGTCAATAGCACCGACCAGGTCGAGGCACTGTGTGCGGAGCATCGCACAACGGGCGAGCCGGTGGTGTTCTTCAGTTTCAGTCCACCCCATCAAGTCCCGCTAGGGTTGAGTTGTCCCACTGTCGCGGTTTTTGCCTGGGAGTTCGACAGCCTCCCGTCTATTGCTTGGGATGAAAATTCGCAGAACGACTGGCGCCATGCCTTTGCCAGGCTGCAGGGTGTCATATGTACCAGCCAGGAAACCGCCAGGTTGGTCGAACAGGTTACGACCAACGGCCTCCCGGTTGCCGCTTTACCGGCGCCTATCTGGAATCGTTACGCCGATCTCGGGTCGGCAAACGGTTTACCTGTCGATCTTGGCAGTCGCCAGTTTCTTTTCCGTGGGACGGCCATCGACAGCCCCGTCCTGGGGTTGTCGGCGGACGGTCTGGTGCGTAAGCCAGAAGCGGTCGTGGAGGCCAAGCCACAGCCAGTGGAGGTGCCGCCCGGGCGCCTGGCCGAGGCCTGGCAACTGAGTAAGGCCTTGTTGCAGGGGTGGTGGCAGGAGGTGCGTCTGCCTGTAGGCTCCGCCGCCGATGCTTCGCTAACCACCGATGCTGCGCTCACCGTCAGCGTGCCCCAACCGGCGCCGGGCGAGGAGCCGGCGAGCGACCTGTCATTACAGTCGATTGAGGTGAGGGGGCTGGTCTATGTAACCGTGCTGAATCCGGCCGACAGCCGCAAGAATTGGGTCGAGCTGATTACTGCATTCTGCTGGGCCTTCAAGGAGAGCGAAGATGCCACGCTGATCGTGAAGATGACCCATCACGATCTCGAGTACTACCGCATCGTGCTGATGACCCTGTTATCGAGGTTGGCTCCGTTCCGCTGCCGCGTGCTCGTGCTGCATGGCTTTCTCGAGGATGACCAGTATCGCGCACTGATTCGTGCCTCGACCTATTACGTAAACGCCTCTTCGGGTGAAGGCTTGTGCCTCCCTCTCATGGAGTTTCTCTGCGCGGGCAAGCCGGCCATCGCGCCGGTTCACACCGCGATGGCCGATTATATCGACGATCAATTGGCATTTCCCTTGAAGTGTTCGCTGGAACCATTCTGTTGGCCCCATGACCCCACAGGCATTTTCACGACCCATCGTCATCGATTGAACTGGCAGTCGCTGGTCGAGGCGTATAGGGCCAGCTATGGGGTCGCCAAGTCTGTTCCCGATCACTATCGCGCTATGTCGCGGCAGGCCTTTTCGCGAATGCAGACGTTCGCCTCGGTCGATGTGGTGGCAGCGCCACTGGGTGCACTCCTCGAGAGCGTCATGCGAGAGCGCGAGCAGCCAGCTGTGCTATCGCTGCATGGGAGCATGGCGCCATGAAATTCTTGATCTACTCCGAGGTCACCGCCGAGCGCATAGCCAACAGCATGGGCCTGCCGGAGTACAGCTATTACTTCGTGCTGCGCGACTTTTTGCCCGTGCTCGAAGAGTTGGGCCAGGTGATAGTCGTCGAACGCCCCGAGTTGGAGGTCGATCGTCTCTACGATGAGGGCCGCGCCTTGGGTGAGCGATGCCTTTTCCTCTCGTTCTCTCCTCCACATAAGACGTTCCTGGGACTGCGCTGTCCAACCCTGCCGGTATTCGCCTGGGAGTTCGACAGTATTCCCAACGAGCACTGGCTGGATGAAGTCCAGCAGGATTGGCGTCATGTATTAAGTGCTTGCGGCAGCGGTATCACTCACTCGCAGATGGTTGTCGACGCCGTGCGCCGGGAGTTGGGGGCACAGTTTCCCATCGTTTCGATCCCGTCCCCGGTATGGGATAAGTTCACCGCCTTACGAGAGCGCCGTGGTGAGTTACCGCTGACGGCACCGATTAGGCTCCAGGTCCGCTCGGGCGTAGTGGTCGATAGTCATGACCCCAGCCTTAGCCCCTATATCTTTGGCGAGAATGCCGCGGCCAGGGTGGTTCAGGCGATTCGTGAGCATGAGAGCGCCTTGGCTCGACAGCCGTCAGGCCCGAATGCAGCAGCGGTACCGCAGATTCGACAGCAGTCCCGCTACCTCGTCACCCGCCGCTATCTGGGAGAGTGGTACCTGAAGGTGCTGTGCCCACTGTTGCCTTTCCTGCCAAAGGGGCGAGGCAAAGACGGATCGCAGGTCGAACTGGTGGGGGAGGACCAGGGTAAGCAGTTGGAGCCGCGCAATACTGTGGAGCCACCACGCCCGCCAGTGGCGGGGATGACTCCGAAGATGCCGGAGTGGCTGCCGGTAGCGTCCACTCTGGAGCTCTCGGGGGTGATCTTTACTGCGTTATTCAACCCCTACGACGGGCGCAAGAACTGGGCGGATATGCTGACTGCATTTTGCTCCGCGTTTCGCGATACCTCCGATGCCACCTTGGTATTCAAGCTGGGCCACCGTGAATACCAATCCGCCATGCACGACATGCTGATCTGGATGGCGCGCATGCCCAAATTCAAGTGCCGGGTGGTCCTGCTCCATGGATATCTGGAGGGCAGCGAGTTCGATAATCTGGTTCGGGCGAGTGCTTTCGCGGTCAATGCCTCACACGGCGAGGGCCAGTGTTTGCCCTTGATGGAATTCCTCTCCTGCGGCAAGCCAGCGATTGCGCCCCGTCATTCGGCCATGATCGACTACATCGACGAGAGCGTAGCCTTCGTGGTCGACAGTTGGCTGGACGCTACCGCTTGGTCCCACGATCCGCGCCTGGCGTACCGGACGCAGCGGCACCAGATCAATTGGGAGTCCCTGCGGGATGCCTACCTGGCTGCATATCGCTGCGCCAAGGAAGAACCCGAGCGCTATAGGCAACTTGCCCACAATGCCATTGAGCGCATGCAGCATCACTGTTCCCGTGAAGCCGCATCGCAGACGCTGTCTGCCTTTCTTCGGCTCGACCAGAAGGCCTATGCATGATGCGAATGTTTGATTGGTGGCGTCGGCTGACTGGTTTGGGTGCGACGCGCGGCGTTACGTCTCCCGTACCGACTGCGGCGTCCGACTATGTGGACTCCCGCGATTGTGGTTTGGTGGACGCAGTGCAGAGTGGCTGGTTCCTGAACTCCAGTGATGAGCTGTTTTCCGGTTTTGCCATCGGCCCGCAGGACGTGGTGTTGGATGTGGGATGCGGAGCGGGCGGGGCGACTTTATTTAGCGCCAACCGAGGGGCGCACGTGGTGTTCACTGACGTGGTGCCGGAAAAAATCGAGGCGTTACGGCAGAGACTAGTGGACAGCCCGGCCCGGGCCGTCGAAGGTCTGGTATCCGATAGCAGTCCACTTCCGCTGGCGGACGGCTATGCGACCCGGGTGATTGCCCTGGAAATGCTTGAGCATGTGGTTGATCCGGCGGCCGTACTGCGCGAGCTGCTTCGAGTGGGGCGCCCCGGTGCGTTGTATCTGCTGGCGGTGCCTGACCCGGTGGGCGAACGCATTCAGCAGGACTGCGCTCCCTCGCACTATTTCGAGCCGCCGAACCATATCCATATTTTTGAGCGAGATGCCTTCGCCCAGGTGGTCGCAGATGCTGGGTTAGTCATCGAGCGGCGTTCGTCCTATGGATTCTACTGGAGCATTTGGATGCTGATTTACTGGGCGCAGCTTCGCGCATCCGGCGAGCAGCTCGCCGGCGAAACCCATGATGTGGTGCATCCGCCCTATTCGCCGCTGCTCGACGATTGGGCCAGTCTCTGGCATCGCCTCATCCAGATACCCGAATTCAGCTCGGTCAAGCAGCATCTGGATCGCCTGATGCCGAAGAGTCAGGTCATCGTTGCGCGCAAACCTGATTGATCGGCGCTATCAAGGCCATCAGTCTCCTCACAGGAATCCAGACATGCTGAACCGGCTCAAACGCCTGTTATCCGCCACTCCCGCCCTCCTGCTTGCGCCAGAGCCGGTGCCACGGGTGCCTGCGCCCGTCGAGGCCGAGCAGATCGATATCGGTCTGGTGGATATCCACCTTAGTGGCTGGCTGCAGAACGAAACGGGAGAGCTGGTCAGAGGTTTTGCCATTGGCCCCGAAGATTCTGTGCTGGATATCGGCTGTGGCGAGGGCGGCTACGCCCTCTTCAGCGCCCGGCAAGGTGCGGAAATGATTCTCGCCGATGTCGATGCCGAGAAGCTCGAAACGGCCCGCCAGCGCTTGCAGGCGGAAACGGCGCGCAGTGTGCAGACGCTGGTAACGGACGCCAATCCAATTCCGTTGCCCGATGCGAGGGTCAGCAAGGTCGTCGCCATGGAGGTGCTGGAGCATGTCGACGATCCGGCGCAATTCATGGCGGAGCTAGTACGGGTCGCCAAGCCGGGGGCGCAGTTTCTATTGAGCGTTCCCGACGAAGTCATCGAAGGCGTGCAGCAGCACATAGCGCCGTCCGTCTACTTCGAGAAGCCCAACCATATTCGGATCTTCAAGCGGGGTGAGCTGAAGCAGCTGGCGGTCGAGGCAGGTCTAGTCGTCGAGCACAGCATGCAGTATGGCTTCTACCACTCGGTCTGGTGGTCGCTGTATTGGGCCTGTGAGAATCAACCGCTGACGCCGCCCTGGCATCCCTTGCTGGAGAACTGGTCGGAAACCTGGTCGAAGCTGCTGTCTCTGCCGGCGGGGCCGCGAATCAAGGCGGCGTTGGACGCGGTGATGCCCAAGAGCCAAGTTGTCGTCGCGCGCAAGCCTTGAGCCAAGCGATTAGGATGAACAATAGAATCGAAGATATCGAGTTGCTACGCGGTATTGCCGTGCTGTTTGTCGTGATACATCACGCCAATGCCAATCTGATCAGTTGGACAACTCCGGCATTGGCGCGCTTCTACGGTCATTTCGGTGGCTGGGTGGGCGTCGATTTGTTCTTCGCCATATCGGGTTATGTCATTGCGCGAGATCTTGTTCCGCGTCTACAAGGTCAACGGGACTCCGGTGCCATGCTGCGAATTACCTTGTCGTTCTGGATACGGCGGGTATGGCGGCTGCTGCCTTCGGCATGGTTGTGGCTCGTAGTAACGTTGATCGCGACTCTGGCGTTCAACTCATCTGGAGTCTTTGGCACGCTGCAAGCTAATCTTGCCGCCACATTGGCTGCCGTTTTGCAGGTTGCGAATGTGCGGTTCGCCCAGGCATTTATGCAATGGGAGTATGGGGCCAGTTTTGTCTACTGGAGCCTCTCCCTGGAAGAGCAGTTTTATCTGCTGTTTCCCCTCCTGATCGTGCTCAGTCGTCGTCTATTGCCCTACGCGCTGGGAGCACTGGTGTTGTTGCAGTTTTTTTCTATGCGGACACCGCTGCTCATGATGTTCCGCACAGATGCTTTGGCGTTGGGAATATTGATAGCCCTGTGGACCGGACACCCCTCCTACCAATGGTTCAGACCATCCTCTCTGATCCGTGGCTGGCGCGGACCGGTCTTCCTGCTTGCCGCACTAGTTGGTCTCGGCGCCCTCGGCGCCGATCAATACCAGATGCTATCCGTTCGCATCGGCTTGATCGCTGCGCTGTCTGCGGCACTGGTCTGGGGAGCCTCCTGTGATGGTGGCTGGCTCTGGCCCGATGGTGCTTTCAAACGGCTCATGATCTGGTTGGGGACGCGTTCATATGCCATCTACCTGATACATGTCCCGGCCTTTTTCGTTACTCGTGAGTTTTGGTTCCGCCTGTATCCGGAGCAGCAGGGTTTTGGCGACGAATTTTTTTATCCCTTCGTGATGGGCGCAGCGGTGCTGATTGTCGGACTCAGCGAACTCAACTACCGGCTGATCGAGTGTCCATTACGCGAGCGCGGCAAGCGAATTGCGCAGCGCTTGCTGCACAAGCAAGAGCTTTGCGGCCGCATGGACCTCCCGCTAAAAAGTCACTAGCAGAAACTAACCGCCAATCATGCAGCAAGGGTGACCTTCGTCATGCAATTCATTTCCTACGCGCAGAATTTCGAAGATGTGATGTTGTGGCGTGCTCTAAAGCTATTTGGGCCGGGCTTCTACTTAGATGTAGGGGCCAACCACCCAAGCCAGGACTCAGTTACCCGCTCGTTGTACGAGCGCGGTTGGCGCGGCATCAATATCGAGCCGGTGCAGCACTACCATGCGGCGCTATGTCGGGAGCGCCCGGAGGACGTGAATTTGTGCCTGGCAGTCGGTGACCGGGAGGAGGAGCTGGAGTTCTTCGAGTCGCCCGATACCGGACTGTCGACGTTGAGCCCGGAGATGGCGGCGCTGCAGACGGCTTCGGGTATTCCTTTCCTTCAGCGCAAGGTACGAACGAAACGGCTTGCCGATATCTGTGCAGAGCACGTGCCGGCGGAGGCCTCGCTGCATTTCCTAAAAATTGATGTGGAAGGTTTCGAGCGTCAGGTCCTGCAGGGCATGAATTTTCAGCGATGGCGGCCGTGGATCATTTTGATCGAATCCGCCTTCGACAAGACGCCCGAGTGGGAGGAGCTGATTCTGCAGGCGGGCTATGAATCGTCACTGTGCGATGGGATCAATCGCTACTACGTCGCGGCAGAGCGGAGCGAACTGCTGGTGCCGTTGGCGTTGCCGCCGAACATTCTCGATGAGTTCCAGCTCTGTCGAGGACACCGGCTGAGTCACCCGGCAGTGGATTCCCATGCCTCGAGCAGTTCGCTGCACGGCGAACTGCTCGAGGCCCAGCGTCGGGCCCGCTTGGCGGAATCGCAGCTGGCTGCGATCTATGGCAGCCGGTTGTGGCGCGTCGTGCGTCTGCTTGATTGGCTCCGCAGCGGCATGAGGCGACTCGGTCTCTCTAACTGAGTAGGTTGGCAGTGCACAGTCACACCGGGTGGTAATGGGGCCTCATGGGCGGCAACAAGGAGAGAGTTTCAGTGGGTAAATTGCTCGTTACTGGCTTAGGAGGCTTTGTCGGTGGTCACCTGCAGTCGCGGTTAGCCAGCCAAGATGGGGGCGATTGGCAACTCATCCCCGAGCGGCCCCATGACCTTACCGACGCGGCGACGCTGGATGCTTGGATGGCGGAGGAGTGCCCGGACGCGGTCATCCACCTGGCGGGGCAAACCTTTGTGCCTGAGGCCTTCCGTGCCCCCGAACGCACCTTGCAAGTCAACCTGTTGGGGACGCTCAATCTGCTACAGGCGCTTAAGCGCAGGGGCTTCGAGGGCACGTTCCTCTACGTCAGTTCGGGCGACGTATATGGCCAGGTCGACGAAGACGCGCTACCGATCATCGAGACGCGAGTGCCACAGCCGCGCAACCCTTACGCCGTTAGTAAAGTTTCCGCCGAACTGCTGTGTCAGCAGTGGAGCTATTCCGAGCCTTGGCGCATCATTGTGGTACGCCCGTTCAATCATGTCGGTGCGGGGCAGAGCGAGTCGTTTGTGATCTCCGGCGTGGCTCGGCAGTTGGCGCGAGTTCGCCTTGGGCTGCAGGCCCCTCGACTGGAGGTGGGTGATATCGATGTGAGCCGCGACTTTCTGGATGTGCAGGATGTCATCGAGGCTTATCTGCGGCTGTTGAAATACGGACGGAATGGTGAGGTTTACAACGTCTGTTCGGGGCAAGAGCGTCGGGTTAGAGACCTGATCATGGAAATGATCGAGGAAGCGGGAGTCGAGGTGGAGTTGGTGCAGGATCCTGCCCGCCTGCGGCGGGCCGAGCAGCGTCGCGTTGTCGGTAGCGCTGACAAGCTGAGAAGAGAGACTGGGTGGAAACCTGGCATAAATTTCAAGGAAACCCTGCGCAGAGTGCTCTCTGACTGGGACGCAAGAGAGCGATAAGAATGAATAAGAGTGCATTGATTACGGGGCTCACCGGCCAGGACGGCGCCTATCTTGCAAAACTGCTGCTGGACAAGGGATATCAGGTTCATGGTCTGGTGGCCCGACGCAGCAGCGATACACGCTGGCGCTTGCGCGAGCTGGGCATCGAGTCAGACATCGCCTATCTGGATGGCGATCTGGCGGATGCCAGTTCGGTGCAGCGCGCCATGCTCAAGGCACGCCCGGATGAGGTGTACAACCTGGGCGCGCAGAGTTTCGTCGGCAGCTCCTGGGACCAACCAATCACCACGGGCATCGTCGACGGCCTGGGCGTGACCCATGTGCTTGAGGCGATTCGCCAGTTCAGCCCGCATACCCGTTTCTACCAGGCTTCGACCAGCGAGATGTTCGGCCTGATCCAAGCCGAGCGGCAGGACGAGAATACCCCGTTTTATCCACGCAGCCCCTATGGTGTGGCCAAGCTCTATGGTCACTGGATCACCGTGAACTACCGAGAAAGCTTCGGTCTGCATGCGTCCAGCGGCATCCTGTTCAATCATGAATCGCCACTGCGTGGCATCGAATTCGTCACCCGCAAGGTCACCGATGCGGTGGCGCGGATCAAACTGGGCAAGCAGCGGGAGCTGCGTCTGGGGAATATCGACGCCAAGCGCGACTGGGGCTTTGCCGGCGACTATGTCGAGGCGATGTGGCTGATGCTGCAACAGGACCAGGCCGATGACTATGTGGTGGCCACGGGTGTAACCACTACTGTGCGGGAAATGTGCCGGATCGCCTTCGCTCATGTGGCCCTGGATTACCAAGAGCATGTGGTGATTGACCCGGCCTTCTTCCGTCCCGCGGAGGTGGAGGTGTTGCTGGGCAACCCGGGCAAGGCCGAACGGGTCCTGGGTTGGGCACCGAAGACCAGCCTGGAGTCCCTGATCCAGATGATGGTGGAAGCCGACCTCAAGCGCGTGTCCAAGGAGTGAGCCCATGCTAGTGCCCGTGATCCTCTCCGGCGGCGCCGGAACCCGACTGTGGCCCGTATCCCGTGAAGGGCAGCCCAAGCCTTTCATGTTGCTGCCGGATGGCGAATCGCTGCTGATGAAGACCTATCGGCGCGCCGCGGAGCTGGTGGTCAAGGGAGGGGAGATTGTCACGGTGACCAACCGGGACTACTACTTCCAGAGCAAGGATCACTTCTTCGCTGCTAAGTTGCCGCAGCAGCATGCGCACTTCATCCTCGAGCCGATGGGCCGCAACACCGCGCCCGCCATAGTGGCAGCGGCGCTGGTACTGCGTGAGCGGCACGGCGATGATGTGACGATGCTGGTAATGCCCGCCGACCATCTGATCAAAGGCACCGAGGCCTTGGCTGCGGCAGTCGAGCAGGCCGCCGCGCTTGCCGCGGATGGCTATCTGGTGACCTTCGGTGTTCGCCCTACGGCGGCGGAAATCGGCTTTGGTTATATCGAGGCGGGCGCCCAGTTGGATCCGTTTGGTGCAGCCGAGGTCGAGCGTTTCGTCGAGAAACCCGATCAGCAGACCGCAGAACACTACCTGGCCAGCGGCAAATTCCTGTGGAACTCAGGCATGTTTTGCTTCACCGCTGGCACCTTGCTGCGGGAGTTGGAGCAGCATGCACCGCAGCTGCTCCAACTGGCGACGGTGTGCGTTGCGGCCAGTCCGGCCCAGGAGTTGGGAGCAATGCTGCAGCAGGAGCTCAATAGCGAGCACTTTGCCGCGCTGCCGGATGTGTCGATCGATTACGCCTTGATGGAGTATTCGGCGAAGGTCGCGGTGGTGCCGGCCGCTTTCGAGTGGAGCGACATCGGTTCCTGGGGCGCGCTGAGTAGCCTGGTCGAGGCCGATGCGCAGAACAACCGTGCCGCGGGCAACGCGATCTTCGTCGACAGCCGCAACACTTTCGTGCAGAGCGAGGGGCGGCTGGTGGCCGCGGTCGGCGTCGAGGACCTGATTGTGGTCGATACGGCCGACGCGATCCTGGTGGCTCATGCAGATCGCGCTCAGGATGTCCGGCAGGTGGTGAAGCGCCTGAAGGACAACAATCACGATGCCTATCGCCTGCACCGCACCGTGAGCCGTCCGTGGGGGACTTACACCGTTCTGGAGGAAGGTCCTCGGTTCAAGATTAAGCGCATTATGGTCAAGCCCGGCGCCGCTCTCTCGCTACAGATGCACCATCATCGCAGCGAGCACTGGGTGGTGGTGCAGGGCATGGCGCGGGTGATCAATGGGGGCGAGCCGCGGCTGGTCAGTGCCAACGAGTCCACCTTCATACCGGCGGGACACCGGCATCGTTTGGAAAATCCTGGAGTCATTGACCTGGTTATGATCGAGGTGCAGAGCG
Source organism: Pseudomonas sp. MBLB4123 (assembly GCF_051904775.1). NCBI lineage: Bacteria > Pseudomonadati > Pseudomonadota > Gammaproteobacteria > Pseudomonadales > Pseudomonadaceae > Pseudomonas > Pseudomonas sp. MBLB4123. The sequence goes on from NZ_CP196711.1 coordinate 3,517,844, forward strand.
GTGAATACCTCGGAGAAGACGATATCGTCCGTTTCGAGGATCAGTACGGCAGGAGCAATTGATGGCGATCGGCATGGCGCACGCGGTCTGGAACTACCGCGGATTCGTTCTTGGCAGCGTTAAGCGGGAATTCCAGACCCGTTACCGCAATTCTTTGCTCGGCGCTGCCTGGACGATTCTCAACCCGCTGTCGATGATAATTGTCTACACGGTGATCTTCTCGCAATTGATGAAGGCCCGGCTGCCCGGTGTGGACAACAGTCTGGCCTATGGTATCTACCTGTGTGCCGGGATTCTTGCCTGGGGCTTTTTCGCCGAGGTGATCGGACGTAGCCAGTCGGTTTTTCTCGAACATGCCAACCTGATCAAGAAGCTGAGTTTTCCGCGCATCTGCCTGCCGCTGATCGTGGTGCTCAATGCCGGCGTGAATTTCGCGATTATCTTCGCACTGTTTCTCGGCTTTCTGCTGGTGATGCAGAACTTTCCCGGTTGGGTGGTATTGGGGGTGATCCCGGTGCTGGTCATTCAGATCGCATTCTCGATCGGCTTGGGCATCATCCTTGGGGTGCTCAACGTGTTCTTCCGTGATGTCGGGCAATTTGTCGGCATCTTTCTGCAGTTTTGGTTCTGGTTCACGCCCATCGTCTATCCGTTGTCGATTCTCCCCGAAGGGATTCAGCCGCTGCTCGGTGGCAACCCGATGGCACCGCTGATCGCCGCGTACCAGGGCATTTTCGTGTATGGGCACTGGCCGGACTGGTCGGCGCTCTGGCCGACCGCCGTACTAGCGGCGGTGCTCTGCCTGATGGGCATGCGCCTGTTCCGCAAGCGCTCCGGCGAAATGGTGGATGAACTCTGATGGGCAGTATTCAGGTTACGCAACTGGGCAAGGCCTACAAGCAGTACCCCACGCGCTGGGCGCGCCTGGCCGAGTGGCTGATCCCCTTTTCGCCGCTGCGCCATCAGTTGACCTGGGTGCTACGTGACATCTCCTTTCGCGTCATGCCTGGCGAGGCACTGGGCATCATCGGGGTCAATGGCGCGGGCAAGAGCACGCTGCTGAAGATGATCACCGGCACTACTCAGCCGAACGCCGGGCAGATCCAGATTCAGGGTCGGGTCGCCGCCCTGCTGGAGCTGGGGATGGGCTTTCACCCGGACTTCAGCGGCCGCCAGAATGTCTTCATGGCGGGCCAGCTGTTGGGGCTGAGCATGGAGGAGCTGCACGCGCTGATGCCTGAGATCGAGGCCTTTGCCGAGATCGGCGACTATATCGACCATCCGGTGCGTACGTATTCCAGCGGGATGCAGATGCGCCTGGCCTTCAGCGTGGCGACGGCACGGCGCCCGGATGTGCTGATCGTCGACGAGGCGCTAGCGGTTGGCGACGCCTATTTCCAGCACAAGAGCTTCGATCGCATCCGCGAATTCCGCAAGGCCGGCACCACCTTGCTGATCGTCTCGCATGACCGACAGGCGATTCAGTCCCTCTGCGACCGCGCCATTCTGTTGGTTAACGGTCGCCTGGCGCTGGAGGGTGCGCCGGAAGAGGTGATGGATTTCTACAGCGCCATGCTGGCCGAGCGCGAGCAGCAGACGGTGCGGCAGGAGCGCCTGGCGAATGGCAAGGTGCGCACTATTTCTGGAACGGGCGAGGCCGGCTTTGCCGATATCGCACTGCTCAATGCACAGGGGCAACGAGTCGAAGTCATCGAGGTGGGTAGCCAGGTCACCCTTGAGGTAACGGTCGACGTTAAGGTCGATATCCCGCGCCTGGTTCTCGGTTTCATGATCAAGGATCGCATGGGCCAACCCATATACGGCATCAATACCCACCGTCTGGGGCAGGCCCTAGAGTCGGTGAGGGCCGGTGAGCGCATCGTTTATCGCTTCAGCTTCCCCGCGGCGCTGGGCAAGGGAAACTATTCGATTGCGTTGTCGTTGTCGCGATTCGACTCCCATCTGGACACCAATTACGAATGGCGAGATTTCGCCCTGGTATTCCACGTCATCAACGTCAAACAGCCAGATTTCGTCGGCTGTACCTGGCTGGATTCACGCACGGCGATCGAGCGAATGACGCCCGTTGCTGAGCTCATGGAATAACAGGAACCTGACGGCAGACCATGCGTTTTCTTATCGAATGTACCTATGTGTTCGAGCACCCGCAGGACAACTCCGGTATTCAACGGGTCGTGCGCAACATCATCAAGCAGTTGGACGAGCTGCCGGGCGGAGTCGAATGCGTGCCGGTGATGATGAATGGTGGGCAGCTATATCGCGTGTTGAGCCTGGCGCCGCTGAAGGCAGCCAAGGGTGCGCCGCTGCGCCAAGGCTGGATCATTCAATTGGATCACGCGCGAAACCGTTATTGGTGGTGGCACTCACGCCTGGAGCGCCTATGGCCGTTCCGCTCTTCTACGATGGCGCGGCGCCTGCTGTACTGGCCGTGCAAGCTGGCGAGCGCGGCGATTGTCCTGCCGCTACGCGGCCTGTTGTGGCTCAATCGCAATGCGCAGCCGGCTCCGCAGAGAGCCGTGCCGTTGCAGGTACGTGACGACGATCAGTTGCTGCTGCTCGACTCTTCCTGGCACGCCGATTTCTTTGAGCTGGCGGAGCGCCTCAAACAACAAGGCGTGGGCATTGTTTCGGTCATCTATGACCTGATCCCGTTGACCCATCCGCAGTTTTGCGATGACGGCTTGGTGAGGGTTTTCGATCAGTGGTTCGACTGGATCGCCAGGACTGCCGATGGCTTCATGGCGATCTCCAAGACCATCAGCGAGCAGGTCGAGCGTGAGCTGCACAAGCGCTTAGAGCCCGACCAGGCTGCCCGTCGTTGGCATGGCCATTTCCACCTGGGCTCCGAACTGGACCTGAATCGTGCCGGTGCGCCACTTCATTCGCAGCTACGGCGGGTCTTCGCTCAAGGCGAGCCGGTCTACCTGATGGTTAGCACCATTGAGCCACGCAAGAACCATGACTACCTGCTCGACGCCTTCGAGCGACTCTGGGCGCAGGGCTCGAGGGTGCGGCTGTGCATCATCGGCAAGGTTGGCTGGAAATGTCAGGCGCTGATCGAGCGGATTAACCGGCATCCGATGAAGGACCAGCGCCTGTTCATGTTTAACGAAGTCAACGACAAGAGCTTGGAGTTTTCTTATTCAAATGCCAGGGCGCTGGTCTTTCCTTCCTATGTCGAGGGTTTTGGCTTGCCGCTGGTCGAGGCTATGCAACGTGGCTTGCCGGCCATGGCCAGCGATATTCCGGTATTCCGCGAGATTGGCGGCGAGTTCATGGCGTACTTCGATGTAACCGACCCGCAATCGCTGGTCGAGTTGATCCTGGCGTTCGAGGCGTCGGGGCGCTTTCCCGCGTTGCGGCCGCTCGCCGACTGGCAATGGATCGACTGGCACGAGGCGGCTCGGCAGTTGATTGGCGGGACGCTGAGCGGTATTGAGCTGACCGGGAGGGCGCCTGCGGCGGTGATGCATGCGGATCGCCCTTAACGCCCGGATACTGCAGGCGCCACGTACCGGTATCGGTCAGTATCTGTCCGAGCTGATCGGCGCCCTGCACGACGAGTCGCAGCTCGAGCTGGAGTTGTTCCATGGTTGGGGCTGGAGCCGTCAGCTGCCGCCAGCGGCGCTGCCCGGCTACAGCCAGTGGGCGACGCTGGCCAAGCAGGTTCCGGGGGCGTATCGGATTCGCCGCTGGCTCGACCAGCGCCGTTTCGACCGAGGTGCTGGCCGGCGTGGGGTGCAGCTGTATCATGAACCCAGCCTATGGCCTCTGGATTTCGCCGGGCCTATGGTGATGACTCTGCACGACCTGACCCACCTGCACTACCCGGAGACGCAGCCGCGTGACCGCCTGGCGGAGATCGAGCGCCGCGTCGGGCTGGCGGTCGAGCGGGCGCAGTGCATTCTCACGGATTCGCAGTTCGTGGCGGATGAGATCAGCCGGCACTATGGCGTGGGGGGCAGTCGGCTGCAAGTCGCTCCCCTAGGCTATGCCCAGCGGTTCCACCCGCGCGAGGCTGAGTGGCTCGATGTCCGGCTGGCACCTCTCGGGCTCTCGCCTGGCGGTTATCTGCTGTGCGTGGGCACGCTGGAGCCGCGCAAGAATCTATCCCAGGCACTGCGTGCCTATGCGCGGTTGCCTGAGGCCGTGCGCGTGCGCTTCCCATTGTTGATCGTCGGTATGGCCGGTTGGCGTAGCGAAAGCTTTGCCGCCGAGTTGCAGCTGGCCTTGGCCACGGGGCAGGTGCGCGTGCTCGGTTATCAGAGCGACGAGGCCCTGGCCGAGTTGCTGGCCGGCGCGCGTTTGCTGCTGTTTCCCTCGCTGTACGAAGGTTTCGGCCTACCGGTTTTGGAGGCGATGGCCAGCGGCGTGCCGGTGGTGTTGTCGGCACGGGCGGCGTTGCCCGAGGTGGCGGGGACTGCCGGCACCTATGTCGAGCCGGGAGATGACCAGGGTTGGTGCGAGGCGATTCTCAGGCTGATCGACGATCAAGCCGAGTGGCTGGCGTGTCGGGCACAGGGCTTACAGCAGGCACAACGCTTTTCCTGGAAACGCTGTGCGCGTATCACGGCTGCCGTTTACCGGCAGACGTTGGAGCATTGAATGCGGGTTCTGCACTTCTTCAAGACCTATATGCCGGAGTCCGTGGGCGGCATCGAGCAGGTGATATACCAGATCTGCCAGAGCGGCATTCCTCATGGCATCGAGAGCCAGGTGTTGACGCTCAGTGCAGATCCGCAGCCGCGCGAGTTGATGGTGGCGGACCACCGGGTGCATCGAGCCCAGTTGGATCTGCAGTTAGCGTCCACCGGCTTTTCCTATAGCGTGCTGGGGCGTCTGAAGGCATTGGCCGCCGAGGTGGACCTGGTCAATTACCATTTTCCCTGGCCATTCATGGATATCCTGCACTTCCTCGCCCGGATCAAGAAGCCGACGGTAGTCACCTACCACTCGGACATCGTCCGTCAGCAGAACCTGCTGAAGCTCTACCGGCCTCTGATGCACCGCTTCCTGCGCAGCGCCGACCATATCGTCGCCGCTTCACCCAACTACCTCGAAACCAGCAAGGTGTTGTCGTGCTACCGGGACAAGACCTCGGTCATACCCTATGGCCTGGACAAGGCCGCCTATCCGGTGCCTTCCTCGGAGCGGCTTCGGCAGTGGCAGCAGTGCTTTGGTTCGCGTTTTTTCCTGTTCGTCGGAGTGATGCGCTACTACAAAGGGCTGCACATTTTGCTCGAGGCGGTACAGGGCACCGCCTATCCGGTGGTCATCGTCGGCGCTGGTCCGCTGGAACTGGAGCTACGAGCTCAGGCCCAGGCCCTGGGGTTGCATCACGTGCATTTTGTCGGGCGTCTAGGAGAGGAGGACAAGGTCGCCCTCCTGACACTCTGCTCGGCCATCGTGTTTCCTTCTCACCTGCGTTCCGAGGCATTCGGCATCTCCCTGCTAGAGGGGGCGATGTACGGCAAGCCAATGATCTCCAGCGAGATAGGTACCGGCACCAGCTACATCAACGTGCACGGCCAGACCGGATTGGTCGTGCCGCGGAGCAATCCCCCGGCCTTCCGCGAAGCCATGCGCACGCTGTGGGACAACCCGGCGCAGGCGACGTGGATGGGTCAGCAGGCAGCACGGCGCTACGAACAATTGTTCACGGCCGAGCGTATGGGGCTGCAGACAGCAGCCCTCTACCGTGAGCTGCTGGTGCGCAAGACTATGGCAGGTTGAAAGCCGGTTGATCGGCTCGTTGTTCGTAACGCGCTCAGCGCCAGAACGGCTTCTCCAGTTCGCGTCGACGGTCGGCTGGAGTGATGCCGCTGTCCATCAGCAGGCGCTCATCGAGCGCGGCCAGCTGGCGGCGGGTACGGGCGTTGCGCAGCCAGAGGGCCAGGGTGGCGTGCAGTCGGCCGAGCGGCTGGGTGTGGCTGGGCTGAAGGGGCAATGTGCTGGTGCTGAGGGTGCGCTCCATGACAGTCGACCTTCCCGCCTCGGGCGGGTGTGAGGTATGGGACACCATGTTCGCGCCCCCTGTGAACAGTTGGCAGCTACAGCGAGGTCAAATTGTATTGGTGCAGTCTTCGGTAATTTGGAACTGTTCTGCTGTTCGGTCGGATAACTGTTCCACAGCCGTGCGGATGGCCCGCCACAAATGACGAGCCCCGCCGACGCGGTGCGTGGGCGGGGCTCGTCTGCAGAGCGGGTCGACGCAGGCCGTGGCGCTTAACGCCAGAACGGCTTGCGCAGCTCGGCGAAACGCTGGCTCTCGCTGATGCCGGCATCGGCCAGCAGGCGGGCATCCAGGCGCGCCAGCTGGCGGCGGCTGACGATGCGGCGCTGCCACAGCAACAGGGTGGCGGCGATGCGCAGCGGCAGGGAACTGGTGGCAGGGGCAGCGCTGTGTTCGAAGAACAGGTCGGAACTGAGGGTGCGTTCCATGGTGACATCCTTCCGCTTGTGGCGGGTCTAGAGAGTGTTTTGCCTGGTGCCTATATTCCGCTTTTGCCAAGGGATTCTGTAGTCACAGCTATTGGTAATTACGGGCCTATTAGATAGTTTGCTTTGTAACTGTTATGCCTGTTTTCGTAAAAATTGTACCGCACAACAGTTGGCTATCGCGTATTTACCAGAAGTCCTGGTTGATTGACCTGTATCTATCGAATTTTTCAGTGACTGCCTGCCGGTACAGTTGCAAATTGATTGCTCGATGCCATTGACTCCGTGTTCAGAAAATATTCGCGCCTGTCGGGTGGTTTGGGGTTATCTGTACTGGCTTGGGCGGCTCTTCCGGCAATGAAAAAGGCTATGTCCCAACGATGTGTTGCAAGAACTAATCTGAAAGGCAGGCATCCGCTCGGGAGGTCTGCCCATCATGGACACTCAAGCCTTTCACCACTGGCTGGCTCAACTAGGCCAGCTCAGCCCCCAGCAGAAATCCACGCTTCATCAAGCCCTGCAGAGCCCGCCCACAACAGCGGTGCTTGATGACCTGCCGGCGCTGCAGAGTTGCCCGCATTGCCAGGCCGCTGCGAGATACCTCGCGCCCTGGGGGTGGTCGCGTGGTCTGCGTCGCTATCGCTGCCGTAGCTGCCGACGGACGTGTACCGCGTTGTCGGCAACCGGCCTTGCCCGCCTGCACTACCCCGAGCGCTGGAAAGACTATGCCCAGGCACTGATTAATGGGCTGAGCGTGCGCAAGGCTGCCAAGGCGTGCGGCATCAGTAAGAACACCGCGTTTCTCTGGAGGCACCGTTTCCTGGCGGCAGCCGCCGAGCATCACGCCACCCATGAGAGCGGGATTGTCGAAGTGGATGAAACGTTCTTTCTGGAGTCATTCAAAGGTCAGCGACGCTTACCGCGGCCGCCGCGTAAACGGGGCGGGGTCAGCGTGACCCGCGGCACGGGGAAAGATCAAATCCCGGTGATGGTGGTGCGCGACCGGGAGGGCCATACCGCCGACTTCAAGTTGGCCAAGCTCGATGCCCATCATGTCCGCGAGGCGCTGATGCCGCTGATCGACCAGGAGTCCGTGCTGTGCACTGACGGAGCGGCGGTCTATGCCAGTTTCGCCCGGGTGCAGGGCATCACCCATCAGGTCGTGCATGCTCGCCCCGGCCAGCGCGTACGCCAGGGCGCCTTCCATCTCCAGAACGTCAATGCCTACCACAGTCGACTGAAGAACTGGATGACCCGCTTTCATGGCGTGGCCACCCGCTACCTCCCGAACTATCTGGGCTGGCGCCGTATGCTGGAGCGCTATCAGCACGGCATTCGGCCGGTTCACTGCATCCAGGAGGCGGTAGGACGAACCATGCAACACGCTATTGGGACATAGCCATGAAAAAGCCCGGCACGGGGCCGGGCTTTTTCAGCGAGGGTGAGGTCAGTCGACGGCCTTGACCATGTCCTCGATGACCTTCTTGGCGTCGCCGAACACCATCATGGTCTTGTCCATGTAGAACAGCTCGTTGTCCAGGCCGGCGTAGCCGCTGGCCATCGAGCGCTTGTTGACGATGATGGTCTTGGCCTTGAAGGCCTCGAGGATCGGCATGCCGGCGATCGGCGACTTCGGATCGTTCTTCGCCGCCGGGTTGACCACGTCGTTGGCGCCGAGCACCAGCACCACGTCGGTCTGGCCGAACTCGGAGTTGATGTCTTCCATCTCGAACACCTGCTCGTAGGGCACCTCGGCCTCGGCCAGCAGCACGTTCATGTGCCCCGGCATGCGCCCGGCCACCGGATGGATGGCGTACTTCACGGTGACGCCGCGATGGGTCAGCTTCTCGGCCAGCTCCATCAGCGCGTGCTGGGCGCGGGCCACCGCCAGGCCGTAGCCGGGCACGATGACCACGCTGTCGGCGTTGGTCAGCAGGAAGGCGGCGTCGTCGGAAGAGCCGGACTTCACCGGGCGCTGCTCCTGGCTGCCGGCCGCCGGACCGGCATCGGTATCGCCGCCGAAACCGCCGAGGATGACGTTGAAGAACGAGCGGTTCATCGCCTTGCACATGATGTAGGAGAGGATCGCGCCGGAGGAGCCGACCAGCGAACCGGCGATGATCAGCATCGAGTTGTTCAGCGAGAAGCCGATACCGGCCGCGGCCCAGCCCGAGTAGCTGTTGAGCATGGACACCACCACCGGCATGTCGGCGCCGCCGATCGGGATGATGATCAGCACGCCGATGACGAAGGCCAGGGCCACCAGCAGGGCGAAGGCGCTGAGGTTGCCGGTGAAGGTGAACACCAGGCCGAGGCCGATGATCGCCAGGCCCACCGCCAGGTTGAGCAGGTGCTGGCCGGCGAACTGTACCGGTGCGCCCTGGAACAGGCGGAACTTGTACTTGCCCGACAGCTTGCCGAAGGCGATCACCGAGCCGGAGAAGGTGATGGCACCGATGGCCGCGCCGAGGAACAGCTCCAGGCGGTTGCCGGAGGGGATGGCCTCGCCCAGGGTCGCGACGATGCCCAGCGACTGCGGCTCCACGACTGCGGCGATGGCGATGAACACCGCGGCCAGACCGATCATGCTGTGCATGAAGGCGACCAGCTCGGGCATCTTGGTCATCTCGACGCGCTTGGCCATGACGGTGCCGACGCTGCCGCCGACCAGCAGGCCGACGATCACGTAGCCGATGCCGGCGGTGGCCATCTCGGCCCCCAGCTTGTAGATCAGGCCGACCGTGGTGACGATGGCGATGGCCATGCCGACCATGCCGAACAGGTTGCCGCGGCGCGAGCTGGTCGGGTGCGACAGGCCCTTGAGCGCCTGGATAAAGCAGACGGACGCCACCAGATAGAGAAGAGTGATCAGGTTCATGCTCATGGTCAGTGCTTCTCCGCGGGCGCGGCAGCCGATGCTGCCTTGGGCGCCTTCTTCTTGAACATTTCCAGCATGCGCCGGGTGACCAGGAAGCCACCGAACACGTTGACCGCGGCCAGGGCCACGGCCAGGGTGCCCATGGCCTTGCCCAGCGGGGTCACGGTCAGGGCCGCGGCCAGCATGGCGCCGACGATGACGATCGCGGAAATCGCGTTGGTCACCGCCATCAGCGGGGTGTGCAGGGCCGGGGTGACGTTCCACACCACGTGGTAGCCGACGTAGATCGCCAGCACGAAGATGATCAGGTTGTAGATGCCATCGGAAATCAGATCCATGTCCCTGCTCCTTAGCCGTTGTTGCGCACGACTTGGCCGTCGCGGCACATCAGGCACGCGGCGACGATGTCGTCTTCGAGGTTGAGGTGGAACTGGCCGTCCTTGTCGATGACCAGCTTGAGGAAGTCCAGCAGGTTGCGCGCGTACAGCGCCGAGGCATCGGCCGGCACCATGGCGGCCAGGTTGCTGTGGCCGACCAGGGTCACGCCGTGCTGGATGACCACCTGTTCGGCGACCGTCAGCGGGCAGTTGCCGCCCTGGGCCGCGGCCAGGTCGATGACCACCGAGCCCGGCTTCATCTGCTCGACGGTGCTCTCATGGAGCAGCGTCGGTGCCTTACGACCCGGAATGAGGGCAGTGGTGATGACGATATCGGCCTGCTTGGCGCGCTCGTGCACCGCCTTGGCCTGGCGCTCCATCCACGACTGCGGCATCGGCCGGGCGTAACCGCCGACGCCCTGGGCGCACTCGCGCTCCTCGTCGGTCTCGAAGGGCACGTCGACGAACTTGGCGCCGAGGGACTCGATCTGCTCCTTCACCGCCGGACGCACGTCGGAGGCCTCGATCACCGCGCCCAGGCGCTTGGCCGTGGCGATGGCCTGCAGGCCGGCGACGCCGGCGCCGAGGATCAGCACGCGGGCGGCCTTCACCGTGCCGGCGGCGGTCATCAGCATGGGCATGAAACGCGGGTAGTGGTTGGCCGCGAGCATCACGGCCTTGTAGCCGGCGATGTTGGCCTGGGACGACAGCACGTCCAGGCTCTGGGCGCGGGAGGTGCGCGGCGCGGCCTCCAGGGCGAAGGCGGTGATGCCGCGGGCGTTCATGCGCGCGATGGTCTCGTCGCTGAACGGGTTGAGCATGCCGACCAGCACGGTGCCGGTCTTCATGTGCGCCAGTTCGGCGTCGGTCGGCGCCACCACCTTGAGCACCAGGTCGGTGCCGAAGGCTGCGGCGTCGCTGCCGATGGAGGCGCCGACTGCCGCGTAGGCGCTGTCCGGGATGCTGGCGCTGACCCCCGCGCCGCTCTGTACGGTTACCTGATGGCCTTGGCCGATCAGCTTCTTGATGGTCTCCGGCGTCGCGGCTACCCGCGTCTCGCCGGCTTGGGTTTCGAGAGGAACACCGATGTGCACTTCTTTTCTCCTGCGTGATCTTTTTAGTGAACCGGCGCACTACGGATGGCACGCGGGCAATGGGGAGGATCAGCACAAACCCACCCTAGCAGATGCTGCTGCGAGGGCAGGGCGCGGCATTTTGCAGGCGAAGCGCGGGGGCTTCAAGGCGTTCTGGAGTAAAACCTGGCGATAACTACAGGTCACGCTTTGACTTCATGGCCAGTTTTCCCGGGCGAGCCCTGCTGCACCGGCGCCTGCGGATCGATTAACGGGTTTTGCGGTGGCTATCGGTATCCTCGACATGAATCAGGGTTCATCACTCTGCCGGCTGTCTCGTCCGTACAGGGTCCGCCCCACGGGTTGCTAGGGCTGGACGCGGATGCCGCGACGAAGAGCAGGGCTGGCAAAGGGTAACTCAGCGAGTAGGGCTGTAGCCTGCAAGATAATTGACTACGGGGTCAGCTCTGCTGCAGGACGGAGCCTAGCGGCCCCGCGGCGTCGGCGATGGCGTTATTGGCAAAAAGAATGTCGCCGCGCCAGGGGCGAGCTACATGCCCAGGGTCGGCGCGAGGCGCTATTACAGGCCGTTGGCCGCGGCATATTGCCGCGCCTCGGCCACCAGCCAGTCGCGCAGGCGCTGCAGGGCGGCGGACTCCACCTTGCGTTCGGGTATCACCAGGTAATACGCCTTGTCGCTGCGGCAGGCATGTTCCAGGGCCAGCACCAGGCGGCCCTCGGCCAGCTCGCGCTGGATCAGGAAGGGCGGGATCAGCGCCACGCCCATGTCGTGCATGGCCGCCTGGGCCAGCATGGAGAACAGCTCGTAGCGCGGCCCGCCGAGGTCCCGCGGCACGCTCAGCCCCAGCGAGGCGAACCACTGGCGCCAGGCATAGGGGCGGGTGGTCTGCTGCAGCAGCGGCAGCCCGGCGATCGCCTCGGCGCCGAGGCTGGTGCGGCCGCCGAGCAGGGCCGGGCTGCACACCGGCATGGCGTTCTCGCGCATCAGCGGGTGGGCGGCGGTGCCCGACCAGTCGCCGTCGCCGAAGTAGATGGCCGCGTCGAAGTCGGTGTCGGCGAACAGGAAGGGCCGGGTGCGGTTGGTCAGGTTGACCGTGACCTGCGGGTGCAGACGCTGGAAGTCCTTGAGGCGCGGCAGCAGCCACTGGGTGCCGAAGGTCGGCACCACCGCCAGCTCGATGCTCATGGCCCCCTGCTGGCCCATCACCGCCAGGGTGTCGCGTTCCACCGCGTCGAGTTGGGCGGCCACCCGCCGGGCATAGGCCAGCCCGGCCTCGGTCAGCTTGACGCCGCGCCGCGAGCGGCGGAACAGCTCGACGCCGAGAAACTCCTCGAGGCCGGCGACCTGGCGGCAGATGGCGCTCTGGGTCAGCGCCAGCTCCTCGGCGGCCTTGGTGAAGCTCTGGTGGCGGGCGGCCGACTCGAAGGCGACCAGGGCGGCGGTGCTGGGGATCTTGCGACGCATTTGTGCGGCACCCTCACTTTGTTTCGCATTCTTAGGCGTTAAAGGCCGTTACGAAGTGAGTTTATCGCACAGTTAGGTGCGAATAACTCGTTTGCCCGCAGCGCCTGGCAGGCCTAGGATCGACCGATACCCGCGTGGCTGGGGCGCCGCCGCTCCCGTCCCGCCGCTTCACCGACCCGACTCGAGGTGTTTCCCCATGGCCAAGGCAAGCTTCAACTGGATCGACCCGCTGCTGCTCGACCAGCAACTGACCGAAGAAGAGCGCATGGTGCGCGACAGTGCCCAGCAGTTCGCCGCCGACAAGCTGGCCCCCAGGGTGCTGGAGGCCTTCCGCCACGAGCACACCGATCCGGCGATCTTCCGCGAGATGGGCGAGACCGGCCTGCTCGGCGCCACCATCCCCGAGGCCTACGGCGGCAGCGGCCTGAACTACGTGAGCTACGGCCTGATCGCCCGCGAGGTGGAGCGGGTCGACTCCGGCTACCGCTCGATGATGAGCGTGCAGTCCTCCCTGGTGATGGTGCCGATCTTCGAGTTCGGCAACGAGGCGACCAAGCAGAAGTACCTGCCCAAGTTGGCCAGCGGCGGGCTGATCGGCTGCTTCGGCCTGACCGAACCGAACCACGGCTCCGACCCGGGCGCCATGGTCTGCCGGGCGAAGAAGGTCGAGGGCGGCTACCGCCTGTCCGGCAGCAAGATGTGGATCACCAACAGCCCGATCGCCGATGTGTTCGTGGTCTGGGCCAAGGACGACGCCGGCGAGATCCGCGGCTTCGTGTTGGAGAAGGGCTGGGCCGGCCTCTCCGCCCCGGCCATCCACGGCAAGGTCGGCCTGCGTGCGTCGATCACCGGCGAGATCGTCATGGACAACGTGTTCTGCCCCGAGGAAAACGCCTTCCCCGAGGTGCGCGGCCTCAAGGGCCCCTTCACCTGCCTGAATTCCGCCCGCTACGGCATCAGCTGGGGCGCCCTGGGCGCCGCCGAGTTCTGCTGGCACACCGCCCGCCAGTACACGCTGGACCGCCAGCAGTTCGGCCGCCCGCTGGCCGCCAACCAGCTGATCCAGAAGAAGCTGGCCGACATGCAGACCGAGATCACCCTGGCCCTGCAGGGCTGCCTGCGCCTCGGCCGGATGAAGGACGAGGGCACCGCCGCGGTGGAAATCACCTCGATCATGAAGCGCAACAGCTGCGGCAAGGCCCTGGACATCGCCCGCCTGGCCCGCGACATGCTCGGCGGCAACGGCATCAGCGACGAGTTCGGCGTGGCCCGCCATCTGGTCAACCTGGAGGTGGTCAACACCTACGAGGGCACCCACGACGTGCATGCGCTGATCCTCGGCCGCGCCCAGACCGGCATCCAGGCGTTCTTCTGACGCCCGATGGGTTACGCCGCCCTGCGGCCAGCCCACCCTGCGCCCGTTGCCGTTTCCAGCTCTTCACGAGGTCTACCCATGTCCGGCGCCCTGTCCCATATCCGTGTACTCGACCTGTCCCGCGTACTCGCCGGGCCCTGGGCCGGGCAGATCCTCGCCGACCTCGGCGCCGAGGTGGTCAAGGTCGAGCGCCCCGGCAGCGGCGACGACACCCGCCACTGGGGCCCGCCCTACCTCAAGGACGCCCAGGGCGAGAACACCAGCGAGGCGGCCTATTACCTCGCGGCCAACCGCAACAAGCAGTCGCTGACCCTGGACTTCACCCAGGCCGAGGGCCAGCGCATCGTCCGCGAGCTGGCGGCCAAGGCCGACATCCTCATCGAGAACTTCAAGGTCGGCGGCCTGGCGGCCTACGGCCTCGACTACCAGAGCCTCAAGGCGCTCAACCCGCGGCTGATCTACTGCTCGATCACCGGCTTCGGCCAGCACGGCCCCTATGCCAAGCGCGCCGGCTACGACTTCATGATCCAGGGCCTGGGCGGGCTGATGAGCCTGACCGGCCGCCCCGAGGGCGAGGAAGGCGCCGGGCCGGTCAAGGTCGGCGTGGCCCTGACCGACATCCTCACCGGCCTGTACTCCACCGCGGCCATGCTCGCCGCCCTGGCCAGCCGCGAGCAGACCGGCGAGGGCCAGCACATCGACATGGCCCTGCTCGACGTGCAGGTGGCCTGCCTGGCCAACCAGGCGATGAACTACCTGACCACCGGCACGCCGCCCCGGCGCCTGGGCAACGCCCACCCGAACATCGTGCCGTACCAGGACTTCCCCAGTGCCGACGGCGATTTCATCCTCACCGTCGGCAACGACGGCCAGTTCCGCAAGTTTTGCGAGGTCGCCGGCCTGACGGCTTTGGCCGACGACCCGCGTTTTTCCACCAACCAGGCTCGCGTGGCCCATCGCGCCGAGCTGATCCCGCTGATCCGCCAGGCCACGGTGTTCAAGACCACCGCCGAATGGATCGCCCAGCTGGAGGCGGCCGGGGTGCCCTGCGGGCCGATCAACGACCTGGCCCAGGTGTTCGCCGATCCCCAGGTGCAGGCCCGCGGCCTGCGCGTCGAGCTGCTCCACCCGCTGGCCGGCAGAGTGCCCCAGGTGGCCAGCCCGATCCGCCTGTCGGCCACCCCGGTGCAGTACCGCAACGCGCCGCCGCTGCTCGGCGAGCACAGCGAGCAGGTGCTGCAGCGCTGGCTCGGACTGGACGCCGAGCAGGTCGCCGCCCTGCGTCGCGCCGGGGTGGTCTGAGCCGTCTCAGCCCGGCTGGCCGTCGACCCGCGGCTGGCAGAACAGGCCGGCGTAGTGGCGCAGGAACAGGGCGAAGCCCAGCAGCCAGCAGGCGCCGGACAGCCACAGCCCGGCGGCCGGCAGCCAGGGCACCAGCAGCACCCGCAGCAGGGCCGCCAGGTGCAGGCTGGCGAAGACCCAGGTCATGGCCGGCGCCGGCTGCAGCGGCCGGCCGGTGTGGCCCAGGCTGACCCGCGCCAGCATCGCCAGGATCATCCCGCCGACCGCGCCCACCGCCAGGGCGTGATAGCCCAGGCTGGCCTGCGGCTGCAGGCCCAGGTGCCAGAGCGCCAGGCCCAGTGCGGCCAGCGCCAGCCAGGCATAGGCCAGGTGCTGCGACCACAGCAGCGGCACGCGCCAGATGCCGGGGGCGTACCAGCGCCGCAGGCGCAGGCCGTGCAGCAGTGCCAGGGCCAGCAGCGGCAGCGCCAGCCAGGGCCGTGGCTGCAGGCCCAGGCCGGCGGCCAGCAAGGCGGCGATCAGCAGCGACAGCAGCAACACCAGCAGGTCCAGGCGCGGCTGCGGCGTCGTGGCCTGCAACTGGCCCAGGCCGCGCTGGGTGAAGAAGGGAATCACCCGGCCGCCGATCAGCCCGACCAGGCTGCCGATCAGCCACAGCCCGGTGAGCGCGCCGCGCCGCTGCAGGGCCTCGTCGCCCAGGGCCAGGCCCTGGAGCAGCAGGTATTCGCAGGCGGCGAGGGCCAGCAGCACGCCGACTATGGGGTAGTTGCGCCGCTGCCGTGCCGCCCACAGCTGGCGGCCGAGCGACAGGGCCAGCAGCGGCAGAAAGGGCAGTTGCAGCGCCAGCAACAGCGGCAGCGGCGCCCCGCCCAGCCAGGCCAGGCGCGCCGCCAGCCACAGGCCGAACAGCGCCGCCAGTGGCCGTCCGGCCAGGCCCGGGCGGCCGGTCCAGTTCTGCACGGCGGTCAGCAGGAAACCGGCGATGATCGCCACGCCGAAGCCGAACGGCAGCTCGTGGCGGTGCCAGGCCAGGCTGCCGCCGACCGGCTGCCAGGCACCCAGCCAGCCCTGCAGTGCGGCCAGCCACAGGCTCAGCGCCAGCACGGCGAAGACCGCGCCGCCGAGGAAGAAGGGGCGAAAACCCAAACGCCAGAGCGGCGCGATGGCCAGCGCCTGAGCGCGATCATGCAGCAGCACAGCAGGGGCCCTCCAAACGCATGAGACGGTGCTGCGCCGCCAGGCGCAGCACATAGCCGAGCTTGAGCAGACTCGGGCCGAGGATCACCAGGCTGTGGGCGGCCACCTGAGCGGGCAGGCCCAGGTGGCCGTCCAGGCCGTAGGCGCCGAACAGGCCGGCCAGCAGCAGCGCCCGCTCGGGGCAGTCGAACAGAGTCATCATGCTTGCCTCCCGGGCCAGGGCCCCTTGGCTTAACTGTCCAGCGCGGCGGCCGGGCCGAAGAACTCGTAGTGGCTCTGGCTGGCCGGCACGCCCAGCTCGGCCAGATGGCGCTTGACCATCGCCATGAACGGCTTGGGCCCGAGGAAGTAGGCGTCCAGGTCGCGCTCGGCCGGCAGCCAGGCGTCCAGCTGCTCGCGGCTGAGCAGGCCCTGGGCGTCGGCCGCATCGCCCTCGCGCGGTTCGCTGTAGCACACGTAGTGTTTCAGCTGCGGGTGCTCGATGGCCTGGCCCGCGACCCAGTCGCCGAAGGCATGCACCCCGCCGTGGCGGGCGCAGTGGATGAAGTGGATCGGCCGGCCGCTGGCGCGCGCCGCCTCGAGCATGCTCAGCGCCGGGGTGATGCCGACGCCGGCGCTGATCAGCACCAGCGGCTTGCTCGACGGCCGCAGCACGAAATCGCCGGCCGGGGCGAACAGCTCCAGGCGCCCGCCGACCTGCAGGCGGTCGTGCAGGTAGTTCGACACCCGTCCGCCGGGCTCGCGCTTGACGCTGATGCGGTATTCGCGGCCGTTGCCCAGGGCCGACAGCGAATAGTTGCGGCGCAGCTCCTCGCCGTCCAGCCACAGGCGCAGGCCGATGTACTGGCCGGGCTGGAAGTCCAGCAGCGCACCGCCATCCTCGGGGGCCAGGTACAGCGAGACGATCTCCTCGCTCTCCACAACCCGGCGCGCCAGGCGGAAGCCGCGGGCACCGCGCCAGCCGCCGGGGGCCTCGGCATTGGCGGCGTAGGCCTTCTCCTCGGCGCCGATCAGCAGCTCGGCCAGCTGGCCGTAGGCGGCGGCCCAGGCGTCGATCACCGCGTCGGTGGCGATCTCGGCGCCGAGCACCTCGCGGATCGCCCGCAGCAGGCAGCTGCCGACTATCGGGTAGTGCTCCGGGAGGATCTGCAGCGACACGTGCTTGTTGACGATCTGCCCGACCAGCGGGCCGAGGGCCTCGAGCCGGTCGATATGCCGGGCGTACATCAGCACCGCGTTGGCCAGGGCCCGTTGCTGTTGGCCGCTGGCCTGGTGGGCCTGGTTGAACAGCGCGCGCACCTCGGGGTATTCGGCGAACATCAGCTGGTAGAAGTGGCGGGTCAGGGCCTCGCCGCCGCTTTCCAGCAGCGGCACCGTGGCTTTGATCAGGGTGCGGTGGTCGGCGCTGAGCATCGGTGATATTCCTCTGGGCTGGGGCGGCGCCTGGCGCAGTGGGCCGGGCGGGCGTGGCGTGATAACGTGGTTGCACCCTGGCTATCGCAGGACTCGTGCCAGGATTTATTTCCTTTATTTTCAATGACTTATTTATATTGCTGTCTTTATGACAGCGATGCTCGAAGAGTCTTAATGACTCGATGTGGTCCTTATGACAGCAAATGCCCTGCTCACCGCGTTGATCCCGCTGGTCGCCGACCTGTCCCGCGAGCTGCCCGAGGCCGAGCGCTACCGGCGCCTGCTCGAGGCCCTGCGCCAGTTGCTGCCCTGCGATGCGGTGGCCCTGCTCAGGCTCGACGGCGAGGTGCTGGTGCCGCTGGCGGTCGAGGGCCTCAGCGCCGACACCCTCGGCCGGCGCTTCAAGCTGGCCGAGCATCCGCGCCTCAAAGCCCTGCTGGAGCGCCGCGGGCCGACCCGCTTCGCCGCCGACTGCGGCCTGCCCGACCCCTACGACGGCCTGGTGGAGGGCCACCAGGGCCAACTGGAAGTGCACGACTGCCTGGGCTGTCCGCTGTACCTGCAGGAGCGCCCCTGGGGCCTGCTGACCCTGGATGCCCTGGACCCGGCGCGCTTCGGCAGCGTCGACCTGGACAGCCTGGCGGCCTTCGCCAGCCTGGCCGCGGCCACCGTGATGGCCAGCGAGCGGATCAACGGGCTGTTGCGCCGGGTCGAGGACGAGCACCGCCTGGCCGAGGTCTACAAGCAGGCGGCCGACCAGCATCCGGCCCGCGAGCTGGTCGGCCAGAGCGCCGCGCACAAGCGGCTGTTGCAGGAGATCGCCCTGGTCGGCGACAGCGAGCTGACGGTGCTGATCGGCGGCGAAACCGGGGTCGGCAAGGAACTGGTGGCCGAGGCCATCCACGCCGCCTCGCCACGGGCCCAGCGGCCGCTGATCAGCCTGAACTGCGCCGCCCTGCCCGACACCCTGGTGGAGAGCGAGCTGTTCGGCCACGTGCGCGGTGCCTTCTCCGGGGCGCTCAGCGAGCGCAGCGGCAAGTTCGAGCTGGCCGACGGCGGCAGCCTGTTCCTCGACGAGGTCGGCGAACTGCCGCTGGCGGTGCAGGCCAAGCTGCTGCGGGTGCTGCAGAGCGGCCAGCTGCAGCGGGTCGGCTCGGACCGCGAGCACCGGGTCAACGTGCGGGTGCTGGCGGCGACCAACCGCGACCTGGCCGAGGAGGTGCGCGCCGGACGCTTTCGCGCCGACCTCTACCACCGCCTCAGCGTCTACCCGCTGCGGGTGCCGGCGCTGCGCGAGCGGGGCCGCGACGTGCTGCTGCTGGCCGGATTCTTTCTCGAGGAGAATCGCGCGCGCCTGGGGCTGCGCAGCCTGCGCCTGGGCGGCGATGCGCAGAAGGCCCTGCTGGGCCACGACTGGCCGGGCAACGTGCGCGAGCTGGAGCACCTGATCGGCCGCGCCGCGCTCAAGGCCCTGTCGGCCTGCGCCGAGCGTCCGCGCATCCTCAGCATCGACGCCGCGGCGCTGGACCTGCCCGGCAGTCAGGAACCGCGCGAGGTGAGCGCGCCGGCGCCGGCCCAGGTGTCCGCCGGCCTGCCGCTGCGCGCCGCCGTGGATGCCTACCAGAAGCAGCTGATCGGCGCGGCCCTGGCCCGTCACGCCAACAAGTGGGCCGAGGCCGCCCGCGAACTGGGGGTGGACCGCGCCAACCTGCTGCGTCTGGCCAGGCGCCTGGGCCTGAGGTAAGCGGGCGCGGCTTTACTTTATATATGGCTATCCATATATTCTGACGTCCATATATGCCGTCGGCGATAGCCGCGCCACACTCTGCGAGATCGCCATGCACGAACCCCTGACGCCGCCGGCCCTGTTCAAATGTCTGGCCGACGACACCCGCGCGCGGCTGATGCTGCTGATCGCCGGCGAGCAGGAGCTGTGCGTGTGCGAGCTGACCTGGGCCCTGGCCGAGAGCCAGCCGAAGGTCTCGCGGCACCTGGCGCAGCTGCGCGCCGCCGGCCTGTTGGCCGACCGGCGCCAGGGCCAGTGGGTCTATTACCGCCTGCATCCGGCCCTACCGGACTGGGTGCGGACGCTGCTGCACGGCACCCTGGAGGCCAACCGGCCCTGGCTGCGCGCCGCCGAACACCGCCTCGCCGCCATGGGCGAGCGCCCCCAGCGGCTTTCCGCCTGCTGTTAATTCCGTCCCGTCCATACGAGAGAACGACATGAGCATCAAAGTAGGTATCAACGGCTTCGGCCGCATCGGTCGCCTCGCCCTGCGCGCCGCCTGGGACTGGCCCGAGCTGGAGTTCGTGCAGATCAACGACCCGGCCGGCGATGCCGCCACCCACGCCCACCTGCTCAATTTCGACTCGGTGCACGGCCGTTGGCGGCACGAGGCGGGCAGCGACGGCGACGGCCTGCTGATCGGCAACAAGCGCATCCCGGTCAGCGCCAACAAGGCCATCGCCGACACCGACTGGAGCGGCTGCGACCTGGTGATCGAGGCCAGCGGCAAGATGAAGACCGTCGCCGTGCTGCAGGCCTATCTGGACCAGGGCGTGAAGCGCGTGGTGGTCAGCGCCCCGGTCAAGGAGGCCGGCGCCCTCAATGTGGTCATGGGGGTCAACCAGGACCTGTTCGACCCGGCCGCGCACCGCATCGTCACCGCCGCCTCCTGCACCACCAACTGCCTGGCGCCGGTGGTCAAGGTGATCCACGAGGCACTGGGCATCCGCCACGGCTCGATCACCACCATCCACGACCTGACCAACACCCAGAGCATCCTCGATCAGCCGCACAAGGACCTGCGCCGCGCCCGGGCCAGCGGCATGAGCCTGATCCCCACCAGCACCGGCTCGGCCACCGCCATCGCCGAGATATTCCCGGAGCTGCGCGGCAAGCTCAACGGCCATGCGGTGCGCGTGCCCCTGGCCAACGCCTCGCTGACCGACTGCGTGTTCGAGGTCGAACGCGCCACCACGGTGGCGGAGGTCAACGCCCTGCTCGAGGCCGCCGCCGCCGGCCCGCTCCAGGGCATCCTGGGCTACGAGGAGCGGCCCCTGGTGTCCATCGACTACCGCAGCGACCCGCGCTCCTCGATCATCGACGCCCTGTCGACGATGGTGGTGGGGGGCACCCAGGTCAAGCTGTACGCCTGGTACGACAACGAGTGGGGCTACGCCAACCGCACCGCCGAGCTGGCGCGGCTGGTCGGCCTGGCCGGCTGATCGCGACTCCCGGCGCCGGCGCACCGACTATGGGGTCGGCCGCCGTACGCCCCAGCCTACGGTGGCCCCGCAGGATGGGTTGAGCGCAGCGATACCCATCGTAACTGCCCATGCACAGGACGCCTTGAATGCACGCCTTGTCCCGCCTGGCCCCCGAGGTCCGCCAGTATCTGCTGGTGACCGGCAACTACTGGGCCTTCACCCTCACCGACGGCGCCCTGCGCATGCTGGTGGTGCTGCACTTCCACGGCCTGGGCTACTCGCCGCTGCAGATCGCCGCGCTGTTTTTGTTCTACGAACTGTTCGGCGTGGTCACCAACCTGGTCGGCGGCTACCTGGGCGCGCGCCTGGGGCTCAATCGCACCATGAACCTCGGCCTGGCCCTGCAGGTGCTGGCCCTGCTGATGCTCACGGTGCCCGGCGCCTGGCTGGGCATGGCCTGGGTGATGGCCGCCCAGGCCCTGTCGGGGATCGCCAAGGACCTCAACAAGATGAGCGCCAAGAGCGCCATCAAGCTGCTGGTGGCCGATGGCGGCCAGGGCCGGCTGTACCACTGGGTGGCCCTGCTGACCGGCTCGAAGAACGCCCTCAAGGGCGTCGGCTTCTTCCTCGGCGGCGCGCTGCTGGCCCTGCTCGGCTTTCGCGGCGCGCTGCTGGCCATGGCCGCGGTGCTGGCGCTGATCTGGCTGGGCAGCGTCGTCAGCCTCGGCCGCGACCTGGGCAGGGCCCGCGCCAAGCCGAAGTTTCGCGAGCTGCTGTCCAAGAGCCGGGCGATCAACGGCCTCTCGGCCGCCCGATTGTTCCTCTTCGGCGCCCGCGACGTATGGTTCGTGGTGGCCCTGCCGGTGTACCTGAGCACGGTGTTCGGCTGGGACTTCTGGCAGGTGGGCGGCTTTCTCGCCCTCTGGGTCATCGGCTACGGCCTGGTGCAGACCCAGGCGCCACGGGTCACCGGCACGCGCCGCGGGCGCCTGCCCGACGGCCGCGCCGCCTGTGCCTGGGCCCTGGCCCTGGCCGGGCTGCCGGCGGCCATCGCCCTGGGCCTGCAGGGCGGACTGTCGGCCGAGGCGGTGCTGCTGGGCGGCCTGCTGGCCTTCGGCGCGCTGTTCGCGGTGAACTCCTCGCTGCACAGCTACCTGATCGTCTCCTACGCCCGGGAGGACGGGGTGTCGCTGGACGTCGGCTTCTACTACATGTCCAACGCCCTCGGCCGCCTAGTCGGCACCCTGCTCTCCGGCTGGGTCTACCAGGCCCACGGCCTGGCGGCCTGCCTGTGGATCTCCAGCGCCTTCGTGCTGCTGGCGGCGCTGATCTCCCTGGCCCTGCCGCGGCACGCCACGGACGGCTAGAGAGCGAATCCCTGCCGCAGAACGACGAAAGGCCCAGGTTTTCACCTGGGCCTTTCGCTTGAGATGGCGCATCCGGCGGGATTCGAACCCACGACCCCTCCTTCGGAGGGCAATGCGGTACAGGTATTTAGGTTGGCGGCAAAGGTTCAAAAGTGCCTCTAAGTACCGTCCTGAAAGGCTTTGGCCTTATCTCGCTGCCTGCAGTATATAGCTCTTAGCGGTATCTAAGGGTGGTTATCTAGGGCACAAAAAACGAAATTGGCCCCAGCGATTTTGACACCTAGCCAGCCCCTAGCTCGTCCTCCCACCTTCTCACCGAACCTGAATTTCGACAAAGCGGCTGGCGGCCTAGGGACAGCGACTTAGCCCAGCATGGTCATAGGTATTAACACTATCAGTAAGGCCTGCCGCTTTGGGCTTCCCCCGCGTCCACACAAACCCGTTTTGCTGCCCTCTGCTGTTGCTTTTACATGTAGGCAACCCAGGAGTGCGTAAGCCCCAACGTTAGCAATGCTTTTCTGGTGGGAGACTCTACCCTCGCAGGGGCCAAGGCTGTGCAAGATGCGTCGAGGTTAGTGCGGCAGCTAGCTCACTCGCCCTTGGCGTTTATCTCGGCGGAGACCTTGCCAAACGACTCCCAGTGGCCAACCAGCTCATCCACGCGATCAGGAATGCGCGGTGACTTACTGAGCACAAGACAGCGGGTTGTGCCCACATACTCCTCAAGGAGGTAGAGCGTATCCCCAACGTCGACGCCCATTTCCTGCAGAACGTCGTCGGGCAGGCGAATGGCGCCATCGCCTTCCCAGTCCTCGATCACCACATAATGTTTCATCGTGACTCCAGAAGCCGGTTGGATGAGGTGTCTGCAAGGGGAGGCGGCGGCAGGCCGCTGCCAACTCAGTCCTGCGGCGCAGGCCGGCAGCATAGCAAAGAGCGGGCAGGCTCAGAGAGTGGTAACGAACGCGCCGATCCAGCCACTGCTGCCGGCGGGCGAAAACTCACCCAAGCAGCTCAACTGCGCGAGCACCCGAAATGGGGCGTCAGGAATGCGCACAATCGATTCAGACCACGAACAGAGCGATACCAGATGCCAGGCACTTACCCGCCGCATGACGCGCCAAATGACGCTACAATCATGCCATATGTCGCACGTGGAGAAATGCGCTATGGTTTCCGCCGACACTCGCACCCGCAAGGCGGCATCCGCCGCCCGTAAGCCAACGGAATACCTTTTCCAAAGTGATTCTGACCAGCTCAGTCCGGTCATGGTCTACAGGCTCACGGTCAAAGGCTTCGACCTGAAAGACGTGCAAGACATGCTTGCGATTTCTGATCTGTATTCGACGAAGAAGATCATGAGTCGCATTGTGGGCAAGTCCATCAGGACGATCCAGCGCCAGGGCAGCAAGCAACCAGCACACCTCAATTCCCAACAGAGCGCCGTGGCCTTCCAGTACGCGAAGGTGCTGGAGCACGCGATCAATGTGTTCGGTACTCAGAAGTTGGCCGAAGAATGGCTAGGGCGCCCTTGCAAGTATCTGGACGGCGACGTGCCGCTGGACGTTATCGACAATCCGATGGGGTTTCAGGCAGTCGAGGATTATCTGGAGCGCATCGAGTACGGGGTCTATCAGTGAACCCACTTCCCTGGTCTGGCTCATGGTACGCATGGCGCCTCGACCGCGAGCTCTACAAGGACACCTGGGACAGTGGCATGGGTGCCCACAAGCTGGGTGGCCGCTGGAACCCTCCGGGGCGAAACGTTGTGTACGCATCGGCAGACCCCGCAACCGCCATCCTGGAGGTGGCGGTGCATGTCGGCTTCGATGCGCTGGATACGGTTGCGCATGTGCTCACATGCTTCGAAGTGCTCGATCATAGCCTTATCAAGGTCGTACAGCCCGAAGATGTTCCCAATCCTATCTGGCTGACGAGTGCATCCGCTTCACCTAACCAGCAGAAGTTTGCAGACGCCCTGCTGGCCGAGCATCCGTTCGTACTGATCCCATCCGCCGTCACTCGCCACTCTTGGAACTTGCTTGTCAGTCGCGAGCTGGCCGAGGGCAGGTATCGAATGATCAGCCAAGAGCGCTTCGGCCTGGATACGCGACTCGTTAAGGTCTGAGCGGCTTGGCACTGGCTGAGCCAGCAGTGTCTTTCAGGTGAATGCCCTCAGATTGCGTGACAGCTCTTCACGTAGCCGTAGCACCAGGACGTGTACCGGCCAGAACAACAGGCCCTACCTGTTCCCCTGATTGACAACGCCCCAGCCTACGGCACAGCAACCAAGCCAGTGAAAGCTCACTTGGGTTTTAAACTGACGCCGCTCTTTTGGAGTAGGAAACGACGGAATACCGCAGGGAAATACAAATATTTCCATGCCACATCCAGCTATTCCACAGACAGGACATCGAGACTGTGCTCTATAGCCACCGTGGCTGCGCTGGATTGCCGCAGGATGCCAGTGGCAGTCCCGCAAAAACCACTGAGCCACCACATCCGCTCACTGGAACCTCTTCGCCGAACTAGCCAAATACACCCAGGTTACGGCAGATCCCTCCGCCAAATCGCCGATATCCAGCGTGCGCCCCCGGAATAAATCGCGAAACCTCGACTGGGCTGGCCTTTCACTCACTCTATTCGGAATGACGCAGCCCCTGCCGGCTATTAAATGGGGCCACCTTCCAGGACAAATACGTATCATGAGGCAGCGGGTTCGCTTGGTAAGCTCGTGCTCAGAAAACCCTTGTCAATGTGGCCGTCATGGAAGAAAGCGCGCAGCAGCGTTCAGAACGCTATGTATCCGCCCGCAGCCAGCACCCCGCGTGGCTTTTGCTCGCCTCGCGTCGTGCTCCGCTCGTATTGGGTTGCCTGCGGACACTTTTCGAGCGGGCGCACGATGGGATCCCCATGGAGGATGCGCTGCAAGCGCTGTCCGAAATGCTGGCTGCTTATGCCAGCCAGGAGCTTTACGAGATCGACCCGGATGCAACGCATCTCCAAGCAGGTCGTGAACTTCGTGAATGGATCAAGCGGCGTCTGGTCGTAGAACGAGAGGGCCGTATCTACGCCACCGACGCGTTGGAGTCCGCCATCCAGTTCGTCGATTCGCTGGATAGCCGGATCATGACCTCCACGGCATCTCGCCTTTCGGTGGTCCAGCGCGAGATCGAAAACCTGGAAACGGGTCTGAACCCCAGCCCAACTGGCCGTATTGCCAGCCTGCGCCGCCGAATCCAGGATTTGGAGCACGAGCTAGCGCAGGTAGAAGCTGGCCACGTAGTCGTGCTGGATGAAGCGCAGGCGATAGAGGGCATACGCGAGGTATATAACCTGGCCACCAGCCTGCGCGCGGACTTTCGACGAGTTGAAGACTCTTGGCGCGAGGCGGATCGCGCCCTTCGACACTCCATCATCAGTGAGCAGTCTCACCGTGGAGAGATCGTCGATCGGTTGTTGGATGGGCAAGATGCTCTACTCAACACACCGGAGGGGCGTGTCTTCGAAAGCTTCCAGCAGCAACTGAGGCAGTCCGCTGAGCTGGAGGCCATGCGTGAGCGCTTGCGCACCATCCTTCGTCACCCAGCGGTTCCAAAGGCGCTGAATCGTCCACAGCAACGTGAGCTACGTTGGCTGGCGTTACGCCTGGTTCGGGAGTCGCAGGCTGTGCTCCAGGCGCGCGCCCGAAGCGAGCGCGATGTCCGCGGCTTCATGAAGACGGGGCTGGCCGCCGAGCATCATCGCGTCGGACAGTTACTCAACGACTTCTTCAATCTAGCGCTCAGCGTCGACTGGCAACGTCAGTCAGAACGCCGGAAGCCTGCATGTTTACCACCAGTTGGCGTAGCCATTACCGGTGTCCCGGCAATCGAGCGTCTCCGCTTCAAGACTCTGGATGACGATGATACGGGCGAGCTGGATCTGAGTTTGAAGCCTGCGGTGTTGGAGCAGATTGATGATGACTTCTGGGATGCCTTCGACGGGCTGGATCGTGAAGCGCTGATTCATGACACCCTGGCTGTGCTGGTGGAGCAGGGTCGCCCTGTGAGCCTCGTGGAGCTTGCGTCTTTGCTTCCACCTACTCACGACTTGGAAACCTTTGCGCTCTGGCTGGCGATGGCACGCGAGGCAGGTATCGAGGTGCTGACAGAGGAGCGTCAGCTTGTGGAGCTAGTTGACGAGGATGAGCAACGCTGGCGCTTCAATCTGCCTTATGTCGGACTCGACCACGAGGCACTCAAGGACATCGATTGGGAATTGTGAGCATGGCAGGGATCTTCGATCGAATTGCAGGCGCCTCTGGCGCCGACGAAACGGAGCTGACGGTGGAGCCCATGGCGTTGGATGACGGCATGGATGATGAACAGCCTGTCATGAGCGCCGCTGTACAGGTCGATGAGCGCCGGACGCCGCAACGGGTACGTGAGGCCGTACAGGAAATGCTCAAGTACGGGCTGCTGGAAGAAAGCCACAAGCCCAACCTGTATCGCTCAGCACTTTCCAATATCGAGGCGGTCGACAGAATCCTGGAGCCGCTCGACCTTGCCATGGGAGTCGACGAGGTTCGGGGGCTGGTGTTTGTTATCGTTCGCCAGGGTGAGGTGGCCGAGCAGGATGACTGGTCGCACCCCCTCGTGCGTCGGCAAAGGCTGAATCTGGAGCAGTCTCTGCTGATAGCCATTCTGCGACAGCATTTCATCGCCTACGAACAGGAAAGCGGTACGGGCGCCAGTCAGGCACTGGTAGCGGTTGATGAGCTGATTCCCCAATTGCAGGTTTACCTGGGCGAACTGGGCAGTGAGGCGAAGGAGCGCAATCGCATCATCACGCTGCTAGACCAGCTCAAGGGGCATGGTTTGGTGTCGGCTCTGGACGCCCATGATCGCGTCATCATTCGCCCCATCATCACTCACTTGGCGAACCCGGAGAACCTGCAGGCTCTGGTGGCATGGCTGCGCGAGCAGGTGGAGGGTGCGGCTACGCCGGCTGCCGGTGATGGGGAGGACGAGGTGTGAAGCAAGCACTACTCTGGCGTGACAGCGAGACGTTTATTCTCACCAGCATCGAACTCTATAACTGGGGCGGCTTTCAGGGCTATCACCGTGCCGAGATCGATCCTTCCGGTACCGCCGTGATCGGCCCGACGGGGAGCGGTAAAACGACGCTGGTGGATGCTTTGATGACCTTGCTGTGCGCCAATCCGCGCTACAACCTGGCCTCCACGGGTGGGCATGAGAGCGACCGCGATCTGGTGTCCTATGTGCGGGGCGTCACCGGCCCTGGGGACGGGGGGGTGGAGCAATCTCATATCGCTCGCCAGGGTAAGACGGTCACCGCCATTGCCGCCACGCTCGAGCGTGATGGTACGCAGGTTCGACTGGGCGCTGTGCTCTGGTTCGAGGGCACAAGCTCCTCGGCATCGGATCTGAAAAAGCTTTGGCTGTTAAGCGAGTCCCCCGAGCAGACTCTGGAACACTGGCTCAGCCAGCATCACGCAGGCGGTATGCGGGCTCTGCGTCAGATGGAGAAGGATGGGACGGGTATCTGGCCTTATCTCAGCAAGAAAGCCTACTTGGCCAGGCTAAGGGATTACTTCGAGGTCGGTGAAAACGCATTCACCTTGCTCAACCGCGCTGCCGGCCTGAAGCAGCTCAACAGTATTGATGAGATCTTTCGCGAGTTGGTGCTGGA
This sequence comes from Pseudomonas sp. MBLB4123, assembly GCF_051904775.1. Taxonomy (NCBI): domain Bacteria; kingdom Pseudomonadati; phylum Pseudomonadota; class Gammaproteobacteria; order Pseudomonadales; family Pseudomonadaceae; genus Pseudomonas; species Pseudomonas sp. MBLB4123. Next base: position 3,545,675 of record NZ_CP196711.1, read on the forward strand.
TGACCGCTCCGCCTTCGAGCGGGCTGCCGAGGTCGCCAGCAGCTTCGATGATCTAACTGACATCCACCGAGAGCTGGAAACCGCTAGAAAGCAGCAGCGCTCATTGCAACCGGTCGCCGATGGCTGGGAGCGTTACAGGGCCTTGCAAGAACAGCTGCAAGATAAACAAGCCCTCGAAGGCATCCTTCCAGTCTGGTTCGCCGAGCAGGGGTATCGCCTATGGTTGGCTGAAACCAACAGGCTTGAGACGGAGTACAAACAGGCCGAACTGGATCAGGAGCAATGCAGGAGTCAGCTTGAGATCCAGAAGGGTGTGGTCGATCAACATCGCCAGAGCTACCTGCGAGTAGGTGGCGCAGGGATAGATCAATTACGCGGGCGCATTGCTGATTGGGTCCGGGAATGCGATAAGCGCCGCCTGAAAGCCGAGCAATACCAACGCTTGGCCAAGGGGCTTGGACTAGCGGATGAGTTATCGGCCGCTGCTCTCAAGGAGAATCAGCAGCAGATCGCGGCACGCCTGGAAATACTGACCCAGCAAATTACTGACGCGCGTCAGAAGGCGTTCGATGCAGGTCTCGTTCAGCAGGAACTCAATGGCCGCCTGCAGCGCTTACAGCAGGATCGTGCTGAGGTTGAGAGACGGCCAGGATCGAACCTGCCCGGGCATTTTCATGCTTTTCGAGGTGATCTGGCGCAGGAGCTTGGCGTCGATGAGTCGGCCTTGCCTTTCGTTGCCGAGCTGGTGCAGGTCAAGCCCGAGGAGCTGACCTGGCGGGGTGCCATCGAGCGGGCAATCGGTAGCCACCGGCTCCGTATCCTGGTGCCGCAGGGCTCATCCCAGAACGCACTGCGTTGGGTGAACCAACGGCATAACCGCTTGCATGTGCGCTTGTTGGAGGTCAAGGAGCCGTCGTCGCGCCCTGTGTTCTTCGACGATGGGTTTACCCGCAAGCTGAGCTTTAAGGAGCATCCGTACCGAGAAGCTGTAAAGGCACTACTGGCGGACAATGACCGCCACTGCGTCGAAAGCACGGAGCAATTGCGTCATACCCCTCACGCCATGACAGCCCAGGGGCTGATGTCGGGCAAAGAACGCTTCTTCGACAAGCAGGATCAGAAGCGCCTGGATGAAGACTGGCTGACCGGCTTCGATAACCGCGACCGCCTGGCTTTCTTGGCCGAGCAGATTCACGAGATCAATGAACAGCTCGCGCCTGCCAAGCTGGCCTTGGATGCCGCGCAGGACGATGTCCGTCAGCTGGAGACTCAAGCTTCGCTGCTGAAACGCGTTGAAGAACTGCAGTTCGAGGATATTGATCTGCCGGGCGCGGAGAGTCAGCTGGAATCGCTGCGTACGCAACTGGCCACCCTGACGCGCCCCGATTCTGACCTTGCCATGGTCAAGGTCGAACTGGATGAAGCCGAGACCCTGCTGGAGTCTCTGGACCAACAGCTCCGCCAACTGATCGAGCAGTGCGTTCAGTTAAAAACACAGTTTGACCAGGCCGCATCCGCTACCCGTAAGGCATATAACGGCGCGGAAAAAGGGCTGAACGATACGCAGCGTGAACTAGCGAAAGAGCACTTCCCTACTCTGGCCCCGGAAGACCTCGGCGACATTATCGAGTTGGAGCGCAAGCATACGCGTGAGCTTCAACAGCAGCTCAAATCGCTCGGCGAAAAATTGGGTCATGAGCAAACAGAGCTAGCCAAACGAATGTCCGACGCCCTGAAGGTCGATACCGGCGCGCTTGCAGAGGTCGGGCGAGAACTGGTGGACGTACCAAGGTATCTGGAGCGTCTGCGTGTGCTGACCGAGGAAGCCCTGCCCGAGAAACTCAAGCGCTTTCTGGAATACCTCAATCGTTCCTCGGATGATGGCGTCACCCAGTTGCTCAGCTATATCGACCATGAAGTCTCGATGATTGAGGAGCGCCTGGATGACCTGAACAGTACGATGCAGCGTGTCGACTTTCAGCCCGGACGCTATCTGCGCTTGGTCGCGAAAAAGGTCATTCATGAAAGCCTTCGCACCTTGCAACAGGCTCAGCGTCAACTGAACTCGGCGCGTTTCATCGATGATGAAGGCGAGAGCCACTACAAGGCATTGCAGGCGCTCGTTGGCCTGCTCAAGGATGCTTGCGAGCACAGCAGGAATCAGGGCGCCAAGGCGCTGCTGGATCCGCGCTTCCGCCTGGAGTTCGCGGTCTCGGTGATCGATCGCGAAAGCAGGAGTGTCATCGAAACCCGAACAGGTTCTCAGGGGGGTAGTGGTGGCGAGAAAGAGATCATCGCCTCCTATGTGCTGACCGCTTCCCTCAGCTATGCGCTCTGTCCCGACGGCAGCAGCCGGCCGTTGTTCGGCACCATCGTGCTCGACGAGGCGTTCTCGCGCAGCTCCCATGCGGTTGCCGGTCGGATCATCGCAGCGCTGAGGGAATTCGGCCTGCATGCTGTCTTCATCACGCCCAACAAGGAAATGCGCCTGTTGCGCCACCATACGCGTTCGGCAGTCGTCGTTCATCGGCGCGGCGTGGAATCCAGTCTGGTTTCCTTGAGCTGGGAAGCTTTGGATGAGCATCATCAACAGCGCATCAAGGCCATGCATGAAGTCGCCCACTGACATCAGTCGCAGCCTGGCCAGACAATGGCAGCGCTCCAGCGTACGCTTGGAACGCTTGCTCAATCCCGCTAGCTGGCCGCAAAGCCTCAACATAGGCAAGCCTTCGGCACGTCTGTTCACTGACAACATCCAGGCGGTACTCCGGCATGTGGAGAACTGGCGGAGCGTGAACGTGGGTAAAGTCGACTGGGAGCCCGTCAGCTACCGAGCAGGGCTGTCCCCCATTTCCTTGCCGATGCGTTGGCACTTGCGTAGCCCCTCCGAATGGATTGCCGCGAGCGATGATCCAAGGGTCAGCCAGGAATACGCTCAACTCGAGTATCTGGTCGAGCAGGTAGACAGTGCCTTTCATGCGCTGCTGGTGGCACAACGGAGCTTGTGGTTGACGAAGCCGTCTGAAGAAGTCGTCGCCACGGCGCGACTCGCCACCCGGTTGTCGCCAGGCTGTGCCCGAGGCCGTCCGCTGCGCCTGCTTGCCGAGCACGGCGTAGACACCAAGTTTTTCGAGCGCAACGCCAGCTTGCTGACCTGGCTCCTCGACGAGCGCTTCGGAGGCGCGGCATCCGAGCAAGGCCTGACGACTTTTCTGGATGCCTTTGAAGAAAGCAGCCACTGGGTTCTGGTCGTTCCCCTTCAGCCTGAGCTGTTGCCCTTCAAGCGGCTCAGACTCACCACTGCGGAACTGGCCGAAACCCCACTTCCCGGTTCGCGATTGCTCGTGGTGGAAAATGAGCAATGCATTCACTTGCTGCCTGAGAACTTACCGGACACCCTGGCTGTGCTGGGCTCAGGACTCGATTTGCAGTGGCTAGCGTCCGCGCACCTGGCCGGGAAACAGATCGCATACTGGGGCGATATGGATACCTGGGGCTTGCTGATGCTGGCGCGAGCGAGACTCCATCAACCAGCAGTCGAAGCACTATTGATGGAGCAAGAGCTGTTTGAACAGCACTCACCGGTGAGCGCAGTCGTCGAGCCGACCAAAGCTCTGGATTCGGCCCCACCTGGTTTGCTGCCTGACGAAGCGGACTTCTATCGGTATCTGCTGGTGCAAGAACGAGGACGTCTCGAGCAGGAGTACCTGCCAAAGGAACAAGTTGAGCGCGCTATCGAGCAGTGGGCTCGAAAGATCCCTGTATAGAGCGGCTGGCGGTGGGCTCAATAGCCCTGTAATCCTGAGACCGCCTACCCTTAAACCACAGCCTTCAGATATGCCTTCTCTGACATTTCCAACGTTGATCGCTTTAGGCGGCCGGTTTTCAGCGTTGGTCTGCAACGAGTCTTTCCACCTCGTCGACGATCTCAGCTGCGGTGCAGCCCAGGGGGTTAGCTAGCTTGATCAGGGTGGTGATCGTTGGCTGGTTGATGCCCCGTTCCATCAGGCTGACGTAGTTACGCTGCAATTCCGCCTCATGGGCCAATTGCTCCTGGGTGAATCCTGCTTCGACACGCCGTCTGCGCAGGACCTTTCCGAACGCCAATCCGACTTCCACAGATGACTCCCCAAAAGGGAGGACTATCTGGGCGGCGTCATCTCTGGTCTTCACAGTATATTGTGAATTTGGTAAAACGTGACCTCATGGCATGACGTCACCCCAGCGAATTGCAGGGCTGCCTTCCTACATGCCGTCTTCGTAATCGGCTGTAATTCAGTGCAAACGATTAATTTCCGATAAATAAGCAGTTAAATAGAAGGATGTTAAAAGTATATGAGGATTATTGGCATAGCTGCTTATGTGTCATTTGCATTTTTTTTGCAATCAGGAGCCTTCGCTGGCGAAACTGGAGTTCAGCAACTTGTTAAAAGATGCGAGGCTGCTTCCAAGGCTCGCGGGTCCTCACCTGCGCTCTGTTCGTGCACGTTGGAAAGAATGCAGGAGTATGGGTTCACTGATTCGGAGATTGTTAATTTTTCTCGACGAGACTTTAAGCCAAAGGATCTACATGAAACTGAACGCCATATGGATTACAGCATTAAGATTCGATTAATAGCAGGACAATGCGGCTGATTAGCTTTTCCACAGTCGTCAGTCTGGTCGTACGTCATTGATTATGTGATTTGCCGTAAAGGATTTTATGCGGAACTTTTCTAGGTTTGTTTCATTAGCTCTTGCTAGCTCTATTTTTGCTGGTTGCGGCAGTGAGGATTTCACAGGTGCGTATCGTTATAAGATACCCGGTAGCGAGCGGGTAATGGTTCTCAACGTTCACGGTGATGAGGCCGAGATATTTGGAGAGGATGTGAACGACGGTCGCATCAAACCGCTGGTTAAAATGGATGTTTCAGTAAAAGATAAAAAGTTACTCCTTGATGATGTTAATAGTTCCGAGCGATTGGCCCTCACGCGAAATGTAGATGAGCAGAGTGTCGATTGTCTCAACTGCAAGGTGCTTGGCATCAATGACGTATCGGTTTGGAAGTATGACCCTCAAGGGCCCTATGACGTAGAGCAGATGCTGAAAGACCAAGCACTCAAGGATGAAGAAGCATTAAATGCCGAACTGCTCAAGATGCAGGAGCAAATTTATGAGCAGGCCCAACGAGACGAAGAAGCGGCCAAGCTAGGTCAATATGAAGGGGATTGGGTTTATCAAAGGACATCGAAACAAGACCCCCTTATTATCATGACTATCTGGCAAAAAAGTCAGATTAAACGCTGGTCGTTCCGCTTTGAAACCATGGATCGAATAGGGCAGGAAGTACCAGGGTTCGAGGTTTCAGATGTTGGATTGAAGATCAAAGTTGGCTCTGAGAGCCTCCTATACAGCCTCAGCCCTGATAAGAAGATATTGACCTGCACGAACTGCAACAGACCTGAGCGCTGGGTCAAAGCTGACCCCAAGAAAGACCTCAGCGATCGCCATTACGCTCGACAGATGGCTGGCAACCCATAGTCCCTCCTGGGGCTCCCTTGTCCGAACTTGGACTGGACAGGAGGCTTTCTAGGCGTTTGTCCCTCAGATTTTTTGAGGTTGTGCTAATGCTTCAAGCAGCCTGTACGTTGGTGACCAGGAGTAAGCGATGAGCATCGTGGATGCTCATCGCCGCCCCCTCCACTGCGAGCAGCGGAGCAAGGAGGCGTCATTTAGCCATGCTCACGCTATTCCCAAGCGGCCAGATTTTAAGGCAGTAGGACGGCTGCGTCGGAAATCCATAAATATTTCATCCTCATTTCCCAATCTGGGAACTGACGAAATTTGCGGCATCTGCGTTAGCGCAGCGGAACATCGAGTTACCGTGTGTCTCGTAAGTAATCGGGAGCGCACGCTGATGAGATGGTTTTTCGTGGTGATGCTTTGCGGTGGTGCAGGTCTCTGGCTAAGCGCCCAATATCAAGTTCCGCAATGGTTGCTTTGGCTGCTGCTGGCGCTGGGAACCACGATATGGGGCCTGGCCAAGTGGATGGAACAGCAGGAGGCTGAGACGGAGCGCGATCATGATCGCAGGTGCTGATCAGGATTGGGCCGTATGGGATCTCCCAATGGCCGCAGCGCTGAACTACGCGCTGTGTGGTGGACGATGGTGAGCCAGCTATCCGGGACTTTGAGTTCATGGCCAGGAGATAACGAGATTGACTCTTCCTTATGAAAGAACACGCGCCATCGTCAAAACAGAGGAGTTCCTGCGTGAACTCTCCCGTCATTCGGGGTTACCGCAGGATATCCGCAGCTATGCGAAAAGCCTGCTCAGGCACTATCCATCTGCCGACCAGATTTTCTCGCTGGGGCGCCTTGAGGAATGTCTGGTAAACGAAGCGCTTGAAGATGAATACCGACGGCGGGTGATCGCCTTCCACCAGCCGCTGCTCTGCTCGTCGCTGGAGTCGACTCGATAGCGATGTCCCGCCCAAATTTTGAACCGCCGGTGTCTCACCTCGTCGCGCAGCGGCTGAAGCATCTGCGCAAGGGGAGGCCTTTCAGCATCAGGTGTCTTGCAGAGCTTGGTTCGAGCTCGGCCATCTCCAAGGCAGTCGCCCAACTTGTTCGCCGTGGCGAGCTTGAGCATGTGTATCGTGGCATCTACATGCGGCCGAAATACAGCCAGTACACCGGTCGGGTTCATCGTCCTGGGCCTTGGGACGTGGTGAATCTGATTGCCAGGCAGAACCGTTGGAAGCTGCAGATCCACGGCGCTGATGCCGTGAGGCGATTCGGGCTGAGTACACAGATGCCAGTCATTCCGATCTATTACACGAGCGGCCCCAGCCGATCGCTATTTGTGGGGAAGGCCGAGATCAGGCTCGTGCATGCTGCTCCGATGGTGATGCAGTGCGCAGGAACCAAAGTGGGGATGACCATCAGCGCTCTGTTTTATCTCGGCAAAGGTGGTACTACGCCGGAGTGTGTTGCTGTAATCAAAAAAGCTCTTAGCCCCGAAGACCTGAGCAAAATAGTGGCCTGCAGAATGCCGAAATGGATGCGCGCAGCGCTGGAGACAACATGAGCCGGTAAGAAGCAGCCAGACACTCCGTTTGGCTGCCTATCCCTCTATCAGGGTCGGACCTGCATCTATTGCTGGCTGCCCTTCTCCATATTTATCCGCGCCCTGCGGATATAGCTCACCGACACGCTGAGCCGGCGGGCGATCTCGGCGTCGGAAAGGCCCCCGAACTCCGAGATAATTTCGGGTGTCATTTCGGGCAACGGTCGCTTGTACGCTTGTATTCCAAGCTCCCTACGCATTTTTTTGACCGGAAAATTACTGACGCCTAAACGGTCAGCGACTTCTGTATCCGGCATCATCCCCAGTAGAGCTATGGCTTCGCTAGTCCAAATGTCCTCCAGTGGTTTGAAACGCTCACGACTGATCTTTGACTCTGGGATCTTCAGCTCCGCTCTCGCACGCTTGATTCGCTTGATGGAAACACCAAATCTTTTTGCCAGTCGGTAATTGGTTTCCTTCGCCAGTTGCACAATCAAATCAGGTGACAGCTCGGTGTCTTCGGGGCAGAACCCAAGAATGTTATTTGATTGGCGAAATCGTCGAACGGTGCTGGCGCCCAGCCCAAAGCGCCTGGCCACCTCCCGATCGCTCATTTTCCCAACGCATGCTTTCCAGTCATTCATCGTGCTCTCTCCTAATACATGAGACGACCAGGCAATTATTTGCGTGGCCTTGTATTCAGAGTGCGACTTTGAATACCCCCGGCTTACCAAGCTGCATAGCGAGGCATTGTTTGTAGCACCTGGGCCAGTGCGACCAATACCAAAATCCGCGCATGCGCGGATTTTTGAATGAGCGGGCCGCATGACTCTGATCTCAACCGTCCAGTCAAGATCAGCTAGTAGGCCAGCAGGTCTGTCTCGTAGCGCCGCTTTAGAATGGCCTTGGGCATATTGGATGTATCGATATGACGATTTTTCCGCGCATGCGCGGGATTTTGAACAACTCAAAAATAAAATTGCCTGGCGCGTAGCTCTACCCCCAAAACCAGTGGCCTTGGGACTTTCACTATCAGGTAGTAATCCAAAAAGTGAGAGCCCGTAATGCTAGATACATCCAATCATTCGGCGAGTGGAGATCAGCCACACATCAGCCCTGACTCACGGCATGCACAGCTGCTAGCGTTGGCTGCAGATGCTGGGCGTGATGTTGGTGTGATAGCGGAGATGCTGAGGTTTCTAGATGTTCATCCGCAGCTAATTGATTTCCCCCGAGTCATGCAGGGGTTTGTGAATGCGCTTGATGCCATGGACGTACCGCCGGAGCTCAGCCTAGGCGCGTGCGATTTCAGAGCCTGGCGGGACGAGTGCTGTTGGATTATTTCAATCCGAAACAATCCTGATTTTATTGCGGCTTTGGGCTCCATGTTTTACCAGGGAGATGAGCGGCGTACGCGTAACCCGGTCATCGGTAGGGGTGTACAGGAGCACGCGTTCCCATACGCGACACTGTGGCACGAACCTGCGGATTCAGAAAGCGAGCAGGATTACTACCGTCTTATTGGGCAGCTGCTTGTGGCCTATCAGCAAAGGGCGGATGGCCTGGGGCTGCGCGGGCAGAGATACAGCGCTTACCTTGAACTCCGAGCGCTCTGCGCACTGCAGATACTGTCTATACCAGATGATCTCAATATATGGTCCAGCTCTGCCGTATTTGCGCAGGGCTGCCGCCAATTCGACGCCGGCAGTTCAATCGATTACCTAGCAGAGTACTACCCACCAATAGTTCGTCTCGCTCGCTACCTAGGTGGTGAGGAACCGCCAGAACGTCACGGTGGCGGTGGCCATCGTCAGCATGGCGGTTCAAATAGCGCAGGCCTAGGTGTGCTGATTAGCCAAGGGGCTACCGAGTTCCCGCTCGAGGATCCAGACGACCCTGATTTGCTCCCTGGATATATAAGCTTCGTGGCGCATCAACCGCTAGACGATGATTTAGATGAAGCACTGCCGCTGGGCGAAATAACCGCGGCGCGCGAAATATGTTTGATCGATACAAGAGGTGATGTCAGACCATATGTAGCTGAATTGCTCAGCCATGAGGGCATGCTCGCTCATATTGCTCGCAGTCGGCAGTATTTACCGTTTGGCTACAACCTGCTCACGCAGTATGAGCTAGCGAACCTCCTATTTGGAGTCACTGATGAATTTATGCTCTGTAGGGAACGTATTCGTACTGCGCCAGCATTGGCGCAGATACAGATCCGGAGGCGCTTGGAGGCACTGCTGGTGCTTCATCTCATGCTGTGGTTTGGTCGATCGGTTGAGGACTGCAAAAAGCTGTGGATAGCTGAGCGGAATGCGCGTCCGAGCAAGGTGCTGGAGTTGGTTCTGGCTGATGAGGCAGGGCCGGCGGAGTTCAGATTTTTTGCACCGACACCGGACTATGCAGCGGAAGAGCACTTGCCTCGAGAGGCCGTTCGAGAGTCTCAACCAGTAATCGCGGTACCAGATATGGTTGGGACAGCTGCGCTCGTTATGGCAGTCCGGGACCTGTCGCCGGTGAACGGTTCTGCCATTATCACCTGCAAGGTCAAAGACCTAGAGCGTGAAATCCGCACCTTGTTGAGCGAGCTTGGGGGCGAAGATCCTCGCTACACGATGCACAAGGTGCGCTCCTATCTACATCGCCAAATCATCGCGGACACTCACGATGTGGTTGCAGCCACCATGTTATCGGGCATGCCTTGCCTATCAGCTAATACGCCACTGTATTACAGCCAGTACAGCATTAACTATTTACGAGGCCTTTATCGCCAGTCAGTTCAGAAGGTTTTAAATGCGGTTTATGCCACCGTGGGCCTGGAGGCTCCAAGTGCCCCGATGCCCGCTGTTCCGGAGGCGGCTGTTGGTGCCCGCAACTGCCTAAGGTTGGATACGGTAAAAGCCAATCTCCAGGCGTTGCTGGCTGTGTTGCGTAAGCGCCCACGTAACGATATTCAGCAACTGGTTCATTGGCACAACTGTCTTTCGCTGTGGACGGTTCAGATGTTTTTTATGGCAACTGGATGTCGAGCCATTCGTAACCCGTTGAAGCAGACAGACGAATTTGGATCGCGCGGCGGGCACAGCGCGCTGGGTGACAAGGGCGCAGATGATGGACATATGAGTCGTCTCGTGGTGTTGCCTGACCTGTTAAGGCGACAGTTACAGGCCTATAAGGCTCACTGCAGTGCAATTACCGCACAACTTGAGTCTCATCTACTCCAGCTGCCGGCCCCTACTAACGGTTTTTTTATCCGGTTAGCCGACGGGGGATATCTTTTCTACGAGGAAATTCGGCCGCTCCACATCAAAGCTGTAATGCGCCAGATTGAGGGTTTCACACCTCATCCAGTGAATGGATTCCGCAAACTGTTAAGAACAGAGCTCGCCGAGCGCGGATGCCCACCTGAAACACTGTCGGCTTTCATGGGCCATTGGCTGAGTGGCGAAGAGCCACAAGATATTTACTCGAGCTTTTGCCCACGTACTTATGTCCAAGGCCTTCATACCTACTTGTTGCCACTCATGCGGGAGATCGGTTGGATGGTTCGCAACAGCCACTTGGTTGCGGAGGCTGATGTATGAACAGCTCACGACTTTCGGATGAGATGCTGTCTGTTGTCTGGAGTCCGGATAAACATGATCCAGAGTGGAAAAGTGGATATCTTCTGACGCTCCAGGAATACTGCAAAAGCTCCGGTAACAGCATCGGGGAATGGCTCTGCGGGCAACGTTCGCTGCGAAGCTTTCCCCTTAAAGAAATGCGTAATCTCGAAAATAAACTTGAAAGCACAGCATTACGCAACGTTCTACTAGATATAACAACTCGTGCGCAGCAGTTTAATCCAAATTTGCCGCTTGCTCTAAGAGCGATCGAAACGCAGCGCCGCCCTAATCCGATTAATCCAGACCTGTACACCGCAGAGAATCTGTCGGCCAGTCAAGACATGGTTGATTCGCTGGAGCGCGCCATCAGGCGTGATCTAGAACAACTCACGCCCATTGAGCGGATTGGGCTGCTTCTTCTGAGTGCTGCCTACTACGGTGCCCTGATGGACATTCCCCAGCTGAATGCGCTGACTCAGCTTGAGCCGGGTCAGGCGCTTTGGAACTCTGAAATCCCAGAATTCCGGCTGAGACTGTCAATCCGAGGTCAACCTGAAGCTGAAGACCGGCAATGGTTTGCAGACCCGATAACGCTGGCATTTCTATCGCGCTGTGCTGAAGATCTAGCCGAGAACCGGTCTTACTTGGCTCGAAAGGACGGGAAGTTAAAGTGTATTCAAGCGGCGCTGGCCACAGGAGAAATTTGCCCTGATAACCAGCCAGCCTCTCTAGAACGAGTGTTTGAGTTGCTGCATATCGAGCGTCAAACACAGTTGCCACAGCTGCTAATAAATTACGCTACAAGATCCAAATTTGTGTCGCACTCTGTTTTGTCGGACTCATGGCAGCATTTGAACGGGAATGCACCAGTACCAAGAAGCGAAGAGAAACATAAACGGAAAAAGCACCGATTTCGCAGGCCCGAACAAAATGTTCCCGAGTGGTTAACGGTATTGTGCCGAAAAGTCCGCAAGCGGCAAATTGCAGCATTCGAAAATGAGCAACCAGCTAGAGCCCTTGAAGCGCTTATTGGCGACTGGGCGTCATTTCTGCTTCACGGTCGCTCGTTCTATGGCAACCCATTACAGCCGAAAACAGTGGCCAACTATTTGCGGGATGTTGGTGTTAGGTTGGACAATATACTCTCTGTTGAATCGATCCTGGATGTTCCACTGGATGCGCTGGAGGAACTCTATGAGCAGATGCTCGAAGCTCAACCCACAGCTCCTATGAGGAGAAACCTAGCCAAGGGGCTGTTGGAATTTCATGGCTATCTACAGCAAAGATTTGCGTATCCACCTATCAGTCCCTATGCGGCATTGGGTATTGGGAAAACACCTCAGTTCGTCGATGCCCAGATCATCAGCGAGGAGCAATATAGCCTAGCGTTGCGAGATCTAGCTGCAGGCCCGTTGAGCCAGCGTTCGCCACGCCTCGCAATGGTCGCGCAGGTGATGCTGATTTTCGGTTTTCGCCTAGGTCTGCGTCGTAATGAGGCGCTGAAATTGCTGCGTCGTGATCTGCAATTACCTGCGCTGTCTGTTGAGCGTGCCGCTGCAGTAAGGCGTAGACATCTGACCCTCAAGCCGTTGTCGCCTGAGCGATTGATTGCTCCTGAACGACCGGTCAACCTGCATGTTCGACCACATGCTCAGCGTGCGTTAAAAACACGTAACTCGACAAGGACGCTACCACTTCATGTTTTGCTTGAGCCAGATGAGTTGCAGCTCATCGAGCGCCTGGCCCGGCTGCGCGATGATGAAGAGCTGAAGGGGCCATATTCGGAATTTTTGTTCTGTATCCCGGAATTCCAAACTCTATGGGTATCTGAATCGACACTGATGCCGGCTATTCATGACGCACTACGCCGTGTCACTGGGTGCAGCGATGTGCACTTTCACCACCTGAGACATTCGGCCGCGACTTGGCTGACGCTTAAGCTGGCCGCTTCAGCCCTCGGTGTTAGTCAGTCGGTTGGATTGCTGTTCTGTCAGCATGCGCAAACCATGAATTGGCTGCTGGACACAAAACGGTTCAACCGAGCCTTTCTTCACTCCCCGGAGGCCGCCAGCCGACGGGTGATCCATATCACCAGCGCTGTGCTCGGGCATGCGAGTCCCAAAACATCCCTACTGCACTATGTTCATTGCATGCCATGGTTATCGGCGCTGTGCTGGCAGTGGAATCCTGAATTTTGGCCGCCTGGCCATGTCATAGCGCAAATTGCCCAAGTCAGTTTGCCAAACAAGCCTGACGACCTACCTGCACCAGGCCTGCCTGCAGAGATTAGGCACATGCAGAGAATCATCGGCCGCATGCGGGTCTATAGGCGCAGCAACCAAGGAAAAGTTAAGCGTCCGCTGATTTGCCATCAGAGGAGTGACGGTGGATGGGCACTGACGAGAATGAATGACATTTCATCCATGCTCGCGTACCAGGCTTACGCGGAGGCATCGGGGCACTCGGTCAATATGGACTGGGTAGAGTTCTCCGAATCGGATCGATTAGCCATGTTGGAACGGGCGAGATACATCAGCCATCTCGGTAAGCATCGCCTGCAGAGCCCAGCAACCTCTGACTCAGATCATAGAATTGAGCTTGTCCCAAGACCGCCTAGGCACGGAGGTCTGGCTGGGGTAGCCGCCTATGCGGATCAACTCTATCGCCTGCTAAGCGGCCGGCATAGAGCCAAAGCTAGTCGAGTGCTGGACGACTTCGTGGAGCGCTGCTGGGCGAGTGAGACGACACTGCGCTTCTACTCCGGTAGGGATGATCAGAGTGCCCGTGAGTACCTGTGGCTGCTATCGGAACTGGGCATCCCTTTGGCTGATACTGAGTTCATCGTTTACGATGAGCGCACGTCCAGGCAAACCAAAAGCCGTTGGCGCACGGTTCTGGGAAAACCTCGTTTGAGGTTCATTGAACAAGTCCCGGAGAATCGAAGCAGTCAGAACAGCCACATAGGCATTCGAGTGATGCTGCGTTTGCCAGGTGCCAAGCCCACTGCTCAGGAGCAGAACCATCACTCCGGCGCCGCCTTGCGCTACCTGATGTTGATGGCTTCCATCGACTGGCATTTCCGTGCCTGACCAAGCCCGGATGGCATTCAGCCCGCCGGATCATCCTGCAATTCCAGCAACTCTCCCACCTGGCAGTTCAGGTACTGGCAGATCGTTTCCAGGTCCTTGAGCTCCACCCTCTGCGCGGTCTCGTGATAGAGCCGCGTGAGGGTTCCGCGGTTGATCCCCGTGTCCCTGACCACGTCACTGATCTTCAGTTTCCGCTCGCCCAGTAAGCGAGACAAATGGCACTTGACCATCACAATCTCCAAAAAATGATCTTCAGAAGATCATTTTGTCCTTGCAAAGCTCAAAATGAGCGTTATATTGATCTGCAGGAGGTCATTATGAGTGTTCAGAAGCTCATAAGAATCCGCTGTCGTTCAATTTAGCAGAGAGGGCATATCCATGTCTCACACATACCTGACTACCGAAGAGCTGGCCACGCGCATGAGGTACGACGCGCGCACCATCCGTAATCGCTTGAAAGATTCAGTCCTGCTCGAAGGAATTCACTACTTCCGTCCCTTTGGCGGCCGCAAGATTCTTTTCATCTGGGAAGCTGTCGAAGAAGACATGCAGAAATTCTCGCGGGCTTCTGGGCTGGTTCCGATGGCTGGTGGAGGCATCTGCCATGGGTAAGATTCGTGCCCGTGCCGACAACGAAAAGTTGTTCTTTGACTTCACCTACCTGGATCAGCGCTGCCGCGAGCAGACCACGTTGCCTGATACGCCTGCTAACCGGAAAAAGCTGGAGAAGATCCTTGAGCGCATAGAGGCGGAAATCACCCTCGGCTGCTTCGACTACGCAACCTACTTCCCTCAAAGCAGTAAAGTACAAGAGATCAGTCGGCTGCAGGCTGGCTGTACATCGCTGAAAACACCACTGTTCAAGGATTTTGCCGAACTGTGGTTTGAGGAGATGAGGGTCGAGTGGCGTGATACGCACGCCAAAACCGTGCGCCTTACCCTTGATAAGCATTTGCTGCCTGAGTTCGGCAAAAAAGAGGTCAGCGCCATCACCAAAGCAGAGCTTCTGTCATTCCGCTCGGCACTCGGCAAAGTCCCCGGGCAGAAAGGTCAGAGTCTGACAGCGACGCGAATCAACCACATCATGACGCCATTGCGCATGATCCTTAGTGAGGCAGCTGACCGCTTCGAGTTTACCTCGCCATATCTCAACATCAAATCACTGAAAGTCCCCAAGACAGACGTGGAACCCTTCACCTTGGATGAGGTGCTGCAGATCCTCAGCATAGTGCGTGAGGACTTCCGCAACTACTACACCGTGCGCTTTTTCACAGGCATGCGGACGGCCGAAGTTGATGGCCTGCAATGGAAGTACGTCGACTTTCAGCGGCGGCAGATTCTGATCCGTGAAACCTGGGTGGGCGGCAAGCTCGACTACACCAAGAACGACGGTTCACAGCGTGAGATCGATATGTCCGAGCCGGTCTACCAGGCGCTCCTCGGCCAGCGGGAGAAAACCGGCAGCGGACAGTTTGTCTTTAGCACCCGCGAAGGTACGCCGCACGCATACCGCAACATCAACGACCGGGTTTGGTATCCGCTGCTGCGTCACCTGGGTTTGCGCAGGCGGCGTCCCTACCAAACCCGTCATACGGCCGCGACCCTCTGGCTGGCTGCAGGCGAAAACCCGGAGTGGATCGCCAGGCAGATGGGACACTCCACCACCGAGATGCTGTTCCGCGTCTATTCGCGCTATGTCCCCAACCTGACTCGCCGCGATGGCAGCGCCTTCGACAACCTGATTAAAGCCAATCTCAAGGCCTGAGGAGCTTCCATATGAAACTGATCAAACGTGACAACGTGACCCCTCTGCATTCATCGATGGAGGCCCGCGAGCATAAGTACCTCAAGCATCTGGCTTCCGCCATGAGTCACTACCTTGAGAACCCCCATGGCACCGAGCTTATTTGCATCCTCGGCTCCGGCTACGAGAAGGATAATCGGCATGCCCTCGAAACCTGGGTCGCCTACCACCGCAACGAAGTTTTCGAGAAGCGCCTGGAGGGTCGCAGTCCGCTGGACTATCTGATCGAGAAGCTTGAGAGCCTGTTGGGTAACTAAGTTCGAAAGGGGCCGAAAGGCCCCTTCATTGTTCTACCCTGGCAGTGGCGAGACTATTCCATTCATTCGCCAATCTTCGTTTGGGTTGGGTTACCGCCCCCCCTGCCGGCCACAGCTCAACTTGAACATGTAGTCAGGCATGTAAGGACCCGGATCGACGGATTGGTTTACTATCCAGGGCGCGAACCAGAGCACATTTTTCTCCTGCCTGCTGATGGGCAAGAGGGGGCGGGAGTATAGGGACAGTGGTAAAGAAGCAGCTCATATTGGCCAGCTGGGTGGGCGGGAATGATCTCAAAGCAGTTGCTGGTGCTGAGGCTGGCCCGATTCTGGCGACCCTGAACACTGTGGCTGTTGATAAAGTTGAGCTGCTTTGTTCATACCCCGCCGAGCGCGTTGAACTCTACCTGGCCTGGCTGCGCCAGCAGGTCGATGTAGCAATCACCGCGCATTACGTTTCCCTGTCTTCTCCCGTTCATTTCGGGGAGATCTACCAGGCCGCCAGCCAGCATTTAAAACGCCTGAGTACTTCCAGTAATCAGCTTACCATTCTTCTCAGTCCCGGCACACCGGCCATGCAAGCAGTGTGGATTCTGCTGGGGAAAACACGCTATCCGGCGACCTTCTACCAGTCGTCACTTGAGCAAGGCGTGCAGCAGGTCGAAGTGCCTTTCGAGATCGCGGCCGAATATGTGCCGGCCGCCGACACCATCAGTACCGACAAGCTGGTTCAGCTCGCCGGGCTGGATGCCCCCGTGGATGCAGCCTTCGACAGCATCGTGACGCAGAGCGAGCGCATGCTAGCGCTCAAGGCTCAGGCGCAGATACTCGCGGCGAAGCAGGTCCCAGTGCTGATTTACGGCGAAACCGGCACCGGCAAAGAGCTGTTTGCCCGCGCCATTCACAACGCCGGTCCACGTTCTGCAGCGCCCTTTGTTGCGGTGAACTGCGGAGCCATCGTGCCGGAGCTGATCGACTCCACCTTGTTTGGCCACAAGAAGGGCGCATTCACTGGCGCTATTGCGGATCGGCCCGGGGTGTTCCAACAGGCCCATGGCGGAACGCTGTTTCTGGATGAGTTCGGTGAGCTAACGCCGGATGTGCAAGTGCGCCTCTTGCGCGTACTGCAGG
Source organism: Pseudomonas sp. MBLB4123 (assembly GCF_051904775.1). Lineage (NCBI taxonomy): Bacteria > Pseudomonadati > Pseudomonadota > Gammaproteobacteria > Pseudomonadales > Pseudomonadaceae > Pseudomonas > Pseudomonas sp. MBLB4123. The sequence continues at coordinate 3,562,613 of NZ_CP196711.1, forward strand.
AAGGCACCTTTACCCCGGTAGGCTCCAGCCAGGAACTCAAGGTCGATGTGCGGCTGATCACCGCCACTCACCGCAACCTGATGCAGGAAGTTGCTCACGGGCGCTTCCGTGAAGACCTGTTTTATCGCATCGCTGTGGGTGTGCTGCACCTCCCGCCGCTCAGAGAGCGCGAAGGTGATCTGCTGTTACTGTCGGAAAAGCTGCTGGCCGGCATTGCCAGTCAGGATGCCAGCCTCGGCGATAAGAAAATTTCCGCAGAAGCAAAAAATCTTATCCTTCAGTACCCATGGCGTGGCAACGTTCGCGAACTGCAATCCACCTTGTTGCGCGCGGCTCTCTGGTGTTCGGGCGATCTGATTGCTGCTCATGATATCGAGCAAGCGCTGTTCAAATTGCCCCACGCACAGGCCGATGTACTGGCCATGGATGTTTCGCAAGGCATTGATCTACAACAGGTAATCGCCGAAGTGGCCGGGCATTATCTGCGCAAAGCGCTGACGCTTACCGGCAATAATAAGACCCGTGCGGCCAGCCTGCTAGGCCTCAAAAGCCAGCAAACGCTGAGCAATTGGATGGAAAAGTACGGCATCGAATAAAAACTTGGCACGGTCCTCGCTCTAGGGCCCTCATGGACAGAATCGCCTACATGAAATCAGTCAACTTCGAGTTTCTCCGCACCGGCAATGAACTGCTGGCAAACCTCGCTGGCCTCGCCGAAGCCGTTCTGCATATCGACCCGGGCAGTGCGCTCACTCGCCTGCGCAGCTTCGCCGAAGAGCTGACCAAAGCCATCTACAAGGAAGAGCTGCTGCCGCGTATGCCGCAGTCAACCTTCTACGACCTGGTGAAAAACTCGGTGTTCACCAATTGCGTCAGCAAGCCGCTGGTTCACCAGATCAACTTCCTCCGTATCCAGGGCAACGATACTGCTCACGGCGCTGAAGGTGACCTGCGCAATGCACAACTGGCACTGAAGACCGCCCATCAGCTGGCCATGTACATGGCCATCAAGTACTACGGCACCGCACAGACCGATATTCCGCCCTTTGCCGAGGTGCAGGATCCGACCGCGACCCTCGTCCGCCTGCAGAAGACCGTCTCCAGCTACGAGAAGGAACTCAATCAGCAGCAGGAAGAGCTGCAACGCGTCATGGAGAAGCTTGAGCAGGAACGCACCCGCAATCTCGACAAGCTGGAACCACCTGCCAAGCCGGATCAGCAGAAGCGTCAGCAGCAGAGCCAGAAGGTAGCCGACAGCCTGCAGTGGAACGAGGCCAAGACCCGCGCCCTGCTGATCGACGCCATGCTGGTGCAGGCGGGCTGGGATATCAGCAATCCCTCGCAGGTCGGCCAGGAAGTGGACGTCGACTTCCCCGATAACGTTTCCGGCAAGGGCCGTGCGGACTACGTGCTATGGGGTGATAACGGTCAGCCGCTGGCCGTGATCGAGGCCAAGAAATCCGGCAATGTCAGCCTGCAGGCCGGGCGCGAACAGGCGCGCATGTATGCCGACGGCTTCGAGCGCATGGGCATGCAACGCCCGGTGATTTTCTACAGCAACGGCTACGAGACCTTCATTTGGGACGACGCGCAGTACAACACCTACCGCCCGGTGTATGGCCTCTACAGCAAGGACAGCCTCGAATACCTGATCTACCAGCGCCAATATCGCAAACCGGAGCTGGAGCGTCATAACCCGGATCTGAACATCGCTGACCGCCCCTATCAGATCGAAGCCATTAAAACGGTTGCCGCTCACTTCCAGAATCAGCGCCGCCGCGCGCTGATCATCCAGGCCACCGGCACGGGCAAGACTCGCGTGGCCATCGCCTTGGCCGAGCTCCTGCTGCGCACCGGTTGGGCTAAGCGTGTGCTGTTCCTGTGTGACCGCAAGGAGCTACGCGTACAGGCCGATGATGCCTTCAAGCAGAACCTGCCCAGCGAGCCGCGCTGCGTGATTGGTGAAACCAACAAGGTAGACCAGACCGCCCGCGTCTACATCGCCACCTACCCGGGCATGATGAACCGCTTCGCCCAGCTCGATGTGGGCTTCTTCGACCTGATCATTGCCGACGAAAGCCACCGCAGCATCTACAACAAGTACCGGGACCTGTTCGATTACTTCGATGCCCTGCAGGTAGGCCTCACCGCCACTCCGGTGAAGTTCATCAGCCGCAACACCTTCGACATGTTCGACTGCGAGACCACCGACCCGACCTTCGAGTTCGGCCTCGATGCCGCCATCAACAACGATCCGCCTTACCTGGTGCCGTTCCGCGTCAAAGACCTCACCACCGACTTCCTGCGCGATGGCATCCACTACAACGACCTGAGCGAGGAACAGCAGCGCCAGCTCGAAGAAGACCTCGGCGAGGAGGAGGCCAAACGCACCACCATCGCCGGCAAGGACATCGGTCGCAAGATCTTCAGCGAAGACACCGACCGCATCATCCTGGAAAACCTGATCAACAACGGCATCAAGGACGAGACCGGCTCACTGGTCGGCAAGACCATCGTCTTCGCCCAGCGTCAGGACCATGCCGAGCACCTGGAAAAGCTCTTCTGCAAGCTCTACCCGCAGCACGGCAGCAAGGTCTGCAAGGTCATCCACAACCAAATCCCGCACGTGGATACCCTGATCAAGGAATTCAAAAAGCCGGACAACGACTTCCGCATCGCCATCTCGGTGGACATGCTCGACACCGGCATCGACGTGCCCGAAGTGGTCAACCTGGTCTTCGCCAAACCGGTCAAATCCTGGGTGAAGTTCTGGCAGATGATCGGTCGCGGCACACGCCTGCGCCCCAACCTGTTTGGTCAGGGCAAGCACAAGACCGAGTTCCTCATCTTCGATCATTACGGCAACTTCGACTTCTTCGAGCAGGAGTACGAAGAGCCGGACGACCAGGGCGGCAAGTCGCTCCTGCAGACCACCTTCGAAGCGCGCCTGGAGCTGGCGCAGGCCGCTCTCAAGCACAACCATGCTGCTGCCTTCGATGTCGCCATCGAGCTGCTGCGTGCCGACATCAACGACCTGCCGGAGAGCAGCGTTGCCGTCAAACGCGAGTTGCGTGCCGTGCACCAGTTGCAGCAGGGCGACCAGCTGCAAAAGTTCGACGCCAAGATCCAGCACCTGCTGGCGACCACCATCGCTCCGCTGATGTCGGCTCGTGTGCTGCGCGACAAACATGCCACCGCGCTCGACAAACTCATCGCCGGTATCGAGCGCTGCCTGGTGGAACAGGCCAGCTGTTTCGAGGATGGCAAGATCACCCTGCTGGAAGAGATCGACAAGCTCGCCATCAACATCCAGGCCGTGCGCCAGAAGGATGCCCTGATCGCGGAGGTTCGCAGCGCGGACTTCTGGCTCAACGCCAACGTGGGCAAGCTGGAGCGCGCCCGGCAGGAGCTGCGGGGCATCATGAAATACCGCCAAACCGGTGGCACGGACGGTTATGCCATGCCCAGCACAGGTACCCGTGATACCGGCGTAGAGGTTAATGAGCGCAAGGTCACCATTGCCGGCGCCAACGAGGCGCTGGCTTACCGTCGCCGCCTCAAGGACATCCTCGACGGCATGCTGACCGCCAACCCGACCCTGCAGAAAATCCACAAGGGCGAGCCGATTGCCGAACAGGAGTTGAACTCGCTGACCTCGACCATCCTCACCAGCCACCCCGGCGTCAGCCTGCAGGTGCTCAACGAGTTCTATGGCCGCACCGCCAGCGAGCTGCAGTTGACCGTGCGCGAGCTGATCGGCCTGGATGTACAGGCCATCGAGCAGCATTTCGCCCAGTTCCTGCATACCCACCCCAGCCTCACGGCCCAGCAGGTGCGCTTTATGAACCTGCTGAAAAGCTACATCGCCCAGCACGGCAGCATCGTCATCGAAAAGCTCTACGACGCTCCATTCTCCAGCATTTCCCACGAAGGCATCGACGGTGTGTTTAGCCCTGCCGATGTGGGTGAGCTGGTGGCCGTGCTCAAGCCCTTCTTGCGCGGGGAAACCCCGCCCACCAGTCACTAGGAGTGCACATGCAAGCCAGTCAATGGACTACCGATATCTTCGTTATCACAGCTGTACTCGCACTGGCTTGTACGTTGCTGGGTTATTTCTTCTCGGCATTGCGTCAGGGCCGGCAACTCAGTCTGCTGGCGGCCCAGCTTGAGCGGGCTCAGCAGGCTCAAGCGACTGCAGCCGCAGACAGTGTTGCGCTAAGTAATCAGCTCAAGGCCGCAGAAGCGCGCACCCATGAGCTGCAGGTCGCAGAAAGCACCCTGAAAGCCAAGCTGCAGGCCGCCTTCGACAATGAGGCACGCCTGAATAAGGAGCAGCAAGAGAGCAAAGATGCTCGCACTGCATTACAGGTGAAGCTGGACGATACGAGCAGGCAGCATCACGAAGCTGCCAAGCGCCTAGAAACAGCCCAAGCCGAAGGCCGCGCTCTGCAAGAGCAAACCAATGATCTACGAGATCGCTTGGCTGCTGCGCAATCGATCAGCACCTCGCTGCAAAGTGAGCGCGACACCCTCAAGGACGAGCTGGCAAATCTGGATGCCAGCGCCAAGGTGGCCGCAACGGGCGAGCGAGAGGCCCGTGAGCAACTGGCTGAAACTCGCCAGAAGATGGCCACTCAGGCTCAGGACTACAACGAGCTGCTGGGGCGTTATCAGCCGCTCAGTAATCAACATGCCGAGCTCAAAACGTCTCTACAGAAGCGTGAGGAACTGGTAGCTGAGTTGCGAGACCGTCTGGCCCAGTCCCAGACCACTAACGAGCAGCTGCATGCAGATCGTGATCGCCTGAAGGATGAGCTGGCCACCGAGGGCAAGCGCGCCAAGTCGCTGGAGACCTCCGAGCGCGATGCACGCGAGCAGTTGACTGAAACCAAGCAGCACCTGACTGAGCAGGTAAAAGCGTTCGGCGAACTTCAGGGGCGTTTCAACACGCTGTCATCCGAGCACACCGAGCTCAAAACCACGCTGAGCCAGCGCGAGGAGAACTTCCAGGAGCAGATGACGCAACTGGCCGATGCGCGCAAGTCGCTGACTCAGGAGTTCGAGAACCTGGCCAACAAGATTTTCGAGGAGAAGGGCAAGACCTTCACCCAGACCAGTCAGACCAGTATCGACGGGATGCTCAAGCCGTTCCGCGAGCAGATCGAAGGCTTCCAGAAGCGCATCAACGAAGTTCACGATGCGTCCCTGCAGGGCAACACCAGTCTCAACTCTGAAATCAAAAAGGTGTTGGAAATCGGCCTGCAGATGAGCAAAGAGGCCAACAACCTCACCTCCGCGCTCAAGGGCGACTCCCAGCAGCGCGGCGCCTGGGGCGAGGCGCAACTGCGCCGCACGCTGGAAATGAGTGGCCTGATCGAAGAGGCACACTACGAAGTGCAGAGCGCCTTCAAGGATGCCGAAGGTAAGAGCAAGCAGACCGATTACCTGATCAAGCTGCCCGATGGCAAACACATCATCATCGATAGCAAGGTCTCACTGGTTGCCTACGACCGTGCTGTTTCCGCGGAGACCAGCAGTGAGTCTCAACAGGCCATGGTTGAGCACGTCAAAGCGGTTCGCCGGCACATCGATGACCTGGCTTCCAAGGATTACACCAACCTCGTTGGGATGCGCAGCCCCAGCTTCGTGCTGATGTTCATGCCCATCGAGCCGGCCTACATCGAGGCTATGAAACACAACAAGGATCTGTTCGAGTACGGCTACAAGAAGGGCATCGTCCTGGTTTCCCACACCACCCTGATCCCGATCCTGCGCACCGTTTCCAACCTGTGGATGATCGAGCGCAGCAATGCCGAAGCGCGCGAGATCAGCGAGAAGGCCGGCGAGATCTACAACCAGGTCTGCACCGTGGCCGAGCGCCTCGGTAAGCTGGGAGGCACCCTCAATACCGTGAGCAACCACTACAACGACACTGTCAAGGCACTGGCGGGCAAGCAAGGCCTGTACGGCAAGGTGGAGCGCTTCAACAAGTTGTCGGCCAAGGTCAGCAAGACGCTGCCGGCGCTGGAGCCAACCCATATGGATTTCGAAAGCGAGCGACTCTCGCTGATCGTCGAGGCGCTGGACGAAGTGGATGACTCCGCCGCAGAGCTGCCACAGCAGATAAATCACAACGGTCACGACAGCGAAGCGCTGCCGCAGGTCTAATCCCCCATTTTTTTACGAGAGAAGTACCTCGCATGCTCACCGGCAAAATCCGCAACGATATCGACAAGCTCTGGGAAAAGTTCTGGACCGGCGGCATCACTAACCCGCTGACCGTGATCGAGCAGATCAGCTACCTGATGTTCGCCCGCATGCTCGACATGCAGGAGGACGTGGCCGAGCGCAAAGCCAACCGCACCGGCAAAGCCTTCGACCGCCTGTTCCCCAATACCCCGGACGGCCAACTGCTGCGCTGGAAGAACTTCCGCAACATGAGCGGCAAGGAGCTCCACAGCCACCTCAAGCAGAAGGTCTATCCGTTCTTCGCCCAACTCGGCAGCGCCGAGGGCGAGGGTGGCGAGCGTGAAGGCCTCGGCCATATCAGCGAGTACATGCAGGACGCCGATCTGGAGATCAAGAACGAGTCCGTACTCACCTCCGCCGTGGAGATGGTCAACGAGCTGCCGCTGACCCAGAGCGACGTGAAGGGCGATATCTACGAATACCTGCTGAGCAAGCTCACCACCGCCGGCATCAACGGCCAGTTCCGCACGCCGCGCCATATCATCGACGCGATGATCGAGCTGATTGCCCCGCAGCCCACCGAAGTGATCTGCGACCCGGCCTGCGGCACCGCCGGCTTCCTGGCCCGCACCATGGAATACCTCAACCGCGTGCATTCCAGCCCGGAAGGTACTTTCAGCGACGAAGACGGCAACCGGCATTACTCCGGCGACCTGCTCGAACCCTACCGCCAGCACATCAACAGCCAGATGTTCTGGGGCTTCGACTTCGACACCACCATGCTGCGCGTCTCCAGCATGAACATGATGCTCCACGGCGTGAACGGCGCGAACATCCGTTACCAGGACTCCCTGAGCAAATCCATCAAGGAGCACTACCCACGTCAGGAACAGGACTTCTTCGATGTGGTGCTGGCCAACCCGCCGTTCAAAGGCAGTCTGGACGAAACCAACACCAACCCCGACGTGCTCGGCCTGGTAAAAACCAAGAAGACCGAGTTGCTGTTCGTCGCCCATATCCTCCGCTCGCTCAAGCTCGGTGGCCGCGCCGCCGTGATCGTGCCGGACGGCGTGCTGTTCGGCTCTTCCAAGGCTCACCAGCAACTGCGCCAGGAGCTGCTCGACAACAACCAGCTCGAAGGCATCGTCAGCCTGCCCAGCGGCGTGTTCAAACCCTACGCCGGCGTCAGCACCGCCATCCTCATCTTCACCAAGGGCGGCACCACCGAGCGTGTGTGGTTCTACGACCTGCAGGCCGACGGCTACTCGCTGGACGACAAGCGCACCGAGCTGAAAGGTGAGGGCAGCAACGACCTGCCCGACGCCATCGCCCAGTGGCACAAATACCGGCAGATGGTCGAGAGCAACATCAGCGCGAGCACCGTCAATACCCTGTTCGGCGATAAGCGCAAAAAGGCCTTTGTCGTGCCAGCCGAGGACATCGCCGCCAACAAGTACGACCTCTCCATCAACCGCTACAAGGAAGTGGAGTACCAGCAGGAACAGTACGAAGACCCGAAGGTGATTCTGCAACGGCTGAAAGGGCTGGAGCAGGAAATTCTGGCGGATCTGGATGAGCTGGAGGGAATGCTATGACTTGGCCAACGGCTAGGCTTGGCAGCCTGTTATTGGACATTCAACCGGGTTTCGCATCTGGAGAGGAGTCGGACTCTGGAGTTCTTCAGGTAAGGATGAATAATGTCAAGCCAGAAGGGGCTTGGGACTGGACAAAAAAGAGATATGTACCTGCCACGATCAGGCAAGTTGAAAGGTACTCTTTGCAGTTCGGAGATGTTCTATTTAATGCCACCAACAGCGCTGAGCAGGTCGGAAAGTCTGCCTTGTATAGTGATCATGTTGAGGAAGTGGTTTGTTTCAGTAATCACTTTCTAAGGTTAAGGGTCGATTCGGAGCGGCTTTTACCTGAATACCTCGTTCGTTTTTTGGGTTGGCTGTGGGGGCGGCGTGTATTTGAGAATATGGTTAATGCATGGGTTAACCAGGCTACTGTGAGAAGGGAGGATCTGGTCGAGTTAAGGATCCCCCTCCCTCCCTTGGCTGAACAGAGACGGATTACCGCCATCCTCGATAAGGTCGACACCATCCGCCGCAAACGCCAGCAAGCCATCCAGCTCGCCGACGACTTCCTCCGCGCTGTGTTTATGGACATGTTCGGAGATCCGGTAACCAATCCGAAGGGTTGGATGGTGAAGAAGATAAAGGAACTCTGCATGGTTCGTGGAGGTAAGCGTATCCCCAAAGGAGACTCTTTAGTTAAAGAAGATACGGGGTTCCCATATATTAAGGCTGGCAATATAAAATCCGGACAGGTTACAACCAAAAACCTTGAATATGTACCTCCGCATGTGAGGAAGGTTATTGAGCGATATACGGTTGATGAAGGGGATATATGTATTACGGTAGTTGGGGCAAACATCGGAGATGTAGGGATTGTGCCTAAAGAGCTTCATAAAGCCAGCCTTACCGAGAATGCAAATAAAATTATTATCCGAGATGGCGCTGTTCTGTCTTCCTGGTATTTGTCATTTTTTCTTCAGACTGATTTTGTTCAAAGTCAAATAAAATCAAAAACCATGGCGGTAGGGGTTCCAAAGTTAGCAATTTTTCGGATTGAAGAATTAGATTTCATTCTCCCTCCCAAAGAGCTCCAGGATAAATTTTCACATATTGTTAGTGCAATATATGGGCTGCGTGAAAGTTTGCAAAGTAGTAACTCACTATCGCAGCTAGAGTTTCAATGCCTCAACCAAAAAGCCTTTCGAGGTGAGCTGTGATAAGTCCAATGCGTTTACTTGCGCCTCCCTGTGCTTGGGGCTTCGCCCTAGCCTGGGGATGTGATTCCACCGCATACGTCTCCGGCCAGCTGTAGATAAGGAAATCCCCATGCGCCTCAAGTCCGTCAAACTCAGCCATTTTCGCGGCTACCGCACCACCACGGTTATTCCCATCGACGAAGCCATGACTGGCATCGTCGGCCGAAATGACTTTGGCAAATCGACCATCCTCGAAGCGTTGGCGATCTTCTTCGACAGCGGCGACGTCAAGGCCGACAAGAGCGATATGAACTGTTTCAGTCTGGCCGAGGGTGCCGAGCAGTTCGAGATTGCCTGTGAGTTTGACGGTCTGCCTGAGGCGCTGGTACTGGATGAGAATGCCGAGACTTCCTTGGCGCAGGAGTATCTGCTCAACGCCGAGGGTGCGCTGGAGATCGTCAAAACCTTCAAGGCCAGCACCGGCAAGCAGGAACGAACCGCCATCCGCTGCCAGCACCCTGCGGATGAGGCGCTGGCTGGGCTGCTGAGCCTAAAAATGGCCGAACTGAAAAAGCTCGGTGAGCAGCAAGGCGTTGCCGAGCAAGTGGCAGACAAACGTGTGGCTTCACAGTGGCGGCAGGCTATCCGTACGGCAGCACAGCCGATCGCCTGTCAGGAGAGGCTGCTCGACGTCAGCAAAGGGCTTTCGACCGACAGCAAATCCATCTGGGAAAAGGTCGAGGGCCAGCTGCCCACCTTCGCCCTGTTCAAGGCGGATCGTGAAAGCAGTGATGGCGACGCCGAGGCCAAAAACCCGCTGCAGCAGGCGGTCAAGGAGGCGCAGGCTGCACTGCAGGATCAGATCAGTGCGCTGGAGCAGCAGATCGAAGCCAGTGTGCTGGATGTTGCTGAGCGCACCCTCGACAAGCTGCGGGAAATGGCCCCCGAGCTGGCCAACGAGCTGACCCCGCGCTTCAAGGAAAAGCCCAAGTGGAGCTTCAGCTTCACCCTGGATGGTGAGAACGGTATCCCCATCAACAAGCGCGGCAGCGGCGTGCGCCGCCTGATCCTACTGAACTTCTTCCGCGCCGAGGCGGAGAAGGCGGTGGTGGGCACCCAGCGCAATGTCATCTACGCCATCGAAGAGCCGGAGACCTCCCAGCACCCGAACTACCAGATGATGCTGATGAAGGCGCTGCTGGAGCTTTCCAACCAGCCCAACCGGCAGATCATCGTCACCACCCACGTTCCCGCCCTGGCCGGCCTGATGCCCATCGACGGCATCCGTTACGTCACCAAGGATGAGAACGGCATCCCTATCGTCAAGATGCCCAATGACGATGTGCTCAAGGAGGCTGCCGAGAGCCTGGGCGTACTCCCCGAAACAGGGATGGAGCGGGCGAAGGGCGTCGTGCTGGTAGAAGGTAAATCAGACGTCACCTTCCTCCGCCATGCGGCCAACACCCTGAAGGCTGGCGGGCATCTCCAATCCAGTCTTGAGGATGCCGGCGTCGTTCCGATTCTGATTGGCGGCTGTGGCAGCGTGAAACACTGGGTCACCCTCAATCTCGCCGATGACCTCGGGCTCCCCTGGTGCGTATTTCTGGACTCGGACATTGGTGGCAGCCCAGAGCAGGTCGCCTCTATTGCGAAGCGCAAGCAGGAAGTAGAAGGAATAGGCAGGTCTTTCTATTCCACCCGCAAACGGGAAATCGAGAACTACCTGTGCCCTGACATGATTGATGCGCGAACCGGGGTTAGGGTGAATTTCACCGACACCTGCGACGCGAAGAAAATCATCGGTAAAGCAGTGGGTATCAAGGGCGATGATCTGATCGACAAGCTCTGGCCGCATATGACTGCTGAACAAATTCTCCAGCGCTCGATGTACCAAGAGGGTGCTGAGCAGCGCTCGGAGCTTAAGGAACTAGTCGAGAACCTGCTGGCCTTGGTCTCTTGAGCCGAACTCGGTATGAAAACCAATCGAAAGCAGATTGGTCTGCCTGCGCGGTGCAGAGGCTGCGTGAGCGTATGCATCGGCTGAGCCATTGCCATCTAAAAATTACAAATAAGACATTTGCCGGCCTTAGGCCGAGCTAGGGCATTAAAATATGCGAATTACAGAAATCGCCCTCACCAACTTTCGTTCCTTTCAGGCCACCCAAGCCATCCCGCTGGCGCCGGTGACCTTGATGTTTGGCCCTAATAGCGTCGGCAAAAGCTCGGTGCTGCAGGCGCTGTTTTATCTGCAGCAAATCCTCGCCAAAGGCCACTGCGACCCGCAGCGCATTGATGTGCTGGGCGAAAAACACATCGGCGGCTTTGCCAGTTTGGTGAATGGCGGCGATCTGAATAAGCGCATTGTAATCAAGCTTCATGTCGGAAAAGACGACAGCATCGGCGCCAGTTACAACCAGCTGTATGAGCTGATCAACGAGGATTTTGGCCTCACCGTCGACAGCCCAACCTCCGATGCCGCACGCTTTGCTGTGGAGTTGCATATCGCCTGGTCTAAATCAGCCGAAACCGCCTATGTGGCCTGCTACAAGCTGTGGCTGGACGATACGCTGATCGCTGAACTGACCAGCGATGCGGGGATGAAGCAGCCGGTGCTGGCCTGGCTCAATTACCAGCATCCCGCTTTGCTGGCCGAACTTGATTTGGACGAAGCTCCGGAGCGCGAAGCCGAAGGCTTTGTAAGCGTCTTCCATGAGCTATTAAACGCTCAGCGCCCCATTCAGCAAGTCAGCCGCCGCGATTCCTGGCATTTGCCTGAAATGACCTTTGCCCATGCCGAGCTGGGTTTTAAAGGCTTTGCTGGCGCCTTACCGCTGCTGGGCAAGCGATTGGAAACCACCGTCGAACACGACGACCCGCGTATCACCACACGGCTGCATGAAATTCTCTCGGATGTGTTGGTAGCTCCGTTAGATAACCTGCTGACACTGCTTAATCAGAGTCTGTGCATCGGCCCGCTGCGCATGGTGCCCGATGCCTTGCGCCAGCCTAATCCTTACCCCGAGCAGAAAGACTGGTACAGCGGCGCGGCTGCCTGGGATGTGGTCAGCTCGCTCAGCCGCCAGCACAAAGCGCCCGCCTTGCTGGCCGAGATTAACCAGTGGATGGGGCATCTCGGCCTGGGCTATTCACTGCGTGCAAAGTCGGTGGTGAGCAAGGTGGTGTATTCCGGTGGTGACGACAGTTTGGGCGAGTTGCGCGCCATGCTCGATGCGCATGGCGATAAGCTCGAAATCAGCTTCAGCGGTGCTGATGAGGAAGGCAATCCGTCAGAGCAGAAGGCGCCTATAGACATGGAGAAGCTGAAAGCGCTTCTGCAGGAGCTAGCGCCTGATAGCGCTGCCCCTAAGGGTGCCGTTATTGAGCAAGTGCGCAATCAATGGGCGCTGTGGGATGACTCGCGGCAGTGCGAGGTAGCCTTCTCCGAGGTTGGTGTGGGGATTTCACAGCTGTTTCCGCTGATTGTGGCGGCTGTGGTGGCGCGCCAGGGGCTTGTGACCTGCGAGCAGCCAGAGCTGCATGTACATCCACGAATTCAGGTGGGCATAGGTGATTTGCTCACCCAGGCCAATCGCCAATGCAGCTTCCTGATCGAGACCCACAGCGAACATTTGATCTTGCGGATCTTGCGGCGTATTCGCGAAAGCACAGAGGGTGAGCTGCCTGATGGCCTGAAGCCGCTGGCACCTGAGGATGTTTCAATCATCTACCTCGACACGGCAGCAGGCGGTGTAAAGGCCAAGCGTATCGAAATTGATCGCGATGGCGAGTTCACCAGCCGATGGCCCAATGGCTTTTTTGCTGAGCGCAGGGAGGAGCTTTTGTGATGATTTATGAGTATGCGCTTGAGCCGACTGTTCTAGCAGCCTGGGCATCAAATGATCGTGACTATGCGGAGTTTCTTCGCGAATACGGGTTGGGCACACCAAGGCTAGTCAGTAGCTTTCCAAAGAAAAAGGTATCAAAACTTCGTAGCTACTTGCTTCAGCATAGTCCCCAAGATACCCAGTCACTGTCTGGGCGGCGTTATACAGAAATGGTAACTAAGTTAACCGAGTCCGTTGTTATTAGGGATGTGGCCGATCATCAAACTTCCGTTTGGTCAGAAGCTGTGGTCAGCGAAGACAATCGAGCCCCATTCGGCGTGATTTTGTCTTCGTCTGCTATTTGTGCAAAAAACAACATCACTCCTGATAGCATGTATTTGCCAGGGAGCACCTGGAATCATTGTGGCCAATTAAGTATACAGCGTACCAATGCAGGGCTTTTATCCGTAGTTGGCAACCTAGTGCGCCTATCTACAAAGTATATTTTGATTATTGATCCATTTGGTTGGTCGGACGAGGCTATAGGCTTTGTCCGATATATGATTAATTCTATCCTCTCTAACCGTCTTGCGGATGAACTCCCCAAGGTGATTCTTTTCTATAAAGAGAAACGCGGGAGCAAGAATGCTGGCAGTGGAAGTCCAGCAGCTGATCACGTCAAAAATCGCATTATGCAAGATATGACCGTGGGGCTTGGAGGTCTGCAATTTGAGGTTTTTGAACTGAGGGAAGCAGCCGAAAGCGATGTTTTTCATAATCGTTGTATTTTGACGGAACATGGTGGAGTGTTAACAGGTCACGGCATTGGTGTTTCAAATAACGAAGCTCATACAGATGAAGCAATATTAATGAGGGCAGAAATTTATCAAAAGAAGCTGCTGCAATTTATTGAGGAAAAATGTTTTGATGTTGTATCAATGTCCTAATGGGCGGTTGAGATTTTTATGCAATAGCAATTACCTGGTTGCGGCTTGGTGGCAAGCTTAAGCAAGCCGGCAGTGATAATTAGCAAAATATTCTTAGGTAAAGTCATGTATGGCGAAGGTCATTCCAGGCATTGAAAGGGCCAAGCTCTCCAAGCAGCCGCCAACTGAAGGGGAGCTGTTTTTGCTTACTTACCTGGAAGAGCATTTCGACCCAGATGCTGAGGTTTATTTCCAGCCTTGCTTTAACGGTGAGCGCCCTGATGTCGTAATCATCAAGGAAGGTGTCGGCGCCATAATTATTGAGGTCAAGGACTGGGATCTTGCCAGCTATAGAGTTGATGTTAAAAACCAGTGGCGTTTGGCTAAAAATAATGCATTATTGAGGTCGCCTTTCGCTCAGGTCTTTTCATATAAGCAGAATATTTTTGAAGTGCACACAAATGGTCTGCTCGACAAAAGCATGGCCAGTGAAACATTTTACGGCCTGATAAAGGTTTATGTGTACTTTCACAATGCTACCAAAAATGAGATTGCAGCGTTTTATGAGCCGGCAATAAGTGCGTTGCGGAATGAGCTGAATAAACTTCAGCAGGAGTTTCGTGGGCAAAAAGTCGTTTATGAAAGATATGAGAGAAAGAGAATCTATCTTTCTAGTAAAATCAAACAGATAGATCGCGATGTAGGGTCTTTAGCCATTGCGCGAGACTCGTTGAAAAAGATTAGCTTTTCAGGCGGCAAGCAGAACCCTCAGTTTGAGGAGGGCGTATATGCAGAGCTTATGCGCCTGCTGCAGCCCCCATTCCATTACGCCAATGAAGGAAAGCCCATCCTCTACACAAAGCCACAGGCGCGGCTATCCGAGAGCGTAGAAGGCGCCCGGGCCAAGGTGTGCGGAGTGGCAGGGTCGGGTAAAACCTCCGTCTTGGCGAAGCGTGCCGTGAATGCGCACAAGCGCCATGGCGAGCCGGTGTTGATACTTACATTCAATCTGACGCTTCGCATGTTCATCAGAGACAAAATTAGTGAAGTTCGCGAAGACTTCAGTTGGGGTGCTTTTCATATAGTTAATTACCACAAATTTATGAGTGCGGCCCTAAGCAGTGCTGGAATCGATGTGAAGGTTCCAGAGGGTTTGGTGGACCCCAGTGCATACCTTGAAGAGCATTATTATTCGAATGAAGCTATTTTAGATAATTATGCCGTCGACAGGTACAAGACCATTCTCATTGATGAGGCTCAAGACTACAAGCCTGAGTGGCAGCGAATCATAAGAAAGAATTTCCTGGCTGAAGATGGAGAGATGGTTCTGTTTGCGGATGAGAAACAGAATATCTATGATCGTGCTGTTGATGAGGAAAAAAGAGCAAGCATAATCTCCGGTTTTGGGCGCTGGCAGCGTCTGTCTAAAAGCTTCAGATATAAGCAGGATTCTCCGGTATTGCAGTTGTCTGTAGCCTTTCAGAAGCAGTTCCTTTCAGAGAAATATGTTTTTGATGGGGATGAGTCTTATCAGCAAACCGCTTTTCTTCCAGGGATTGGGTTGAGTGCCGTAGGGACATGGTCAGCTGAGAGGTTGCTTGATGTTGCTGAACTCATTGTCGCTATTGCGAAGCGCGAAGGCATTCATCCGAATGACATCACCATTGTGTCGTCAAGGGAAGATGTTCTGAGGGAGGTCGATTTTGCTATCCGAAAAGGGCCGCGGCATCAGGAGCGTACGATTACAAGCTTTGCCTCGAAGGAAGATGTTGAGAGCGTTCGCGAAAGACGGCTTGAACGTACGAAAGAGAAAAAGGAGTTGCGTCAGTTGAACTCCAGTCGTAAGCAAGGCTTCAATCTGAATAGCGGCGTAATGAAGTTATCGACTCTTCATAGCTTTAAAGGTTTTGAATCGCCAACGGTCTTTGTGATCGTTAACGATCTGGATGGGCCGGAACTTGTGTACACAGGCTTGACCAGGGCAAAAGAAAACATTGTCCTGCTGTTGCCAGATGGTGGTCGATACTTTGATTTCTTTTCGCGATATCTCGAAGGCGTTAGCTCGTACATGCAGCATTCAAGTGCTCTCTGCTCAGCGGAGTGATGTGTGTTCTTTTTGCGCGTGGCGTTTGCTTGATTTTTTGAGATTTTTCTAGAGGTTGCATGAGAAATCATAAGGCTCGATTTTTTATTGCTGCAATCATCGCGGCGGCGCCAAGTTTGGTCTTGGGGGCTTTTTCGTTGCTTGGCTTTGCCCCTTGGGGGCGTACAAGTCTAGAGATGCTTTTTTCGTGGCGGTAATTTACTCAGTCGTTCATGTATTTTTTGCTCTGCTCATTATGGTGGTGACCAGAAAAGTCAACGCACTCTTGCCCTCAATTATATTGGGCGTACTCGTGGGTGGCGCGATTAGCTTGCCACTTGGCACGGCCATGAGAATGGAAGGCTATGAGCGAGCGGGTGAGCGTGCTGTACCACTGATCAATGCGATACAGCGTTGCATTAGTGAAACAGGAGCACCACCTCAGCGTTTGGATCAGTTGATGCCAACTTACATCACCTCGCTACCAGAAGATGTACCGCCATTTGAGATCGTTACGGGCGAGAGGGCTGCTAAGAGTTTCTATCAGAATGACTGGGCTTTGGTTTTTAACGCAGGCAGCGGTCTGAACTGGGATGCTCTTGTCTACTTGCCTAAGAAAAATTATCAGGACATCGGCTCTAAAACCCTGCTCGGAGACTGGGTTTACCTTCATGAGTAATTGACGGAGATCCGCGGGCGTCAGCATTGCTGGTAGGCTTGAATAGAGATGGGTAGCTCCCTCCATAGAAAATTGGCGGTTGATCTTGCCGAAGCCGGTCATGCACTTCTCCACTAAGTCTCGAATTTAGAATTGATAGTTGTTTTGGACGAATCCAGAGCAGAAACGGACATCTGCTCAAACTGCTTATTGTCCCGTTGGTTGCGGAGGAGCTTCAGCAGTCATGGTCGGCGGTTGAGCCAGGCCTTAAGCCGAGTCCAGATGCTACGGGAATGCGCAGTCGCACTCTGGCCACCAGTAGCGGATCCGGGGAACTCACGACGCGCTTCATGCAGCGAGCCATAATGCGCAGCTTTGGCCTTCTTATCGCGTAGACGCTCCGCCTCTATCTGGCCTTGCGACCATGGCCCCGCCTCCAAAACTCGACTCCGCTGGATCACGTAGTGCGACCGGCACTTCTGATTCCAGTTGCCTACGGAGGGATGAAGCGAGATGGACTCACCATCGAACGTCATCCGCCAGTCGGTCGGCGTGAATGGGGTCACCACGCGGTCCCCGCAACCGCAGCAGCACGAGTGCACTGCGGTTGCGTAGTCCATCGAGATGTACAAGATGCCAGGCTCCAACTCGCGTGGAACGCTTCGCACAAAACGATGTTCCAGACTCAGATGGCGCATCATGATTGGTCTCCGTTGAGCAACATGCTCCCATCGGTCGTGTACGTGCTGTGATGCTCGCTCTCTAGGTCGCGGTAGAATCCGCGGAGCTTTTTCCACTTCACGACTGCGAGGCAAGCATTTAAGGCGTTCAGGTCGGCCACCTGGATATTGGATGCGTACACGTCCTGGCCTCCGCCACCAGCGAAAGAGATGCGCCCTGCGTGGACATGCTCGCGTTTCGCCGGCGTGCTCGTCGTCACCCGCAGAATGCCGCCCAAGCTACCGTTGCTAAGTTCAAGCCCCATCCCGACGTCGATAAATGGCACACCAAGTGCTTCGAGCTTCGCCACCACGGCGCGCTTTTCCTCACCCGCGTCCATGCTGATGAACGCAAACGTGATGCCGTCAAGCAGCCCCAGCGTCTCCGTTTTCATCTTTACGGGGTGAGCCACGATCCCGCGATGCATCCGTTCATAGATGCCCTTCAGGTAGTGCACCTTTTTGGGGGCGTCCCGCAACTCCTCGAGCGATGGCGCCCCGGGCGCGCGGAACGCGTTGTGGGAAAGAAAGTCGTCATCGTCGAAGAGCCGGATTTCCCTCACCGGCGTTTTCGCGACCAGATCGAGGATGTACCCACCGGTACCACCTGCGCCGAGGATGCCCACCACCTCACCTTCCAGCTTGCTAGCTAGCGCGCCCAGGCCTACCCGGCTGGATGCTGTATCGAGATAGTTGAAGGCGCTGGGCTCATTCTCATCATCAGCGCCACGGATCAGCCGTGGGCTGATACCGGGCTGCAGGACGGCCGCCGGGCCGGCCAAGATGGTCGCGTAGGTAGCCATCTTGGCGTAGTAGTCCGGGTAGCCATCCGGGTTGGGTTTACTGGAAAAGCTGTGCCTTGCGGTGAGCCCGTAACCGAGGTCGGTGTTGGGCGACGCATGGGAGATGCCTGGCAAGGGCGTCCCATTCGCGCTGCAGGGGAAGTCGCCGTCCCAGTGGATTACGTGTGTCTCTGGCTTGCGCGTCCGGTCCCCGGCCAAGTCAAGGTTGGACACCAGCGTGCCGGTGCGCACACGACATTGAGCGTCGACATAGGGCACTTCCAGCATGACAAGGAGACTCCCCTGAATGCGAACGAAGTAGCCCTCCGTACGCAACCGGGCCAGGTCGGCATTAAGACTGAACAGTTCGTGTGACATTGAAAATTGTCCCCTGTTTTTTTACTTCAACGGAGCCACCCTCAGCGAGTTCACCAGCGCGGGGGTGCGAGGCAGCATTGCGGTATGTCATCGAGAACTTGACGTTGGTCTCTGCCGGCGCGTTCGGATGGGACAACTTGACCACCTGCTCGAAGGTGACATGCTTGTCCGGCACAATCTCTTCGACAGCATTGACCACGATGACGTAGCCCTTTTGCGGCCTTAGGGCGGTGATAAACCGCTCAATGCCAGGGTTGTCGAGATTGATCCTGTCATCCGACTCGATGAGGATGTCTTCGCCGCCCCGTACTTCCAGGAAGATGGCCTCTTCGGCCGAGGCTTCGGCTAGGTCATACAAGACGCTGCCCAACAGCTCCGGGTGACCCCAGGCCATCTGGCGATCGTTCAAAGAGAACTTGAAGTCGCGGTCGGACTTGAACGCAATGAAGCGCTCAGCCCCCTTGCCTCGCAGATCCACTGTCTCGTCGAGACGAACGTCCTCAAAATCGCCCGAGGCGAGAAGTGCATAGAGTAGATAGTCGCTTCGGCGATCGAGCCCCGCGCTGTCCAGGATTTGCCGGCCGGTGGGTACCGGGTCAGGCACGTCGATGTTGCGGAAGGTCAGTCCTTCCAAGCCGAAGCGGATGCGATAGGCGCCGGCCTCTCGCAGTGGACGATCCTCACGGATCGCGTCACCAACGTCGTCAAACGGAGAGTTTTTCATATGGTCCTCTAAAGTGTTGCGACAGAATTTTTTCTGCCTTCAACTCTCTAATCGGACCCAGCGACTGCCGCCGGTAAACTTTTTTCAGAATTGTTTTGAGAGGGTTCCAGGGGGGATAGCACCACACACGAAAAAGGCCGGGCAGTTCGGGCAAGTGGCGTCCGAAGTGTTTGTTCGGAACTGGCCGTCTCGGATGCCGCGGAAAATCTCGCCCAATTTTTCTTGGCGATTGCTCAACTCTTTGGGACTGAGTTTCAACGGCTTGCTTTCAGCATCAGCTAGGTAGACCAGTTCCAGCTCGGCACCCGGGAACTCCGCCTGGGCCGCTAGTACAAATGCAGCTGCACCGACGTCCTTGCTGTCACGGCTGGGCGCATGGCCAGTTCTCACCCGGCGTATGGCCCGCTTTCCGTCTTTCACGAGGACATCATCCGGTGTTACTTCGATCTCATGGCCGTCTAGCACAATTCGCAGCGGGGTCGGAGCTTCAACCTGCGCGCCAGCCCTCGATGCCAGGAAGTATTGGAGCATGGTGGAGGCTATCGCATGGTAGTCATCGAAATAGCCATGTTCATGAAGCCCCTGAGCCGCGAAGGCCTGAGAAAGCAGGTCCTCCCACTCAGCACTAGAGCTGCCCTGCGCGACGATCTTCCGGTAGACCTCACGAATCGCTTCATGCATACGCATAAATGAACTCATGCCGCGCCGGCCACCCACCTGAAGCAAGTGTGTGTAGAGGAATCGCCGTGCACACGATTCGTAAAGCGCGACCGCATCTGAGCTGAACCGCGGGGTTCCCGAGAAGACGATGGGTATTTGCGTATCGTCCGGGGCAGGAGGTAATACAGTAGTAGGCGTGACGGCGCGTCGTTGAGCTGGCCCAATGCGATCCAGGAACTGCGACAGCGGCCTGGTCCGCCTATTCGATGTTGAGGTCGCTCCGTAAAACGCCAGACGTGTCTTCGCCCGGGACATTGCGACGTAGAACAAGCACTCCTGCTCTTCGTTGTGGGCCGCCCGTGCAATATCCTCTGCGCTCCCTTGACCACCTGCGAGCATGCCTGCGGGTGGGGGACACTTTGATGTCCGAAGCGCCCCGGGGATAGAGTCCTTATTGACGCCGGTAATGTGAACCGCTGGAAATTCCAACCCTTTCGAGCCATGGATAGTCATCAGGCGAACCGCATCAATCCCCTGGGCAGCCGTGGGTAGTTGCCTCAAGTCTCTATCGTCCCGAAGACGCAGCAGTCTCCTCACGCGATCAGAAAGCCGCTGGATCGGGAGACCCTGGCCGTTCGGCTGCGCCCGAACGAAGTTCATGAACTGCCAGATTGCGATGCCCTGAGCCTGGTCCGAGACGCTGGCTGAAGAAGCGATGCGGGCTGCCTGTCTAGTCCGGTCGAGCAGAAGGGTTGCCAGCACGGTCCAAGGTTGGGAGGTCGCGTCGAAGCCTGCAAGAGCTGCATTGAGGGAAGACAGAGCAGTCTGACCAGCAGGTGTCAGTTCAGCTGGAGTGCTAAGTCGCCAAGCGCCAGGTTCCGCGTCGGTACCTCGTAGATGCTCGAAGACACAAACAGCGTCCTCCAAGCTCATGGCGAATTCTGGCCAGCAAGCCGTCCGGATCATCCCCATCGCGCGCCGATCCACGAGTAGCGATAGCACCGCGACGAGGTCTTTTACTTCCGGACGCTCAAACAGGCTGCCCAGGAAAAGCACTGGAATGCCGGCACGCTCGAGCTCACGTCCGACTTCCGAAAGTCGATCGTTGCCCCGGCAAAGGACTGCCTGGTCCCGATACCGATAACCTGACTTACGAAGCTCTTGAATGCCATCAGCGATAGCCGAGGTCAGCAGGGAGGCATTGTCCACTGTGATGATTTCGGGCAGATTTCCGCTTGGACCTCTATCCGCCTCAAGGGCCTCTTCTCCATCAGCTGCGGACATACCTGCAGCAAAAGCAGAAAAGGCATGGACAACTTCAGGGGTGGAACGGTAGTTGATTTTCAGGCTGTCCCGTACCGCGCCAGGGAAATCTTGGCAACCGAAGCGGGCCATGTTGAACGAAGAGGCGCCGCGGAACCGATAAATCGACTGCTTGGCGTCCCCCACCACCCAGACGTTATTGCCTGACGGCTTCAGTGTCGCAAGAAGCCGAACGCTACTGTGGTTCACGTCCTGATACTCGTCGACCAGAATATGGTCATAGTCGCTCTGCAACTGCCTTCGAACGGCTTCATCGCTCTCCAGTAGTTGAACCGGGCGCATAACCAGGTCACCAAAGTCGACACACTGAGCGAGTGTTTTGAGCTCTTCATAGCGAGCGTAGACCTTGGCAACTTCTGCCGCTTTCTCCGCAGCCTCCACCTCGCTCGGGTTACTCGCCGCGTTAGCCATTGCATTGGCTAGCGCAAGATAGCCCGCCGCATCAACAACTTCATCCTTGGCGCGTGAGACCGCGGTCAGGATTTCAGCAGCCGTCTGAGATGGATCATAAAGGTTGCGATAGTGGGTCAGGCCTAGCCGAGGAAATTCGTTTTCAAGCAGTTCTACTGCTTCGGTTCGGTCCATCAGGCGGGGATCGACCGGAAGGCCACATCGGTCGTTGAATCGTCTGAGGATGTCCAGTCCAAAGCTATGGAAGGTCCCAATGCAGAGCGCTGCGGCTTCCGCTGGCCGCTTCAGCGCGATCCGCTCGGACATCTCCGCAGCGGCCTTGTTCGAGAAGGTCAAGAGAAGGATACGTCTTGGATCTACCCCCTCATCCAACAAGCTCTCAACTCGCGCCACCAGCGTGCGGGTCTTCCCGGTGCCTGGTCCAGCTTGGAGAAGGAACGCGTCCCCGCGATGGTTGGCTGCCGTTTTTTGCTTCTCGTTGAGTGGAATTTCGACAGGCGCTTCTACTGCAACTACTGGCACAGGGGGGAGCAAAAGCGCATCAAGCATCTGCTGTGCGACGACCTCGAAGGGTGCACCCAATCGGTTTGCAATCTCCGAGCAGGTCTGGCCTTGAGTGACGTGCAAATCGAAGACTCGCGACCGTGGCAGCAGCAGCTCTCTCGCGAAGAGGTCCATCTGGACTTCTCGGCGCTGCCGTCGGCTGTAATCGACTACGCGCTCCATGCCAACTGGCGCAGCCTCAGAGGTTCGCGCTGGATCGATCTGAAATGCTGATTCCTCCTCTTCCTCACCATCGCCTAGCTCGGCGTGCCCGATTTCATGGGCGACGAGAAAGGCTTGCTCGAACGGTGTCCCTAAGTCCTCATGAACAATCAGCTGCAAGGCGGGATCAAACGTTGCGCGCGCCCCGTCCAGGATTGAAGCGCCAGGGAGGCACCTTTCAACCGTGATGCCCAGCTTCTCCGCTATGTATTCGGCGAACTGATAAGGAGACCATGGATCGCTGCCGTGTTCGACTGCTTCATGATGCAAGCGCTTCGCGTGCTGGCGAGCGAGTTCTAGTTGGTCCATGGTCAGTCATCGTCGTGGAGCAGTCGTGAAATGCGTTCCTCATCCATCCCCGCCTCTCTTAAAAGGCGTTCAAGCGGGACTTTCTCGGCCGGGGCTGGCTTGTCATCCGACTTGTTTGCACGAAGCGCTGATGCCTGCGCAGGCAAGAGGAGAAACGACTGAACAACAGAGACTGATGTTTGTAGCGCGTTAGCTAAGCGCCCGAGGAACCGGCTTGGCAACGTCGCAACATCTATTCGTCGCTCGCGAATGGCGACGCCGACCTGCATGGGTAATCCGAGAGCTTTGGCTGCTGCAGCGAAGGTCTTTGGCGAGGCGGCCTGCAGGATTTCCACCGTGACTACGGACTCGCGGAGCCGGCCCATTTTAGCGCTCACGGCGGCGAGCTCTTGTGCGCTGAGCGGAAGGTCCTCGTCGACTTGCCGGGAAAGCTCTCTGGCGAGATCGACAAGGTCGGCAGCGAACTGGGGATAGTCGGCAAGATACTTTTTGAGCACCTCGGACCCTGGCTCGAAATCCATCGCGAAAGCGTTCATGACGTCTTCGCTAGAAATTGGTGAACGCTTAATCATCACAGTTTTCCCTTGCGTTCAAGGCGCAGTCGCAGAGTCGCAAAGGCCTTGTCGCGGTGTGTACGGATGGTTTTCTCGCTCTTGCCTAGTGCTTTGCTTATGGTGACAGCAGAGGGGTCTTGCGAGTCGATGGGAATCTCTTGGCGCCACATTTCGACGATTCTTCTTTGGAGTTCAGGCAGACTATCAATCTCTTCGTCGAGCCGTAGCCGGTAAAATTTTTCGTCGAGCTCGCGGGGGTCAAAAGGGTCGTAGGCACCAATTGCCTCGTCCAGGGCGCTGTAAGCACCATCCTCATCCGTGCCCAGCTCTTCACTCTGGCTATCACGCTTCCAATGACGATCACTCGCATCCTTACGGTCTTTGGCGATGGCCGAGTTAAAGTTTATCTCGTAGTAATCCAGGCGATTGTCATACGCTGCCCGGTCGCTAAGCAGCAGATCAACGAAATGGTCGACGACATCATCTCGGATGTTTGCCTTGGTAAGTGAGGCTGTGGCCTCGCCTGCATTCTCGGCGCGAGGCAGGAGAAGGTAAACGCGCTGGAGTAGGAGCTCAGTTAGCCTTTCGCGATGCATCCCGGCTCCCACGTTCCGCACAAAGTGCACCAACACCTCCGGTGAGACAAAGCCGGGGGAGGTGCGAGAGCAAATGGACGCTCTGCGCTCAAGTTCGGAGGGGCTAACGGCCGTCAAATCATGAATTTCGGCTTCGACGGCCGGACGCCGCTGATACAGCGTTCCATCAAGTTTGATCTTGCGAAGGGGACGCGCCACGGCTACTCCTTTGTCTGCTAAAGCCTTCCGTGAGGTACTCCACAAAATGTAACACCAGAGCACTGCTTGATGCTGCTGCCAGCCGCTGCATAGACAGGTTTTTTGGTTAGTTGGCGATGACCGATGCTGCTATGCGGCTGGTGGGGCGGCGAGCTAGTACTCGCGCAGCCGCAGAGGCGCGGGATGTGAACAGGCCGTGTGGCACGGTTTAGGCACAGAATCGGCACAGCCCGAAAACCAACCTCAAAAGGGCCGTTTGGGCAGTACTCATTGCCTGTTGCGAACGTCGCCAGAATTAGCTTCGGCG
This sequence comes from Pseudomonas sp. MBLB4123, assembly GCF_051904775.1. Lineage (NCBI taxonomy): Bacteria > Pseudomonadati > Pseudomonadota > Gammaproteobacteria > Pseudomonadales > Pseudomonadaceae > Pseudomonas > Pseudomonas sp. MBLB4123. The sequence goes on from NZ_CP196711.1 coordinate 3,586,792, forward strand.
CTAGGATTGGTTGGTGCGGAGTGAAGAATCGGGCCTCTGTAAAAAAAGCCCAATAAATCAAATAGATATGGCGCACCAGGCGGGATTCGAACCCACGACCCCCGCCTTCGGAGGGCGGTACTCTATCCAGCTGAGCTACTGGTGCGTATGTGTTGCGGCGGTCTATTTGACCATTAGCTGACACCCTTCTCAACTCGACGAGTATTGCCTTCGGAGGGCAGTACTCTATCCAGCTGAGCTACGGATGCGTTGCGGGGCGCAATCATACGCATCTGGCCGGCGGGCGTCCATGCCGGGCGTCGTTCGCGATTCTGCACGGAGCCCGGGCGCCACGCTGGCTCTCAAGGCCGGCGACAGCTGGCTCTATGTGCCGTTAATTTTTTCGAACAGCCTATTGCCCTTTACCCGTGGCACCCCTAGGATTCGTTTGAGATTTCAAACGCTCAGGGTGAAACTGTGTGGAACCCTGTGCGCCGTTTGCCGTCCGAAGGCGGAACAGGCCGAGGGCACCGCCATCGGCGGCGTAACGAGCATAAACTTTTCGATGGGCGCAGGCCCCCAGCAACAACCGTCCGACGCCCGGGTGTCGGGATTTGAAGGAGACTGCCATGCAACTTAAAGACACCCAGCTGTTCCGCCAGCAGGCCTATATCGACGGCCAATGGCTGGACGCGGACAGCGGTCAGACCATCAAGGTCAACAACCCGGCCACCGGCGAGATCCTCGGCACGGTGCCGAAGATGGGCGCCGCCGAGACCCGTCGCGCCATCGAGGCCGCCGACCGCGCCCTGCCGGCCTGGCGCGCGCTGACCGCCAAGGAGCGGGCGACCAAGCTGCGCCGCTGGTTCGAGCTGCTGATGGAGAACCAGGACGACCTCGGCCGCCTGATGACCCTGGAGCAGGGCAAGCCGCTGGCCGAGGCCAAGGGCGAGATCGCCTACGCCGCCTCCTTCATCGAGTGGTTCGCCGAGGAAGCCAAGCGCGTCTACGGCGACGTGATTCCCGGCCACCAGCCGGACAAGCGCCTGATCGTGATCAAGCAGCCGATCGGCGTCACCGCGGCCATCACCCCGTGGAACTTCCCTGCGGCGATGATCACCCGCAAGGCCGGCCCGGCCCTGGCCGCCGGCTGCACCATGGTGATCAAGCCGGCCTCGCAGACGCCGTTCTCCGCCCTGGCCCTGGTGGCCCTGGCCGAGCGCGCCGGCATTCCCAAGGGCGTGCTCAGCGTGGTCACCGGCAGCGCCGGCGAAGTCGGCGGCGAGCTGACCGGCAACCCCATCGTGCGCAAGCTGTCGTTCACCGGCTCCACCGAGATCGGCCGCCAGTTGATGGCCGAATGTGCCCAGGACATCAAGAAGGTGTCCCTGGAACTGGGCGGCAACGCGCCCTTCATCGTCTTCGACGACGCCGACCTGGACAAGGCGGTGGAAGGCGCGCTGATCTCCAAGTACCGCAACAACGGCCAGACCTGTGTCTGCGCCAACCGCATCTACGTGCAGGACGCGGTCTACGACGCCTTCGCCGAGAAGCTGGCCGCCGCCGTGGCCAAGCTGCAGATCGGCAACGGCCTGGACGAGGGCACCACCACCGGCCCGCTGATCGACGAGAAGGCCGTGGCCAAGGTCCAGGAGCACATCGCCGACGCGGTGGGCAAGGGCGCCAAGCTGCTCACCGGCGGCAAGCCCCATGCCCTGGGCGGCAGCTTCTTCGAGCCGACCATCCTCACCGAGGTGCCCTTGACTGCGGCGGTGGCCAAGGAGGAGACCTTCGGCCCGCTGGCGCCGCTGTTCCGCTTCAAGGACGAGGCCGAGGTGATCGCCATGTCCAACGACACCGAGTTCGGCCTGGCCTCCTACTTCTACGCCCGCGACCTGGGCCGGGTGTTCCGCGTGGCCGAGGCCCTGGAGTACGGCATGGTCGGCATCAACACCGGGCTGATCTCCAACGAGGTGGCGCCGTTCGGCGGGGTCAAGGCCTCCGGCCTGGGCCGCGAGGGCTCCAAGTACGGCATCGAGGACTACCTGGAGATCAAGTACCTCTGCCTGGGCATCTAAACGCGACTAGGCTCCACGGGGCGACTCAGCCCCTGGGGGTGTAGCGACATTACTTCCTGTGACCGGGAGGACCGCAGCAGTCGATCATCGTATGCTGCTGCGGCCCTGACCCGGTCGTTTCATCCTTGAACCACGCCGCACGATGAGCGGCGAATGAGGAACGCCATGAGCAAGACCAACGAATCCCTGATGCAACGCCGCACCGCCGCCGTACCCCGCGGCGTGGGCCAGATCCATCCGATCTTCGCCGACCGCGCGGAGAACGCCACGGTCACCGACGTCGAGGGCCGCGAGTTCATCGACTTCGCCGGCGGCATCGCGGTGCTCAACACCGGCCACCTGCACCCGAAGATCATCGCCGCGGTGCAGGAGCAGCTGACCAAGCTCAGCCACACCTGCTTCCAGGTGCTGGCCTACGAGCCCTATGTCGAGGTTTGCGAGCGGGTCGCCGCGCGGGTGCCGGGGGACTTCGCCAAGAAGACCCTGCTGGTCACCACCGGCTCCGAGGCGGTGGAGAACGCGGTGAAGATCGCCCGCGCCGCCACCGGCCGCGCCGGGGTCATCGCCTTCACCGGCGGCTACCACGGCCGCACCATGATGACCCTGAGCCTGACCGGCAAGGTCGCGCCCTATTCGGCCGGCATGGGCCTGATGCCCGGCGGCGTGTACCGCGCCCAGTATCCCTGCGAACTGCACGGCGTCAGCACCGACGACGCCATGGCCAGCATCGAGCGCATCTTCAAGAACGATGCCGAACCCCGCGACATCGCCGCGATCATCATCGAGCCGGTGCAGGGCGAGGGCGGCTTCTACGTCGCGCCCAAGGCCTTTATGCAGCGCCTGCGCGCCCTGTGCGACCAGCACGGCATCCTGTTGATCGCCGACGAGGTGCAGACCGGCGCCGGGCGTACCGGCACCTTCTTCGCCATGGAGCAGATGGGCGTGGCCGCCGACCTGACCACCTTCGCCAAGTCCATCGCCGGCGGCTTCCCCCTGGCCGGGGTGTGCGGCAAGGCCGAGTACATGGATGCCATCGCCCCGGGCGGCCTGGGCGGCACCTATGCCGGCAGCCCGATCGCCTGCGCCGCCGCCCTGGCGGTGATGCAGGTGTTCGACGAAGAGAACCTGCTGGAGCGCTCCAAGGCGGTCGGCGAGCGCCTGGTCAGCGGCCTGAAGGAGATCCAGGCCAAGCACAAGGCCATCGGCGACGTGCGCGCCCTGGGCTCGATGATCGCGGTGGAGCTGTTCGAGGACGGCGACCTGCACAAGCCCAACGCCGCCCTGACCGGGCAGATAGTCGCCAAGGCCCGCGACAAGGGCCTGATCCTGCTGTCCTGCGGCACCTACGGCAACGTGCTGCGCGTGCTGGTGCCGGTCACCGCGCCGGACGCCCAGCTGGACAAGGGCCTGGCGATCATCCAGGAGTGCTTCGACGAACTCGCCTGAATCTCACCAGACCAGGCGTTTCTTGGACCCGCTTCGGCGGGTCTTTTTTTGCCCGCATTAAGCCAGGGGCCGGTGGGTGAAAACCGGTGCTTCGCGGCATGGCGCATTCAATGCTGGCGTAACAGCTCGTGCAGAATATCCAGCGCCGGGTCGATGTCCTGCGCTTCGATGGCGCCGAAGCCGAACAGCAGCCCCGGCATGCCTGGGCCCTCGGCGTAGAAGGGGGCGAGGTCGAGCAGCAGCACGCCGCGCTCGGCCAGCTGTGCGCACAGCCGGGTGCAGTCCAGCGGCTGGCGCAGGCGTGCGGCCAGGTGCATGCCGGCCACTGCCGGCAAGGCCTCCAGCCAGGGCGCCAGATCGCCCGCGAGCCGGCGCAGCAGGTGCTGACGCCGCCGGGCGTACTCGCGCTGCAGGCGCCGCGTGTGCTGGGCGAAGGCGCCGTTGCCGATGAAGTGCGCCAGCGCCAGCTGTTGCAGGCTCTCGCTGTGCTGGTCGGCCAGCTGTTTGGCGGCCGTGAGTTCGCCGCGCAGGGCGGCGGGCATCAACAGGTAGCCCAGGCGCAACTCGGGGAACAGGGTCTTGGAGAAGGTGCCGATATAGGCGACGCGGCCTTCGCGGTCGAGGCTCTGCAGGGACTCCAGTGGCCTCCCGTCGAAGCGGTACTCGCCGTCGTAGTCGTCTTCGATGATCAGCGCCTGGCGACGGCGCGCCCACTCCAGCAGCGCCAGGCGGCGGGGCAGGCTCATCGGCTGGCCCAACGGAAACTGGTGCGAAGGCGTCACGTAGACCAGCTTGGCCTGCTCCGGCAGGCAGTCCACGCGCAGCCCTTCCCGGTCCACCGGTACGCCGAGCACGCGGGCGCCGGCGGCCTCGAAGGCCAGGCGGGCGGGTGGATAGCCGGGCTCCTCGACCACGGCCAGGTCGCCCGGTGTCAGCATCACCCGCGCCAGCAGGTCGATGGCCTGTTGCGCGCCCTGGCTGACCAGGATGTCCTGCCAGTGGCAGCGGACCGCCCGGTTGACTGCCAGGTAGCGCGAGATCGCCAGGCGCAGCTCCGGGTTGCCGAGGGCCTCGGCATAGAAGGCCGGGCTGCGCGCCTGCAAGCGCAGGGCACGCTGCAGGCAGGTGCGCCAGGCGTCGAAGGGGAAACGGCGCTTATCGGTGGTGCCGCCGGCGAAGCTGTAGCGGGCCGGCCGATGCGCGGGCATGCGCCAGCCGGCGGCGATGGCTCGCCAGCGCGGGTTGGCCTGCAGGGCCGCCGTCGGCATGGGTGGGTGCTCGGGCGGCGCCAGCTGGCTGCTGACATAGGTGCCGCTGCCGACCCTGGCCTGCAGAAAGCCCTCGGCGGCCAGCCGTTCGTAGGCTTCGCCGACGGTCTTGCGCGACACCGTCAGGCGTTCGGCGAGAAAGCGCATCGGCGGCAGGCGATCGCCCGCCGCCAGGCGGCCGTCGAGGATGGCCGCGCGCAACTGCCGGTAGAGCTGGCCGGCGAGGTCTTGGCGGCCGTCGAGGGCGAGATGCAGTTCCACGGTAATGGCTACCTGAAAAATCTAATAATTGGCTATTCGTCGGGGCCAAAGCGCGACTTAGAGTAACGCCATGGTTCGCAAGGGGCGAGCCCAGGAACGAAGAGGAATAGACCATGAGCGCCCGTATCAACTGGTACAAGCAGTCCCCGGCGGCCTACGAAGCGATGCTCGGCCTGGAGCGGGCCCTGGAGACGTCCAGCCTGGAACTGTCCCTGCTGGAACTGCTGCGCCTGCGCGCCTCGCAGCTCAACGGCTGCGCCTTTTGCGTGAACATGCATGGCAACGATGCGCGCCGGGCCGGGGAAACCGAGCAGCGCCTGCAGTGCCTGAGCGTGTGGCGCGACACCGGTTTCTTCACGCCGCGCGAGCGCGCCGCCCTGGCCTGGACCGAGAGCCTGACGCTGCTGGCCGAGCAGGGTGCTCCGCAGGCGCAGTTCGAGGCCCTGCGCGAGCACTTTACCGATAAGGAAGTGGTCGACCTGACCCTGGCCATCGGCACTATCAATGCCTGGAACCGCTTCGGGGTCGGCTTTGCCCTGGAGCCCGAATAAGGCATGCGTCACGCCGCGACTGTCGACGCGCTGCTCTGAGACCGCGCAGAGCGGGACCCGCTACGGCGGGTCTTTTTTACCCCTTGCCCGCCTGGTCGATGGGCCCCGGGTGTCCGTGCCGGGCTCGCGCGCAAACACTAGCTGACGCCGTGAAAGGCCCGGTTTAGACTGCGCGGCCTTATCCAGACGAAGTGCATGGAATTGCCCGGATCGACGCCCGAGCCGGCCCGGCTCAAGCATTCGCCCCCCGCCCTGCCGAAGCCCCGTGGCGCCCTCCGGCACGCTACGGCGGGCAGGGCATGACCGCCCAGCTCGCCGCCCCCGAGATCCTCATCGCCGAGGCCGACCCCCCGGCCCTGCCCTATATCCTCATCAGCAAGCGTCTGGATGCCGCCAGCGTGCGTGCGGTGCGGCCCCTGGCGCCGACCGCCTACCTGGGCCGGCCCTTCAATGCCGAGCGTCTGCGTTTGCGCCTGCGCGAGGCCTGCGCGAGTTGATCGCGGCCTTCTACCGGCTCTCCAGCGGGGTGTTCTCCCGCGAGGCCCTGGTCCTCAACCTGACCGGGCTGCTGCTCAATCTGCCGCCGGAGCAGACGCCGAGCGACCTGCGCAGCGCCCGTTGCGTCAGCCTGCTGCGCCTGGACCCCGAGCTGCTGCTGCTGCTGCGCCTGCCGCCGGCCTAGGGCCGGCCTGGCACGGGCTGGCCGAACAGGCTGCGGGCGAAGACCAGGGTGCCGACGCCCCAGGCGCCGTTGAGCAGGAAGCCGATCAGGAAGCGCCCCGGCAGCTGGCGCAGATCGAAGCCCAGGCCCTTGAGCGGAAACACCAGCAGCAGCGCCACGCCGGTCAGGGCGATGCCGCCGAACAACAGGGCCTTGAGCCAGGGCTGCGGCGCGCCGGGTCGCCAGCGCAACAGGCCGAGCATCAGCATGCCCCAGACACCGCCCCAGAACGCCGCGGACAGCCAGGCCGGCACTCCCAGCGGCCAGGTGGCCTGGACGCTGAACGGGGCGAACGGCACCACGCCATAGGCGTGCAGCAGGCCCAGCAGTGGCTGATGGAAGCAGGGCACGGCGAGGAAACCGGCGAGAAAGAACAGGCTCAGGCGTCCCATGGACGACCTCCTTGGCGGGGATGCGGGGGCGATTCGGTCGCTACACGATTGGTATAACAAATCGCCGGGATGTAGCGGGCGGCTTGTAACAAAAGCGCCGGAGCCTCCTCTATAGTCCATATTTGCCAAGGAGTTACCCGTGCGCGCCATGCTCCCCCTGCTGGACCGGCTGGCCTTTCCGGCGATCCGCCGCGGCCATCTGGAGGCCCTGCAGATCAACCTGACCTATCGCTGCAACCAGCGCTGCCTGCACTGCCACGTCAATGCCGGGCCGACCCGCAGCGAGGCGATGACCGACGAGAGCCTGGCGCTGCTGCACCGGGTCATCGACGCCCACCCGGTGCATACCCTGGACCTCACCGGCGGCGCGCCGGAGATGCACCCGCGCTTTCGCGAGATCGTCACCCATGCGCGTCGCGAGGGCCTGCGGGTGATCGACCGCTGCAACCTGACCATCCTGAGCGAGCCGGGCTACGAGGACCTGGCCGAGTTCCTCGCCGAGCAGGGCGTGGAAGTCACGGCATCCTTGCCCTGCTACTCGCGGGACAACGTCGACAAGCAGCGCGGCGACGGCGTGTTCGACGCCAGCATCAAGGGCCTCAAGCAGCTCAACGCCCTGGGCTACGGCCAGGACGGCAGCGGCCTGCTCCTCAACCTGGTGTACAACCCCCAGGGGCCGCGCCTGCCGCCCCCCCAGGCGGCGCTGGAGGCCGACTACAAGCGCCACCTGCTGGAGGACTTCGGCATCCACTTCAACCATCTGCTGTGCATCACCAACCAGCCGATCGCCCGCTTCGGCAGCACCCTGGTCAGCAAGGGCCAGTTCAACGCCTACATGCAGCTGCTGCGCGACAGCTACCGCCCGGAAAACCTCGACACGGTGATGTGCCGCAGCCTGGTCAGCGTCGACTGGCAGGGCTACCTGTACGACTGCGACTTCAACCAGATGCTCGAGCTGCCGCTGCAGCTGCAGGGCCGGTTGATCGGCCGCGAGCGCGCGCACCTGCGCGACCTGCTGGACGGCTCGCTGGACGGCAACCCCATCGTCACCCGCGACCACTGTTTCGCCTGCACCGCCGGCCAGGGCTCGAGCTGCGGCGGCGCCCTCGACTCTTAAGGACTGACACATGGACGGAAACAGCGTGATCGGGCTGTTCTTCTGGGGCTTTCTGCTGGCCTACGGGGTGCTGATGCTGGCCCTGGCGCCGCGGGCGGTGACGCTCGGCGGCTTCTTCAACGGCGAGGACGGCCAGGGCCGCAGCGCGGCGCCCTGGCTGCTGACCTCGAGCATCTTCATCAGCTGGATCTTCGCCAAATCGGTGACCAACGCCGCCAACCTGGGGGCCAGTTACGGCCTGGTCGGCGGCCTGGCCTACGCCACCTACTGGCTGTCGATCCCGCTCACCGGCCTGGTGATCTACCGCCTGCGCCGGCGCTTCGCCGCCAGCGGCCTGGTGGGCTTTCTCGGCAGCCACTACGGTCGCGGCGCGGCCCTGGCCTTCTCCGCGGCTATCCTGATTCGCCTGTTCAACGAGGTGTGGAGCAACACCGCGGTGGTCGGCGGCTACTACGGCGACTCCGGCAGCGCCGAGTTCATCGGCGCCGCCCTGCTGTTCACCGCGGTGACCCTGGCCTACAGCCTGCGTGGCGGGTTGCGCAGCTCGATCCTCACCGACGCGGCGCAGGCGGCGATCTTCCTCGTCGCCCTGATCTGGGTGCTGGGCCTGGTGCTGCCGCAGCATTCGCCGGCCGAGCTGGCCAGCACCAGCCACTGGGCCCTGGACGCCGGCGTCGACCTGCTGCTGGTCGCCGGCCTGCAGATCTTCAGCTACGGCTTCCACGACCCGGTGCTGACCGACCGCGGTTTCATCAGCGAGGAGCGCACCATGCGCCGCTCCTTCATCGTCGCCGGGGTGCTGGGCTTCGTCGCCATCCTCGCCTTCAGCCTGATCGGCGTACATGCCCAGCTGAGCGGCATCGCCGCCTCGGACAACGTGCCGGCGGCCCTGGCCAAGAGCCTGGGCATAGGCGCTTTGCTGGTGATGACGGTGGTGATGGTCTCGGCGGCCGGCTCGACCCTGGACTCGACCTTCTCCAGCCTGGCCAAGCTGGCCGGGCGCGAGCTGCCGTTGCTGGCCGGCCGCGACCTGGGACAGAAGGCCATCGGCGTGGGCATGGCGGTGATGGTGCTGTTCGCCCTGCTCGGCAACCTGCCGATGATCGCCGGCACCGACATCCTCAAGGCCACCACCATCAGCGGCACCATGGTCATCGGCCTGGCCCCGGTGTTCATCCTCCACGGCCTGGTGCGCCCGACCCGGCTGGGCTTCCACCTGAGCTTCTGGTGCGGCCTGGGCCTGGGCCTGGCCCTGACCCTCGGCTGGATTCCCCAGGCCTGGGCCATAGGCGAGGGCAAGTACGCCCTGCTGCTGGGCACCAACCTCTATGGCCTGGGCCTGTGCGCCCTGGGCTATCTGCTGCCGGGCCTGCTGCGAGGGCGCAGCTGATGCGGCTGGGCAACTCCATGCTCTACGGCCTGGGCCTGGTCGCCCTGGGCTATCCGCTGCCCGGCCTGCTGCGGGGGCGCCGCTGATGCGCGCCGGGCGCGACTGCCCGCTGGACTACCGCCTGCCGCGCGAGGCCTTCGCCGGCGCGCCGCTGTTCGAGTGCGCCAGCCTCTACGTGGTCGGCGGCCTGTACGGCAACCGCCAGGCCCTGGCCGCCCTGCAGCGCTTGCTGGCCGACGAGCCGGGGGCGCGGGCGGTGTTCAACGGCGATGCCCACTGGTTCGACCGCGATCCGGCGGTGTTTCGGGCCGTGGAACAGGGCCTGGCCGGCCACCTGGCCCTGCGCGGCAACGTCGAGACCGAGCTGGGTCGCGACGCCGACAGCGGCGCCGGTTGCGGCTGCGCCTACCCGATGAGCGTGGATGACGCCGTGGTGGCGCGCTCCAACGCCATCCAGGCCGAACTGAACGAAACCGTACGGGGTCTGCCGGGGATGGCCGCGCGTCTGGCGGCGCGGCCGCCCTGTGCCCTGGTCGGTGTCGGCGGCCGGCGGGTGGCCATCAGCCATGGCGACGAGCGCTCCCTGGCCGGTTGGGATTGCGCCCGTGAGGCCCTGGCCGAGCCGGCGCGTCGACAGCAGCTGGATGCCTGGTTCGCCGCCAGCGGCGTGCAGGTGCTGGCGACCAGTCACACCTGCGCCGCCGTCGCCCTCGACCTGGCCAACGGCGCGCTGATCAACAACGGCGCCGCCGGCCTGCCGAACTTCGCCGACGGTCGCTACGGCCTGCTCAGCCGCATCGCCACGCGGCCGCATCCGCAGGCGCTGTACCGCTGCGAGCGCGCCGGCCTGTTTATCGAGGCCCTGGCGCTGCACTATGACCACGACGCCTTCGTCGCCGACTTCGACCGCCAGTGGCCGGCGGGCAGTCCGGCGGCCCTGTCCTATCGCGCGCGGGTGCTGGGCGCCGGCCTGGAGCCGCCCGCGGCGGCCCTGCTCGGCGGCTTCTCCCCGTGTCACCGTTCCTGCGCACTGGAGGCGCCGAACCCATGAACCCGCGTAAATTGTTGCTGGTCGCGGTCATCCTCGGCCTGATCGCCGCCTTCTTCGCCTTCGACCTCGGCCAGTACCTCAGCCTGGAGGTGCTCAAGGCCCAGCAGGCGGCGCTGAATGCCCAGGTCGCGGCCAGTCCCTGGCAGGCCGCCGGGCTGTTCTTCCTCGGCTATGTCGCGGTCACCGCCCTGTCGCTGCCCGGCGCGGCGCTGATGACCCTGCTGGCCGGCGCCCTGTTCGGCCTGTTGCAGGGGTTCATCCTGGTGTCCTTCGCCTCCACCCTGGGCGCCAGCCTGGCCATGCTCAGCAGCCGCTTCGTGCTGCGCGACTGGGTGCAGGGGCGCTTCGGCCGGCGCCTGGCCGGCATCGACGCCGGCATCGAGCGCGAGGGGCCCTTCTACCTGTTCGCCCTGCGCCTGGTACCGCTGTTCCCCTTCTTCCTGATCAACCTGGCCATGGGCCTGACCCGCCTGCCGCTGCGCACCTTCTGGTGGGTCAGCCAGGTCGGCATGCTGCCGGGCACCCTGGTCTACGTGAACGCCGGCCGCGAACTGGGCCAGCTCGAGACCCTGGGCGGCATCCTCTCGCCCGGGCTGCTCGGCGCCTTCGTCCTGCTCGGCCTGTTCCCGCTGCTGGCGCGCAAGCTGCTGGCGCTGCTCGAGGCGCGCCGGGTCTATGCCGGCTGGAAAAAGCCCAAGCGGTTCCAGCGCAACCTGCTGGTGATCGGCGCCGGCGCCGGCGGCCTGGTCAGCGCCTATATCGCCGCCGCGGTGAAGGCCAGGGTCGGCCTGGTGGAGAAGCACCGGATGGGCGGCGACTGCCTGAACACCGGCTGCGTGCCGTCCAAGGCGCTGCTGCGTTCGGCCAAGCTGGCCCACGAGTTGCGGAAGGGCGAGGCCCTGGGCCTGAGCGGGGTGAGCGGCGAGGTGGATTTCGCCGCGGTGATGCAGCGCGTGCAGCGGGTCATCGGCGACATCGCCCCCCACGACTCGGTGGAGCGCTACACCGGCCTGGGGGTCGAGGTGATCGAGGGCGAGGCGAAGATCACCTCGCCCTGGACGGTGGAGGTGAACGGCGAGACCCTGAGCAGCCGCAACCTGATCATCGCCGCCGGGGCGCGCCCGCTGGTGCCGAAGATTCCCGGCCTGGAGCAGGTGCAGGCCTACACCTCGGACAGCATCTGGACCCTGCGCGAGCGACCGCGCTGGCTGCTGGTGCTGGGCGGCGGGCCGATCGGCTGCGAGCTGGCCCAGGCCTTCCAGCGCCTCGGCAGCCAGGTGATCCAGGTGGAGATGGCCGAGCGCCTGCTGCCGCGCGAGGACGACGATGCCAGCGCGGCGCTGCTGGCCAGCCTGCAGGCCGATGGCGTCGACGTGCGCCTGCAGCACCAGGCCGAGCGCTTCGAGCTGGTCGACGGCGAGCAGCGCATGGTGGCCCGCCGCCTCGACACCGGCGAGCAGGTGACCATCGCCTTCGACTGCCTGCTGCTGGCCCTCGGCCGGGTGGCCAACGTTAGCGGCTACGGGGTCGAGGAGCTGGGCCTGAGGCTGCGCGACAACGGCACCCTGGAGACCGACGAGTACCTGGCCACGCGCTTTCCCAACATCTACGCGGTGGGCGACGTCACCGGTCCCTACCAGTTCACCCATGTCGCGGCGCACCAGGCCTGGTACGCCGCGGTCAACGCGCTGTTCGGCCCCTTCAAGCGCTTCAAGGCGGACTACCGGGTGATCCCCTACTGCACCTTCACCGCGCCGGAGGTGGCGCGGGTCGGCCTCTCCGAGGGCGAGGCGCGGCAGCAGGGGGTGGCCTACCAGGTCACCCGCTATGGCATCGACGACCTCGACCGGGCCATCGCCGACGAGGCCGCCCACGGCTTCGTCAAGGTGCTCACCGAGCCGGGCAAGGACCGCATCCTCGGCGTGAGCATCGTCGGCGAGCAGGCCGGCGAACTGCTGGCCGAGTACGTGCTGGCGATGAAGCACGAGCTCGGCCTGAACAAGATCCTCGGCACCATCCACAGCTACCCGACCCTGGCCGAGGCCAACAAGTACGCGGCCGGCGAGTGGAAGCGCGCCCATGCGCCCCAGGCCCTGCTGCGCTGGGTCGAGCGTTTCCATACCTGGAGACGGGGATGAACCGGGCTCTGCTGTTGGCCCTGGCCCTGCTGCCGTTGCTGGCCGTCGCGGACGAGGATGGCGCGGCGGGCAATCGACTGACGCTCTGGACGGCCGGCCCGCCGACGGCCGAGTGGTCGCCGCCCTGGCGGGTGGCCGACATCCCCAAGCTCAAGGCGCCGACCCGCAGCCTGGTCGAGCGGGACGGCCGCCTGGTGCTGCACATCGACGCCGCCGCCGCCGCCGGCGGCCTGTTGCATCCGCTGGACCTGCCCGGCGACCGGCCCTGGCGGCTGAGCTGGCAGTGGCGCAGCGAGCGGCGCCTGGAGCAGGCGCGCTTCGCCACCCGCGAGGGCGACGACTATGCCGCGCGGGTCTATGTGCTGCTCGACTATCCGCTGGACAGCCTGCCGTTCCTGACCCGGCAGAAGCTGCGCCTGGCGCGCACCTTCTACGACCCCAGCCTGCCGGCGGCGACCCTGAGCTACGTCTGGGACAACCGCCGGGCGCCCGGCAGCCACGCCCGCAGCGCCTACACCGAGCAGGTCGAGATGCGCGTGCTGCGCGGCCCCGAGGCGCCGCTCGGGCAGTGGCTGAGCGAGCGCCGCGACCTGCGCGCCGATGCCGTCGCCGCCTTCGGCAGCGCGCCGTCGCGCATCCTCGGCGTGGTGTTCGCCGCCGACAGCGACAACACCGGCGAACGCGCGCAGAGCTATTTCGCCGAACCCCGCCTGCAGCCCGCCGCGCCTTGATTGAGCCTTGCGCCACGGCACCTGCTGCCGCCATCCTCTGCGCCTGGCCAGTCTTGAAGAACCGATAGCGCGATGAACCACTATGACCTGATCCTGCTCGGCGCCGGCCACGCCCACCTCGGCGTGTTGCGCCGCTGGGCCCTGGTCGAGCGGCCGCCGGGGCGCATCGCCCTGCTCAGCGCCGGCCCGCAGGCCTGGTACTCGGGCATGCTGCCGGGGCTGCTGGCCGGGCGCTTCGCCGCCGAGGACTGCCGCATCGAGCTGGACCCGCTGTGCCGCGCGGCCAAGGTCGAGCTGCTGATCGGCGAGGCCGTGGGCCTGGAGCCGGCGCAGCGTCAGGTGCGCCTGGCCGACGGCCGGGAACTGAGCGGACGCTGGCTGTCGCTGAACCTCGGCGCCGAGGTCGCCTGTCCGCCGCAACGGGGCGCGGCCATGCAGGTGCTGGCGGTCAAGCCCTTCGCCGATTTCCTCGCCGGCTGGCACGCCTGGCAGGCCGAGCCGCAGCCGCTGGCGATCCTCGGCGGCGGCGCGGCGGGGGTCGAACTGGCCCTGGCCCTGGCCGGCCAGGTGCCGGAGTTGTCGCTGTTCTGCGCCGGCCAGCTGCTCGACGGGCATAACGCCGGGCTGCACCTGCGCGCCTGGGGGCACCTGCGCCAGCGCCGGGTGCGGGTGCGCGAATACTGTCCGGTCAGCCTGATCGACGGCGAGCGCCTGCTCAGCGGCGCGGAGCCGGTCTGGCGCGGCAGTCGCCTGCTTCTGGCCAGCGGCGCCCGGGCCTTGCCCTGGCTGACCCGCAGCGGCCTGGACTGCGACGAGGGCGGCTTCGTGCGCATCGGCGCGACCCTGCAGAGCCAGTCCCATGCCGCCATCTTCGCCGTCGGCGACTGCGCCAGTCTGCCCGGCGCGCGCAAGAGCGGGGTCTACGCGGTGCGCCAGGGGCCGGTGCTGGCGGCCAATCTCGCCGCCGCGCTGCGTGGCCAGCCGCTGCGCCCTTACCGGCCGCAGCGGCACAGCCTGGCGCTGCTCGCCACCGGCGATGGCGGGGCCCTGCTGGGCTGGCGTCAGTGGAGTGCCGGCGGCCGCTTCTGCGGGCGCTGGAAGGACTATCTGGACCAGGGCTTCATCCGCCGCCATAGCCTGCCGGGCTAGCAGGCCGTTGAAAAACTACCTACGTTGGCAATACTGCGTTAAAAACGGCCTCAAAATGCTCATTTACAGCACGTAAACTCCGCTTTTCCGGCCGTTTTCGCCTTGTCTTGCCTGCCTCGCCTACGTTTTTCAACGGCCTGCCAGGGCCGGTGCTGTCGCGACCAAAGGCCAACAGCCCTCCTAGACCAAAGTGCGATGGTCGCGCCTGGCCGACCGTGCTCGAATCGTTGCGCCCGGGGGCCTCGTCGCCGGCACCGCAGAACGATAAGCACGGGGTTTGCCATGAGTAATGCCGCCATTCGCCAGTCGCGCGCCTGTCTGCTGCACGCCCTCGGCCTGATCGCCTCGCTGTGGCTCGCCGAGCGGCTGCAGTTGGCGCCCTACGCCGCCGTGCCGCTGCTCCTGGGCGCCGCCCTCTGGCCCTGGCTGGGGGCCTGGCGGCGGCGCCAGGACAGCACCGCCACGGCGGACGAGGGGCCCGGCGGCTTCGCCGAGCTGAGCCGCACGCTGTCCCGGCACACCTGCCACAACGCCCTGTCCGCCGCCCAGGTGGCCCATGCCGTGCAACAGCTGGCGGCCAAGCTGCAGTCGCAGCTCGGCGCCATCGCACAGGTCAGCCAGGGCGCCGAGGCCATCACCCACACCGAGCAGGACAGCGCGCGGCGCGCCGAGCAGACCCTGGCGGCCGCGCAGACCGTGCGCCAGAACAGCGCCAGCGGCCAGCAGGCGGTGCAGCAGGCCATCGCCCGCATGCAGCAGCTCAGCGCCCAGACCGCCGCCAGCCGCGAGCTGATCGACGGCCTGGGGGCGCGCACCGAGCAGATCGAGCAGGTCACCCAGGTGATCCAGTCGATCGCCAGCCAGACCAATCTGCTGGCCCTCAACGCGGCCATCGAGGCGGCCCGCGCCGGCGAGCAGGGCCGCGGTTTCGCGGTGGTCGCCGACGAGGTGCGCCACCTCGCCGCACGCACCGCCAGCGCCACCGAAGAGGTCGGCCAGATGGTCGCCGACATCCGCCAGCAGAGCGCCGCGGTGGTCAGCCATATCCAGCACCAGGCCCGCGAGTTGGAACAGGCCGCCGGCCAGGTCGAGCAGACCGGTACGCAGCTGCACGGCATCGCCGACCTGGCCCAGGACGTGGAGCGCCAGGTGGCGCAGATCAGCGCCGGCACGGCGAACAATCACGAGCGCCTGGCCAGCCTGGCCGTCGCCGTCGAGCAGCTGCGCGGCGACGTGCGCGCCAGCGAGGGCCAGACCCGCCGGCTCGGCGACTCGGCGGCGCAGCTGGTCGGCCAGGCCGAGGCGGTCAGCGAGAAGCTCGCCGAGGTGAGCCTGGACGACTATCACCAGCGCATCTACGACCTCGCCCGCGAAGGGGCGGCGGCCGTCGCCGCGCAGTTCGAGGCGGACGTGGCCGCCGGGCGCATCGCCCTGGACGACCTGTTCGACCGCCAGTATCAGGCCATCGCCGGCAGTGTTCCGGCCAAGTTCAAGACCCGCTTCGACGGCTATGCCGACCAGGTCCTGCCGGTCATCCAGGAGCCCTTGCTCAAGCGCCACGAGGGCCTGGTGTTCGCCATCGCCAGCACGCCGCAAGGCTATGTGCCGACCCACAACACTGCCTTCAACCATCCTCCGACCGGCGACCGCGCGGTGGATACGCTCAGGAGCCGCAGCAAGCGCCTGTTCGACGACCGCACCGGGCTGCGTTGCGGCAGTCATCAACAGGCGCTGCTGCTGCAGACCTACATGCGCGATACCGGCGAGCTGATGCACGACCTGTCGGTGCCGATCTGGGTCCAGGGCCGCCACTGGGGTGGCCTGCGTCTGGGTTACAAGCCGGAGCCCTAGGTCCTGTACGAGAAGTGCCCGCGCTCGCTGCTGCTGCGTGAAAAACCGCCTCGCCTGACCGTCCCTCGACGGCTCTTCGTCCAGAACCCGGGCGGGAGAGGCTGCCGGCAAATGTTTAGCCGATTGCAATCCGAGCGTATGAATAATCCGATTTAAAGCCCGCCCGGCGTCGTGCGAGGCTGTTCGCCATGACTTCGTCGCCCGCGTTTTTCGCCCCGTTCCGTGACTGCCCGCGCCTGCGGGAGGGCCAGCGCCTCGGCGCCGAGCGGGCCAATTCGAGGCTGCCGGCGATACTCGCCTTCTGGGCGCTGTGGCATTGCCGCCATGCGCGCCCACCGGATGCCGCTCTCGTAAGCCGTCCATGACCTCGGCCGCTCAGCGGCGGCCGCTTCATCCGTCTCGCCCGTCCTGCGCCTGCCCAGCAGCGCCGCGGTGCGGGCACCGCGCCCGCCGGGCGCTTACGAGAGTCCCCCATGTCATTCGCTGCCGTGCAAGAGGCCGAGGCATTCCTCGCCCATCACCCCGATATCGAACTGTTCGAGCTGTTCATCCTCGACGCCAATGGCGTGCCCCGCGGCAAGCTGCTGCACCGCGAGGAGCTGCTCGCCGTGTACCGCAGCGGCCGGCCGCTGCCCAGCACCATCCTCGGCCTGAGCATCCACGGCGAGGATGTCGAAGACACCGGCCTGGTCTGGGAGGTCGGCGACATCGACTGCCGCGCCTATCCGTTGGCCGGCAGCCTGGTGCGCCTGCCCTGGCGCCAGGTGCCCACCGCCGCGCTGCAGGTCGGCATGCACCCCGAAGAAGGCCTGCCGGCCACCGTGGCCGACCCGCGTCATGTGCTGGTGCAGGTGATCGAGCGCCTCGAGGCCGCGGGCTATCACCCGGTGATGGCCTGCGAGCTGGAGTTCTATCTGCTCGACCGGCAGCGCGATGCCCAGGGTCGCCCGCAGCCTGCGCGGGATGCCGACGGCGGCCGGCCGCGCAGCACCCAGGTCTACGGCCTGCGCGAACTGGAGCAGCTCGAACCCTTCCTCGCCGACCTCTACGCCGCCTGCAAGGCCCAGGGCATTCCGGCGCGCACGGCGATCTCCGAGTACGCCCCCGGCCAGGTGGAAATCACCCTGGAGCACGGTCCGGCGCTGGCCGCCATGGATCAGGCGGTGCGTTACAAGCGCCTGGTCAAGGGCGTGGCGCACCGGCACGGGATGCAGGCCTGCTTCATGGCCAAGCCCTTCGATCACCTGGCCGGCACCGGCATGCACATGCACGTCAGCCTGGCCGATGCCCGGGGCGCCAACCTGTTCGCCGGCCTGCCGGACGACCTCGACGGCCCGGCCGGCAGCCTGCTCAAGCAAGCCCTGGGCGGTCTGCTCGAGAATCTGCTGGATTCGCTGCTGCTGTTCTGCCCCAACGCCAACTCCTACCGGCGCTTCCAGGCCAACAGCTATGCGCCGCTGGCGCCGACCTGGGGTGTGGACAACCGCACCGTGAGCCTGCGCGTACCGGGCGGGCCGGCCGCCAGCCGGCATATCGAGCACCGCATCTGCGGCGCCGACGCCAACCCCTACCTGGCCGCCGCGGCGATTCTCGCCGCCATCCACCACGGCATCTGCGCGCGGCTCGACCCGGGCGCGCCGGTCGAGGGCAACGGCTATGCCCAGGCCAAGGAATTGCTGCCGACCGACTGGCTGACCTCCATCCAGGCCCTGGAGCGTTCGGCCTGGGCCCACGAGGCCCTGGGCGTGGAATTCCTGCGGGTCTACCTGGCCATCAAGCGCGCCGAGTACCGCCAGTTCATGGGCGAGGTCGGCGAGCAGGACTGGCGCTGGTACCTGGCCAACGCCTGAGGCGAATTGCGCGGCGTCGGGCGGCCAGCCTACGCCCGACCCCAATATTTCCGGGCCGCGCCTGGCGCGGCCCTACGGCGGCCCGGCCGCCCGACGACAAGGACCAGACGATGAATGCCATCACCCCTCCCGTAACCCCGGCCGCCGAGCGCTGCCCGTCCTACTACAGCGCCAGCCTCAACCAGGAAACCGCCTACCCGACCCTGCAGGGCCGCCACCGCGTCGATGTGGTGATCATCGGCGGCGGCTTCACCGGCGTGGCCAGCGCCGTCGAGCTGGCCGAGCGCGGCCTCAAGGTGGCCGTGGTCGAGGCGAAGAAGATCGGCTGGGGCGCCACCGGGCGCAACGGCGGCCAGGTCACCGGCAGCCTGTCCGGCGACGCCGCCATGCGCAAGCAGATGCGCAACGGCCTGGGGGAGGAAGTCGACGACTTCATCTGGCGGCTGCGCTGGCGCGGCCACGACATCATCGAGAACCGCGTGGCGACGTACGGCATCGCCTGCGACCTCAAGCGCGGCCACCTGCATGCGGCGATGAAGCCCAGCCACATGGCCGAGCTGGAAGACGCCTACGAGGAAGCCGTGCGCCGCGGCATGGGTGCGGAGGTTCGTCTGCTCGATGGCGCCGGGGTGCGCGAGCAGCTGGGCAGCGAGCTGTACTGCGGGGCGATCAGGAACGACCGCAACCTGCACCTGCACCCGCTCAACCTGTGCCTCGGCGAGGCCCGCGCGGCCGAGGGCCTGGGCACGCTGATCTTCGAACACTCCGAGGTGCTGGAGATCGTCCACGGCGCCAACCCGGCGGTGATCACCGCCGGCGGCCGCATCGACGCCCAGCAGGTGCTGCTGGCCGGCGACGTCTATCACAAGCTCGAACCCAAGCGCCTCAAGGGCCTGATCTTCCCGGCCATGGGCGGCATCGTCACCACCGCGCCGCTGGGCGAGCTGGCGCAGCAGATCAACCCCCAGGATCTGGCGGTCTACGACTGCCGCTTCGTCCTCGACTACCATCGCCTGACCGCCGACGGCCGCCTGCTGTTCGGCGGCGGCGCCAACTACTCGGGGCGCGACTCGCGGGACATCGCCGCCGAGCTGCGCCCGGCCATCGAGCGCACCTTCCCGGCCCTCAAGGGCGTGGCCATCGACTTCCAGTGGAGCTGCGCCATGGGCATCGTGATGAACCGCATCCCGCAGCTCGGCAAGCTGTCGGACAACGTCTGGTACTGCCAGGGCTACTCCGGCCACGGCATCGCCACCAGCCACGTCATGGGCGAGATCATGGCCGAGGCCCTGACCGGCACCCTCGGCCGCTTCGACACCTTCGCCGCCTGCCGGCAGATCAAGGTGCCCCTGGGCGAGCAGCTGGGCAACCCGATGCTGGCGGTCGGCATGTGGTACTACCAGCTGCTGGAGAAGCTGCGCTGAGTCGAGGTAGGGCGTTGAAGCTGCAGGGTGGTTTGCTAGGGCCGGGCCGATAGTTGCCAGGGGAGGGCGACTATCGGCCATTACCAGCCAGATATATGTATCTACGACATCGAGACCGACTCAGCGATTCGTGCTGCCTCATGTGGGCTCGTGTTGTATAGCTAGTTTCGTTGAGACAAAATGCCATCAGCGAGTGAGCGAGGGAGCGCGAAGGCTGTCATGAGATCGAAATTTCTCGCCTCCGCCCCCTCAATTTTGTCCAGAACATGTCAGCTGATTGAGTTAGAGATAGTAGGAGTGCAACGGGGTGCTGAGCGAAGAAGATAAAAAACTTTCAGTTGTAATTTTCAGCTTACTTAGAAATGCAACTAGTCAGCAGGTCGTAAAGGATTTCTTGAAAGGCAAAAACGTTCCGACCTCCGGTAACTGGGACGAACTTTATGAGAAGCGCATTTTGCCTGCGCTCAATCAAGCAAAATTCAGCGTAAAAGACTTACGTGAACTTCTCCAATCAGTCGAAGAGTTTGGGCGCCAGCACACCTTCCTGTATCGATGCACTCCTCAGCGGGCCAAGGCATTAATTAACCCTAATCGAGTAGTTGCGATCGCTAAAGACGAAAAGCTTGATGATCTATTTGATACGCCGCTGGATATCTATCTTCCAGAAACTCCGACTATCGTTGATATCAGAATATTGCAGCATGGCGCACATGATCCAGTCAGCTTAACAATTAAGATTGTCGAAAAACGCCTAATTAAAACCTTTCAGTCAGAAGTGATCGATCGCGAAGCGGGTGAGATAACCAAGAAGTACAGCTTTACCGAGAAGCGTGCAGTAAATGTCGCCACTTTAGATCACGAAGGGCTCCTCGAGCTTCGAATTGCATCCCAAGATAACTCTACTAAGTACACTGAATTAGTAAGGGTCATGCAGAACTGTATAAGCAAATTTATTCCGCAGGATGGCTTTAGCGCGGTCTCACTCAGTGCGGCGAAAGATAAAATCCATAAAAATCGCGCAACCCTTTCGAGTGAGTTCAGATATAGTAATTCGACAGCGGTGAACGATTTAGGAGCTGTGCTGCAAATTTCGTCTTCCTCTCAAGAGGACAACCTTTCGTCTGATAACGGATCGATGACCGCAATCGACAGCTTCTTGGCTAGTGATGGCCACGTTACGGGGACGAATGTTTACGCTAAACTACCCGGAACGACTCCTCAGCGAGAAATTCATTTGTTGCTAAGTGGCGATGTTAATGAATTTGCTGTTCCTGTAGCATGCTCCGCCGGAGATTACTCTTATGTACGCGGAAAAGTTATCGCCCTTAATTCGTAAATTTCCTCAAGATGCAGAGGCTTTACGAAGAATGGAAAAATTTCTGGAAGATTTTGAAGCCAGAAGGGCCGGCGACCTTTTTCGGATAAGACTTAGCTCGGCGAGGATGTTTGATATCCTGCAGGCGGGAAGCATTTCTCGCTTGTCTAGAGTAATCACTATATTGCTGGAAGGGGAAGTCTTTCGCAGGCAGCTCTTGGTTCGAGTCCCTTCCGGCGGAGGGATAACATTCTCATCATACGCGGAGCTTCCTGAGGTCGTTCGAGACCCTGTAAAAGATATAGAAGTCTTCGTTACTGAAGAAAACATCGAGCCCTCTTATATCCTGGTGACGAATGCGCCCCGCTGAAATTGTTGAGCTTGTTAATGAGACATGGAATAACTCAGTACCCAGCAAGAGGCTTCGACAACTTCAGCTTGTTCGGCAGCAGATTCCAGAAGAGCACCTAGAGTTATTTGACAGTCTGACAGACTCCAAGGTTTCTGGAGTACAAGACAGCCCATCCGCAACCGTCGTCATTTTAATTCATGGCATTCAAACGGATGGCGCTTGGCATAGCTTGGTTGAGAAGGAGCTGAGCACGCTTCCTTACACCAATGTTCACGGTCTTGGATATAATTTCGTATCTGCTTTTCAACTTGCTTCCCCAGTCCGCAGCGCTCCTATAAAAAAAGTCACGCAAGACATTAGGGATGCGAGATCTATGGAGCCCAATGCGAAATTCATAGTTATTGCACACAGCTTCGGTAGTTATATATTGAGCAGAATTTTGGCCACCTCTCCCGATATAAAATTCTCCCGAATAATTCTGTGCGGATGCATTATTCCAACGAGTTATCGCTGGGGCTTGTATACCAAGGAGATGGAAAGAAAGTCAATATTAAACGATGTAGGTACGCGAGACTTTTATCCGGTCTTGGCGACTTTCTCAAGCATTGGCTATGGCAGTTCAGGGAGAAAAGGGTTTCAAACTCCAATAGTTAAGGACAGATTCTTTAATTATGGTCACAGCGACTTCTTCGAACCTAAATATAATCACATTTCGACGTATTGGAAGCCGTTCATTTCTGACGGTGAAATAATCGAGTCCGAATGGGATCAAAACAAGCCGAAGCTTGGCATTGGAACAAATCTAATGTCTCACCCGTGGATTGGTCGGGTAATATTTTTCGGCACCATCCTCATAGGAATTGGCCTATTTGTAAGGTGGTGGTTTTCATAAACTATTGAATGCTGAGTTTTCGTGCCGCTAACTGGCAGTTTTTGGCCGGTTGCTGCCCGATCCGACAGGCCGCTCCGGGCCGATCTCCGCCTTGCACTCCCCGGGCGCGCTTAATGCCAGGCCCCTTAACAGGCCGTGCCGCTCCGCACCCATAAATGGCCGGTCTAGCGCACGGAGTGGTCGCCGTCCGCCAGCGGACGGCGGCTCGGCGCTGGCTGCACCGTGCGCCGGGCCGCCTCGCGGTCTTCGACGAAGCCGACCGGCGCCGAGCCGTCGGCGTTGTGCTGGAGTATCTCGCTGGGCTGGCCCTGCTCGTCGAAGAACACCTGGCCGAGGCCGGCGCCGTTCCACAGGCGTTCGCCGGCCCGGCTGCGGCTGGGGATGCGCGGCACCACCTGCAGGCGGCGGCGCTTGGTCAGCCAGTTGAGCGGCGAGCGCGGCGAGTAGAGCCAGCGGTTGAGGCGGTCGAACCAGTCCAGCAGGCGCCGTGGGAACTCGTTCTTCAGGCCGCTGCTGGTGATCTGCCAGATCTGCGGGGCGCTCTTGCGGTGGCGGATCAGCACCCGGTAGACGAAGGAGTAGTGCACGTCGCCGGACAGCACCACGTAGCAGCCCGGGGTGCGCGAGTGGCGGAAGATGTTGAGGATCACCCGGGCGGCGCCGCGATGGGCCATCCAGTTCTCCGCATCGACCAGCAGCGGGTGACCGCACCAGGTGAAGACCCGCTGCACCGCCTCGATCAGCTTGACCCCGAAGATCGGCGCCGGCGACACGATGATCGCCGCCGGGTGGTCGAGCAGCGCCTGTTGCAGCTCGCACAGGCCCTCCCAGTCGAGCAGCCCGGACGGCCGCTGGGGGTGGCGTTCGCTGCGCCAGCGCCGGGTGCGGGTGTCCAGCACCAGCAGCGCCGGCTCGGTCGGCAGCACGTAATGCCAATGGTGGAAGTGCAGCAGGCGGTCGATCAGGGCGTCCTGGGCGGCGCCGTCCAGCTGGTTGCGTCCGTTTCGCCCGGCGCCCATGGCCTGGAATTGCTCCAGCGCCTCGGCGAACACGTCCGGGTCGTTGCCCCAGCCCTGGCACAGCAGGTAGCCGATCAGCGCGTTGCCGATGATGCGCCGGGAGAAGGGGTGGCCGTAGGCGGTTTCCTCCCACTGCGCCGAGAGGTTCCAGTCGTCGGTGACGTCGTGGTCGTCGAAGATCATCAGGGTCGGCAGGTGGGCCAGGGCGCGGGCGACGCCGCCGAGGCCGTCGCGGAACGCCTCGATACGGCCCCGTTCGTCCTCGTAGCGCCGCGCCCGCTCGGCATCCAGGGTCGGCCGGCCGCTGCCGAGCAGGGTCCAGGGCGTCGGCGACCAGACCAGCAGGTACATGGCCAGCACCTCGGCCAGGGTCACCAGGTGGTTGTCGGCGCTGCTGGTGGTGAAGATCGGCTTCCTGACCCCGCCGAAGAAGCGTTCGCGCAGGCCGACGTTGCTCTGCAGTTCCGGCAGCAGTTCGCTGCGTTGGTAGTAGCCGAGCGCATGGCCGTAGAGGGCGTCGCTGTCCTCGACCAGGGCGCCCTCCAGGCGCTCGCCGAACAGCCCCAGGCGCGCGATCAGCTGGTGGATGGCGCACAGCATGGGCCCGGCGACGTCGTCGGCGTAGATCTGGTCGCCGCTCATCAGCAGCAGCGCCGGGCGCTGTTCGGGCGCCGGCCGTGCGGCCAGCAGGCGGTCGGCGCACAGCAGGCCGTCGGCCGCGGCGTGGTGCGGCTTGCGGCAGGAGCCGTGGAGCAGCTGGTCGATGCGCGTACGCAGCACGAAGTTCGGCCGCTCGGCGCCGTCGTACAGCAGGTGCGGCGCCCAGTCGGCGATGCCTTGCACGGGCGCGTCGTCGCCCTCGAGCAGCAGGTCGTAGTCGATCTGCACGTCCCGGGGTAGCGGCTGCTCGAGGCGCAGGTCGATCAGGTGGACGAAGGCCCGCTCGCCCACCTGCAGCACCCGGCAGCGGTCGGCGTCCAGCGGGTAGTCGGTTTGCCCCGCGCCGGCGTGGCTCAGGCGCAGGCGCAACGACAGCGCCCGCGAGCCGACCAGCCAGAGCACCAGGCGCTCGGATTCCAGGCGGCGCAGCAGGGGGCCGGCCAGCACCGCCGGCAAGGCGTTGGAGGGAGCGGCGCTGGGCGGCTGTGTCGGCATCGGGCTGGGGCTCCTGGGGGCGTGGGGATAGACCATGGCCTGTGGCGAGCGTTCGGCCCGTCATTGTTTCCGCGTGTGGCTGCGCCCGCCGCTTAGCGCGCCGCCTGGCGCAGGCGCGGCAGGTCGAGCAGTTCGATCTCGCCGTAACTCAGGCGCAGGATGCCCTGGGCCTCCAGCTCCTTGAGGATCTGGTTGGTGGTCTGCCGGGAGATCGCCAGCATCAGGGCCAGCTGCTCCTGGGCCAGGTGGATGACCCGACGTGGCTCGCCCTCGCCGTAATTTTCGGCGATCAGCAGCAGGCGCCGGGCCAGGCGCGGCGCGGCCGGCAGCAGGCTCATCTCCTCCAGGGCGATAAACGCCAGGCGCAGCTTCTGGCTCATCAGCAGGGCGAAGTCGCGCCAGTAGCGCGGCTCGCGTTCGAGCAGGGCCAGCAGCTCGGCCTGGGGCACCAGCAGCAGGGTGCTGGGGCACTCGGCGAAGGCGTCGTGGGTACGCGGCTGGCCGTCGAACAGGGAGATCTCGCCGAACCAGTAGGGCGGCTCGACCAGGGTCAGCAGCGCCTCCTTGCCGTCGGGGCTGACCGCGCCGACGCGCATGGCCCCTTCCAGCACCGCGTACAGCCCGCTGGGCGGGTCGCCGCGGCGGAACAGGCGCTGCCCGGCCTCCAGGCGCTGCTCCCGGGCGGCGGCCAGCAGGGCCTGCTGCAGGGCCTCGGGCAGGGCGGCGAACCAGTGGCCGCCCCGCAGGCGGGCGCGCTGGGCATCGTTCATCGGCGATCTCCGTTGATTTGTCGGCTAGCCGACAGAGGGGCGCGGTGGGCCGGGGCCATCATCATCCGACCCGCCCGCCACGAGGACAAGCCCGATGAAGACCCTGGTCGAATACCTGAGCCAGTACGCCGCCTACCACCGCGACCGGCGCAATATCGCCAGCCACTTCATCGGCATTCCGCTGATCGTCCTCGCGGTCGTGGTGCTGCTGTCGCGGCCGGGCCTGGAGGTGGCCGGCCTGTGGCTGTCGCCGGCGGCCCTGGCGGCGTTGGTGGCCGCGGCCTTCTACCTGCGCCTGGACCTGCGTTTCGGCCTGCTGATGGCCGCCCTGCTGGGGCTGTGCCTGTGGGCCGGCATGGCGCTGGCGGCCCAGGCCACCGGGCTGTGGCTGAGCGCGGGCCTGGGGCTGTTCGTGGTCGGCTGGGTCATCCAGTTCGTCGGCCACTATTACGAGGGACGCAAGCCGGCCTTCGTCGACGACCTCATGGGGCTGGCCATCGGGCCGCTGTTCGTGGTGGCCGAGGCGGCCTTCCTCCTCGGCCTGCGCCGCGAACTGGAGCGGGCGGTGGTCGAGCGCGCCGGGCCGACCCGCATCCAGGCGAAGCGGGCCTGACCCGGCGGCGTGCTTCAGCGGCTCTGCGCCATCCACTGCTGGGTCAGGGCGCGGCTGTGGCGGTCCACGGTGATGGGCGCGAAGGGCCGGCCGGACACGCTCTGCAGGGTGTTGCTCTTGCTGTTCATGTCGCTCAGGGCGGCCTTGAGGTATTCCCAGCGCACCCTGAGCTTGGCCAGGGCCGGATCGGCCTTGGCATCCAGCGCCGCCAGCTCCTGGTCGACCGCCGGCACCAGCAGGCGTTCGTCCTGGCCGAGGTAGGTGTCCGGCTGCTCGCGGGCGATCTCGAAGCTGCCGATATAGGAGCGGCTGAGGTACTGCACGGCGAGGTACTCGACCTTGGCCGACAGCTCGCTGTCACCGGCGTGCGCTAGCTGGCGCGCGGCATGCAGGAACTCGCGCAGCGCCTTGGCCAGCTCCTGGGGATAGCCCCAGGGCACGTTGTCCTCGCTGGGGCCAAAGGAAACGCCGCGGCGCAGCTGGGTAACAAGCTCCAGGTGGCTGGCGCGCAGGGCGTCGCTGCTCTGCGGCAGGCTCTGCACGGCGGCGGCGAGGGTCTGGATGTCGTTCTCCAGGCGTTGCCGGTGGCTGTTCTGGAAGCCCTCGCCGCGCAGCAGCAGCAGGCTGCTGGTGGCGCGGCTGGCATAGGCCTGGACCTGGGGGCTCGCCGCCTCGGCGACGGCCAGTGGCGGCAGGCTGACGAGGACGCCGAGCGTCCAGAGCAATAGCGGTCTGAGTAGCGACTCGAAGCGCATCCGGGGTGCTCCTTGTTGTTGTTGTGAGCAGTGCGGAACTGGGAGCCGTGGCAGGCCCCGTCCGCAAGAGTAGCGCCAGGGCCGGCTAGGGGCATGACCCGAAAGAGTGATTTCGTCGGAAAGTGGGCGCGCCTGGTTCAGTCGGACGCCAGCAGGGAGACCGACTTGATCTGCAGCCACAGCCCCTGCTGGCGGTGGATGCCCAGGCGGTCGAAGGAGTAACGGGTGATGCGGGCGATCAGCCGCTCGTCGCCGACCCTCAGGTTGACCAGCACCTGCGCCTGCTCGTCCAGCACCAGCCAGTGCTCGACCCGTGCCGGCAGCAGGTTGAGCAGGCTGCTGCCCTCGGCCCGGTTCAGGCTCAGGCTGACGTCGCGGGCCTTGACCTTGATGCGCACGCGCTGGCCCGCAGGCAGCGGGCCGTGGCTCAGCTGCAGGCGGGCGTCGCAGCCGCCGAGCTCCAGGCTCAGCAGGCGATAGGCCGGGTCATAGGCGCAGACCCGGCCCTCCACCACCGCCTCGGCGTCGTCCTCGAGGATGAACGGCAGGTCGGCGCGCAGCAGGGTCTCCTTCAGCGGGCCGCTGGCCTGCACCCGGCCCTGCTCCAGGACCACCAGGTGATCGGCCAGGCGCGCCACCTCGTCCGGCGCGTGGCTGACGTAGAGGATGGGGATCTCCAGCTCGCGGTGCAGGCGCTCCAGATAGGGCAGCACCTCCTGCTTGCGCCTGTGGTCCAGGGAGGCCAGCGGCTCGTCCATCAGCAGCAGGCGCGGGCTGGTCAGCAGGGCGCGGGCGATGCCGACGCGCTGGCGCTCGCCGCCGGACAGGCGCTCGGGCATGCGTTCGAGCAGCGCGGCGATGCCGAGCAGCTCGGCGGCCTGCTCCAGACGCACCCGGCGCTCGCCGGCGGCGATGCGCTTGAGGCCGAACTCCAGGTTGCCGCGCACCGACAGGTGGGGGAACAGGTTGGCGTCCTGGAACACATAACCCAGGGGGCGTCGGTGGGGGGCGAGGAAGCGGCCGCCTGCGCTGTCCTGCCACAGCTCGCCGTTGACCCGCAGATAGCCCTCGGTCGGCCGCTCCAGGCCGGCGAAGCAGCGCAGGCAGCTGGTCTTGCCCGAGCCGGAGGGGCCGAACAGGGCGCTGATGCCGCGACCCGGCAGGCGCAGGTCCAGGTCCAGGGCGAAGCCGGGATGCTCGATGCGAAAGCGCGCCCGGATCAGCCCGTCGCCGTTGGCTGCGGCGGCCGTGACCGCGTCGCGTCCACGTGGCCGCCAGATCATCGCCAGGCCCTGCGCGCCTGGCCGCTGGAGTAGAGCGCCAGCAGCACGATGAAGGAGAAGGCCAGCATGCCGCCGGCCAGCCAGTGGGCCTGGGTGTACTCCAGGGCCTCGACATGGTTGTAGATCTGCACCGAGGCCACCTGGGTCCGGCCGGGGATATTGCCGCCGATCATCAGCACCACGCCGAACTCGCCGACCGTATGGGCGAAGCCGAGGATGGCGGCGGTGACGAAGCCGGGCCGGGCCAGCGGCAGGACCACGCTGAAGAAGGCGTCCCAGGGCCCGGCGCGCAGGGTCGCCGCGGCCTCCAGGGGCGCGCGGCCGATGGCTTCGAAGGCGTTCTGCAACGGCTGCACGACGAAGGGCAGGGAGTAGATCACCGAGCCGATCAGCAGGCCGGCGAAGCTGAAGGTCAGGGTGCCGAGGCCGAGGCCCTGGGTCAGCTGGCCGATGAAACCATGGGGCCCCATGCTCACCAGCAGGTAGAAGCCGATCACCGTCGGCGGCAGCACCAGGGGCAGGGCGACGATGGCGCCGACCGGCCGCTTCAGCCAGGAGCCGGTGCGCGCCAGCCACCAGGCGATGGGCGTGCCCAGCAGCAGCAACAGCAGGGTGGTCAGCGACGCCAGCTGCAGGGTCAGCAGGATGGCGTCGAGGTCGGCTTGGCTCAGGGGCATGCGGGGCCTGCGCTAGAGCGAGTAGCCGTAGGCGCGGATGATGGCGGCCGCCGGCGGACTCTTGAGGTAGTCGAGCAGGGCCGCGGCGGCCGGGTTATCGGCGCCCTGTTTCAGCAGCAGGGCGTCCTGGTGGATCGGCTGGTACAGCGTCGCCGGCACCCGCCAGGCCGAGCCTTCGGCGATCTTGCCATCGCGGTAGACCTGGGACAGGGCGACGAAGCCCAGTTCGGCGTTGCCGCTGGCGACGAACTGCAGGGTCTGGCTGATGCTCTGGCCCTCGACCAGTTTGCCCGCCACGGCCTGGTGCAGGCCGAGCTTTTCCAGCACCTGGATGGCGGCCAGGCCGTAGGGGGCGGCCTTGGGGTTGGCCAGGGCCAGGTGGCGGAAGTCGCCGTCCCTGAGCACCCGGCCCTGGTCATCGACATAGCCCGGCCGCGCCGACCACAGCACCAGGGCGCCGGTGGCGTAGGTGAAGCGCGAGCCGGGCACGCCCAGGCCCTCGCGCTCCAGGCGCGCCGGGGTGCTCTGGTCGGCGGCCAGCAGCAGCGCGAAGGGCGCGCCGTTGCTGATCTGCGCATAGAGCTGACCGGTGGCGCCGTAGGCGGCGAGCACCCGGTGGCCGCTGTCGGCCTCGAACTGGCGGGCGATGGCCTGCATGGGTGCGGTGAAGTTGGCGGCCACCGCCACCTGCACCTCGCCGGCCAGGGCGCTGCCGCTCAGCAGACCGGCGGCCAGGCTGGCCAGTGCTCGCAACAGAACGTGACGCATGGGGGCTCTCCGGCTGGGCCGCGACGCTCGACGCGGCGGGACTGGGGTTCGCTGCGGCCGCCGGAACCGGCGGCGCAGGCTGCATCTTGGAAATAGCTGACTGCCGAGTCAAGCGCGGGTTGCCCTGCCATCAGGCGCGGCGCCAGACGCTGGCCAGCCACGGCTGCTGGGCGCGCGGCAGGCCGGGCGGACGGTAGTAGTGTTCCAGCTCGTCGAAGCCGGCGGCCCGCAGCAGCGCGCGCCAGTGGTCGAGGTCGTAGTAGGCGCCGTAGCGCTCGCCGTTGAAGCCCTCCCGGTTGTCGCCGCGGGGGTTGGAGCTGAACAGCACGCCGCCGGGCTTGAGGGTGGCGTGCAACTGGCCGAGCACCCGGGGCAGCTCCTGGCGGGGGACGTGGAACAGCACGGCGTTGGCGAAGATGCCGTCGAACTGCCCATCCGGCAGCTCGAGGGCCAGGAAGTCCTGGCGCCAGACCTCGCAGCCGCTGTCGGCGCGGGCCATCTCGACGAAGCGCGGGCAGCCGTCCAGGCCGACCGCGCTGTGGCCCAGGGCCGCGAAGGTGCGCAGGTCGCGGCCCGGGCCGCAGCCGAAGTCGAGGATGCGGTAGGGTGGCTCGCCGCGGATATGGCGCAGCAGGGCGGCGATGTTCTGGCTCACGTCGTGGTCGCGGGTGCCCTCGCGAAAACCCTCGGCGTGGTCCTGGTAGTGGGCCAGGGTCAGGGCGCTGATCTGCTGCAGTTGCTCGGCATCGTAGGGCATGGGACGGGGCGGCCGCTGGACGAGAGGAAGGCCTCTATTTAACCCCATCCAAGGACCGGGCGGGAGTTCGCACCACGACGCCGGAGGCCTGTAACACGGCGTCTGGCGCCACGGGTTATAGTGCGTCACCCCGCCCCCGACTGGACGCCCACCCATGGCCGAGCCCGCCGAACACGCCCCGCCGTCCTCCGTCAGCCTGCTGCAGGCCCTGGCCTTCTGGCTCAAGCTGGGGTTGATCAGCTTCGGCGGCCCGGCCGGGCAGATCGCCATCATGCACCAGGAGCTGGTCGAACGGCGCCGCTGGATCTCCGAGCGGCGCTTCCTGCATGCCCTGAACTACTGCATGTTGCTGCCGGGGCCGGAGGCCCAGCAGCTGGCCACCTACATCGGCTGGCTGCTGCACCGCACCTGGGGCGGGCTGATCGCCGGGGCGCTGTTCGTGCTGCCCTCGCTGCTGCTGCTGATCGGCCTGTCCTGGGTCTATATCGCCTTCGGCGATGTGCCGCTGGTGGCCGGGATCTTCTACGGCATCAAGCCGGCGGTCACCGCCATCGTGGTGCAGGCGGCCCTGCGCATCGGCGCGCGGGCGCTGCAGAACCACTGGCTGTGGGCCATCGCCGCGGCGGCCTTCGTCGCCATCTTCGCCCTGAATCTGCCCTTTCCGCTGATCGTCCTCGGCGCCGCGCTGCTCGGCTACCTGGGCGGCCGCCTGTTGCCGGCGCAGTTCAGCGTCGGCGGCGGCCACGGCGCGGCCAGGCCGTCCTACGGCCCGGCGCTGATCGACGACGACACGCCGACGCCGCAGCATGCGCGTTTTCGTGTCTCGCGCCTGGCCCTGATCCTCGCCGTGGGCGCCGCCCTGTGGCTGCTGCCGATGGCCCTGCTGTGCGCCCTGTACGGCTGGCAGGGGACCCTGACGCAGATGGCCTGGTTCTTCACCAAGGCGGCGCTGCTGACCTTCGGCGGCGCCTACGCGGTGCTGCCCTATGTCTATCAGGGCGCCATCGGTCACTACGGCTGGCTGAGCCCGGCGCAGATGATCGACGGCCTGGCCCTGGGCGAGACCACGCCGGGGCCGCTGATCATGGTGGTGGCCTTCGTCGCCTTCGTCGGCGCCTACCTGCAGCCGATGCTGGCCGGCGACGCGGCCTTCCTCAGCGGCGCGCTGGCCGCCTGCCTGGTCACCTGGTTCACCTTCCTGCCGTCGTTTTTGTTCATCCTCGCCGGCGGCCCGCTGGTGGAGTCGACCCATGGCGAGCTGAAGTTCACCGCGCCGCTGACCGGCATCACCGCCGCGGTGGTCGGGGTGATCCTCAACCTGGCGCTGTTCTTCGCCTACCATGTGCTCTGGCCCCAGGGCTTCGCCGGCGCCTTCGACTGGCCCTCGGCGCTGATCGCCCTGGCCGCGGCCGTGGCGCTGCTGCGCTACAAGCGCGGGGTGGTGGAGGTGCTCGGCGCCTGCGCCCTGGCCGGGCTGCTGCTGCACCTGGCCCTGGGCTGAGCAACCTTCCGGCCGCGCCGCCGGCTCAGAGAAACCAGCGGTATTCCCGGGCGCTGACCTCGTGCATGAAGGCCAGGTGGTCCTGGCGCTTGTTCTCGCAATAGACCATGACGAACTCGCTGCCCAGGCCCTGGTTGACCGCCGGGTGCGCGCGCATGGCCGCCACGGCCGAGAGCATGTCCTGAGGGAAGTCGATGCCGCTGGCACGGTCGTCGTTGAGCGGGGCGATGGGCTCGCGGGCGGCGTCCAGGCCGTGTTCCATGCCGGTGAGAATGGCGGCCAGCACCAGGTAGGGGTTGGCGTCGGCGCCGGCCAGGCGGTGTTCGATGCGCAGGTTCTTGCCGTCCGACTCGGGGATGCGGATGCACGCGTCGCGGTCCTCGAAGCCCCAGCTGGCGCGGCTGGCGGCGTTGACCATGGCGCCGTAGCGGCGGAAGGCGTTGTGGTTGGCGGCGAAGATCGGCATGCAGTGGGGCAGCAGCTCCAGGCAGCCGGCCACGGCGTGGCGCAGCGGGCGCTGCTGGTCGGCGGCCAGCAGGTTGCGGCCGTCCCGGTCGTACAGGCTGACGTGCACGTGCATGCCGCTGCCCGGGGCGTCCAGGTAGGGCTTGCTCATAAAACTGGCCCGGTAGCCGTGTTTGAGCGCCACGCCGCGGCTGCTGCGGCAGAACAGGGCGGCCCAGTCGGCGGCGCGCAGGCCGTCGTCGCAATGGCCGAAGTTGATCTCGAACTGCCCCGGGCCGAGCTCGGCGGTGATCACGTTGGCGTCCACCCCCTGCTCGTTCGCCGCCAGGACCATCTCGTCGAGCACGTCCGAGAAGCGCGACAGGCGCTCGATATGCATGTTCGGCTGGTCGTCGGCGTCGTCGCTCAGCGGGTCGCGGGGGAACTGCGGCAGGCCGTTCTCGAGCTTGCGGGCGAACAGGTAGAACTCCAACTCGAAGGCCACCACCGGGCGGATGCCGCGGGCCTCCAGGCGCGCCAGCACCCGGGCCAGCACCTCGCGCGGCTCGAACTCGATGGGCGCGTCTGTGCCGTCGGAGCTGATCAGCATCTGCCCGAGGGGCTGCTGCTCCCAGCGCACCGGCTTGAGGGTGCCGGGGATCAGGCGGCGCGGCGCGTCCGGGTCGCCGTCGGCGAAGCAGTAGTCGCCGATCGGGTAGAGGCCGCCCTGGACGCCCAACAGCACGCAGTTCTGCGGCAGTTTCAGGGGGCTGCCGGCGGCGACCTTCTCGAGCATGTCGATGGGGTAGCGCTTGCCGTAGAAGTGCCCGGGGATGTCCAGGCTGATCAGGTCGACGTAGCGCACCGCGGGGTGCTGGGCGCGGAAGGCGCGCACTTCGCTGAGCAGGTCGGGGAAACTGGGGGTCGTGGTCATGGCGTGGGGTCCTGCGGGCCTGGGTTAGCGGAACACCCAGAGCACCCGCGTCGGTTGGTCGGTGAGGTTGGCGTAGCGGAACTGGGTGTGCGGCGGCAGCTGGAAGCCGTCGTTGGGGCCGAGGCTCACCGGCTCGTCGCTGCCCTCCAGCCAGATCGTCAGCTCGCCCGCGAGGACGAAGCCGCCCTGCTCGTCGCTGTCGTTGAGGTGGCCCTCGCCGCTGTTGGCGCCGGGCTCCAGGTGGCTGTCGAGCATGGAGAAGCCGGCCGCCATGTGCGGCGACACCAGCACGTCGGTGATGCCGCCGCCGTAGTACAGGGTGCGGCGCTCGCCGGGGCGGGTCACCCAGGGCAGCGCACGCGGCTTGCTCAGGCTGTAGAAGTAGGTGGTCGGCACCCCCAGGGTCTCGCTGATCGCGGTGAGGTCGGCGACGGTCGGCCGTGACAGGCCGCGCTCGACCTGGGAGAGGAAACCCACCGAGCGGCCGATGCGCTCGGCGAGTTCGCCGAGGGTGAGGTTCTTGTGCTTGCGCAGGTCGCGAATCAGGATCGCCAGACCTTCGATTTCTTCTTGCATGTCCATGTCGTTGTCCTCGATTCGGTTGCCGGAAAACGCTGGGCGCCGTTCCTGTCCAGGGGTCAAATCACGTCGCGCAGCCGGTACCAGGCCTTGCCGGCGGCCTCCAGCGGCGCGGCCAGCAGGGCGCCGCCGGGGAAGCGCGGGTTGTCCAGGGCCTGGTACAGCGCCAGCAGCCCGTCGTCGCCGAGGATGGCATCGCTCACCGCCCGGGCGCCGGCCAGGGTCGGCAGCACGCCGTGGCCGGAGAAGCCCTGCAGCCAGTAGCGTTGGCCCTGGCGGCCGATGTCCGGGGTGCGCTTCATGCTGCAGTCGATGTGCCCGCCCCAGGCGAACTCCAGCTCGACCCCGCGCAGCTGCGGGAAGACCCGCTCCAGGTAGGGGCGGGTGGCCGCGGCGACGTCCTTGGGGATGCCGCCCAGGTAGGTGCAGCCGCCGCCGAACAGCAGGCGCTGGTCCGGGGTCAGGCGGAAGTAGTCGGGGACGAACTGGTTGTCGATCACGCAGCTGTCGTGGGGCAGCAGCGAGCGGGCCAGCTCGGGGGCCAGCGGCGCGGTGGCCACCTGGTAGGAGCCGACCGGCAGCAGGCGCCCGGCCAGGCGGCGGTCGAGGCGGTCGATATAGGCGTTGCAGGCCAGCACCAGGACGTCGCCGCGCACCTCGCCGCGCTCGGTGCGGGCGACGTAGCCGGCGGCGGTCTCGCGGTAGTCGAGCACGCGGCTCTGTTCGTAGATGCGCCCGCCGGCCCGCTCGATGGCCGCGGCCAGGCCCTGGGCCAGTTTCAGCGGGTTGAGGTGGCCGGCCTCGGGGTCGTAGAGCGCGGCCAGGTAGCGCGGGCTGGCGATCCACTCGCTCAGCTCCTCCCGGGCAATCAGGCGCAGATCGTGGTAGCCCCATTTCTCCTCGGCCTCGATCCGCGCCTGTTCCAGCTGGCCGACGCGGCGCTGCTGCACCGCGGCCCACAGGCTGCCCTGGCGGTAGTCGATGGCGAAGCCATGGCGCTGCGGCAGCTCGCGCAACTCGGCGGCGGCCCAGCGCATGCTGTCCCACAGGCGGCGGCTGCGCTCCTGGCCCAGGGCCCGCTCCAGCGGCGGCATGTCGCAGGACCAGCCGAGCAGCGCCTGGCCGCCGTTGCGCCCGGAAGCCGCCCAGGCCACCCGGCTGGCTTCCAGCAGGCACACCCGCTTGCCGGCCAGGGCCAGGCGCAGGGCGCTGTGCAGGCCGCTGAAGCCGGCGCCGACGATCAGCACCTCGCAGTCTTCGTGGCCGCTCAGGGTCGGGCGCAGGGGGATGGCGGCGGGAAAGGTGCCGGCGTAGTAGCTGGCTACATGCTGGGCGGACTGCTTGAACATGGCGGCCTCATGAAATAACTAAATATTTATTTCATGAA
Source organism: Pseudomonas sp. MBLB4123 (assembly GCF_051904775.1). NCBI lineage: Bacteria > Pseudomonadati > Pseudomonadota > Gammaproteobacteria > Pseudomonadales > Pseudomonadaceae > Pseudomonas > Pseudomonas sp. MBLB4123. The sequence continues at coordinate 3,621,390 of NZ_CP196711.1, forward strand.
AATATACGCCATAAAATTCATGCAGCCAAGCCGCGGGTCGATCGACCCGCGGCAGCGTCGCTCATTCGGCCTGGCGAACCTGGTTGCGCCCGCCGTTCTTCGCCGCGTACAGCGCGCGGTCGGCGCGCTCCAGCAGTTCGCCGGCGCTGCTGTCGAGGTCGGTGCAGGCGATGCCGGCACTGAGGGTCACGGTGAACTCAACGCCCTCGGCGATGAAGCGCAGCCCGGCGAAGCGCTCGCGGATTTCGTCGAGAATCCGTTGGGCCTGCGCCGTCGAGCAATCCGGCAGCACCGCGAGAAACTCCTCGCCGCCGTAACGGCCGAGGCTGTCGATGCGCCGCAGGCGCTGGCGCAGCAGGTTGGCCAGGGCGCGGATGACGTTGTCGCCGGCGGTGTGGCCGTAGTTGTCGTTGACCTTCTTGAAGTGGTCGATGTCCAGCATCACCACGCTGGCGCGGTTGCCGCTGCGCCGGGCGCGCTCCAGCTCGATGGCCACCTGCTCCTTGATGTCGGCGTGCTTGAGCAGCCCGGTCAGGCTGTCGCGGGACAGGGCGTTGCTCAGCAGGCGGGCGCGCTGGGCGCGGGCGAACACCGTGGTGACCAGGGCGTTGTCGGACAGCGGCTTGGTGACGAAGTCGTCGCCGGCCATCATCAGTGCGTTCATCTGCCGGGCGATATCGGTTTCCGCCGACAGGTAGATGATCGGCACGCGCAGCCAGTCGTCGTTGAAGCGGATGATCTGGGCCAGCTCGGGACCGGTGCAGCCGGGCATGTTGACATCCAACAGCACCACTTCCGGGTTGAACTCGCGCATGCGCTGGAAGATGTCCGCCGGGTCCTGGGTCATCTCCACCAGCATGTTGGCGGCGCGCAGCACCAGGCTGTAGCGGCTGGCCAGTTCATGGTCGTCGTCGATGATCAGCACCCGGTAGGGCTCGCCCTGCTGCTGGGCGAAGCAGCGCTCCAGGCGGTTTTCCAGCTGGGGGATGTCCACCGGCTTGGTGAAGAAGCCGGTGGCGCCGACGCGCACCGCCTCCAGGTGGGTGGCGAAGTCGTCCTGGGTGCTGATCACCAGCACCGGCAGGGGCGCGTCGAGGCGCCGCTGCAGGGCGGCGGCGTAGGTCAGCCCGGTCTGCTGCGCGCCTTCCAGGTTGACGTCGACGATCAGGGCGTCGGGCAGGCGCTGGCCGATGGCGGCGTCCAGCGCCTCGATGGTGGCGAAGTGTTCGGCGTGGTAGCCGAAGTTGCTCAGGGTCAGGCGCATGTTCTCGCCGACGCAGGCCTCGTCCTCGAGGATGTAGATCCACTGCTCCTCGCGGTCGGCACGGCCGCTCCTGGGCATGGCCGGCGGGCTGTTGCTCGCCGGTTCGGCCTGGTACTGCTGGCTTGTCAGCTGCTGCAGGTTGTCGATGAAGCTGTGCAGGCCTTGCTGCTTCTGTTGCAGGCTGGCCAGGCACTGTTCGGCCTGCAGCTCCAGCTCGCGGGCGCGTTCGCCGAGGCTGGCGAAGCCGAAGGTGCCGGCGGTGCCGGCCAGCCTGTGCAGCTGGTCGCGCAGGTTGTTGAGGTGGCGCTGTTGCTCGTCCGGCGTGCAGGCGTGCAGCAGCTGCTGGGCCTTGTCGGCCAGCTGCGGCAGCTCCTGTTTCAGGCGTTCGGCGAACTGTTCGCCGAGCTGCTGCAGGTGGCGCTGCAGCTCGGCGCCCGCTTCGGTGCGCTCAACCATGGACCTGGCTCCAGATCTGTCGCACCTGGGCCGCCAGCTGCATCGGGTCGAAGGGCTTGATGATCACGTCGCGGGCGCCCAGGCTGCGATAGTGCTGGATCTCGGCCGGCTGCACCTTGGCGGTCATGAAGGCCACCGGGATCAGGTCGATGTCCACCAGCGTGCGCAGCCGCTCCAGGGTCTGCGGGCCGTCCATGCCGGGCATCATCACGTCCAGCAGGATGAAGTCGGGGGCGAAGCCCTGGATCTGGTCCAGGGCCTCCTGGCCGGACGAGCAGCTGAGCACCTTGAAGCCGCCGACGGCCTCCAGGGCGACCTTGGCCACGGCCTGGATCGAGGTGTCGTCTTCCACGTGCAGGATGCGGTTCAGTTCAGGCATGCCGGTTCTCCTTGGCGGGCAGTAGGCGGCCGAGCAGTTGCAGGAAGTGTTGCGCATTGCCGCGCGACTTGGCTAGGGCGGCTTCCACCCGGCCGAACTGCTCGGCAGGCAGTTCCTGGGCCGAGAGTACCACCACCGGCAGCTCGGGATGCTGCTGGTGGAGTTCTTCGAGCAGTTCCACGCCATTGCCGTCGGGCAGGCCGAGATCCAGCAGCACCAGGTCGAAGCGGCCCTGTTGCAGGCGCTGGCGCGCCTCCTTGAGGCTGCCGGCGGCGACGAACTCGGCCAGCCCACGGCCCTGCTCGGCGATCACCAGGCGCAGGTCGGCGTCGTCCTCGATGTGCAGCACCCGGGGTTGCCCCGGCAGCCCCTGCAGGGCCAGGCGAATGCGGCTCAGCAGGCGCTGCGGATCGAACGGCTTGTCCAGCCAGTCGATGGCCTGGACGCCGCCCTGCAACTTCAACCGCCCGTCTTCGCAGGCGGCAGAGATCACCAGTACCGGCAACTCGGCGGTGGCCGGGGCGTCGCGCAGCTCGCGGATCAGTTGCAGGCCGTTGCCGTCCGGCAGGCTCAGGTCCAGGGTGAGGGCGGCGAAGGGCTGCTGCGCCAGGCGTGTCCGCGCCTGCTGCAGGCTGGCGGCGAGCACCACGCGGTAGCCGGCCTGGCTCAGCAGCTGGTCCAGCAGCTGGGCGATATCCGCGTCGTCCTCGACCACCAGCAGGCAGGGGCGCGGGTCGTTCTCGCCGTCGGGGCCGGGCTCGGCGTGGGGCGCATCCAGGGTGGACAGCTCGAACCAGAAGGTGGCGCCCTGGCCTTCGACGGAGTCGAAGCCGATGCGTCCGCCCAGGCGCTCGATCAACTCCTTGCTGATGGCCAGGCCCAGGCCGGTGCCGCCTTTCTGTCGGCTGTCGGTGGCGTCGGCCTGGGAAAACTTCTGGAAGATCCGGGCGCGGAACTGCTCGGCGATGCCGGGGCCCTGGTCGGATACGCTGATCCGTACCCGCTGGCCCCGCATCGCGGCACTGAGCTGCACCTGGGCGCCGCGGGGGGAAAACTTGATGGCGTTGGAGAGGAAATTGGCCAGCACCTGCTGCACCCGCATGGCATCGGTGCGCACCCGCACTTCGGGCGCCGGGCCCTGTACCAGGTGCACGCCGTGCTGGTCGGCGTAGGCCTGGTTGCTGACCCGGCTGTCGTCGAGCAGGGTGCGCAGCGCCAGGTCCTCCAGCTCGAAGCTCATCTTGCCGGCGACCAGTTTGTCCATGTCCAGCAGGTCGTTGATCAGGTGGCTCAGGCGCAGGCTGTTGTGGTGGGCGATCTCCAGCATCTGCTGCATCTCCGCCGGCAGCTGGCCCAGGGCGCCGCCCTGGATCAGGCCGAGGGAGCCGGCGATCGAGGTCAGCGGGGTGCGCAGCTCATGGCTGACCGCGGAGACGAACTCGCGCTGCAGGCGCTCGATGCGCCTGTGCTCGGTGATGTCGTGCATCACCGCGACCGCGCCCAGCTGGCGGCCGTCCGGGGCGTACAGCGGGTCGGCGTTGGTGGTGACCAGGCGCGGCGCCTGGCCCTTGGCGACTATGCTGATCTCGCTCTGGCGCACCCGCTCGCCGCGCAAGGCGCGCAGCAGCGGGACCCGCGCGCTGTCCAGCGGGGTCAGGCCGTCGGCCTCGAACAGGTCGTAGTATTCGCCCCATTGCTCGGGGGGCAGCTGGCCGACGTCGGTGCCGTGCCATTGCCGGGCGGTCTCGTTGAACAGGGTCAGGTTGCCCTGGGCGTCGCAGGCGACCACCCCCTCGGCCAGGGCCTCGAGCAGGCGCCGGTTCATTTCCTCCTGCCGCTCCAGCTCCGCCTGCTGCTGCATGCGCGCGCTGATATCGGTGAGCACGCCGTGCCAGACCACCGAGCCATCGCCCTGACGCTGCGGGGTGGCCTTGCCTTCGACCCAGATCAGGCCCTTGCGCGGGTGCTGTACACGGTACTGCTGCTGCCATTGGCTGAGCTCTTCGGCCGAGCGCAGGATGGAGGCGGTAACGGCCGCGCGGTCGTCCGGGTGGATGGCGGCGAAGATCGCCGTGCTGCGGGCGCGCACATCCCCGGGAGCCAGGCCGTAGATGTCCTCGATGCCTGCGCTGGCATAGGGGAACAGCACCGTGCCCTGGCTGTGCAACTGGGCCTGGAACACCATGCCCGGTATCTGCGCGGCGATGTGGCGCAGGCGCCGCTGGGCCGCCGCGAGCGGGCTGAGGTCCTGGGCGATGATGACGAAGCCGAGCAGCTGGTCGACGGGGCTGTGGATCGCCGAGATGGTCAGCAGCAGCGACAGCCGGCTACCGTCCCGGTGCGGATAGGTACACTCGAGCGGCTCGTCTTGGTCGCACGCGGCGCTCGCCAGCAATGCCGCCAAGTCGCTGGCCGCGCCCGCCGGCGGCTCGTCGCCGGCGCTATGCCCGGCCAGCTGCGCGGCGCTGAGCAGGGTGGGCACCAGCGGCTGGCCGAGCAGCTGGTGCTGGCGGTAGCCGAGCAGCTGCTCGGCGGCCGGGTTGATGCTGATGATGCTGCCGGCCGGGTCGGTGGTGACGATGGCGCTGCCGGCGCTGCTGAGGATCGCCCGTTGCAGCGCGGCCTGCTCGACCTGGCGGCGATTGCTCAGGCGCAGCTCGCACAGCTGCACGACCTGTCGGGCCAGGCGCTGCAGGCCGTCGCGTTGCTGCGCCGTCAGTTGGCGCGGGCGGCTGTCGATCACGCACAGGGTGCCGAGCCTGTGGCCGCTGCCGGTGGTCAGCGGCATGCCGGCGTAGAAGCGGATATGCGGCGCGCCGGTGACCAGCGGGTTGTCGTGGAAGCGCGGATCTTCCAGGGCGTTGCCGACCTCGAAGAGCCGGTCGGCGAGGATGGCATGGGCGCAGAAGGCGAATTGGCGCGGCGTTTCGCAGGCATCCAGGCCGACCCGGCTCTTGAACCACTGCCGTTGCTCGTCGACCAGGGAAATCAGGGCGATGGGGGTGTCGCACAGCTGGGCGGCGAGCTGGGTGAGATCGTCGTAGGCCTGTTCGGCCGGGCTGTCGAGCAGGGCGTACTGGCGCAGCTCGGCGAGCCGCGCGGCTTCGTCGATGGGCAGGGGCGCGCCGCTGGGCATGGGGCTCATCTGCAGGTCCTCTGCGGGCCAAGGGGGATAGTGCGCTCCGCTCGCGGGGGCCGGCGATGCTGGGGATCAGTGCGCGGTGTCATGGTCGTTGGCCTCGGTTGTGTGCGGGCTGGACGCGTCGCGCAGGCAGCGCTCCAGGGTGCCCAGTAACTGGGCGTTGCTGAACGGCTTGTCCAGCCAGGCGATGGCGCTGCGGTCGTCGAGCAGCTTGCGGCCCTCGTCGCAATAGGCCGAGATCACCAGGATCGGCAGCGTGCGGGTGGCCGGGTTGGCGCGCACCTCGCGGATCAGGGCCAGGCCGTGGCCGTCGCTCAGGCGCAGGTCGAGGGTCATGGCGGTGTAGTGCTGTTCGGCCAGACGCGACAGGGCCTGAGCCTCGCTGAAGACGCTGTCGACCCGGTAGCCGGCATGGCCGAGCATCGCCTGCAACAGGTGGACGATGCTCGGCTCGTCCTCCACCACCAGCAGGCGCGGTGCGGTCGTGTGCTGATCAGGCGCCATCTGCTGCACCTCGAGCAGGGGCAGTTCGAACCAGAAGGTCGCGCCTTCGCCGGGCAGCGAATGGAAGCCGACGCTGCCGTCCATGCGCTCGATCAGCTCCTTGCTGATCGCCAGGCCCAGGCCGGTGCCGGCCTGCTCGCGGCGGTCCGAGCCGTCGGCCTGGGCGAACTTCTGGAAGATGCGCGCGTGGAACGCCTCGGGTATGCCGGGGCCGCGATCGCTGACGCTGACCCGCACCCGCTGGCCGCGCAACTCGCTGTGCAGATGCACGCCGGAGCCGCGCGGGGAAAACTTGATGGCGTTGGAGAGGAAGTTGGCGAGTACCTGCTGCAGGCGCACGGCATCGACCCGCACCCAGATGTCGCCCGGTTGGTCGAGGGCGAAAGACACGCCGTGCTGCTCGGCGTAGGCCTGGTTCGCGGCCAGGGCCTCCTCGATCAGCGGCTTCAGCGGCTGATTCAGCAGGTCGAAGGTCATCCTGCCGGCCTCCAGTTTCTCCATGTCCAGCAGGTCGTTGATCAGCAGGCCGAGGCGCTGGCAGTTCTGCTGGGCGATTCGCAGCATCTGCGCCATCGGCGCCGGCACTGCGCCGATGGCGCCGCCATTGACCAGGCCCAGGGCGCCGGAGATGGAGGTCAGCGGGGTGCGCAGCTCATGGCTGACGGTGGAGACGAACTCGCTCTTCAGGCGTTCGATGCGTTTGCGTTCGCTCAAGTCGAGCATGGTGCCGCTCAGGCGCTGCAGCCGGCCCTGGGCATCGCTCTGGATATAGCCGCGCAGCAGCACCGGCACCTGGTGTCCGCCGCGGTGCTGCATGCTCGCTTCGCGGCTGAACCACTCGTCGCCGGCGTCCGCCGCCTGGCGCAGGCCGTCCTGCAGGGCGTCGAGGTCGGCGGGCAGCATCAGTTTCAGCCAGTGCTGGGCGGGCTGCGGGCGCTCGTCGGGGGGGTAGCCGAGCATCTCCCAGGCGCGGGCCGAGGCGAACAGGCTGCCGGCCTGCGGGTCGATGTCCCACCAGCCGTCATTGCTGCCCTTGAGCACCAGGCGCTGGCGCTCCTCGCTCTGGCGCAGGGCCTCGGCGTTCTGGCGGATCTGCTCGGTCATCTTGCGCGCCAGGGCCTCGGCCTGCTCCCGGCGCAGGGTCAGCAGCGAGGCCAGCACGAACAGCAGCAGGCTGACGCCGAGGCCCAGCAGCATCAGGGGCCCGGCATTGTGGTAGCTGTCCTCGAAGGCCGGCAGGCTGGCGAAGGTCAGGGTCCAGCGCTGGCCGTAGAGTTCGAGCTGCAGCCGTTTGCCGAACTCGGGGGCGCGTCGAGCGTCGCCCTCCCGGGTGCTGAACAGCAGGGCCTCGGTCTGCGGCTCGGCGCCGTCGTAGATGCTGAAGTCCAGCTGCGGGGCCTGGTGGCCGAGGATGCCGGCCATCAGGTCGTCCATCCGATAGGGGCTGTAGACGATGCCGCGCAGGGCCGCCAGGCGTTGCTCGGAGCCATCCAGGGGCAGGCCCGGGCGATACACCGGCACGTACATCAGCAGCCCGGCCTGGACCTTGCCGTGGGTCTCCTGCAGCAGGGTGACCCGGGCGGTGATGCGCGTCTTGCCGCTGCGCGCGGCGAGCAGCATGGCGTCACGGCGGGTCGATTCGGACAGCATGTCGTAGCCGAAGGCGGCCAGGTTGCGACCGCTCAGGGGTTCGAGAAAGCGGATCGAGCTGTACAGCGGCCGCTCACCGGGCGGGTGCAGGCGGAAGTTGAGGAAGCCTTCGCCGCGTATCGCGGTCTCGTACTGCGCCACCTCTTCGGGTTGCAGCATCTGGGCGTAGCCGACGCCCTGGATGCCGGGGTAGTGGGCGGCCAGCGCCAGGCGCTGGTAGTAGGTGCGCCACTCGCGGCGGTCGACCTGCTGGCTGGCGTCGAACAGACCGGCGGCGCCCAGGAGGATCTGCTCGTGATCCTTCATGCGCTTGCCGATCGCCTCGCTGACCTCGCTCGCCAACTGGTCGAACTGACGCAGGGCGGCGAGGTGCTCGCGTTGCTGCAGGTACAGCCAGCTGGCCAGGTTGGCCAGCAGGGCGATGGCCAGGACCGCCCAGGCCAGGGCGTTGCGCCGGCTGAAGAGGGCCTGCAGGCTGGCGTCGCGCAGACTAGGGGAGGGGGTGTTCATGGCTGTTCCTTGGCGAGGTGCCGCTCCGGGGGGCGGCACCGGCTTCCGTGTGCTGTCTGGCAGCGCGAAGGCTGGCGCAGGGGCGGCGTCATGGCGGCTGTCCCTCGCTGGCGTCGACCCGCGGCAGTTCCAGCCAAAAGATAGCACCCTGGCCTTCCACGGAGTCGAAACCGATCTGCCCGCCCATCTGTTCCACCAGTTCCTTGCTGATCGCCAGGCCCAGGCCGGTACCGCTCTGCTGACGGCTGTCGGAGGCGTCGGCCTGGGCGAATTTCTGGAAGATCCGCGGGCGGAAGGCGGCCGCGATGCCCGGGCCGCGGTCGCGCACGTGCAGGCGTAGCCACTGCCCGCGGCGCTCGGTGAAGAGTTCCACGTCCGTCCCCCGCGGGGAAAACTTGGCGGCGTTGGCCAGCAGGTTGCTCAGCACCTGTTGCAGGCGGCGTTCGTCGACCCGCACCCAGTCCGGGCAGGCGCCGATCTGTCTGAGCCGCACCCCGTAGTCGGCGGCATAGGCCTGGTTGGCCTGCAGCGCCTGTTCGATCAGCGGCTGCAGGGCGTGGGTCCGGCAGTCGAAGAGCATGCGCCCGGCTTCGAGCTTGCCGATGTCCAGCAGGTCGTTGATCAGCAGGGCCAGGCGCTGGCTGTTGTCGCCGGCAATCTGCAGCATCTGCCGCATGGCGGCGGGGACTTCGCCGAGGGCCCCGGCATTGATCAGCTCCAGCGGGCCGCGAATGGCGGTGAGCGGGGTGCGCAGTTCATGGCTGACGGTGGACACGAATTCGTTCTGCAGGCGCAGCAGGCGCTTGCTCTCGCGAATGTCCTGCAGGTGGAGGATCCACCTGGGCTGCTCGGGGGCATCGTCGTCCAGTGCGGCGGCGCTGAGTTCGATGTCGATGGGCTCGCCCTGGGCGTCGAACAGGCACAGCTGGCGGCCGCGCGCCTGTCCTTCGCCCCCCTCGGCGAGCAGCCCGTTGAGCCCGACCTCCAGCTCGGCGCCGCCGAACTGGGCGAGACGGTGGCCGACCAGGCTGCCCGGCTCGCGTTGCAGCAGGCGGCACAGGGTGCGGTTGACGGACAGCAGGCGACCCTCTGCGTCGAGCAGGGCCAGGCCCTGGGGGGCCTGCTCGAAGGCCCGGCGGAACTGCCGCTGGCTCTGGTTGAGGGCCAGCAGCAGGCTGGCCTGGCGGTGCTGGCCGTGCAGGGTCAGGCCGATCAGCGCGCTCACTGCCAGGGCCAGGCCCCAGCCGAGCACGCGCAGCCAGAGCAGACTCGAGGGCTGGGTCTGGGCCTCGCGGGCTTCGAGCCGCCAGTGGGCGCCGGCCAGGCGTACCTGCAGGGCCACGGTAGGGGCGCCGGCCGGGTCATGGCCCTTGATCAGGCTGGCCGCCCCGGCTTCGTCGAGGCGTTCGAGGCGGATCAGCAGGTCGAGCTGGCGCGCCACCTGTTCGACCCGCGCATAGAGGCGGTCGAAGTCGATCACCGTGCTGATCAGCCCCCAATAGCTGTCGTTACCGAGGAACACCGGCACCCGGTAGATCAGCCCGTTGCCACCCTGGACCAGCTGCAACGGGCCGTCCAGTCCCGGTTCGCGGCTGGCGATGACGCGCTGCACCGCCGGCCATTGCTGGGGCTGGTCGGGGTAGTAGAGGCCCAGCGCGCGCTCGTTGCCGGCCAGGGGGTAGACGAAACTGATGCGGTTGTCCGGTGCCAGACCGATGTTGCGGATATGCCGGCCCTGGCGTAGCAGGCCATCGAGCCAGGGCTGAAGCTCGGGCGAGTGCACCTGGCCCTGGCGCGCGCCGATATAGGAGGCCAGGCCGGTGGCCAGGTGCAGGGTGGCGTTGAGCTCGCTGAGCAGCACCGCGCGCACCTCGCCGGCGCGGGCGGTGAGGCGCTGCTGGGCGGTTTCGAGCTGACGCAGGGCATATTGCTGCAGCAGCAGTTCCACGCCCAGGCCGAGCAGCAGCAGCAGGCCGAGGCTGATCGCCCAGTTCAGCGTGCGCCGTCGTCGCGACTTGGCGCTCTGGCGGGCCAGGCCCGTCATGTCGCGACCTCCGGCAGCTCGAACCAGAAGGTGGCGCCCTGGCCCTCGACCGAGTCGACGCCGATGCGCCCGCCCATGCGTTCGATGATCGCCTTGCTGATGGCCAGGCCGAGGCCGGTGCCGCCCTTGGTGCGGGTATCGGTGGAATCGGCCTGGGAGAACTTGCCGAACAGGCGCTGCTTGAAGCGTTCCGGCACCCCCGGCCCGCGGTCGCGCACGCTGACCCGCACGCCGCCCGCGCAGGGCTGCGCGTCCAGCTCGACCACCTGGCCGGGAGGGGAGAACTTCGCCGCATTGGACAGCAGGTTGGCCAGCACCTGCAGCAGGCGCTGCGCGTCGACCCGCACCCAGGGCGTGTCGGCGCCCTCGCGCAGCTCGAGGGCAACCTCCAGCTGCCGGGCATAGGGCTGGTTCTGCTCCAGGGCCTGCTCGAGCAGCGGCCGCAGGTCCTGCCCGCGCAGTTCGAAGTGCATCTGCCCGGCGGCCAGCTTGTCCATGTCCAGCAGGTCGTTGATCAGCGCGCTGAGGCGCTGGCAGTTGCCCTGGGCGATCGTCAGCATCTGCTGCATGGTGGCGGGCACCTCGCCCAGCACGCCGCCGTTGATCAGGCCGAGGGAGCCGGCGATGGCGGTCAGCGGGGTGCGCAGCTCGTGGCTGACGGTGGAGACGAAGTCGTCCTTCATCCGCTCGATGCGCTTGCGCTCGCTGATGTCGCGGATCACCGCGATAAAGCGCGGTTCGTCCTGGTGACTGATCTGCGACACGGCCAGCTCCAGGGCGAACTGCTCGCCGTTGCTGCGCTGTCCGGCCAGTTCGCGCACGCTGCCGATCAGGCGCGCCTCGCCGCTGCGGCGGTAGCGCGCCAGGTAGTCGTCGTGGGCCGAGCGCTCGGGCTCCGGCATCAGCAGCTTGACGTTCTGCCCCAGCACCTGCTCCAGGCTGTAGCCGAACAGCTGCTCGGCGGCGCGGTTGAAGGTCTCGATGCGGCCGAACTGATCGATGGTGACGATGGCGTCGAGGACGTTGTCGAGCAGGGTGCGCAGGTAGTGCTCGCGCTCGCGGATGGCCCGCTCGGCGGCGACCCGCTCGCTGAAGTCCTGCACCTGGGAGACGAAGTGCACCGGCTGGCCCTGGCCGTCGCGCACCAGGGAGACGCTGAGCAACACCCAGACGGTCTCGCCGCGCCGGTTCAGGTAGCGTTTCTCCATCTGGTAGGCGTTGATCCGGCCCTGCAGCAGGTCCTCGACGTTGTGCAGGTCGGCCTGCAGGTCGTCGGGGTGGGTGATGTGCTGGAAGTCGGTGCGCAGCAGCTCGTCGCGGCTGTAGTCGAGCATGCGGCAGAGCTCGTCGTTGACCTCCAGCCACTGGCCTTGCGGGGAGACCAGGGCCATGCCCTGGGGGGCGGTGCTGAAGGCCGTGCTGAAGCGCTGCTGGCTGAGCTTGAGCTGGTCCTCGACCGCCTTGCGCGCGCTGATGTCCCAGATGAAGCCGGAGATCCACAGCAGCTGGCCCTGGCTGTCGTACTCGCCGCGGCCCTTGCCGCGTACCCAGACCTCGTGGCCGTCGGCATGGCGCAGGCGGTAGGTCAGCTCGAAGGTTTCCTGGCGGGCGAGGGCCTCGAATATCCGGTAGGTATCCGGCAGGTCGTCCGGGTGGATCAGGCTGGCGTAGCTGCGCCGACGGTTGTCGACGAAGTCGCTGGCCGGGTAGCCGCACAGGTTGAGGATCTCCTCGCTGATATAGCGCATGGTCCACTCGACATCGTTGTCGCAGCGGTAGACCACCCCCGGCAGGTTGCTGACCATGCCGCGGAAACGGCTCTCGCTCTTCTGCAGGGCACGGGTGGCCTGCTGCAGTTCGCTGATGTCGCTGGCGATGCCGAGAAAGCCGCTGATCTCGCCGGCGCCGTCGCGGATGGCGCTGACGGTCAGGTGCACCGTGCGGGTCTGTCCGTTCTTGCGCACATAGGTCCACTGCCGGGTCTCGGGTTCGCCGCGGCGCGGGTTATGCACGAACACCTCGAAGCCTGTCACCGCGCGCCCCTCGGCCTGGGCGAGCTCGGCGCTGCGCTGTTGCATCTCGCTTTCCAGGTGGAACAGCGCCGGCGTGCTGCGGCCGACCATCTCCGCGGCCCGGTAGCCGAGCAGGCGTTCGGCGCCGGAGTTGAACAGGGTGATCAGGCCGCTGGGGTCGGTGGCGATGATCGAGACCCCGGTGGCAGAGTCGAGCACCGCCTGGAGGAAGCTGCGGGCCCGGTGGATCTCCAGGTCGCGCTGCTTGCTGTCGCTGATGTCCTGTACGGTGCCGAGCAGGCGCAGTGGCCGGCCCTGCTCGTCCGGCTGCAGGCGTCCCAGCTCGTGGATCCAGCGGATTGCGCCGTCGGGGCGGGCAATGCGGTAGACCACCTCGTGCCCGCCGCCGGCCTCGGCCAGGCGCTGGCTGGCCTCGACCAGTTCGCGGTCCTCGGGGTGCACGCACTGGTAGAAGGCCGTCATGCTGGGGCTGAAGTGCTGCGGGTCCTGGCCGAAGATGGCGAAGATGACATCGGACCAGTGTGCCTGGCCGCTGTGCAGGTCGACTTCCCAGTGGCCCAGGCGGGCGATCCGTTGGGATTCGTTGAGGCGCTCCAGCAGCGCCTGGCGCGCCTGGGCCTGGCGCTGGCGCTCGAGGGTGGCGCCGACCCAGCGGGCGAACAGCCGCAGGAACTCCCTATCGGCCTCGTCGAAATGCTGCTCGCGGGCGTGGGCGGCGGAGAAGTTGAGGGTGCCGAAGCGCCGACCGCCGACCCAGATGGCGATGCCGATATAGGTCTCCAGGGCGAACTGCCGGTAGCAGGGGTGGCCGGCATGGGACGACTGCGCCATGTGCGCGATGGCCAGTACCTCGTCGCTCTGCAGGGTGAGGCTGCAGTAGGTCTCGCCGAGGGCGAAGCGCTGGCCGTCCTGCAGGCCGCCGTCTGGCGAGACCTGGACCAGCACCCGGTAATCCTCGCCGTCGATCTGGCTGATGATCGCCAGCGGCAGCTGGTAGAAGCGCGCGCCCAGGTGCAGCGCCTGGCGCAACTGCTCCTGACTGCTGCGTTCGGGCAGTGCGGCAATCTCGTTGAGGGCGCGCAGCGCGCCCTGCTGGCGTTGCAGACGCAACTGCTCGTGTTCGCGCTGGCGGTCGCGACGCAGCGCATCGATCAGTTGGCCGAGGGTGGCGAGCAGCGGATGGAGCTGCTCGATCAGCTCGTGGGGATAGCCGTCGACCCGGTTGAGCAGGCCGAGCAGGCCGACCAGTTGCCCACGACTGAAGATCGGCAGGCCGGCGGCGGCCTGCAGGGGCGGGTGCGTCGTCGGCAGGCCGCTGGGTTGCCGGGGGGCGAGCGGCGAATTGACGATCTGTGGCTGGCCACTGTCCAGGACCTGGCCGAACAGGCTGTCCAGGTCGCGAATTTCCAGGCTTGCGGGCTGGGCCTCGGCGCACGCCGACTGGTCGGCCAGGTCGCGCAGCGCATAGGTGCGTACATAGGGCCGGCCGTCGGCGTCGTGCAGCACCTCGCCGATAAAGCCGTAGGGGCTGGCGCTCAGTTCGAGGATGCGCTGCAGCAGGTCGGCGAACACCTGGTACTGGTTTCGCGCGTCGATGTAGGCGGCCTGGGCCTGGGTAATGATGGTCAGCAACTGGCGCGCCTGCTCGCTCTGCTGGTGCTTGTCCAGCAGCGCGTGCTGGTGCCGCTGCATCAGCGCCCGGGTGCCGTTGCGGGTGGCGAACAGCAGCAGCAGGAGCAGGGCTTCGGCGCCGAGCCAGGCCAGCAGCCACTTGCCGATCAGCCGCTTCTTCTCCTCCTGGTGGCGGGCGAACAGCTCGCTGACATCGCGCCAGACCAGGGCCATGGCCTTGGCTGGCGCGGCATTCGGTTGGCGGTACGGGTAGCCGGACAGGACGATCTGGTTGAGCAGGTAGGTATGGCCGTCATCGGCGATCAGCTTGAGGGTCGTGCCGGTGTCCGGGGTCGGCAACAGCCGCTGTCGTTGCCAGCGACGCACCTCTGGGCGGGAGGCGTCCAGCAGGTACCAGAGCTGGTCCCGGGCGGGCAGGCCGCGCAGGCTCTCGCCGCTGTCCGGCGATTCGAGCAGGTTGTGACGAACCAGCAGGGCGACCCCGGCGTCCAGCTCCAGGTCGAGCTGCCGCAGGTCGTTGAGCACGCCGAGCCCCACCTCGATGGCGCCGACCGTGGTCGTCTCGTCGGCCTGCTCCACCTGCAGCGGCACGACGGCCCGCATGCCCAGGTTGCCGGGCGCCAGGCCGAGGCCGGAGCGGCTGCGGCCATCGTCGAGGACGTCGCGCAGCATCGGTCGCCCGGCGGCCTGGTGGTCGCCGAAGACCTTGGGCTGGTGTACCCGCAGCAGCACCTCGGCGCTAGGCGCCAGGTGCACATAGAGGCGGAAGGGGTGACCGGCTTGCAGGCTGCGCCAGCGTGGCGCCAGGCGGGTGTACAGCTGATTGCGGATATAGCCGAGGCGGGCGTCGCGGGGTCCCTTGCCCTCGCGCGCCAGCACCTGGGCCTGGCGCACCAGCTCCACGACCCAGGCGTCGGCGGCGATGGCATCGGCGAGTATCTGCGCCTGCTCCCGCAGGCGCTCCTGGCTGCCTTGCTGGGCCAGGCGCTGCAGTTCACCCTGGCGGGTCATCTGCAACTGCCACAGGGCTTCCCGTTCGCGTAGCGCCTGCCAGCCGAGGGCGCTGAAGAGCAGGGCGAGGAGCAGGCTGCCGCCGACCACTATCCAGTGAATGGTGTTGGCTTTGGCGGCTGGGCTCATCGACGACATCCTGGGGTGGGCGCTCCGCTCACGGCCGTGCTCAGCTCAGTCCGGCCAGGCGTCGCAGGCGGGCCAGGTCGTCGTTGTCGGGTTCGGGGTGCTGCTCGCAGACGGCCAGGCGCATGACGATGGTTTCTCGTTTGACGTTATTGCTGGCCAGACCATAGCAGGCGCCGATCAGCTCGCGTAAGGCGGTCGGCAGGCGCCAGTGGGCCTTGAGGCGAAAGGCTAGTTCGTTGCTCCACTGATCCAGTGCCTGTTGCAGCTGCTCCGTGTCCAGGGGCTGGCCGCCGTCCTTCCAGAGTTGCGCCTGCTGCAGCACGCACAGTTCGCCGATGCGGTGCAGCGTTGCGGCGCACTGCAACGGGGCAGGGTCGAGTTTGGCCTGTTCGGCGAGCCGGGTCACCCGTTCGGCGAGGCGCTCGACCTGCTCGAGGTAGGCCTGGGCCTGCAGCTTCAGCTCGCCATCCTCCAGTTCGGCGGCTGGGCGCAGGCCCAGGCCCAGGCCCAGGTTGCGGCTGGTGACCGGGCCGAGGATCTGCAGGGCCTCGGCCAGGCTCATGCAGGGGCGGTTGCTCCGGTTGTACTGGCTGTTGTTGGCGGCGGCGACCAGGCGCGCGGTCAGCGCCGCGTCGTGCCGCCAGCGTTCGCAGAGCTGCTGCAGGCTCGGCGGCTCGTCGGCATCGGCCTGCAGACCGTCGAGCATGCCGGCCTGCAGGGGCAGGTCCAGGGCGCTGGCCGGCAGGTCGCCCAGGTACGCGATGAAACTGTCGGCGGCGGGCGCCGCGGCCGCCGCCTCGGCCTCGGTGGCCGGCAGCAGTTTTTCCAGGCATTCGAGCACCTTGGGCAGCTGGAACGGTTTGCTGATGAAGGCGCTGATGCCCAGGCGGCGCATCTCCAGCACGCTGTCGCGGTCGGCCCGCCCGGTCACCATCAGCAGCGGTACCTGGGGATTGTCGCGGCGGACCTGTTCGAGCAGGTGGGTGCCCTGGTCGTCCGGCAGGTTCCAGTCGGAAATCACCAGGTCGGCGGTATGCTGCTGCCAGTCGAGCAGGGCCTCGGCGACGCTGCCCAGGCACTTGACCTGGGCGGCCGGGCGCAGGCTGAGGACGACCTGCTTGAGCAGGTCGGCGATCCAGGGGTCGTCTTCGAGAATCATCACGCGCATGGCAGCTCCTTGCTCTCTTCGGCCGGATGTCCGGTCCACCGTCGCCGCATCAGAGCGCGCCCAGTGGTTCGTTGGTGAGGGTCGCCGGGTCCGCCGCACGGCCGATCCGCTCGGCCGTGACCGGCCGGCCGAAGTGGTAGCCCTGACCGTAGTCGCAGCCGAGCTGGCGGAGGAACTCGACCTGCTCCGGCCGCTCGATGCCCTCGGCCACGACCCGCAGCTCCAGGCTTTGGCCCAGGGCGATCACCGCGCGGGTGATCGCCGCATCGTCGCTGTCGTGGGGCAGGCCGCGCACGAAGCTCTGGTCGAGCTTGAGCTTGTGCACGGGCAAGCGCTTGAGGCGGGCCAGGGAGGAGTAGCCGGTGCCGAAGTCGTCGATGGCCAGGCCCACGCCCAGCTGGCGCAGGCGTTCGAGCCGCAGCAGGGCGGCGTCGGGGTTCTCCATGACAGCGCTCTCGGTGACTTCCAGTTCCAGGCAGGCCGGGTCCAGGCCGGTCGCGGCCAGGACCCGGGTCACCTGCAGGTCCAACTCGCCGCGGTTGAACAGCCGAGCGGAGACGTTCACCGCGACGAATTCCAGCCCGGCGCCGGCCGCTTGCCAGGCGACCATCTGCCGGCACGCCCGCTCCAGCACCCAGGCATCGATGGCGCCGATCAGGCCGCTGTCTTCGGCGATCGGGATGAACTCCGCCGGCGGCACCAGGCCGCGCTGCGGGTGCTGCCAGCGCACCAGGGCCTCGACGCCGACCAGACGGCCGTCCTGCAGGTCGTGCAGGGGCTGGTAGTGCAGGCGCAGCTGTTCGTTGTCCAGGGCCTGGCGCAGGGCGCCGACCAGTTCGACCCGTTGCCGGGCGTACTGGGTGAGCGCCTGGTCATAGAAGGCGAAGCCTTCGCGGCCGTTGCTCTTGGCCTTGAACAGCGCCGAATCGGCGTTGCGCAGCACCTGCTCGACACTGTCGATGGCCTCGGGGAACAGGCTGATGCCGATGCTGGCGCCTATGTACAGCTCCCGGCCGGCGAGGAGGAAGGGGCTGGCCAGGCTGTGCAGCAGCTGCTGGGCCAGGTCGGCGGCCTGGTCGGGGCTGGCGCATGGTTCGCAGAGCAGGCCGAACTCGTCGCCGCCCAGGCGTGCCAGGGTCATGCCGTCGCTCAGCTGGGCGGCGAAACGCTCGCCGACAGCCTGCAGCAGCAGGTCGCCGACGTTGTGGCTGAGGCTTTCATTGATGTGCTTGAAGTGGTCCAGGTCGATCAGCAGCAGCGCACCGTGGGACTGCGTGCGGGTGGTGCGGTCGAAGGCGTGGGCCAGGCGCTCGGTGAACAGCAGGCGGTTGGGCAGGTTGCTCAGGGGGTCGTAATGGGCCAGCTGGTTCAGCTCCCGCTCGGAGCGTTTGAGGGCGCTGATGTCGGAAAACACCGCGACATAGTGGCCGATCCGCCCCTGCTCGTCGTGGATCGCCCGGATGCAGTGCCACTGCGGGTAGATCTCGCCGCTCTTGCGCCGGTTCCACACCTCGCCGCTCCAGCTGCCGTGGCGCTGCAGGGCCTCCCAGAGGGCGTGGTAGAACGCCCCGTCATGCCGTCCCGACTTGAGCAGACTGGGGCGCTGGCCAAGGACTTCCGCGGCGCTGTAGCCGGTGATGCGGCTGAAGGCCGGGTTGACGTGGACGATGCGCTGCTCGGCGTCGGTGACCAGCACCCCTTCCTGCGTGGACTCGAAGACCGCGGCGGCCTGGCGCAGGCTGTCTTCGCTGGCGCCGAGGTCCCGGCTGGAGCGGGTCAGCCGATGCTGCTGGACGCGCAGCAGCCCATACAGCAGGGCGCCGCTGAGCAGGACGAACAGCAGGCCCTTGACCGATTGCAGGCGGCTCAGTTGGGCATTGCTGAGCTCCAGGGCGGCGAGCCAGCTGTCGCCGAGCAGAACCCACAGGCCGGCAGCCAGCAGGTAGAGCAGGGTGAGGCGCGAGGCGCCTAAGCGTGTGTTCATGGAGGGGCGGTCAACTCCTTTGGCGTGCAGTGCAGTATAGAGACAGGCGCAGCCGCGTCATTCTTATCCAAAAGACCAACTGGTTTTCTGTCTGAGGTCAGGGATAATGCTCAGCGGCCTGATACTTTGGAACAGGCCGCGCCACTTTTGCAGAGGTACTCGACCCCATGTGGTACAACGGCTTTCTCGACCTGTCGGTCTGGCAACTGATCGCGGTCACCCTGGTGCTGACGCACGTGACCATCGTCAGCGTCACCGTCTACCTGCACCGCTACTCGGCGCACCGCGCCCTGGAACTGCACCCGCTACTGAAGCATTTCTTCCGCTTCTGGCTGTGGCTGACCACCGGCCAGAACACCCGCGAGTGGACCGCCATCCACCGCAAGCACCACGCCAAGTGCGAAACCCTCGACGACCCGCACAGCCCGGTGATCAAGGGCCTGGGTACCGTGCTGCGCAAGGGCGCCGAGCTGTACCAGGAGGAGGCGAAGAACGCGGAAACCCTGCGCATCTACGGCAAGAACTGTCCCGACGACTGGATCGAGCGCAACCTCTATTCACGCTACCCGATCGGCGGCGTGACCCTGATGGCGATCATCGACCTGGCCCTGTTCGGCGTGCTCGGCATGACCGTGTGGGCGGTGCAGATGATGTGGATTCCGGTGTGGGCCGCCGGGGTGATCAATGGCCTGGGCCATGCCGTCGGTTACCGCAACTTCGAGTGCCGCGACGCGGCCACCAACCTGCTGCCCTGGGGCATCCTGATCGGCGGCGAGGAGCTGCACAACAACCACCACACCTACCCGAACTCGGCCAAGCTGTCGGTGCGCAAGTGGGAGTTCGACATGGGCTGGGCCTGGATCAAGCTGTTCAGCCTGCTGGGGCTGGCCAGGGTGCAGCGGGTGGCGCCGATCGCCCATCGGGTCGAGGGCAAGCGCCAGCTGGACATGGACACCGCCATGGCCATCCTCAACAACCGTTTCCAGATCATGGCCCAGTACCGCAAGCTGGTGATCGGCCCGTTGGTCAAGCAGGAGCTGCTCAAGGCCGACGCCTCGGTACGCCACCAGTTCCGCCGTGCCAAGCGCCTGTTGGCCCGCGAGCCGAGCCTGCTGCAGGACAGTCAGCAGCTGCGCATCGACGCCATGCTGGCGCAGAGCCATGCGCTCAAGGTGATCTACGAGAAGCGCCTGGCCCTGCAGCAGATCTGGGCCAAGACCAGCTCCAACGGCCACGAGATGCTCGAGGCGATCAAGCAGTGGGTGCACGAGGCCGAGGCCAGCGGCATCCAGTCCCTGCGCGACTTCGCCGAGCAGCTGCAGAGCTACTCCCTGCGTCCGGCCGCCGCGCACTGAGCGGCCCGCGCCGCATCTGCCAAGCCCGCCGTACGGCGGGCTTTTTCGTTGTGACGCTCTATGCTGAGGGTATTCCCCCAGCAGTCTTCGGAGCGGCTCTATGGACGAGCACAGTCCTATCCCGGTCGAATTGGAGGAGCTGACCCTGGCGTTGTTGCATTGCCGTTCGGAAGTGGCACGCCTGCGTGAGCGCGAGCAGCTGTTCAGTACCCTGCTCGGCAGTGTCAATGCCGTGCTCTGGGCCTTCGACTGGCAGCAGCAACGGGTGATCTATGTCAGTCCGGCCTACGAGCAGATCTTCGGCCGTTCGGCCGCCTTGCTGCTGGCCGACTACGACGAGTGGCGCAACTGCATCTATCCGGATGACCTCGACTATGCCGCCGAGAGCCTGGCCAAGGTGTTGGACGTCGGTGCGGTGGAGAGCCGCGAGTACCGCATCATCCGCGGCGACGGACAGTTACGCTGGCTCAACGACAAGTGCTTCATCAGCCACCAGAGCGCCGCGGGACAGGCGCAGATCATCGTCGGCATCGCCGAGGACATCACCGAGAAGAAGCGACTGGAGGGGGAGCTGCACCGCCTGGCCACCACCGACGTGCTGACCCAGAGCAGCAACCGCCGGCACTTCTTCGACTGCGCCCTGGGCGAGTTCGAGCGCGCCCGCCAGTTCGGCACGCCCTTGGCCTTTCTGTTGCTCGACATCGATGACTTCAAGCAGATCAACGACAGGTACGGCCACCAGATGGGCGACCGGGTGCTGCAGCGCCTGGCCCAATGCGGCGCCTCGGTGTTGCGTCGTGGCGACCTGTTCGGGCGCATCGGCGGCGAGGAGTTCGCCGCCCTGTTTCCCGGCTGCGAGCCGGCACTGGCCGGGCAGATCGCCGAGCGTCTGCAGCGCGAGGTCAAGCGCCTGGGGTTCGCGCACCAGGGCAAGTCGTTCGGCATCACCATCAGCCAGGGCCTGACCAGCCTGGAGCGCAGCGATCAGAGCCTGGATGCGCTGTTCGCCCGCGCCGATGCGGCCATGTACCTGGCCAAGCGCCAGGGCAAGAACCAGATCGTCCGTGGCTAGCGCCAGCTTATGGCGATAATCCGCCTATGGCGCGCTTCGAGTGGGCGGAAAGCCGCCCACTCGCCGTGGCCCCTCGGCCCCTCGCGGCCCTGACACAGCTGCCGCCCCCTTGAGCCAGAGCCTTTCTTAGGTGCGCCTTGGCTTCTGGCACAGTATCTGCCTATGGCTCTTCAGACCCAAGCCGGCCCCCTGGGCTGGCGCACAATAACAATGAAGAGACCCGCGCCGATGAACCTCTCCTGCTGCTGTTCCATCGCCCCCAGGCCCGCTCCATTCGCCCGCGGTCGGCGGCCCGTCCCGCGCCCCTGAAGCATCCTCGCCCAGCCTCGTTCCATCGTCCCGGACAGCCTTATGACGGCCGCCCAGGGCGGGGCGCTGTGGCGATCGGATTCGGCTCGCGCCTGCCTCTTCGTTGCGAAGCCTGCGCCGGGCCGGTGTGTCACCCCTAAAACACTGGAGTAAATCACGATGAGAAAGACCACCCTGGCACTGGCCATCGCCGCCGGCACCCTGTCCCTGAGCCCGCTGGCCCAGGCCGAGTTCATCAAGGACAGCAAGGCCAGCCTGGAGGCGCGCAACTTCTACTTCAACCGCGATTTCCGTCAGGACAGCCGGCCGACCCCGAGCCAGGCCAAGCAGGAAGAGTGGGCCCAGGGCTTCATCCTGCGCATGGAGTCGGGCTATACCGAAGGCACCGTGGGCTTCGGCCTGGACGCCATCGGCATGCTCGGCTTCAAGCTGGACTCCGGCGACGGCACCGCCGGCAGCGGCCTGCTGGTGCCCGATCAGTCGTCGGGCGGCTCCCAGGACTACTCCTCCGACCTGGCCGTCGCCGCCAAGGTCAAGGCCTCCAAGAGCACCCTGCGGGCCGGCAGCATGCAGTTCAAGAACATGGCCATCGCCTCCAGCGACAGCCGCCTGACCCCGCAGGTGTTCAAGGGCGGCCACCTGGTTTCCCAGGAGATCGATGGCCTGACCCTGGATGGCGGCTACCTGCGCGAAGTCAACCACCGCAACTCCGGCGACTTCGAGGACATCGCCATCACCCGGGGCGGTCAACGCGGCATCACCACCACCGGCGGCACCACGACCGATTCCTTCCAGTTCCTCGGCGGCAGCTACAAGCTCACCCAGGACCTGACCGCGTCCTACTACCACTCCAACCTGGAGGATCTGTACAAGCAGAACTCCTTCAACCTGGTGCATGTGCTGCCGCTGGGCGACAAGCAGAGCCTGAAGACCGACCTGCGCTATGCCCGCTCCACCGACGACGGCTCGCGCAGCAACGTCGACAACAAGGCCCTCGGTGCCATGCTCACCTACGGCCTGGGCGGCCACAGCTTCGGCCTGGGCTACCAGAAGATGAGCGGCGACACCGGCTTCGCCTACATCAACGGCACCGACCCCTTCCTGGTCAACTACGTGCAGATCAGCGATTTCGCCAACAAGGACGAGAAGTCCTGGCAGGCGCGCTACGACTTCAACTTCGCCTCCATCGGCATCCCCGGCCTGACCTTCATGACCCGCTACCTGACCGGCGACAACGTCGAGCTGGGCGCCAATCGTTCCGAGGGCAAGGAGTGGGAGCGCGATACCGAGCTGATGTACGTGTTCCAGGAAGGTGCGCTGAAGAACCTCGGCGTGCGCTGGCGCAACGCCGCGGTGCGTTCCAACTTCGCCAACGACATCGACGAGAACCGTCTGATCGTCAGCTACACCCTGCCGCTGCTGTAAGGCGTGTCCCGTCCGCGACGGGATACGGACACGACCGGGTAGTTGCATCCTGCCCGGTCGTGACGAGGCACGCAGAAGCCCGCCAACTGGCGGGCTTCTGCGTTTCGGCCTGCTGGGTGAGCGCAGTTGCGGGCGGATGACCGAAGCGGGACGGTCTTGCCATATACTTTATAAAAAAATATATTGTCATTGCATTAAATGAGCGAGCCGCCATGAACGCCCCCCTACCGCCTCTGGATATGCAGCTGCTGCGCGCCAATGCCGAGGCCGCCGGCCAGCTGCTCAAGGCCCTGGCCAACCCCGACCGCCTGCTGCTGCTCTGCCAGCTCACCGAAGGCGAGCGCAGCGTGGGCGAGCTGGAGGCCCTGCTCGGCATCCAGCAACCGACCCTGTCGCAGCAGTTGGCGGTGCTGCGCCGCGAGGGGTTGGTGGCCACCCGCCGCGACGGCAAGCAGATCCACTACCGGATCAGCAGTCCGGCCGCCTCGGCGGTGCTCGACACCCTGTACCGGCTGTTCTGCGCGGGCGATGCGTCATGAGCATCGCCGGGGGCGCCACCGCCGGGGTCGCCATCGACTGGCTGCACTTCAGCCCCTGGTCGTCCCTGGCCGGCGGCGCCCTGATCGGTCTGGCCGCCACCCTGTTCGTGCTGGGCAACGGGCGCATCGCCGGTATCAGCGGCCTGCTGGGCGGCGTCCTGGAGGGCGGCGAGGGGCGCGGTGAGAAGGCCTTGTTCCTGCTCGGCCTGCTGCTGGCGCCGGCGCTCTGGAGCCTGTTCGCCACGCTGCCGGCGACCGAATTCGAGGGCGGCTGGCCGGGTGTGCTGGTGGCCGGTCTGCTGGTCGGCATCGGCACCCGCTACGGCTCCGGTTGCACCAGCGGTCATGGGGTCTGTGGCGTGGCGCGCCTGTCGCCGCGCTCGCTGGTGGCGACGCTCGTCTTCATGGCCAGTGGTTTTGCCACGGTGTTTGTCCTGCGTCATCTATTCGGAGGCTGAACGTGCGCCCACTCACCGCATTGCTCGCCGGCCTGCTCTTCGGCCTCGGCCTGCTGCTGTCCGGCATGGCCAATCCGGCCAAGGTGCTCGGCTTCCTCGACCTGGCCGGGGCCTGGGACCCGTCGCTGCTGCTGGTCATGGCCGGGGCCATCGGCGTCGCCGCCGCGCCCATGGCCTGGGCCAGGGGCCGCTCGCGCTCGCTGCTCGGCGCGGCCATGCGGTTGCCGGCCGGGCGCGAGCCGGACCGCCGGCTGATCGGCGGCAGCCTGCTGTTCGGCATCGGCTGGGGCGTCGCCGGCATCTGTCCCGGTCCGGCGCTGGTGATCCTGCCCAGCGGCCAGGGCCAAGCCGTGCTGTTCGTGCTGGCGATGCTGGCCGGGATGCTAGTGTTCTCTGTCCAGCAGCGTCGCCGCCGCACCTGAGGAGTCGTCATGTCGCCCGAAATCACCGCCTTCTTCGATTCGGCCACCTCCAGCTACAGCTATGTGGTCAGCGATCCGGGCAGCAAGCGTTGCGCCATCATCGACCCGGTGCTGGACTACGACGCGGCCGCCGGGCGCATCTCCTACGCGGGCGCCGAGCGCCTGGTCGCCCATGTGCGTGAGCAGGGCCTGACCCTGGACTGGTTGCTGGAAACCCACGTGCATGCCGACCACCTGTCCGCCGCCGCCTACCTCAAGCGGGAGCTGGGTGGCCGCCTGGCGATCGGCGCGCGGGTCACCCAGGTGCAGGACAGCTTCGCCCGGCTGTTCAACCTCGGCCGGGAGTTCGCCACCGATGGCCGTCAGTTCGACCGGCTGCTGCAGGACGGCGAGTGCCTCGGCATCGGCGGACTCGGCGTGCGGGCCCTGCATACCCCGGGGCACACCTCGGCGTGCATGAGCTACCTGATCGGCGACGTCGCCTTCGTCGGCGACACCCTGTTCATGCCCGACTACGGCACCGCCCGTTGCGACTTCCCCGGGGGCGATGCGCGGGCGCTGTACCGCTCGATCCGCAGACTGTTCGAGCTGCCCGGGGCGACCCGCCTGTTCCTGTGTCACGACTACAAGGCGCCGGGGCGCGAGCACTACCAGTACCAGACCACGGTGGCCGAGCAGCGCGCGCACAACGTGCAGGTGCGCGAGGGCATCGACGAGGACAGTTTCGTCGCCATGCGCCGCGCCCGGGATGCCGAGCTGAAGATGCCGGCGCTGATGCTGCCGGCCGTGCAGGTGAACATGCGCGCCGGCGAGCTGCCCCCTGCGGAGGACAACGGCACCCGCTACCTGAAAATCCCGTTGAACCTGTTCCGATGAAGTGGCGTCCGGACTGGCTGCGCGGCTACGACCGCCGGGTGGCCGGCCAGGATGGCCTGGCCGCATTGATCGTCACCCTGATGCTGATTCCCCAGAGCCTGGCCTACGCCATGCTCGCCGGGCTGCCGCCGCAGACCGGCCTGTATGCCAGCATCCTGCCGCTGCTGGCCTACGCGTTGTTCGGCTCCAGCCGCACCCTGGCGGTCGGTCCGGTGGCCGTGGTGTCGCTGATGACCGCCGCGGCCCTCGGTCCGCTGTTCGCCCCGGGCAGTGCCGAGTACCTGGGCGCGGCCATGCTGCTGGCCCTGCTGTCGGCCCTGCTGTTGCTGGGCATGGCGTTGCTGCGCCTGGGCTTTCTCGCCAACTTCCTCAGCCATCCGGTGATCTCGGGTTTCGTCAGCGCCTCCGGCCTGCTCATCGCCGTGGGCCAGCTCCAGCATATCCTCGGCATTGCGACGACGGGCCAGGCGCTGCCGCAGCTGTTGCCGGCGTTGTTCGAGAACTTGCCGCAGACCCATCTGCCGACCCTGGCGATCGGCGCCGGCAGTCTGCTGTTTCTCTGGTGGGCGCGGAGCCGTCTGCAGTCGCTGTTGCTGGCGTGTGGCGTCGCTCCGCGGCTGGCGGCCAGCCTGGCCAAGGCCGGGCCGGTGCTGGCCATCGTCGTGGCGGTGCTGCTGGTCGGCGCCCTGCAGCTGGAGCAGGCCGGGGTGCGGGTGGTCGGCAGCATTCCCAGTGGGCTGCCGCCTCTGACCCTACCGCCTCTGGACCTGGCGCTGATGGCGCAGTTGCTGCCGGCCGCGGCACTGATCAGCCTGATCGGTTTCGTCGAATCGGTGTCGGTGGCGCAGACCCTGGCGGCCAAGCGCCGCCAGCGCATCGCCCCGGACCGCGAACTGCTCGGCCTCGGCGCGGCCAACCTGGCGGCGGCGCTCAGCGCCGGCATGCCGGTGACCGGCGGTTTCGCCCGCTCGGTGGTCAACTTCGAGGCGGGCGCGCAGACGCCCATGGCCGGCGTGTTGACCGCATTCGGCATCGCCCTCAGCGCGCTGCTGCTGACTCCCTGGCTGCACGACCTGCCCCAGGCGGTGCTGGCGGCGGCGATCATCGTCGCGGTGCTGGGCCTGGTCGACCTCGGCGCGCTGCGCCACACCTGGCGCTATTCCCGCCAGGACGGCGCGGCGCAGGCGGCCACCCTCGGCGGCGTGCTGCTGCTCGGGGTCGAGGTGGGCATCCTGCTGGGCGTCGGCCTGTCGCTGCTGCTGTTCCTCTGGCGCACCAGTCGTCCGCACATGGCGGTGGTCGGCCAGCTGCCGGGCAGCGAGCACTTTCGCAACATCCTGCGCCATGCCGTGGTGCAGAGCCCCAGCGTGCTGTCGCTGCGGGTCGACGAGAGCCTGTACTTTCCCAATGCGCGCTACCTGGAGGAGCGCATCGGCGAGTTGATCGCCGCGCGGCCCCAGGTACGCCACCTGGTGCTGATGTGTTCGGGGGTCAACCTGATCGACGCCAGCGCCCTGGACAGCCTGGCGGCCATCGCCGAGCGCCTGCGCAGCGCCGGCGCGCAACTGCACCTGTCGGAGGTGAAGGGGCCGGTGATGGACCAGCTGCAGCGCGCGGACTTTCTCCAGGGCTTCGGCGGCCAGGTGTTCACCAGCCAGTATCAGGCGCTGCAGGCGCTGGACCCGGACTGCGCCGAGCGGGCGCTGCGACAGACGGCCTAGGTTGGCTGGCGGGGCCAACCCGGGCCCGGGGGCTCAGCGCCGTTGCGGCGCCGGCTGCTGCTGGGTGATGCAGTGGATGTTGCCGCCGCCGAGGAGGATCTCCCGGCCGGGCACCAGCACCACCCGGTGCTCGGGGAACAGGCGCTGGAGGATGGCGCGGGCCTCCTCGTCCTTGGGGTCGTCGAAGCTGGGCGCGACGATGCCGCCGTTGACGATCAGGAAGTTGACGTAGGAGCCGGCCAGGCGCACCGCCGGGCTGCGTTCCTGGCTGCCGGCGGCGAGGTCGACCCCGGCACATTCCTCGGCGCTGGCGTGAAGCGGGCCGGGAATCGGCATCTTGTGCACGATCAGCTGGCGGCCGCGGGCGTCGCGGGCCTGCTCCAGCACGGCCATGGCCGCCTGGCAGCGCGGGTAATTGGGGTCCTGCGGATCGTCGGTCCAGGCCAGCAGCACCTCGCCGGGGCGCACGTAGCAGCAGAAGTTGTCGACGTGGCCGTCGGTCTCGTCGTTGAACAGGCCGTCCGGCAGCCAGATCACCGTATCGATGGCCAACTGCTCGCGCAGCTTCAGCTC
Source organism: Pseudomonas sp. MBLB4123 (assembly GCF_051904775.1). Lineage (NCBI taxonomy): Bacteria > Pseudomonadati > Pseudomonadota > Gammaproteobacteria > Pseudomonadales > Pseudomonadaceae > Pseudomonas > Pseudomonas sp. MBLB4123. Next base: position 3,648,046 of record NZ_CP196711.1, read on the forward strand.
GATCGCCCCGCGGTCCAGGTGCGGGTTGCGGTTGCGGTTGAGCAGGCACTCCTCGGTGGTGATCAGGGTGCCTTCGCCGTCGACGTGGATCGAACCGCCCTCGAGCACGAAGCCCTCGGTGCGGTAGCGGGCGCAGCGCTCGATCTCGAGGATCTTGCTGGCCACCTGGTCGTCGCGGTTCCAGGGGAAATACAGGCCGCCGTCGAAGCCGCCCCAGGCGTTGAAGGCCCAGTCCACGCCGCGCACCTCGCCCTGCTCGTTGCAGACGAAGGTCGGCCCGGTGTCGCGCACCCAGGCGTCGTCCGTGCTGATCTCGACCAGGCGGATGGCCGGGTGGGCCAGGCGCGCGCGGGCGTTCTCGTACTGCCCGGCCGAGACGCAGACGGTCACCGGCTCGAATTCGGCGATGGCGCGGGCCACCGCGGTGAAGGCGGCCTGGGCCGGCTTGCCGCCCAGGCGCCAGTTGTCCGGGCGCTCGGGCCAGACCATCCAGGTCTGGGCGTGGGGTTCCCACTCGGCCGGCATGCGGAAGCCGTCGGCGCGGGGGGTGCTGTTCAGTGCAGTCATTGGGTCACCAAAACGTGGAACTGGCTAGGGTGGAGTGGCCCGCACAGGTCGGGCCGCGTAGGTTAAGCGTAGCGCTAGCCATAGTCGGGTGGCGATGGGTAGCGGCGCCGTGCGCCTCGACCCACCCTACGGGTCATCTGGCGATCAGGACTCCAGGGCGCCGTCCAGGGTCTTGAGCGGGCCGTAGAGGTTCGGCCGGCGGTCGCGGAAGCTGCCCCAGGCGCTGCGGATGTGCTCCAGCTGGTCGAGGTCGAAGCGGTGCACCAGCACGCCTTCCTCGGTCTGGTTCAGTTCCTCGACCTTCTGGCCGAACTGGTCGGCGATGAAGGAGCTGCCGTAGAAGGTGATGTGGTAGCCGTCCTGGTCCTCGCGGCCGATGCGGTTGCTCGCCACCAGCGGCATCAGGTTGGCGCCGGCGTGGCCCTGCTGCACGCGCTGCCAGTGGTCGCGGGAGCTGATGGTCGGGTCATGGGGCTCGCTGCCGATGGCGGTGGGGTAGAAGAGGATCTCGGCGCCGAGCAGGGCCATGCTGCGCGCGCACTCGGGGAACCACTGGTCCCAGCAGATGCCCACGCCGATCTTGGCGTAGCGGGTGTTCCACACCTTGAAGCCGGTGTCGCCGGGGTTGAAGTAGTACTTCTCGTGGTAGCCGGGGCCGTCCGGGATGTGGCTCTTGCGATAGATGCCGAGGTTGCTGCCGTCGGCGTCGATGATCGCGATGCTGTTGTAGCGCGCGCGCCCGGCCAGCTCGAAGAAGCTGATCGGCAGCACCACCTGGAGTTCCTTGGCGACCTTCTGGAAGTGGGCGATGGCCTCGTTGGCCTCGACCGGGGTGGCCAGCTGCAGGTAGTCCGGGTTGGGCTTCTGGCAGAAGTAGGGGGTCTCGAACAGCTCCTGGATCAGGATGATCTGCGCCCCCTGGGCGGCGGCCTGGCGCACCAGCTTCTCGGCGTTGGCGATATTGGCGGCGCGATCCCAGGAGCAGGCCATCTGGGTGGCGGCGACGGTAACGATGCGGGACATGGAACACCTCGTAGGAACGATGAGCGGTGGCCGCAATGAGTCAGCGGGCGGCCGATGACGATGCCGACTCGACGGGCGTGGGCTTGTCGAGCGGTTGTGGATTTATAACCGATAAAAATCGGCTTTTAAAGCGGAAAATTATTTAAAGAAAATATAATTATCGGTTAAGGCGGATATATATCGATATTTGTCGAAGGGAAGTGGGCCTGTCACCGGAGGCGGCAGGCAGCGCCTGGCGCCGCCTAGTCGGGTAGCAGTGGATGGGCTCGCTTCGGCAGGCAGGGCGGCAGGTAGAGGCCCAGGTAGGCGTCGAACACGCGCATGCCCTCCTCGGCCAGGCGCGGGCTGATCTGGCCGTGCAGCTGCACCGAGCGGGCGTAGACGCGGTCGCCCAGCTCCATGGCCAGGGCGAACACGTCGACATCCTCCGGCAGTGGCGGCAGGACGAAGTGGCGCTGGAACAGCGCCTGCATCAACTGGCCCAGCTCGATGTCGTGCTGGCGGTCGGCCTGGGTCACCTCGGCCAGGCCGTGCTGGGCGAGGATCAGCTGACGGGCGGCGGCATCCTCGGCGTAGATCGCCAGCATGCGCCGCTCGACGATGCGCGACAGGTCGCGCCAGGCGTCCAGCTCGGCGTGGGCCACCGGCGCCTGCAGGCTGGCGCGAAAGGCGGCGTGGATGTCCGCGGTCAGGGCTTCGAGCAGCGCCGGCACGCTGGCGAAGAAGTGGTACACCGAGGACGGCGGGATCGCCGCGCGCTCGGCCACGCTGTAGATCGACAGGCCGGCCACGCCCTGTTCGGCGAGCAGTTCGCGGGCGGCGGCGAGGATCACGGCGATGCGCGCCTGGCTGCTGGCGCGGGGTTTGCGGGCGGTGGCGGGGCGCGGCATGGCGGTCTTCTCGGCAGGGGACGGCTTATTGGACGCCAGCCGTCGTCCCGGAAGCAAGCCGCAGGCGCCCCGGCCGGGGCTCAGGGGCCGTCGCGAAAGCGCGTCCAGACCCGGTCGCGGACGACGGCGTGCTTCTCCGGCATGGCCGTCAGGGCGTACAGGCGGCGCTTGGTGTCGCGATCCGGGTAGAGCCCGGGCTGGCTGCGCAGGGCCGGGTCGAGGAACGCCTGGGAGTCGGCATTGCCGTTGGGGTAGAGGGTCTCCTCGGTGATCCGGGCGGCGACCTCGGGTTGCAGCAGGTAGTCGATGAGGCGGTGGGCCAGGTCGGCGCGGCGGGCGCTACGCGGGATCACCAGGTTGTCGATGAACAGCACCGAGCCCTCGTCCGGCACCACGAAGCGCACCGGTTGGCCGGCGTCGGCGGCGGCCAGGGCGTCGCCGACCCAGGCCATGGCCAGGCACAGGCGGCCGTGGTTGAGGTCGTCGATGTAGCGCTCGCTGTCGATGTAGCGCAGGTGGGGGCGCAGGCCGTCGAGCACGCTGGCGGCGCGCTCGATGCGGCTCGGCGCGCTGCGCGTCAGGTTGCGGCCCTGGTAGTTGAGCAGCAGCGACAGGGTCTCGTCCGGCGCATCCAGCAGGCTGATGCCGCAACTGGCCAGGCGTGCGCTCTGCGCGGCGTCGAACAGCAGGCTCCAGCTGTCCGGCAGCGGCCCGCCGAACGCGGCCTCGGCCTGCGCCGTGTTGATGGCCAGGCCCACCGCGCCCCACAGGTAGGGCACGGCATGGCGATTGTTCGGGTCCGCCGCGGCCAGCTTGCTCAGCAGCTCCTTGTCCAGGTGGGCGCGGTTGGGCAGCAGGGTGAAGTCCAGCGGTTGCAGGGTGCCGGCCGCGATCAGGCCCGGCAGTTCATCGTTCGACGGCACGGCGAGGTCGATGGCGTCGCCGCTGGCCAGGGCCTGGTCCAGTTCGGCGTCGGTGCTGAAGGTGCGGTATTCGACGCGGATGCCGGTTTCGGCCTCGAAGTCCTTGAGCACCTGTGGGGCGATGTAGTCGTTCCAGTTGTAGAAGCGGATGACCTCCTCGGCGCCGGCCAGCAGCGGCGTCAGGGCAAGCAGCAGCGAAGCAAACAAGCGGGGCATGGGCGTCTCCCTGTCAGCATGGTGGTCCACGCCATCCGGCGCGGCCGTCGGGTGCGGCAAGCGCAGGCCGGCCGTTGCCCGCCCGCGCGACAGGCGAGCAGGATGCGACGGGTCCGGCTGAATAGAACGACGCCGGCTCGAGGCCGGCGTCGGGGGTGTTGCTTACACGGTGTGCAGGTACCAGTTGTACTCGAGGTCGGAGATGGTGGTCTCGAACTCCTCCAACTCGGCTTCCTTGCACGCGACGAAGATGTCGATGTACTCGGGGCTGATGTACTTGTTCAGCACCTCGCTGTCGTCCAGTTCGCGCAGGGCATCGCGCAGGTTGTTCGGCAGGCTCTGCTCCAGCTGCTCGTAGGAGTTGCCCTCGATCGGCTCGCCCGGCTCGACCTTGTTGGTCATGCCGTGATGAATGCCGGCGAGGATCGCCGCCATCATCAGGTAGGGGTTGGCATCGGCACCGGCGACCCGGTGTTCGATGCGCACCGCATCGGCACTGCCGGTCGGCACGCGCACCGCCACGGTGCGGTTGTCCAGGCCCCAGCTCGGCGCGTTCGGCACATAGAACTGGGCGCCGAAGCGGCGGTAGGAGTTGACGTTCGGGCAGAGGAAGGCCATCGACGCCGGCATGGTGTCGAGGATGCCGCCGATGGCGTGGCGCAGCACGTCGCTCTGCAGCGGGTCCTCGGAGGTGAAGATGTTCTTGCCGGTTTCCTTGTCGAGCAGCGAGATGTGCACGTGCAGACCGTTGCCGGCCTGGCCCGGATAGGGCTTGGCCATGAAGGTCGAGTCCATCTCGTGGTCGTAGGCGATGTTCTTGATCAGGCGCTTGAGCAGCAGCGCGTAGTCGCAGGCCTTGAGCGCATCGTTGGTGTGATGCAGGTTGACCTCGAACTGCGCCGGGGCGCTCTCCTTGACGATGGCGTCGGCCGGCAGGGCTTGCTCCTTGGCGGCTTCGAGCATGTCCTGCAGGCAGTCGACATACTCGTCGAGGTCATCGATCAGGTAGACCTGGGTCGAATGCGGGCGCTTGCCGGAGATCGGCGAACGCGGCGGCTGCGGACGGCCGTTCACGTTCTCCTGGTCGATCAGGTAGAACTCCAGTTCGAAAGCGGCGCAGATGGTCAGGCCTAGTTCGTCGAACTTCTGCACCACCTGGCGCAATACCTCTCGAGGGTCGGCGAAGAAAGGCGTGCCGTCCAGCTCGTGCATGGTCATCAGCAGTTGCGCGGTGGGGCGCTTCTGCCATGGCTCGTTGCTCAGGGTATTGGGGATGGGGAAGCAGATACGGTCGGCGTCGCCGATATCCAGGCCCAGGCCGGTGCTTTCCACCGTGGAGCCGTTGATATCCAGGGCGAACAGAGAAGCCGGCAGGTTGATGCCTTTCTCGTACACCTTGTGAAGGCTGGCGCGCTCGATGCGCTTGCCGCGCACCACGCCATTCATATCTGCAATGAGAAGGTCGACGAACTGGACCTCAGGATGTTCCTTAAGGAACGCGTTCGCTTCATTAAGCTGAACGGCACGCGGGGGTACCGACATGATGCAACACCTTTTTTGTTAAAAATATCAATCATGCAACTGCACGACTGTGAGTCAATCCTAAACACCTAGCGCTGTCAAGCGAGGCGTATTCTGCCCTAAAAAAGGGCCGTGCGGCCAAATATTAGGGCGTTTCAGGGCGCGCAGCGCCAGTGCTGGCGTGCCGCCCGGCGGACTGTGTTCAATTTTTTACATGGCTATTGTGTAAAAAAATGAACAAGGCTAAGCTCGGCTCAAACCCATAACAGCAATAAAACGGGTGTCCCATGTCGCACCTGCCGTTGATCGGCGTCACCGCCTGTACCAAGCAGATCGGTCTGCATCCCTACCATATAACCGGCGACAAGTATGTTCGCGCCGTGGTCGTCGGAGCCGGTGGCCTGCCACTGATCATCCCCGCCCTGGGCGAACTGATCGACCAGCCGTCGCTGCTCGATAATCTGCACGGCCTGCTGTTCACCGGCTCGCCGTCCAACGTCGAACCCCGTCATTATAGTGGCCCGCCGAGCAGCGCCGGCACTCAGCACGATCCGGCGCGTGACCGCACCACGCTGCCGCTGATCCGTCAGGCCATCGATGCCGGCATCCCGGTGCTGGGCATCTGCCGCGGCTTCCAGGAGATGAACGTGGCCTTCGGTGGCAGCCTGCACCAGAAGGTGCATGAGCTCCCCGGGATGATGGACCACCGCGAGCCGCAGGACGCGCCGCTCGAGGTGCAGTATGCCCCCGCTCACCCGCTGCAGGTGCAGCCGGGCGGGCTGCTCGCCGGCCTCGGCTTGCCGCGCGAGATAGAAGTCAATTCCATTCATGGCCAGGGCGTTGAGCGTCTGGCGCCGGGCCTTCGCGTAGAAGCACTGGCGCCTGACGGGTTGATCGAAGCCTTCTCCGTCGAAGGTGCGCCGAGTTTCGCCCTCGGGGTGCAATGGCACCCCGAGTGGCAGGTAGGATCCAACCCGAATTATCTCGCCATCTTCCAGGCCTTTGGTGAGGCTTGCAGGAAGAGGGCGGGGCAACGCTGAGCCGACTATAAAGGAAACGGCTCTTTCCAACCCTGAGGTCTCTATGAGCGCCAAATTGGACCAGCTTTCGAGCTGGCTGAAAGAACGCAAAATCACCGAAGTCGAATGCCTGGTCAGCGATCTTACCGGTATTGCCCGTGGCAAGATTTCGCCGACCAACAAGTTCCTCGACGAGAAGGGCATGCGCCTCCCCGAGAGCGTGCTGCTGCAGACCGTCACCGGCGACTATGTCGAGGACGACGTCTACTATGAGCTGCTCGACCCGGCCGACATCGACATGGTCTGCCGTCCGGACGAGAACGCCGTGTACCTGGTGCCCTGGGCCATCGAGCCGACCGCCCAGGTGATCCACGACACCTACGACAAGCAGGGCAACCCCATCGAGTTGTCGCCGCGCAACCTGCTGAAGAAGGTGCTCAAGCTCTATGCCGACAAGGGCTGGAAGCCGATCGTCGCGCCGGAGATGGAGTTCTACCTGACCAAGCGCTGCGGCGACCCGGACTTCCCCCTGGAGGCGCCGTTGGGCCGCTCCGGGCGGCCGGAGACCGGCCGCCAGTCGTTCTCCATCGACGCGGCCAACGAGTTCGATCCGCTGTTCGAGGACATGTACGACTGGTGCGAGCTGCAGGGCCTGGACCTGGACACCCTGATCCACGAGGAAGGTCCGGCGCAGATGGAGATCAACTTCCGTCACGGCGACGCCCTGCAATTGGCCGACCAGATCCTGGTGTTCAAGCGCACCATGCGCGAGGCCGCGCTCAAGCACGATGTGGCGGCCACCTTCATGGCCAAGCCGATCACCGACGAGCCGGGCAGTGCCATGCACCTGCACCAGAGCATCATCGACCTGGAGACCGGACGGAACATCTTCTCCAACGACGACGGCTCGATGAGCGAGCTGTTCCTCCACCACATCGGCGGTCTGCAGAAGTTCATCCCCGAGGTGCTGCCGCTGTTCGCGCCGAACGTCAATTCGTTCCGCCGCTTCCTGCCGGACACCTCGGCGCCGGTGAACGTCGAGTGGGGCGAGGAGAACCGCACCGTCGGCCTGCGCGTACCGGACTCCGGCGCGCAGAACCGCCGGGTGGAGAACCGCCTGGCCGGCGCCGACGCCAACCCCTATCTGGCCCTGGCCGCCAGCCTGCTGTGCGGCTATATCGGCATGGTCGAGGGCATCGAGCCGAGCGCCCCGGTGGTGGGCCGCGGCTACGAGCGGCGCAACCTGCGCCTGCCGCTGACCCTGGAGGCGGCGCTGGAGCGCATGGAGACCTGCGAGACCGTGAAGGAATACCTGGGCGGCAAGTTCGTCAGCGGTTATGTCGCGGTCAAGCGCGCCGAGCACGAAAACTTCAAGCGGGTGATCAGCTCCTGGGAGCGTGAGTTCCTGCTGTTGTCGGTCTGAGTGAGCGGGGGCCGGTCGGATCGTCCGGCCCCCGAGCAATGCATGCAATCTGAGGTGGCTATGAGCAAACCCGTGAACAACCCGAAAACCCGCGAATGGCAGGCCATGAGCCGCGAGCACCACCTGGCGCCGTTCAGCGACTACCAGCAGCTGGCGGAGGTCGGCCCGCGCATCATCACCAAGGCCGAGGGCGTGTACCTGTGGGACAGCGAGGGCAACAAGATCCTCGACGGCATGGCCGGCCTGTGGTGCGTGGCGGTGGGGTACGGGCGCGAGGAGCTGGTCGAGGCGGCCAGCAAGCAGATGCGCGAGCTGCCGTTCTACAACACCTTCTTCATGACCGCCCACCCGCCGGTGCTGGAATTGGCCAAGGCCATCGCCGAGCTGGCTCCCGCCGGCATGAACCACGTGTTCTTCACCGGTTCCGGCTCCGAAGGCAACGACACCATGCTGCGCATGGTCCGCCACTACTGGGCGCTCAAGGGCAAGCCGAGCAAGAAGGTGATCATCAGCCGAGTCAACGGCTACCACGGCTCCACCGTGGCCGGCGCCAGCCTGGGCGGCATGAAGTTCATGCACGAGCAGGGCGACCTGCCGATCCCCGGCATCGAGCATATCCCGCAGCCTTACTGGTTCGGCGAAGGCGGCGACATGTCGCCGGACGAGTTCGGCGTCTGGGCCGCCGAGCAGCTGGAGCAGAAGATTCTCGAGGTCGGCGAAGAGAACGTCGCCGCCTTCCTCGCCGAGCCGATCCAGGGCGCCGGCGGGGTGATCATCCCGCCGGACAGCTACTGGCCGAAGATCCGCGAGATCCTCGCCAAGTACGAGATCCTGTTCGTCGCCGACGAGGTCATCTGCGGCTTCGGCCGTACCGGCGAATGGTTCGGCAGCGACTACTACGGCAACACCCCGGACATGATGACCATCGCCAAGGGCCTGACCAGCGGTTATGTGCCCATGGGCGGGCTGATCGTGCGCGACGAGATCGTCGAGGTGCTCAACCGGGGCGGCGACTTCAACCACGGCTTCACCTACTCGGGGCACCCGGTGGGCGCCGCCGTGGCCCTGGAGAACCTGCGCATCCTGCGCGACGAGAAGATCGTCGAGCGGGTCCGGGAGGAGACGGCACCCTATTTGCAGAAACGCCTGCGTGAATTGGCCGACCACCCGCTGGTGGGCGAAGTGCGCGGCGTCGGCATGCTCGGGGCCATCGAGCTGGTCAAGGACAAGGCCAGCCGCGGGCGTTTCCCGGGCGAGCTGGGCGTGGGCATGATCTGTCGCGGTCACTGCTTCGACAACGGCCTGATCATGCGCGCGGTCGGCGACACCATGATCATTTCGCCGCCGCTGGTGATCGGCAAGGCGGAGATCGACGAGTTGGTGGAAAAGGCGCGCCTGTGCCTCGACCTGACCGCCAAGGCCGTATTGAACTGAGTGCCAGACCGTTAGCGTTCCAGGCCCCTTAGGCCTGAAAGTTGTAAAGAGTGCCATGACCTTGCCAGACTGCATCCGTGCGTTGGCCAGGCTCACCGGGAGGTGGTGCAGTGAGGCTGCGCCACGTTCCGGAATACTTCTACGACAACAGGAGCTGTACGCATGAAAAGATTCGGCAAAACCCTTCTCGCGTTGTCCCTGGCGGGCGCCGTCGCCGGTGTCGCCCAGGCCGAGGACAAAGTGCTGCACGTCTACAACTGGTCGGACTACATCGCCGAGGACACCCTGGACAACTTCCAGAAGGAAACCGGCATCAAGGTGGTCTACGACGTCTTCGACAGCAACGAGACCCTGGAAGCCAAGCTGCTCTCCGGTGGTTCGGGCTACGACGTGGTGGTGCCGTCCAACCAGTTCCTCGCCAAGCAGATCAGGGCCGGCGTGTTCCAGAAGCTGGACAAGTCCAAGCTGCCGAACTGGCAGAACCTCAACCCCGACCTGATGAAGGCCCTGGAAGCCGCCGACCCGGGCAACCAGTACGCCTTCCCCTACCTGTGGGGCACCACCGGCATCGGCTACAACCCGGCCAAGGTCAAGGCCGCCCTCGGCGTGGACAAGATCGACTCCTGGGAGGCGGTGTTCAAGCCGGAGAACATGGAGAAGCTCAAGTCCTGCGGCGTCGCCATGCTCGATGCACCGGAGGAAATCTATGCCGCGGCGCTGCACTACCTGGGCAAGAACCCCATCGCGCAGAGCCCGGCGGACGTGAAGGCGGCCGAAGAGCTGCTGCTCCAGGTACGTCCCCACGTCACCTACTTCCACTCCTCCAAGTACATCTCCGACCTGGCCAACGGCAACATCTGCGTAGCGGTCGGCTGGTCCGGCGACGTGTTCCAGGCCCAGGCCCGCGCCGAGGAAGCGAAGAACGACGTGCCGGTGGCCTACGCCATTCCCAAGGAGGGCGCCGCCACCTTCTTCGACATGATGGCCATCCCGGGCGATGCCAAGAACGTCGATGAGGCCTATACCTTCCTCAACTACATCCTCACCCCGGAAGTGATCGCGCCGATCTCCGACTACGTGGCCTATCCGAACGGCAACAGCGCCGCCACGCCGCTGGTGTCCGAGGAAATCCGCAACAACCCGGGCATCTACCCGACCGAGGAAGCCTCGAAGAAGCTCTACACCTTCACCGAGCTGAGCCCCAAGGTGCAGCGCGCCATGACCCGCAGCTGGACCAAGGTCAAGTCGGGCCGCTAAACACACGCAGCCACCCAGCCTCCGGCGGGTCCGTCCGCCGGAGGCCCTAACAATAAGAAGGAAGCTTGTATGCGTTGTTCGATTCTTCCGGCCGGCCCATCGGCCGCGCCTATCGGAGGTGCGTGTTCACGCGCCGGACTGTCCGCCGCCTGGCTGCGCCGGGTCATGGCCGTTGGCTGGCCCTAAGCCGCTCAACAGCCGCAGTCTTTTCCGATAAAGTGCCGGCCCTTTTGCCCATGGGCCGCTGATGAAAGAGGACCTACGCATGCGCATTTCCCTCGGCAAGACCCTCGCCACAGGCGCCCTGACCCTCGGCCTGACGACCCTGGCCCAGGCGGCAGGAACCGTCCATATCTACAACTGGAGCGACTACATCGGCGAAACCACCCTGGCCGACTTCGAGCAGGCCAGCGGGATCAAACCGGTGTACGACGTCTTCGATTCCAACGAGACCCTGGAAGGCAAACTGCTGGCCGGCCGCTCCGGCTACGACCTGGTGGTGCCGTCCAACCATTTCCTCGGCAAGCAGATCAAGGCCGGCGCCTTCCAGAAGCTCGACCGCAGCCTGCTGCCGAACTGGGACAACCTCGACCCGGCGCTGCTCAAACAGCTGCAGCGCAACGATCCGGGCAATCAGTATTCGGTGCCCTACCTGTGGGGCACCAACGGCATCGGCTACAACGTCGAGAAGGTCAAGGCGGTGCTCGGCGTCGACAAGATCGACTCCTGGGCCACGGTCTTCGAACCGGAGAACATGCAGAAGCTCAAGGGCTGCGGCGTGGCCTTCCTCGATTCGGCCGACGAGATGATCCCGGCGGTGCTCAACTACCTGGGCCTGGACCCCAACAGCACCGAGCGCGCCGACTACCAGGCCGCCGAGGCCAAGCTGCTGGCCGTGCGCCCCTACGTCACCTACTTCCACTCCTCCAAGTACATCGGCGACCTGGCCAACGGCAACATCTGTGTGGCCGTGGGCTTCTCCGGCGACATGCTGCAGGCCGCCGACCGCGCCGAGGAGGCCGGCCGGGGCATCGAGATCCGCTACGCGATCCCCAAGGAGGGCGCCAACCTGTGGTTCGACATGCTCGCCATCCCCGCCGATGCCGGCAACGTCGAGGAGGCCCACGCCTTCATCAACTACCTGCTGGAGCCGGCGGTGATAGCCGGGATCAGCGATTACGTCGGTTACGCCAATCCCAATACCAAGGCCGGTGAGTTGATGGATCAGGACGTACGCAACGACGAGGCGGTGTACCCGCCGCAAGCGGTTTTGGACAGGTTGTATATCTCGGCGGAGCTGCCGACCAAGGTGCAAAGGCTGATGACCCGTAGCTGGACCAAGGTCAAATCAGGCCAGTAAAAATTCAAACGCCCGGCCGCAGGGGTTGGGCGCTATTTTCCGGGAGTTTTGGTAATGGCAGTTGCTTCTAGTGCCTATAAGAAGGTCCTCGAGGGCGATCAGCAGCCCAAAGAGGTACTGGTCAAGATCGAACGGGTGACCAAGAAGTTCGACGAGACGGTCGCCGTCGACGACGTCTCGCTGACCATCAACAAGGGCGAGATCTTCGCCCTGCTCGGCGGCTCCGGCTCCGGCAAGTCGACCCTGCTGCGCATGCTCGCCGGCTTCGAGCGGCCCACCGAGGGGCGCATCTTCCTCGACGGCGAGGACATCACCGACATGCCGCCCTACGAGCGGCCGATCAACATGATGTTCCAGTCCTACGCGCTGTTCCCGCACATGAGCGTGGCCGACAACATCGCCTTCGGCCTCAAGCAGGACCGCATGGCCAAGGCCGAGATCGACGCCCGGGTCGAGGAGATGCTCAAGCTGGTGCACATGACCCAGTACGCCAGGCGCAAGCCGCACCAGCTCTCCGGCGGCCAGCGCCAGCGCGTGGCCCTGGCCCGTTCGCTGGCCAAGCGACCCAAGCTGCTGCTGCTCGACGAGCCCATGGGCGCCCTGGACAAGAAGCTGCGCTCGCAGATGCAGCTGGAACTGGTGGAGATCATCGAGCGGGTCGGGGTGACCTGCGTGATGGTGACCCACGACCAGGAAGAGGCCATGACCATGGCCCAGCGCATCGCCATCATGCACTTGGGCTGGATCGCCCAGATCGGCAGCCCGGTGGACATCTACGAGACGCCCACCAGCCGCCTGGTCTGCGAGTTCATCGGCAACGTCAACCTGTTCGACGGCCAGGTGGTCGAGGACATGGAGGGCCATGCGCTGATCGACAGCCCGGACCTGGAGCGCAACATCTTCGTCGGCCACGGCGTCAGCACCTCGGTGCAGGACAAGAGCATCACCTACGCCATTCGCCCGGAGAAGCTGCTGGTCACCACCGAGCAGCCGACCTGCGAGCACAACTGGTCGCGTGGCACCGTGCACGACATCGCCTACCTGGGCGGTCACTCGGTGTTCCACGTGCAGCTGCCCAGCGGCAAGATCGTCCAGTCCTTCGTCGCCAATGCCGAGCGCCGCGGCGCGCGGCCGACCTGGGACGACGAGGTCTTCGTCTGGTGGGAGGACGACAGCGGGGTGGCGTTGCGCTCATGAACATTTCCCGAAGCATCAACCGTCGGCTGCCCAAGGGCCGCCACTTCGTCATAGGCGTGCCCTTCGTCTGGCTGTTCCTGTTCTTCCTGCTGCCCTTCGCCATCGTGCTGAAGATCAGCTTCGCCGAAGCCGACCTGGCCATCCCGCCCTATACGGAGATCTACGCCTGGGCCGACAACCAGCTGTCGCTGGTGATCAACCTGGGCAACTACATCTTCCTCAGCGAGGACGAGCTGTACCTGGCCGCCTACCTCGGCTCGTTGCAGATGGCCTTCTTCAGCACCCTGCTGTGCCTGCTGATCGGCTATCCGATGGCCTACGCCATCGCTCGCGCGCCCAAGGAAATGCAGACGGTGTTCCTGTTGCTGATCATGATGCCGACCTGGACCGCGATCCTGATCCGCGTCTATGCCTGGATGGGCATCCTCAGCAGCAACGGCCTGCTCAACAGCCTGCTGCTGAGCCTGGGCCTGATCGACACGCCGGTGCGCATCCTCAACACCAACGTCGCGGTGTACATCGGCATCGTCTACTCCTACCTGCCGTTCATGGTCCTGCCGCTCTACGCCAACCTGGTCAAGCACGACCAGAGCCTGCTGGAGGCGGCGGCGGACCTCGGCTCGAGCAACTTCAACAGCTTCTGGAAGATCACCGTGCCGCTGTCGAAGAACGGCATCATCGCCGGCTGCATGCTGGTGTTCATCCCGGTGGTCGGCGAGTTCGTCATCCCCGAGCTGCTCGGCGGGCCGGAGACCCTGATGATCGGCAAGGTGCTGTGGCAGGAGTTCTTCAACAACCGCGACTGGCCGGTGGCGGCCTCCCTGGCGGTGGTGATGCTGGCGATCCTGATCATCCCGATCATCCTGTTCAACCGTAACCAAGCCAAAGAGATGGAGGGCAGGGTATGAAGAAGCTCTCTGATACTGCGCCAAGCATCCTGTTCAACCGGCTTCCAACCTGGAACCGAGCGAAGGAAATGGAGGGTCGCGTATGAAGCGCCTGAATTTCTCCACCCTCATGCTCTGGGCCGGGCTGGTGTTCATCTACCTGCCGATGGTCATTCTGGTGATCTACTCGTTCAACGGCTCGCGCCTGGTCACGGTATGGGGCGGCTGGTCGGTGAAGTGGTACGTCGGCCTGCTCGACAACACCCAGCTGATGAATGCGGTGATGCGCTCCCTGGAGATCGCCCTGTATACGGCCATCGCCGCCGTTGCGCTCGGGACCCTGGCGGCCTTCGTGCTGACCCGGGTGACCCGCTTCAAGGGGCGCACCCTGTTCGGCGGCCTGGTCACAGCGCCCCTGGTGATGCCCGAGGTGATCACCGGTCTGTCGCTGCTGCTGCTGTTCGTGGCCATGGCCCAGCTGATCGGCTGGCCCGCCGAGCGCGGCCTGCTGACCATCTGGATCGCCCACACCACCTTCTGCACCGCCTATGTGTCGGTGGTGGTGTCGTCGCGTCTGCGCGAGCTGGACCTGTCCATCGAGGAGGCGGCCATGGACCTGGGCGCCAAGCCCTGGAAGGTGTTCTTCCTGATCACGGTGCCGATGATCGCGCCGTCCCTGGCGGCTGGCGGCATGATGTCCTTCGCCCTGTCGCTGGACGACCTGGTGCTGGCCAGCTTCGTCTCCGGTCCCGGCTCCACCACCCTGCCGATGGAGATCTTCTCCGCCGTGCGCCTGGGGGTGAAGCCGGAGATCAACGCCGTGGCCAGCCTGATCCTGCTGGCGGTGTCGCTGGTCACCTTCATGGTCTGGTTCTTCGCCCGGCGTGCCGAGGAGCGGCGCAAGCGCGCCATCCAGCAGGCCATGGACGAAACCACCGGTGCCAGCCAGCAGAAAGGCCCGGACGGCCGGCGCGATCCGTCGCAGCAAGCGGCGGTGGCCTAGCGGGGCGGGGCCTTCACGAGAGAGGGAAAAGGGTCACTGTGGTGGCCCTTTTTCTTTGGGGCCGGGCGGCCGCTGCGGCCGGCTCACGGCGCTGGCGCGTCGGACCAGTCGCAGAAGCAGCCCACCGCCAGGGTATTGCTGGCATCGACCGCGCGCCCGGCGGCCAGGGCCTCGAGGATGGGCTCGATGAAGCTGTTGCTCGCGTTGCAGGTCAGGCCTTCGCTGTAGGGGCCGAAGTAGGCCAGGCGGCCGCTGCGGTCCCAGATGGCAACCGCCGGGCTGGCCGGTATGTGCGCGACCCCGGGCAGTGTCGGCAGCGCCTGCAGCTTCTCCAGGCCGGCCGGCAGCCGACCTCGGCTGCCGGCCTTCTGCACCGCGTAGAAGGCCACGCCGCGGGGGGCGAACTGGTCGATCAGCTCGCCCAGGTGCTGCTGGTTGCCGACGTTGCAGGGGCAGGCCGGGTCCCAGAAGTGCACCAGGCGAATCGGCCCGGGCCCGGCCAGCTCGTCCGGCAGGCGCAGCTCGGCGCCGGAGAACAGCGCCGCCCGTTCGTCGAAGGGGCGCAGGTAGCGCCCCTCGAACCAGCGCACGGCGCTGAACAGGGCGGCGGCCCCGACCAGGGTGAGCAGGCAGGCGAGCAGGGTCTTGCGGCGGGGGCGGGGCATGGCGTGGCGATCGCGAAAAGGGCGCCTAGCTTGCCACGATGCGCACTTGAGCTGAACATCTGCGCGCGGCTGCGGCACAATGCCGCTGCGCCGCCGTCTCCGTCCGGCCACAGGGAGCCTTAATGCCAGAGCCTTTCAACCCCGATCACCTGCGCCCGCTGTTGCGACCACTGGCCGCGGGCACGCTGGAGTTGCCGGCGATACAGGCCTATCGGGCGTTCTACGGTATCGACCTGGGACGGCAGCATGCCCATCTGGACAGCCGTCTGGGCAGTTTCCCGGTCGCCGGCTACCAGATCGCCGCCCAGCTCTGGGCGCCGCCCCAGCCACGGGCGACCCTGTTGCTGGTGCACGGCTACTACGATCACATGGGGCTGTACCGCCATGTGATCGACTGGGCGCTGGGCATGAACTTCGCGGTGCTCGCCTGCGATCTGCCGGGCCATGGCCTGTCCAGCGGCCCCCGGGCCAGCATCGACGACTTCGCCGAATACCAGCAGGTGCTGGTCGGGCTGCTCGACGAGGCGGCGCAGCTGGGGTTGCCGCAACCCTGGCACCTGTGCGGGCAGAGCACCGGCGGGGCGATCCTGCTGGACTACCTGCTGAGCGGCGCGCCGCGCCCCGAGGTGGGCCAGAGCATCCTCCTGGCTCCGCTGGTGCGGCCACGGGCCTGGGCCTGGTCGAAGCTCAGCTATCGCCTGCTCAGCCCCTTCGTCAAGGCGATACCCCGGCGTTTCAGCGAAAACTCCCACGACGCCGAATTCATCGATTTCGTGCAGAACCGCGACCCCTTGCAGCCGCGCAACCTGCCGACCGCCTGGTTCGCCGCGCTGGCCCGCTGGGTGCCGCGGATCGAGGCGGCGCCCCGCAGCGCCGCCAGCCCGCTGATCGTCCAGGGCGAGGCGGACATGACGGTGGACTGGGGGCATAACCTCGAGGTGCTGCGGGAGAAGTTCGCCGCGCCCCAGATCCTGTGCCTGCCCGAGGCGCGCCATCACCTGGCCAATGAGGTGCCGGCCTTGCGTCAGCGCTACTTCGACTTTCTCCGCGAGCGGGTTGCCTGAGGGCTCAGATGCCCTGGGGGGCGGGCTCCAGCTCGGCGGCGCTCTGCCCCACGGCCAGCCCGGCCCGGACCGCCGCCAGGGCCGCCTGGTAATAGGCCTGGCCGGCGGTGGACTGGGCGAAGTCGACGAACTCCTCCAGTTCCGGGTCGGACAGCTCGCGGTAGACGTGCAGCAGGGTGTTGTCCAGGTCTGCGCCGATCTGCTCGATCAGGTGCTGGCGCTGGCTGTCCAGCAGGGTGTGGGCGGCGCCGCCGCCGAGTAGCCCGGGGAGCATCTGGCTGAGGCTGTCGGCGGCCACCCCGGCCAGGGCCAGGCTGATCTCGGCGCCGGCTTCCTCGGCCGGCAGGGCCTGGGCCAGGTGGCGGATCAGCAGGCGTCGGGTGGCGCTGGCCTCGCCGCGCGGCAGGCCGTCGGCGTGCAGCGCCAGTTGCTCGCGGCTGGTGGCGAGCAGCTCGGCGGCGACCACCTTGCGTCCCAGCGGCGACTGAAAGAACTGCAGCGCCGGCGCCGGGTCGGCCAGCTGCTGGCGCAGGCTGAACTGCGCGCGCTGGTCCATCGCCCGCGGGTCGAAGCGGCGGTTGCTGTTCTCCACCAGGGCCTGGTACACCGCCGGCGGCAGGGTGCGCCGATAGCGTTCCTGGGCGGCGCGCAGGGCGTCGTTGAAGTGTGCCCGTTGTTGCGGCCAGCCGGCGGCCTGGTACAGCTGCAGATGGGTGTCGGCCAGGCTCGGCAGGCTGAAGATCAGCAACAAGATGACGCAGAGGACACGCATACTGACTCCTGGGTAGCGGGCGGCTATTTTCAATGGCCGAACGATGCTTGTCGAGGCGCTCCGCCCTGCCACGCTGTAGAATCGCCGGCATGCCTACCGACGCCCATGATCTGCCCCTCTCGAACATAGTCGACGACCTAGCCGAACAGGGCTGGTCGCTGCGGCCGCTGTTCGTGCCTAATGCTCTGACCCTCGAACTGGCCGATGAGTGCCGTCGGCGGGCGGCACGGGGCGCCCTGACCCCGGCCGGCGTCGGCAAGGCCCAGGAGGTGCGCGAAGGCATCCGCGGCGATCGCATCGAATGGCTGGACGCCGGCCAGTCGGCGGCCTGCGACGGCTACCTGGCGCTGCTCGACGAGCTGCGCCTGGCCCTCAATCGCGAGTTGTTCCTGGGCCTGGAGGATTACGAGAGCCACTTCGCCCTCTATCCGCCCGGGGCCTTCTACCAGAAGCACCTGGACCGCTTCCGCGACGACGACCGTCGCGCGGTGTCGGTGGTGCTCTACCTCAACTCGGACTGGCAGCCCGAGCATGGCGGCGCCTTGCGCCTGTACCTGGCGGACGGTTCGACCCGCGACATCGCGCCCGAGGCCGGCAGCCTGGTGGTATTCCTCTCGGCGGAGATGCTCCACGAGGTATTGCCGACCAGCCGCGAGCGCCTGTCGCTGACCGGATGGTTCCGCCGCCGCGGCGCCGATCCGCTGTAACTGTGTAGAGGAGGAGCGATGCAGAAGATCTTGGTCAGCCGTTGCCTGCTCGGCCATCCGGTGCGCTACGACGGCGGCGCCCACGGCCCCTTCGGGCTGCTCGAGCGCTGGCAGGCCGAGGGTCGCGTGGTGGCCCTGTGTCCGGAGGTGGCCGGTGGCTTGCCGACGCCGCGGCCGCCGGCGGAAATCCCCGGTGGTCAGGGCGGCCAGGTGCTCGACGGCCTGCTGCCGGTGCGCAGTGTGGACGGCGAGGACTTCACTGCCGCCTTCCTCGCCGGGGCGCAGCAGGCGCTGGCACTGGTCGAGCGGCACCAGATTCGCCTGGCGTTGCTCAAGGCGCGCAGCCCCTCCTGCGGCAACCGCGAGAACTACGACGGCAGCTTCAGCGGGCGCAGGGTCGCCGGCGAGGGGGTGACCGCCGCGCTGCTGCGTCGCGCCGGTGTGCAGATCTTCAGCGAGGAGGAGCTGGCCGAGGCCGAGGCGGCGTTGCGCCGACTGGAGGCGGGTTGAGCGAGCGCTCGGCGAAAGCGAAAAGGGAGACCCATGGCCTCCCTTTTTCGTGGCGCGGCGCGGCTTAGAACAGCACGCGGCTGCGGATGGTGCCGCGCACGTGCTGCAGCTTCTCCAGGGCCAGGTCCGAGTACTCGGCGTCGACGTCGATCACCACGTAGCCGACCTTGTCGTTGGTCTGCAGGAACTGGCCGGAGATGTTGATGCCGTTGTCGGCGAACACCTTGTTGATCTCGCTCATCACCCCCGGTACGTTGGCGTGGATGTGCAGCAGGCGGTGCTTGCCCGGGTGCGAGGGCAGGGCCACCTCGGGGAAGTTGACCGAGGACACCGAGGTGCCGTTGTCGCTGTACTTGACCAGCTTCTCCGCCACTTCCAGGCCGATGTTGGCCTGCGCCTCGGCGGTGGAGCCGCCGATGTGCGGGGTCAGGATCACCCGGTCCAGGCCGCGCAGCGGGCTGGCGAACTCTTCCTCGTTGGACTTGGGCTCGACCGGGAACACGTCGATGGCGGCGCCGATCAGGTGTTCGTCCTCGATCGCCGCGGCCAGGTGGTCCAGTTCGACCACGGTGCCACGGGCGGCGTTGATCAGGATGCCGCCCTTCTTCATGGCGCGGATTTCCTTCTCGCCGATCATCCACTGGGTCGAGGGCAGCTCCGGCACATGCAGCGAGACGATGTCGCACATGCCCAGCAATTCGTGCAGGTTGCCGATCTGCGTGGCGTTGCCCAGCGGCAGCTTGGTCACCACGTCGTAGAAGTACACCTGCATGCCCATGGCCTCGGCCAGCACCGACAGCTGGGTGCCGATCGAGCCGTAGCCGACGATGCCGAGCTTCTTGCCGCGGATCTCGAAGGAGTTGGCCGCGCTCTTGATCCAGCCGCCGCGGTGGCAGGAGGCGTTCTTCTCCGGGATGCCGCGCAGCAGCAGGATGGCCTCGGCCAGCACCAGTTCGGCCACCGAGCGGGTGTTCGAGTAGGGGGCGTTGAACACCGCGATGCCGCGCTCGCGGGCCGCGTGCAGGTCGACCTGGTTGGTGCCGATGCAGAAACAGCCGACCGCCACCAGCTTGCTCGCGCAGTCGAAGACCTCGGCGGTCAGCTGGGTGCGCGAGCGGATGCCGATGAAGTGGGCCTCGGCGATCTTCTCTTTCAGTTCGTCGCCTGACAGGGCGCCCTTGTGGTACTCGATGTTGGTGTAGCCGGCGGCCCTCAGGGTGTCCACGGCATTCTGGTGGACGCCTTCGAGGAGAAGGAACTTGATCTTGCTCTTGTCGAGAGAGGTCTTGCTCATCGGAGTACCTGTTGTCCCACAAATAGTGTCAGGAAAGGCGTCAGCGGCAGCGCTGACCGGAGCCGCCAAATCGGTGCCGGGGGCACGATTCACGGGGTGCGTATGCTAGCATGATCTCCTTTTTCCATGCTTGGTTACGACCTGAATGGTTCTCAGGGCGACCATGAATCGATTGAGAGTTCACTAGATGACCCCAGCTGCCCTGATCGAAGAACTGCAGACCCTGGTCGAGCCCGGCAAGGTGCTCACCGACGCCGACTCCCTCGCCACCTACGGCAAGGACTGGACCAAACACTTCGCCCCGGCGCCCAGCGCCATCGTCTTTCCCAAGAGCATCGAGCAGGTCCAGGCCATCGTGCGCTGGGCCAACCGGCACGGGGTCGCCCTGGTGCCGTCGGGCGGGCGTACCGGGCTGTCCGCCGCGGCCGTGGCGGCTAACGGGGAAGTGGTGGTCGCCTTCGACTACATGAACCAGGTCCTCGCCTTCAACGAGTTCGACCGCACCGTGGTCTGCCAGCCGGGGGTGGTCACCCAGCAGCTGCAGGACTTCGCCGAAGACCAGGGGCTGTACTACCCGGTGGACTTCGCCTCCGCCGGTTCCAGCCAGATCGGCGGCAACATCGCCACCAATGCCGGCGGGATCAAGGTGATTCGCTACGGCATGACCCGCAACTGGGTGGCCGGGCTCAAGGTCGTCACCGGCACCGGCGAGCTGCTCGAGCTGAACAAGGACCTGATCAAGAACGCCACCGGCTACGACCTGCGCCAGCTGTTTATCGGCGCCGAAGGCACCCTCGGGTTCGTCGTCGAGGCCACCATGCGCCTGGACCGCGCGCCGCGCAACCTCACCGCCATGGTCCTCGGCACTCCGGATTTCGACTCGATCATGCCGGTGCTGCATGCCTTCCAGGGCAAGCTCGACCTGACCGCCTTCGAGTTCTTCTCCGACCGCTGCCTGGACAAGATCCTCGACCGCGGCGACGTGCCGGCGCCCTTCGAGACCCGCACGCCCTTCTATGCGTTGCTGGAGTTCGAGGCGACCACCGAGGAAGTGGCCGAGGCCGCCCTGGCCACCTTCGAGCATTGCGTCGAGCAGGGCTGGGTGCTGGACGGGGTGATGAGCCAGAGCGAACAGCAGCTGCAGAACCTGTGGAAGCTGCGCGAGTACATCTCCGAGACCATCTCGCATTTCACCCCGTACAAGAACGACATCTCGGTCACCGTCTCCAAGGTGCCGGCCTTCCTCGCCGACATCGATGCCCTGGTCAACAGCAACTACCCGGATTTCGAGGTGCTCTGGTACGGCCACATCGGCGACGGCAACCTGCACCTGAACATCCTCAAGCCGGACGCGCTGAGCAAGGACGAGTTCTTCGCCAAGTGCGCCACGGTGAACAAGTGGGTGTTCGAGGTGGTGCAGAAGTACAACGGCTCGATCAGCGCCGAGCACGGCGTCGGCATGACCAAGCGCGATTACCTGGGCTACAGCCGCTCCGAGGCGGAGATCGGCTATATGAAGGCGATCAAGGCGGTGTTCGACCCCAACGGCATCATGAACCCCGGGAAAATTTTCCCGCTCTGACCCCTAGGGTGGGATCGACCCAGGTCTTTTCCACCATGACGAACACCGGGTGGGGAACGCTGAGCGGTTTTCCGCCCTCAGGTCGAGGATCGCTCCATGAGTTATCAACACCAATACACCGACGGCACCCCGATCCACTTCCCCCTGGGCAAGGTGGTGTGCATCGGCCGCAACTATGCCGAGCACGCCAAGGAGCTGAACAACCCGGTGCCGAGCGAGCCCCTGCTGTTCATCAAGCCGGGCAGCTGCGTGGTGCCCCTGGAGGCGGGTTTCGGCATTCCCGCGGACCGCGGCGCGGTGCACTTCGAGGCGGAGATCGCCGTGCTGATCGGCAAGCCGCTGTCGCGCACGCCGGACACCGAGGAGGTGCGCGACGCCATCTCCGGCTTCGCCCCGGCCCTGGACCTGACCCTGCGCGAGGTGCAGGCCCGGCTCAAGGAGCAGGGCTACCCCTGGGAAATCGCCAAGTCCTTCGACGGCGCCTGCGTGCTGGCGCCCTTCGTGCCGGGCGATGCCGTCGAAGACCTGGGCGATATCGGCATTCGTCTGGCCATCAACGGCGAGGTACGCCAGGACGGCAATAGCCGCGACATGCTCAATCCCATCCTGCCGTTGATCCGGCACATCTGCGGCCACTTCAGCCTGCAGCCGGGCGATGTGGTACTCACCGGCACGCCGGTCGGCGTCGGCCCCCTGCACCGGGGCGACGAGCTGGTGCTGGAGCTGCCCGGGCAGTCGCGCTTCGCCAGCCGGGTGCTGTAACGGCTCATGCGTCGAGGCGCCCGCCGGGCGCCTTCTATCGCGGTAATCGAACCTTAAAGGCTCTTCGCTAGTCTGATGGTCGTCCGTTACCGAGCCCTGTCCGATGTCCCAGCCCCTGTCCCTCCTGTTATCCCCGCGCCGCCTGCTGTTGTTGGCCCTGGTCGTCCTGGCGGCGGCGTCGATCGACTACCTGCAGTGGCACAAGCGCGCCTACTTCTGGTTCAAGCAGCAGGGCCTGAGCCTCGCCGAGCAGCAGGCGAGCATCTGGTTGCCGGGCTATCGGGCGGTGCTGCAGGGCAAGCCGCTGGCGGGCCTGGAGGATGACGAGACCTCCGGGCTGACCTATCACCCGGGCAGCGACACCCTGTTCACCGTCACCGGCAAGAATCCGCAGCTGGTCGAGTTGTCGCTGGACGGCGAGGTGCTGCGGCGCATCCGTCTGACCGGTTTCGCCGACCCCGAGGGGGTCGAGCTGGTGGCCGACGGCCGCCTGGCGATCATCGACGAGCGCCAGCGCAAGCTGACCGCCTTCGATCTGCCCGATGACGCCCTGAGCATCGATGCCGCCGACTACCCGGCCGTCGACCTGGGCTTCGCCGACGCCGGCAACAAGGGCTTCGAGGGCATCGCCTGGGACTCGCGCCGCCAGCGCGTGCTGCTCGGCAAGGAGCGCTCGCCCCTGGGCCTGTTCAGCCTGCCCTTTCCCGGCGAGGACGGCGCGGTCGGCGCCCTGCAGCCCGTGCCGGCGCCCAACCTGTTCGTGCGCGACATCTCCTCGCTGAGCTTCGATGCCCGCACCGGGCATTCGCTGCTGCTCTCCGACGAGTCGCAGCTGCTGCTGGAGCTGGATGGCGAGGGCGAGCCGGTCAGCTTCATCAGCCTGGGCGGCGGCCGCAACGGCCTGGGCCGGGGCATCGAGCAGGCGGAGGGCGTAGCCATGGACGCGGCGGGCGCCATCTACATAGTCGGCGAACCCAATCTGCTGTACGTGTTCAAGCGGCCGGCGGACAGCTAGTCCGCCGCACCGCTTTGGCTGGTGCCTGGCGGCGCGGCTCAGCGCGCGAGGCGCTTGACCCCTTCGGCGGTGCCCAGCAGCAGCAGGTCGGCCGGGCGGGCGGCGAACAGGCCGTTGGTGACCACCCCGACTATGTTGTTGATCTGCGCCTCCAGCCCGACCGGATCGACGATCGACAGGTTGTGCACGTCGAGGATCTGGTTGCCGTTGTCGGTCACCACGCCCTCGCGGTACACCGGGTCGCCGCCCAGCTTGACCAGCTCGCGGGCCACGTGGCTGCGCGCCATGGGGATCACCTCCACCGGCAGCGGGAAGGCGCCGAGCACCGGCACCAGCTTGCTGGCATCGGCGATGCAGATGAAGGTCTTGGCCACCGCCGCGACGATCTTCTCGCGGGTCAGGGCGGCGCCGCCGCCCTTGATCAGGTTGAGGTGCTCGTCGCTCTCGTCGGCGCCATCGACGTAGAACTCCAGGTCGCTGACCGCGTTCAGCTCGTACACCGGGATGCCGTGGCCCTTGAGGCGCGCGGCGGTGGCCTCGGAGCTGGCCACCGCGCCGTCGAATTCCATCCGGTGCTGGGCCAGGGCGTCGATGAAGCAGTTGGCGGTGGAGCCGGTGCCGACGCCGACGACGCTCTTGGCATCGAGCTGGGGAAGGATGAAGTCGACGGCGGCCTGGGCGACTGCCTGTTTCAGTTGATCCTGGGTCATCGCGGTTTCTGCGCCTGATTGAAGTCGGGAGGCGCGAATTATAGCCGTTTGCGCCGGCAAAACCCCGCCATTCGTATGGTCGCTCGGCGCAGGCCTGGGGTAGACTCCGGGGTCCCCTAGCGCAACCGCCTGCGAACTCGCCATGCTCGAACAATACGTCAAGAAGATCCTCACCTCGCGCGCCTACGACGTGGCGGTGGAAACCCCCCTGCAAGCCGCCAACCAGCTCTCCGAGCGTCTGGGCAACCAGATCCTGCTCAAGCGCGAAGACCTGCAGCCGGTGTACTCCTTCAAGATTCGCGGCGCCTACAACAAGCTGGCCCAGCTCAGTGCAGAGGAGCAGGCCCGTGGCGTGGTCACCGCCTCGGCCGGCAACCACGCCCAGGGCCTGGCGCTGGCGGCCAAGGTGCTGGGGGTCAAGGCGACCATCGTGATGCCCAAGACCACCCCGGAGATCAAGGTCAACGGCGTGCGCTCGCGCGGCGGCCGGGTGGTGTTGCACGGCGACAGCTTTCCCGAGGCCCTGGCCTATTCGCTGAAGCTGGTGGAGGAGAAGGGCTACATCTATATCCACCCCTACGACGACCCGCACACCATCGCCGGCCAGGGCACCGTGGCCATGGAGATCCTCCGTCAGCATCCCGGCCGGCTGGACGCCATCTTCGTCCCGGTGGGCGGCGGCGGCCTGATCGCCGGCATCGCCGCCTACGTCAAGTACCTGCGCCCGGAAATCAAGATCATCGGCGTCGAGCCGGACGACTCCAACTGCCTGCAGGCCGCCCTGGCCGCCGGCGAGCGGGTGGTGCTGCCGAGCGTCGGGCTGTTCGCCGACGGCGTGGCGGTGGCGCAGATCGGCGAGCACACCTTCGCCATCTGCAAGGACCACGTCGACGAGGTGATCACCGTCAGCACCGACGAGATCTGCGCGGCGATCAAGGACATCTACGACGACACCCGCTCGATCACCGAGCCGGCCGGCGCCCTGGCCGTGGCCGGGATCAAGCGCTACGTCGAGCGCGAAGGCTGTACGGGCCAGGTGCTGGTGGGCATCGAGTCGGGCGCCAACGTCAACTTCGACCGCCTGCGCCATGTGGCCGAGCGCGCCGAGCTGGGCGAGAAGCGCGAGGCCATCATCGCCGTGACCATCCCCGAGCAGCCGGGCAGCTTCAAGGCCTTCTGCGAGGCGATCGGCAAGCGCCAGATCACCGAGTTCAACTACCGCTACCACACCGATCAGGAGGCGCACATCTTCGTCGGCGTGCAGACCCACCCGGACAGCGACCCGCGCGCGGCCCTGGTGGCCAGCCTGCGCGAGCAGGGCTTCCCGGTGGTCGACCTGACCGACAACGAGCTGGCCAAGCTGCACATCCGCCACATGGTCGGCGGCCATGCCGCGCGGGTCAGCGACGAGGTGGTGCTGCGCTTCGAGTTCCCCGAACGCCCGGGGGCGTTGTTCAACTTCCTGCAGCGCCTCGGCGGGCGCTGGAACATCTCGATGTTCCACTACCGCAACCACGGCGCCGCCGACGGCCGGGTGGTCGCCGGCCTGCAGGTGCCCCAGGCCGAGCGCCATCTGGTGCCGGCGGCGCTGGACGAGATCGGCTACCCCTACTGGGACGAGAGCGACAATCCGGCCTACAAGCTGTTTCTCGGCTGAGCCGGCACGCACGGGAGGCGTGAATGGAACCCTATCAACTGCTGAAGATTGCCCACGGCCTGCCCGCCATCCTGCTGTTGCTCGGCGTGCCGGCCCATGTGGTCAT
The DNA here is from genome assembly GCF_051904775.1 of Pseudomonas sp. MBLB4123. NCBI lineage: Bacteria > Pseudomonadati > Pseudomonadota > Gammaproteobacteria > Pseudomonadales > Pseudomonadaceae > Pseudomonas > Pseudomonas sp. MBLB4123. The sequence continues at coordinate 3,673,610 of NZ_CP196711.1, forward strand.
GCTGTGGAAGGCCGCCCGCGGCGGCGATGCGGCCGTGCTGCAGCGCAAGCTCCGGCGTACCCGCCTGATCAGCCTGCCGCTGCTCGGCCTGCTGGCCTTGAGCCTGCCGCTCAGCGGCTGGTGGCTGGTCGACCTGGCCGGCTGGCCGCTGGGGCAGACCTGGCTGCTGGCCAGCAACCTGCTGTTCGTCGTGCTGCTGCTCTGCGGCCTGCTGCTGGCCGGGCGCCTGAGGGCCTGGCAGGCCCTGGGGGAGGCGCCGGCCCCCGCCGGGCTGCTGCGCCTGAGCGCGCTCTACGCCGGGCTGGGCATGCTGGTGTTGCTGCTGATCCTGGGGTTGATGGGCGCCAAGCCGGCTTGAGTGAATGTTGGAGACAAGAACGCCGCCTCGAAGGGCGGCGTTCTGCGTTACGCGGGGGCGCTTTCTAGCGCAGCGAGATGATCGGCCAGCCGCGGCTTTCTGCTTCGGCGCGCAGCTTGGCGTCGGGGTCCACCGCCACCGGCCGCGTCACCCGCTCCAGCAGCGGCAGGTCGTTCAGCGAGTCGCTGTAGAAGCAGCTGTCGTCCAGGCTCAGGCCGGTTTCCGCGAGCCAGCGATCGAGCCGGGTGACCTTGCCTTCCTTGAAGCAGGGCACGTCGGTGGTGCGTCCGGTATAGCGGCCGTCGGCCATCTCGCACTCGGTGGCCAGCAGGGTGTCGACGCCCAGGCGCTTGGCGATGGGGCCGGTGACGAAGCGGTTGGTGGCGGTGATGATCAGCAGCCGGTCGCCGGCGGCACGGTGCTCGGCCAGCAGGGCCTCGCCCTTGGCCAGGATGATCGGCTCGATGCAGTCGCGCATGAATTCGCGGTGCCATTGTTCGAGCTGGGCCATCTCGCTACGGCCGAGTATCTCCAGGCTGAAGTTCAGGTAGTCGCGGATGTCCAGGCGGCCGGCCAGGTAGTCCTCATAGAAGGCATCGTTGCGCGCCTTGTAGGCCACCCCATCGAGGATGCCTCGCTCGCACAGGTAATCGCCCCAGGCATGGTCGCTGTCGCCACCGAGCAGGGTGTTATCGAGGTCGAATAGGGCCAAGCGCACGCGGATCACCTTTCTCTTGCAGAAGCCTAGGGGCGCCAGAATAGCGGCTTTTCCGGGCTATTCCTACTTGGCGGACGGCCGCGTTGCCGCTGTCGCGGGCTTTGTGGAACAATGCCGAAACATGCGTTTACGAGGTTGTACGCCGTGATCGACCCTGATGGTTTTCGCCCGAATGTCGGCATCATCCTGACCAACGATGTCGGTCAGGTGCTTTGGGCGCGTCGGATTAACCAGGACGCCTGGCAGTTCCCGCAGGGCGGGATCAACGACCATGAAACGCCGGAAGAGGCGCTGTTCCGCGAGTTGAACGAGGAGGTCGGCCTGGAGCAGGAGGATGTGAAAATTCTCGCCTGCACCCGTGGCTGGTTGCGGTATCGTCTGCCCCAGCGTCTGGTGCGCACCCACAGCCAGCCGCTGTGTATCGGGCAGAAACAGAAGTGGTTCCTGCTGCGCCTGACCGGCGCCGAGGACAAGGTGCGCATGGACCTGACCGGCAAGCCGGAGTTCGACGGCTGGCGCTGGGTCAGTTACTGGTATCCGCTGGGCCAGGTGGTGACATTCAAGCGCGAGGTCTACCGTCGCGCCCTCAAGGAACTCGCTCCGCGCCTGCTGGCGCGGGACTGACACAGACTAGAGCCGAGCCATGCTCAATACGCTGCGCAAGATCGTCCAGGAAGTAAACGCCGCCAAGGACCTCAAGGCGGCGTTGGGCATCATCGTACAGCGCGTCAGGGAGGCCATGGGCAGCCAGGTCTGCTCGGTCTATCTGCTCGACCCGGAAACCAACCGTTTCGTCCTGATGGCCTCCGAGGGCCTGAACAAGCGCTCCATCGGCAAGGTCAGCATGGCCCCCAACGAAGGCCTGGTCGGCCTGGTCGGCACCCGCGAGGAGCCGCTGAACCTGGAGAACGCCGCCGCCCACCCGCGCTACCGCTACTTCGCCGAGACCGGCGAGGAGCGTTTCGCCTCCTTCCTCGGCTCGCCGATCATCCACCACCGGCGGGTCATGGGCGTGCTGGTCGTCCAGCAAAAGGAGCGGCGTCAGTTCGACGAGGGCGAAGAGGCCTTCCTGGTGACCATGAGCGCGCAGCTCGCCGGGGTGATCGCCCACGCCGAGGCGACCGGCTCGATCCGCGGCCTGGGGCGCCAGGGCAAGGGCATCCAGGAGGCCAAGTTCATCGGCGTGCCCGGCTCGCCGGGGGCCGCGGTCGGTACCGCGGTGGTGGTGCTGCCGCCGGCCGATCTGGAGGTGGTGCCGGACAAGACCATCGACGATATCGACGCCGAACTGGCGCTGTTCAATACCGCCCTGGAGGGCGTGCGTGGCGACATGCGCAACCTCTCGGCGAAGATGGCCAGCCAGCTGCGCCCGGAAGAGCGTGCGCTGTTCGACGTCTACCTGATGATGTTGGAAGACGCCGCCCTGGGTAACGAGGTGGTCAACATCATCCGCACCGGCCAGTGGGCCCAGGGCGCCCTGCGCCAGGTGGTCGGCGAGCACGTCAACCGCTTCGAGCTGATGGACGACGCCTACCTGCGCGAGCGCGCCTCCGACGTCAAGGATCTCGGCCGCCGCCTGCTCGCCTACCTGCAGCAGGCCCGTCAGCAGAGTCTGGAATACCCGGACAACTGCATCCTGGTCAGCGAGGAGCTGTCGCCGACCATGCTCGGCGAGGTGCCGGAGGGCAAGCTGGCCGGCCTGGTCTCGGTGCTCGGCTCGGGCAACTCCCATGTGGCGATCTTCGCCCGGGCCATGGGCATTCCCACGGTGATGGGGGCGGTCGACCTGCCGTACTCGAAGATCGACGGCATCCAGCTGATCGTCGACGGTTACCACGGCGAGGTGTTCACCAACCCCAGCGAGCTGCTGCGCAAGCAGTACGCCGACGTGGTCGAGGAGGAGCGCCAGCTGACCCAGGGCCTGGATGCCCTGCGCGCCCTGCCCTGCGAGACCCTGGACGGCCACCGCATGCCGCTGTGGGTCAACACCGGCCTGCTCGCCGACGTGGCCCGGGCCCAGGAACGCGGCGCCGAGGGCGTCGGCCTGTACCGCACCGAGGTGCCGTTCATGATGAACGAGCGCTTTCCCAGCGAGAAGGAGCAGCTGGCCATCTACCGCGAGCAGCTGGCCGCCTTCCACCCGCTGCCGGTGACCATGCGCAGCCTGGATATCGGCGGCGACAAGGCGCTGTCCTACTTCCCGATCAAGGAAGAGAACCCCTTTCTCGGCTGGCGCGGCATCCGCGTCACCCTCGATCACCCGGAAATCTTCCTGGTGCAGACCCGCGCCATGCTCAAGGCCAGCGAGGGCCTGAACAACCTGCGCATCCTGTTGCCGATGATCTCCGGCATCCAGGAGCTGGAAGAGTCCCTGCACCTGATCCACCGCGCCTGGGGCGAGGTGCGCGACGAGGGCACCGACGTGCCGCTGCCGCCGGTCGGGGTGATGATCGAGATTCCCGCCGCGGTCTACCAGACCCGCGAGCTGGCGCGCCAGGTGGACTTCCTCTCGGTCGGCTCCAACGACCTGACCCAGTACCTGCTGGCGGTGGATCGCAACAACCCGCGGGTCGCCGACCTCTACGACTTCCTCCACCCGGCCGTGTTGCAGGCGCTGCGCAAGGTGATCAGCGACGCCCACGCCGAGGGCAAGCCGGTGAGCATCTGCGGCGAGATGGCCGGCGACCCGGCGGCGGCGGTGTTGCTGATGGCCATGGGCTTCGACAGCCTGTCGATGAACGCCACCAACCTGCCGAAGGTCAAGTGGCTGCTGCGCCAGATCAGCCTGGGCAAGGCCAAGGAGCTGCTGGCCCAGGTGATGAGCATCGACAACCCCCAGGTGATCCACAGCACCCTGCAGCTGGCCCTGCGCAACCTCGGCCTGGGCCGGATGATCAATCCGGCCTCGGACATCCAGGCCTGACAGCGAGCCCCTCGGTCAGTCGCGCGCGACAGGGATAGACCGCCGCTCCTCCCGCGGCGGCCGGGCCGTCAACACTCCAGGCTGGTTTCTCCAAGCGGCACGCCATGGGGGCCATAGCGGCGTTCGACCAGGTGCCGGGAACCGTCGGCGCGCACTTGCAGCGCCGTGCTGGCGAGGGTGCCGTAGCTGCGGGTGGCGATGAAGATGCCGGACAGCAGGCGCTCGGTATTGAGGCCGACGCCGGTGTCGGGCAACGCCGCATCCGGGGGTTGCTGGGCGTCGTGCAGCAGGTCCAGCAGCGCGGGCATCTGGGGTTCGATCAGGCACTCGCTGAGCAGCGCCCGGGCCTTCTCCACCTTCGGCCAGGGGGTGTTCAGGTCGGCGTTGGAGAAGCCGTAGAGCCCCTCGCTCAACTGCCGGGGGATGCCCTCGCGGGAGTTGAAGAACCACAACTGCTTGGCGTCGCCGATCAGCAGATTGAACGCCGAATAGTCGCCGGCGCGTCCGGCCAGTTCGGTGAGGAACGCCTCGGGCTCCAACTCGCCCTGCAGGAACTGCAGCGGCAGCTCGCCGCGGGAGCGGCCGTAGGGGGGCTGGCGCGGATCACGGATATTGGTCAGGGCGGCGTAGCGCCCATGGGGGCCCGCCGCCAGCCAGGTGCCGCCGGCCTGCAGGTCGCGTCCACCATAGATATCCGGGGCATCTTCCCAGGCCGCCAGGGGCAGGCTCGGGCGGTCGTAGAACTCGTCGCGGTTGGCCGCCAGGACCAGGGGAAGGGAGTGGGAGGGGCGCCAGGCGAATACGATCAGGCACATAGAAACTCCTTTCGTGACGGGACTCTGAAGTGCTGTGGCGGTCGCCGACGTGGCCGCGCTACGGCCCGGGGGACCTGAGTCCAGTTCCTGCTGATGTGGGTTCTTGTCGCAACAGTCCGTGTGGAAAACGCTCCATCAGTTGCCGACAGCTTAGGCGCTAGGGAAGGTAAGGAAAAGACCCTGTACGGCAATCCGTAGAGGCCTTGCGGGGGGCGGGGTGGGTGACTGCCCTCGGCCGCACGAGCCCCACGCGGTCAATCAGGCGTGGAGCGGGCAGGCTCGCTTCCGTTACCATGCCGCTTTGCTTGAGGGGGCATCGATGGAACTGCTGCTGTATATGCTGCTGGGGGCGGCGGCCGGCGTGCTGGCGGGACTGTTCGGGGTCGGCGGCGGCATCATCATAGTGCCGGTGCTGGTGTTGAGTTTCACCGCCCAGGGCGTCGATCCGGCCGTGCTGACCCACCTGGCGGTCGGCACCTCGCTGGCGACCATCATCTTCACCTCGATCAACTCGGTGCTGGAACATCACCGCAGGGGCGCGGTGCGGTGGTCGATCTTCGCCTGGATGACCCTGGGCATCCTGCTCGGCGCCGGCCTGGGGTCGCTGACCGCGGCGGCGATCCAGGGCCCGCAGCTGCAGCGGATCATCGGCGTGTTCGCCATCGCCGTGTCGCTGCAGATGGCCCTGGACCTGAAACCCAGGGCCAGCAGCGCTGTCCCAGGCAGGCTGGCGCTCGGCGCTGCCGGTGGGGTGATCGGCTGGGCCTCGGCGATCTTCGGCATCGGCGGCGGTTCGCTCAACGTGCCCTTCCTGACCTGGCGCAGTCTGCCCATGCAGCAGGCGGTGGCCACCTCGGCGGCCTGCGGCCTGCCGATTGCCCTGGCCAGCGCCCTGAGTTTCATGTGGCTGGGTTGGGACAATCCGCAGTTGCCGTCCTGGAGCCTGGGCTTCGTCTATTTGCCGGCGCTGGCGGGGATCGCCCTGACCAGCATGTTCTTCGCGCGTTTCGGCGCACGCCTGGCCCATCGCCTGTCGCCGCGCGTGCTCAAGCGCCTGTTCGCCCTGCTGCTGTTCAGCGTGGGCGTGAATTTTCTGATTTGAGGACCTGACATGCTGCCTTATCCGCAGATCGACCCGGTGGCCATCGCCCTGGGACCGCTGAAAATCCACTGGTACGGCCTGATGTACCTGATCGGCATCGGCGGCGCCTGGTGGCTGGCCGCGCGGCGCCTGCACGCCTTCGAGCCGAGCTGGAACCGGGAGAAGCTCTCCGACCTGGTGTTCTGGGTGGCCATGGGGGTGATACTCGGTGGCCGCCTGGGGTACGTGCTGTTCTACGACCTCGAGGCCTATCTGGCGCAGCCGAGCCTGATCCTGCAGGTGTGGAAGGGCGGCATGTCCTTCCACGGCGGCTTCATCGGCGTGCTGCTGGCCACCTGGTGGTTCGGCAGCCGTAACGACAAGGGCTTCTTCCAGCTGATGGACTTTATCGCACCGCTGGTCCCCATCGGTTTGGGCGCCGGGCGCATCGGCAACTTCATCAATGCCGAGTTGTGGGGTAAGGCCACCGACCTGCCCTGGGCCATGGTCTTCCCCACCGATCCGCAGCAACTGGCGCGCCACCCCTCGCAGCTGTACCAGTTCGCCCTGGAGGGCGTGGCGCTGTTCGCCATCCTCTGGTTCTACTCGCGCAAGCCGCGGCCGACCATGGCGGTGTCGGGCATGTTCGCCGCCTGCTACGGCGTGTTCCGCTTCATCGTCGAGTTCGTGCGGGTGCCGGACGCCCAGCTCGGCTACCTGGCCTGGGGCTGGCTGACCATGGGCCAGCTGCTCAGCCTGCCGATGATCCTCGGCGGCCTCGGCCTGATCGCCTACGCCTACAAGCGCCAGTCCGCCCGGGAGGCGAGCCGATGAAACAGTACCTCGAGCTGATGCGCCGGGTGCGCGAGACCGGCACCTTCAAGAGCGACCGCACCGGCACCGGCACCTACAGTCTGTTCGCCCAGCAGATGCGCTTCGACCTGGCCGAGGGCTTCCCCCTGGTCACCACCAAGAAGTGCCACCTCAAGTCCATCATCCACGAGCTGCTGTGGTTCCTGAAGGGCGACACCAACATCCAGTACCTGAAGGACCACGGCGTCAGCATCTGGGACGAGTGGGCCGACGAGAACGGCGAGCTGGGCCCGGTCTACGGCTACCAGTGGCGCAACTGGCCGGCGCCGAACGGCGAGTCGATCGACCAGATAGCCAGGTTGATCGAGATGCTCAAGTCCAACCCGGACTCGCGCCGGCTGATCGTCTCGGCCTGGAACCCGGCGCTGATCGAGCAGATGGCCTTGCCGCCGTGCCACGCGCTGTTCCAGTTCTACGTCGCCGAGGGCCGGCTGAGCTGCCAGCTGTACCAGCGTTCGGCGGACATCTTCCTCGGCGTGCCCTTCAACATCGCCAGCTATGCCCTGCTGACCCTGATGGTCGCCCAGGTCACCGGCCTGCAGCCCGGCGAGTTCGTCTGGACCGGCGGCGACTGCCACCTGTACGCCAACCACCTCGAACAGGCCGACCTGCAGCTGACCCGCGAGCCGCTGCCGCTGCCGACGATGAAGCTCAATCCGGCGGTGCGGGACCTGTTCGCCTTCCGCTACGAGGACTTCGAGCTGGTCGGCTACCAGGCCCATCCGCACATCAAGGCGCCGGTCGCGGTATGAGCGCCTTCCGGGCGGCCTGATGCTCGGCGCCGAGCTCAGGGCCTTTCACATGGTCGCGCGCCTGGGCAGCATCACCCAGGCGGCGAAGAAGCTCGGCCTCAGCCAGCCCACGGTCACCACCCAGGTGCGCAACCTGGAGGGTCGCTACGGGGTGGAGCTGTTCTACCGCGGCGGCCGCCGCCTGACCCTGACCGACGAAGGCGCGCGCCTGCTGCCCAGGGTGCAGGTGCTGCTGCAGCAGGAGGCCGACATCGAGTTCTACCTGCGCAACTGCAGCCAGACCCAGGGCAGCCTGCGCATCGGCGCCACCTCGCCTTACTACGTGCTCGAGCTGATCAAGCGCTTCCGCGAGCGTTTCGCGCCGATCGAAGTGACCCTGGAGATCGGCAACTCGCAGCAGGTGCTCGAGGCCCTGGAGGAGTACCGCGTCGACCTGGCCGTCTCCTCGCAGCTGACCCAGGACCCGCGTCTGACCCGCCTGCAGCTGGGGCAGGACCCCCTGGTGCTGGCCGTGCACCGCCTGCACCCGCTGGCCGGGCAAGGCTGCGTGGCGGTGACGGCGTTGAGCGGGCACTGCCTGCTGATGCGCGAGCAGGGCTCGACCACCCGGCAGATGACCGAGGCGCTGCTCGAGGTCGCCGGGGTAGTGCCGGGCGCGCAGCTGGAGATCGGCAGCCGCGAGTCGATCCGCGAGGCGGTGCTGCGCAATATCGGCATCAGCATCATCGCCCGCCACGAGGTGCCCGATCACCCCGAGCTGCGGGTGGTCGAACTGCAGGGCGCGCCGCTGATCGGCGAATACCTCTACTGCCTCAAGGAGCGCCGCCAGGCGCGGCTGCCGGCGGCCTTCCTGGCCCAGGCTCGGGACATGGCTCTCTAAGCAGCGCCCCGTCACCACAAAAAGACCGATAGCACTATCGGTGCTTTTGCCCCATCTGCCACAAAGCCTTAGCACGGGCCGCCTAGCATCCACCTCATTCGAGTCGAACGCTCCATGAGGTTGCACGATGAACGAGCAGGCCGCGGTAAGCATGCAGGTGCGGGACATCCACAAGGGCTTCGGCGCCTTCCGGGCGCTGGACGGCGTGTCGCTGCGGGTCGATGCCGGCGAGCTGGTCTGCCTGTTGGGGCCTTCCGGTTGCGGCAAGACCACCCTGCTGCGCTGCATCGCCGGCCTGGAGCGGCAGGAGCGCGGCAGCATCCTGATCGGCGCGCGCGACGTCTCCGGCCTGCCCCCCCAGGCCCGCGACTACGGCATCCTGTTCCAGTCCTATGCGCTGTTCCCCAACCTCACGGTGGCGCAGAACATCGGCTACGGCCTGGCCGGCAGCGGCCGCGAAACGCAGCGCCGGCGGGTGGCGGAGATGCTCGAGTTGGTCGGCCTGCTCGGCAGCGAGGAGAAATACCCGGGGCAGCTCTCCGGCGGCCAGCAGCAGCGCGTGGCGCTGGCCCGGGCCCTGGCGCCGGCGCCTTCCTTGCTGCTGCTGGACGAGCCGATGTCGGCCCTCGATGCCCGGGTGCGCGAGCACCTGTGCGGCGAACTGCGCCGGCTGCAGAAGCAGCTGGGCATCACCACCCTGATGGTCACCCACAACCAGGACGAGGCCATGCAGATGGCCGACCGCATCGCGGTGATGAACCAGGGCCGGGTCGAACAGTACGGCACCCCGCAGCAGATCTACCGCCAGCCCGCCACGCCCTTCGTCGCCGAATTCGTCGGCCAGGGCAACTGGCTGCCGTTCGAGCGCGGCCAGGACGGCCAGGCCCGGGTCGGCGCGCTGAGCCTGCGGGTCGAGGGTGCCCAGGCGCTCGAGCGCGGCCGCCTGTTCTGCCGGCCGGAGACCATAGTGGTCAACCCGCCGGAGCCCGGACACAACCTGTTCCGCGCGCAGATGCGCGAGGTCACCTACCTGGGTAACCGCTGCCGGATGGGCTTCGAGCTGGCCGAGTTGCCGGGCCACGGACTGTTCGCCGAGCTGGCGCCCGAGGCGATGCCGAGCCTGGCCAACCCGAACATCTGGGTGGCCCTGCCGCCGCAGAGCCTGCAGGTGTTCGCCTGAGATGGGCGGCCTGACCCTCGACTCCGTCGCCTGGCGCGGCCGCACGAGCGGCCTGGGCGATCGGCTGTTCGTCGCCGGCGGCAAATGCCTGTTGCTGTTGTTGTTGCTGCTCGCCGTGCTGCTGCCGCTGCTGGCCATGCTCTGGCGCGGCTTCGGCGGCGCGGACGGCCAGGGCGGCGGCCTGGCCGCGGCGGCCGCGCTATACGCCAGCGACAACTTCCGCTGGTTGCTGGACAACAGCCTGAAGGTGTCCGCCACCACCGCGGCGCTCGTCGTGCCGCTGGCCTATCTGTTCGCCTACGCGCTGCAGCGCACGCTGATTCCGGGCAAGGGCCTGTGGCGGGCGATCTCGCTGCTGCCGCTGCTGGCGCCGTCGATGCTGCCGGGCATCGCCCTGATCTACCTGTTCGGCAACCAGGGCCTGTTGCGCGACCTGTTCGCCGACAACATCTACGGCTTCTGGGGCATCGTCCTCGGCGAGGCCATCTACACCTTTCCCCATGCCCTGATGATCCTCATCTCGGCGCTGTCGCTGGCCGATGCCCGCCTGTTCGACGCCGCCTCGAGCATGGGCGCCTCGCCCTGGCGGGCGTTTCGCAGCATCACCTGGCCGGGCAGCCGCCAGGGCGTGTTCGCCGCCTTCTGCCTGGTGTTCACCCTGTGCATCACCGACTTCGGCGTGCCGGTGGTGGTCGGTGGCGACTACCAGGTGCTGGCGCTGGAGGCCTACAAGGCGGTGGTCGGTCAGCAGCAGTTCGGCCGCGGCGCGCTGATCGGCATGGTCCTGCTGCTGCCGGCGCTGCTCAGCTTCGCCGTCGATCTGTGGCTGCGCCGGCGTGCGCGCGACAGCCTGGGCGGCCGCGCCCAGGTCCATCATCCGCGGCCGGCGCGGGGGCGCGATGGCGCCTTCCTGCTGCTGGTGCTGCTGCTGTGCGCCGTGCTGTTGCTGGTGTTCGGCATGGCGGTGTACTCCTCGCTGGTCCGCTTCTGGCCCTACGACCTGAGCCTGGTGCTCGACCACTACGCCTTCTCCGACCTGCCCGGTGGCTGGCTCGCCTACCGCAACAGCCTGGTGCTGGCCGGCTGCACGGCGCTGTTCGGCAGCCTGCTGATTTTCACCGGCGCCTACCTGCTGGAGAAGACCCGCCAGGATCCGCTGACCCAGGCCCTGCGCCTGCTCAGCTTCGTGCCCATGGCGGTGCCCGGCCTGGTCCTGGGCCTGGGCTACGTATTCTTCTTCAACCTGCCGGGCAATCCGCTGAGCGGCCTGTACGGCAGCCTGACCCTGCTGGTGGTGTGCACCATCGCGCATTTTCTGACCACCGCGCAGATGACCGCCAGCACCGCGTTGCGCCAGCTCGACGGCGAATTCGAGGCCGCCGCGCTGTCGCTCAAGGTGCCCCTGGCCCGCCACTACCTGCGGGTGACCCTGCCGCTGTGCCTGCCGGCGCTGCTCGACATCGTCCGCTACCTGTTCGTCTCGGCGATGACCACGGTGTCGGCGGCGATCTTCCTCTACAGCCCGGACAGCATGCTCGCCGCCGTGGCCGTGCTGAACCTCGACGATGCCGGCAACGTCGGCGGCGCCGCCGCCATGTCGACCCTGATCCTGCTCACCTCGGCCGGCGTCTCGCTGCTGCTGGCCGGGGCTTCGCGCGGCCTGTTGCGCCGCTCCCAGACCTGGCGCCAACCCGCGCCGACTCACTGACCCGCCCCTGGAGACTGCCATGCACTACCAACACCCGACGCGCCTCGCCGCGGCCATCCTCGACTGGGCCGGCACCGTGGTCGACTTCGGCTCCTTCGCCCCGACCAGGATCTTCGTCGAGGCCTTCGCCAGCTTCGACGTGGAGCTCAGCCTGGAGGAGGCCCGCGGCCCCATGGGCATGGGCAAGTGGGAGCACATTCGCGCCCTGTGCGACCAGCCGCAGATCGCCGCGCGCTTCCAGCGCCGTTTCGGCCGCCTGCCCGGCGACGAGGACGTGACCGCCATCTATGAGCGCTTTATGCCGCTGCAGGTCGCCAAGGTCGGCGAGCACTCGGCGCCTATTCCCGGGGCGCTGGAGGCCATCGCCGCGCTGCGGGCGCGGGGCCTGCAGATCGGCAGCTGCTCCGGTTACCCCCGGGAGGTGATGGTCAAGGTGGTCGAGCTGGCCGCCGCCGCCGGTTATCGCCCGGACCACGTGGTCGCCTCCGACGAGGTGCCGCGGGGCCGGCCGAGCCCGGCCCAGGCCCTGGCCAATGTCGTCGCCCTGGGCCTGGACGACGTCGCCGCCTGCGTCAAGGTCGACGACACCGAGCCGGGCATCCTCGAGGGCCGCAGCGCCGGCATGTGGACCGTGGCCTTGCGCTTCTCCGGCAACTTCCTCGGCCTGAGCTGGGACGCCTACCAGGCCTTGTCGGAAGAGCGCCGCGCGGCCGAGCGCGAACGCATCGACGGGCTGTTCGCCGCGAGCCGGCCGCACTACCTGATCGACAGCATCGCCGACCTGCCCGGGGTGATCGAGCTGATCGACGCCCGTCTGGCCCGGGGCGAATCCCCGCAGCACTGCTGAGCCGAACCCTGCCCATTCCCGATAGGAGCCTCCCATGTTCAAGCGTACCGCCCTCGCCGCCCTGCTGGCCGGCATCAGCCTGCACGCCAGCGCCGCCACCGAGCTGACCGTCTACACCGCCCTGGAGGTGGAGCAGCTCAAGCCCTACCAGCAGGCCTTCGAACGGCAGCACCCGGACATCCGCATCAAGTGGGTGCGCGACTCCACCGGCATCATCACCGCCAAGCTGCTGGCCGAGAAGGATCGGCCCCAGGCCGACGTGGTCTGGGGCCTGGCGGGCTCCAGCCTGGCCATCCTCGACCAGCAGGGCATGCTCCAGGCCTACGCCCCGGCCGAGCTGGACAAGATCGGCGGGAAATACCGCGACGCCGCCAACCCGCCGGCCTGGGTCGGCATGGACGTGTGGGCCGCGACCCTCTGCTTCAACCGCATCGAGGCCGAGAAGCAGGGCCTGCCCAAGCCGACCCGCTGGGAAGACCTGACCGACCCGGTGTACCAGGGCAAGATCGTCATGCCCAACCCGGCGTCCTCCGGCACCGGCTACCTGGACGTCAGCGCCTGGCTGCAGACCTTCGGCGAACCCCAGGGCTGGGCCTACATGGACAAGCTGCACCGGAACATCGGCCAGTACACCCACTCCGGCTCCAAGCCCTGCAAGCTGGCCGCCGCCGGCGAGTTCCCGATCGGCATCTCCTTCGAGTACCCGGCGGTGCAGCTGCAGCGCAAGGGTGCGCCGCTGGACATCGTGCTGCCCAAGGAGGGCCTGGGCTGGGAGATCGAGGCCAGCGGCATCGTCAAGGGCACCGAGCGGCTGGAGGCGGCGCAGAAGCTCGCCGACTTCGCCGCCAGCCGCCAGGCCATGGAGCTGTACAAGGCCAACTTCGCCGTGCTGGCCCAGCCGGGCATCGCCGAGCCCTTCCAGGAGCTGCCGGCCGATTACGAGCAGCGCCTGATCGACAACGACTTCGCCTGGGCCTCGCAGAACCGCGACAGGATCCTCGCCGAATGGCGCCGGCGCTACGACGGCAAGTCCGAGCCGGTCGCCCAGTAGAACGGGCTAGCGGAGCCCCGCTGTTTGGGCTCCGCCAACCGCTGCCCAGAGTCGATTCGTCCGGCCGCGCTGGCGGCCATCCGCAGGGTGGAAGATCGCGCAGCGTTTTCCACTTCCGCCCGGTGGCTGTGCCGCGCGCCAACCTCCCTACGCCATCCATCTCCGACGGCCGCGACCATGGCCGTCTGCAACCTTTCAGGAGTTCTTCCATGAGTCAGCACGATTGCGACCTGCTGGTCGTCGGCGCCGGCATCCTCGGCCTGGCCCACGCCTGGGCCGGCGCCCGGCGCGGCCTGCGGGTCAAGGTGTGCGAGCGCAGCCAGGCGCCCCAGGGCGCTTCGATCCGCAACTTCGGCCAGGCCCTGGTCACCGGCCAGGCACCGGGACCGATGCTCGACCTGGCGCGCCAGTCCCGCGGCCTGTGGACCGAACTGAGTCAGGCCGCCGGCCTGCAGCTCAAGCAGCAGGGCTCGCTGCTGTTCGCCCGCAGCGAGGCCGAGCAGGCGCTGCTCGAAGCCTTCTGCACCGGCCGCGCGCAAGAGCAGGGCTACCGTGTCGAGCTGCTGCGCGGCGCCGCCTTGCAGGGCCTGTACGACGGCCGCTTCGCCCACCACCGCGCCGCCCTGCACGGCCTGGACGACCAGCAGCTGTATTCCCGCGAGGCGCTGCCGCAGATCGTCGACTACCTGGCCCGCGCGCACGGCGTGCAGTTCCATTTCTCCACCCTGGTGCGCGACGTCGAGGGCGGCCGGGTCAACACCACCGCCGGCACCTTCCGCGCGGCCCGGGTGGTGGTCTGCTCGGGGCATGACTACCAGACCCTGCTGGCCGAGCAGCTCGCGGTCCTGCAGCCGCAGGTCTGCGCCCTGCAGATGCTGCGCGCGCGTCTGCAGCGACCGCTGGCGCTGCAGCACGCGGTGCTCACCGGCCTCAGCTGCGTGCACTACGGCGCCTTCGCCGACTTGCCGGAGGCCGAGGCCGTCCGCGCGCAGATCCGCCGCGAGCAGCCGGAGCTGGAAACCCACGGCATTCACCTGCTGGCCAGCCCGACGCCCCACGGCGAGCTGATCATCGGCGACTCCCACGTCTACGGCGGCGATGTCGGGCCCTTCAACGCCGAGGCCGTCGACCGCCTCCTGATCGAGCTGGCCGAGCACACCCTGGGCGGCAAGCTGGAGGTGCTCGAGCGTTGGCAGGGCGTCTACGGCGCCCGGGGGCCGGGGCCGTTCAGCGTGCTGGCCGCCGCCGAGGGGGTGACCGCGGTGCTGATGCACACCGGTCTGGGCATGAGCGTGGGCCTGGGCCTGGGCGAGCGCACCGTCGCCGCGCTACTGGGCGAAGGCGCCTGGCCGACGGCGCAGGCGGCTTGAGGCCTGGTCGATGGCTGCTGGGAAGCCGCGGCACATTTGTTACCCTGAGGGCTTTTGCGGTTGGGGGAACTGTTGATGCCGAGGATTCTGAGTGCCGTCTTGCTGTGGGTACTGGCGCTGCCGAGCTGGGCGGCGGAGCCGTCCGGGCTGCTGTTGCGCGTGGGCATCACCGAGGTACCGCCCTTCGTCATCCAGGAACCGAACGGCAGCTGGCGCGGCATCAGCATCGACCTGTGGCAGACCGCGGCCGAGCAGGCGGGCTATCGCTACGAGCTGCGGCCCATGGCCTTCAAGGACCTGCTGCCGAGCCTGGAGGCCGGTGAGCTGGACGTGGTGGTCGGCGCCCTGACCATGACCGCCGAGCGCGAGGCGCGCTTCGACTTCACCCATCCCTTCTACCGCACCGGGCTGGCCATCGGCGTGCCGCGCGCCGGCGACGGCGGCGGCTGGGCCGCGTTCAAGGGACTGTTCTCGTGGCAGTTCGTCAGCCTGATCATCGGGCTGGCGGCCCTGCTGCTGCTGGTGGGCGGCCTGGTCTGGCTGTGCGAGCGGCGGCGCAACCAGGGGCAGTTCGGCGGCACCCCGGCCCAGGGCCTGGGTTCCGGCTTCTGGTGGGCGGCGGTGACCATGACCACGGTCGGCTACGGCGACAAGGCGCCGGTGACCCTGGGCGGGCGCCTGCTCGGCCTGGTGTGGATGTTCGCCGGCCTGATCATGGTCTCGACCTTCACCGCGGCGGTGGCCAGCGCGCTGACCGTGGGCAACCTGCAGGGCGGCATCCAGGGCGTCGACGACCTGCGCCGCGCCCATGTGGCGACCATCGACAAGACCGTCAGCGCCCGTTACCTGGACAGCCAGCGCATCCGCCACAGCGACTACCCCAACCTGCTCGGCGCCATGGCCGCGGTGCAGCGCGGCGAGGCCGATGCGGTGGTCTACGACCTGCCGATCATGCAGTACCGCAATGGCGAACTGGGTCAGGGCGGCCTGCGCCTGCTGCCCGGCACCTTCGAGAACCAGTCCTACGCCTTCGCCCTGGCCAGCGGCAGCCCCTACCGCGAGCGGCTCAACCTCGAGTTGCTGCGGGTCACCGGCGGCGAGGACTGGGACAAGCTGCTGCGGCTCTACCTGGGCACGCCCTGAGCCTGAGGCCGGGAAAAGCCTGCGGACAGCGCCATGGTCGACGAGCCTGGGGGCGCCAGGGGCTCGGCTCGTGAGCCGCGTCAGTCGTCCAGCAGGCTGGCGGCCAGATGCCGCAGTTGCGCTTCACGCTCGGCCTGCTGCAGGCGCGGCTGGGGATTGAGCGTCGACCACTGCGGGTGGGCGCGGGCCTTGCGCAGGGGGTCGGGCAGCGCGCCCTGGCGCCAGGCGCCGTCCTGCGGGGTGGCCAGTTCGATGCGCGTCTCGGCGGCATGGCCACGGGCCTCCAGGGCCTGCAGCAGCTGTTGTTGGCGCAGGGCCAGCAGGCGCAGCACGGCGTCGTCGACTGTCAGTTCGTGTTCGCCGCGCAGCTTGCCGAGCAGGCGTGCGCCGTAATTACGCGCGGTCTGCAGGCCACCGCCGGCCAGGGCACCGAGCAGCGCGGCGGCGCCGAGGGTGATGCCGCCGACCAAGAGGTCGATGCCGGCGCCGGTCGCCGCGCCGGCGGCCATGCCGCCGCCGACCTTGAAGCCGAGTTGCCTGAGGGTCTCGGGGTTGAACAGGTCGTCGCCCCAGCGGCCGTCGAGCAGCGGCAGGTCGCTTGCCCGGGCATCGTCCTGGCGGAAGGCATAGAGCCGCAGCAGGGCTTCGACGCAGCGCTGCTCGCGCTGGCGGATGCGTTCGCGCAGCTGGCCGAGCGCCTGCTGCTCCAGCGCGGCCTGGGCCGCGACGCCCTGGCGGCAGGCGGCGCAGTCGATCAGCAGTTCGGCGATCAGGCGGGTGGCGGCCCGGCGGCGGCTCAGGCGTTGCGCCTCGTGGTCGTCGATCAGCCGCTGCAGGGGCGCCTGGGCCTTGTCCAGCAGCAACGCCAGGCTCTGGTACAGGCGCCGCTCGCCGTCCAGCGGCGGCGCCACCGTGTCGAAGGCGACCCGCGCATGCAGGCCCAGGCGGGACAGGGCGTCGTTCCAGTTGCCTTCGCGGTGGCGCCCGGCGGCGCTGAAGTTGAGCACCGGCAGCAGGGGCCGGCCGGCCATGGCCAGCACCGCCAGCTCGTCGCGGTACTTGGCCAGCACCGGTTCGCGGGCGTCGATCACGTAGAGGCCGGCATCCGAGGCCAGCAGCTGGCGCAGCACCTTGGCCTCCTGTTCGAAGCGCTGGCGCGCCTCGCTGCCGTCGAGGAAACGGGCCAGGCGGGCCGGGCCGTCGAGGCGTTCGCCGGGCCGGTCCAGGCGCTCCAGGTGTTCGAGCAGGGCGATGGCGTCCTCCAGGCCGGGTGTGTCGTACAGCTCCAGCAGGGCCTGGCCGTCCACCGACAGCCGTGCGCCCTCGACGTGGCGGGTGGTGCTGGCCCGCGGCGACACCTCGCCGAACTCGACGTCGCGGGTCAGGGTGCGCAGCAGCGAGGTCTTGCCGACATTGGTGTGGCCGACCACGGCCAGCTTCAGCGGGCTAGTCATGTCCGCTCTCCAGCCAGGTCAGCGGCGCGGCCGCGCTGTGGGGCAGTTGCAGTTGCGCCAGGGCGTCGTGCCAGTCGGCCAGGCGGGCGGCGTCGAGGGCCTCCCCGGGCGGTGCCGGCAGCAGCCAGATACGGGTGCTGGCGGCGCTGCGCGCCAGTTCGCCGAGCAGCGCCAGGCTGCCGCGGTCCGGCGAGCGACGCGGGTCGCAGGCCACCAGCAGGCGCGCCGGCGGGAAACGGCTGAGCTGTTCCAGCAGGCGCTGGCGTTGTTCGCGGCTGTCGATCACCCCGGCGTCGTCGACTCCGCGGGGCAGAGCCGGTGGCCAGGGGCGCGTCTGCTCCAGTTCGACGGCCACCAGCAGTGCGCCCTGACTGTGCTGCGAGCCGGGCTCGGCGGGCACTCCGGGCGTCGGCGCCGGCGCCGGATCGCAGACGCCCAGGCGCTCGCTGCCCGGCAGCAGGCGCGCGCGCAGCAGGTCGTAGCCGGGCAACCCGGTGTCCAGGGTCAACTGCGCGCAGCCGCGGCGCCAGCGCCACAGGCACAGCAGCATCAGCAGCAGGCGCGGCAGCAGGCCGTAGACCAGCAGCGCCCCGAGCAGCCAGCTGGCCCAGCTGTGGCGCGCCGCCTCGCCGCCCAGGGCGGCGTCGCCGCTGGCGCGGATCAGCTCGGCATCCGGCAGGGCGAAGCCGAGCAGTGCCGGCAGGGCGCCGAGGCCCTGGGTCAGGGCGACGAAGGTGTCGCCGCCGAGCAGGGTGCTCTCCCAGACGAAGCCGTAGCGGCGGGTGGCGAGCAGGGCCAGCAGGCCGAGCAGGGCGGCGAGGAGCGCCAGCAGCCACAGGCCGTGCACCAGCACGCCCAGCCCCCAGCGGCCCAGGCCGGCGCGTTGCAGCAGCACCAGCAGCGCCGGCGCCAGTTGCGCGGCCTGGGCATCGCGGGCCAGCTTGTCGCTGAGCCACAGCCACAGGCGGCCCAGGGCGCTGGCGTTGTCGCCGGCCAGCAGCAGGCCCAGGGCCCAGCCGAACAACAGCAGCAGGTGGAGGCCGAGCAGGCTGCCCAGGGCCCAGAACAGGTTAACCGGGCGCTGGCCGTCGCCCAGGGCCGCGGCTGCCAGGCCGGCGCCGCTGAGCAGGGCCAGCAGCAGCAGGGCGGCCAGGGCCAGGCGCGCGCCCTGCTGCCAGTGCCGCAGCGCCTGCACTAGGCCGTCGCGCTCGGCCAGCAGCAGGGCGCGGAGCTGGATGCGTTCGGCCAGGCTGCCGCCGGCGGCCCGGACCCGGCGGTTGGCCTCGCCGTCCTCCAGGGGGCCGGCCTGCTCCTCGCGCAGGCGAATCGTCTCGCTCAACCACAGGCGTTGCAGTTTGTTCAGAGTCGGGGCGGCGCTCACACGGCATCTCATCGGCCAGTCGAGAGCTGAGCATAACCGTTGCCGCGCGCGCCGGCTAAGCGTTGTCCATCTGCCGCCGGCTGCGCCGCTATCCGCGGCTCTGCTATGCTCGCGCCATGAACAAGACCCTGCCCCTCTGCCTGATCGCCGCCCTCGCGCAGAACCGCGTGATCGGCCGCGACAACCAACTGCCCTGGCACCTGCCGGCGGACCTCAAGCACTTCAAGGCCCTGACCCTGGGCAAGCCGATCATCATGGGGCGCAAGACCTGGGATTCGCTCGGTCGGCCGCTGCCGGGTCGACTGAATCTGGTGGTCAGCCGCCAGCCGGGGCTGGCCTTGGCGGGGGCGGAGGTCTTCGCCTCCCTGGACGCCGCCCTCGCGCGGGCGGATGAGTGGGCGCGCGAGCAGGGCGTCGAGGAGCTGATGCTGATCGGCGGCGCCCAGCTCTACGGCCAGGCCCTGGCCCAGGCCGAGCGCCTGTACCTGACCCGGGTGGCGCTGGAGCCCGAGGGGGACGCCTGGTTTCCCGAATTCAGTGAGACCGACTGGCGCCGCGCCGCCGTGGACCACCAGCCGGCCACGGCAGATGCCCCGCCCCATGCCTTCGAGACCTGGGTGCGGCGCTAGCGTCGCTCGATCAGCGGACAGAAAAAAGCCCGGCCGATTGGCCGGGCTTTTTCATGGGACGGGCACTCAGCCGTCGAGCATCGCCTTGTTGCGCACCGCGCCCTTGTCGGCGCTGGTGGCCAGCAGGGCGTAGGCCTTGAGCGCGGTGGTGACCTTGCGCGGGCGGGCCTCGACCGGCTTCCAGCCCTTCTTGTCCTGGGCGTGGCGGCGGTGGGACAGCTCCTCGTCGCTGACCAGCAGGTTGATGGTGCGGTTGTGGATGTCGATCTTCACCTTGTCGCCGTCCTGTACCAGGCCGATGGCACCGCCGGCGGCGGCCTCCGGCGAGGCGTGGCCGATGGACAGGCCCGAGGTGCCGCCGGAGAAGCGGCCGTCGGTGAGCAGGGCGCAGGCCTTGCCCAGGCCCTTGGACTTCAGATAGGAGGTCGGGTAGAGCATCTCCTGCATGCCCGGGCCGCCCTTCGGCCCTTCGTAGCGGATGATGACGATGTCGCCGGCCTTGACCTCGTCGGCGAGGATGCCGCGCACGGCGCTGTCCTGGCTCTCGTAGATCTTCGCCGTGCCCTCGAACTCGAGGATCGACTCGTCGACCCCGGCGGTCTTCACCACGCAGCCGTCCAGGGCGATGTTGCCGTAGAGCACGGCCAGGCCGCCCTCCTGGGAGTAGGCGTGCTCGACCGAGCGGATGCAGCCGCTCTCGCGGTCGTCGTCGAGGCTGTCCCAGCGGGTGCTCTGGCTGAACGCGGTCTGGGTCGGGATGCCGGCCGGGCCCGCCTTGAAGAAGGTATGCACGGCTTCGTCGCGGGTCTGGGTGATGTCCCACTGGGCGATGGCGTCGGCCATGCTCGGGCTGTGCACCGTGGCCACGTCGCTGTGCAGCAGGCCGCCGCGGGCCAGCTCGCCGAGGATGCCGAAGACACCTCCCGCTCTATGGACGTCTTCCATATGGTACTTCTGGATGTTCGGCGCCACCTTGCACAGCTGCGGCACCTGGCGCGACAGGCGGTCGATGTCCTTCAGGTCGAAGTCGATTTCGGCCTCCTGGGCGGCGGCCAGCAGGTGCAGGATGGTGTTGGTCGAGCCGCCCATGGCGATGTCAAGCATCATGGCGTTCTCGAAGGCCTTGAAGTTGGCGATGTTGCGCGGCAATACGCCCTCGTCGCCTTCGCCGTAGTAGCGCTGGCACAGCTCGACCACCAGGCGGCCGGCGCGCAGGAACAGCTGCTCGCGGTCGCTGTGGGTGGCCAGGGTCGAGCCGTTGCCCGGCAGGGACAGGCCCAGGGCCTCGGTCAGGCAGTTCATCGAGTTGGCGGTGAACATGCCCGAGCAGCTGCCGCAGGTCGGGCAGGCGCTACGCTCGTACTCGGCGACCTTCTCGTCGCTGGCCGAGTCGTCGGCGGCCACCACCATGGCGTCGACCAGGTCCAGGCCGTGGCTGGCCAGCTTGGTCTTGCCGGCTTCCATCGGCCCGCCGGAGACGAACACCACCGGGATGTTCAGGCGCAGGGCGGCCATCAGCATGCCGGGGGTGATCTTGTCGCAGTTGCTGATGCAGACGATGGCGTCGGCGCAGTGGGCGTTGACCATGTACTCCACCGAGTCGGCGATGATCTCGCGCGACGGCAGGGAATAGAGCATGCCGTCGTGGCCCATGGCGATGCCGTCGTCCACGGCGATGGTGTTGAATTCCTTGGCCACGCCGCCGTGCTTCTCGATCTCGCGGGCCACCAGCTGACCCATGTCCTTGAGGTGCACGTGGCCGGGCACGAACTGGGTGAAGGAGTTGGCGATGGCGATGATCGGCTTCTTGAAGTCCTCGTCCTTCATCCCTGTGGCGCGCCACAGGGCGCGGGCGCCGGCCATGTTGCGGCCGTGGGTGGAGGTTTTCGAGCGGTAATCGGGCATGGCGGTCAATCCTGCGGAGGCTGGTCAGGTCGCGGGTACGGGGCCCGCAGATAGTACGTATGTTGAGCGCGATGGGCGCCGCTGGCAAACGGTAGTGGACGTCTGCGAGGGGGCGGGGCCGAATGGCTGGGCGGGATCACCGCTCGCTCGGCCGGGGCTCATGAGTCCGCCTGGGGTGGGGCAGGAAGACTGTGATTCTAATCCCAGGCGGCGGGCCGGCGAAAGCGCGGGCCGACGTCGGGGCTATTCGATCAGTTCGATGCCGCGCAGGCGCTCGGCACGGCGGCGCAGCAGCTCGATGGTCACCAGCAGGGCGATGGACACCAGGATCAGCAGGGTGGCGATGGCCAGGATGCTCGGGTTGATCTGCTCGCGCAGGCCCGAGAACATCTGCCGCGGGATGGTGCGCTGCTGGGGGCCGGCCATGAACAGGATCACCACCACCTCGTCGAAGGAGGTGATAAAGGCGAACAGCGCGCCGGATATCACCCCGGGGCGGATCAGCGGCATGATGATGTCGAAGAACACCCGCAGCGGCGTGGCGCCCAGGTTGATGGCGGCGCGCACCAGGGAATAGTCGAAGCCGGTCAGGGTGGCGGTGACGGTGATGATCACGAAGGGCGTGCCCAGGGCCGCGTGGGCCAGGATCACCCCCAGGTAGGTGCCGGCCAGGCCCAGGTCGGCATAGAAGAAGAACATGCCGGCGGCGGTGATGATCAAGGGCACGATCATCGGCGACAGCAGCAGGGCGGTGATCAGGCGGCGCTGGGGCATGTCGTCGCGGGCCAGGCCGACTGCGGCGCAGGTGCCCAGGCTGGTGGCGAGCAGGGTGGCGAGCACGCCGATGAAGAAGCTGTTCTGGATCGCCAGGATCCACTTCGGGTCGTCGAAGATCTCCCGATACCAGCGCAGCGAGTAGGCCGCCGGGTCCAGTCGCAGCATGCCCTCGGTGAAGCTGAAGAAGGGTTCGACGTTGAACGACAGCGGCACTATGACCAGGATCGGCAGGATCAGGAACAGCAGCACCAGCCAGGAGCTGGCCTGCAGCAGCCAGGCGCCGCAGCGGTACCAGAAGCCGAAGTAGGCGGGGATCTTGCTCATCTCTGTGCTCCTAGCCCAGCTTGATATTGCTGGCGCCGACGAAGCGGTCGTACAGCCAGTACAGCAGCAGGATCAGCCCCAGCAGCAGCGAGCCGAGGGCTGCGGCCAGCTCCCAGTTGTTCGAGCGCTGCATGTGGAAGGCGATGATGTTGCTGATCATCTGCCCGTCGGTGCCGCCGACCAGGGCCGGGGTGATGTAGTAGCCGACCGAGATGATGAACACCAGCAGGGCCCCGGCGCTGAGCCCCGGCAGGGTCATGGGGAAGTAGATGCGGATAAAGGCCGGGATGGGGCGGGCGCCGAGGGACATAGCGGCGCGCAGGTAGCTGGGGTCGATGCCGCGCATCACGCTGTACAGCGGCAGGATCATGAACGGCAGGAGGATATGGGTCATGGCCACGACCGTGGCGAACGAGGTGTAGAGCATCTCGAAGGGCTCGCCGATCAGCCCGCTGCCGAGCAGGAAGGAATTGATCACCCCGTTGGTCTGCAGCAGCGCGATCCAGGCCGTGGTGCGCACCAGCAGCGAGGTCCAGAAGGGCAGCAGCACCAGCACCAGCAGCAGGTTGGCGCGGTTCTCCGGCAGGCCGGACAGGTAGTAGGCCAGGGGGTAGCCGAGCAGGGCGCAGAGCAGGGTGATGACCAGCGCCATGTTCAGGGTCTTGGTGTACAGCTGCACATAGATCTGGGTGTCCTCACGCATCTGGATGCCGTGCTCGGGGTGCAGCTCCAGGTCCAGGGCGGTGAGGTAGTAGTCGTAGGTGTAGGCCTGGCCGGCGCGCTGGATGGCGAACCACAGCTCCGGCTTCTGCCAGTTGCGGTGGGCCTGTTGCACCGTCTCGACGCCCTGGCTGGCCAACTGCTCGGCATCGAGCCGGCGCACCTTGCGCGCGGTGGATTTGACCACGCTGGACATGCCGGCATAGGCACGGTTGAACTCCTCGGCCAGCTTGCCGGACAGGCGCTGTTCGGCCAGGCCCTGCAGTTCCATGGCGAACACGGCGAAGGTCTGCCGGTCGGGGGTGGTCTTGCCGTCCCAGCGCTCGAGTTCGGCGAGGGTCAGCGGAATCAGTTCGGCCACCGTCGGGTGGTGCACGCTGCGCCACAGCATGCTGCCGATGGGGGCGACGAAGGTCAGCAGGATGAAGACCAGCAGCGGTACGACGAACAGGAAGGCGGTGAGGCGCTTCCTGCGCAGGGCGCTGGCGGCCTGGCCGGCTTCGGTGGTGGTCAGAGCGGTCAAGGCAGGCTCCGTGTGGGGTGGGTCGGCCGCGCAGTTCAGCCGCAGGCCTGACCCACCGAGAGGTGGAAGCGACGAGGCTGGGTCAGGCCGCTACGCGGCTGACCCAGCCCGCGGAGTTACTTGAGCAGCCACTCGTTGAACTTCTCGCCGAGGGACTCGCCGTAGTCGGCCCAGAAGTCCGAGCCGGCTTGGATGCCCTTGTCCAGATGGGCGGTCGGCAGGTGCGGCGCGGCACTCTGGTCGGCCAGCGGCATGGAGGACTTGCGGGTCGGGCCGTAGGCCACGTCCGGCATGCCCGCCAGCGGTTTGGAACCGGTGGCGTAGGCGATGAACTGCTGCGCCAGCTCCTTCTTCTTCGAGCCCTTGACGATGGCCCAGGCGTCGAGGTCGTAGACGTGGCCGTCCCAGACGATGACGAAGGGCTTGTTCTCCTGGCGGATGGCGTCGTAGAAGCGCCCGTTGGCCGACTGCACCAGCACCGCGCCGCCGTCGTTGAGCAGCTGCGGGGCCTGGGACCAGGAGTCGAACCAGACGATGTCGTTCTTGATGGTGGCCAGCTTGTCCAGGGCGCGCTGCTGGCCTTCCGGGGTGGCCAGCACCTCGTAGACCTCCTCGGGCGCCACGCCGTCGGCCAGCAGCGCCCATTCCATGTTGACCTGGGGACGCTTGCGCATGGCGCGCTTGCCGGGGATCTTCTGGGTGTCGAAGAAGTCCTCGATGGCGGCGGCGGGGGTGCCGCCTATGGTGTCCTTGTTGTAGGCGAAGACCACCGACCAGACGATGTTGCCGATGGCGCATTCGCTGGCCAGGGCCTCGGGGATGAAGTCCTGGGCAGCCGGGGTGCCGTCGATGCCCGGCGGCAAGATCTCCTGCGGAATGGTTTCCAGCAGGCCCTCGGAGCAGGCGCGCTCGAGGTCGATCACCTCGAAGTCGACCACGTCCCACTGGACGTTGCCGGACTCCACCTGGGCCTTGATCTCGGCCACGCCGCCGGAGTAGTCCTCGAACAGCACCTTGACCCCGGTGTCCTTCTGGTAGGGGTCGATCACGTGTTTCTTCTGCGCCGCGCCATAGGCGCCGCCCCAGGAAACCACGGTCAGGCTGTCCTCGGCGCTGGCGGCGAAGGACGCCGTGCCCAGCGCCGCGGCCAGGGCCAATGCGGAAAAGCCGGTAGTCAGTGATCTAGTCATAGCTGTGCTCCATTGCCTGTAGTTGGGTGCTCAGGGCGCCGCCGATACGGCGGGGCGGTCCAGGGCCTGGCTGTCCTGCGGCAGCCAGGCCAGGGCGACCTCGTCCTTGGCGCTGAGTTGCGGGGCTGAACTGTCGTTCAGGTTCTTCACCACCAGCTCTGTGCCGTCGGCGGTCTCGAAGTGGTAGCGGATGTATTCGCCGACGTAGTGGCGGGTGACGAAGCGCGCCTTGACCTGGTTGCCGGTGGTGCCGAGGCGGTCGGTGAAGGTCAGCTTCTCCGGGCGCACCGACACCGTGGTGGGCAGGCCCACCTCGGTGCAGTTGGCCTTCAGGCTGTCGACCCTGGAACCGTCCTCCAGGCGCACGCCGACGGTGTCGCTGCCGACCGTCTCGATCACCCCGCGCAGTTTGTTGCTCTCGCCGATGAAGTCGGCGACGAACAGGTTGGCCGGGCGCTCGTAGAGCACATCGGGGGGCGCGCACTGCTGGACGATGCCGTTCTCGAACACGGCGATGCGGTCGCTCATGGTCAGGGCTTCGGTCTGGTCGTGGGTGACGTAGATCACGGTGAAGCCGAGCTGTTCGTGCAGGCGCTTGATCTCGAACTGCATCTGCTCGCGCAGCTTCTTGTCCAGGGCGCCGAGGGGCTCGTCCATCAGCACGATGTCCGGGGCGAAGATCAGCGCCCGGGCCAGGGCCACGCGCTGGCGCTGGCCGCCGGACAGCTGGCCGGGGTAGCGGCCGCCGAAGTCCTGCAGTTCCACCAGGGCCAGGTACTCGTCGACCTTGGCGCGGATCTGCTCCTTGGGCTGCTTGCGGATCTTCAGCGGGTAGGCGAGGTTCTCGCGCAGGGTCATGTGCGGGAACAGGGCGTACTGCTGGAACACCATGCCGATGTTGCGTTGGTAGGGGGCGATGCTGGTGACCGAGCGGCCGTTGATCAGGATCTCGCCGCTGGTCACGTCCTCGAAACCGGCGAGCATCATCAGGCAGGTGGTCTTGCCCGAGCCGGAGGGGCCGAGCAGGGTGATGAACTCGCCCTTGGCCACATCCAGGTTGAAGTCCTTGACCACCAGGGTCTTGTGGTCGTAGGTCTTCTTGACGTTGGCAAATTGCAGGAATGCGGTACTCCCAGCTTGCACAGCCATAGGCCTCCTCGTCTGCCCTCGGGCAGCGGTGCGCTTCCACAGTCCGGTCTTGCACCCGCGCCGGCGGCCGCCGCGCCATGGATGGCGTGGGGCGGCTCGATCAGGATGAGGCCGGGTCCGTGCGAATAAGCCTAGTCCAGGCTGGCATTTGCGCGAGGAGATTGCTGGCCAGTGGCCTATGCGCTGGCGGGGCCGCTCCTGCCCCGGGCCAGCCGACGCAGCTTGTCCAGCTCCCCGGCCGGCAGCGGTATGCCGTGCAGTTCGGCCTCGGCGCGGCGGCGATAGCGGCGGTCGCCCGGCTGGCGCGTCTGCCCGGCGTCGTGCATGCCGGCGATCAGCCGCTCGCAGCGCTCGGCGAAATTGCGCCCGGCACCCAGGCGCGGGTCGATGAGGATCAGCAGCTGCCCGGTCCAGGGTGTCTGCGCCCCGGGGTGGCCCGACCAGTCGAATTCGAAGGAGAAGTGCCCGCCGGTCAGGGCCGCCGCCAGCAGCTCGACCATCATCGACAGCGCCGAACCCTTGTAGCCGCCGAACGGCAACAGGGCGCCGCCCTCGAGGACCGCCTTGGGGTCGCGGGTCGGTTGGCCCTGGCGGTCGACGCCGTAGCCTTCCGGCAGCCGGTGGCCCTCGCGGGCGGCGATCTGCACGTCGCCGTTGGCGATGGCGCTGGTGGCCAGGTCGAACACCAGGGGGTGGCCGTTCGCGCGGGGGGCGGCGAAGGCGATCGGGTTGGTGCCGAACAGCGCGCTGTGGCCGCCATGGGGCACCACGCAAGCCATGCTGTTGACGAACGACAGGGCGACCAGGCCCCGCTCGGCGAAGGGCTCGACGTCCGGCCAGAGCGCGGCGAAGTGGTGCGAGTTGCGGATCGCCAGCAGGGCGATGCCGGCACTGCGCGCCTTGGCTTCGAGCAGCGGCCGGGCGGCGGCCAGGGCCGGCTGGGCGAAGCCGCCGCGGGCATCGACGCCGACGAAGGCCGGCGCCAGATCTTCGACCAGGGGCTCGGCCCGGCCGTCGACCCAGCCGCTGGCCAGGCTCGACAGGTAGCCGGGAATGCGGAACACGCCGTGGCTGTCGGCGCCGTCGCGCTGGGCGCTGGCGCAGTTGTGCGCGAGGCAGCGGGCGACCTCGGCCGAGGTGCCATGGCCCTGGAAGATGGCGGCGAGCAGATCGCTCAGCTCGGCGAAGCCGATGGTTTCCAGTGGGGTGTCGGCGGTCATGGGGGTTTCTCCTGGCGATTGTCTAGGTGTGCGGCGTTGGCGGATCACTATCCGGTCAGTGCAAGTTATCTGTCAAATGTTGACTGAATGACAGAAAACATCCATTTTGTGGGTGAACGGGGAGTCACTCATGAATCAATCGATCAAACAGCGTCTCGAGAGCAGTCTGGAGCATTCGGCCGCCTCCGGCCGGGCGATTGCCAATTACATGCTGGCCAACCTGCACGAGCTGCCGTTCCAGACCTCGGCGGCGATCGCCGACAAGCTCGGTGTCAGCGAATCGACGGTCGGGCGTTTCTGCCGCTCGCTGGGCTATGCGCACTTCAAGGCGCTGAAGAACGACCTCAAGGACGACCTCGGCGACAGTCCCTGGTTGATCGGTGATCGGCTCAAGGAATTCCAGCGCCAGAGCGGCGAGGACGGCCAGGGCCGCTCGCGCAGCCTGGAGCTGGAAATCGCCGGCCTGGTGCAGGTCTACGAGCACAGCCGCAGCCCGCAGTGGCAGGCGGTGGCCGAGCGTCTGGCGAAGACGCCGCGGGTGTTCGTCGCCGGTTTCCAGACCGAGCGCGGCATCGCCGTGTCGGCGGTACACCTGTTGCAGTACCTGCGCGACGGCGTGCAGCTGGTCGATGGTGCCTCCGGGCACTTCGGCGAGGTCTTGCTCAGCCAGCCGGGGCAGAGCGCCTTGCTGGTGTTCGAGGCCCGTCGCTATTCGCGCCACGCCCAGCTGCTGTGCCGCAAGGCGCGCGAGGCCGGCATCAAGGTGACCCTGGTCACCGACCCCTATTGCGACTGGGCCGACAGCCACGCCGACGAGGTGTTCCGGGTGCCCACCGATATCAAGCTGTTCTGGGAGTCCACGGCGGCCATGCTGTCGCTGGTTCACCTGCTGATCAACGAGGTGTTCCGTTACCTGGGCACCGAGGTCGAGGCGCGCCTGGAAGCCACCGCCGCGCTGCACAACGAGTTTGTCGGCTACACATCGTCGCCGGGATTCAGCAAGAAGCCATAACAACAAGTAGAGGTGCATGATGAATCGAGTAAAGAGCCTGGCCACGGCCTGCGTACTGTTGATCGGCGGCGTCGGTGGCGCCCAGGCCGAATCGCTACGGATCGCCACGGAAGGGGCCTATCCACCCTTCAACTATGTCGACTCGAACAACGAGTTGCACGGGTTCGACGTCGATATCGCCAAGGCCCTGTGCGCCAAGATGCAGGTCGAGTGCACCCTGGTCGCCCAGGACTGGGACGGCATCATTCCGGCCCTGATGGCCAATAAGTTTGATGCCGTGGTGGCCTCCATGGTGGTGACCGAGGAGCGGCAGAAGAAGATCGGCTTCACCGACCGCTACTACCGCACCCGCCTGGCGGTGGCGGTGCCGAAGGACTCCAGCCTGGCCGATACTCGGCCGACCACGCTCGAGGGCAAGCTGGTCGGCGCGCAGTCGTCCTCGACCCAGAGCATCTATGCCGAGGACGTCTATGGCGCGGCCGGCGCCGAGGTGAAGCTCTATCCGACCCAGGACGATGCCAACAGCGACCTGGCCAACGGCCGCCTGGATGCGGTGGTCAACGACAAGTTCCCGCTGCTGGACTGGCTGGCCAAGAGCGGCCGGGACTGCTGCAAGCTGCTCGGCGACATCCAGGGCAGCGACGACGAGGTGGCCATCGCCGTGCGCCAGGACGATCAGGCCCTGCGCGAGCGCCTGAACCAGGCGCTGGCCGACATCCGCGCCGACGGCACCTACCAGCAGATCGTCAGCCGCTATTTCGAATTCGACATCTACTGATCGGACCAGGCGCCCCACCGCCGCCGTTCGGCGGCGGTGGGGCGCCGTCCGCGTCGTTCTGCCTGAACCGCCAACCCCGAGGCTGCGATCATGCTGGAACCCTTCTCTCTACTGCTGTTCGGTGACGGCGGCTGGGGCCTGGCCCTGCTCGCCGGCGCCCTGGTGACCATTTCCCTGGCCCTGTGCTGCCTGCCGCTGGGCTTGCCGCTGGGCCTGCTGGTGGCGGTCGCGGCGCGTTCGAACAAACGCCTGCCGCGGGCCCTGTCGACCGTCTTCGCCACGGTGTTCCGCGGCCTGCCCGAGCTGCTCACCCTGCTGATCGTCTACTACGGCTGCCAGATCGCCCTGCAGAAGCTGCTGGCCCATTGGGGCTACAGCACCGAGGTCAGCATCAACGCCTTCTTCGCCGCGGTGCTCGCCTTCGGCCTGGTGTTTGCCGCGTTCTCCAGCCAGGTCTGGCTGGCGGCCTTCAAGACCCTCGGCAAGGGCCAGTACGAGGCGGCCGGCGTGCTCGGCCTGTCGCGCTGGCAGAGCTTCCGCAAGGTGATACTGCCGCAGCTGGTGCGGGTGGCCCTGCCGGGGCTGTCGAACAACTGGCTGACCCTGCTCAAGGACACCTCCCTGGTGTCGACCATCTCCCTGGTCGACCTGATGCGCCAGACCAACCTGGCGGTGAGCGCGACCAAGGAACCCATGCTGTTCTATTTCGCCGCCTGCCTGCTCTACCTGTTCTTCTCGGCGCTGTCCGGCCGGGTGTTCAGCTTCGCCGAAAGGCACTACAGCTACAGCCAGCGGAGTGCCCAGTCATGACCGTCCCCGAGTGGCTGCATCTGTTCTTCGATCCCGAGCTGTTCGAGCGCTACGGCCTGCGCATGCTCGATGGCCTGCTGGTGACCGCCAAGCTGGTGGCGATCTCCTTCAGCCTGGGCCTGCTGCTCGGCCTGCTGCTGGCGCTGGGCCGGCTGTCACGCAGCCGAGTGCTGCGCTCGGCGACCTCGGGCTACATCTACTTCTTCCGCGGCTCGCCGCTGCTGGCGCAGCTGTTCATGCTCTATTACGGCCTGGGGTCGTTCCGCGAACTGTGGCAGGACCTGGGCCTGTGGTGGTTCTTCCGCGACGCCTGGTACTGCTCGCTGCTGGCCTTCACCCTGAACACCGCGGCCTACCAGGCCGAGATCCTGCGCGGCAGCCTCCAGGCGGTAGCCCGTGGCCAGCACGAGGCCGCCGCGGCCCTGGGCCTGAGCCGGCGCACCACCTTCTGCAGGGTGATACTGCCGCAGTCGCTGCTGATCGCCCTCGGCCCCCTGGGCAACGAGCTGATCCTGATGGTCAAGGCCAGCGCCATCGCCTCCCTGGTGACCATCTACGACCTGATGGGGGTGGCCAAGCTGGGCTTCTCGCGCACCTTCGACTTCCAGCTGTACCTGTGGGCGGCGCTGCTCTACCTGCTGATCGTCGATGTCATCCGTCGCCTGTTGCGGCGCATCGAGGCCCGCCTGGGGCGGCACCTGCATACTTGAAACAGACATTCTTCTAACGGATGTGTCCGGGTAAGCGGGCACGGGGTAAGGACTTCAGCATGAGTTGCGACACTATCGTTCTGGGCGCCGGGATCATCGGCGTATCCACGGCCCTGCACCTGCAGGCGCGGGGGCGGCGGGTGGCCCTGGTCGACCTCAAGGCGCCGGGGGAAGGCACCAGCTTCGGCAATGCCGGCCTGATCGAGCGCTCCAGCGTGGTGCCCTACGCCTTTCCCCGGGAGTTCTGGCGCCTGCTGCGCTACGGCCTGAACCGCCAATCGGACGTGCGTTACAGCCCGGCCTACCTGCCGAAACTGGCGCCCTGGCTGTACAGCTTCTGGCGCCAGTCGGCGCCCCAGCCGCTGGCCGAATCGACCCGCGCCCTGCAGCCGCTGATCGAGCGCTGCGTGCTGGAGCACGATCTGCTGGTCGAGCAGGCCGGGCTGAGCCGGCTGATCCGTGCCAACGGCTGGATCGAGGTCTTCCGCTGCCCGCGCGCCCTGCGCCAGGCGCAGCGGGAAGCCGAGGCCATGACCGTCTACGGGCTGCGCTTCGACCTGCTCGACGGCGCGCAGCTGCGCGAGCGCGAGCCCAACTTGTCGGCCGAGGTGTGCGGCGGCGTGCACTGGCTGGACCCCAAGACCGTCAGCGACCCGGGCAATCTGGTCAAGGGTTATGCGGCGCTGTTCGCCCAGCGCGGCGGCCAGGTGCTCAAGGGGGACGCGCGCTCGCTGTGCCAGAACGCGGCAGGCTGGCAGCTGATGACCGCCGAGGGCCCGCTGGCCGCGCGGGAGGCGGTGATCGCCCTGGGCCCCGAGTCCAACGAGTTGCTGCAACCCCTGGGCTATCGGATTCCCCTGGGCATCAAGCGCGGCTACCACATGCACTATGCCCACGACCGCGAGCTCAAGCACTCGCTCTGCGACACCCAGGGCGGCTATGTGCTGGCGCCGATGGACCAGGGGATTCGACTGACCACCGGCATCGAGTTCGCCGCCCCCGATGCGCCGCCCAACGAGATCCAGTTGAACCGGGCCGAGGCCCTGGCGCGCAGGATATTCCCCCTGGGCGAGCGTCTCGAGCCGCAGCCCTGGCTGGGCCGGCGGCCGTGCCTGCCGGACATGCGCCCGGTGATCGGCCCGGCGCCGAAGCACCCCGGCCTCTGGCTCAACTTCGGCCACGCCCACCATGGCCTGACCCTGGGGCCGGTCAGTGGCCGCCTGCTGGCGGAGATGATGACCGGCGAGTCCCCCTTCACCGATCCGGCGCCCTTCAGCGCCGAACGTTTCGCTTAAGCACCGAGCACTACAACAATAATCGCCAGTCGCTACGCCGGGTCTGCCGGCGCGGGCGACCTGGCCGCACAGGGAGAGACCCCGCATGCTGTCATCCAGCCGTCAGACCGGCCTACCCGCACCCACCCCGAGCAGCAGCCAGGCCGCTACGCGCAGCCGTCCCGCCGTGGAAATCCAGGGCATGAGCAAGTGGTACGGTCCCTTCCAGGTGCTGCACGACATCGAGCTGAGCGTGCAGGCCGGCGAGCGCATCGTGCTGTGCGGGCCGTCCGGATCGGGCAAGTCGACCCTGATCCGCTGCATCAACCGGCTGGAGATCGCCGAACGGGGCCGCATCCTGGTCGAGGGCAGCGACCTGTCCAGCGACAGCCCCCAGGCCGCCCGGGTACGCCGGGAGATCGGCATGGTGTTCCAGCATTTCAACCTGTTCCCGCACATGAGCGTGCTGGACAACTGCACCCTGGCGCCGATCAGCGTGCACGGCCTGAACCGCCAGGCCGCGCAGGAGCGGGCGCGCCACTACCTGGCCAAGGTGGGCATCGAGAGCCAGGCGCACAAATACCCCAGCCAGCTGTCCGGCGGTCAGCAGCAGCGCGTGGCCATCGCCCGGGCGCTGTGCATGGAGCCGCGGATCATGCTGTTCGACGAGCCGACCTCGGCCCTGGACCCGGAGATGGTCAGCGAGGTGCTGGATGTGATGGTCAAGCTGGCCGACAGCGGCATGACCATGCTCTGCGTCACCCACGAGATGGGGTTCGCCCGCCAGGTGGCGCAGCGCGTGCTGTTCCTCGACGGCGGGCGCATCGTCGAGGACAGCCCGCCGGAGACCTTCTTCAACGCGCCGAAGAGCCCGCGGGCGCAGGCCTTCCTGACCCAGATCCTGCACTGAGCCGATGCTGCCGCCTGATCAGCTGTTGGGCAGCAGGCGGCAGGTCAGGCTCTTGATGTAGCGGGTCTCGGCGATGGCCGGGTGCACCGGGTGGTCCGGGCCCTGGGCGCCACGCTCGAGCAGCTGGATGTTGCGGTCCAGGTGGCGGGCGCTGGTCAGCAGGATGTTCTGCAGGTCGTCCTCGGGCAGGTGCATGGAGCAGCTGGCGCTGACCAGGATGCCGTCCTTGTTCAGCAGGCGCATGGCCTGTTCGTTGAGGCGGCGGTAGGCGGCCTCGCCATTCTTGAGATCTTTCTTGCGCTTGATAAAGGCCGGTGGGTCGGCGATCACCACGTCGAAGCGCTCCTCGGCGGCCTTGAGTTCCTTCAGGGCGGCGAACACGTCGCCCTCCACGCAGGTGACCCGCTCGGCGACGCCGTTGAGCGCGGCGTTGCGCTCGACGCCATCC
Organism: Pseudomonas sp. MBLB4123; assembly: GCF_051904775.1. NCBI lineage: Bacteria > Pseudomonadati > Pseudomonadota > Gammaproteobacteria > Pseudomonadales > Pseudomonadaceae > Pseudomonas > Pseudomonas sp. MBLB4123. Next base: position 3,706,523 of record NZ_CP196711.1, read on the forward strand.
AGGGCGAAGCCGGAGGCGTCCACGCAGAACACCTCGCTGGCGCCGAAGGCCGCGGCCTGCACGCCCCAGCCGCCGATGTAGCTGAACAGGTCGAGCACCCGCTTGCCCGCGACGTAGGGGGCCAGGCGCGCGCGGTTCATGCGATGGTCGTAGAACCAGCCGGTTTTTTGTCCCTCGATCACCGGCGCCTCGAACTTCACGCCGTTCTCTTCCAGGGCGACCCACTCCGGCACCTGGCCGTAGGCGGTCTCGACGTAGCGCTCCAGGCCCTCGGCGTCGCGGGCCGCGGAGTCGTTCTTGAGCAGGATGCCGCTGGGCTTAAGCACCTGGATCAGGGCGGCGAGCACCTCGTCCTTGTGCCGTTCCATGGTGGCCGAGGCCAGCTGCACCACCAGGATGTCGAAGAAGCGGTCGACCACCAGGCCCGGCAGCAGGTCGGAGTCGCCGTACACCAGGCGGTAGCAGGGCGCCGTGAACAGGCGCTCGCGCAGGCTCAGGGCGACGTTCAGCCGGTGCACCAGCAGGGACTTGTCCAGCACATGCTTGCTGTCGCGCGACAGCAGGCGCGCGCAGATCAGGTTGTTCGGGCTCAGCGCGACCACGCCCAGGGGCTTGCCGCCGGCGGCCTCGAGCAGCGCCTGGTCGCCGGCTTTGAGGCCGTGCAGCGGCGTGGCAGCGACGTCGATCTCGTTGCTGTAGACCCACAGGTGACCGGCGCGCAGGCGTCGGTCGGCGTTGGCTTTCAGGCGCAGGCTGGGCAGGTTCATGGGGGCTCTCCGGAAAAAGAGCGGGAGTATAACCCAGGCCGGGCCGGCAACGGTGCTCGCCACGGGTGGCTGCACAGCGCAATGGACAATGGCTAAACTGTGCCCCTCCTCACAGTCCAGTAGTCGCCCAGCATGGCCCACGAACTCAGCGCGGAACAGATCCAACAGGTCCTGCAGGGCATCAGCGTGCCGCCGCAGCCACAGATCATGGTCGATCTGCAGATGGAGCAGGTCATGCCCCACCCGGACCTGCGCGTCATCGCCAAGCTGATCAGCCAGGACCCGGGCCTGTCCGGCGCGCTGCTGAAGATCGTCAACTCGCCGTTCTTCGGTCTGGCCAATCGCATCGCCTCGATCCAGCAGGCGGTAAACCTGCTGGGCTGCGACATGGTGATCAACCTGATCAACGCCCAATCGATCAAGGGCGAGCTGAGCGACGAGGCCATCGTCACCCTCAACCGTTTCTGGGATACCGCCCAGGACGTGGCCATGACCTGCCTGACCCTGGCCAAGCGCATCGGCTACCAGGCGCCGGACGAGGCCTACACCCTGGGGCTGTTCCACAACTGCGGCATCCCGCTGATGGTCAAGCGCTTCCCCAACTACATGGTGGTGCTGGAGGAGGCCTACTACAACGCCCGCGGCGAGCAACGGGTGGTCGACACCGAGAACCGTCTGCTCAACACCAACCATGCGGTGGTCGGCTACTTCACCGCCAAGTCCTGGAACCTGCCGCTGCACCTGTGCGAGGCCATCGCCAGCCACCACAACGCGCTGTCGATCTTCAGCGACGACTCCGGCCGCGAGGCCCAGCTCAAGACCCTGCTGGCGATCCTGAAGATGGCCGAGCACATCTGCCAGACCCACCAGGTCCTCGGCAACCAGGAAGAGGACCACGAGTGGCAGAGCATCGAGCAACTGGTGCTCGAATATGTCGGCCTGTCCGAATACGACTTCGAGAACCTGCGCGAGAGCATCCGCGAGCTGGGCACCGTCTGACGGCCCGGGTGGGCTGCGGCGCGGCCAAGCTGCTAAGGTAGACGCCCGCCCTCCCAGCCATCCGCCCGAACGATCCGCCATGCCCGAACTGCCCGAAGTCGAAACCACCCGCCGCGGTATCGCCCCCTACCTGGAAGGCCAGCGCGTCGGCCGGGTCATAGTGCGCGAGCGGCGCCTGCGTTGGCCGATCCCGGAGGACCTGGACGTACGCCTGTCCGGCCAGCGCATCGAATGCGTCGAACGGCGCGCCAAGTACCTGCTGATCAAGGCCGAGAGCGGCAGCCTGATCAGCCACCTGGGCATGTCCGGCAGCCTGCGCCTGGTCGAGTGCGGTCTGCCGGCGGCCAAGCACGAGCACGTGGATATCGAACTGGAGTCGGGCCTGGCCCTGCGCTACACCGATCCGCGGCGCTTCGGTGCGCTGCTCTGGAGCAGCGATCCGCTGCGGCACGAGCTGCTCAGCCGGCTCGGCCCGGAGCCCCTGACCGCGCAGTTCGACGGCGAGCGCCTGTTCCAGCTGTCGCGCGGCCGGGGCATGGCGGTCAAGCCGTTCATCATGGACAACGCGGTGGTGGTCGGGGTCGGCAATATCTATGCGACCGAAGCGCTGTTCGCCGCCGGCATCGATCCGCGCCGCGAGGCCGGCTCGATCTCCCGGGCGCGCTACCTGAAGCTGGCCGAGGCGATCAAGCGCATCCTCGCCCAGGCCATCGAGTGCGGCGGCACCACATTGCGCGACTTCGTCGGCGGCGACGGCCAGCCGGGCTATTTCCAGCAGGAGCTGTTCGTCTATGGCCGCGGCGGCGCGTTCTGCAAGCAGTGTGGCAGCGGCCTGCGCGAGGTGAAGCTGGGGCAGCGTGCCAGCGTCTACTGCCCGCGCTGCCAGCGCTGAAACGGGGCGTCCGCTCCTCGGCCTTGCGGTTCGTCGCGCGGCAGTCGGGGGCGATGGCTTGTGCGGCGATTGACGGCCGTCACGCTGACAATTGCCGGGGCGCTGTTATAGTTACCCTCACTGCCTCCTAATAGCTGAAGGATCGCCCCCATGAATCTGTTTCGCTCGACCGCTGTTGTCCTGGCGCTGACCACTGGCCTGCTGGCGCTGCCGGCCCAGGCGGAAGTGATGCAGCAGAACACCAGTGGCGACCCGATGTACACCGCCAATGCACCCAAAGCCTTTTCGATGATCGGCGACTTGGTGATTGCCCGCCCGCTGCTGATCGGCGCCACCGCCATAGGTGCGGTCGCCTTCGTCGTCAGCCTGCCCTTCACCGCCTTGGGCGGCAATGTGGCCGAGGCCGGCGAGGCGCTGGTGGTGGAGCCGGGCAAATCGGCCTTCGTCCGCTGCCTGGGCTGCACCACCACGGGCTATAAGCGCGACTGATCCCGCCTGAGCCGAAAAGCCGGCAGCGATGCCGGCTTTTTTGTGGGTGCGAAACAGGCAAAAGCCGCTGGCAACTAGGGGGATACCACGCCGGTGCCGATGCCGCGTGGGTCGCTGGCGGCCTCGACGCGCCCGGCGCGCTTGTCCCAGAACAGCACCTGCTGGTTGCCATACTGGCGATTGACCGCCTTGAGTTCATGGCCGAGGCCCTCGAGTGCCGCGATCTGCGTCGGGTCGAAGGCGTCCGGTTCGTGCTCGATCACATCCGGCCGGTACTGGTGGTGGTAACGGGGCACGCTGGGCCAGCGCTCGATGGGCTGGCCGTCCAGGTACTCGAGGATGGCCAGCAGCACCATGCTCGGGATGCGGCTGCCGCCGGGGGTGCCGAAGCTGGCGAAGGCGTCCGCGCCCTCGATGAAGGTCGGGCTCATGCTCGACAGCGGACGCTTGCCGGCGGCGATGGCATTGGCCTGGCTGCCGGCCAGGCCGTAGGCATTGGCGCCTTGCACGTCGGCGGCGAAGTCGTCCATCTCGTCGTTGAGCAACACCCCGGTGCCGGGCACGGTGAAGGCGGCGCCGAACGGCAGGTTGATCGACAGGGTGGCGGCCACCGCATTGCCCTCGGCGTCCAGCACGGTGAAGTGGGTGGTGTGGTCGCCCTCGTGCCAGTCGCCGGCCGGCGGCAGGCTGCTGCTGGGGGTGGCCCGTTTCGGGTCGATGCTCGCCATCAGCCGCTCCAGGTAGGCGGGGGCGAGCAGCTGCGCGGCCGGGTCGGCGACGAAGTCCGGGTCGCCCAGCAGGCCGCGGTCGCGGTAGGCACGGCGCAGGGCCTCGACCACCAGGTGGCTGCGCTGCACGGCATCGGCCTGGCGCCAGGGCAGTCGCTGCAGCATCAGCAGGCTCTGGCCCAGGGCGATGCCGCCGGCGGAGGGCGGCGGCGCGCCGATCAGCTCGCGATTGTCGGCGAGCGTCACGCGCAGGGGCTGGCGCTCCACCACCCGGTAGTCGTCGAGGTCGCGTTGCGACCAGATGCCGCCGGCGGCGCGTACGCCGCGCACCAGGCGCTCGGCCGTTTCGCCGCCATAGAAGCCGGCGCGCCCCTCGCGGGCCAGGCGTTCCAGGGTGACGGCCAGCTCGGGCTGGCGCAGCAGGGCGAATTCCGCCGGGACCTCGCCCTGGTCGAGGAAGAGGCGCGCGCTCTCGGGGTCGTCGCGCAGGGCCGCCAGGCGCCAGCCGGCGCGCTCGCGGTAGACCCGGTCGATCGCCACGCCGTCGCGGGCCAGGCGGATGGCCGGGGCCAGGGCGTCGCGCAGCGGCAGGCGGCCGAAGCGCTGCGCCAGCTCGACCAGGGCGGCCGGCAGGCCGGGGATCGCGGCGGCCAGCGCACCGTTGAGGGACAGCGCCGGCTGCACCTCACCGTCGCGCCGGTACAGGTCCGTATGGGCGGCCAGCGGGGCCCGCTCGCGGGCGTCGAGGAAGCGGTAGTTCGGCTGCTCGCCGGCCTCGCGCAACAGGAAGAAACCGCCGCCGCCGAGGCCCGAGCCGTAGGGTTCGACCACCGCCAGGGCGGCGGCGATGGCCACCGCGGCGTCGAAGGCATTGCCGCCCTGGCTCAGGGTCTCCTGGCCGGCGACGGTGGCGGCGGGATGGGCACTGGCGATGGCGGCGCGTCCGGGCTGCTCGGCGGCCTGCACGGCGAGGGCGAACAGCAACAGCAGGGCGCCTGCGAGGGCGCGCCGGGCGAGGAAGCCGCGGTTCGGGCGGCCCACGGATCAGGCCTTGCCGGTGATGATCAGGTACTTCTCCATCAGCTCGTCCTTGCTCTCGACATGGTTCTCGTCGAGGGGGATGCAGTCCACCGGACAGACCTGCTGGCACTGCGGCTCGTCGTAGTGGCCGACGCATTCGGTGCACAGGTTCGGGTCGATCACGTAGATCTCCTCGCCCTGGGAGATCGCGCCGTTCGGGCACTCGGGCTCGCAGACGTCGCAGTTGATGCAGTCGTCGGTGATGATCAGGGACATTGAGTAGGCGCTCCAGCCGAGGCCCGCGGCCGCGGCACTATCAGACAACGGTAGGCGAATTGTGCCGGATTGTCGGAGCGGGCGCCATGTGTCGCGGGACAGGGGCTACTGTTTGAAGCGCTGGGCCAGTGCCTCGGCGACGGCCGGGTGGACGAACTTGGAGATATCGCCCCCCAGGGCGGCGATCTCCCGCACCAGGGTCGAGGAGATGTAGGAGTATTTTTCCGAGGGGGTGAGGAACAGGCTCTCCACCTCCGGCGCCAGCTGACGGTTCATGTTGGCCAGCTGGAACTCGTACTCGAAGTCGGAAACCGCGCGCAGGCCGCGCAGGAAGACGTTGGCGCCCTGTTCCCCGGCGAAGTGCGCCAGCAGGCCGGAAAAGCCCATGACTTCGACATTCGGCAGGTGCCGGGTGACTTCGCGGGCCAGCTCCACGCGCTGATCCAGGCTGAACAGCGGGTTCTTCTTCGGGCTGGCCGCCACGGCGATGACCACGCTGTCGAACAACCGCGAGGCACGCTCGACCAGATCGCCATGCCCCTTGGTGATGGGGTCGAAGGTGCCTGGGTATAACACTCGATTCATCGTGACGTCCTGACGCGGTCCGTTAGGGTGTCGGATGGTAGCGCAGCGGTGCGTGACGGCCAAGTCGCGCTGGCCGGGCGCCGGCGGGTGGCTTCGAGCGTGAGCCTGACCCAGGGACGCAGGCAAACGGCATCAGGCACTTTCCAGGCGCTCGGCCAGGCGCGTCGCCAGCTTGGCCGTGAGGGCATAGATCGACAGCTGCGGGTTGGCGCCGATGCTGGTGGGGAACAGCGAGCCGTCGTGGATCGACAGGTTGCCCAGCTGGTGGTGGCGGCCGAGGCTGTCGCAGACCGCCTGGCGCGGGTCCTCGCCCATGGCGCAGCCGCCCATCACGTGGGCGCTGCCCAGGCGGGTGCGGTACAGCGCCAGCGGCAGTTCGTCGATCAGCCGGCGCGCCTCGCCCAGGGTCTGCACATGGCCGGCGTCGGCATGCAGCGGCAGCACGGCCTTGGCGCCGGCGGCGAACTGGATCTCGGCCATGCTGTGGAAGGCCCGGCGTATGCCGTCCCAGCTGTAATCGGTCATGCGGTAGTCGAGCACCGGGCTGCCGTCGCCGCGCAACTCCACCCGGCCTTCGGCGCTGTCCGGGTGGAAGCCGTCGCGCATCAGTGCCAGCATCACATTGGTATGGGGCAGCTGTTCCATGCGCAGGGCATTGTCCAGGCCGAAGCGCCCGAGCAGGGTGGCCGCCAGGGCCGGTTGCAGGGGCGGCACCTCCAGCTTGTAGGACTGGCGCCCGGCGATGCCGTCCTCCCACTGGAACTGGTCGGAATAGACCGACTGCGGCGCGCCATAGAAGGGATTGATCACCCGCTCGAACTGCGCGGCGGAGAAGTTCACCAGGTGCAGGTAGGTGCGCTTGCCGGTGCGCCGGTGCGGGTCGGGGGCACTCGAGCGCAGGAGGATGGCCGGGGTGTTGATGCCGCCGCCGGCGAGGATGTAATGCCGGGCCTTGACCCGGATCTTGCGGCCGTTGGGCGCGACGCCGCGCGCGTCCAGGCCCAGGCACTCGATGCCGCCGACCCGGTCGCCTTCGATCAGCAGGCGCTCGGCCCGGGCCAGATAGAGCAGCTCGCCGCCCCGCTCCAGGGTCGCCGGAATGCTGGTGACCAGCATCGACTGCTTGGCGTTGGTCGGACAGCCCAGGCCGCAGTAACCGAGGTTCCAGCAGCCGCGCACGTTGCGCGGGATGATCTTCCAGTCGTAGCCGAGCTGGTCGCAGCCGGCGCGGATCACTTCGTTGTTGGGGTTCGGTGGGATGGCCCAGGGGGCGACGCCCAGGCGCTGTTCCATGCGCTCGAACCAGGGCGCCATGTCCGCCGGGCCGTGGCCCACGACCCCGTGCTCCCGGGCCCAGTGTTGCAGCGTCGGTTCCGGGGTGCGGAAGCTCGAGGTCCAGTTGACCAAGGTGGTGCCGCCGACCGCACGGCCCTGGAGGATGGTGATGGCGCCGTCCTTGCTCATGCGCCCGACGCCTTCCTGGTAGAGGCTGGTGTAGGCCTCGGTCTCCTGCATCTTGAAATCGCGGCTGGTCTTCAGCGGACCTTCCTCGATCAGCAACACCTTGAAGCCGGCGGCGCTGAGGATCTCCGCGCTGGTGCCGCCGCCGGCGCCGCTGCCGACTATGGCGATATCGGCTTCCAGGCTCAGGTCCTGCTCCAGGCGCGAGCCGTCGTGGGTTTTCCAGCCGCGGGCCAGGCCTTCGGCGAATGGATCGGGTACGGGCATGTGGTCGGTTCTCGGGCGAAGGGGAGTTCGGCGGCGGTCAGACGCTGGGTGGGCCGGGGTAGCCGCAGTGGGCCCAGGATTCGGGGCGGCCATACCAGCTCATCAGCACCAGTTGCAGCAGCGAGGCGTGGCCCATCTGCAGCAGGCCGAAGGCGCTGTTCTGCCAGCGGGCGAGGAAGGCGCGCACCTCGCTGGCCGAGGCGTTCTGCCAGCGCCCCCAGACCCCGGTCAGCGGCCCGCGGGTGACCGGCAGGGCCAGCACGTCGAACAGTTGCAGGGTGAGGTCGCGCATCTCCGGCGACAGGTGGGCGAGGCTGTAATCGAGGCTCTCGAGGGTGCCGGCCAGCGCCTGGGGCATCTTCTGCGGCGGCACCGCGCCTTCCAGCAGCACCGGAATCAGGGCCTGAAGCATGGGCAGGTCGCTGGCGCGGATCACCGCGAAGCCGGCCTGGGGCGTGCTCGCCGAGCAGCCGCTGAGGCTGGCGGCCAGGCCCGCGGTGGCGAGTGCGGCCGAGCCGAGCAGGCCGACCCTGAGCAGCTGGCGCCGGGTCGGGCCGGCGGGTTGGGTAGGGGTATCGAGCATTCTGGCAGTCGCCTCTCGGGGGTGCGATCAGCGCACGAACAGCTGGTACACCAGCTTCAGGATCGCCTTGTTGTAGGGCGGGTAGATCAAGCGCGCGGCATTGAGGCGTTGCTTGATAAACACCCCCTTGGCCTTGCTGAAGGTGAGGAAACCCTCGTGGCCGTGGTAGTGGCCCATGCCCGAGGGGCCGATGCCGCCGAACGGCAGGTCGTCCTGGGCCACGTGCAGCAGGGTGTCGTTGAGGCACACGCCGCCGGAGTGGGTCTCGTGCAGCACGCGCTGTTGCTCGCGTTTGTCGTAGCCGAAGTAGTAGAGGGCCAGCGGGCGGGGGCGCCGGTTGATATAGGCGAAGGCGTCTTCGATGCGTTCATAGGGCACCACCGGCAGCAGCGGGCCGAAGACTTCCTCCTGCATCACCTGCATGTCGTCGCCGACGTTCAGCAGCAGGCAGTGCGGCATGCGTCGGCCCTGGGCCTGGGGGTACAGCGGCAGCAGGGTGGCGCCCTTGTCTTCGGCGTCGGCCAGGTAGGCCTCGAGGCGCTGTTGCTGGCGCGGGTTGATGATCGCGGTGTAGTCCGGGTTGTCCGCCAGTTGTGGGTAGAAGCCCTGCACGGCGGTGCGGTAGGCGGCGACGAAGCCCTCGACGCGGTCCCGGGGCACCAGCACATAGTCGGGCGCCACGCAGGTCTGCCCGGCATTCAGGGTCTTGCCGAAGGCGATGCGCTCGGCGGCGTCCTGCAGCGGCACGTCGGCCGAGACGATGGCCGGCGACTTGCCGCCCAGCTCCAGGGTCACCGGGGTCAGGTTGTCGGCGGCGGCGCGCATCACATGCCGGCCTATGCCGGTGGCGCCGGTGAACAGCAGGTGGTCGAACGGCAGTTTGGAGAAGGCCATGCCGACTTCCGCCTCGCCCAGCACGACGCCGATCAGGTCCTCGGGGAAGACCTCGGCCAGCAGTTCCTTGAGCAGCTGCGCGGTGGCCGGAGTCGACTCGCTCATCTTGATCATCACCCGGTTGCCGGCGGCCAGGGCCCCGACCAGCGGGCCCATGGCGAGGAACAGTGGGTAGTTCCACGGCACTATGACCCCGACCACGCCCAGCGGCTGGTAGATCACCTTGGCCGAGGCCGGCATGAAGGGCAGGCCGACGCTGCGCCGCGAGGGCTTCATCCAGCGCTTGATGCGCCGGCGCGCGTAGTGGATGCCGTGCAGGCTGGGCATCAGCTCGGCGAGCAGGGTCTCGTCGGCCGAGCGGTTGCCGAAGTCCTGGCTGATGGCCTGGATCAGGGCGTCCTGCTGCGCGACCAGCAGCTGCCCGAGGGTCTTCAGCCACTGCCTGCGCTGTTCGGCCGGCGGCATGGGGTTGGCCTGGAAGGCCTGGCGCTGGCGGGCGAAGCTGGCCTCCATCTGGGCGATCTGCTGCTGGCTGTGTTGCAGGTTTCGTTCGAGATAGGTGACGTCGGCGACCATGTGCGGCTCCTCGGCGGTCTGGCGGTGCGCTCCGCGGTGCCGCGAAGCGAGGCGACCGGGGGATTGCCCGGCGGGCTGGAGGAATTTTTAGAGCAATTGCTCTAAAGTGTCAAACGACAGGCCGCTCGCACACCCGGGTAGCGTCCGGGGCGACGCCCCCTGTACCTTTGTCGAACCGATCGAGTCGCAGTCGAGCTGCTATGGCGCCTTCCACCAAGACCCGCGAGCGCATCGTCCAGGCCAGCCTGGCGCTGTTCAATGCCCAGGGCGAACGCAACGTCACCACCAACCATATCGCCGCCCATCTGGGCATCTCGCCGGGCAACCTGTACTACCACTTCCGCAACAAGCAGGCGATCATCGCCGAGCTGTTCGGCCAGTACGAGGCCCATGTCGATGCCTTCCTGCGCCTGCCGGAGGGGCGGGCGCTGACCATCGCCGACAAGACCCTGTACCTGGAGGCGCTGCTGGCGGCGATGTGGCGCTTCCGCTTCCTGCACCGCGACCTGGAGCACCTGCTCGACAGCGACGCGGAGCTGGCCGCGCGCTACCGGCTGTTCGCCCGGCGCTGCCTGCAGGCCGGCGGGGCCATCTACCAGGGCTTCGTCGAGGCCGGGATACTGCGCATGCAGCCGGCGCAGATCGAGGCGCTGGCGCTCAATGCCTGGATCCTCATGACCTCCTGGGTGCGCTTTCTCGGGACCACCGCCGGGCAGACCGCGGACCTCAACGAGGACTCGCTGCGCCGGGGCATCTATCAGGTGTTGGCGCTGGAGGACGGCTATATCGCCGAGCCGGCGCGCGAAGCCGTCGAGGCGCTGCACCGCCGGCTGCACGTGCCGCTGGAGCAGGTGCTCTAGGTTGCTGCCTGCGCGGTGAGCCACTGCGGGATGCGCCGCTCCAGATAGTAGGCGGGGCGGCGCAGGGTGCCCTCGACGAAGCCGACATGGCCGCCGTGGCGGTGCAGTTCGAACTCGATGCCCGGAGCCAGTTCGGCCGGCTCCGGCAGGCTGTGGCGGAACACGAAGGGGTCGTCGGCGGCCTGGATGATCAGGGTCGGGGTGCGGATGCGGCCGAGGAAGTAACGGCTCGAGGCACGCTGGTAATAGTCCTGGGCATCGCTGAAACCGTGCAGCGGTGCGGTGATGCGGCCGTCGAAGTCCCAGAAGGTGCGCAGGTCGTCCAGCGGGCCGAGCCGCTCCAGGGCCGACAGGCGCTCGGCCTGGCCCAGGTCGGCGAACAGGCGCTGCTTGCTGCGCACGTAGGCGACCATCTCGCGCATGAAGTGCGCCTGGTAGACCCGCGAGAAACCCTGGCCGATGCGGTCGGCGCACTGGTCCAGGCGAAACGGTACGGACACCGCCACGGCGCCGTGCAAGAGGCTGTCGCCACCGGCCTCGCCGAGGTGCTTGAGCAGCACGTTGCCGCCCAGGGAGTAGCCCACCGCATAGAGCGGCGCCCGGGGTCGTTGCCCGCGCAGGTGATGCAGGGTTTCGGCCAGGTCCTCGCTGGCGCCGGAGTGGTAGCCGCGCGGCAGTAGATTGGGTTCCCCCGAGCAGCCGCGCCAGTTCAGCGCCACGCTGGCCCAGCCCCGGGCGGCCAGGGCCTGTTGCAGGCCGACCACGTAGAGGGAGTCGGACGAGCCGGTCAGGCCGTGCAGCACCAGCACCAGGGGCGCGTCGGCGCTGTGCGGACCGTGCCAGTCGAGGTCGAGGAAGTCGCCGTCGGCCAGCCACAGGCGCTCGCGCCGGCGCCGCAGCACCACCGGCTTGCGGCACAGCGGATTCCACAAGGTCTGCAGGTGCGGGCCGGGTAGCCACCAGGCGGGTTGGAAGGTCGGGCTCATGGCTCAGTGTACGGCCGCTGGGCGAGGCGGGGGGGCGCCCTTACTCGCCGCGCTGCCAGAGGGCGTAGTACACCTGGCCGGCCTGTTTCTCCCGGTGCAGGCGCCAGTTACCCGGCAGGCCGAGAGTCGAAGGCGGCGTCTCGCTCTCGCTGTAGACCCAGGCGCGCTCGGCGAGCCAGCCGCGATCCTCCAGCAGCGCGCAGATCGGCGCCAGCAGGTCCTGGTGGAAGGGCGGGTCGAGGAGCACCAGGTCGAAGGGCGTGGCCGGTTGCTGCTGCAGGTAGGCCAGGGCGTCGGCCTGCAGCAACTGGCCGTTTTCGCAGCCCAGGCTCTGCAGGTGGCCGCGCAGGGCGGCCACCGAGTCCGGGTTGAGGTCCAGGGCCAGGGCGCTGCTGGCGCCGCGCGACAGCGCCTCCAGGTACAGTGCGCCGCTGCCGGCGAAGGGGTCGAGGACCCGGGCGCCCTCGACATGGGGGGCGAGCCAGTTGAACAGGGTCTCGCGCACCCGGTCAGGCGTCGGCCTTAGGCTCGGGCCATCGGGGAAGGCGAAGCGGCGCGAGCGCCACTGGCCGCCGATGATGCGCAGCTGGCCCTGGCCGCCGTGGGCCTTGGTCGGTTTGGCGGGGGACTTGCGCATCAGTGCTCCGGGACGTCAGTGGGTTGTGCGGCGGGGGTGTCCGTCGGTGGCGGCAGTTCCTGCTGCGCCACATCGGGGCCGGCGCTGACGATCACCAGGGCCTCGGGGTCGAGGTGACGGCGCAGCGCCGCCTTGACCTGTTCGACGCTCAGGGCCTTGACCTCGGCCATGAAGGTCTCCAGGTGGTCCAGCGGCAGGTCGTAGAAACCGATGCTGCCGAGCTGGCCGGCGATCGCCGCATTGCTCGCGTTGGACAGCGGGAAGCTGCCGGCCAGTTCGCGCTTGGCGTCGTCCAGCTCCTTCTGGGTCGGCCCCTTGTCCAGGTAGTCGCGCAGCAGCTCCTTGACCAGTTGCAGGGTGCCGACACTGAGCTCGGCGCGGGTCTGCAGGCTGATCATGAAGGGGCCGCGGGCCTGCATGGCGCTGAAGCCGGAGTAGACGCCGTAGCTCAGGCCGCGCTTCTCGCGCACCTCCTCCATCAGGCGGGTGCCGAAGCCGCCGCCGCCGAAGATCTGGTTGCCCAGGTAGAGGGCGGCATAGTCCGGGTCGCGTCGGTCGATGCCGAGCTGGGCGAGCATCAGGTGGGTCTGTTTGGAGGGGAAGTCGATGTGGCTGGCGCCGGCCTCGGGAGCCTCCGGCTGGGCAATGTGCGGCAGCGCGGGGCCCCGCGGCAGGGCCGCCGAGACCTGGGCGGCCAGGGCCTCGGCCTCGCTGCGCGAGAGGTCGCCGACCAGGGCGATCACCGCGTTGCCGGCGGCATAGGCCTTGGCGTGGAAGGCTTGCAGCTGGGCACGATCGATCGCCGGGATGGATTCGGCGGTGCCGTCGCTGGGGTGGGCGTAGGGGTGCTCGCCGTATAGGCGCTGGAACAGCTCGAGGCTGGCCAGCTTGCCCGGGTCCTGCTTCTGGTACTCGAAACCGGCCATCAGCTGGTTCTTGATGCGCGTCAGGGCGTCCTCGGGGAAGGTCGGCTGGCCGAGTACCTCGGCGAACAGGCGCAGCGCCGGCTCGCGAATGTCGCCTGCGCTGAGGGCGCGCAGGCTGGCCACCGCCATGTCGCGATAGGAGCCGTTGCCGAACTGGGCGCCGAGGTTCTCGAAGCCGGCGGCGATGGCGCCGACGTCCTTGCCCGGCACGCCCTCGTTGAGCATGGCGTTGGTCAGCATGGCCAGGCCCGGCACGCCGTCGTCCTGGCTGCTGCCGGCGGCGAAGATCAGGCGCAGGTCGAACATCGGCAGTTCGCGGGCCTCGACGAACAGCACCTTGGCCCCTTCGGCGGTCTGCCAGGTCTGGATCTGCAGGTCGCGGCGGTTCGGCGCCTGGCCGTTCAGTTCGACGAGGGACTCCAGCCGGTCGCGCTCGAGCGCGGCGGGAGCGGACTCGACCGCGTCCTCGCGACCGACCAGCAACAGCAGAATCGCCAGCAGCACCAGGAGCGCCAGGGCCAGCAGGCCATAACGCAGCGTATTGCGTTCACTCATCACGCGCCTCCTCGGGCAGGACATAAGCGACGCTGAGGCGGTCGCGGGTGAAGAAGGTGCGCGCGGCTTCCTGGATGTCGGCCGGGGTGACGGCCTCCAGTTCGGCCAGTTCCTGGTCGATCAGCTTCCAGGACAGGCCGACGGTCTCCAGCTGGCCGATGGCGGTGGCCTGGCTGGTGATCGAGTCACGGTCGTAGACCAGCCCGGCGATGACCTGGGCGCGTACCCGGGCCAGTTCCTCGGCCGAGGGCGGATTCTGTTGCAGGTCCTGCAGCTCGCGCCACAGGCCGGCCTCGGCCTGCTCCAGGGTCTTGCCGGTCTGGGTGTTGGGGGTGGCGGACAGCACGAACAGGCTGTCGCCGCGGGCGTAGGCGTCGTACCAGGCGGAGGCGCCGGAGACCAGCTCCTCGCCGCGCTCCAGGCGGGTCGGCAGGCGCGCGCTGTAGCCGCCGTCGAGCAGGGTGGCGATCAGGCGCAGGGCATGCACCTGGCGCGGCTGCTCGGCGGTGGCCAGACCCGGCACGTTGAAGCCCATCAGCAGGTTCGGCAGCTGGGTCTTGAGGTGCAGGGTGAGGCGCCGCTCGCCGGGTGCCGCCAGCTCGCGGGGCGCCTTGGCGGTCGGCACGGCGCGGCGCGGGATGGGGCCGAAGTAGCGCTCGGCCAGGGCCTTGACCTCGCCGGCGCCGACGTCGCCGACCACCACCAGGGTGGCGTTGTTCGGTGCGTACCAGGCCTGGTACCAGGCGCGCAGCTCCTCGACGCTCATGCGTTCGAGATCGGCCATCCAGCCGATGGTCGGGGTGTGGTAGCCGCTGGCGGGGAAGGCCATGGCCTTGAAGCGCTCGTAGGCCAGGTTCGAGGGCTTGTCGTCGGTGCGCAGGCGCCGCTCTTCCTTGATCACCTCGATCTCGCGCTGGAACTCGTCGGCCGGCAGCTTGAGGCTGGCCAGGCGGTCGGCCTCCAGTTCCAGGGCCACGGCCAGGCGGTCGCGTGCCAGCACCTGGTAGTAGGCGGTGTAGTCGTCGCTGGTGAAGGCGTTCTCCTCGGCGCCCAGTTCGCGCAGGATGCGCGAGGCCTCGCCGGGGCCGAGCTTGCGGCTGCCCTTGAACATCATGTGCTCCAGGGCATGGGACAAGCCGGTCTGGCCGGGCGTCTCGTAGCTGGAGCCGACCTTGTACCAGAGCTGGGACACCACCACCGGCGCGCGGTGGTCTTCGCGGACGATGACCTTCAAGCCGTTGTCCAGGCTGAATTCGTGGGTCGGTTGCGGGGCGGCGGCCAGTGCCATCAGGGGCAGGCAGAGCACGCCGAGGGCGGCGCCGACGGCGCGGCGGGCAATCGTATTCATTAACTGTCGACCTGTCGGGCGGGCCCGCGTGGACTTAGCGTCGGCGGGCGCGGAGGTGCTAGGATACTCATCCGTTTTACTGGCGGCCATGCCTGTTGCGCCTGCTGAAAACCGTTGTGCAGCGTCCCGTGGCTTCGCCCGGCCCGCCTGCCGCTGTTTGCAGGCCCGCCTAGCGGCGCGCCGCTCCTTTGAGATAGCCGTCCTCCATGTTTGGTTCCAACGACGACAAGAAGACTCCCGCCGCACCTGCGGCCGAGCAACCGGCCGAGAATGGCGCGGAAAAACCAGCGGAAAAGAAGGGCCTGTTCGGCTGGCTGCGCAAGAAGCCGCAGACCCCGGCCGATAACGCTAGCGCGGCGCCCGGCGCGCCCGAGCCGTCCGCTCAGGTCGAGACGCCCGCCGCGCCGCCGGCGCCAGAGGCGACCCTCGCCCCCGTGGCCGAGCGTGCAACGCCCAGCGCTCCGGCGGTGCCCCAGCCGGCCAGTACGGCGCAGGAGCCGTCCGCGGCAGAGCGTTCCCCTGCCCCTGCGGAGCCCCCTGCCGAAAACTCGCCCGAGGCCACGCCGTCCAGCACCTCGCGCTTTCGCATCAATGCCGGCAGCGAGGTGCTGCACGCGCCGACGCCTATGGCCGAGCCCGAGCCGGTCGCACCGCCTCCTCCAGTGGTCGCGGCGCCGGTCGAGCAGGCCAAGCCGGGCGACAATCAGGGCGGCTGGTTCGCCCGCCTCAAGCAGGGCCTGTCGAAGACCAGCGCCAGCCTCGGCGAGGGCATGGCCAGCCTGTTCCTCGGCAAGAAGGCCATCGACGACGACCTGCTCGACGAGATCGAGACCCGCCTGCTGATGGCCGACGTCGGCGTCGAGGCCACCACCGCGATCATCCAGAGCCTGACCCAGAAGGTCGCGCGCAAGCAGCTGACCGACAGCGGCGCGCTGTACAAGGCGCTGCAGGAAGAGCTGACCGCGCTGCTCAAGCCGGTCGAGCAGCCGCTGCACATCGACCACGCCAAGCGGCCCTACGTGATCCTGGTGGTCGGGGTGAACGGCGTCGGCAAGACCACCACCATCGGCAAGCTGGCCAAGAAGCTGCAGCTGGACGGCAACAAGGTGATGCTGGCGGCCGGCGACACCTTCCGCGCCGCGGCGGTGGAGCAGCTGCAGGTGTGGGGCGAGCGCAACCAGATCGCGGTGATCGCCCAGCACACCGGCGCCGACTCCGCCTCGGTGATCTTCGATGCGGTGCAGGCCGCCAAGGCGCGCGGCATGGACGTGTTGATCGCCGATACCGCCGGGCGTCTGCACACCAAGGACAACCTGATGGAGGAGCTGCGCAAGGTGCGCCGGGTGATCGGCAAGCTGGACGACAGCGCGCCCCACGAGGTGTTGCTGGTGCTGGACGCCGGCACCGGGCAGAACGCCATCAACCAGGCCAAGCAGTTCAACCAGACCGTCAGCCTTAGCGGCCTGGCCCTGACCAAGCTGGACGGCACCGCCAAGGGCGGGGTGATCTTCGCCCTGGCCAAGCAGTTCGGCCTGCCGATCCGCTATATCGGCGTCGGCGAAGGCATCGACGACCTGCGCAGCTTCGAGGCCGAGGCCTTCGTCCAGGCGTTGTTCGCGGAGAAATAGGGATGATTCGATTCGAGCAGGTCGGCAAGCGTTACCCCAACGGTCACGTCGGGCTGCACGAGCTGAGTTTTCGCGTGCGTCGCGGCGAGTTCCTCTTCGTCACCGGCCACTCCGGCGCCGGCAAGAGCACCTTGCTGCGCCTGATCCTGGCGATGGAGCGGCCCACCAGCGGCAAGCTGCTGCTGGCGGGGCAGGACCTGGCGCAGATCACCAACGCGCAGATCCCCTTCCTGCGCCGGCAGATCGGCGTGGTGTTCCAGAACCACCAGCTGCTGTTCGACCGCAGCGTGTTCGACAACGTCGCCCTGCCGCTGCAGATTCTCGGCCTGGGCAAGAGCGAGATCGGCCAGCGGGTCGGTGCCGCCCTGGAGCGGGTGGCCCTGGCGGACAAGGCTGAGCTGTTTCCCGGCGACCTGTCCACCGGCCAGCAGCAGCGCGTCGGCATCGCCCGGGCCATCGTCCACCGGCCGGCCCTGCTGCTGGCGGACGAGCCCACCGGCAACCTCGACCCGCGCCTGGCCGCCGAGATCATGGGGGTGTTCGAGGACATCAACCGCCTCGGCACCAGCGTGCTGATCGCCAGCCACGACCTGGCGCTGATCGCGCGCATGCGCCACCGCATGCTGACCCTGCAACGCGGTCGCCTGATCGGCGACGGGGAGGCCGTATGAGCGCGACCCGCATGCCGCCACCGCAACCGGCCCAGCGCGTCGGCGCCGCGCCGAAGAAGGCCGAGCAGAAGACCCCGGACGACGGCCCGGATTTCCGCAGTCAGCTGCACGCCTGGCTGGAGAGCCACCGCGCCAGCCTGGTCGACAGCCTGCGCCGCCTCGGCAAGCAGCCGATCGGCAGCTTCTTCACCTGCTTGGTGATGGCCGTGGCCCTGAGCCTGCCCATGGGCCTGGCGCTGTTGCTGGACAACGTCGAGAGCCTCGGCGGCTCCTGGCAGCGCGCCGCGCAGATCTCCCTGTACCTGCAGCTGGACGCCAGCGATGCCCAGGGCCAGGCGCTGCGCGAAGAGGTCGCGGCGATGGACGAGGTGGCCGAGGCCGAGTGGATCAGCCGCGAGCAGGCCCTGGACGAGTTCCAGCAGCAGTCGGGCCTGGGCGAGGCGCTCAAGGAGCTGCCGGACAACCCGCTGCCGGGGGTGGTGCTGGTCACCCCCAGGGAAATCGACAAGGCCACCCTGGAAGCCCTGCGCCTGCGCCTGGCCGAGCTGCCCCGGGTGCAGCAGGCCCAGCTCGATCTGCTCTGGGTCGAGCGCCTGACGGCCATCCTCCACCTGGGCGACCGCTTCGTCTTCGGCCTGACCCTGCTGCTGGTGCTGGCCCTGCTGCTGGTGATCGGCAACACCATCCGCCTGCATATCGAGAACCGCCGCACCGAGATCGAGGTGATCAAGCTGGTCGGCGGCACCGACAGCTACGTGCGCCGGCCCTTCCTCTATATGGGCGCGCTCTACGGCTTCGGCGCCGGGCTGCTGGCCTGGCTGGTGCTGGCCTACGGCCTGGGCTGGCTGAACGATGCAGTGGTGCGCCTGGCCGGGCTGTACGGCAGCGACTTCGCCCTGGCCGGGGTGCCGGCGGCGGACGGCCTGTCGCTGTTGCTGGGGGCCGTGCTGCTGGGTTACATCGGCGCCTGGCTGGCCGTGGCCCGGCATTTGAGCGAGCTGGCGCCCCGGTAGTAACTGATTGATTTCTTTAATATTGACTATCTGTAACGGAACTTGTATACGCGTTCCTAGTCGTAATCGGCAGTGCTACACTGCACGCGTTTCGTGAGTCGGAGGGTTCGAATGTCAACGTCCTTGCAACCTGTCCATGCCCTAGTCCCAGGCGCCAACCTGGAGGCTTACGTGCACGCGGTCAACAGCATCCCGCTGCTGAGCCCGGAGCAGGAGCGCGAGTTGGCCGAGAGTCTCTACTACCAGCAGGATCTCGAGGCCGCGCGGCAGATGGTGCTGGCCCACCTGCGTTTCGTCGTGCACATCGCCCGCAGCTATTCCGGCTACGGCCTGGCCCAGGCCGACCTGATCCAGGAAGGCAACGTCGGCCTGATGAAGGCGGTCAAGCGCTTCAATCCGGAGATGGGCGTGCGCCTGGTGTCCTTCGCCGTGCACTGGATTCGCGCCGAGATCCACGAGTTCATCCTGCGCAACTGGCGCATCGTCAAGGTCGCCACCACCAAGGCCCAGCGCAAGCTGTTCTTCAACCTGCGCAGCCAGAAGAAGCGCCTGGCCTGGCTGAACAACGACGAAGTGCATGCCGTGGCCGACAGCCTGGGCGTCGAGCCGCACGAAGTGCGCGAGATGGAGAGCCGCCTGACCGGCCAGGACATGGCCTTCGACCCGGCCAACGATGCCGACGACGACAGCGCCTTCCAGTCGCCGGCCCAGTACCTGGAAGACCATCGCTACGATCCGGCGCGCCAGCTGGAGGACGCCGACTGGAGCGACAGCGCCACCGCCAACCTGCACGAAGCCCTGGAAGGGCTCGACGAGCGCAGTCGCGACATCCTCTACCAGCGCTGGCTGGCCGAGGAGAAGGCCACGCTGCACGACCTGGCCGCCAAGTACAACGTCTCCGCCGAGCGCATCCGCCAGCTGGAGAAGAACGCGATGAACAAGCTCAAGGGCTCGATCGCGGCGTAAACGCCTCATCCGAACAAGCCGCACCCGGGTGCGGCTTTTTTCTGCCTGGAGAAAACCATGAAGATACCGCCGCTGCGCCTGCAGCACGGGCTGCTGTTCGCCGCCGTCGCCCTGCTGTTCTTCGCCTGGGGCGCCTGGCTGGTGCGTGGGCCGCAGCCGGCCGAGCCGCTGCCCTGGTTGGCCGAGTGGCAGGCGGAGGTGCTGGTGCCCCTGGCCGAGGAGCGCCTGCATCTGGCGGAGCTGAGCGTCCTGGTGGGCGGCGAGCTGTGGTTGCAGCCGCGCCCGGACGGGGCGCGCCTGCTGTATCGCGGCGAATGGCGGGCCGACGGCGAGCCCTGGCGCCTGGAGGCCGAGCTGGCGCTGAGCGAAGTCGAGCGCGAGAGCCTGATGGCGGCGGCGGGTGACGTCGAACAGCCGCTCGCCGGCGCGCTGCTGGCGCAGCTGGGTCCGTACGAGGTCGTCGGCCTGACCCTCGCCCCGCAGGGCGCCGTGAGCGTCGCGCGGCTGACCGCCAGCCTCGGCCAGCCGCGTCTGCGCCTGCAGCTGGAAGTGGGGGAGGCCTGGGTCTATCCGCGGCTGGGCCTGACCGTCCACAGCGAGGACGAGCGCTTGCGTCTGTTGCAGGTCGTGCCGCGACGCGTGCTGAGCGTGCGCTGACACGGGCCGCGCGCTTATGGCCGGTGTGGCCGCAGGGCAACTGCCCTATAGCTGTTTGAGGTAGTGGCTGCCGCCCAGTTGCCACATCTGTTGGCGGATCCAGGCGGCGCGACGGGCGACTCGGCTGTTCGGCCGGCTGGCGCTCCACTGGCGCGGGTTCGGCAGCACCGCGGCCAGCAGGCTGGCCTGCTGGCGTGACAGGTAGGGCGCGCCCTTGCCGAAGTGCTGCCGGGCTGCGGCCTCGGCACCGAACACCCCCACACCCCACTCGGCGCTGTTGAGGTAGACCTCGAGAATGCGCTGCTTCGGCCAGAGCAGTTCGATCAGCGCGGTGAACCAGACCTCCACGCCCTTGCGCAGCCAGCTACGCCCGGACCAGAGGAACAGGTTCTTCGCCACCTGCTGACTCAGCGTGCTGGCGCCGCGCACCGAACCGCCCTGGCGGTTGTGGCTGATCGCCGCACGGATGGCGGCGACATCGAAGCCCCAGTGCTCGGCGAACTTCTGGTCCTCGGCGGCGATCACCGCGACCTTCAGGTCGTCGGGCAGCTCGCTCCAGGGACGCCAGCTGCGTTGCAGGTCGATCGGCTGGCCGGCGACCCAGGACTGCACCTTGCGCTCGACCATCAGCGCCGTGCCCGGCGGCGGCACCCAGCGAAACAGCAATACCAGCAGGGCCGTGGCGGCCATGAAGTAGAGCAGCAGCTTCAGCAGTTGGCGGCGGATGGAGCGGAACATGCGAGCTTGGCCGTTGGAGGAGGGCGGGCCATTATAGCGGCCACCCTCGAATTGTCTGGAGTGCCCATGGCTCGTTTATGGTTGTTGCTGGCCGCCCTCGCCGGATTCACCGGCGTCGCCCTCGGCGCCTTCGCCGCCCATGGCCTGAAGGGTCGGCTCGGTGCCGACTACCTGGCGGTGTTTCAGACCGGCAGCCACTATCAGCTGCTGCACGCCCTGGCGCTGTTCGGCGTCGCCCTGCTGGCGCTACGGACGCCGGGGCGTCTGGTCAATCTGACCGGCGGACTGTTCGCCCTGGGCATCCTGCTGTTTTCCGGCAGCCTGTACGGCCTGGCCCTCAGCGGAGTCGGCGCGCTCGGCCTCATCACCCCCTTCGGCGGCCTGGCCTTTCTCGGCGGCTGGCTGTGCCTGGGGCTGCTGGCCTGGCGAATAACCTGACTATGGCGTCAGGAAGCTGGACGAACGGCGCCCTTTAGCCTTGGTCATCGCCGGTGATCGGGCTAGAATGCCGTCCTCCTTTCTAGTCGTGACCGCCCCGTTATGCGCATTCAGTTGAACGGTGAAGCATTCGAGCTGCCCGATGGCCAGACCGTCGCCGAGTTGCTCGCTCGCCTGGACCTGGCCGGCCGGCGTGTCGCGGTCGAGCTGAATCTGGACATAGTGCCCCGCAGCCAGCACGCCGGCACCGCCCTGCGCGACGGTGACCGGGTCGAGGTGGTGCACGCCATCGGCGGCGGCTGAGGCCGCCTTGCGCAACGTCCCCCGTCTTAGCCCCGAGGATTTTTCGATGAGCCATGTTCGCAGCGACAAGCCCTTCACCCTGGCCGGCCGCACCTACCGGTCGCGTCTGCTGGTGGGCACCGGCAAGTACAAGGATCTCGACGAGACCCGTGCGGCCATCGAGGCCTCGGGGGCGGAGATCGTCACGGTCGCCGTGCGCCGCACCAATATCGGCCAGAACCCCGGCGAGCCGAACCTGCTCGATGTGATCAGCCCGGAGCGCTACACCATCCTGCCGAACACCGCCGGCTGCTACGACGCCGAGGACGCCGTGCGCACCTGCCGCCTGGCCCGCGAGCTGCTCGACGGCCACAAGCTGGTCAAGCTGGAAGTGCTGGCCGACCAGAAGACCCTGTTCCCCAACGTCATCGAAACCCTCAAGGCCGCCGAAGTGCTGGTCAAGGACGGTTTCGACGTGATGGTCTACACCAGCGACGACCCGATCATCGCCCGCCAGCTGGCGGAGATGGGCTGTATCGCGGTGATGCCGCTGGCCGGCCTGATCGGCACCGGCCTGGGCATCTGCAACCCCTACAACCTGCGCATCATCCTCGAAGAGGCGACGGTGCCGGTGCTGGTCGATGCCGGCGTCGGCACCGCCTCCGACGCCACCATCGCCATGGAGCTGGGCTGCGAGGCGGTGCTGATGAACAGCGCCATCGCCCATGCGCAGAACCCGGTGCTGATGGCCGAGGCCATGAAGTACGCCATCGAGGCCGGGCGCCTGGCCTACCTGGCCGGACGCATGCCGAAGAAGCTCTACGCCAGTGCCTCGTCGCCGCTGGACGGCCTGATCCGCTGAGTGCTGGCCGCCTCGAACCCCATCGATTTTACGAGTACCCGATGACCGAATCCCACGACCCCTCGGCTGCGGCCGAGGAACAGCGCCCGATGCGCACCATCAAGAGCTTCGTCATGCGTGCCGGACGCATGACCGAGGGCCAGCAGCGCGGCCTGGACCAGGGCTGGCCGCAGTTCGGCCTGGAGCTGGAGGCCGGTGGCCAGGACTTCGACCGGGTGTTCGGCCGCAGTGCGCCGCGTACCTTCGAGATCGGCTTCGGCATGGGCCACTCGTTGCTGGAGATGGCCGCTTGCGCCCCGGAGCAGGACTTCATCGGCGTCGAGGTGCACAAGCCGGGTGTCGGTGCCCTGCTCAACGGCCTGATGACCCAGCGGCTCGGCAACGTCCGGGTGTACAGCTGCGACGCCCTGGAGGTGCTGCGCCAGTGCGTGGCCGATGCCAGCCTCGACCGCCTGCTGCTGTTCTTCCCCGACCCCTGGCACAAGGCCCGCCACCACAAGCGGCGCATCGTCCAGCCGGCCTTCGCCGAGCTGGTACGGCAGAAGCTCAAGGTCGGTGGCGTGCTGCACATGGCCACCGACTGGCAACCCTATGCCGAGCACATGCTCGAGGTGTTGAGCGCGGCGCCGGGCTATCGCAACCTGGCTGCCGACGGCCAGTACGTGCCGCGGCCGCCGGAGCGGCCGATCACCAAGTTCGAGCGCCGCGGCGAGCGCCTCGGCCATGGCGTCTGGGACCTGAAGTTCCAGCGCAGCGAGTAAACAGGCTTCCGGCGCCGAGCCTATCGGCGCCAGCGCAGGACGATTGCATAAGACCGGGACAACCCGGCGCCAGGACGGCTCCTCACCGTCAGTATCCATAACGCCTACCCCGGCAGCGGGGTGGGCTCGATAGGCAGTGGCGCCCGCCGCCAGCTGCCGTGAGGAGAGTGTTGTCTTGAGAAAGCTTTCATTGCTGTTGCTGGCGGCCATGGCGCTGCCCGCGCAGGCCAAGATCGACGCCGTACAGGCGGCGCGCCTGGGGCAGGACCTGACCCCGCTCGGCGGCGAACGCGCCGGCAATGCCGCCGGCACCATCCCCAGTTGGCAGGGCGGCCTGGCCCAGCCGCCGGCCGGCTACCGGCCGGGCATGCACCACCCCGACCCCTACGCCCGCGACGCGCTCCTGTACCGGGTCGGGGCGGACAACCTGGAGCAGTATCGGCCCCTGCTGTCGGCCGGGCACCAGGCGCTGCTGGCGCGCCACCCCGACTATTTCCTGCGCGTCTACCCGACCCGGCGCAGTGCCGCGGCGCCGCAACGCATCTACGATGCCACCCGCTTCAATGCGCTGAACGCCGAGCTGATCTCCGGCGGCAACGGCGTGGCCGGGGTGGCCGCCGGCATTCCCTTCCCGCTGCCGCAGGGTGGCCAGCAGGCGATCTGGAACCACATCATGCGTTATCGTGGCGACCAGATCAGCATGGTCACCAACCAGGCGGCGGTGCTGGCCAACGGCGCCTACAACCTGCTCAAGCTGGAACGCGACGTCTACTTCCTCTACGGCCGCGAAGGCGTCAGTCCTCAGGATCTGGACAACACCCTGTTCTATTACAAGTACAAGGTGGTCGCGCCGGCCAAGCTGTCCGGCTCGGCGCTGGTGGTGCAGGAGACCCTCGACCAGGTCCTGGCGATTCGCAAGGCCTGGCGTTTCAACCGCGGCGAGCGCCGCGTGCGTCGCCTGCCGATGCTGGCCTACGACAGCCTGCAGCCGGATACCAACGGCATGGCCACCGCGGACATGGTCGACTCTTATAACGGCGCGCCGGACCGTTACCAGTGGGCGTTGCTCGGCAAGCGGGAAATGCTGGTGCCCTACAACAGCTATGCGGTGCACCAGCGCGGCATCCCCTACGACAGCATCCTGCAGCGCAACACGGTCAACCCCGCTCTGCTGCGCTACGAGCTGCACCGGGTCTGGGTGGTCGAGGCCGAGTTGCGCACGGGCTTCGGTCACCCCTATGGCAAGCGCCGTTTCTATCTGGACGAGGACAGCTGGCAGATTCTCGCGGTCGACTTGTACGACAAGCACGGCGAGTTGATCGGTCTGCAGGAAAGCCACCCGATCAGCTATTACGAGGTGCCGATGTTCGGCAGCACCCTGGAAACCCTCTACGACTTCAAGGGCGGGCGCTACTTCGTCGACGGCCTGGACAACAACGAGTCGATGTACGACTTCGCCGCCGACCTGGGGCCCCGTGACTTCACCCCGCAGGCGCTACGCCGCGCGGGCAACTGAGTCGATTGGCCGCCCGAACGGGCGGCTTTTTTCTGCCGGCTGCCGAGCCGGCGTCAGCCAGGATCGCGCCCTCGTCTGGGGGGGCATACCGCGCGGCGGCAAAATAAGCGGAAAAATTTTAGGCGGCTCTGTCGATTGTGCGGTTCGCCCTTCGACCATGGAGCAGAACCGGTGGTGAGGCCCCGGCATCCGCACCGGTCCTTCAACCCTTTGCCGCAGGAGGCAAGAGCATGCGATTCATGGTGATAGTCAAGGCCAGTCAGGCATCCGAGGCGGGCGTGATGCCCAGCGAAGAGCTGTTGGCGGCGATGGGCCGTTATAACGAGGAGCTGGTGGCAGCCGGCGTACTGTTGGCCGGCGAGGGCCTGCACCCGAGCGCCAAGGGCGCGCGCGTACGATTTTCCGGTGAGCAGCGGCAGGTGATCGCCGGTCCGTTCGCCGAGACCAAGGAGCTGATCGCCGGCTACTGGCTGTTCCAGGTCGAGTCGCTGGAGGAGGCGGTCGAATGGGTCAAGCGCTGCCCCAACCCGATGCCCGGGGAGTCGGAGATCGAGATCCGCCAGCTGTTCGAGGCCGAGGATTTCGGCGCCGAACTCACCCCCGAGTTGCGCGAGCAGGAAGAGCGCATCCGCGAACAGATTGCCCGCCAGCAGTGACCCTCTGACCGAGCGACGGAGTCAAACATGAACATCAATCCCTACCTGACCTTCGATGGCGACTGCGAGGCCGCCTTCAGCTTCTATGCGCAATGCCTGGGCGGCACCCTCCAGGCGCTGCTGCGCTTCGGCGAAACCCCGGCCGGCGCCGAGGTGCCGGCGGATTGCCGCGACAAGGTCATGCACGCCTGCCTGATGTGGGGCGATCAGGCCTTGATGGGCTCGGACTGCCACCCCGCGCAGCCCTACGAGCCCATCCGCGGCTGCTGGGTGACCCTGCATCCAGGCGGCGTGGCGGAGGCCGAGCGGATCTTCGCCGCCCTGGGCGAAGGGGGCAGCGTGCAGATGCCGCTGCAGCAGACCTTCTGGGCGGAGCGCTTCGGCATGCTGGTCGACCGCTTCGGCGTGCCCTGGATGATCAACTGCGCGCCGGCTAGCTGATCGCCAGGCCTAGCTACGGTCGGCGAGCACGCCGATGAGGAAGAACGACAGCAACAGCACCGGTGCCAGGGTGTAGTTGTTGAAGTGGCCGAGGCCCTGGGCCAGCCAGGGGGTGAGGAAGACCATCGCCAGGCCGTAGCCGACCGCACAGAGCAGCACGAACAGCAGGGTGCGCAGGAAGAAGTTGAGGCCGCCGATGCTGCGCTGCACCCAGGCGTTGATGGCGGGGCCGAACAGCACCAGCAGGGTGGCCATGATCGCCAGGGAGATGTCGTACAGATGGCCACGGCTCCAGCGTGACAGGGTGGCGATCAGTTCGAGTAGCAGGTCCATGCGGGGTCCTTAGCGCCGCGGGCGCGCGATGTGCCGGTCAGGGCAGGAAGTGTTGCAGCAGGTCGTTGAGGAACAGCTGGCCCTCGCGGGTCGCGCGCAGCCGCGCCGGGTCGCCGTGCAGCAGGCCACGGCGCTCGGCCTCGCCGCGCGCCTCGGCGAGCAGCGCCTGGGGCAGGCCGGTGCGCTCGGTGAACAGGCTGCTGGCCACGCCATCGGTGAGGCGCAGCACGTTCATCAGGAACTCGAAGGGCAGCTCGTCCGGGCCCAGCACCCGCTCGCCGGCGCTGAAGCGCTTGCCGGCATCCAGGTAGTCCTTGGGCAGGCGGGTCTTCCAGCTGCGCTTGATCAAGCCCTGTGGGCTGCTCAGCTTGGCGTGGGCGCCGGCGCCGATGCCGAGGAAGTCGCCGAAGGTCCAGTAGTTGAGGTTGTGCCGCGCCGCCTTGCCCGCTTGGGCATAGGCCGACACCTCGTACTGGGCATAGCCGTGCTCGGCCAGCAGGGCCTGGCCGGCTTCCTGGATGTCCCAGAGGATGTCGTCCTCCGGCAGCGTCGGCGGCTGATTCCAGAACACCGTGTTCGGCTCCAGGGTCAGCTGGTACCAGGACAGGTGGGTCGGCGCCTGGGCGAGGGCGATTCGCAGGTCGCCCAGGGCGTCGTCCAGGGACTGCTCCGGCAGGCCGTGCATCAGGTCCAGGTTGAAGTTGTCGAAGCCGGCGGCGCGGGCCATGTCGGCGGCGCGGATGGCCTCCTCGCCGTCGTGGATGCGCCCCAGGGCCGCCAGCTTCTCGGCCTGGAAGCTCTGCACGCCGATCGACAGGCGATTGATGCCGAGCGCGCGGTAGGCGCTGAACTTGGCCTGCTCGAAGGTGCCGGGGTTGGCCTCCAGGGTGATCTCGATGTCGGCGGCGAAGGGCACGCGGCGCTCGATGCCTTCGAGCAGGCGGCCGAGGGCCAGGGCGGAGAACAGGCTGGGGGTGCCGCCGCCGAAGAAGATCGAGGTCAGCGGGCGGCCGTGGACCTGGTCCAGGTCTTCATCGAGATCGGCGAGCAGGGCGTCGACGTACGCCTGTTCCGGCAGGCTCGGGCCGGCGGCGTGGGAATTGAAGTCGCAGTAGGGACACTTCTTCACGCACCAGGGGATGTGGATATAGAGGGCCAGCGGGGGCAGCCGAAAGCCCCCGTCCGGGGAGCGCTTCATGCCAGCCCCAGGCGCTGCTTGAGCAAGGCCATGGCGCGGGCGCGGTGGCTGAGCTGGTTCTTCAGGGACGGGGGCAGTTCGGCGCTGGAGCACTGCCGTTCCTCGACCCAGAACAGCGGGTCGTAGCCGAAGCCCTGGTCGCCGCGCGCCTCGTGCAGGATGCGCCCGTGCCACAGGCCTTCGCAGAGGATCGGCAGCGGGTCTTCGGCGTGGCGCAGCAGGGCCAGGGCGCAGACGAACTGGGCGCCGCGCTGGGCATCGGGTACCGCTTTGAGGGCCTCGAGCAGCTTGGCGTTGTTGGCCGCATCGCCCTGGCCGTCGGCGTAGCGCGCCGAATAGATGCCCGGCGCGCCGCCGAGAAAGTCCACCGCCAGGCCGGAGTCGTCGGCCAGGGCCGGCAGGCCGGACACCCGCGCGGCGTGGCGGGCCTTGAGGATGGCGTTCTCCACGAAACTCAGGCCGGTTTCTTCGGGTTCGACGCTGCTGAACTCGCCGACCGAGCGCACGCGCACGACGTCGCCGAGCATGGCCTGGAGTTCCTTGAGTTTGCCGGCGTTATGGCTGGCGAGTACGAGTTCGCTGAAGGGCATCATTCGTCGGGGAAGAATTCCTGGTTGAAGTCGAAGCTGTGGGCGACGCCGTCGCCGGCCTGGACGCTGATGGTGAAGCGCAGCACCTCGCGGTTCTCGAAGGGGAACTGCGCCAGGTAGTAGATCGCCGTGCCTTCGTTGACCTGCTTGAACTTCAAGGGGTAGCTCTGTCCGAGCAGGTTCTTCACCGCGCCGTCGACATTGGCGGCCATGGGCGCGCCGGCCTTGAGCACGGAGATGTTGACCACGCCCCGGCTCTTGCTGCGCACCAGGCCGGCGGCTGCGGCGATCTCGGGCTGGAGAAAGCCGGAATTGAAGGCGATGTAGTGCACGTCCAGCTCACCGAAACTCTGCTTGCGCTCGGCAAGCGCCGGCAGGCTCAGGCACAGGGCGATAAATAGAATGGCGATGCGGCGCATGGTGGCTCTCCTGCAAGGTTGGCCCTGGAATGGCGCACGGCTCAGCCGGCGCTCTGCGCATCCAGGGCGGTGGGCCCGCTGATTCGGTAGATGCCGATCTCACCTAACAGATTAGGCCAAATCCGGCTGGCCCAGCCGTGGCGATGGTCGCGGTCCACCGCCAGGCGCTCCTGCACCCGGGCATTCTGCGCATGGCACAGGCGCTCGAAATCCTCGAAGGTGCAGAAGTGGATGTTCGGCGTGTTGTACCAGGTGTAGGGCAGGAAGTCGGAGACCGGCATGCGCCCCTTGCTGGCCAGGTACCAGCGGCAGCGCCAGTGGCCGAAGTTGGGGAAGGTGATGATGCAGGTGCGGCCGACCCGCAGCATTTCCGCCAGAACCCTGTCGGGGTAGTGCAGGGCCTGCAGCGACTGGGTCATCACCACCACGTCGAAGCTGTCGCTGGCGAAGTTGCCCAGGCCCTGGTCGAGGTTCTGCTCGACCACGTTGACGCCGCGCTCGATGCAGCGGGCGATCTTCTCTGGGTCGATCTCCAGGCCGTAGCCGCTGACCTGCTTGTTGTCGCGCAGCCAGGCCAGCAGCTCGCCGTCGCCGCAGCCGAGGTCGAGCACGCGGCTGCCGGCGGGAATCCACTCCTGGATGATGTCCAGATCCGCTCTCATGGGTGCCTCATACTGCAATTCGGTTCATATAGCTGGAGAAGGCCTGCAGGTAGCGCGGGATCGGCATGAGGAAGGCGTCGTGGCCCTGGGGGGCGTCGATTTCCAGGTAGCAGACGTTCTTGCGCGCGGCCATCAGCGCATCGACGATCTCCCGCGAGCGCGCCGGGGAGAAGCGCCAGTCGGTGGTGAAGGAAATCACGCAGAAGTCCGCCGTCGCCGTGGCCAGGGTCCGGGCCAGGTCGCCCTCGAAGGCGGCGGCCGGGTCGAAGTAGTCCAGGGCCTTGGTCATCAGCAGGTAGGTGTTGGCGTCGAAGCGCCCGGAGAACTCCTCGCCCTGGTAGCGCAGGTAGCTCTCGACCTGGAACTCGACGCTGTGAAAGTCGTAGTTGAGCTTCTCGCTCTTCAGCCCGCGGCCGAATTTTTCGCCCATGGCGTCGTCGGACAGGTAGGTGATGTGGCCGACCATGCGCGCCAGCATCAGCCCGCGCCTGGGGATCACGCCCTGTTCCTGGAAGTGCCCGCCGTGGAACTCCGGGTCGGTGAGGATGGCCTGGCGCGCCACCTCGTTGAAGGCGATGTTCTGCGCCGACAGCTTGGGCGCCGAGGCGATCGCCAGGCAGTGGCGCACCCGTTCCGGGTAGCTGATGGTCCACTGCAGGGCCTGCATGCCGCCGAGGCTGCCGCCGATTACGGCGGCCCACTGCTCGATGCCCAGGGTATCGGCCAGGCGCGCCTGGCTGTGCACCCAGTCTTCCACCGTCATCACCGGGAAGTCGGCGCCGTAGGGCTTGCCGGTGGCCGGGTTGAGGCTGGAAGGGCCGGTGGAGCCGTTGCAGCCGCCGAGGTTGTTCAGGCTGACGACGAAGAACTTGTCGGTGTCGATCGCCTTGCCCGGGCCGATGCAGCTGTCCCACCAGCCGGGCTTGCGGTCGTCCGGGCTGTGGTAGCCGGCGGCATGGTGGTGGCCGGAGAGGGCGTGGCAGATCAGCACCGCATTGCTGCGCGCCGCGTTCAGTCGACCATAGGTCTCGAAGATCAGCTGGTAGTCGGCCAGGCTGCGTCCGCAGGCCAGGGTCAGGGGCGCGGCGAACTGCACCACCTCGGGCGTCACCAGGCCAACGGAATCTGGAGGAAAGGCAGTCGGCATCGACCCTGCTCGCGAAATCGGAAGAAAAACGAAGTGCAGCAGTCTAAAGAGCGCCGCTGCCTGCGGCAAGCACAGGGGCGGCGCGCTGGGGCCGGGTCACGACTAGTCGGTGGCGCCAAGGGCGCGGCGGGCCCCCGGCAGGCTGACCACCTTGCCTTGGCGTTGCACAGGCGCCGGCCGGCGCAGGGCCCGGAGCATCTCGCCGGCCTGGGCCAGCTGCTGCTGCAATTCGTCGCGGTAGTGCGCCAGCCGCTGGGTGCGCTGGCGGCTCTGCTGGGTGTCCTGGGCCAGGGCCTTGAGCCGCAGCATATGGGTCTCCAGCAACTGCTTGTGCTCCAGGCTGTGCTGCATCAGCGGCATCAGGGCCTCGCCGGCCCAGTGCTCGGCATCCTGGCGCAGGCGCTGGTGCAGGCCGACGACCTCCTGTGCCAGGGTGGCGAAGAAGCGCCGGGTCAGGCTGCGCTGCTCGGTGAGCAGGGTCTTGAGGTGCAGGCGGAACTGGTCGGCCTTGGCCCGCAGCCGCTCGAGTTCGCGCTGGTAGCGCTCGAGGTCGAACTGCGGCGCGTCGACCCCGTGCAGCGGGTTCTCCTCGTTGTGCCGGCAGTAGATGGCGGCGACCATGCGGTTGGCCATCTCGGCCTCGTGGGCCAGGCTGTGCAGGTCGCTCTGCACCGCGCGGAAGAAGTGCAGGATGGCCTGGTTGATGCCCAGCGTGGTCCAACTGCCGGTGAGGTGGCGCCGGACCCTGTCCAGGTGCTGCTCGAGACGTTCGGGGCGCACCGCGGCGCGCAGCAGGTCGCCCTGACGTTTGAGCAGGCGCTGGTTGGTCTTCAGGCCGAGCAGGCGCCTGTGGTGCAGGCCGTGGTCTGCCTTGGTCTTGGCGGTCAGCTCGAACAGCAGCTGGCCGTTGTCCTGTTGCTGGTTGCTGAGCAGGGTCTGCTGCTCCTTGACCTTCTCCAGGCGCAGGCCGAGCACGTGCTGGCTGTTGTGTAGCAGGGCCAGCACCTGATTGACCACGCGATCCTCGAGCAGGCGCTCCTTCTGCGCGACGATGCGTTCGCACAGCAGGGTTTCCAGGCCGTTCATCTGGCTGCGGACGAGCAGCGCCGGGTCCTTGCGCACCTTGGCCAGCAGGGCCTGCTTGGCCGACAGCGGCAGCACTTCCTCGGGGCGGATGCCGAGTTGCTTGGCGGTACTGGCCTGGATTCGGCCGATGGCGTTCTGCACGAAGGCCTCGCCGGCCAGGTCGTCCCAGAGTGCGTCGATCTTGTTGAGCACGGCGAACAGGCTGGTCTGGGTGTCGTCGTCGAGCTGGCGGATATGTTGTTGCCAGATCGCCATGTCGCTGGCGCTGACGCCGCTGTCGGCCGACAGCAGGAAGATGATCGCCTGGGCGCTGGGCAGCATCGACAGGGTCAGCTCCGGCTCGCTGCCCAGGGCGTTGAGGCCCGGCGTGTCGAGGATGCGCAGGCCCTGGCGCAGCAACGGGTGGTCGAAGTTGATCAGGGCGTGGCGCCAGGCCGGTACCAGCACCTGGCCGGGCTTGCCGGTGCTCTCCAGCATGTCCGGGTGGAAACCCAGCTGAATCGCCTGTTCCACCGGCATCGGCTTGGTCCGGGCGACCTGGGCGAAGGCCTGGGCCATGTTGTCCGGGTCGCTGGGGTCCAGGGGGATGTTCACCCAGTGCCGGGGAATGCGCTTGAACTGCGAGACATTGGCCTCGGAGAGGCGCGTCTCGATGGGCAGCAGGCGGATATAGGCACGCTCCGAGCGCGGATCGAAGTACAGCTCGGTGGGACACATGGTGGTGCGCCCGGCCTGGGACGGCAGCATGCGCTGACCGTACTCGGAGAAGAACAGGGCGTTGATCAGTTCGGTCTTGCCGCGGGAGAACTCGCCGACGAAGGCCAGGGTGATGTGGTCGGTGCGCAGCAGGCGCAGGGCGCGCTCGAGTTTGGCTTCCACCGCCTCGGAGCCGAGGCGGTTGGTCACCAGCCAGCTGCGATAGCGGCTGATCTCGCGCATCAGCTCGCGCTTCCAGGTGACGTAGGCATCGACCTGCTGACTGAGACGTTCCATGCTCATCCTGGCGTTCCTCTCGGTAGCGCGCCCTCGAACGGCGGCCCGGCGCAGGTCTCGTCCGGGCCATGGGGCCGCGCTGCACGCGCAGGCCTGGCGGGCATTATGCGGGGCGGTTGGCTGGCGTCAATTGGCCAGCGCCACGCTCCCGCCTGGTGGTCGCCCAGGCGGGCCGAACGGTCGGGCCGCGGGGCGGCGCGGTTGGGCTTCAGATCGCCAGGCTGAGGCCCTGGTACATGCCGGTCATCACCGCCAGGTTGCGGATCACCAGCATGTCGATCAGGTTGAGTGCCAGGAAGGCGACGATAGGCGACAGGTCCAGACCGCCCATGCTCGGCATGAAGCGGCGGATCGGCATCAGCAGCGGCTTGCAGATCTGCTGGATCAGCTCGACCGCCGGGTTGTGGCTGCCCTGGGCGACCCAGGAGAGGATCACGCCGATGATCAGGGCGAAGAAGAACACCTTGAGGAACAGGGCGGTGACGCCGATGATCGACCAGACCAACAGCTGCAGCGGGTTGCCGGTGCCGTAGCCCATCAGCATCAGGGTCAGGGTCATCAGCAGCAGCTGGACCAGGATCGCCAGCACCAGCGAGGCCAGGTCCAGGCCGGCGAGGCCGGGGATGATCTTGCGCAGCGGCTTGAGCAGCGGCTGGGTGGCGCGCACGATGAACTGGCTGAGCGGGTTGTAGAAGTCCGCGCGCACCAGTTGCAGGATGAAGCGCAGCAGCACCACCAACAGGTACAGGCTGCCGAGGGTCTGCAGGATATAAACCGCAGCGGTGTTGAGTCCGATCATGGTTGGCTCCTTATTGGCCCAGCTGTTCGGCCAGCTCCGCCGAGCGGCGGGCGGCGGCATTCAGTGCTTGTTCGACCAGGGCCTCGAAGCCGCCGGCCTGGAAGCTGTTGATCGCCGCTTCGGTGGTGCCGGCGGGGGAGGTCACGCGGCGGCGCAGCTCGGCCGCGTCGACGTCGCTGGCCACCGCCATGCGCGCGGCGCCGAGGGCCGTGTGCAGGGTCAGCTGGGCGGCGGTGTCGCGCGGCAGGCCGAGCTTTTCGCCGGCGGCAGTCATCGCCTCGATCAACAGGAAGAAGTAGGCCGGACCGCTGCCGGACACCGCGGTGACCGCATCGATCAGCCGCTCTTCGTCCAGCCACAGGGCCAGGCCGACCGCGCTGAGCACCTGTTCGGCCTGCTGGCGCTGGGCCGCCGACACCCGGGCGTTGGCATACAGGCCGCTGACGCCCTGGCGCAGCAACGCCGGGGTGTTGGGCATGCAGCGCACGATGGCGCGCGGCCCCAACCAGTTTTCCAGGCTAGCGCAGGTGATGCCGGCGGCAACGGAGACGATCAGCTGGCCCTCTTTCAGGTGCGGCGCCAGGTCCAGGCACACGGCCTTGATCACCTGCGGCTTGACCGCCAGGACGATCAGCTCGGCGCCCTCGATGGCCTCGGCGTTGGCGGCGAAGGTGGCGATGTCGTGCTCGGCGGCGATCCTGGCGCGCTGTTCGGCGCCGTGGTCGCTGGCGCGGATGGCGTCGGGCGCGACGCCCTGGGCGAGCAGGCCGCCGATCAGGCTGGCGGCCATGTTGCCGGCGCCGATAAAGGCAATGCGTGGGTCGTTCATGTGGGCTTCCTTATTCAATGCGAGGGGGCGCCGTAGTCGCGGGCACCGAACAGGGCGGTGCCGATGCGTACCCAGGTCGCGCCCTCGCTGATGGCGGCCTCCAGGTCATGGCTCATGCCCATGGACAGGGTGTCGAGGTCGAGATTCAGCTGCTCTTGCAGCGTGCGCAGGCGGGCGAAGGCCGCGTGCTGCACGGCCGGGTCCGCGCTGGGTTCGGGAATGCACATCAGGCCACGCAGCCTGAGCCCGGGCAGCCGGGCGACCGCCTGGGCCAGGGCCGGCAGCTGCTCGGGGCTGCAGCCGGACTTGCTGGCCTCGCCGCTGACGTTGACCTGCAGGCAGAGGTTCAGCGGCGGCAGGTGTGCGGGACGCTGGGCGGACAGGCGTTCGGCGATCTTCAGGCGGTCCACCGAGTGCACCCAGGCGAAGTGTTCGGCGATGGCGCGGGTCTTGTTCGACTGGATGGGGCCGATGAAGTGCCAGGTCAGGTCCAGGTCGCCCAGTTCGGCCTGCTTGTCCAGGGCTTCCTGCAGGTAGTTCTCGCCGAAGTCGCACAGGCCGGCGGCGCGGGCCTGGCGGATCGCCGCGGCGGGTTTGGTCTTGCTCACCGCGAGCAGGCCGATCGTCGCACAATCGCGCTGCGAGGCTTGCGCCGCCTCACGGATGCGCGCTCCGACCTTTGCAATATTCTCTGCTATCGTGGACATTACTCGCGCTCTGTAGCCCCGGTCGTTCAGCGTTCGCGGCATTCTACCTGCTTGCTTGTCATTAGGGAGTCCCATGGATATCACCGAGCTGCTTGCCTTCAGCGCCAAGCAAGGCGCGTCGGACCTGCATCTCTCTGCCGGTCTGCCGCCGATGATTCGGGTCGACGGCGATGTGCGTCGAATCAACCTGCCGGCCCTGGATCACAAGCAGGTGCACGCGCTGATGTACGACATCATGAACGACAAGCAGCGCAAGGACTTCGAAGAATTCCTGGAAACCGACTTCTCCTTCGAAGTGCCCGGGGTGGCGCGCTTCCGGGTCAACGCCTTCAACCAGAACCGCGGCGCCGGTGCGGTGTTCCGGACCATTCCGTCCAAGGTGTTGACCATGGAAGACCTCGGCATGGGCGAGGTGTTCCGCAAGATCACCGACGTGCCGCGCGGCCTGGTGCTGGTCACCGGGCCCACGGGTTCGGGCAAGTCGACCACCCTGGCGGCCATGCTCGACTACCTCAACAGCACCAAGTACCACCATATCCTGACCATCGAGGACCCGATCGAATTCGTCCACGAGTCGAAGAAGTGTCTGGTCAACCAGCGCGAGGTGCACCGCGACACCCTGGGCTTCTCCGAGGCCCTGCGCTCGGCGCTGCGCGAAGACCCGGACATCATCCTGGTGGGCGAGATGCGCGACCTGGAGACCATCCGCCTGGCGCTGACCGCCGCGGAAACCGGCCACCTGGTGTTCGGCACCCTGCACACCACCTCGGCGGCCAAGACCATCGACCGGGTGGTCGACGTGTTCCCGGCCGAGGAAAAGTCCATGGTTCGTTCCATGCTCTCGGAGTCCTTGCAGGCGGTGATCTCCCAGACCCTGCTGAAGAAGATCGGCGGCGGCCGGGTGGCGGCCCACGAGATCATGATCGGCACCCCGGCGATCCGTAACCTGATCCGCGAGGACAAGGTGGCGCAGATGTATTCGGCTATCCAGACCGGCGGCTCGCTGGGCATGCAGACCCTCGACGCCTGCCTCAAGGGCCTGGTCGCCAAGGGCCTGGTCAGTCGCGAGAGTGCCCGGGAGAAATCCAAGAACCCGGAAAACTTCTGACACACTGTTTCCGTGTGCCGCCTGGTGCACGGGGATCGGCCAGCGACGGTTCGCGCGCTTCGGCGACTGGTCTTTGCTTAGGCGCGTGATGCAGATGGGCGAGACAACGCATGGAATTCGAGAAACTGCTGCGCCTGATGGTGGAAAAGGGCGGCTCGGACCTGTTCATCACCGCCGGTGTGCCGCCGTCGATGAAGGTCAACGGCAAGATCATGCCGGTCACCAAGAACCCGATGTCGCCGGAGCAGACCCGGGAAACCGTGTACGCGGTGATGAACGAGCAGCAGCGCCGGGAGTTCGCCGAGAATCACGAATGCAACTTCGCCATCAGCGCCCGCGGCGTGGGGCGTTTCCGCGTCAGCGCCTTCTACCAGCGCAACCTGGCGGGCATGGTGCTGCGCCGCATCGAGACCAACATCCCGACCCTGGATGACCTCAAGCTGCCGGAGGTGCTGAAGAAGCTGGCGCTGACCAAGCGCGGCCTGGTGCTGTTCGTCGGCGCCACCGGCACCGGCAAGTCGACTTCCCTGGCGGCGATGATCGGCTACCGCAACAAGAACAGCAGCGGCCACATCATCTCCATCGAAGACCCGATCGAATACATCCACCAGCACCAGAACTGCATCGTCACCCAGCGCGAGGTCGGGATCGACACCGAGTCCTACGAGGTGGCGCTGAAGAACACCCTGCGCCAGGCCCCGGACGTGATCCTGATCGGCGAGGTGCGCACCCGCGAGACCATGGATCACGCCGTGGCCTTCGCCGAGACCGGCCACCTGTGCCTGGCCACCCTGCACGCCAACAACGCCAACCAGGCGCTGGACCGGATCATCAACTTCTTCCCCGCCGACCGGCAGAACCAGGTGTGGATGGACCTGTCGCTCAACCTCAAGGCCATCGTCGCCCAGCAACTGGTGCCGACTCCGGACGGCAAGGGGCGGCGGGCGGTGATCGAGGTGTTGATCAACACCCCGCTGGCCGCCGACCTGATCCGCAAGGGCGAGGTGCACGAGCTCAAGGGTCTGATGAAGCGCTCCACCGAACAGGGCATGCAGACCTTCGACCAGGCGCTCTATGCCCTCTACAGCCAGGGCGAGATCACCTACGAGGATGCGCTGCTGTACGCCGACTCGGCCAACGACCTGCGCCTGATGATCAAGCTCGGCTCGGAAAGCGACGGCGACCACCTGGCCCAGCTGAGCGAGGGCCTGTCCCTGGAGACCGCACCGGAAGACCCGGGGCGGCGTTTCCGCTGAGCCGTTTGCCGCATAGACAGCCCGCACCCGCGGGCTTTTTTATCGGGCGCCCCCGCAAGCGGGGGGCCGGCCCATCCGCAGTAGCCTGCAACACAGGAGCACGGCATGGACGTAAGACAGGACACCCATAGCAAGGTCATCGGCTATCTGTTGTGGATATTCGGCTTCCTCGGTTCCCATCGCTTCTATTACGGCAAGCCGGTGACCGGCACCATTTGGTTCTTCACCCTGGGCCTGCTGTTTATCGGCTGGATCATCGACCTGTTCCTGATTCCGGCCATGGACCGCGAGGCCGATCTGCGCTTCACCGCCGGAGACGTCGACTACAACCTCGCTTGGATCCTGCTGACCTTCCTCGGCGTGTTCGGCGTGCATCGCATGTACCAGGGCAAGTGGCTCACCGGCATCCTCTACCTGTTCACCGGCGGCCTGTTCCTGGTCGGCGTGCTCTACGATTTCTGGACCCTGAACACGCAGATCTCGTTGAGAAACGCCGAGCGCAATTGACCCACGGCCAGAAAAAAGCCCGCCGATCGGCGGGCTTTTTCATGCGCGGGGCATCAGGCCTGGTAGCTGATGTGCCCGTCGACCAGGGTGTAGCGCACCGCGCCGGGCAGGCAGTGGCCGGTGAAGGGGCAGTTGCCGCCCTTGGAGTACCAGGTCTCGCCGGCCAGGGTCGAGGCTTGCGGATCGAACAGCAGCAGGTCGGCGGGGGCGCCCACCGCCAGGCGGCCCGCCGGCAGGCGCAGGGCGTCGGCCGGGCCGGCACCGAGGCGGGCGAGCAGCGTGGGCAGATCCAGCAAGCCGTCCTGGACCAGGGTCAGGGCCAGGGGCAGCAACAGCTGCACGCTGCTGATGCCCGGCTCGGTGGCGCCGAAGGGGGCCAGCTTGGCATCGCGCTCGTGGGGCTGGTGATGGCTGGCAATCGCCTGGATCACGCCGCTCTTCACCGCCTCGCGCAGGCCGTCGCGGTCGCGGCGGGTGCGCAGCGGCGGCTGCACATGGTAGAGGCTGGAGAAGCCGGCGAGGGCCTCGTCGGTGAGGATCAGCTGGTACAGGGCGACGTCGGCCGTGACCGGCAGGCCGCGGGCCTGGGCGTCGGCGATCAGCTCGGCGCCGCGGGCGCTGGTCAGCTGGCTGAAGTGGGCGCGCACGCCGGTCTGCTCGACCAGCAGCAGGTCGCGAGCCAGGGCCACGGTCTCGGCGGTCTCGGGGATGCCGGGCAGGCCGAGGAAGCTGGCGGTGGGGCCTTCGTGGGCCAGGCCGCCTTCGGCCAGGTCGTGGTCCTGGGAGTGGAAGATCACCGTCAGGTCGAAGGTGGCGGCGTATTCCAGGGCGCGGCGCAGGGTGCGGCTGCTGCGGAAGTTGTCCAGGCCGTTGCCGAAGGCCACGCAGCCGGCGTCGCGCAGCGCCACCAGCTCGGCCAGTTGCTCGCCGGCCAGTCCCTTGCTCAGGGCGCCGATGGGGAAGACCTTGGTGTGACCAGCTTCGCGGGCGCGGTCGAGGATCAGCTCGGCCACCGCCGAGGTGTCCAGCACCGGCTTGGTGAGGGGGGGGCAGCACAGGCTGGTGACGCCGCCGGCGGCGGCGGCCAGGGTCTCGCTGGCGATGCTGCCCTTGCGGCTGTAGCCCGGCTCGCGCAGGGCCACGGACAGGTCGACCAGGCCGGGGGCGGCCACCAGACCCTGGGCGTCCAGGGTCTGCTCGGCCGAGAAAGCGGCCGGTGCCTGGCCGATGCCGACCAGCTTGCCGTCTTCGATATAGAGGTCGGCCGGCTGGTCGAAGGCGCTGCTCGGGTCGATGACGCGGGCGCCGAGGATCGCGGTACGCATCAGTTGGGCTCCTCGGAGTTGAGTTGGCGCTGGGCGGTCTGCCCGCTCATGGCCATGGACAGCACGGCCATGCGGATGGCGATGCCGTAGGTGACCTGATTGAGGATCACCGACTGCGGGCCGTCGGCCACCGCCGACTCGATCTCCACGCCGCGGTTGATCGGCCCGGGGTGCATCACCAGGGCATCCGGCCTGGCCAGCGCCAGGCGCTGCTCGGTGAGGCCGAATAGGCGGTAGAACTCGCCCTCGCTGGGTAGCAGGCCGCCCTGCATGCGCTCGCGCTGCAGGCGCAGCATGATCACCACGTCGACATCCTTGAGCCCGGCGGCCATGTCGCTGTAGACGCTGACGCCGTACTGCTCGATGCCGACCGGCAGCAGGGTCTTCGGTGCGATCACGCGGATGTCCGGGCAACCCAGGGTCTTCAAAGCCAGCATATTGGAGCGGGCCACCCGCGAGTGCAGGACGTCGCCGACTATGGCCACCGAGAGATTCTCGAAGCCACCCTTGTGGCGGCGGATGGTCAGCATGTCCAGCATGCCCTGGGTCGGGTGGGCGTGGCGGCCGTCGCCGCCGTTGATGATGGCCACGTCCGGGCAGACGTGCTCGGCGATGAAGTGGGCCGCGCCGGAGTCGCTGTGGCGCACCACGAACATGTCGGCGGCCATGGCCTCGAGGTTGCGCAGGGTGTCGAACAGGGTCTCGCCCTTGCTGGTCGAGCTGGTCGATACGTTGAGGCTGATGACGTCGGCGGACAGGCGCTGAGCGGCCAGCTCGAAGGTGGTGCGGGTGCGCGTGGAGTTCTCGAAGAACACGTTGCATACGGTCTTGCCACGCAGCAACGGGACCTTCTTCACCGCGCGGGCGCCGACCTCGAGGAAGGAGTCGGCGGTGTCGAGGATCTCCGTCAGCAGCTCGCGGGGCAGGCCGTCGAGCGAGAGGAAGTGGCGCAGCTGACCTTGGTCGTTCAGCTGCAGCGGGCGCTGGGCATCAATCGGCGTCATCGCGGGGAGTCTCAGTTGGCGAGCGTCTGGAGTTCGAGGGTCAGCGGCGTGGGGCCGGACAATTTTACCCGCTGATCGCTGGCCAGCGACAGGGTGGCGCCGACCACGTCGGGACGTACCGGCAGCTCGCGGGCGTTGAGGTCGAGCAGGCTCACCAGGGTCACGCTGGCCGGGCGACCGTAGTCGAACAGCTCGTTGAGCGCGGCGCGGATGGTGCGGCCACTCATCAGCACGTCGTCGATCAGCACCAGATGCTGGCCTTCGATCTCGAACGGCAGCTCCGAGGGCTTGACCTGCGGGTGCAGGCCGCTCTGGGTGAAGTCGTCGCGGTAGAAGGATACGTCGAGGATGCCCAGTGGCTCGCGGCTGCCGAGGGTGTCGAGCAGGGCCTGGGCGACCCAGACGCCGCCGGTGCGGATACCGATGAAGCGCGGCGCGGCGATCTGTCGCTGGTTGAGGTGCTCGAGCAGGGCGCCGGCCATCTGCGGCAGCAATTCGGCGGGGTTGGGTAGGTTCATCGCAAGTTCCTTGTGGGCCCGGCCGTGACTCAGCCCGGGAGGTGTTCGGCCAGCCAGCCTTCGAGCAGCAGCGCCGCGGCCAGGGCGTCGACCGGGCGTTCGCGGTAGCCGCCGCTCTGCCCCTGCTGCAGGCGTTCGCCCTTGGCGGCATAGGTGGTCAGGCGTTCGTCGTGGGTGAAAACCTGCAGGTTGAAGCGACCGTTGAGGCGGCGGGCGAACTTCTCCGCGCGGGCGCTCATCTCGCTCGGCGTGCCGTCCATGTTCAGCGGCAGGCCGACCACCAGGGCATCCGGCTGCCACTCGCGCAGCAGTGCCTCGACCTTCTGCCAGTCCGGCACGCCGTTCTGCGCCTTGAGCACGCACAGCTCGCGGGCCTGGCCGGTGATGGCCTGGCCCACGGCGACGCCGATTTGCTTGCTGCCGTAGTCGAAGCCGAGCAGCAGGCGCAGCGGCTTGGCGCGGGGCTCGCTCATCAGGCGTGGCCGGCTTGCGAGGTGAGCAGGCTGAGGTCGACGCCCAGGCGTGCCGCCGCCGCATTCAGGCGCTGGTCGAAGGGCAGGTCGAAGAGGATGGTGCTGTCGGCCGGGCAGGTCAGCCAGGCGTTGTCGGCCAGCTCGGCCTCCAGCTGGCCGGCTTCCCAGCCGGCATAGCCGAGGGCGATCAGGTACTTGTCCGGGCCGCTGCCGTCGGCGATGGCGAACAGCACGTCCTGGGAGGTGGACAGGCCCAGTTCGCCGAGCTCCAGGGTGGCCTGGAACTGCTGGCCGGCCGGGTGCAGGACGAAGCCGCGGTCGGTCTGCACCGGGCCGCCGGAGAAGATCGGCAGGGCCTGGCAGAGCGCCGGCGGCTCGCTGTCCGGGCGCAGCTGCTCGAGCACGTCGGCCAGGTTGAGGCCGTTGGGGCGGTTGATGACCAGGCCCATGGCGCCCTGTTCGTTGTGCTCGACCAGGTAGGTGACCGTGTGTGCGAATTGCGGATCGGCCATGTGCGGCATGGCGATCAGGAAGTGGTGCTTGAGGAAGCTCGGGCTGGCGTCTTTCATGCGCGTTAGCTTAAAGCCTGCGGCCGATGGCTGGAAGCTAAAAGGCTAATCGGGGGCGCGGGCGCGACTCAGTTGCTCGACAGTCGGTCGCCCCGTTCGAAGCGCCAGGTGCGGATGATCTCCAGGCGGTCGACATCCGCCAGATCGCCGGTGAAGGGGGCGAAGGGGGCGGCCAGGCGGACGATGCGCAGGGCCGCCTGGTCGAGCACGCGCTGGCCGGAGGACTCCAGCACCTGCACCTCGTAGAGGGTGCCGTCGCGGTTGATCGATACCAGCAGGCGCAGGCTGCCGTAGATCTGCCGGCGGCGGGCGTCGTCCGGGTAGTTGAGGTTGCCGATGCGCTCGACCTTCTTGCGCCACTCGTCCTTGTACCAGGCGCCCTTGTCGCGCATGGTCGAGGCGGCGTTGAGGCGGTGGATCTTCGGGCGTTTGGCGTACTGCTGGATGTCCTGGGCCAGCTCGGCCTCCAGGCTGGCGATCTCCGCAGACAGCTGCGCGCTGTCGAACACCGGCGCCGGGCGGGCCTGGGGCGTCGGTTTGCTCTCCTCGCGCTTGACCGGGGTCTTCTGCTGTTGCGGGGCGCGGGTGGCGACCGCCGCCTTCGGCGCCTCCTGGCGGGCCGCGGGTGGCTGGGGTGCGGCGGGCGGGGTCACGCGCTTGACCTGGGTGTCCTGGAACAGCGCCTGTTCGGTGGTCTTGGGCGCCGCCTTGTGCTCCAGGGTGCCGCTGCCCAGCTGGTCGTGCTGGGCGAGGAAGTCCGCCTCCTTGGGCTGCTCCTCGCTCTTGAAGGTCGACAGGGTGACTTCCAGGGTCTTGCTGATCTGGTTGGGTTCGGCCAGGGAGAAGCCCAGGCCGAGGATCAGGGCGGCATGTAGCGCGGTGGCGAGGAACAGGGTGAACCCCAGGCGATCCGCCGGGCGGACGCCGGCGGCTGGGGTTGCGGTTGGGCGGGCGGCTGCGGTCATCGCGATTCGGGTCGGTTCAGGTTGCCGCGCAGTCTGCCGAGGGGGCGGGCAAAAGTCTATGAAGCACTGCGCGCATTGAGCTTCTCGGCGATCTTGTCCATCAGGCGTTCGCCGATGCGGGTGTCGAAGGCCGCATCGATCTCGCGGATGCAGGTCGGGCTGGTCACGTTGATCTCGGTCAGGTGGTCGCCGATCACGTCCAGGCCGACGAACAGCAGGCCCTTCTCGCGCAGGGTCGGGCCGACCCCGGCGGCGATCTCGCGGTCGCGCTCGCTGAGCGGACGGGCTTCGCCACGGCCGCCGGCGGCCAGGTTGCCACGGGTCTCGCCCTGGGACGGAATGCGCGCCAGGCAGTAGGGCACGGCTTCGCCGTCGATCATCAGGATGCGCTTGTCGCCTGCGCTGATGGCTGGCAGGTAGCGCTGCACCATGATCTGTTGCTGGCCGTGGGCGGTGAGGGTCTCGAGGATCACCGAGAGGTTGGGGTCGCCCTCGCGGTGGCGAAAGATCATCGATCCGCCCATGCCATCGAGGGGTTTGAGAATGATGTCACGCTGCTCTTTGGCAAAGTCGCGCAGAATGTCGGGTCTGCGGCTGACCAGGGTCGGCGGCGTGTACTGGGGGAATTGGGTGGCGAACAGCTTCTCGTTGCAGTCGCGCAGACTCTGCGGGCGGTTGACCACCAGCACGCCGTCCCGTTCGGCTTGCTCCAGCAGGTGGGTGGCGTAGAGAAACTCATTGTCGAAGGGCGGGTCCTTGCGCATCAGGATCACGTCCAGTTCGCCGAGCGGCAGGTCCTGCTCGGCGCCCAGTTCGAACCAGCGCTGGGGATCGTCGAACACCTGGAGCGAGCGCAGGCGGCCACGGGCCTGACCTTGAGTGAGGTAGAGGTCGCGCTGCTCCATATAGAAGAGCGACCAGCCGCGCATTTGCGCGGCCAGCAACATGGCCAGCGAACTGTCCTTCTTGAAGGCAATTTGCGTGATGGGGTCCATGACTATGCCGAGGCGAACGCTCATGGGGGATTCTCCGTGAAAGGCGGTAGCGCAGGGGCGCAGAGGCTAGCGTGTGGCGCCAGGGTGGCGCCGACTTGGCGGGCGGTCAAGGGGAAAACCCCGGCCTTCCGTGGCTTGTGGCTTGCATGGGGAGAGTGTGCTAAAAAGGCCCGACGATTGGGTTGCAGCCCATCGGTGGCAGGGTCTCAGGCGCACTGATTCAACGCGAAAATAACGACTCACCGAGGCGATGGTAGGGCAAACATGGAACAGCATTCCGAGGGTTTGAGGGTAATGGTGATCGACGATTCGAAGACGATTCGTCGTACCGCGGAAACCCTGCTGAAGAAGGTGGGTTGCGAGGTGATTACCGCGGTAGACGGCTTCGATGCCCTGGCAAAGATCGCCGACAGCCACCCGAGTATCATTTTCGTCGACATCATGATGCCGCGGCTCGATGGCTATCAGACCTGCGCCCTGATCAAGAACAACAGTGCCTTCAAATCCACGCCGGTGATCATGCTGTCTTCCAAGGACGGTTTGTTCGACAAGGCCAAGGGACGCATCGTCGGCTCCGATCAGTACCTGACCAAGCCCTTCAGCAAGGAAGAGCTGCTCGGGGCGATCAAGGCGCACGTGCCGACCTTTACCCCGGTGGATCAGGCCTCCTGACGTCCAGCTGCCAAGCACTAGACGCATCTTCATGTATTGGGAAACACCATGGCTCGAATTCTGATTGTTGATGACTCGCCGACCGAGATGTACAAGCTGACCGCCATGCTGGAAAAGCACGGGCATCAGGTGCTCAAGGCGGAGAACGGCGCGGATGGCGTCGCCCTGGCGCGCCAGGAGAAGCCCGACGCGGTGCTGATGGACATCGTCATGCCGGGGCTCAACGGCTTCCAGGCGACCCGTCAGCTGACCAAGGATGCCGACACCAGTCACATCCCGGTGATCATCGTCACCACCAAGGACCAGGAAACCGACAAGGTCTGGGGCAAGCGCCAGGGCGCGAAGGATTACCTGACCAAGCCGGTCGACGAGCAGACACTGCTGAAAACCCTCAATGCGGTATTGGCCGGCTGATGCCGCGCCGGTCCGCAATTAGATAAGAAGAAGGCCACGGCTGGCATGTCGGACGCGCAGACACCTTTTCAACTCCTCCTCGAAATCGACCAGCGTTGTCGATTGCTGGCCGCCGGCCTGCCGTTGCAGCAGACGGCGGTGCAGACCTGGAGCGGCATCGGCTTTCGCATGGGCGAGCGCCTGTTCGTCGCGCCCATGGGGGAAGTCGGCGAAGTCCTGCACGAGCCGCGTTACACCCTGCTGCCCGGGGTCAAGACCTGGGTCAAGGGCGTGGCCAACGTACGTGGCCGCCTGCTGCCGGTGATGGATCTGTGTGGCTTCTTCGGCAACGAGCTGTCGCCGCTGCGCAAACAGCGGCGGGTGCTGGTGGTCGATCACCAGGACGTGTTCGCCGGCCTGACGGTCGACGAAGTGTTCGGCATGCAGCATTTTCCGGTGGACGCCTTCTC
Organism: Pseudomonas sp. MBLB4123; assembly: GCF_051904775.1. NCBI lineage: Bacteria > Pseudomonadati > Pseudomonadota > Gammaproteobacteria > Pseudomonadales > Pseudomonadaceae > Pseudomonas > Pseudomonas sp. MBLB4123. Next base: position 3,751,019 of record NZ_CP196711.1, read on the forward strand.
CGAGCAGCTACCGCCGCTCGAGGCCTCCATCCAACCCTTTATCCACGGCGTTTTTCAGCGCGAGCAGCCCTGGCTGGTGTTCAGTCCACATGCGTTGGCTCAGCATCAGGGCTTTCTCGACGTGGCGTATTAACAGCTTTTCGGTGGGGCCGGCGTTGTCGGCCTTTTGGCGTTACATGGGAACCGTAGTGCGGTCGGTCCAGGCGGGGGCCAGATAATGAAAAAACTCAACACAGGCAATCTATTCGCGGGTACGCGCAGCAGCACGCTGATCTTGGGGCTGTTCATCGTCCTGATCGTTTCCATCGTGTTGCTGTTCGCGAACTTCGCCTACCTCAACACCCAGTCCAACTACGATACGGAATACATCAGCCACTCCGGTGAGCTGCGCGTACTGTCCCAGCGTATCGCCAAGAACGCCTCCGAGTCGGCGGCGGGTACCGCGGAGGCCTTCGGCCTGCTGCGCGAGGCGCGTAACGACTTCCAGGCCCGCTGGGGTTACCTGACCGACGGCAACAGCGCCAGCGGCGTTCCGGAGGCCCCCGAGGCCGTGCAGGCGCAGATGGCGGCGGTGCAGCAGGACTGGGACAGCCTGCGGCAGAACACCGACGCCATCCTGGCCAGCGAACAGACCGTACTGTCGTTGCACCAGGTGGCCGCGACCCTGGCCGAAACCATTCCGCAGCTGCAGGTCGAGTACGAGGAGGTGGTCGACATTCTCCTGGAGAGCGGTGCGCCGGCGGCCCAGGTCTCGGTGGCCCAGCGTCAGTCGCTGCTCGCCGAGCGGATTCTCGGCTCGGTGAACAAGGTGCTGGCCGGTGACGAGGACTCGGTGCAGGCCGCCGACATGTTCGGCCGCGACGCCAGCCTGTTCGGCCGGGTGCTCAGCGCGATGCTCGAGGGCAACGCGGCGATGGAAATCTCCCAGGTGACCGACGCCGAGGCGCTCGAGCGTCTGGCGGAGATTTCCGAGCTGTTCGAGTTCGTTTCCGGTTCGGTGGACGAGATCCTCGAGACCTCGCCCGAGCTGTTCCAGGTGCGTGAGTCGGCCAACACCATCTTCAGCGTGTCGCAGACCCTGCTGGACAAGGCCTCCGAGCTGGCCGAAGGCTTCGAGGAGCTGGCCGCCGGACGCGCCCTGAATACCCTCGCCGGTTACCTGCTGGGCGTCCTGGCCCTGGCCTCGATCATCCTCATCGGCCTGGTCATGGTGCGCGAGACCAACCGCCGTCTGGCCGAGACCGCCGAGAAGAACGAACGCAACCAGACGGCGATTCTGCGTCTGCTCGACGAGATTGCCGACCTCGCCGACGGTGACCTGACCGTGGCCGCGACGGTAACCGAGGACTTCACCGGGGCCATCGCCGACTCGATCAACTACTCCATCGACCAGCTGCGCGACCTGGTGGCCACCATCAACCTGACCGCCGTTCAGGTAGCCGGTGCGGCCCAGGAAACCCAGGCCACGGCGATGCACCTGGCCGAGGCCTCGGAGCATCAGGCCCAGGAAATCGCCGGGGCCTCGGCGGCGATCAACGAGATGGCGGTGTCGATCGACCAGGTATCGGCCAACGCCAGCGAGTCCTCCGCGGTAGCGGAGCGCTCGGTAGCCATCGCCAACAAGGGCAACGAGGTGGTACACAACACCATCACCGGCATGGATAACATCCGTGAGCAGATCCAGGACACCTCAAAGCGGATCAAGCGCCTCGGCGAGTCGTCCCAGGAGATCGGTGACATCGTTAGCCTGATTAACGACATTGCCGACCAGACCAACATCCTCGCCCTGAACGCCGCGATCCAGGCCTCCATGGCCGGTGACGCCGGTCGCGGCTTCGCCGTGGTTGCGGACGAAGTACAGCGTCTGGCGGAACGTTCCTCGGCCGCGACCAAGCAGATCGAGGCGCTGGTCAAGACCATTCAGACCGACACCAACGAAGCGGTAATCTCCATGGAGCAGACCACTTCCGAGGTGGTGCGCGGTGCGCGCCTGGCCCAGGACGCCGGGGTGGCCCTGGAGGAGATCGAGAAGGTATCCAAGACCCTCGCGGCCTTGATCCAGAACATCTCCAACGCCGCTCGTCAGCAGGCCTCCTCCGCCGGCCATATCTCCAACACCATGAACGTGATCCAGGAGATCACCTCGCAGACCTCCTCCGGCACCACCGCCACCGCGAAGAGCATCGGTACCTTGGCCAAGATGGCCAGTGAGATGCGTAAGTCGGTTTCCGGCTTCACCCTGCCGGAAACCGGGGAGCAGGCATAAGCGAATGCGCTGCGGCGACCGCTGGCGGTCGCCGCGCCGGGTCGATGGCCATGAGCGAGGGGCACGACATGCAGTCAGGCGTCTGGGCCTTGCAACCCGTGGCGGAGATCAGCGCCGCGGAGTTTCGCGATTGGCAGACCCTGCTCGAGGAACGCACCGGCGTGGTGATCACCGAGCAGCGTCGGGCCTTCCTGCAGACCAACCTGAGCGCGCGGATGCGCGAGCTGGGCGTGGCGGACTATGCCGCGTATTACCGGCAGGTCACGGACGGCCCGCGCGGTGCGGTGGAGTGGTCGACCCTGCTGGACCGTCTGACCGTGCAGGAGACCCGCTTCTTTCGCCATCCGGCGTCCTTCGAGGTGCTCGAGCGGCACCTGCACGAACGGCTGGCGCAGGGCCTGGAGCGGCCCTGGGCGTTGTGGAGCGTGGGCTGCTCCAGTGGCGAGGAACCCTATTCGCTGGCGATCAGCGCCGCACAGGTGCTGCGTGACAGCGAGTGGCCCGAGCATTTCGGTGTGACCGGTACGGACATCAGTCTCAATGCCCTGAGCAAGGCCCGCGAGGGCCTGTATGGGGCGCGCAAGCTCGAGCAACTGGAAGACGACCTGCGCCGGCGTTATTTCGCGGCCCAGGCCGATGGACGCTTCAAGGTTATACCGAGCCTGGCGGCACGTGTCTGTTGCGCCAGGCTCAATGTGCTGGAACTGGCCAAGGCGCCAATGTCCGGTATGGACGTCATTTTTTGTCAGAACTTGCTGATCTATTTTCGCCGCTGGCGTCGCCGCGAGATCCTCAACCGCCTGGCCGAGCGCCTGGCACCGGGAGGGCTGCTGGTGGTGGGAGTGGGTGAAGTGGCCGGTTGGCAGCATCCGGAGTTGATCCCGGTGGCCGACGAGCGAGTGCTGGCGTTTACCCGCAAGGGATAGGGCTTTATGAGTGGAGTGGCTATGGGGGATCGGCACGACTATGTCGCCCTGGAGTGGGTCAAGGGCGAAATCGCGGAGACCCTGAAGCAGGCGCGTCAGGCTCTGGAGGCGTTCGTCGAGAATCCGCAGGACTCGACGCGCATGCGTTTCTGTCTGACCTACGTGCATCAGGTTCACGGCACTCTGCAGATGGTGGAGTTCTACGGCGCGGCCCTGCTCGCCGAGGAGATGGAGCACCTGGCCCAGGCCCTGATGGAGGGCCGCGTGGCCAACCAGGGCGAGGCCCTGGAGGTGCTGATGCAGGCGATCCTGCAGCTGCCGGCCTACCTGGAGCGGATCCAGACCGCGCGGCGCGACCTGCCGATGGTGGTGCTGCCGCTGCTCAACGACCTGCGGGCGGCCCGCGGCGAGAAGCTGCTGTCGGAAACCAGCCTGTTCGCCCCCGACCTGTCGCAGCGCCCGCCGGTGCTGTCGCTCGAGTCCCTGGCGCGGCTGCGCACCGCCGAGCTGCCGGTGCTGCTGCGCAAGCTGCGGCAGATGCTGCAGCTGGCCCTGGTCGGGGTGATCCGCAACCAGGACCTGGCCACCAACCTGGGCTACATGGCGCGGGTCTTCGCCCGTCTGGAAACCCTGTGCCAGGACGCGCCGCTCGGCCCCTTGTGGCAGATCGCCTCGGGCCTGGTCGAGGGGCTGGCCAACGGCAGCGTGGTCAACGGCACCTCGGTGCGCACCCTGCTGCGCGAGGTCGACAAGGAGCTCAAGCGCCTGCTGGAGCAGGGCGCCGACGGCTTCAACCAGGCGGCCCCCGACGAGCTGATCAAGAACCTGCTGTTCTACGTGGCCAAGGCGCCGGCGCAGTCGCCGCGCATCCGCAAGCTGAAGGAGCAGTACCGCCTCGACGATGCCCTGCCGAACACCGAGGTGGTGGACGAGGAGCGGGCCCGCCTGGCCGGCCCCGACCGCGACGCCATGCGCTCGGTGGTCGGCGCCCTGTGCGAGGAGCTGGTGCGGGTCAAGGACAGCCTCGACCTGTTCGTGCGCAGCGATCGCCGCCAGGTGGCCGAGCTCGACGCCCTGCTGGCGCCGCTCAAGCAGATCGCCGATACCCTGGCGGTGCTGGGCTTCGCCCAGCCGCGCAAGGTCATAGTCGACCAGATCGACGTGGTCCACGGCCTGTCCCTGGGCCAGCGCGAGCCCAACGATGCGGTGCTGATGGATGTCGCCGGCGCGCTGCTCTACGTCGAGGCGACGCTGGCCGGCATGGTCGGCCCGGCCGAGGACAGCGGGCGCGAGGAGAGCCACCTGCCCACCACCGACGTGGCGCAGATCCACCAGCTGGTGATCAAGGAGGCGCGCAACGGCCTGGAGCAGGCCAAGGACGCGATCATCGAGTTCATCGCCTCGCAGTGGAACCACGAACACCTGGCCCGCGTCCCCGAGCTGCTGACCCAGGTGCGTGGCGGTCTCGGCATGATTCCGCTGAACCGTGCCGCTGACCTGCTGAAGGCCTGCAATCGCTATATCCATGAGCAGCTGCTGGTGCGCAAGGCCGTGCCCAACTGGCAGAGCCTCGACACCCTGGCCGACGCCATCACCAGCGTCGAGTATTACCTGGAACGGTTGGCCGAGGACCATGCCAGCCAGGGCGACCTGATTCTCGATGTGGCCGAGGAGAGCCTGGCGAGTCTCGGCTACCCCTTGACCGAGAAGCCCTCGATTCTCGATCGCGTCGAGCCGCCGCAGGAATCGCCGGCTCCACTGGCCGACCCGTTGGACGAGATCGAGGTGCTGGCCGAAGAGCCGGATCCTGCGTTCGGTTCCCCGCAGTCGCTGGATGAAGGCGGCGAGCCGCTTGAGGCGACCGCCGATGGCCAGCCTGGCCTGGAGCCTGCCGCTCTCGACGTTGAGCCTGCGACGGAAGAGCCGCAGGCGGATGAGCCGGGCCCGCTGTCCGAGCTCGTCGAGCCCGATGCGCCTGACCTCCTCGAGGCGGCGTCTGAAGCAGGCGGAACGCCGCTTGGCGACGAGCTGTCGTTGGAAGGTCTGCAGCTGGAAGAGCTGAGCCTGGACGACTTGGCGAGCCCTGTTCAGTGGGACGAGGCCGAACTGGCCGCCTTGGATATTCCCGAGGTCGAGCTGCCGAGCGCCGACCCGGTGATCGAGGTCGAGGCGCCGGTACCTGCGGCGGACGCGGCACTGTCGCTGGCCGATGTGATGGCAGCGCCGCAGCAGGCGATCAACCCGCCGGCCAGCGACGTGCCGCCCAGCCTGCTGCCACCACCGGCCGATGAGGAACCGGTCGACGAGGAACTGGCGGAGGTCTTTATCGAAGAGGCCGGTGAAGTCCTCGAGACCATCGCCCAGTACCTGCCGCAGTGGCGCGCCAATACCGACGACAAGGACGCCCTGGTCGAAGTGCGCCGTGCCTTTCACACCCTCAAGGGCAGCGGGCGCATGGTCCGTGCCCTGGTCATCGGCGAGCTGGCCTGGTCGATCGAAAACCTGCTCAACCGCGTGCTCGACCGCAGCATCCAGCCGGGTGCCGAGGTGCTGCAGGTGGTCGAAGACGTGGTGGCGCTGATGCCGGCTTTGGTCGAGGAGTTCGCCGCCAAGGCCCAGCGCCAGCGTGATGATGTCGACCGGCTCGCGGCCAGTGCCCATGCGCTGGCGAAGGGCCAAAGCCTCCCAAAAACTGACGCCCCGGTTGCACAGGTAGCCGAGCCTGCGGGCGATAGCGAGACTACCGCTGCCGAAGGCGACGGTGAGGCGCTCGACCCGCAGCTGCTGGAGATCTTCCGTAACGAGGCCGAGACCCACCTCGATACCCTGGGCAGCTTCCTGGCCGACTGCGCCCGCGAGTTGCCGCAGCCCGTTACCGACGATCTGCAACGCGCCCTGCACACCCTCAAGGGCAGTGCCTATATGGCCGGCATTCTGCCGATGGCGGAGATCGCCGCGCCCCTGGAAAAGATGGTCAAGGAGTTCAAGACCAATCTGATCCCCATGGACATGAGCGAAACGGAGCTGCTGCGCGACGCCGAGCAGCTGCTGCGGCAGGGCCTGGAGCAGCTGGAGCGCCAGCCCCTGGCGCCGCTGCCGGGCGCCGCGGAGTTCCTCGAGCGGGCCCACCGGCTGCATCAGGAGCGCCTGGGCGCCGCGGAGGCCGAACGCAAGAGCGAGCAGGGCGACGCCCGCGACCCACAGCTGATCGGCATCTTCCTCGCCGAGGGCATGGACATCCTGCTGGATGCCGAAGACCTGTTGCGGCGCTGGCGTGAACACCCCGCCGAGCGTCAGGAGCTCAGCGCCCTGCTGGAGGAGCTGACCACCCTCGGACGCGGCGCGGACATGGCCGAGTTGCCGCAGATCGAAGAGCTCTGCGAGGCTTTGCTCGATCTCTACGGCGCGGTCGACGAAGGCAGTTTGGCGGTCAGCGAGCGCTTCTTCAGCGAGGCCGAGCAGGCCCATGAAGCGCTGATCGGCATGATGGATCAGGTCGCCGCCGGCCTGCAGGTCAGTGCCCAGCCCGAGCGGGTCGCGGCACTGCGCAGCCTGCTCGCTGAGGCGCTGGACCCCGGCGCCCTGGCGTTGCTGTCGGCCGATGGTCACGGCGGCCTGGAGATCACCGAACTGGATGTCGCCGGCGCCGCAGCCGAGGGCATCGACTGGCCGCTCGACGGAGAGGGCGAGCTGGCGACCGAGGTCGAACTGGCACTCGACCAGGCGAGCGAGGAAGACGCAGCGGCAGAGGAGCCGTCCCACACCTATGAGGTGCTGGATGAGGAGATGGTGGCGATCTTCCTCGAAGAGGCGGTGGATATCCTGGACAGCGCCGGACAAGCGCTGGACCGCTGGCTCGCCGATCCGGAGCAGAAGGCGGCACTCTCGGCCCTGCAGCGCGACCTGCATACCCTCAAGGGCGGCGCGCGTATGGCGCAGATCGGCCCGATCGGCGACCTGGCCCATGAGCTGGAGTCGCTTTACGAGGGCCTGCTGGATTGTCGCTATCGTCACAGCGCCCCGCTCGCCGGGCTGCTTCAGCAGAGCCATGACCGCCTGGCCGTGTTGCTCGAGCAGCTGCAGCAACGTGCCGAACTGGCTGAGCCGCTCGACCTGATCGAGGCGATTCGTGCGTTTCGTCAAGGCCGCACGGCGGACTTGACGCCCCAGGCGGACGGCCCCGAGGCTGTTCACGAAGCCGAAGCCGAAGCCGAAGCCGAAGCCGAAGCCGAAGCCGAAGCCGAAGCCGAAGCCGAAGCCGAAGCCGAAGCCGAAGCCGAAGCCGAAGCCGAAACCGGCCTGGCGGAGGATGAGGACGTGGCCTTGGCGCCGATGGCGGATGAACAGGCCGAGGCCTTCCCGCTCGCCGAGCAGCCCGCGGCCGCCGACACCGCGCCTCAGGCGCAGGAGCCCGTGCTAGACCTGGAGATGGCGACGGAGTCCGACCCGGAGTCCTCGCACGAGCCGGGCCCGGCGGCCATCGAGCAGAGGGCGGAAGTCGAGGATGAGCGCGATCCCGAACTGGTAGAGATCTTCCTCGAAGAAGGCTTCGATATCATCGACAGTGCCGGCGCGGCCTTGCAGCGTTGGACCGAGGACACCGACAACAGCCTCGAGCTGGAGGCGCTGCAGCGCGACCTGCATACCCTCAAGGGCGGCGCCCGGATGGCGGAGATCCCCGAGATCGGCGATCTGGCCCATGAGCTGGAGTTTCTCTACGAAGGCCTGTGCGGCGGCAAATTACGCGCCGGGCCAGAGCTGTTCGGCCTGTTGCAGCGCTGTCACGACAGCCTCGCCGAGATGCTCGAGGCGGTCCGTGGGCGGCGTGCGCTGCCTAACGGCCAGGGGCTGATCGAGGCCATCAAGCGTTATCGCGCCAACCCGGACGAGCAGCTGAGCATGCCATCGGCGGTGCAGCTCAGGGCTGTCGATGCGCCCGGGGAGGTCGAGGATGCCGAGTCGGACATCCTCGACATCTTCATGGAGGAGGCCGACGACCTGCTGGAGGCCATGGAGCAGGCGCTCGGTCGCTGGGAGGCGCAGCGCGAGGATGGCGCCGCCATCGACGACATGCTGCGCGTGCTGCACACCCTCAAGGGTGGCGCCCGGCTGGCCGGGCAGAGGCGTCTGGGCGACCTGAGCCACGACCTGGAGCAGCATCTGACCGAGGCTCAGCAACAGGGGGCGCCCTGGCCGGAGAGCCTGTTCCTCGATGTGCAGTCGGGTTTCGAGGGCCTGCAGAGCGAGCTCGATCAGTTGCGCCAGCGCCTGCAGGACAGCCTGCAGGCGGAGACTGCGGCCAGTCCGCGTGACGAGGGCCGGGCCGAGGCCGCGCCGATGCGCCTGCCGGAGCTCGCTGCCCCCATAGTCGCAGCGAGCGAGCGGCCGGCCGAGGAGCCGGTGACCCGGGTGCTGCCGTTTATGCAGCGTGCCGAGCAGGCCGCCCAGGATGCCGCCGCGCGCCGCGCGCCGCAGGAGCTGGTCAAGGTGCCGGCGGACCTGCTCGAGGGGCTGGTCAACCTGGCCGGCGAGACCTCGATCTTCCGTGGCCGGGTCGAGCAGCAGGTCAGTGACTTCGGCTTCACCCTGAGCGAGATGGAGGCGACCATCGACCGGGTGCGCGACCAGCTGCGCCGCCTGGACACCGAGACCCAGGCGCAGATCCTCAGCCGCTACCAGGCCGAGGCCGAGCGCGCCGGTTATGAAGATTTCGACCCGCTGGAGATGGACCGCCACTCGCAGTTGCAGCAGCTCTCGCGCGCCCTGTTCGAGTCGGCGTCCGACCTGCTCGACCTGAAGGAGACCCTGGCCGCGCGCAACCGCGATGCGGAGACCCTGCTGCTGCAGCAGGCGCGGGTCAACACCGAGCTACAGGAAGGCCTGATGCGCACCCGCATGGTGCCCTTCGATCGTCTGGTGCCACGGCTGCGGCGCATCGTCCGCCAGGTCGCCGGCGAACTGGGCAAGCAGGTCGAGTTCGTCGTCGGCAACGCCGAAGGCGAGATGGACCGCACCGTCCTGGAGCGCATCGTCGCGCCGCTGGAGCACATGCTACGCAACGCCGTCGACCACGGCATCGAGGCCGCCGAGCTGCGTCGCGCCGCCGGCAAGGCGGAGCAGGGCCGTATCCGCCTCGACCTCGGCCGCGAGGGCGGCGATATCGTCCTCACCCTGGCCGACGACGGCGGTGGCATCAAGCTCGATGCGGTGCGGCGCAAGGCGATCGAGCGCGGCCTGATGGACGAGGATTCGGATCTCACCGATCACGAGATTCTGCAGTTCATCCTCGAGGCCGGTTTCTCCACGGCGGAGAAGGTCACGCAGATTTCCGGGCGCGGCGTCGGCATGGACGTGGTGCACTCGGAGGTCAAGCAGCTAGGCGGCTCGATGAGCATCGACTCGACGCCGGGCGAGGGCACCCGCTTCACCATCCGCCTGCCGTTCACCGTGTCGGTCAACCGGGCGTTGATGGTGCTGTCCGGCGAGGACCTGTACGCCATCCCGCTGAACACCATCGAGGGCATCGTGCGGGTTTCGCCCTACGAGCTGGAGGCCTACTACCAGCCCGATGCGCCGCGCTTCGAGTATGCCGGCCAGGCCTACGAGCTGCGCTACCTGGGCGATCTGCTGAACAACGGCCAGCAGCCCAAGCTGGTCGGCCAGAGCCTGCCGCTTCCGGTGATCCTGGTGCGCTCCAGCGAGCATGCGGTGGCGGTGCAGGTCGACAGCCTGGCGGGCTCGCGCGAGATCGTGGTGAAGAGCCTCGGTCCGCAGTTCGCCGGGGTGCATGGCATCTCCGGTGCGACCATTCTCGGCGACGGTCGGGTGGTGGTGATTCTCGATCTGCTGGCGACCATCCGCGTGATCCATGCCCACCTGTTGAGCCAGACGCAGCCGCGTCTGCTCGGCAAGGCCACGACTACCGAAGAGGTCGAGGCGGATCGGCCGACCCTGGTCATGGTGGTGGACGACTCGGTGACCGTGCGCAAGGTCACCAGCCGCCTGCTGGAACGCAATGGCATGAACGTGCTGACCGCCAAGGACGGCGTGGACGCCCTGGGCCAGCTGCAGGAGCACCGGCCCGACATCATGCTGCTGGACATCGAGATGCCGCGCATGGACGGCTTCGAGGTGGCCACCCTGGTGCGTCACGACGAGCGTCTGAAGGATCTGCCGATCATCATGATCACCTCGCGTACCGGCGAGAAGCACCGTGAGCGGGCCATGGCCATCGGCGTCAACGAGTACCTCGGCAAGCCCTATCAAGAGTCCCTGCTGCTCGACAGCATCCACCAACTGGTCAAACGGAAATGACTGAGAAAAGCGCGGCCCGTATTGCGGTCATCGCCGACACCTCGCTGCAGCGCCATGTGCTGCAGCAGGCCCTGAACGGCAGTGGTTACCAGGTTGTGCTCAACAGCGATCCGGCGCGCCTCGACGAGGACGCCCTGGGTGCCTGCGAGACCGACCTGTGGCTGGTCGATCTGGCCCAGTCGGAGGACTCGCCGCTGGTCGACAGCCTGCTCGAGCGGGTGACGGCCCCCGTGCTGTTCGGCGAGGGACATGCCCCGGAGCGGCATTCGGAGCACTACCCGCGTTGGGAACGGCGCCTGTTCGGCAAGCTGAAGAAGCTCATCGGCGACCCGTCCCAGGCGGTCGGCCCGAGCCTGGCGGCTCTGCTCACGGAGGCGCAACGCCCGGCCCGCCTGGAGTTGCCCCAGGCCCTGGCGGAGACGCCGCTGACGGCCGGCGAGCCGGCCCGTCAGGTCTGGCTGCTGGCTGCCTCGCTGGGCGGGCCGGCGGCGGTCAAGGCCTTTCTCGATGCCCTGCCCGGCGGTTTGCCGGTGGGCTTCGTCTACGCCCAGCACATCGACCCCAGCTTCGAGACGGCGCTGCCCCAGGCGGTCGGCCGGCATAGCCAGTGGCACGTCAATCCGGCCCGCCATGGCGAGCCGATCCGCTGCGGCGAGGTGGTGGTGGCGCCGATCAGTCGCGAGCTGGGTTTCAGCGACGAGCGCCTGATGCAAATATCCGAGCGCGGTTGGCCGGAGCCCTACAGCCCGTCGATCGATCAGATGATGCTCAATCTCGCCCAGCACTTCGGCAGCCAGTGCGGGGTGATCAGCTTCAGCGGCATGGGCAGCGACGGCAGCGCCGCGGCCGCCTACGTGCGCCGTCAGGGCGGGGATATCTGGACCCAGCGCGGCGACAGTTGCGCCTGCCCGAGCATGCCGGACAGCCTGCGTGAGGGCGGCTACAGCAGTTTCAGCGCCGACCCGCGGGAACTGGCTGCCGCGTTGGTCAACCACCTGGCCGAGCAGTGCCGTTAATCTGAGCCTCGTCCCGCATAGGATCTTTGCATGAACCAAGCCGTAGCCACCCAGAACTCCGTCACCAGCCTGACCGCGCTACAGGTGCCGCTGGCCGACCGCAGCCTGCTGTTGCCCAACGTGGCGGTCGCCGAGCTTATCCCCTATCGCGCACCCCAGGTCAGCGCCGGCATGCCGGCCTGGTTTCTCGGGCAGATCGCCTGGCGCGATCTGCGTCTGCCGTTGCTGTCGTTCGAGGCGGCCTCGGATGGCCAGGTGCAGATCGGCTCCGGCGCCCGGGTGGCGGTGATCAACGCCCTCGGCGGACGACCCAAGGTCAAGTTCATCGCCCTGCTGGTGCAGGGTATTCCGCACTCGGTCAAGGTCGACGCCGGTTTGCCGCGGGGCGATGCGCCGCTGGCGCCCCTGGAGTTGGAGGCCGTGGCGCTGGGCGAGGCGGTCCTGAAGATTCCCGATCTGGTCGCTCTGGAGCAGATGCTGGAGGATGCCGGGCTGATCTAGCCCAGCTCCTTCGACTCGATTCGGCGGGGCCGCCGGCGCCCCACCCATCCGGGCATGCGCGAGCCTTCTTCTGCTTCGAGGCCTTTCATGAGCCCACAAAAAAGCCCCGCGCTGTGCGGGGCTTTTTCTTTCAGGCGCCGTTAGCGGGCGCTTTCCGGACGGGCGTCGGGAGCGGCCGCGTCGCTGGTTTCAGCGGTGCTGGCGTCCTTCTTGCCGGTCCAGTAGTCGGCATTCTTGATACCGAGCTTCACCGGGTCGAACACGGGGTCCAGGCCCTGGGCCTTCTGTGCCTCGTAGTCCTTCAGGCAGGTATAGGCGATCTTGTGCATCAGGATGATGGCGCCGATGTTCAGCCAGGCCATCAGGCCTACGCCCAGGTCGCCCAGGTCCCAGGCCAGGGTCGCGCTGCGCACGGTGCCGTAGACGGTGGCGGCGATGATGCCGAACTTCAGCAGCAGGGTCAGCCAGGGGCGATTCACCTTGCGGTTGATGAAGGCGATGTTGGTTTCGGCGATGTAGTAGTAGGCCAGGATGGTGGTGAAGGCGAAGAAGAACAGGGCGATGGCGACGAAGGCGTTGCCGAAGCCCGGCATCATGTTCTCCATGGCGGTCTGCACGTAGCCCGGGCCCGCGGCGACGCCGGCGATACCGGTGAACAGCTCGCTACCGTCGGCGCCCTGCACGTTGTACTGGCCGGTGATCAGCAGCATGAAGGCGGTGGCGGAGCAGACGAACAGGGTGTCGATGTACACCGAGAAGCCCTGCACCAGGCCCTGCTTGGCCGGGTGGCTGACGGCCGCCGCCGAGGAGGCGTGCGGGCCGGTGCCCTGGCCGGCTTCGTTGGAGTACACGCCGCGCTTGACGCCCCACATGATGGCCATGCCGAGGATGGCGCCGAAACCGGCTTCCAGACCGAAGGCGCTCTTGAGGATCAGGGCGATCACGTCCGGCAGCTGGGAGATGTTCAGCAGGATGATGACCATCGCCACCAGGATGTAGCCCAGCGCCATGAAGGGCACCACCACCTGGGTGAAGTGGGCGATGCGCTTGACGCCGCCGAAGATGATCAGGCCGATCAATACGGCGAGGACCGCGGCGGTGGTGTTGGGGTCGACGCCGAAGGCGGTGTTGACGCTGGAGGCGATGGAGTTGGCCTGTACGCCCGGCAGCAGCAGGCCGCAGGCGATCACGGTGACCACCGCGAAGATCCAGGCGTACCACTTCATGCCCAGGCCCTTCTCGATGAAGAAGGCCGGGCCGCCGCGGTGTTCGCCGTTGATGCTTTCCTTGTACACCTGACCCAGGGTCGACTCGACGAAGGCCGAGCTGGCGCCGAGGAAGGCGACCATCCACATCCAGAACACCGCGCCCGGGCCGCCGAAGGTGATGGCGGTGGCCACGCCGGCGATGTTGCCGGTACCGACGCGCCCGGCGAGGGTCATGGTCAGGGCTTGGAAGGAGGTGATGCCGCGTTCATCGGTGCGCCCGGTGAACATCAGCTTGATCATTTCCTTGAAGTGGCGGATCTGCAGGAAGCGTCCGCGCAGGGAGAAGTAGAGACCGACGCCCAGGCACAGATAGATCAGTGCAGGGCTCCAGACCAGTCCGTTTAGAGTCGAGACCAGTTCGTTCATGTAGTGCTCCTTGGGGCTGAGGGCTTGCGGCGGCTTCCTTTTGGGAAGCCCCTGCCCCCGGCGAATTGTTATTGGAGGGCGGTCCGGCTCCAAGGGCCGGCCAGAGCAAGAGCGGCGCGCGGTGGTAGACCGAGGGTACGCTTTTGGCCTGCGGAGCATGCCAGAAGGGCGGGAGCTTGCCATTCACGCTAGTCACATCTTGTTACAGCGATGCGACACGTCGTGTGCCTGGACTAGAAGTCGCCCCACAGGTGCTGGACGACTGCAAGCGCCGCCACGGGAGCCGTCTCGGTACGCAGCACGCGCGGGCCGAGGCGGGCGGCGTAGAAGCCGGCGGCCTGTGCCTGGGAGACCTCGGCATCCGCCAGGCCGCCCTCCGGGCCGATCAGGAAGGCCAGGGACTCTGGCCGGGCGTGGCTGGCCAGCGGCTCGGCGACGGGATGCAGCACCAGCTTGAGCTGTGCCTCGACCCGTTGCAGCCACTCGCCCAGAGCAATGGGGGGGTGGATGACCGGCAGCACCGAGCGGCCGCACTGCTCGCTGGCGCTGATGGCCACCTGGCGCCAGTGTGCCAGGCGCTTGTCGGCGCGTTCGTCCTTCAGGCGCACCTCGCAGCGCTCCGAGACGATCGGGCTGATCTCGCTCGCGCCCAGCTCGGTGGCCTTCTGGATGGCCCAGTCCATGCGCTCGCCGCGCGACAGCCCCTGACCGAGGTGGATGCGCAGCGGCGACTCGGCCTGGCCGGCGAAGGTCTCGTGCAGCTCGACCCGCACGCCCTTCTTGCCGACTTCTATCAATGAGCCGAGGTACTCCTGGCCGCTGCCGTCGAACAGCTGCACCGTATCGCCGGCCGTGTGGCGCAGCACGCGGCCGATATAGTGGGCCTGGGTTTCCGGCAGCTGGTGCTGACCGAGGGACAGGGGAGCGTCGACGAAGAAGCGGGACAGGCGCATGGCAATGGTTACTGGTGGCGATTTCGAGGGCGCAAGCTTAAAGCCTGCGAGGGTCGGGGAGTAGGGTGGAGGGCGCTTCATCCCTCCACCGTGCGGACTCCGGGCGGACGAGCGGCGCGTCATCCGCCCCGGGTTTTCAGCCCGGATCGCGGAACTCGGTGCGGGCGCCGCGCGGCACCGCCACGCTGACCGCGTCGCGGGTGGCGATGTCGATGCCTTCGCTGGCCACCTCGGCGAGGAAGTCGATCTCGTCCTGCGTGATCACGTAGGGCGGCAGGAAGTACACCACGCTGCCCAAGGGGCGGAGCAGGGCACCGCGGCTCAGGGCGTGCTGGAACACCTTGAGGCCGCGGCGCTCCTGCCAGGGGTAGGCCGTCTTGCTCGCCTTGTCCTGAACCATCTCGACGGCCAGGGCCATGCCGGTCTGGCGCACCTCGGCGACATGGGGGTGATCGGCCAGGTGCGCGGTGGCGCTGGCCATGCGGGCAGAGAGCCGTTTGTTCGCCTCGATCACATCGTCCTGCTCGAAGATGTCCAGGGTCGCCAGGGCCGCCGCGCAGGCCAGGGGGTTGCCGGTGTAGCTGTGCGAATGGAGGAAGGCGCGCAGGGTCGAGTAGTCGTCGTAGAAGGCCTGGTAGACGGTGTCGGTGGTGAGGCACGCGGCCAGGGGCAGGTAGCCGCCGGTGAGGGCCTTGGACAGGCAGAGGAAGTCCGGACGGATGCCGGCCTGCTCGCAGGCGAACATCGTCCCGGTGCGGCCGAAGCCGACGGCGATTTCGTCGTGGATCAGGTGCACGCCGTAGCGGTCGCAGGCCTCGCGCAGCAGCTTGAGGTAGATCGGGTGATACATGCGCATGCCGCCGGCGCCCTGGATCAGCGGCTCGACTATCACCGCGGCGACCTCCCGGTGGTGCTCGGCGAGGCACTGCTCCATGTGGGCGAACATGGCCCTCGAGTGTTCCTCCCAGCCCATGCCCGCGGGGCGATGGAAGCAGTCCGGGCTGGGCACCTTGAGGGTGTCGAGCAGCAGCGCCTTGTAGGTGTCGGTGAACAGCGCCACGTCGCCGACCGACATGGCCGCCACGGTCTCGCCGTGGTAGCTGTTGCTCAGGGTGACGAAGCGCTTCTTCGCAGGCTGGCCGACGTTGAGCCAGTAGTGGAAGCTCATCTTCAGCGCCACCTCGATGCACGACGAGCCGTTGTCGGCGTAGAACACCCGGTCCAGGCCGGCGGGCGTCAGCTTGACCAGGCGCTCGGACAGCTCGACCACCGGCGCATGGCTGAAGCCGGCGAGGATCACGTGCTCCAGCTGGTCGACCTGGTCCTTGATGCGCTGGTTGATCCGCGGGTTGGCATGGCCGAATACGTTGACCCACCAGGAGCTGACCGCGTCGAGGTAGCGCTTGCCGTCGAAGTCTTCCAGCCACACCCCTTCGCCGCGCTTGATCGGCACCAGGGGCAGCTGCTCGTGGTCTTTCATCTGGGTGCAGGGGTGCCAGAGCACGGCCAGGTCGCGTTGCATCCAGTGGTCATTCAGGCTCATCGAAACGCTCTCCCAATCATCTGCGGCAAGCCTATCAGATGTCTCCGCGGCACAGGGCGCCGAGCCCCGGGGCGAGCCTGAGATGGCCGTTGATCCGCTCCGGGGCGCCGCGGGTCGTGCGGGAGGGAACTCGGGCGAGGGGCGCCCGACCAAGGACAGGTCGGGTGCGCGGAAAGCATCGTATTTCTCGATGTTTCAGAGCGAATTTTTTCGCTTTTCATCGATAGATTTGTTGTTAGTCTTGCCCGATATTATTCCGCGCACCCTCGGTGCCGGTCCTCTTTGCGGAGCTTTTCTCGATGCAGTGGCGCAATTCTGCCGATCGTTACGGCCTGGTCAGCATTTCCTTGCATTGGCTGGTGGCCGTGACCGTGTTCGGCCTGTTCGGCCTGGGGTACTGGATGGTCGGACTGGACTATTACAGTGCCTGGTACAAGACCGCGCCGGAACTGCACAAGAGCATCGGTCTGCTGCTGTTCGCGGTGATGCTCGGGCGCATGCTGTGGCGGCGGGTCAGTCCGCCACCGCAGAGCCTGCCGAGCCACGGCCGCTTGACCCGTCTGGGCAGCCGGCTTGGCCACGCCTTCCTCTATTTCGGGCTGTTCGTGCTGATGGTCTCCGGTTATCTGATCTCCACCGCCGAAGGGCGTGGCATCTCGGTGTTCGGCTTGTTCGAGGTGCCGGCGACCCTTACCGGGATTCCGCGCCAGGAGGATCTGGCCGGCCTGGTGCACGAATACCTGGCCTGGGCTCTGGTGATATTCGCCGCAGTCCACGCGCTGGCCGCGCTCAAGCACCACTTCATCGACCGCGACGCCACGCTCATGCGTATGTTCGGCGGCCGCTAGCTTCATGCAGTGAATAGCACACCCTCACAAGGAGACTCGTTATGTTGAAAAAGACCCTCGCCGCACTGGTCCTCGGCTCTGCCGTGCTCGGCGGCGGCCAGGCCCTGGCCGCCGATTATGTGATCGACACCGAGGGCCAGCACGCCTTCGTCAACTTCAAGATCAGCCACCTGGGTTACAGCTGGCTGTACGGCAGCTTCAAGGAGTTCGAAGGCGGCTTCAGCTACGACGAGAAGAACCCCGAGGCCAGCAAGGTCAAGGTCAGCCTGGACACCGCCAGCGTCGACACCAATCACGCCGAGCGTGACAAGCACATCCGCAGCGCCGACTTCCTCAACGTCGGCAAGCACCCGACCGCGACCTTCGAGTCCACCGGGGTGAAGAGCACCGGCGAGGGCGCGGCCGACATCAGCGGCAACCTGACGCTCAACGGTGTGACCAAGCCGGTGGTGATCGCCGCCACCTTCGTCGGCCAGGGCGACGACCCCTGGGGCGGCTACCGTGCCGGCTTCTCCGGTTCGACCAAGCTGAAGCTCAAGGACTTCGACATCGCCATGGACCTGGGCCCGGCTTCCGAGGAAGTCGAGCTGATCATCTCGGTGGAAGGCGTGCGCCAGTAGCCGTATAGCCGGATAGAAAAAGCCGACCCTGGGGTCGGCTTTTTCTTGGCTGTGATACGAACGACGCCGGCTGAGGCCGGCGTCGTTCGTGTCGGAGCGGCTTAGCTGTCGCGGTTGCGCGTCAGCAGGGCCGGCTTCTCGCCGCGTGGGCGGCTGTTCGCCAGTTCGTCGAGCTGCTCGGGTGTGGGGAAGCGCTCGCTGCGCGAGTTCTTGTGCACGATCACCGGCTGCTTGTCGCGTGCGCTCTTCACCACCGGCTCCTGGCGCGGCAGCTCGTCGCGGTTGAGGGCGATGCTGCTGTCGCGGGGCGGGCGAGCCCGGCCGTTGCCGTTGCGGCCCTGGCCGCCCTGGCGCTTGCCCTGCCCCTGGCTCTGGCCGCCGCCGTTGCGCGGTCCCTTGCCCTGGCCACGGGGTGCCTGGCCTGGTGTGCCGGCAGCCGCCGCGCCCGGACGGCGACCGCGATTCTGCTGTTTGTTCTGGTGCGGGCTGACGTAGTCGACCCGGTTGCCGAAGTTGTCGATCTCGTCGTCGCGGAACTCGTCCGGTGCGCGGTCGGGAGGTAAGGCAGGGATGGCCGCCGCGACCGGGCGCGCCGCGCGGGGCTGTTGCTGGCCGCGCGCCGGCTGCGACTTGGCCTTGCCGCCGTCCTTGCCCTTGTCCTTGCGCCCGCTGCCGTGGCGCTCGCCGCCGGCATTGGCGCCGCGGGGCGGGCGGGGCTTCTGCGGCTCGCGCACTTCCGGCCGCTCGGCCTCGACCTTGCTGGCGTCGAAGCCCATCAGGTCGCCGTCGGGGATCCTCTGCTTGGTCATCCGCTCGATGCTTTTCAGCAGCTTCTCTTCGTCCGGGGCGACCAGCGAGATCGCCTCGCCGCTGCGGCCGGCGCGGCCGGTACGGCCGATGCGGTGCACGTAGTCTTCCTCGACGTTGGGCAGCTCGAAGTTGACCACGTGGGGCAGTTGGTCGATGTCCAGGCCGCGGGCGGCGATGTCGGTGGCGACCAGGATGCGCACCTTGTTCGCCTTGAAGTCGGCCAGGGCCTTGGTGCGGGCGTTCTGGCTCTTGTTGCCGTGAATCGCCACGGCCGGCAGGCCATGCTTGTCGAGGTACTCGGCCAGGCGGTTGGCGCCGTGCTTGGTGCGGGTGAAGACCAGTACCTGTTCCCAGGCGCCGGCGGTGACCAGGTGGGCGAGCAGGGCGCGCTTGTGGCTGGCCTGCAGGCGGAACACGCGCTGCTCGATGCGCTCGACCGTGGTGTTCGGCGGCGTCACCTCGATGCGTTCGGGGTTGTGCAGCAGCTTGCCGGCCAGGTCGGTGATGTCCTTGGAGAAGGTCGCCGAGAACAGCAGGTTCTGGCGCTGCGCGGGCAGCTTGGCGAGGACCTTCTTCACATCATGGATGAAGCCCATGTCGAGCATGCGGTCGGCTTCGTCGAGGACCAGGATTTCCACGTGGGAGAGGTCGATGGCCTTCTGGTTGGCCAGGTCGAGCAGGCGGCCGGGGCAGGCCACCAGGACGTCGACGCCCTTGGCCAGGGCCTGCACCTGGGGGTTCATGCCGACGCCGCCGAAGATGCAGGCGCTGACGAATTTCAGATCGCGGGCGTAGGCCTTGAAGCTGTCATGGACCTGGGCGGCCAGTTCGCGGGTGGGGGTCAATACCAGCACGCGCGGCTGCTTGGGGCCGTGGCGGTGTTCGCGATCCGGGTGACCGTTGGGGAACAGTCGCTCGAGGATCGGCAGGGCAAAACCGCCTGTCTTACCTGTACCCGTCTGGGCCGCCACCATCAGGTCGCGACCTTGCAACACGGCGGGGATGGCCCGCTGTTGCACCGGAGTGGGCTGGGTGTAGCCGACGGATTCGACCGCACGGACTAAAGCCTCGGAGAGACCGAGGGAGGCAAAGGACATGTGCAATCCTGTCTAGTGAGGGCGAGGCCCTATGGGGTGTATTGCCTGGCTTGAATCGCGGCGTGAGGCGCGCAATCCCGTCCGGTACTGCTGGCCACTGGGGGCGAGCATCCGGGCGCAAGCCTGGCGGGGAGGCCCGAGTATAACAGAACAGGCGCGTTGTGGGAGGCTGCGAACCGCCCGGTGGTATGGCCTTCTCGCGAGGCCGCGAAATGTGCGATGGCTGCACGGTTCGTGCGCCCGGTTGGGAGGCGATTGGGCGTGTCGCGTGCAAAGTTGCGCCGCGTCGGAGATCATGCGCTCAGCAATCGCCGCGGACCGGCGGGCCCTTTTCGCGCCTGCTGCGCGTGCGTCTGGCCTCATCCGGAAAAATGGGGCGAAGAACCACCCGTATCCAGCCCTGCGCCATGGAGCGATGCCGCGCTCCAGGTCGGCGCAGGGCTATAACTCGATTGAGCGATCGGGCCCGCATGGCCGGGTCGGCCTCGTCATGATGGAGCGCCTGAATGGCCAAGAGAAATACCACCAATGCTTCGGTGTCGCCCAAGGGCAGCCTGGAGACCCTGTCCCAGCGTGAAGTGCAGCAGCTGCGGGAGACCGGCTGCGGCAGCGTCTACGCGCTGTTTCGCCAGTGCGCCCTGGCGATCCTCAATACCGGTTCGAGCAGCGACAACGCCAAGACCATTCTGGAGGCCTACCCGGACTTCGAGGTGCGCATTCACCAGCAGGACCGCGGCATTCGCCTGGAGCTGTTGAACGCACCGGCCGATGCCTTCGTCGATGGCGAGATGATCGCCAGCACCCGGGAGATGCTGTTCAGCGCCCTGCGCGACATCGTCTACACCCAGAGCGAGCTGGAGAACAAGCGGGTCGACTTCGAGAGCTCCCAGGGCATCACCGACTATGTCTTCCACCTGCTGCGCAACGCGCGCACCCTGCGGGCCGGCGTGGAGCCGAAGATCG
The DNA here is from genome assembly GCF_051904775.1 of Pseudomonas sp. MBLB4123. Taxonomy (NCBI): domain Bacteria; kingdom Pseudomonadati; phylum Pseudomonadota; class Gammaproteobacteria; order Pseudomonadales; family Pseudomonadaceae; genus Pseudomonas; species Pseudomonas sp. MBLB4123. The sequence goes on from NZ_CP196711.1 coordinate 3,771,510, forward strand.
TGGTGTGCTGGGGCGGCCACTCGATCAATCGCGAGGAGTACAAGTACACCAAGATCGTCGGCCACGAGCTGGGTCTGCGCGGCCTCGACGTCTGCACCGGTTGCGGCCCCGGGGTGATGAAGGGGCCGATGAAGGGCGCCACCATCGCTCATGCCAAGCAGCGCAACGTCACCGGCCGCTACCTGGGCCTGACCGAGCCGGGCATCATCGCCGCCGAGGCGCCCAACCCGATCGTCAACGAGCTGGTGATCCTGCCGGATATCGAGAAGCGCCTGGAGGCCTTCGTGCGGGTGGGCCACGGCATCATCATCTTCCCCGGCGGCGCGGGCACCGCCGAGGAGTTCCTGTATTTCCTCGGCATCCTGATGCACCCGGACAACAAGGATCTGCCCTTCCCGCTGATCCTCACCGGGCCGCGCAGCGCCGAACCCTACCTGCGGCAGCTGCACGAGTTCATCGGTGCCACCCTGGGCGAGGAGGCGCAGCAGCGTTATCAGATCATCGTCGAGGACCCGGCTCGGGTGGCCCGGGAGATGGCCCGGGGCATCAAGGCGGTCACCCAGTTCCGCCGCGAGCGCAACGACGCCTTCCACTTCAACTGGCTGCTGAAGATCGACGAGAGCTTCCAGCGCCCGTTCGAGCCCACCCACGAGAACATGGCCGGCCTCAAGCTGACCCGCGACCAGCCGGTGCATGAACTGGCGGCGCAGCTGCGTCGGGCGTTCTCGGGCATAGTCGCCGGCAATGTGAAGGTCCAGGGCATTCGCCTGATCGAACAGTACGGGCCCTATCAGATCGCCGGCGACCAGAGCATCATGCGCCCGCTGGATCGCCTGCTGCAGGCCTTCGTCGACCAGCAGCGCATGAAGTTGCCGGGCGGCAGCGCCTATGTGCCGAGCTACAAGGTGGTGGCGTAGGGGGCGGCCGGGGCTTCAAGGACTCCGCACTTCGACGGGCGTGGCGTGAGCCCCGTGGAGCGGCGCGTAACGGGCGAGCAGGGCGGCATAGGCCGGCTCGGCCTTGAAGCGCCGCAGCTCCTCGGCGAAGCGCTCGGCAAACGCCTCCAGACCGGCATCGCGGCGCAGGCCCAGGTACAGACGGTCACGGCTGACCACTCGGGGGCTGTGCCCGATCGCTTCGCCCGGCTTCATCTGGTCCAGCAGGAAGTGCCCGGCGCGGTGGTCGTTGATCACCAGGTCCACGCGGTTGCGCATCAGCTTGCCGAAGTTGGCCGCATGGTTGGGGGCGGGCTCACGGCGGAAGCGTGCGGATTCGCGAAATTCGCGATTGGCATACCAGTAGCCGGCGGATACGCCGACCTTCAGTCCGTCGAGGTCGCTCAGGCGGCGGTAGTGGTGGGGGCGTGCGGTGTTGTGGAACAGGACGAACTCGATCTCCGACAGCGGCTCGTCGGGAAACAGCATGGTGGCCTGCCGAGCGCCGGTCTGGAAGACATCGAAGATGCCGTCCACCCGGCCCTGGCCGAAGGCTGCCAGGCAGCGCTTCCAGGGCATCAGCTGCCAGTGGGCTTCGACTCCCATGCGCTGCAGGACGATGGCGGCCGCCTCGTAGTCCTGGCCGCGCAGCTGCCCATTTTCCTCGTAGATATAGGGCGGCCAGGCTTCGCTGACGATGCGCAGCGGCTGGCCCTGGGCGGTCAGGCTCAGGCCCGCGAGCAGCAAGGTGATGAGGAGTCGTTGGCATGCCGTCATCGCGCCAGAATACGCGGCTGACACGGTCGTGCAAAATGAGCCGAGAAAGCCGCTCGGCGGACGCGGGCCGCGCCTGGAAACCGGGCGTTGCCCGGCCTCCATGCGTCAGCTGGACTCAGCCCGATAGCTTGAGGTTGTTCCAGATCGCCAGGCTGGGGCCCGCCAGGTTCATGGTGTAGAAGTGCAGCCCGGGTGCGCCGCCTTGCAGCAGGCGCTCGCACATCTCGCTGACCACCTGCTCGCCATAGGCGCGGATGCTGTCGCTGTCGTCGCCGTAGGCCTCCAGCTGCTTGCGCACCCAGCGTGGAATCTCCGCGCCGCAGGCATCGGAGAAGCGCGCCAGCTTGCTGTAGTTGGTGATCGGCATGATGCCGGGCACCACCGGGATGTCCACGCCCAGCTTGCGTACCCGCTCGACGAAGTAGAAGTAGCTGTCGACGTTGAAGAAGTACTGGGTGATGGCGCTGCTGGCGCCGGCCTTGGCCTTGCGCACGAAGTTGGCGATATCGGCCTCGAAGTTGCGCGCCTGGGGATGCATCTCCGGGTAGGCGGCGATCTCGATATGGAAGTGGTCGCCGGTTTCCTCGCGGATGAAGCCGACCAGCTCGTTGGCATAGCGCAGCTCGCCGCTGGCCAGGCCCATGCCGGACGGCAGGTCGCCGCGCAGGGCGACGATGCGCTCGATCCCGGCATCCTTGTACAGGGTCAGCAGTTCGCGCAGTTCGGCCTTGCTGTCGCCGACGCAGGACAGGTGCGGCGCGGTGGCGACCTTTACCTCCTCGTTCAGCTGCAGCACCGTATGCACGGTGCGGTCGCGGGTCGAGCCGCCGGCGCCGTAGGTGCAGGAGAAGAAATCAGGCTTGTAGACGGCCAGCTGGCGCGCGGTGTCCAGCAGTTTTTCATGCCCGGCTTCGGTCTTCGCGGGGAAGAACTCGAAGCTGAAGCTGCGTTCTTGGCTCATAGAAATTTCCAGGCGTGAGGCTGATGAGGCAGGGCGCCCCGAGCGGCCCGGGGGCAGCGCGGGGCGCCTGCGGCCGGGGCTTAGTAGCGGTAGCTGTCCGGCTTGAACGGGCCTTCCACGGCCACGCCGATGTACTCGGCCTGCTTCGGCGTCAGCTGGGTGACCACGCCACCGAAGCCCTTGACCATTTCCAGGGCCACTTCCTCGTCCAGTTTCTTCGGCAGCACTTCCACGCACAGGCGTTCGGCCTTCTGCGCGGCCGGCAGGTCGGCGAACTTCTGGCCGAACAGGAAGATCTGCGCCAGCACCTGGTTGGCGAAGGAGCCGTCCATGATCCGGCTCGGGTGGCCGGTGGCGTTGCCCAGGTTGACCAGGCGGCCTTCGGCCAGGAGGATCAGGTAGTCGTCGTTGAGCGGGTCGAGGTCCAGGCCGGTGCGGTGAACCTTGTGCACCTGCGGCTTGACCTCTTCCCAGGCCCAGTTGGCGCGCATGAAGGCGGTGTCGATCTCGTTGTCGAAGTGGCCGATGTTGCACACCACTGCGCGCTTCTTCAGGGCCTTGAGCATGCCGGCGTCGCAGACGTTGACGTTGCCGGTGGTGGTGACGATCAGGTCGATCTTGCCCAGCAGCTCGGCGTCGACGCTGGCCTCGGTGCCGTCGTTGAGGCCGTTCTTGTAGGGCGAAACCAGCTCGAAGCCGTCCATGCAGGCCTGCATGGCGCAGATCGGGTCGACTTCGCTGACCTTGACGATCATGCCTTCCTGGCGCAGCGACTGGGCCGAGCCCTTGCCCACGTCGCCGTAGCCGATCACCAGGGCCTGCTTGCCCGACAGCAGGTGGTCGGTGCCGCGCTTGATGGCGTCGTTGAGGCTGTGACGGCAGCCGTACTTGTTGTCGTTCTTGCTCTTGGTCACCGAGTCGTTGACGTTGATCGCCGGGACTTTCAGGGTGCCGGCCTTGAGCATGTCGAGCAGGCGGTGCACGCCGGTGGTGGTTTCCTCGGTGATGCCGTGGATCTTCTCCAGCATCGCCGGGTATTTCTTGTGCAGGATCTCGGTCAGGTCGCCGCCGTCGTCCAGGATCATGTTGGCGTCCCAGGGCTGGCCGTCCTTGAGGATGGTCTGCTCGATGCACCACTCGTACTCGGCCTCGGTCTCGCCCTTCCAGGCGAACACCGGGATGCCGGCGGCGGCGATGGCGGCGGCGGCCTGGTCCTGGGTGGAGAAGATGTTGCAGCTCGACCAGCGCACCTCGGCGCCCAGGGCGATCAGGGTCTCGATCAGCACGCCGGTCTGGATGGTCATGTGGATGCAGCCGAGGATCTTCGCGCCCTTGAGCGGCTGCTCGGCGGCGTACTTGCGGCGCAGGCCCATCAGCGCCGGCATCTCGGACTCGGCGATGATCAGTTCGCGACGACCCCAGGCGGCCAGGGAAATATCGGCGACCTTGTAGTCGGTAAAACCGGCAGGCGTCAGTACAGCGCTCATAACTGAGTTCTCCATTCGTTGTCTGCGAATGGGCGCCGTTGATGCGTATGGATAACGCCCCATCCGAGCCTGACAAATCCTCAGCGAATGAGGCTTGCTGCAGCGCCCCTCGGACGGGTGGCGGGCACGACCGGAGCGGTGCCGGTCGCGTGAAACCTGCGGATTATAGCCAGGCTCGCGGCGAAGCCCAAGGCTTTCCGTCGCCGCCGGGCCGACATCTGCGACAAAACACCGCGCTTGGCCGGGGCGCCGCGAGTGGGGATACTGTGGCCCGCCTTCGTCGCCGAATCCGTGGTCCATGAAATTGAAAATCGCCTTACCCATCCTGCTCGCCAGCCTGGCCCTCGTCGCTTGCGGCGAGGTCGATCCGAACTCGCCCCTGGGCCAGCGCCAGACCATCTTCAAGCAGATGCTCAAGACCAGCGAAGACCTCGGCGGCATGCTGCGCGGGCGCCTCGCCTTCGACGAGCAGCGCTTCATCGAGGGCGCCGCCGAGCTGGACCGGCTGGCCCACGCGCCCTGGCAGCACTTCCCCCAGGTGCGGGAGGAGGACGGCACCCAGGCCAAGGACGAGGTATGGCAGCGCCAGGCGCGCTTCCAGCAGCTGGCCCGCGAACTGGAAGGCGCCACCGCCGCGCTGGTTGCCGCCACCACCGCCAAGCCGCTGCGCGAGCGCGAACTGGCGCCGGCCATGCAGCGCGTCGAGGATAGCTGCGAGGCCTGTCATCAGGAGTTTCGCGCGTTCTGAGCGATCGGCCCAGCTTGCTGTGAGCAACGAAAAAGCCCCGCGGATGCGGGGCTTTTTCGTGGTGCCGGGAGGCGCTTACAGGCCGGCGGCGGCGCGCAGTTCGGCGGCCTTGTCGGTCTTCTCCCAGGTGAAGGCGGTGAAGCTGTCGTCGCCGTAGCTCATCTCGAACGGCTCGCGGCCGAAGTGGCCGTAGGCCGCGGTCGGCTGGTACATCGGGTGCAGCAGGTCGAGCATCTTGGTGATGGCGTAGGGGCGCAGGTCGAAGACCTCGCGCACCAGCTTGATGATGGTGTCGTCGCTGACCTTGTTGGTGCCGAAGGTGTTGATCGAGATGGAGGTCGGCTGGGCCACGCCGATGGCGTAGGACACCTGGATCTCGCAGCGCTCGGCCAGGCCCGCGGCGACGATGTTCTTGGCCACGTAGCGGCCGGCGTAGGCGGCGCTGCGGTCGACCTTGGACGGGTCCTTGCCGGAGAAGGCGCCGCCGCCGTGGCGGGCCATGCCGCCGTAGGAGTCGACGATGATCTTGCGCCCGGTCAGGCCGCAGTCGCCCACCGGGCCGCCGATGATGAACTGGCCGGTGGGGTTGATGTGGAACTGGGTGTCCTTGTGCAGCAGCTCGGCCGGCAGCACGTGCTTGACGATCAGCTCCATCACGCCTTCGCGCAGGTCGTTGTAGCTGACGTCCGGGTTGTGCTGGGTGGACAGCACCACGGCGTCGATGCCGGTGACCTTGCCGTTCTCGTAGCGGCAGGTGACCTGGCTCTTGGCGTCCGGGCGCAGCCAGGGCAGCAGGCCGGACTTGCGCGCCTCGGCCTGGCGCTCGACCAGGCGGTGGCTGAAGCAGATCGGCGCGGGCATCAGCACGTCGGTCTCGTTGCTGGCGTAGCCGAACATCAGGCCCTGGTCGCCGGCGCCCTGGTCTTCCGGCTTGGCCCGGTCGACGCCCTGGTTGATGTCCGGGGACTGCTTGCCGATGATGTTGATGATGCCGCAGGTGGCGCCGTCGAAGCCGACGTCGGAGCTGTCGTAGCCGATGTCGATGATCACCTTGCGCACCAGTTCCTCCAGGTCGACCCAGGCGCTGGTGGTGACTTCGCCGGCGATGATCGCCACGCCGGTCTTGACCAGGGTCTCGCAGGCCACGCGGGCATACTTGTCCTGGGCGATGATGGCATCGAGCACTGCGTCGGAGATCTGGTCGGCGATCTTGTCCGGATGGCCTTCGGACACGGACTCGGAGGTAAACAGGGAGTAGTCGCTCATCTATCGGTCTTCCTAAATTAATTACCGGTGGGTGAGGGTGGCCCGTGGGCCGGTGTGTTCATCCGGCTTGGCGAAATGCCGCACCTGAATCTGGAAACCATTGCGCAGGCCCACGTACTGGCTATCGCCGGGCGTGAGCCCCGCGGCGCTGGCCCAGCGGGCCAGGTCGTCCTGTTCGAAGCCCAGCCAGAGATCGCCGCAGGCCTGCCTGGCCCAACTCTGGTCGTGGCTGCACAACTCGCTGATCAGCAGGCTGCCGCCGTGGTTTACCCGCCGCGCCAGCTGCTTGAGCGCCTCGGCCGGGGCGGCGAAATGGTGCAGGACCATGTTCAGCACCAGGCAATCGGCGCCCGGGTAGTCGTCGTTCAGCGCATCGGCCAGGCGCAGCTCGACATTGCCCAGCCCGTGCTTCTCGCAGCGCTGGCGCGCCAGCTCGAGCATCGCCGCGCTGTTGTCCAGGGCGGTGACCCGGGCGAAGCGCCGCGCCAGCTCGGGCAGGAAGCCGCCGTCGCCGGGGCCGATCTCCAGGGCCGTGGCGTCGCTCGCCAGGTCCAGGGCGTCGAGCAGCGCCAGCACGCTGTCGCGGTACTGCGGCAGGCCGGCGATCAGGTCCTGCTGGGCCTGGAAGCTGGCCGCCGTGCGGGCGAAGAAGTCGCGGCTGGTGGCCGCCCGCTGGGCATGCACCGCGGCGATGCGCGCCTGCACCTCGCCCGGCAGCAGCAGCCCGTCGGCCTCGTTGAGCAGGGCGGCATGCAGGGTGCCGCCGAGGGCGTCGCCCTGGGCCAGGGCGCGGCGATAGAAGACCGCGTTGCCCTCGCGGCGGGTGGCCACCAGGCCGGCCTGGGCCAGCACCTTGAGGTGGTGGCTCATGCCCGACTGGCCGATGGCGAAGATCTGCGCCAGCTCCAGCACGCCGAACGAGTCGTTGGCCAGGGCGCGCAGCACGTTCAGGCGCAGCGGGTCGCCGCCGGCCTTGCACAGGGCGGCCAGTTCGTCGGCGGGCTCGAAGCTCAGCTGGGGGACGCGCATGTTCATGGGGCGCGAAGTCTAGTCGGTCATTTTTCATCCAGCAACAGCCATATCAAAAAGTTTTGATATTGCTGTTGTGGCGCGATTGGCCCCGCGCAGGTCGCAGCCAGGCCGAGAAAACCGCGAGCCGCGACCATCTGTCATTGCCCCGCGGCGCCCGGCTGGGCGAAAATGGCCGCCTTTTTCGCCCTTTCATCAAGAAGCAGCCCCCGTAGGAGATTAGCGATGCCCAGCCGTCGTGAGCGTGCCAATGCCATTCGTGCCCTGAGCATGGATGCCGTGCAGAAAGCCAACAGCGGCCACCCCGGTGCCCCGATGGGCATGGCGGATATCGCCGAGGTGCTGTGGCGCGACTACCTCAAGCACAACCCGAGCAACCCCGCGTTCGCCGACCGCGACCGCTTCGTGCTGTCCAACGGCCACGGCTCGATGCTGATCTATTCGCTGCTGCACCTGACCGGCTACGACCTGGGGATCGAAGACCTCAAGCAGTTCCGCCAGATGGGCAGCCGCACCCCGGGCCATCCGGAATACGGCTACACCCCGGGCGTGGAGACCACCACCGGCCCCCTCGGCCAGGGCCTGGCCAACGCCGTGGGCCTGGCCATCGCCGAGAAGGTCCTGGCCGCGCAGTTCAACCGCGAGGGCCACAGCATCGTCGACCACCACACCTACGTGTTCCTCGGCGACGGCTGCATGATGGAGGGCATCAGCCATGAGGTCTGCTCCCTGGCCGGCACCCTGGGCCTGGGCAAGCTGATCGCCTTCTACGACGACAACGGCATCTCCATCGACGGCGAGGTCGAGGGCTGGTTCACCGACGACACGCCGAACCGCTTCGAGGCCTACGGCTGGCAGGTGATCCGCAACGTCGACGGCCACGACGCCGAAGAGATCAAGATGGCCATCGACACCGCGCGCAAGAGCGCGCAGCCGACCCTGATCTGCTGCAAGACCACCATCGGCTTCGGCTCGCCGAACAAGCAGGGCAAGGAAGACTGCCACGGCGCGCCGCTGGGCGTCGACGAGATCGCCCTGACCCGCGCCACCCTGGGCTGGGAGCACGGCCCCTTCGAGATCCCCGCGCAGATCTACGCCGAGTGGGACGCCAAGCAGGCCGGCGCCGCCGTCGAGGCCGAGTGGAACGAGCGCCTCAAAGCCTATGCCGCCGCCTATCCCGAACTGGCCGCCGAGTTCCAGCGGCGCATCAAGGGCGAACTGCCGGCCGATTTCGCCGAGCAGGCCGCCGCCTATATCCAGGAGGTCGCCGCCAAGGGCGAGACCATCGCCAGCCGCAAGGCCAGCCAGAACGCGCTGAACGCCTTTGGCCCGTTGCTGCCGGAGTTCCTCGGCGGCTCGGCCGACCTGGCCGGCTCCAACCTGACCCTGTGGAAGGGCTGCCAGGGGGTCTCGGCCGAGGACGCTTCGGGCAACTACATGTTCTACGGCGTGCGCGAGTTCGGCATGAGCGCGATCATGAACGGCATCGCCCTGCACGGTGGCTTCATTCCCTACGGCGCGACCTTCCTGGTGTTCATGGAATACGCCTGCAATGCCGTGCGCATGGCCGCGCTGATGAAGCAGCGCGTGCTGTTCGTCTACACCCACGACTCCATCGGCCTGGGCGAGGACGGCCCGACCCACCAGCCGATCGAGCAGCTGGCCAGCCTGCGCTGCACGCCGAACCTCAACACCTGGCGGCCGTGCGACGCGGTGGAGTCGGCGGTGGCCTGGAAGTGCGCCATCGAGCGCCACGACGGCCCCAGCGCACTGATCTTCAGTCGGCAGAACCTGGCGCACCAGAGCCGCGACGCCGCCCAGCTGGGCGACATCGCCCGCGGCGGCTACGTGCTCAAGGACTGCGCCGGCGAGCCGGAGCTGATCCTCATCGCCACCGGCTCGGAAGTGGGCCTGGCGGTGCAGGCCTTCGAGGCGCTGAGCGAGCAGGGCCGCAAGGTGCGCGTGGTGTCGATGCCGTCGACCAGCGTGTTCGACCAGCAGGACGCCGGCTACAAGCAGGCCGTGCTGCCGCTGCAGGTCGGTGCGCGGATCGCCATCGAGGCCGCCCACGCCGACTTCTGGTACAAGTACGTCGGCCTCGAGGGCCGGGTGATCGGCATGACCAGCTTCGGCGAATCGGCGCCGGCGGCGGCGCTGTTCGAGCACTTCGGCTTCACCCTGGAGAACGTCCTGGAAACCGCCGCCGAGCTGCTGGACGCCTGATGCCGTGTCGTGGTGGATGGCTTCGGCCATCCACCCTACATGGCTCCCCCCATGCGTAGGGTGGAAAGCCCGCGAAGCGGCTTTCCACCTGCCGGACCGATGAAGAGTGCCGCCATGCCCAACCGTCCCTACCGCATCGCCCTCAACGGCTACGGCCGCATCGGCCGCTGCGTGCTGCGCGCCCTGCACGAGCGCGGGAGCGACGCGGGCCTGGAGATCGTCGCGCTGAACGACCTGGCCGACCAGGCCAGCCTGGAATACCTGACCCGCTTCGACTCCACCCATGGCCGTTTCCCCGGCGAAGTGCGGGTCGAGGGCGATTGCCTGCACATCAACGGCGACTGCGTGAAGGTGCTGCGCGAGGAGGCGCCGGAAGGCATTGACTGGGCGGCGCTGGACATCGACCTGCTGCTGGAATGTTCCGGCCAGTACACCACCCGCGCCGACGGCGAGCGCTTCCTGGCCGCCGGTGCACCGCGGGTGCTGTTCTCCCAGCCGATGGCCGGTGAGGCGGACATCGACGCCACCATCGTCTACGGGGTCAATCAGCAGCGCCTGAGCGGCGCCGAGCGCCTGGTGTCCAATGCCAGCTGCACCACCAACTGCGGGGTGCCGCTGCTCAAGCTGCTCAACGACGCCGTGGGCCTGGAGTACGTGTCCATCACCACCATCCACTCGGCGATGAACGACCAGCCGGTGATCGATGCCTACCACCACGAGGACCTGCGCCGCACGCGCTCGGCTTTCCAGTCGGTGATTCCGGTCTCCACCGGCCTGGCCAAGGGCATCGAGCGCCTGTTGCCGGAGCTGGCCGGGCGCATCCAGGCCAAGGCCATCCGCGTGCCGACGGTCAACGTCTCCTGCCTGGACATCACCCTGCAGACCGCCCGCGACACCTCGGCTTGCGAGATCAACCAGGTGTTGCGTCAGGCTGCGGAAGGCGGGCCGCTCAAGGGCCTGATCGCCTACACCGAGCTGCCCCATGCCAGCTGCGACTTCAACCACGACCCCCATTCGGCGGTGGTCGATGGCAGCCAGACCCGGGTCTCCGGCCCGCGCCTGGTCAACCTGCTGGCCTGGTTCGACAACGAATGGGGCTTCGCCAACCGTATGCTCGATGTAGCCGAACACTTTCTTGCTGTATCCACCGCACAACCAGCCCCCGTGAAGGACTGAATATATGACCGTTCTGAAGATGACCGACCTCGACCTCGCCGGTAAGCGCGTGCTGATCCGCGAAGACCTCAACGTGCCGGTGAAAGACGGCGTGGTGACGAGCGACGCGCGCATCCTCGCGGCCCTGCCGACCCTCAAGCTGGCCCTGGAGAAGGGCGCGGCGGTGCTGGTCTGCTCGCACCTGGGGCGTCCGGAAGAGGGCGTGTTCAGCGCGGCCGACAGCCTGGCGCCGGTGGCTGACTACCTGTCCAAGGCCCTGGGCCGCGACGTGCCGCTGGTCAGGGACTACCTCGGCGGCGTCGCGGTGCAGCCCGGCGAGTTGGTGCTGCTGGAGAACGTGCGTTTCAACCCGGGCGAGAAGAAGAACGCCGACGCGCTGGCCCAGCAGTACGCCGCCCTGTGCGACGTGTTCGTCATGGACGCCTTCGGCACCGCCCACCGCGCCCAGGGCTCGACCCACGGCGTGGCCAAGTTCGCCGAAGTGGCCTGCGCCGGCCCGCTGCTGGCCGCCGAGCTGGACGCCCTGGGCAAGGCCCTGGGCAATCCGGCCCAGCCCATGGCGGCGATCGTCGCCGGCTCCAAGGTCTCCACCAAGCTGGACGTGCTCAACAGCCTCAGCCAGGTCTGCGACCAGCTGATCGTCGGTGGCGGCATCGCCAACACCTTCCTCGCTGCCGCCGGCCTGCCGGTCGGCAAGTCGCTGTACGAGGCCGACCTGGTGGAGACCGCCCGCGCCATCGCCGCCAAGGTCAGCGTGCCGCTGCCGGTGGACGTGGTGGTGGCCAAGGCCTTCGCCGAAGACGCCGAGGCGACCGTCAAAGCGGTGGCCGAGGTGGCCGAGGACGACATGATCCTCGACATCGGCCCGCAGACTGCCGCGCAGTTCGCCGAACTGCTCAAGGCCAGCCAGACCATCCTGTGGAACGGCCCGGTCGGAGTCTTCGAGTTCGACCAGTTCGGCAACGGCACCCGCGTGCTGGCCGAAGCCATCGCCGAGAGCCCGGCCTTCTCCATCGCCGGCGGCGGCGACACCCTGGCGGCCATCGACAAGTACGGCGTGGCCGAGCGCATCGGCTACATCTCCACCGGCGGCGGCGCCTTCCTCGAGTTCGTCGAGGGCAAGGTGCTGCCGGCCGTGGCCGTGCTGGAGCAGCGCGCCCGGGGCTGAGGCGGATTCGCCGCGGACCGGGAGCCGACCCCCGGTCCCATGAGACTTGAACAGTGCCTGCCCCTGGGGCAGGCTTGCACCGATTAACGACCCCCACCGGGAGAAAGAACACCATGGCACTCATCAGCATGCGCCAGATGCTCGACCACGCCGCCGAATTCGGCTACGGCGTGCCGGCCTTCAACGTCAACAACCTCGAGCAGATGCGCGCCATCATGGAAGCGGCCGACCGGACCGACTCGCCGGTGATCGTCCAGGCCTCGGCCGGCGCCCGCAAGTACGCCGGCGCGCCCTTCCTGCGCCACCTGATCCTCGCCGCCATCGAGGAGTTCCCGCATATCCCGGTGTGCATGCACCAGGACCACGGCACCAGCCCGGCGGTGTGCCAGCGCTCGATCCAGCTGGGCTTCAGCTCGGTGATGATGGACGGCTCGCTCAAGGAAGACGGCAAGACCCCGGCCGACTACGACTACAACGTGCGCGTGACCCAGGAGACCGTGGCCATGGCCCATGCCTGCGGCGTCTCGGTGGAAGGCGAGCTGGGTTGCCTGGGCAGCCTGGAAACCGGCCAGGCCGGCGAGGAAGACGGCATCGGCGCCGAGGGCACCCTGGACCACAGCCAGATGCTCACCGACCCGGAAGAGGCCGCCGACTTCGTCAAGCGCACCCAGGTCGATGCCCTGGCGATTGCCATCGGCACCAGCCACGGCGCCTACAAGTTCACCAAGCCGCCGACCGGCGACATTCTCGCCATCGACCGCATCAAGGCGATCCATGCGCGCATCCCCGACACTCACCTGGTGATGCACGGCTCGAGCAGCGTGCCGCAGGAGTGGCTGGCGGTGATCAACGAGTTCGGCGGCGACATCAAGGAAACCTACGGCGTGCCGGTCGAGGAGATCGTCGAAGGCATCAAGCACGGCGTGCGCAAGGTCAACATCGACACCGACCTGCGCCTGGCCTCCACCGGCGCCATGCGCCGCTTCATGGCCCAGCACCCGAGCGAGTTCGACCCGCGCAAGTTCTTCGCCAAGACCGTCGAGGCCATGCGCGACATCTGTATCGCCCGCTACGAGGCCTTCGGCACCGCCGGCAACGCCTCCAAGATCAAGCCGATGTCCCTGGACGCCATGTACCTGCGCTACGCCAAGGGCGAGTTGGCCGCCAAGGTCAACTAAGCCTGAGGTCGAAAAAAAGCCCGCTCTAGAGCGGGCTTTTTTGTTGCGCTTGCAGGTGAAGCCGCAGGGTTACTTGATCCAGTGCTTGCCCCAGTGGGTGATGTCGTAGGCCGCGGACTTCTGGGCGCTGAAGGCGCGGGTGCTCGGCTTCTGCTGGGCTGCGGCGATTTCGTCGTCGATGATCTTGGTCGACAGCGACAGCCAGCTGGTGGCGAAGGCGGCGGCATCGCCGTTGATCTCCAGTGCCTGCCGGTCGATGTTGAGGACGTTGTCGCAGGCCTGGTGGTAGCAGGGATCGAAGGCGACCCCGGCGTCGCCGCCGTACTTCGCCGCCTGTTCCTCGCTCTTCAGCACTTCGGCGCCGGTGAACAGGCCGCCGAAGGCGATGCCGTCGAGGAAGAACTGCGCATAGTCGGAGCGGAAGCTGATCTCGTCGCCTTCCGAAGGCAGGGCGCGCAGGCGGTAGTAGGTCTCGAACAGCTTCTCCACCGCCGCCGAGCCGGGCGGGCCTTCGAGGCCGAAGTCCGAGCCGTCGCCGTCGTAGATGAAGTAGGCGAAGTTCGGCGAGGCGATCATGTCGAAGTTCAGGTAGACCTTGACCTTGGCCTTCTCTTCGGCGCTGAGGGTCTGCACGTAGTGGGTCGAGCCGACCAGGCCGGACTCCTCGGCGCCCCACCAGGCGAAGCGTACCTTGTTGCGCGGCCGGGCCTTGCGCATCTGCAGGGCCATTTCCAGCACGGCGGCACTGCCCGAGCCGTTGTCCTGAATGCCGCCGCCTTCGAACACCGAGTCGAGGTGGGCGCCGACCATCACCACGTTGTCCGGGTTGCCCCGACGGGTCTCGGCGATGATGTTGAAGGTCTCGGTCTTCTCGCGCACCACGTCGACCAGCAGGCGCAGTTGCAGGCCGGCGGTGGTCGCCCAGGCCGCCCCCAGGTCATAGGTGGCGAACAGCACCGGAATGCCGCCTTCGTAACCATCGCCCAGGGTCGCGTTGAGCAGGCCCTTACGGTCCTCGCTGTTGCCCTGGTTGAAGATGATCGCACCGACGGCACCGGCCGCCGCGGCGTTCTCCGCCTTCTGCTCGAAGCTACAGGCGCCGCGCTGAATCAGGGCGATGGCGCCGGCGGGGAAGCCAGCGAAGTCCTCGGCCTCGCAGCCACTGGTGGAGGCGTTGTCCGGGCCCAGGGCCAGGTCTACCGGGGCGACGCTGGCAGTGAGGTTGCCGGCTTCGGTCTGCGACAGGTAGGTGAAGTCCTTCTCCCACTCATAACTGGTCGGCGTGGGCGCCACTATGGCCAGCTCGCCCGGGCCCTGGGGGTAGAACGCGGTGAAGGGGAAGGGCTGCAGGGTGACCTGGTAACCGGCCTGCTCCAGGGTCTGTTTCACGTAGTCCACCGAGGCCTGGTAGCCCGGCAGGCCCGCGGCGCGGGTGCCGCCGTTGGCCGCGGCGATGTCCTGCAGCATCTGCAGGTGATACAGGGTCTTGCTGGCCTGCATGCAGCGGGGCAGCCCCAGGGGGCTGTTGTTCAGCAGCAACGAGTTGCAGCCGGCCGAGGTCGGGCGGGCCGGGCTCCAGAATTCGTTGAGCAGGTCGCTGGGCGACGGCGGGGCGGCCTGCAGGCCGGTGGAAAGCGCGAGGGCAAGCGCCCCGCCGAGAAAACGCCAGTGGGTAACTGTTTTGTTCATGGTTCCTCCAATCCTTAGGGAGAGCGCGTTGCCAGGTCGGCTTGTGGCCCCTGGCGACTGGTCCTTAACTGCATCGATCCGGACGCGAGTCTGAAGCGTAGTCGGGGGTTTGCGGAATGTGGAGCGCACGTACCATCTCTGTGAATTGCGGCACTCTTTAGCGAGGTTGCTTGGCCGAAAGAGCCGTTGTCAGTGGGGGGCGGCCGGGACTCGGCGACCGGCGGTAGGCGTGCCGCCGGGGTGTGCGGCATACTCCGCGGCCCCGACTCTTGCTCGTGAGTGACCAGGCTGCGGCCATGACGCCACTGAAATATCTCCAGGGTTATCCCGCCCATCTGCTCGACCAGGTGCACCGGCTGATCGCCGAGCGGCGCCTGGGCGACTACCTGGGCCGGCGTTATGGCGGCCGGCATGAGGTGCAGAGCGACAAGGCGCTGTATGCCTACGCCATGGCCCTCAAGCAGGAACATCTGCGCAAGGCGCCGCCGTTGGACAAGGTGCTGTACGACAATCGCCTGGACCTGACCCACCGTGCCCTGGGCCTGCACACCGCGGTCTCGCGGGTGCAGGGCGGCAAGCTCAAGGCGAAGAAGGAGATCCGCGTCGCTTCGTTGTTCAAGGAAGCGGCTCCGGAGTTTCTGCAGATGATCGTGGTGCACGAGCTGGCGCACCTGAGGGAGAGCGAGCACAACAAGGCCTTCTACCAGTTGTGCGAGCACATGCTGCCCGGGTACCGGCAGCTGGAGTTCGACCTGCGCCTGTACCTGACCTGGCGCGAGCTGTCCTCGGCTTAGTCGGGGTTAGCCGCGCAGCATCAGGTTGAGCTGGTCGACCACCTCGGCCCAATCGGCGTCCTCGAGGATTTCCTCGCGCAGGAAGCTCGCCTGGGCCGGGCTCCAGAACGGCGCGTCGGCCAGCTTGCAGGTCGGCGCCAGGGGCGAATGGGTGCGGACGAAGCGCTCGATGCTGGCCTGCTCGGCGGGCAGGCCGAGCTGTTTGAACAGGGCCGGGAGACTGTGGATGGGGGGTTCCATGATGGGTTCCTCTGCTCGGTGAACAGGGCGCTGAAACGGCGCCGGCCGGCGCGCGGCGCTGCCTCTATCAGCCTAGCGCAGATACGGGGCGATCGGCTCAGAGGGCCCGCAGCACCTCGAAGTGCTGCAGGCCGCCGGCCACCCGGACCTCCACCTCGTCGCCCACGTCGCTGCCGAGCAGGCGCTGGCCCAGGGGCGCCCGCGGGCTGATCACCAGCACCTCCTGGTCCTGCCACTGCAGCTTCAGGCCGGCGCTGTCCGGGCCGAGCAGCAGGCATTGCACCCTGTCCTGGGCATCGGCCAGCCACACCAGGGTGCCGAGCCCGATGCCCTGTCCCGCCTCGTAGGGGCGCGGCGTAAGCCGTTGCCAGGCGCTCAGGGCCTGGCGAATTTCCTCCACCCGCCGTGCCTGCCCGGCCGCCAGGTAGGCGGCTTCCAGGCCGAGGGTGTCGTACTTGTTCTCGGCGATGTTCTCTTCGTGGGTGGCCGCCTCGTGGGCGCTCAGCGCCGCCCGTTCGGCCGAGGCCAGGTCGGCCTGGAGGCGCTCGAGGAGCAGCTGCTGCAGCTGGGCTTTGTTCAAGGTCGGCTCGCCAAGTAGAGGGGGGGGGCAATTATCGGCGATCGGCCGCGGCCTTTGCACCAAGGTCTAGTGTCGCCCCGGCGCCCCTGGCGGCATGCTGCCCAAGGAGCCAATCAGAGCGAGGGTGCGGGATGAACATGCTGCGGTCATTGGGGTTCTTCTTCCTGTTCCTACTGGTACCGCTGGGTGCCCTGCTGGCCAACTACCCGGAGCCGGTCGTCGAGTGGTTGGGCAACCTGTTCGGCGTGCCGGTCAGTCGCGGCAACCTCGGCGCCGGCTTCATGCTGCTGGCGGCGATCTGCCTGAGGCTCGACCTGGGCATTCGTCGCCGCGCCCAGGCGCGTCGAGCCGGGCTGGCCTGAGGCGGCCGGACACCGCGGGTTAGCCGGTGCGCAGCGCAGGGCGAGCTTGGCTACACTGCTGGCGACCGGCGGTGGGAGATGGCGATGCAAGCGGCAGACTCGGACTATTCGATTTACCGGCAGCTGGTCTCCCAGCTGATGAGCGACGAGGAGCAGCTGCCGAGCCTGCCGACGCTGACGCTGGAGATCCGCCGCGCTTTGGCCATGCCGGAGGAGGTGAACATCCCCCGCCTGGCCGGACTGATCGGTCAGGACCCGGCGCTCAGTGCCCTGCTGGTCAAATACGCCTCCAGCCCGTTGCTGCGCACCCGGGTGACGCCCAAGACGCTGGAGGACGTGCTGCGGGTGTTGGGCATGCAGCAGGTGGACCGGGTGGTGATGATGCACAGCATCAAGAGCCTGTTCACCCTGCACAGTGCCGGGCACAAGCGACTGTTCCTGGCGGCCTGGCACCGGCTGACCCTGCAAGGCAGCATCTGCGCCTTCCTGGCGCGTCAGGTCGGGCGCATCCCCGCCGACCATGTGGTGCTGGCCAGCCTGCTCAGCGAGGTGGGGGACTTGGCGGTGCTCTCGGCCTTCAAGGACGGCCATCTGCCGCCTAGCCCGACGCGCTACGCGGAGCTATGCCGCGCCTATGGCCGCTCGCTGGGGGTGATTCTGTTGAAGAAGTGGGCGGTGGACGAGGAATACGTGCAGATCGTGCGCGAGGTGGGCAACTGGAGCCTGCAGCGGGTGCGGCAACTGGAGCTGCTCGATCTGGTCAACCTCGGCCGCTACCACGTCCTCGACAGCGATGCCGAGCGCCCCCCGCTGGCGAGCCTGGCGGCCTATGCCAAGCTCATTGCCCCCTACAACGAACTGGCGGTCGACGGTCGCCTGTGCCTGGTCGAGCAGCACTGGGACGACATCCAGACGCTGGCCGCGACCCTGCGCTAGCCCACGCCGGTGATCAGCTCATCGCGCAGGGTGATGTCCTCGGTGGCGATCAGCTTGACCCGGCCGCGCCGTAGACGTTCTGCAGGCCCCGGGCGAGCAGGGTTTCGTGGGTGTACCAGTGCTTGGGCACGGCCAGCGGCCCCAGCCACTGGAACAGCGCCTCGACGATGTCCGCCGACATGCCGGTCAGCTGGCCGTCCTGGATGAAGCTCATCGGCGGCGCATCCTCGGTCAGCAGGCGCAACTCGGCCCGGCTCTGCGCGCCCAGCAGGCAGACCAAGAAGAGGCCGACCAAGCTGCGGTACGGGGTGGCCATGGCGTTTCTCCAGATTGCTGTCGGCCGTGCTGCGGCACCATGGGGGCACTGCATGCAGGTGCAGGCCCGGCTCACGAGAGACCAGGGGTGTCCGGCCTGGCAGCGGCGCTATCCTGGCCCCTGAGCAGATGGGCCGCCAGGGTGCGCAAGGGCCCCAGTTGGCGGCAGATCAGCGCCAGTTGGGTCTGCACCAGGCGCTGTTGCTCGTCGAGCTCCTCGGGCACCTGCTCCAGTGCCAGGGCCAGCTGCTCCTCGGCGTCGCTGTGAATCGCCACCGGACGCCGTTCGCCGAGCTGGCCGGCGATCTCGTCGAGGCTGCCGGCGATACGCTCGGCATCGGCCAGCAGCTGGTCCTGGTCGGCGCCCAGCAGCCCCTCGCCGCGGTGGGCGCCGAGGCCGGAGAGGTAACTGAGCAGGGTGTGCGAGAGGACCAGGAAGCGAAAGCCGATATCGGCCTGCTTACGGAAGTGCCCCGGCTCCATCAGCATGTTGCCGAGGGTGGAGGACAGCGCCGCGTCGGCATTGTGGGCGTTGCGCCGGGCCAGGCGGTACGCCAGGTCGTCGCGCTTGCCGCTGGCGTACTGGCGGATGATCTGGCGCAGGTAGCTGCTGTTGCAGCTGAGGGTGTTGGCGAGCATGCGTTCGAGGCGCCGGCCTTGCCAGTCCGGCAGGATCAGGAACACCGCGAGCCCGGCGATCAGGCTGCCGAGCAGGGTATCGACCAGGCGCGGCACGATCAGCCCGTAGCCGTCGCCGACCTGATTGAAGCAGAACAGCACCATCAGGGTGATCGCCGCCGTGGCCAGGGTGTAGCGGCTGCTGCGCGTGGCGAAGAAGGCCACCCCGGCGGCCACGGCGAAGAAGGCCTGCATCAGGGTGCTGGGGAACAGGTCGAACAGCGCCCAGCCGAGCACCAGGCCGAGCACCGTGCCGGCGATGCGCTGCACCAGTTTGCGCCGGGTGGCACCGTAGTTGGGCTGGCAGACGAACACCGTGGTCAGCAATATCCAGTAGCCCTGGGCCGGGTGGACCCAGTGCAGCAGGCCGTAGCCGGCGGCCAGGGCGATGGCCAGGCGCAGGGCGTGGCGGAACAGCAGCGAGGTAGGCGTGAGCTGCAGGCGCAGGCGTTCGACCACGTCCTTGAGCGACTGGGGTTCGCGGTCCAGCAGGCTGCTGTCCTGCTCATCGGCCAGGGCGTCCGGGTTGCTGGCGCTGCCGAGCAGCCGGTCGAGGGTGGCGAGGTTGCCGGCCAGGGCCTGCAGCGAGCGCAGCAGGTGGCGCCAGGCCGGGTTGCTCTGCAGGTGCAGATGGTCGAGGGAGGCGTGCAGGTCCTCCAGGGCCTCGCTGCACAGCTCGCGGTATTCGAAGGGCTGGCGCAGCTCGATGGCCTCGGCCAGGCGCTGGCAGGCCTCGCCGTGCAGGCGCAGCAGGCGCTGGCAGCGGAACAGCACGTCGCTGTGGAAGAACGCCTCGGCCAGCTCGTTGTAGGGGTAGTGCGAGGAGCTGGCGCGCTCGTGGATGTCCTGGGCGAGGAAGTACAGCTTCAGGTAACGACCGACCTTGGGATTGGCCCGGTCGTGGCCGACCCGGTGCAGGATGATCTCCTTGGTGGCGTTCAGCGCCGCCACCACCTGGCCGTTCTGCCGGGCCAGGGCCAGGCGCCGCGGCTCCACGTCGAGCTGGCGCAGCGGCTCGAACAGCGCGGCCTTGAGCTTGAGGTAACGACCCAGTTCGCGAAACAGCCGGGCCAGGCTGTGCTGCACCGGCTGATGGGCGAACAGGGCGTTCCAGATCACCGAGAGCAGGCCGTACCAGGCGGCGCCGGCCACCAGCAGCAGCGGCTCGGGGCCGAGACCGGCGCTGCCGCCGCGCTGCTCCACGCCGATCATGCTGTAGATCGCCAGGATCAGGGTTGCCCAGCCCAGGGTGGCGAAGCGCTCGCCGAGGGCGCCGAGCATGGTCAGGGCGAAGCTCGACAGGGCCAGGGCGCTGACGAACAGCCAGGGGTAGGGGAACAGCAGCTCGACCGCATAGGCCGCCGCGCTGAAGCAGCCGAGGGTCACCAGCAGCGCGGTGAGGCGGCCCTGCCAGCTGTCGTCGGTCTCGGCCAGGGCGCTGGCAACGACCCCTAGGAACAGCGGGATCAGCGCGTGCATCCAGCCCTGCGCCCAGCACAGCGCCAGGCTGCCGGCGAGGGCGATGAACACCCGCAGGCTGTAGCCGAATTTGTCCAGCGCCCAGAGGCGGCGCAGGGAGTGGCGCAGAGCGGTGGACGACATCGAAGAGCGGCCTTGTTCGCGAGACTTGGGGCGAAGACTAATGCAATAGCCGGACCGGCGACACGTTCCGCCGCCGGGTCTGGCGGGGCGGTGCCGACCTGCGCCACGCCCATGGACTATCCTCTAAGGCAGGCAGCCGCGCCCGCTCCGGGCGACTCATCCGTGGCGGCTGTCATGGAGAGCCCGTGAAGCTTGCCGCGAAGCTTGCGTTACTGCGTCCCGTGCTGCTGGCGCTGCTCGTGCTGTGGCCGGCCCTGCTGCTGGGCGCCCCGGCGACCGTGGTGACGCTGCGGGTCGAGGGTGCCATCGGCCCGGCCAGCGCCGACTACGTGGTGCGCGGCCTGAGCCGGGCGGTGGGGGACGGCGCGCAGCTGGTGGTGCTGAGCATCGACACCCCGGGCGGCCTGGATACCTCCATGCGCGATATCATCAAGGCCATCCTCGCCAGCCCCATCCCGGTGGCCAGCTTCGTCGCCCCGAGCGGTGCCCGGGCGGCCAGCGCCGGTACCTATATCCTCTATGCCAGCCATGTCGCGGCGATGGCGCCGGGCACCAACCTGGGCGCGGCGACGCCGGTGCAGATCGGCGGCATGCCCGGCTCGCCGCCCAAGCAGCCCGAGGCGCCCGACAAGGGCGAAGGGGACGAACAAACCGACAAGGGCGGCAAGGACGAGAAGGCCGCCGCGCCGGGCGATGCCCTGAGCAAGAAGCAGATCAACGATGCCGCCGCCTATATCCGTGGCCTGGCACAGCTGCGCGGGCGCAATGCCGAGTGGGCCGAGCAGGCCGTGCGCGAGGCGGTCAGCCTGGCTGCCGAGGAAGCGCTGAAGCTCAAGGTGATCGACTATGTCGCCCTCGACCTGGCCGATCTGCTCAGGCAGCTGCACGGCAAGACCTTCACCGCCGCCGGGGTCGAGGTCGCCCTGGACACCGAGGGCGCGGTGCTGATCAGCCACGAGCCGGACTGGCGCACGCGCTTGCTGGCGGTGATCACCAACCCCAGCGTGGCGCTGCTGCTGATGATGATCGGCGTGTACGGCCTGTTCTTCGAGTTTTCCAACCCGGGCACCGGGGTCGGCGGCGTGCTCGGCGGCATCTGCCTGATTCTCGCCCTGTATTCGCTGCAGCTGCTGCCGGTGAACTACGCTGGAGTGGCCCTGATCCTGCTCGGCATCGCCTTCATCGCCGCCGAAGCCTTCATGCCCAGCTTCGGCGTGCTGGGCATCGGCGGGATCGTGGCGTTCAGCTTCGGCGCGCTGATCCTGATCGACACCGATGTACCTGGGTTCGGCATTCCGCTGGCGCTGATCCTGACCCTGGCGCTGACCAGCGGCGTGGTGATCTTCGCCATCCTCAGCATGGCGCTACGCGCCCGACGGCGGACCTTGGTCGGCGGCGACAGCGAACTGCTCGGCAGCCTCGTGCGGATCAGTGCGGTGGCGCCGGACGACCCGCTGGGCGGCTGGGTGCAGCTGCAGGGCGAGCAGTGGCAGGTGGTCAGCCAGGCGCCGTTGCGCCCTGGCCAGCAGGTGCGGGTGCTGGCGCGCAAGGGCCTGCTGCTGGATGTTGCCGCAGCCGAAGAGGTGTCTAAAGGAGACTAGTCATGGGGTTTGAATTGAGCTTTTCCGCCCTGGCGGTGCTGCTGCTGGCGCTGCTGATCTCGGCGTTCCGCATCCTGCGCGAGTACGAGCGCGGCGTGGTGTTCCAGCTCGGGCGCTTCTGGCGGGTCAAGGGGCCGGGGCTGATCATCATCATCCCGGGCATCCAGCAGATGGTGCGCGTGGACCTGCGCACCATAGTCCTGGACGTGCCGACCCAGGACGTGATCTCCCGCGACAATGTCTCGGTCAAGGTCAATGCGGTGGTGTACTTCCGCGTGCTCGACGCGCAGAAGGCGATCATCCAGGTCGAGGACTTCCTCAAGGCCACCAGCCAGCTGGCCCAGACCACTCTGCGGGCGGTGCTCGGCAAGCACGAGCTGGACGAGATGCTCGCCGAGCGCGAGCGGCTCAACGTCGATATCCAGCATGTGCTCGATGCGCAGACCGACGCCTGGGGCATCAAGGTGGCCAACGTCGAGATCAAGCACGTCGACCTCGACGAGTCGATGATCCGCGCCATCGCCAAGCAGGCCGAGGCCGAGCGCGAGCGGCGGGCCAAGGTGATCCACGCCGAGGGCGAATTGCAGGCCTCGGAGAAGCTGATGCAGGCCGCCGAGATGCTCGGCCGCCAGTCCGGCGCCATGCAGCTGCGCTACATGCAGACCCTGAGCAACATCGCCGGGGACAAGAACTCGACCATCGTCTTCCCGCTGCCGATCGAGTTGCTGCAGGGCATCAAGATACCCAAGTCATAGGGCGGGCGATTGCGTCTGGCCGTTATCGACCGGGACGGTCCGGGAGGATTCCCTAACGATTAGCCTGAGCTCGCGGCGGGCCCCTGGGGGCCTAGACTCTTTCCATGGATGTCCGGTTTTTCTGCCTGGAGGTTGCTATGCGTATTGGCGTTCCCAAGGAAATCAAGAACCACGAGTATCGCGTCGGTCTGACCCCGCAGTCGGTGGCCGAGCTGACCGCCCTGGGGCATGAGCTGCTGATCGAGACCCAGGCCGGCAGTGCCATCGGCTTCAGCGATGCCGACTATCAGGCCGCCGGCGCGCAGATCGCCGCGGATGCCGCCCAGGTGTTCAACCAGGCGCAGATGATCGTCAAGGTCAAGGAGCCTCTGGCGGTGGAGCGTGCCCGCTTGCGCCCCCATCACACCCTGTTCACCTACCTGCACCTGGCCCCGGATCGGCCGCAGACCGACGAGCTGATGGCCGGCGGCGCCACCTGCATCGCCTACGAGACGGTCACCGATGCGGCTGGCCGCCTGCCGCTGCTGGCGCCTATGTCCGAGGTGGCCGGGCGCATGTCGATCCAGGCCGGCGCCAGCTGCCTGGAGAAGGCCCGCGGCGGGCGTGGCGTGCTGCTCGGCGGGGTGCCGGGGGTGGCGCCGGGCAAGGTGGTGATACTCGGCGGCGGGGTGGTCGGCAGCCACGCCCTGGCCATGGCCGTGGGGCTGGGCGCGGACGTCACCGTGCTGGACAAGAGCGCCGACGCCCTGCGCCGCCTGGACAGTCAGTACGGCAACCGCATCACCACCCTCTACTCGACCCGCGCGGCGCTGCGTGAGCAGGTGCTGGCGGCCGACCTGGTGATAGGCGGCGTGCTGATCCCCGGGGCGGCGGCGCCCAAGCTGATCAGCGCCGAGATGATCCGGCAGATGCAGCCGGGTTCGGTGCTGGTGGACGTGGCCATCGACCAGGGGGGCTGCGCCGAGACGTCCAGGGCCACCACCCATGCCGAGCCGACCTATGTGGTCGATGAGGTGGTGCATTACTGCGTGGCCAACATGCCTGGCGCGGTGGCACGTACCTCGACCCTGGCGTTGAACAACGCGACCCTGCCGTTCGTCATCGCCCTCGCCGAGAAGGGCACGCGCCGGGCCCTGGAGGAGGACCCGCACCTGTGCAACGGCCTGAACGTGGCCAAGGGCCTGATCACCTGCGGCAGCGTGGCCGAGGCCCATGGCCTGCCCTATCATTCGGCGACCAGCGTGCTGGAGCACCTGTAGCGCGGCGGCCGTCCGTGACCCGGGCGGCCGCTCTCGAGCGAGACGTCTGTTCACGGAGGAGTGCATGAGCGATTCGCGTATCGGCCGCCGCCGGCTGCTGGTCGGGCTGGGCGCCGGCGCCTGGCTGCTGAGTGCCCCGGGGGCCTTCGCC
Organism: Pseudomonas sp. MBLB4123; assembly: GCF_051904775.1. Classification (NCBI taxonomy): domain Bacteria; kingdom Pseudomonadati; phylum Pseudomonadota; class Gammaproteobacteria; order Pseudomonadales; family Pseudomonadaceae; genus Pseudomonas; species Pseudomonas sp. MBLB4123. Next base: position 3,795,420 of record NZ_CP196711.1, read on the forward strand.
GAGCGCCTGCTGACCCCGGCGCAGACCCTCGGCCCCTTCTACCCCGACCAGTTGCCGCTGGATCGGGACAATGACCTGGTGCTGGTCGACGACCAGCTGACTCCGGCCAGCGGCACGGTGGTGCATCTGCACGGGCGCATCGTCGATGCCAACGGCCGACCGCTGGCCGATGCCCTGGTGGAGATCTGGCAGGTCGACGCCCGGGGCATCTACCTGCACAGTCGCGGCGGCGATCGCGAGCGGCGCGACCCGAACTTTCAGGGCTACGGGCGCTTTGTCACCGGCCGCGACGGCCGCTACCGCTTCCGCACCATACGCCCGGTGCCCTACCCGGGGCGCACCCCGCATATCCACTTCGCCGTGACCCTGCCCGGGCAGCCGCGTTTCGTCACCCAGTGCTATATCCGCGGCGAGCGCCTGAACGCCCGCGACGCCATCCTCAATGCCATCCGCGATCCCAAGGCGCGGGAGCGGCTGATCGTGCCCTTCGTGCCGGTGGCCGGCGCGGTGGCGCGCGAACAGGTGGCGCGCTTCGACATCGTCCTCGGCCTGACCCCGGCGTCCTGAGCGGGGCGCCGCGCTACAGCGGCCAGACCAGCAACAGCAGGGGCACGCTGACCACCACCACGATGATCTCCATCGGCAGGCCGAGGCGCCAGTAGTCGCCGAAGCGGAAGCCGCCGGGACTGAGGATCAGGGTGTTGTTCTGGTGGCCTATGGGGGTGAGGAAGGAGCAGGAGGCACCGATCGCCACCGCCATCAGCAGGGAGTCGGGGTTGACCCCGAGCTGGCTGGCCGCGCTCAGGGCGATCTGGCACATCACCGCGGCGGTGGCGGCGTTGTTCATGAAGTCCGAGAGGGTCATGGTCACCACCAGCAGCAGGGTCAGCACCACCACCGGGTTGCCCTGGGCCAGGTGTTCCATCAGCAGGCGCGCCAGCAGGTCGGCCGCGCCCGTGGCGGACATGGCCCCGGCCACCGGAATCAGGGCGCCGAGCAGGACGATCACCGGCCAGTCGATGGACTGGTAGAGCAGGCGTAGCGGCACCACCCGGGCGACCATGAACACCAGCACGCCGGCGGCGAAGGCCACCGCCGCCGACAGCAGGCCGAAGGCGGCGACCAGCACCGCCAGCAGCATCACCCCGGCGGCCAGGCCAGCCTGGCCCGGATTGGGGATGCTGATGGCGCGCTCGGCCAGCGGTACGCAGGCGTAGTCGGTGGCGAACTCGGCGATATCGCCCGGCGCGCCCTGCATCAACAGCACGTCGCCGCGCTCGATCAGGGTCGAGCGCAGGCGCTTGATCGAGCGGTGGCTCTGCCGCGAGATCGCCAGCAGGTTGATGCTGTAGCGACTGCGCAGGCGGGTGCCGCTGGCGGACAGGCCGATCAGCTGCGAGTCGGGGCGTACCAGCAGCTCCTGTAATACGCTGTCGTCGCTGCTGTCTTTCTTGTCATTGCTCTTTGCCTTGTCTTTCTTGGCGTCGCCCTTGGTTCCAGTGCGGGCCTCTTCCCCCGCGTGCTTGTCGTCCTTGGGCGGCTTGGCGGCCTCCAGCTTCAGGCCGAGCTTGCCGAGTACGTCGCCGAGGGCCTCGGGCTCGGCCTCGATCATCAGCACGTCGTCGACCTGCAGGATGCGTCTGGGGTTGGGGGCGGACAGGCGCAGCTTGTTACGCACCATGCCGACCACCTGGGCATCGGCCTCGTCGAGCAGCTGCTCCACCTCGCGCAGGCTCTTGCCCGCCGCCTTGGCGCCCTCGGTAACCCGCGCCTCGGTGATATAGGTGCCGGTGTCGAAGCTGGCGGCGCCGGCCACTTCGCGGCGCGGCACCAGGCGCCAGCCGAGCAGGGCGATGAACAGCACGCCGGTCAGCGCCACGGCGACGCCCACCGGGCTGAAGTCGAACATGGCGAAGGGGCCGGCGCCGCTCTGTGCGCGAAAACTGGAGACGATCAGGTTGGGCGGGGTGCCGATCAGCGTGGTCATGCCGCCGAGGATGGTGCCGAAGGCCAGCGGCATCAGCACGCGGCCGGGGGGCAGGGTCTGCTTGCTGGCGATGCGCAGGGCGATGGGCATCAACAGGGCGAGGGCGCCGACGTTGTTCATGAAGGCCGAGAGCAGGGCGCCGAAGCCGGTCAGCGCGGCGATCGACAGCATGGGCCCGGCGTTGGCCGGCAACAGGCGGTGGGCCAGGGCATCCACCGCACCGGTGCTCTGCAGGCCGAAGCTCAGCACCAGCACGCAGGCCACGGTGATCACCGCCGGGTGGCCGAAGCCGGCGAAGGCCTGCTGGTCCGGCACCAGGCCGGTCACCACGCAGGCCAGCAGGGCGCCGAGGGCGACGATGTCGTGGCGCCAGCGGCCCCAGAGGAACAGCGCCACGGTGGCGGCGAGGATGGCGAAGATCAGGCCTTGGTCTTGGGTCATGCGCAGGATCGGTCCTTGAACGGGGGGCGGGGGGGCAACGGCTCAGACATACTGCGCCGCCGCGTAGCCCGAGGCCCAGGCCCACTGGAAATTGAAGCCGCCGAGGTGGCCGGTGACGTCGAGCACCTCGCCGATGAAATACAACCCCGGACTCTTCAGCGACTCCAGGGTCTTGGACGACACCTCGCGGGTATCGACGCCGCCCAGGGTCACCTCGGCGGTGCGGTAGCCCTCGGTGCCGGCCGGCACCAGGCGCCAGTTGCCGAGCCTGTCGGCGATCACCTTGAGCTCGCCGGGGCTGTACTGCTTCATCGGCTTGGAGACGAACCAGCTGTCGGCCAGCAGCCCGGCCATCTTTTTGGTGAAGAGCTCGGCCAGCAGGGTCCTGAGTTCGCTGTTCGGCCGCGCCGCCTGCTGGGTGGCCAGCCAGTCGGGCAGGTCGATATGCGGCAGCAGGTCGATCTCGATGCTGTCACCCGGCTGCCAGTAGGAGGAGATCTGCAGGATCGCCGGGCCCGACAGGCCGCGGTGGGTGAACAGGATGTTCTCGCGGAAGCTCTGGCCGTTGCAGCTGACCTGGCAGTCCTCCACCGAGGTGCCGGACAGCTCGCTGCACAGGGCCTTGAGCTGCGGGTCGGTGAGGGTGAAGGGCACCAGGCCGGCGCGGGTCGGCAGCAGGCGGTGGCCGAACTGCTGGGCCACCTGGTAGCCAAAGCCGCTGGCGCCCAGGGTGGGGATCGACAGGCCGCCGGTGGCGATCACCAGGGATTCGCAGTTCACCGGCCCGGCGCTGGTGTGCAGGCGGTAGCCGGGGGCGAGTGCGGCGATCTGCTCCACCGAGGTGTTCAGGCGCAGCTCGACGCCGGCCTCGCGGCACTCGGCCAGCAGCATCTCGAGGATGTCGCTGGACTTGTGGTCGCAGAACAGCTGGCCGAGCTTCTTCTCGTGATGGGGCACGCCGTGCTTGCTCACCAGGGCGATGAAGTCCCACTGGCTGTAGCGGGCCAGGGCCGACTTGCAGAAGTGCGGGTTCTCCGAGAGAAAGTTGCCCGGCTCGCAGTACATATTGGTGAAGTTGCAGCGCCCGCCGCCGGACATCAGGATCTTCTTGCCGGCCTTGTTGGCGTGGTCCAGCAGCAGCACCCGGCGCCCGCGCCCGGCGGCGGTCAGGGCGCACATCAAGCCGGCGGCACCGGCGCCGACTATCACCACTTCAGTCACAAGCACAGCCACTTCCTCACAAGCCGACAGGCGCCGCCCGCGCGGCAGCAAATAGCGCGCATCTTACCCGATGGCGGCCGGCGGCGTGGTCCCGAGCTCAGGGGGCGACGACCGCGGCGGCGATGGCCGCCAGGGCCTGTTGCAACTGCGCCGCCGCCGGGCACTCGGCGACACCATGGCGCGCGGCGATATGGGTCGGGTCGTTGTAGCCGAGCCACACCTGGGCCGCCTGATCCTCCCAGACCAGCGCCTTGAGCGGCAGGTCGATGCCGGCGGACTGGGCGCACTCCAGCAGCGGCGTGCCGCCCTGGGGGTTGCCGAAGATCAGCAGTTCGGTGGGGCGCAGCTGCCTGCCGACTCTGGCGGCGCCGGCGGCGTGGTCGATGCGGGCGAACTGGCTGAGGCCGCGCTGCCCGACCTGTTGCACCAGTCGGTTCATGGTCTGGTCTGCGCTGTGGGGGCTCTTCAGCGCCACCAGCCCGTCCGCGGCCTGGACGAGCGAGGCGAAGGTCAGCAGGCCGAGGCCTAGCAGCGATCCTAGGGTGTTCATAGGCGGATCCTCGAATTTGCCATCAGGGGGTCGCTGTCGGTGCAGCGCTCGACTCCCCTGAGATAGGCGCGATGGTGAACGCCGACTAGTATTGATCAATCCTTTACTCTGGGCAGCTTGTCATGACCGGGTTGCGTGTCTGGTGTTTGTCGTTTGCCTTGCTGTGCTGGCCGGCCGCTGCCACGGAGGCGCTTAGGCTGGTGGCCAGCCCCTGGCCGCCGTTCAATGACAGCAGTCTGCACAACAATGGCCTGGCGTCGGACCTGGTCAGTACCGCGCTGGCCAAGGCCGGTTATGCCACGCACTACGCCGAGGTGCCCTGGGCCCGGGCCGTGAAGGGCCTGCGCCAGGGGCGTTACGATGTGCTGATCAACGCCTGGTACAGCGATGAGCGCAGCAGGTTCGGCTATTTTTCCCGTCCCTACCTGGTCAATCGCATCAGTTTCCTGCGGCGCAAGGGCGAGGCGGTGGAGTTTCGGCGGCTCGCCGACCTCTATCCCTACCGCATCGCGGTCATGCGCGACTATGCCTACTCCCACGAGTTCGATCACGACCGGCAGCTGTCCAAGGTCATCGTCAGCAGTTTCCAGAGCGGCGCCCGCATGGTCTCCGCCGGGCGGGTGGACCTGATGCTGGAGGACGAGTTCGTCGCGCGCCATCACCTCGGGCGCACGCTGCACGATATCCGCGATGGGTTGGAGTTCGTGCCGCAGCCGCTGAGCGAGAACGGCCTGCATATTCTGGTCAGCCTCGAGCGCCCCGACCACCAGCACATCGCCGAGGCCTTCGACCAGGCCATCGCGGCGATGCGCGAGGATGGCAGCTATGCCGCCGTCCTGCGCCGCCACGGCTTCTGAGGGCGCACTTGCCTCATTGCCAGATGCTGCGACCGCGGCCCTGGCGCTTGGCCTGGTACAGGCGCAGGTCGGCCTGGTGCAGCAGCGTCTCCAGGTCCGCCGGCTCGCCTTGGTACACGCCGGCGCTGAACGACAGCGGCGGCGCGCCGGCGGCATAGTGCAGAGCGGCGCAGCATTCGCGCAGGCGGTCCAGGGCGGCGGCCAGGGCGGCATCCTCGAGCGGGCTGAGCAGGGCGAACTCCTCGCCGCCGAGGCGACCGAGCAGGGCATCGGGAAAGGCCTCCGCCAGGGCCCTGGCGAACACCACCAGGGCGCTGTCGCCGCTGGCGTGGCCGTGCTCGTCGTTGATGCGCTTGAAGAAGTCCAGGTCGAGCATGGCCACGCTCAGGGGCTGGTTGCTGCGCTGGGCCTGCTGCAGCTGCTTGAGACCCTGCTCGTAGAAGGCGCGGCGGTTGTTCAGGCCGGTCAGGGCATCGTACTGCGCGGCCTGCTTGAGGGCGCGCAGCAGGTCGCGGCGCTCCAGGGTCGAGATGACCCGGCAGTTGAGCTCCTCCGGGCAGAACGGCTTGCGCAGGAAGTCGTCGGCGCCGTGTTTGATGAACATGGCGCTGAGCGAGCCCTTGGCGTCGGCGGACAGGCCGATGATGATCAGCTCGTGGCGCTTCAGCTTCTGCCGCAGCAGCTTGACCAGCTCGAAGCCGCTGAGGCCGGGCATGCTGTGGTCGACCACCAGCAGGTCGATATCCGGCTGCTCCTGGAGGATGCGCAGGGTCTCGTCGCCGTCGCGGGCGTCGAGCAGCTGGAAGCGATGGGGCGTCAGCACGTGGCGGATGTAGTGGCGGGTGGCATCGGAGTCCTCGGCGATGAGGATCTTCACCTGGCTGTTGCTTTCCAGGCGGTGCAGCAGGCGGAAGGCGTATTCGTAGGAGTGCTGGCTCTCCTTGAGCACGTAGTCGACCACGCCCTTGAGCAGCAGCTCGTCGCGCCGCTGCTCGTTGTAGGAGCCGCTCAGGACGATGCACGGCAGACGGTGACGCATCACCAGGTCGACGCTCTCGCCGTTGGGGGCATCGGGCAGGTGCAGGTCGACGATGGCGGCGAAGAACAGCTCGGCGGAGGCCTCCAGCATGACCTCGGCCTCGGCCAGGGAGGCGCAGAACAGCGGCTGCAGATCCGGCTCCTGGCGGAACAGGTGGTCGAGAATCTTCAGCACCAGGGGGCTGTCTTCGATGACCAGGATGTTGCGCACCGTCTCGTCCTCCTGTCGGTCTGGCTCAGAGCACGCGCACGCGCACGGAGCGGCCCTTGACCTTGCCCTCGTTCAGGCGCTTGAGCGCCTGCTTGGCGATGCCGCGCTCCACCGCGACCAGGGCCTGGAAGTCGAAGATGACGATCTTGCCGACCTGGGCGCCGGGAATCCCGGCCTCGCCGGTGAGGGCGCCGAGGATGTCGCCGGGGCGCAGCTTGTCCTTGCGTCCGGCGGCGATGCACAGGGTGACCATCGGCGGCTGCAGCGGTTCGCCGGCTTGCGGCTTCAGGCCGTCCAGCGGCTGCCAGCTCAGGGCGCCCTGCTGCAGCTCCTCGATGGCCCGCGCGCGGTGCGCCTCGGCCGGGGCCACCAGGCTCACCGCCAGGCCCTTGGCGCCGGCGCGGCCGGTGCGGCCGACGCGGTGGATATGGGTCTCGGAGTCGCGGGCCAGCTCGACGTTGATCACCAGGTCCAGGCCCTCGACGTCCAGGCCGCGGGCGGCCACGTCGGTGGCCACCAGTACCGACAGGCTGCGGTTGGCGAACATCGCCAGCACCTGGTCGCGATCGCGCTGCTCCAGGTCGCCGTGCAGCGCGGCGGCGCAGATGCCGTTGGCCGTCAGGTGTTCGACCAGCGCCTGGCACTGCTGCTTGGTGAAGCAGAAGGCCACGCAGGACTGCGGTCGCAGGCTGGCCAGCAGCCTGACCACCGCATCCAGGCGCTGCTCCGGGGCGATCTCGTAGAAGCGCTGTCCGATCTGGCTGTCGTCGTGCAGGGCCTCGACCTCGACCCGCTGCGGCGCGCGCATGAAGCGGGCGGCCAGCTGTTCGATGCCGGCCGGGTAGGTGGCGGAGAACAGCAGGGTCTGGCGGCGGCTCGGGGTCTGCTCGATGATCGCGGCGATGCTGTCGTAGAAGCCCATGTCGAGCATGCGGTCGGCCTCGTCGAGGACCAGGGTGTTGAGGCCGTCGAGCTTCAGGCTGCCCTTGTCCAGATGCTGTTGCACCCGTCCCGGGGTGCCGACGATGATCTGCGCGCCGTGCTCCAGGGAGCCGATCTGCGGGCCCAGGGGCACGCCGCCGCACAGGGTCAGCACCTTGATGTTGTCGCCGGCGCGGGCCAGGCGGCGGATCTCCTTGGCCACCTGGTCGGCCAGCTCGCGGGTCGGGCACAGCACCAGGGCCTGGCAACCGAAATAGCGCGCATTGAGCGGATGCAGCAGGCCGATGCCGAAGGCCGCGGTCTTGCCGCTGCCGGTCTTGGCCTGGGCGATCAGATCCTGGCCCTTGAGCATCACCGGCAGGCTGCGGGCCTGGATCGGCGTCATCTGCGCGTAACCGAGGGACTCGAGGTTGGCCAGCATGGCGGCGGACAGCGGCAGGGCGTTGAAGGCGGTGGATGTCACGGTAGAGACCCGATAGGAGCGAAATGACGCGCAGTGTAACAGGCGCGGCCGGCTAGGCGCGGTGCGACGGCGGCCCTAGAGGGTCAGGGTCAGGCTGTCGAGCAGGGCGCCGGGCAGCAGGGTCGAGCCGTTGTGGCGCTGCTGGTAGGTGCCGGTGGCCAGGCTCAGCTCGCGCTCGCGGGTCAGTGCCTCGAGGCGGCTGCCGAGCAGGCGATAGAGGCTGTCGTCGAAACGCATGCTGGCCAGCGGCGCCTGGATGCGCCCGTCCTCGACCCAGAAGCTGGCGAAGCGGGTCATGCCGGTGATGCGCGCGGCCGGTCGGTCGGAGTAGTTGAGGTACCACAGGTTGCCGATATACAGGCCGCGGTCGAGGCGCTCGAGAACCTGCGCCTGGGCCAGCTCGCCTCCGGCCATCACCAGGGCCCCGGGGGCCTCCCAAGGGCTGGCGCCATTGGCCGGCAGGCCGTATTCGGCGGCGCTGCGGGCGCTGACCAGCTGCTCCCCGGGTTGCCCGGCGCGGATCAGCTGCAGGTCGCGACGCGGATAGCCTTCGCTGGAGAAGCCGGGCAGCAGCGAGCCGGTGACCTGCTCCTGCAGGTGCACCAGGGGGCTGAGCCGGGCCTCGCCGCTGTGCAGGCGCTGCAAGGGGCTGTCCTTTTCGGCCAGGGCCTGGGCGGAGAAACCGCCCCAGCCGAGCAGTTCCAGGACCTCCTGCAGGGCGGCGGGCGCCAGATAGGCGCGGTAGTCGCCGGGCGCCAGGCTGCGCGCCGGCAGGCCCAGGTAGGTCAGCTGCTCGCGGGCCTGGGCCAGGCGTGTGGCGAAGGCCTCGGCCTGCCAGTGCTGGCCGGCGTACTGCGCCTTGACCGCCTGGCCGTTGTCGTGGAACAGGCTCCAGTCGAGGTTGAAGCTGCTCGCCTGATGCCAGCCGAAGGCGCCGCTGGAGCTGGCGAAGCCGCGGCCGATGGGACCGGCGGCATAGAAACCGACCAGGTCCAGGCCGGCCGCCTCGCGGGCGACCTGCTCGACCACCTGGGCGCAGTCCGGCAACGCCTCGAGCTGCAGGCTATGGCTCTGCCAGGGCTCGCGATTGAACTGCAGGTAGGGGTCGGCCGGCAGCAGCGGCAGGAGGGCGCGCAGCCGTTGCACGGCGTCGGCCAGGCGTCGGCGGTCCTCCGCCAGCACACCGCTCAGGGTGAGCTGTTGTTCGGCGTGGCGGCCGCCCTGGATCAGTTGCAGCTCCAGGCTGGCCTGCCGCACCTGGCCGGCCTGGCGCACCCTGGCCTGGTTGAAGCGGACGAAATCGGACTGCTCGGCGGCGTAGCCGAGGCTGAAGTCCTCGCCCGGCGCCAGGGCATCGCCCAGCCACTGGGCCAGGGCCTGGAATTGCGCGAGGGCCTGGTTCATCAGGAGGCCCCGCCGAAGACGTCGACCGCGGCGAACACGCAGGCGGGGGTGGCATGGCCGACGCGCACCACCTGGTTCGGCTCGCCCTTGCCGCAGTGCGGGGTGCCGAGCACCTCCCGGGTGCTGGCGTCGCCGACGGCCGTGAGGGACTTCCAGAACTGGCTGGAGATGCCGCGGTAATTGGGGTTCTTGACCACCCCGCGCAGCTCGCCCTGCTCGATCAGCTGGCCCCATTCGCAGCCGAACTGGAACTTGTTGCGCGCGTCGTCGATGGACCAGGACCTGTTGCTGGCCATCAGGATGCCGTGCTCGATGCCGCCGATCAGCTGCGCCAGGCTGTGTTCGCCCGGTTCGATATTGAGATTGGCCATGCGGTCGATGGGCGGGCGGTTCCAGCTGCTGGCGCGGCTGCCCGCCACCCCCGGCAGGCCGCTGCGCAGCTGCGACAGGGCGCCGCCCAGTGGGCGCAGCAGCAGGCCGTCGCGGATCAGGAACGCCTTGCGCACCGGGCTGCCGTCGTCGTCGAAGGCGTAGCTGGCCAGTTCCTCGGGCAGCGTGGGGTCGAAGGTCACGTTGAGCAGCCTGGAGCCGTATTGCAGGCGGCCGAAGTCCTCGGGCCTGACGAAGCTGGTACCGGCGAAGTTGCGCTCGTCGCCGAGGATGCGGTCCAGCTCCAGGGGGTGGCCGATGGACTCGTGCAGCTGCAGGATCATCTGGTCGGGCAGCAACAGCAGGTCGCGCGGCCCCGTCGGTGTGTTGGGCGCCAGCAGCAGCTGCAGGGCCTGCTCGGCGACCCGGGGGGCGGCGCCGACCAGGCCGAGGCGCTCGATGACCTCGGCGCCGCCCTGCTGGCCGAGGTGGGCGCCGCCGAGGTGGCGGGTCTGGCTGTCGTGGCCGTCGTAGGCGGTGACGCCCAGGTGCGGGTAGACGAAGCGCTGGGCCGAACTCAGCTCGGCGCCGGCGTTGTTCAGGTAGAGCTGCTCGACCTCGCTGATGTGCAGAGCGACCCGCCAGTTGACCAGGCGCGGGTCGGCGGGCACCGCGGCCGATTCGGCGGTCAGCAGCTGGTAGCACTCGGCGAGTGTGGGGAAGGGGCGCTCGAAGCCCGGCGAGCGGTACTCGCCGCGGGCGCCGGAGGGCGCCAGGGTGCGCTGGTCGAGCAGGGCGCAGGGGGCGATGCGCCGGGCCAGCGCGGTCGCCTGGTCGAGGGCGGCCTGCAGCCCCGGGCGCGACAGGTCGCTGGTCGCCGCATAGGCCTCGACCCCGGCCAGCCGTGCGCAGAGCATCGCCCCTTCGTCGCGGCAGAAGCGCGGCGGCTCGGCGATCTGCTTGCGTACCGCCAGCTGCCGATGGTCCTGGCGCACGTAACGCAGCGACCAGTGCTCGGCGTCGCAGTGCAAGGCGGCGAAGTGGCGTTTGAGGGCGGCAAAGGCCTCGTGCATGCGGCGGTTCCTTTCACGTGGCCCGGCGTGGGGGCGTGGTGGCGGGAAGAGACGACCCGGGAGGGTGTTCATCATTGCCGATGGTGGGGGGACGGGCAAGGGCCGTCGGGCGTACGGGCGGGGGCTGTTGCGCGGAAACGAGAACGCCGCCCGCTCGGGCGGCGTTCCGGGGACGTCGCCTTAGAGGCCGACGTGTTTCTTCACGGCGGCGACGCCGTCCTGACCGTCGTAGGTGGTGACCCCGGCCAGCCACTTGTCGAGCATCTGCGGGTTGGCCTTGATCCAGTTCTTCGCGACCTCGGCCGGGTCCTGTTTCTCCAGCACCTTCTCCATCAGCTGGCTCTCGACTTCGACGCTGAACTGCAGGTTGTTCAGCAGCTTGCCGACGTTGGCGCAGCGGGCCTCGTAGTCCGGCGGTACCACGGTGTAGACCTTGGCGGCGCCGAAGTCCGGGCCGAACACCTCATCGCCACCGGACAGGTAGGTGATGTCGTACTGGGTGTTCATCGGGTGCGGGGCCCAGCCGAGGAACACCACCGGCTCCTTCTTCTTCACCGCGCGCTGCACCTGGACCAGCATGCCGGCCTCGCTGGACTCGACCATGCGGAAGCCGCCGAGGCCGAACTGGTCGCCCTTGATCATCTGCTCGATCAGCAGGTTGCCGTCGTTGCCCGGCTCGATGCCGTAGATCTTGCCGCCGAGCTGGTCCTTGAACTTGGCGATGTCCTGGAAGCTCTTGAGGCCGGCTTCGGCGGCGTAGGTCGGCACCGCCAGGGTGTACTTGGCGCCTTCCAGGTTGGGCGTGGGTAGCACCTTGACGCCGCCGTCCTTGGTGAAGGGCTCGATCACCGAGTCCATCGAGGGGGCCCAGTAGCCGAGGAAGACGTCGATCTGACTGTTCTTCACCCCGGTGAAGGCGATGGGCACCGAAGCCATGATCTTACGCGGCTTGTAGCCCAGGCCCTCGGTCAGGGTCATGGCGACGCCGGTGGTGGCGGCGATGTCGGCCCAGCCGATCTCGGCGAAGCGCACCTGCTTGCAGCTTTCCGGTTCCTGGGCCCAGGCGCCCTGGATCAGTGCGCAGGACAGCAGGCCCATGCCTGCGGCTGTCTTGAGTTTCTTCATGGGTGACTCCCTGTGTCGTTGGAATGGTGGGTTCAGGTTCACTGGCGCTGGAAGCGCGCGTTCACCCAGCTGATCAGGCCGCCGCGGGGCGCGGTCTGCTTGGTGCCGAAACTCTCGGTGATGCGGTCGAGGATGATGGCCAGCAGCACCACGGCCATGCCGCTCTCGAAGCCTAGCCCGATATCCAGGCGTTGGATGCTCGCCAGCACGTCGTTGCCCAGGCCGCCGGCGCCGACCATGGAGGCGATGATCACCATCGACAGGGCCATCATGATGGTCTGGTTGACCCCGGCCATGATCGAGGGCATGGCGTTGGGCAGCTGCACCTTGAACAGCAGCTGGCGACCGGTGCAGCCGAAGGACTGGCCGGCCTCGACGATCTCCTTGTTGACCTGGCGGATGCCCAGGTTGGTCAGGCGCACGGCCGGCGGCATGGCGAAGATCACCGTGGCGATGATGCCGGGCACGCGGCCGAGGCCGAAGAGCATGGCGGCGGGGATCAGGTAGACGAAGGCCGGCATGGTCTGCATGAAGTCGAGGATCGGCCGGACGATGGTGGCGACGCGCTCGCTGCGGGCGGCCCAGATGCCCAGGGGGATGCCCAGCAGCAGGCTGATCAGGGTGGAGGAGAAGGTCAGGCCGAGGGTGACCACGGTCTGCTCCCAGAAGCCGGTCATGACGATGAGGATGAAGGACACGGCGGTGAAGGCGGCGAAGCGGGCGCCGATGCGCCACAGGCCGAGGCCGACGAAGATGGCGATCAGCAGCCAGGCCGGGGGCAGCATCAGCAGGGTCTCGATGCCCTCGGAGAAGCCGCTGACCACGCTGCCGACGCTGTCGAAGGCGCCGCTGTAGTTGTCCAGCAGGTGCTGGACCACGTCGTTGACCCAGCTGCCCAGGTCGAGTTTCTTGTCGCTCATGTCATTCTCCCTGCAGGCGGTTCAGCAGGCGGCCCTTGCTGATGGCGCCGCTGTAGAAGCCGTTGGCGTCGACCACCGGAATGGGGCCCTCGTTGTCCACCAGGCGCTCGATCACCTGGTCCAGGGGCATGTCCTCCGGCACCGGGACGACGGGTTTGAGCACGTCCTTGCTCAGCTTGATCGAGTTGCCGCCCTCGGTCATCAGGGCGATCTTCTCCAGGCTGATGGAGCCGGTGAAGCGCTTGTCCTGATCGACCACGAAGGCGTAGTGCTTGTCCTGGGCCTGCAACTCCTGGCACACGGTCAGGGCGCAGGGCGCCACGCCGTTGTTCACGTAGACCGGCACGCTGTCGGCCTTGAGCTGGCCGGCGGTGAGGTAGCGGTTGGTGTCGACAGTGTCGAAGAAGTTGCGCACGTAGTCGTTGGCCGGGTTGTCGACCAGCTCCTGGGGGGTGCCGACCTGGATCAGCTTGCCGCCCTCCATGATGCCGATGCGCGAGCCGATGCGCATGGCCTCCTCGATGTCGTGGGAGACGAAGATGATGGTGCGGCGGTGTTCCTTCTGCAGCTCCAGCAGCACGTCCTGCATCTCGCGGCGCTTGAGCGGGTCGAGGGCGGAGAAGGCCTCGTCCATGATCATGATCGAGGGGTCCACGGCCAGGGCGCGGGCCAGGCCGACGCGCTGCTGCATGCCGCCGGAGAGCTGGTTGGGGTACTTGTGGGCGAAGGTGTCCAGGCCGACCTGCTTGAGCACCTCCATGGCGCGCTTCTCGCGTTCCTTGCGGCCGACCCCGGCCACTTCCAGGCCGAAGGCGGCGTTGTCCAGCACGCTGCGCGAGGGCATCAGGGCGAAGGACTGGAAGACCATGCTCATGTCGCGGCGGCGCAGGTCGACCAGCTCGGACTTGGCCATCTTGGCGACGTTCTGGCCGTCGATATAGACATTGCCGGCGGACGGCTCGATGAGGCGGTTGATCAGACGGATCAGGGTGGACTTGCCCGAGCCGGAGAGGCCCATGAGGACGAAGATCTCGCCCTCCTCGACGCTGAACGACACATCGCTGACGCCGATCACCGCGCCTTTCTCGGCGAGTATCTTGTCCTTGCTCCAGCCCTGCTTGAGCAGGTCGATGGCTTCTTCTGGGTTTTGGCCGAAGACCTTGTACAGGTTCTCGACGACGATCTTTCCTGACTGCATTTGGGTTGGGCCCTCTCTTATTAGAATCCAGTTCAGTTAGTTGTAACCCGGCGCGCAAGGCATGGCGGCCGTGAGGTGATATCGATAGTGCGTGCCTGTGTGGGTTGCTGTGACTGTGAGTTCTGGCGGCGCCGCGCGCTCCCCTCGGGAGGCGGCAGCGCCACGGGTGTCCCTTGGGGGGCTAGCGCTGCGCCACGCGGCGCACCGGGGCGCCGCCCGCCACGTAGTAGGGGGCGGTGCTGCGCGGCAGCGGCGTGCGACCGCGGATCCGGTCGGCGATCTTCTCGGCCATCATGATGGTCGGGGCGTTGAGATTGCCGGTGGTGATGATCGGCATGATCGAGGCGTCGACCACCCGCAGGCCTTCCAGGCCGTGCACCCGGCCCTGGCCGTCGACCACCGCCATGTCGTCCTCGCCCATCTTGCAGGAGCAGGAGGGGTGGAAGGCGGTCTCGGCGTGCTGGCGGACGAATTCGTCCAGCTCGGCATCGCTCTTCACGTCGACGCCGGGGCTCAGCTCGCGGCCGCGGTAGGGATCGAGGGCGGCCTGCGCCATGATCTCGCGGGTGATGCGGATGCCGTCGCGGAATTCCTGCCAGTCCTGCTCGGTGGACATGTAGTTGAACAGGATGCTCGGATGCTCGCGCGGGTCCCTGGACTTGAGGTGCACGCGGCCGCGGCTGGGGGAGCGCATGGAGCCGACGTGGGCCTGGAAGCCGTGCTCCTTGACCGCGTTGCTGCCGTTGTAATTGATCGCCACCGGCAGGAAGTGGTACTGGATGTTCGGCCACGCGAATTCTTCGCGGGTGCGGATGAAGCCGCCGGCCTCGAACTGGTTGCTGGCGCCGGTGCCCCGGCCGAGGAACATCCATTCGGCGCCGATCTTCGGCTGGTTCCACCACTGCAGCGCCGGGTACAGGGAAACCGGCTGTTTGCAGGCGTACTGCAGGTACATCTCCAGGTGGTCCTGGAGGTTCTGGCCGACCCCGGGCAGTTCGTGCACCAGGGGGATGTTCAGGTCGCGCAGCAGGGCGCCGGGGCCGACCCCGGAACGCTGGAGGATCTGCGGCGAGGCGATGGCGCCGCTGCACAGCAGCACTTCGCGGCGGGCATGCACGGTCGTCGGGGTGTTGCCGTTGCCCTTGAGGTAGGCGACGCCGATGGCGCGCTTGCCGCTGAACAGGATGCGGTCGGTGAGGGCATGGGTGACGATGGTCAGGTTGGGGCGGCCGCGGGCTTGGTCCAGGTAGCCGCGGGCGGTGCTGGCGCGCCGGCCCCGGGGGGTCACGGTGCGGTCCATCGGGCCGAAGCCTTCCTGCTGGTAGCCGTTGAGGTCGTCGGTGCGCGGGTAGCCGGCCTGCACCCCGGCCTCGAGCATGGCCTGGAACAGCGGGTTGTTGCCGTTTTTAGGAGTCGTTACCGACACAGGGCCGTCGCCGCCGTGATAGGCGTTGGGCCCGATGTCGCGGGTCTCGGCCTTGCGGAAATAGGGCAGGCAGTCCAGGTAGCTCCAGTCCTCCAGGCCCTCGAGCTTGGCCCAGCCGTCGTAGTCCATGGCGTTGCCGCGGATGTAGCACATGCCGTTGATCAGCGAGGAGCCGCCCAGGCCCTTGCCGCGGCCACACTCCATGCGGCGGTTGTTCATGTGCGGCTCGGGTTCGGTCTCGTAGGCCCAGTTGTAGCGCCGGCCTTGCAGGGGAAAGGCCAGGGCGGCGGGCATCTGGGTACGGAAGTCGAGGCGGTGGTCGGGGCCGCCGGCCTCCAGCAGCAGCACGCTGACGTCGGCATCCTCGGTCAGGCGGGTGGCCAGTACGTTGCCGGCCGAGCCGGCGCCGATGATGATGTAGTCGAATTCTTGGGACATGGAACCTTCCTGCGTAGGGTGGACCAGGCGAAGCCCTCAGCCACCGGGGCGGATCTGCAGTTGAGCGGTGGACCAGGCCGGTGCGCGGCCGGTCCACCCGACGGGTTCAGAACACCGAGGCGTACTCGCCCAGCTCCACCTGCACCGACTTGACCTGGGTGTAGTGCTCGAGGGTCGCCACGCCGTTCTCGCGGCCGACGCCGGACTGCTTGTAGCCGCCCACCGGCATTTCCGCCGGCGACTCGCCCCACGCGTTGATCCAGCAGATGCCGGCCTGCAGCTGGTGGATGACCCGGTGGGCACGGGCCAGATCGCGAGTGACCAGGCCGGCGGCCAGGCCGTATTCGGTGTCGTTGGCGCGGCGGATCACTTCCTCTTCGCTGTCGTAGGCGAGGATGCTCATGACCGGGCCGAAGATTTCCTCGCGAACTATGGTCATGGCATCGGTGCAGTCGCTGAACACGGTCGGGGCGACATAGGCCCCCTGGGCGTAGGCGCCCTCGGTCACGCGCTGGCCGCCGCAGAGCAGGCGCGCGCCTTCCTTGCGGCCGGCTTCGATGTAGCTCAGCACGCTTTCCATGTGAGCGAAGCTGACCAGCGGGCCGAAGTTGGTGGCGGCATCTTCCGGGTTGCCCAGGCGGATGCGCTGCACCCGCTCCAGCACCTTGGCCTCGAAACTCGCCTGCAGTTGGCGCGGGATGAACACCCGGGTGCCGTTGGTGCAGACCTGACCGGAGCTGTAGAAGTTGGCCATCATGGCGATGTCGGCGGCGCGGTCGAGGTCGGCGTCGTCGAAGACGATCAGCGGCGACTTGCCGCCCAGCTCCATGGTCACGTCCTTGAGGGTCGAGCCGGAGGCGCTGGCCATGACCTTCTTGCCGGTGCTGGTGCCGCCGGTGAAGGAGATCTTGGCGATGCCCGGGTGCTCGGTGAGCCACTGGCCGACTTCGCGGCCGCTGCCGGTGAGCACGTTGAACACGCCGTCCGGCAGGCCGGCCTCGGTGTAGATCTCGGCCAGCTTGAGCACCGACAGCGGGGTCACCTCGCTGGGCTTGAAGATCATCGCGTTGCCGGCGGCCAGGGCCGGGGCGGATTTCCACAGGGCGATCTGGATCGGGTAGTTCCAGGCGCCGATGCCGGCGACCACGCCCAGGGGCTCGCGGCGGGTGTAGACGAAGGACGACTCGCGCAGCGGAATCTGCTGGCCTTCCAGGGCCGGGATCAGGCCGGCGTAGTACTCCAGCACGTCGGCGCCGGTGACGATGTCCACCGCCTGGGTCTCCGACAGCGGCTTGCCGGTGTCGAGGGTCTCCAGCAGGGCCAGCTCGTCGTTGCGCGCGCGGAGAATATCCACCGCCTTGCGCAGGATGCGCGAGCGCTGCATGGCGGTCATCGCCGCCCAGACCTTCTGCCCCTCGGTCGCACTGGCGACGGCGCGCTCGACGTCGTCCTTGCCGGCGCGCTGCACCTGGGCCAGCACCTCGCCGTTGGCCGGATTGACGGTTTCGAAGCGGGTGCCGCTGCTCGAGTCGACGTAGCGACCTCCGATATAGAGTTTCTGTTCGTCGAATCGGGCCATGGCGGAATCCTCTTTGATGATCGTTTACGCAAAGCGGGCGGTCTTTCTGCGCCCCGACCGGCTTGGCCGGTCGTGAAGGTGGAAGCCAGACTAGGTTATTTTTATTGAATGTTCAATCAATAAAAATATTCGGGAACGACAAGGCCTGCGCCGAATGCGACGACGCAGGTCATCTCGATGGCCGAAGAGCGGCGGGTTGGCGGCGGCAGCACGCCCGTGCTGGACGGGCTGGAGAGATCAGCGCGCGGTGGCGTCGAGGGTGCGCTCGCGCGGGGCTGTCGTGCGCTCGGCCTTGGCCAGTTGCAGGTCGAGGTAGTCGTAGGCGATCTGCACGGCCTGCTGGGTGTCGAAGGCACCGCCGGACAGGGCGCCGCGCAGCCACAGACCGTCGATCAGCGCGGCCAGGCCGCGAGCGGCGGCACGGGACTGTTGCTGCGGCAGGGCGCGCAGGAACTGGCCGCACAGGTTGGAGTACAGGCGATGGTCGTTGATCCGCTGCAGGCGGCGCAGGGCGGGGTGGTGCATGCTGGCGGCCCAGAAGGCCAGCCAGGTCTTCATGGCCGGGCCGTTGACCTGGCTGGCGTCGAAGTTGCTGTCGATGATCGCCCGCAGCTGGGCGCGCGGGCTGTCTTCCTCGAGCGCCGCGCGGCGCGCGCGCGAGGCCTGGCTCAGGGCCTGCATCAGGTGGCGCATGGTCGCGGCGAGCAGGCCGTTCTTGTCCTGGAAGTAGTGGCTGATGATGCCGTTCGATACGCCGGCCAGGCGGGCGATATAGGCGATGCTGGCCTCGCTCATGCCGACCTGGTCGACGGCTTCGAGGGTGGCGGCGATCAGCTGCGAGCGACGGATTGGCTGCATTCCAACCTTGGGCATCGGTGTCTCCAACGATTGGCGGTTCCCGGGATTGGGCGCAGTCTAGGGCGGTTTTTATTGGCCGATCAATCAATTATGCCGTTCGCGCGGCGAGTTGTCGGTGCGGGGCATGCCCGGGACGGCGCTCGGTCGTGGTCCCGGACACGAGAAAGCGGGCCGTAGCCCGCTTTCTGTTGGTGCCGGAGAGGGCTTATTTCAGCCAGCTGTCGACCCGCTCGGGGTTCTTGGCGACCCAGTCCTTGGCCGCGTCTTCCGGCTTGGCGCCGTCGCGGATGGCCAGCATCACCGAACCGATCTCCTCGCTGGTCCAGGAGAACTTCTTGAGGAAGGCCACGGCTTCCGGAGCCTTGGTGTTCAGGCTGGGATGGACCACGGTGTCGACGCGCTCGGCGTCGCCATAGACCCCTTTCGGGTCTTCGAGGAAGCGCAGCTTCCACTTGGCGAACATCCAGTGCGGTACCCAGCCGGGCACCACGATGGCTTCGTTCTTCTTGATGGCGCGGGCCAGGGCGGTGGCCATGGCCGGGCCGGAGCTGGGCATCAGCTTGAAGTCGAGGCCGTACTTCTCGACGGCTTCCTCGGTGCGGCGCATCACGCCGGCGCCGGCGTCGATACCGGTGATCTTGCCGCCGTAGGCGTCCTTGGTCTTGTTCAGCTCATCGATGCTCTTGGCTTCGACGTAGTCGGGTACCACCAGGCCGATCTTGGCATCGTTGTAGTTGGTGCCGAGGATCTCGATCTTGTCTTGAACCTTGGTCAGGTACTCGCCGTGGGTGACCGGCAGCCAGGCGGAGAGCAGGCCGTCGATATCGCCGCGGCCGACGCCCTGCCACATGATGGCGGGTTCGAGGGGCTTGAGCTCGACATCGTAGCCGAGCTTGCTTTCCAGGACTTCGGCGGCGAGGTAGCTGGTGGCGACGCTATCGTCCCAGCCGTTGACGAAACCGAAGGTCAGGGTGGGTTTGTCCGCGGCCATGGCAGTGGTCATGCCGAGCGCCAGGGCGGCGGCGAGGCCTTGGGTAAGGGTCTTGAGTTTGCGCATAGGTGTAACTCCGTCAGGGTGAGTTGCAGTTCTTGTTGGTGTTACTGGCTCGTTCTGAGTACGGGTACTGCGCCGGCCGGACTGCACTGGCAGGACGGCTGGTACGCGAGCCGCGAGGCGAATCGCTGGCTCTAGGGGGGTTGCAGGCAAGCGGCGGATGGCGCCGCGGTTTGCCCTGGCCCGCCCGGTGGTCGAGCGGGTCAGGTTCCTTCGGCCGGTTAGAGGCCGACGTGTTTCTTCACGGCGGCGATGCCGTCCTGGCCGTCGTAGGTGGTGACCCCGGCCAGCCACTTGTCGAGCATCTGCGGGTTGGCCTTGATCCAGTTCTTCGCGACCTCGGCCGGGTCCTGTTTCTCCAGCACCTTCTCCATCAGCTGGCTCTCGATCTCGACGCTGAACTGCAGGTTGTTCAGCAGCTTGCCGACGTTGGCGCAGCGGGCCTCGTAGTCCGGTGGTACCACGGTGTAGACCTTGGCGGCGCCGAAGTCCGGGCCGAACACCTCATCGCCACCGGACAGGTAGGTGATGTCGTACTGGGTGTTCATCGGGTGCGGGGCCCAGCCGAGGAACACCACCGGCTCCTTCTTCTTCACCGCGCGCTGCACCTGGACCAGCATGCCGGCCTCGCTGGACTCGACCATGCGGAAGCCGCCGAGACCGAACTGGTCGCCCTTGATCATCTGCTCGATCAGCAGGTTGCCGTCGTTGCCCGGCTCGATGCCGTAGATCTTGCCGCCGAGCTGGTCCTTGAACTTGGCGATGTCCTGGAAGCTCTTGAGGCCGGCTTCGGCGGCGTAGGTCGGCACCGCCAGGGTGTACTTGGCGCCTTCCAGGTTGGGCGTGGGTAGCACCTTGACGCCGCCGTCCTTGGTGAAGGGCTCGATCACCGCATCCATCGAGGGGGCCCAGTAGCCGAGGAAGACGTCGATCTGGTTGTTCTTCACCCCGGTGAAGGCGATGGGCACCGAGGCCAGGATCTTGCTCGGCTTGTAGCCCAGACCCTCGCTCAGGGTCATGGCCACGCCGGTGGTGGCGGCGATGTCGGCCCAGCCGATCTCGGCGAAACGCACCTGCTTGCAGCTTTCCGGCTCCTGGGCCCAGGCCGCTTGGGCCATGACGCAAGATAGAAGGCCGAGGCCGGCGATGCTCTGCAACTTCTTCATTAATGACTCCCTGTATGAATGGAAAAAGGTGAGGCGCTCACTGACGCTGGAAGCGCGCGTTCACCCAGCTGATCAGGCTGCTGCGTGGCGCGGTCTGCTTGGTGCCGAAACTCTCGGTGATGCGGTCGAGGATGATGGCCAGCAGCACCACGGCCATGCCGCTCTCGAAGCCTAGTCCGATATCCAGGCGTTGGATGCTCGCCAGCACGTCGTTGCCCAGGCCGCCGGCGCCGACCATGGAGGCGATGATCACCATCGACAGGGCCATCATGATGGTCTGGTTGACCCCGGCCATGATCGAGGGCATGGCGTTGGGCAGCTGCACCTTGAACAGCAGTTGGCGACCGGTGCAGCCGAAGGACTGGCCGGCCTCGACGATCTCCTTGTTGACCTGGCGGATGCCCAGGTTGGTCAGGCGCACGGCCGGCGGCATGGCGAAGATCACCGTGGCGATGATGCCGGGCACGCGGCCGAGGCCGAAGAGCATGGCGGCGGGGATCAGGTAGACGAAGGCCGGCATGGTCTGCATGAAGTCGAGGATCGGCCGGACGATGGTGGCGACGCGCTCGCTGCGGGCGGCCCAGATGCCCAGGGGGATGCCCAGCAGCAGGCTGATCAGGGTGGAGGAGAAGGTCAGGCCGAGGGTGACCACGGTCTGCTCCCAGAAGCCGGTCATGACGATGAGGATGAAGGACACGGCGGTGAAGGCGGCGAAGCGGGCGCCGATGCGCCACAGGCCGAGGCCGACGAAGATGGCGATCAGCAGCCAGGCCGGGGGCAGCATCAGCAGGGTCTCGATGCCCTCGGAGAAGCCGCTGACCACGCTGCCGACGCTGTCGAAGGCGCCGCTGTAGTTGTCCAGCAGGTGCTGGACCACGTCGTTGACCCAGCTGCCCAGGTCGAGTTTCTTGTCGCTCATGTCATTCTCCCTGCAGGCGGTTCAGCAGGCGGCCCTTGCTGATGGCGCCGCTGTAGAAGCCGTTGGCGTCGACCACCGGAATGGGACCCTCGTTGTCCACCAGGCGCTCGATCACCTGGTCCAGGGGCATGTCCTCCGGCACCGGGTCGATGCGTTTGAGTACGTTCAGGTCCAGGTCGCACTGGCTGTTGCCGTCGACCATCAGGGCGATCTTCTCCAGGCTGATGGAGCCGCAGAAGCGCTTCTCGCCGTCGACGATGAAGGCGTAGTGCTTGTCCTGGGCCTGTAGCTCCTGACACACCTGGTTGGCGCTGGGGGCGATGCCGTTGTGCACGTAGAGCGGCACGCTGTCGGCCTTGAGCTGGCCGGCGGTGAGGTAGCGGTTGGTGTCGACGGTGTCGAAGAAGTTGCGCACGTAGTCGTTGGCCGGGTTGTCGACCAGCTCCTGGGGGGTGCCGACCTGGATCAGCTTGCCGCCTTCCATGATGCCGATGCGCGAGCCGATGCGCATGGCCTCCTCGATGTCGTGGGAGACGAAGATGATGGTGCGGCGGTGGGTCTTCTGCAGCTCCAGCAGCACATCCTGCATCTCGCGGCGCTTGAGCGGGTCGAGGGCGGAGAAGGCCTCGTCCATGATCATCATCGAGGGGTCCACGGCCAGGGCGCGGGCCAGGCCGACGCGCTGCTGCATGCCGCCGGACAGTTCGTGGGGATACTTGTGGGCGAAGGTGTCCAGGCCGACCTGGGCGAGCACGTCCATGGCGCGCTTCTCGCGTTCCTTGCGGCCGACCCCGGCCACTTCCAGGCCGAAGGCGGCGTTGTCCAGCACGCTGCGCGAGGGCATCAGGGCGAAGGACTGGAAGACCATGCTCATGTCGCGGCGGCGCAGGTCGACCAGCTCGGACTTGGCCATCTTGGCGACGTTCTGGCCGTCGATGTAGACGTCACCGGCACTGGGTTCGATGAGGCGGTTGATCAGGCGGATCAGGGTGGACTTGCCCGAGCCGGAGAGGCCCATGAGGACGAAGATCTCGCCCTCCTCGACGCTGAACGACACATCGCTGACGCCGATCACCGCGCCTTTCTCGGCGAGGATCTTGTCCTTGCTCCAGCCCTGCTTGAGCAGGTCGATGGCTTCTTGGGGTTGCTGGCCGAAGACCTTGTACAGGTTCTCGACGACGATCTTTCCAGACTTCATGGGAGGTTTCCCCTTCAGTAGACATCCAGACCAGCTACATGGAACCCGATGAGCGCCCTCGGGCGATTCGTCAGGTGATGCCGACTGTTCTTGCCTGTGTGGGTGGTCATGATTTCCGGGTTTGGGCAACATTCTGCAGGGCGTCGCGCGGGACACTCGGACACAGTCGGGGTGCTGCGCCACCTGCCATATCGGCCGTGGGCGCTGATCGCCTGTGTCGATGAATGATCCTTGCTGTGCCGTGCTGCAAACTGCTTTCCAAACCCTCTGGCAGTGTTACGAAGCCCAATCCTTTGGGGGATCACACCTCTAATCGAGATGTACGTACGTCCGAATTTTCTTGTTGGGCCGGCGCCCAAGTGGGGGAGCCAGCGCTTATCTGTTTTCGGTCCGGAGCTGTGGGACTCCGGTCTACCGACTCCCGAAGGAGGCGGCAGCGACGAGATCGGCTGACTCAACGATATAGGCTTCGAAAGGCCGCAATTGTCGGTTTGCGACGTCGACGTGTTGGGCGACGACATGGCGGCTACCTAAAAAAACCATAACAGATTATAGGCCGCCTTGGCCAAGACGGCCGGCCGCGCGAGGCTCGTTCTAAAGCCTCGCGCAGGGGTTCAGGGGGCATGTGCCGGGGGCTGCGGCGGATTCGCCGCAGGGGAAATTTATGGCCTTTGGCCGCTATCCAGCGGGCTGCCGTCGCGCTTGGTGACGCCCTGCAGCCACTGGGCGCGGGTCTGCGGATTGGCTTTCAACCAGGCCTTGGCTTCGCGCCTCGGGGTGGTGTTCTGGTTGAGAATGGCTTCCATCAGGTCGTTTTCCATCTGCAGGCTGAAACGCAGGTTCTTCAGCAGCCGGCCGAGGTTCGGACACTGGCTGGCGTAGCCCTTGCGCACCGCGGTATAGACGGTGGCACCGCCCAGGTTGGGGCCGAAGTAGTCGTCGCCGCCGGGCAGGTAGTTCATCTTCAGCTGGTTGTTCATTGGGTGCGGCTCCCAGCCGAGGAACACCGCCGCTTTGCCGAGGTGGTCGGCGCGTTTGACGTGCAGGATCATGTCCGATTCGCTGGACTCCACCAGCTTGAAGTCGCTGAGATCGAAGGCATTCTTCTCGATCATCTGCTGGATCGTCTTGTTGGCGCTGTTGCCCGGCTCGATGCCGTGGATCTTGCCGCCCAGGGCCTTCTTGAACTTGGCGATGTCCTCGAAGCTCCTGATCCCGGCGTCGTAGCCGGTCTGGTTGACCGCCAGGGTGTACTTGGCGCCTTCCAGGTTGACCGCGATCAGCTCGATCGAGCCGTCATCCAGATAGGGGCGTATGCCCTTTTCCGAGCTGGGCATCCACAGGTCGAGGAACACATCGAGGTCATTGTTGCGCAGGGCGTCGTAGGTCTCGGGCACCGACAGGCGTTTGACCTGGGTGCGATAGCCCAGTTCGCTGAGCAGCAGGCGGGTGACGGCGTTGGTGGTGATCAGGTCGGTCCAGCCGACGTCGGCCAGGCGGACACGATCGCAGGCGGCGGGGTCCGCCGCCTGGGCCAGCAATGGGGTGCTCAGCAATGCTGCCAATAGATAGCTTCTGTAGCGTTTCATGGGCGCTTCCAAGTAACCGATGACGGGCTCCCTGCCGCTCCGGCACGGGGCGTGTGGCCCTGGGCGAGGCGGGGCGGCCGGCGCAGGGGGCGCCTGGATCATGGCGCCAGAGCCGGACTATTGCCTACGCGCGAGGTCGCGTACGGAACGCTTTTGTCGCATTTCGTGCCGCCTGTGCGGAAAAAGTGTCAGCTGGGTCACGAAAGCCCGTGGGGGTGTTCGACGAACGCGCCGCCCACTGACGGATTTGGACATGGACGAGTCGGTGTGGGACTCCGGCCTGCCCGGGAAATCTCGATGATGGCGCCATTGCAGGACCCAGTTCAGGAGATTGTCGTGGCTATTAGTGTGTTCGACCTGTTCAAGATCGGTATCGGGCCGTCCAGCTCCCATACCGTTGGCCCCATGCGTGCCGCGGCCCTGTTCGTCGGCGCCCTGCGCGAGCGTCATATGCTCGAGCGCGTCGGCCGTGTCGAGGTGCGTCTGTACGGCTCGCTGTCGGCCACCGGCGTCGGCCACGGCAGCGACACCGCGGTGATCATGGGCCTGATGGGCGAGTGGCCCGACAGCATCGACCCGAGCCAGATCGCCCCGCGCATCGAGGCGCTGCGCGAGAGTGGCCAGCTGCAGCTGGACGGTCGCCTGGCGGTGGCCTTCGACTGGCAGCGCGACATGCTGCTGCTGGAGGAGAACCTGCCCTACCACCCCAATGCCATGACCCTGGTCGCTTTCGCCGACGACGGTCATGAGCTGCACAGCGACACCTACTACTCGATCGGCGGCGGCTTCGTGGTCGATGCCGAGCAGGCCGCCGCCGGCCAGCTGGATCAGGACAGCACCCGGCTGCCCTACGATTTCTCCAGCGCCGCCGAGCTGCTGAGCCTGTGCAAGCAGCACGGCCTGCGCGTGTCCCAGCTGATGATGGAGAACGAGAAAGCCTGGCGCAGCGAGGCGGAGATCCGCGCCGGCCTGATGCGCCTGTGGCAGGCCATGCGCGACTGCGTGGACAACGGCCTGAAGCAGGAAGGCATCCTGCCCGGCGGCCTCAACGTCAAGCGCCGCGCCGCCAAGCTGCACCGCAGCCTGCAGGAGATGAGCAAGCCCAACGTGATCGGCTCGACCCTGAGCGGCATGGAGTGGGTCAACCTGTTCGCCCTGGCGGTGAACGAGGAGAACGCCGCCGGCGGACGCATGGTGACCGCGCCGACCAACGGCGCGGCGGGGATCATCCCGGCGGTGCTGCACTACTACGTGCGCTTCAGCCCGGCGGTGAGCGAGGCCGACGTGGTCGACTACCTGCTGGCGGCCGCCGCCGTGGGCATCCTGTGCAAGAAGAACGCCTCGATCTCCGGCGCCGAAGTGGGCTGCCAGGGCGAGGTCGGTTCGGCCTGCGCCATGGCCGCCGCGGGCCTGGCGGAGATCCTCGGCGCGACCCCGGAGCAGCTGGAGAACGCCGCCGAGATCGGCCTGGAGCACAACCTGGGGCTGACCTGCGACCCGGTCGGCGGCCTGGTCCAGGTGCCGTGCATCGAGCGCAACGCCATCGCCGCGGTGAAGGCGATCAACGCCGCGCAGATGGCCCTGCGCGGCGACGGCGAGCACTTCATCTCGCTCGACCGGGTGATCCGCACCATGCGCGATACCGGTGCCGACATGCACGACAAGTACAAGGAAACCTCGCGCGGCGGCCTGGCGGTCAGCGCGGTCGAGTGTTGAGGTGCCGGCCACTCCGGCCCGGGCTTTACTTGGGGGCGTGGCGCGATGCTGCCCGTCCCTTTTTTGCCAGGCGGGCTCTGTGCCCTGCACTCCTGCGGTGCGGGGCGCGGGTCGGCCAGGTGGCACCCTGGGTCTGACCCATCGGTCAGATGGCGTGCCACTGGTCGGCTAGCGGTGTTACCCCCACGAATGCTGGGGTGACAACTTCCCGCTTCGGCGGTGCTACCGAAATGCTCAAACGCCCGGAAAAGTGGCGTTTCACGTCGCAAATAGAATCGTTCTGTCGCTCCCGAGAAGGCCGCATGGCACGTAGATTGGATGTTTCATTTTTAATTGAACAGCCAATTTAGATTAGGCACGGCGTTTGCTTCGTGATGCAAACCGGTCCGGGGTTGTCTTAACTTCCGGAAGAACAAGATGAAGAGCCTCGCCACGAAGGCTCCACTACGTGCTTAGCGTGAGGGTTTCACTGATGTCGCAGTCCACTCCAGGGGCCCAGCCCCAGAACCGTGTTCCGCAGTCCATTGGCTTCCTGTTGCTGGACAACTTCACCCTGATTTCCCTGGCTTCGGCCGTGGAACCTCTGCGCATGGCCAACCAGCTCTCCGGCAATGAGCTGTATCGCTGGTACACCCTGACCCAGAGCGGCCTGCCGGTGAGCGCCAGCGATGGCCTGCAGATCACCCCCGATGCCGGCCTGGACAATGCGCCGGCCCTGGATACGGTGATCGTCTGCGGCGGCGTCGACATCCAGCACAGCGTCACCCGCGAGCACCTGCACTGGCTGCAGGTCCAGGCCCGTCATGGCCGCCAGCTGGGCGGCGTGTGCACCGGCAGCTGGGCGCTGGCCAAGGCCGGCCTGCTCGACGGCTTCGACTGCAGCGTGCACTGGGAATTCCTCGCGGCGATGCAGGAGGCCTTCCCCCGGGCGGCCATCACCACCCGCCTGTTCTCCATCGACCGCAGCCGCTACACCTCGTCCGGCGGCACCGCGCCGATGGACATGATGTTGCACCTGATCGGCCGCGAGCACGGTCGCGAGCTGGCGGCGGCGATCTCCGAGATGTTCATCTACGAGCGTATCCGCAACGAGCAGGATCATCAGCGCGTGCCGCTCAAGCACATGCTCGGCACCAACCAGCCGAAGTTGCAGGAAATCGTCGCGCTGATGGAGGCCAATCTGGAGGAGCCGATCGACCTCGACGAGCTGGCCTGCTACGTCGACGTATCGCGCCGCCAGCTCGAGCGCCTGTTCCAGAAGTACCTGCACTGCTCGCCGTCGCGCTACTACCTCAAATTGCGCCTGATCCGCGCGCGCCAGCTGCTCAAGCAGACCTCGATGTCGATCATCGAGGTGGCCTCGGTGTGCGGCTTCGTCTCCACCCCGCACTTCTCCAAGTGCTACCGCGAGTACTTCGGCATCCCGCCGCGCGACGAGCGCGCGGGGCAGACCTCCACCAGCGTGGTGGGCCTGGTGCCGATGCCGGAAGACCTGCTGCGGCCGTCCACCTCCACGTCCACGGCGATGACCGCGCTGAGTCGCGCCCAGGGCGAGTCGACCTTCGCCAGCGTCAAGCTCTATCCACATCGCCAGCAATGACCGGGCAATGAAAAAGGGGCGCTTATAGCGCCCCTTTTTCATTGCCGCTAAAAGCCTATCCGCGAGGCGCCAGGGCCGGCAACAGGTGCCGGGAAATCGCCTCGCGCACGGTCGGCAGCAGGGTGGCGTTGCCGCCCAGCAGCTCCTCGACCAGTCGGCGCAGGGCCAGGGCGCGATCCGGGCTGAGGCCCTGCACCGCGTATTCGCAGGCCTGCTCGGCGCTGACGCCGGGGGGAATGGACAGGCCCAGGGCCACCAGGCGGTCGCGGAAGTCCTCTTGGTCGATCAGGTCGGCGTGCATCATGGTCCGGTTTCTCCCTCAATTGGCGAGGCAGGACGGGCCGTGCCGCGGCATGGCCCCCTGCGCATCGGTGGCTGAGACTAGCGCAGCACACCCTCTTCGATCAGTAGCTTGAAGATAGCCTCCGCGCCTTCCTGTGGCGAGACATCTTTGAGCACCTGACCGCCGCCGCCGGAGGCCTTGGCGGTGGCCGCCTTCATCCGCTCGGCACCGGTCTTGGCCTTGATCACCTTGAGGCGCTTGGGGCGCGGACGGGCCGGTTGCAGCTGGGCCTCGGCCAGCAGCCCGTCCTCGACCACGGCCACGTCTTCGGCACGCAATTGGCCGCGGCGAGCCGGGCCGAAGGCACTCTGGCGAGCGGTCGGCGCGGCATTGTCGACGCTGGCGAGGAACGGCAGGCGTACCCGCAGGCGGCGGCGCTGGCCGCGGGGCAGGGCCTGCAGCACCTGGGCCACGCCGTTCTCCACCTTCTCCACCTCGGCCAGGCCGACCACCAGGGGCCAGCCCAGGCGCTCGGCCAGGAGGAAGGGCAGCATGCCCGAACCTTCGCCGGTTTCCGCCTGGCTGCCGGTCAGCACCAGCTGGGCGCCGGCCTCCTGCAGGTAGCGGGTCAGCGCCGGCAGGGCGTCGGCCTGCTTGGGTTGCTCGAGTACCGCCATCTCCGCCAGGCCCATGCCCAGGTAGGCACGCAGGGCCTCCTCCTGGGGATCGCCGGCGTGCAGCACCTGCAGCTTGTCGCCGGCCAGGCGCAGGCCCAGTTCGACGGCGCGCGAATCCTGTTCGGCGCGCCGGGCGCGGCCGGAGGTCGGGTGGGCGCCGACCGAGACCAGGGTGATGATGTTCAAGTCAGTCATGGCTCACCCGTAGCCCGGAATGCATCCGGGAAAAAGTTGCGAACGGCCCGGAAGCGATCCGGGCGCCGAGAGCATCAGGCCGCATCACGGGCACCTCCCTGGCGATAGGCGCTGACCTTGTCCATCAGTGCCGCAAGGATCTGCGCCGAGTCGCCGATCACCGACAGGTCGGCACGCTTGATCATGTCGCAGCCCGGGTCCATGTTCACCGCCACCACCTTGTCGCAGGCGCCGATGCCCTGCAGGTGCTGGATGGCGCCGGAGATGCCGACCGCCAGGTAGACCCGTGCGGTGACCCAGGTACCGGTGGCGCCGACCTGGCGGTCGCGCGGCATGAAGCCGTCGTCCACCGCCACCCGCGAGGCGCCCTCGGTGGCGCCGAGGATCTGGGCGGCCTGGTGGAACTGCTGCCAGTCCTTGACCCCGTTGCCGCCGGAGAGGATGAACTCGGCCTCGGCCATGGGGATCAGGGCCGGGTCCACGGCCACCGCGCCGAGGTCCTCGATGCGCGGCAGGCTGTGGGCGATCTGGCTTTCCAGCGCCAGCGGGCGCACCTCGTGGCGGGTGTCGCCGACCGGCTCGGCACATTCGGCGGCGGCCAGGATCAGCCGCGGGGCCTGGCGGGCCAGGTCCTGCTGGCCGGCACCGGCGCGGCCGATGCACTGGCCGTCGGCGACCTGCCAGACGCGGGTGGCCGGACGCTCGCCGAGCTTGGCGGCCAGGCGCCGACCCAACTCGCCGCCACCGGTGCGGCTGTCGGGCAGCAGCCAGTGGCGCGGCGCCAGCTGGCTTTCCACGGCGCTGAGGGCCAGCACGCGCTGTTCCGGGGCGTAGCCGTCGAAGGCCTCGCCGTCGATCTGCAGCAGGCGGTCGACGCCGGCGGTGTCGAAGGCGCTCTCCTTATGCTCGCCGAACACCACGGCCAGCACCGCACCGCCGTCGGCGGCCAGCTTGTGGGCCAGGCCGAGCAGGTCCTTGTCGTGGGCCGACAGGCGGCCGCCGACCATGTCCGGGACCACGGCGATGTAGAACGCCGGCTGCTCGACCAGGTGCAACGGCAGCTGCACCGCGGCCGCGGCCGCCGTGCGCTTCTGGCCGCCGCCCTGCTGGGCGCCGGAGCGGTCGATGCGCTTGATGCCGTTGGGGCCGATGAAGCCGACCGCGTGGGGGTTCTTGCGGATGACGCCGTTGGGTCCCATCCAGCTGGTCTGCGCCACCTGCATGGCCGCGTGCAGCGGGTGCAGGCGGTTGCGGGCGATCCATTCGGCGCGGGGATCGCGGCGGATAATGTCGCTCATCAGTGCACCTCCAGGGCTTCAGGCTTGGTGGGCGCCGGCTTCTTCGCCGGGGCGGGGGCCTCCAGCAGCACGTCGGCGACCAGTTCGGCGATGTCCTTGATCTCCGGGCGCGGCGCGACCACGCCTTCGAGCATCGCGGTGCACTGCGGACAGCCCACGGCGACCAGTTCGGCGCCGGTTTCCTTGATGTCGACCATGCGCATGTCGGGAATCCGCTGCTTGCCGGGGATGTCGGTGATCGGCGCGCCGCCGCCGCCGCCGCAGCAACGCGAGCGGAAGCCGGAGCGTTCCATTTCCTTCACTTCGATGCCGATGGCCTTGAGTACGCTGCGCGGCGCCTCGTACTCGCCGTTGTAGCGGCCCAGGTAGCAGGGGTCGTGGTAGGTGACGCTGCCGCCCTTGTGGGTACCGAGATTCAATTTCTGCGAGGCAATCAGTTCGTCCATATAGGTGCTGTGGTGCAGGACTTCGTAATGGCCGCCGAGGGCGCCGTACTCGTTCTTCAGCACGTGGAAGCTGTGCGGGTCGCAGGTGACGATCTTCTTGAAGCGGTACTGGCTCATGGTGGCGATGTTGCGCTTGGCCAGGGTCTGGAAGGTCGCCTCGTCGCCCAGGCGCCGGGCCACGTCGCCGCTGTCGCGCTCTTCCAGGCCGAGCACGGCGAAGTCGACGTCGGCGGCCTTGAGCACCTTGACGAAGGCGCGCAGGGTGCGCTGGTTGCGCATGTCGAAGGCGCCATCACCGACCCAGAACAGCACCTCGGCTTCCTTCTTCTCGCTCATCAGCGCCAGGTTGAGGTCCGCCGCCCAGTTCAGGCGGCCGCCCGGGGCGAAGCCGCCGGGGTTGTCGGTGGCGATCAGGTTGTCCAGCACCTCGGCGCCCTTGTTCGGGGTCGCGCCCTTCTCCAGGGTCAGGTGGCGGCGCATGTCGACGATGGCGTCGACGTGCTCGATCATCATCGGGCACTCCTCGACGCAGGCCCGGCAGGTGGTGCAGGACCACAGGGTGTCGGCCTCCACCAGGCCCTTGCCGCCCTGGACCACGATCGGCTGGTGCGGGCCGCCGCCGTGCTCACCCAGCGGGATGCCCGGGTAGGGGCTGCCGGCGAACTTGGCGTCGTTGCCGCCGGCCAGGCCGATGACCATGTCCTGGATCAGCTTCTTCGGGTTCAGCGGCTGGCCGGCGGCGAAGGCCGGGCACATGGCCTCGCACTTGCCGCACTGCACGCAGGCGTCGAAACCGAGCAGCTGGTTCCAGGTGAAGTCGGTGGGTTTTTCCACGCCCAGGGGCGCGGACACGTCGTCCAGGTTCAGCGCCTTGAGGCCGCTCGAGCGGCCGCCGCCGAAGCGCTCGGCGCGGCGGTGCCAGGCCAGGTGCAGGGCGCCGGCGAAGGCGTGCTTCATCGGCCCGCCCCAGGTCATGCCGAAGAACAGCTCGGACACGCCCCAGGCCACGCCGACCGCGAGGATGACGGCCAGGACCCAGCCGCCGAAGTCGGCCGGCAGGATGCCCGCGACGGGGAGCGTCGCGATAAAGAAGCTCACCGAGAACATCAGCAGGCTCTTCGGCAGGCGGTTCCACGGGCCCTTGGACAGGCGCGCCGGGGGATTCTTGCGGCGCTTGGCGACGAACAGCGCACCGACGAACATCAGCACCGTGGCGGCCAGCAGGGCGAAGCCGAGAATCCGGTTGTGCAGGCCGAAACCGTGCACCAGGATCGCCAGCACGGCGGCCAGGACGAAGCCGCCGGCGGTGGCCACGTGGGTCTTGGACATGTACTTGTCGCGCTCGACCACGTGGTGCAGGTCGACCAGGTAGCGGCGCGGCATGGCCAGCAGGCCGCCGATCCAGTCGACCTGGGCCGGCTTGCCGCGGCGCCACATCAGGAAGCGCTTGGCGGCGCCGAGCACGGCCAGGGCCAGGGCGGCGAACAGCAGAATGGGGAGAAGGGTGTTCAACATCATCGGGTCTCCTCAGCAGGGACCGAGAAATCAGCGCAGAGCCCGTAGGATGGGCTGGCCGCCTGGCGGCGCAACCCATCGATCGGCGTTACGGTGATGCCTGACGGCATCGTGGAGGGTTGGCCTGGGGCCAACCCTCCCGACGGAGCGACTTCCGCTTTAGAAGTCCTTGCACAGACGCAGGGCGTCGTAGATCGCCGCGTGGGTGTTGCGCTGGGCCACGCAGTCGCCGATGCGGAACAGCAGGTAGCCGTCGCCGGCTTCCGACAGGCAGGGCTGCGGCTTGATCGCGAACAGCGCCTCGACATCGATCTGGCCCTTGTTGCGCGAGCCTTCCTTCAGCGCGTAGTAGAGGGTTTCGTCCGGACGCACGCCGTTCTCCACCACCACCTGGTCGACCACCCTTTCCTCTTTTGCACCTGTGTATTCGTTCTCCAGTACCGCCACCAGCTTGTCGCCCTCGCGGTAGACCTTTTCCAGCATCATGTCGCCGGTCATGATCACTTCCTTGGGGTACACGCTGCGGTAGGCCGTGGGGAAGGAGGTGCCGCCCATGGCCACGCCCGGCTTGATGTCGTCGGTGACGATCTCCACCTGACTGCCCTTGTCGGCGAGGAAGTCCGCCGCCGACATGCCGCCGAATTCGCAGATGGTGTCGTACACCAGCACGTTCTTGCCCGGGGCGACCTTGCCGTCGAGGATGTCCCAGCTGCTGACCACCAGGCCTTCTGCGGCGCCCCAGTGCTCGTTCTGCTCGAGGAACGGATGGCCGCCGTTGGCCAACACCACCACATCAGGACGCAGGTCCATGATGGACTCGGGGTCGGCGCCGGTGCCCAGGCGCAGGTCGATGTTCAGACGGGCCAGTTCCAGCTGGTACCAGCGGGTGATGCCGGCGATCTGGTCGCGCTGCGGCGCCTTGGCGGCGGTGGTGATCTGCCCGCCGAGCTGGTCCTTCTTCTCGAACAGGGTGACGTCGTGGCCACGCTCGGCGGCGACGCGCGCCGCCTCCATGCCGGCCGGGCCACCACCGACCACCACCACCTTGCGCTTGACGCCAGTGGTCTTCTCGATGATGTGCGGCAGGCCCATGTACTCACGGGAGGTCGCGGCGTTCTGGATGCACAGCACGTCCAGACCCTGGTACTGGCGGTCGATGCAGTAGTTGGCGCCGACGCACTGCTTGATCTGGTCGACCTGGCCCATCTTGATCTTGGCGATCAGGTGCGGGTCGGCGATGTGCGCGCGGGTCATGCCGACCATGTCGACATAGCCGCCTTCCAGGATGCGCGTGGCCTGGTTCGGGTCCTTGATGTTCTGCGCGTGCAGCACCGGGACCTTGACCACTTCCTTGATGCCGGCCGCCAGATGGAGGAAGGGCTCCGGCGGGAAGCTCATGTTGGGGATGACGTTGGCCAGGGTGTTGTGGGTGTCGCAACCCGAACCGACCACGCCGATGAAGTCGAGCATGCCGGTGTCGTCGTAGTACTTGGCGATCTGCTTCATGTCCTCGTGGGACAGGCCGTCCGGGTGGAACTCGTCACCGCAGATGCGCATGCCCACGCAGAAGTCGTCGCCGACTTCCTTGCGCACGGCCTTGAGCACTTCCAGGCCGAACTTCATGCGGCCCTCGAAGGTGCCGCCCCACTCGTCGGTACGCTTGTTGACGCGCGGCGACCAGAACTGGTCGATCATGTGCTGGTGCACGGCCGACAGCTCGATGCCGTCCAGGCCGCCTTCCTTCGCGCGGCGCGCGGCCTGGGCGTAGTTGCCGATCACCCGCCAGATCTCCTCGACCTCGATGGTCTTGCAGGTGGCACGGTGCACGGGCTCGCGGATGCCGGACGGCGACATCAGGGTCGGCCAGTTGAAGCCGTCCCAGCGCGAGCGACGACCCATGTGGGTAATCTGGATCATGATCTTGGCGCCATGCTTGTGCATGGCGTCGGCCAGGTTCTGGAAGTGCGGGATGATGCGGTCGGTGGACAGGTTCACCGAGGCCCACCACTCCTGCGGGCTGTCGATGGCCACCACCGAGGAGCCGCCGCAGATGGCCAGGCCGATGCCGCCCTTGGCCTTCTCTTCGTAGTACTTGACGTAGCGCTCGGTGGTCATGCCGCCGTCGGTCGCGTAGACCTCGGCGTGGGCGGTGGACAGCACGCGGTTACGGATGGTCAGTTTGCCGATCTGGATCGGCTGGAACATTGCTTCGAAGGCCATGACTCGTTCCTCGACTTAGAGCGGCTTGACGACGAAAAGACCGTGGTCGTGGCCTTCTTCCGAAGCGCCGTAGACCTGCTCGGCCTGGGTGCGGATGCTGCTGCCCTGGGCCTGGAGAATCTGGTCCATGGCGCCGGCGAACCAGCCGGTGAACATGTAGTCGACCTTGCGCCCGCACTGGCCGTACACGTAGACGAAGGCGGAGTGGTCCAGGCGCACCTCGCAGGTGCCCTTGTCGAGGTCGATCGACTGGATCTTGAACAGGCCCCAGCCGCGCTGCGACAGGCGCTTCATGTAGTGCTCGAACACCGCCACGCCGGACAGGCCATGGCATTCGGCTTCCTTCTCGCACCAGTGCCAGGCGGACTTGTAGCCGGCCTTGTAGAGGATCTCGGCATAGGCCTCGGCGCCGAGGACTTCCTCGATGCCGATGTGGTTGTTGACGAAGAAATGCCGCGGCACGTAGAGCATCGGCAGGGCGTCGGTGGTCCAGACGCCGGTTTCGCTGTCGACTTCGATGGGCATTTCGGGGGCGTGTTTTGCCATGATCTTCAAACTCCGGAATTCGGTGGTCTAGCCCCTCTCCCGTTGGGGGAGAGGGCTGCGGTAAGTAGTAGGGGAGGGCTTACTCGCCCCAGACGTCCTTGAGTACGCGGACCCAGTTCTCGCCCATGACCTTGCGCACGGTGCGCTCGGGCATGCCGCGCTTGAGCAGGGTCTCGGTCAGGTTGGGGAACTCGCCGACGGTGCGAATGCCCAGCGGGTTGACGATCTTGCCGAAGTTGGTCAGGCGGCGGGCGTAGCCCTTGTCGTGGGTCAGGTACTCGAAGAATTCCTTGCCGTGGCCTTGGGTGAAGTCGGTGCCGATGCCGATGGCATCCTCGCCGGCGATGTTCATCACGTACTCGATGGCCTCGGCGTAGTCGTCGATGGTCGAGTCGATGCCGTTCTTCAGGAAGGGCGCGAACATGGTCACGCCGATGAAGCCGCCGTGGTCGGCGATGAACTTCAGTTCCTCGTCGGACTTGTTGCGCGGGTGCTCTTTCAGGCCGGACGGCAGGCAGTGGGAGTAGCACACCGGCTTCTGCGACTCGAGGATGACCTCCTCGGAGGTCTTCGAGCCGACGTGGGACAGGTCGCACATGATGCCGACGCGGTTCATCTCGGCGACGATCTCGCGGCCGAAGCCGGACAGGCCGCCGTCGCGCTCGTAGCAACCGGTGCCGATCAGGTTCTGGGTGTTGTAGCACATCTGCACGATGCCCACGCCGAGCTGCTTGAACACCTCGACGTAGCCGATTTGGTCCTCGAAGGCGTGGGCGTTCTGGAAGCCGTAGATGATGCCGGTCTTGCCCTGGGCCTTGGCCGCATGGATGTCGGCGGTGGTGCGCACCGGGACCACCAGGTCGCTGTTCTCGCGGATCAGCTTGTTGCTGGCGGCGATGCTGTTGACGGTGGCTTGGAAGCCCTCCCAGACCGATACGGTGCAGTTGGCCGCGGTCAGGCCGCCTTTGCGCATGTCTTCGAACAGTTCGCGGTTCCACTTGGCGATGATCAGACCGTCGATGACGATGCTGTCGGCGTGCAATTCGGTTGGGCTCATCAGGCTGTCCCCTTCTGGTTCGTGACGCCAAACCCGCTGTTGGCGCTTTGGGGGCAGCATATTCCTTGGGGGCGGGGGGACCCGATGCAAAAACGACTGGGGGTTTGCCGAAAGCGTCAATGCCGTGTCGTGATCGGATAAGGCCGCGCCCCGGTCCCGCCGCCGGCTCGCCTGCAGCCCGCGTGGCTGCCGGCCTGGGGCCTTTTGCCCGGCGCCGGGGCGGGCGTTCAGGCCGGCGGATGCTCGTGGCGATCCTGGCTGGGGCAGCTGGCGAAGCGCGCGCGGTAGCAGCGCGAGAAGTAGGAGGACGACTCGAAGCCGCAGGCCAGGCCGACCTCCAGCACGCTGAGGTCGGTCTGGCGCAGCAGCTGGCGGGCCTTGTCCAGGCGCAGGTTGAGGTAGAAGGTCGAGGGCGTCTCGTTAAGGTGCTTGCGGAACAGCCGTTCGAGCTGGCGCGGGGTGATGTTGACCAGCTCGGCCAGGGCCTGGGAGCCGAGGGGGTGTTCGCTGTTGCGCTCCATCTCGCCGATCACCTGCACCAGCTTCTTGTTGTGCAGGTCGTAGCGGCTGGCGATCTGCATGCGCTGGTGGTCCTGGCGGGTGCGGATGCGGCCCAGGACGAACTGTTCGGACACCTGCAGGGCCAGTTCCTCGCCGTGGTCGCGGCCGATCAGCGAGAGCATCAGGTCGAGGGTCGCGGTGCCGCCGGCGCTGGTGATGCGCCGGCCGTCGATCTCGAACAGCTCCTGGGTCACCGCCAGGCGCGGGTAGCGTTCCTTGAAGGCCTCGATCGCCTCCCAGTGCAGGGTCAGGCGCTGCTGTTCGAACAGCCGGGCCTCGGCCAGGACGAAACTGCCGGTGTCGATGCCGCCGAGCAGCGCCGCGCTGTGGTCGGCGCGGCGCAGCCAGGCGATCAGGCGCGCGTCGCAGTGCGCCAGCGGGTCGAAGCCGGCCACCACGAACAGGTTGTCGCTGCCGCCGGGCGCCGCCAGGGCGCCGTCGACATTGAGCGACATGCCATTGCTGCTCTGCACCGCCTCGCCGTCCGGGCTGAGCAGGCGCCAGCGGTAGGGCGTGGAGGTGAAGCGGTTGGCCACCCGCAGCGGCTCGATGGCCGACATCAGGCCCATCATGGAGAAGCCGGGTAGCAGGAGGAACCAGAATGTCTGGGGCATGAATGCGTCTCGCCGAGGCAGGGGATCAACTAAATGCCAATGCGTCAGCCTGTGCAACAAAGATCGTCGCTTTGGTTCAACAGGTGGTCGTTTTAGTGCGATTTCCCCCGTATGCGGCTGCGTACTGTGACGCCATCGGGTCTCGACTGCCCGGCACGGGACTAAGCCGCAGGGCTTGTGCATAAGAACAAGGACAAACCGTAAAGCTCATATGAGGGCGCAACAATGAAAGGTCTCAAGCGAATCGCCGGCTGCTGCCTGGTCACCCTGTTCAGCTCGTCGCTGCTGGCGGCCGAGGATGCCAGTTGCCAGAAGGCGCGCATCGGCCTGGTCGGCTGGACCGACGTGGTGGCCACCACCGCCGTGGCGGCAACCCTGCTGGAGGAGCTGGGTTATCAGACCACCCAGACCCAAGCCTCGCAGCAAATCATCTTCTCCGGCATCGGCAAGAAGCAGGTGGACTTCTTCCTCGGCTACTGGAAGCCGCTGATGGACGACAACATCAAGCCGTTCCTGGCCAAGGGCGAGGTCAAGGTGCTCGCCGAGCCGGGCCTGGCCGACGGCATCTCCAGCCTGGCGGTGCCGACCTACCTGGCCGAGGCGGGGCTGAAGACCTATGCCGACATCGCCAAGTTCCGCGAACAGCTGGACGGCAAGATCTACGGCATCGACCCGGGCACCGGCGCCAACACCACCATCCAGAAGATGATCGACACCGATCAGTTCGGCCTCGGCGGCTTCAAGCTGGTCGAGTCCAGCGAGGCGGCCATGCTCGCCGCGGTCAGCCGGGCGGTGAAGAACAACAAGCCGGTGGTGTTCTTCGGCTGGAAGCCGCACCCGATGAACATCAAGCTGGACCTGACCTACCTGACCGGCAGTGAAGACGTGTTCGGCGCCGACGAGGGCCTGGCCACGGTGTGGACAGTGGTCGCCCCGGACTACCCGCAGCGTTGCCCCAACGCCGGCCGCCTGCTGGAGAACCTGACCTTCAGCGCCGCCCAGGAGAGCCAGCTGATGGAGCCGATCATGGCCCGCGAGGATGCCAAGGCCGTGGCGCGCCAATGGCTCAAGGACAACCCGCAGGAACTCAGCCGGCTGCTGGCCGGCGTGACCACCTTCGATGGCCAGGACGGTCTCGCCGCCGTGCAGGCCGCACTCGAGTAAAAACGGGCTCGCGCCCACCTTCCCTGAACAATCGCCGTGCCGTGCGCCCCCGCCGGGCGTACGGCCCCCACTCGCCCCGAATAAGGATGCCAACCCCATGAATTACGAAGTCATCGTCACCTGTGCGGTCACCGGCGCCGGCGACACCGTCGGCAAGCACCCGGCCATCCCGGTCACCCCCAAGCAGATCGCCGACGCCGCCATCGAGGCGGCCAGGGCCGGCGCCACCGTGGCCCACTGCCATGTGCGCGACCCCAAGACCGGCAAGCCGAGCCGCGACGTCGAGCTGTACCGCGAGGTGGTCGAGCGCATCCGCGAGAGCGACACCGACGTGATCATCAACCTCACCGCCGGCATGGGCGGCGACCTGGAGATCGGCCCGGGCGAACAGCCCCTGGAGTTCGGCGCCGGCACCGACCTGGTCGGCCCGCTGACCCGCCTGGCCCACATCGAGGCCCTGCGTCCGGAGATCTGCACCCTGGACTGCGGCACCCTGAACTTCGGCGACGGCGATTACATCTACGTGTCCACCCCGGCCCAGCTGCGCGCCGGCGCCAAGCGCATCACCGAGTTGGGGGTGAAGGCCGAGTTGGAGATCTTCGACACCGGCCACCTGTGGTTCGCCAAGCAGATGCTCAAGGAAGGCCTGCTGGAGGACCCGCTGTTCCAGCTGTGCCTGGGCATCCCCTGGGGCGCGCCGGCGGACACCACCAGCATGAAGGCCATGGCCGACAACCTGCCGGCAGGCGCCAACTGGGCGGGCTTCGGCATCGGCCGCATGCAGATGCCGATGGTCGCCCAGGCCATGCTGCTGGGCGGCCACGTACGGGTCGGCCTGGAAGACAACATCTGGTTGGACAAGGGCGTCTACGCCACCAACGGCCAGCTGGTCGAGCGCGCCATCGAGATCATCCAGCGCCTCGGCGGCCGTGCCCTGACCCCGGCCGAGGGCCGCGCCAAGATGGGCCTCAAGCCGCGCGGCTGAGTCACGCCTCTCAAGCAATGGCCCGGAGTGCCTCCGGGCCGGACCGAACGACCCGCCCGGACCTGCTCCGGGCCACCTGCAGGAATCATCATGGCCTTCGTCACCGAACTGAAAACCTTCGCCGCCCTCGGCACCGGCGTGATCGGCGCCGGCTGGATCGCCCGCGCCCTGGCTCACGGCCTCGACGTGGTGGCCTGGGACCCGGCGCCCGGCGCCGAGCAGGCGCTGCGCGCGCGCATCGCCAACGCCTGGCCGGCCCTCAAGCAGCAGGGCCTGGCGCCCGGCGCCGCGCCGGAGCGGCTGCGCTTCGTCGCCACCATCGAGGAGTGCGTGAAGAACGCCGACTTCATCCAGGAGAGCGCGCCGGAGCGCCTCGAGCTCAAGTGCGAGCTGCACGCCAAGATCAGCGCCGCCGCGCGGCCGAACGTGCTGATCGGCTCGAGCACCTCGGGCCTGCTGCCCAGCGAGTTCTACGAAGGTGCCGTACACCCCGAGCGTTGCGTGGTCGGCCACCCGTTCAACCCGGTCTACCTGCTGCCGTTGGTGGAGGTGGTCGGCGGTGAGAAGACCTCGGCCGAGGCCGTGCAGGCCGCGATCGCGGTCTACGAATCGCTGGGCATGCGCCCGCTGCACGTGCGCAAGGAGGTGCCGGGCTTCATCGCCGACCGCCTGCTCGAAGCGCTGTGGCGCGAGTCGCTGCACCTGGTCAACGACGGCGTGGCCACCACCGGCGAGATCGACGACGCGATCCGCTTCGGCGCCGGCCTGCGCTGGTCGTTCATGGGCAGTTTCCTGACCTACACCCTGGCGGGCGGCGATGCCGGCATGCGCCACTTCATGTCGCAGTTCGGTCCGGCGCTCAAATTGCCCTGGACCTACCTGGAGGCGCCGGAGCTGACCGAGGGGCTGATCGACAGCGTGGTCGAAGGCACCGCGGTGCAGCAGGGCGAGCGCAGCATCGCCGAGCTGGAGCGCTACCGCGACGACTGCCTGATGGCGGTGATGGACGCGATCAAGGCGACCAAGGCCAAGCACGGCTTCGGTTTCGCCGACTAGTCACCCGCGGGCTCGCCCGGCAGGGTGCAGGGCGGGCCCGGGATACGGACCTTTAGCCACGGGGAGATACCATGTATCCAGATCTGCAAGGACAACGGGTGATGATCAGCGCCGGTGCCTCGGGCATAGGCCGGGCCACGGCCCTGGCCTTTCTCGCCGCCGGCGCCCGGGTGCACATCTGCGACATCGATGCGCGGGCCCTGGATGCCCTGCTCGGCGAGCAACCGGCCCTCGCCGGCGCCTTGGTCGATGTCGGCAACGAAGCCGAGGTCGAGCGCTGGTTTGCCGAGGCCCAGGCGCAGCTCGGCGGCCTCGACGTACTGGTCAACAACGCCGGCATCGCCGGTCCGGCCGGGCATCTCGAGGAGCTCGACAGCCAGTCCTGGCGGGCCACCTTCGACGTCAACCTGCACTCCACCTACTACTGCTGCAAGCAGGCCCTGGGGCCGATGAAGGCGGCCCGCAGCGGCGCGATCGTCAACATCTCCTCCACCGCCGGGATCATGGGCTATCCGCTGCGCACGCCCTACGCGGCGGCGAAGTGGGCGGTCACCGGCCTGTCCAAGTCCCTGGCCATGGAGGTGGGCGAGTACGGCATCCGGGTCAACGCCATCTGCCCCGGTTCGATCAGCGGCGCGCGCATGGACGGGGTGATCGCGCGCGAGGCCAGGGCCAGCGGCAAGAGCGAGGAGGCGGTGCGCGCCGCCTACCTCGGCCAGTGCTCGCTGAAGACCTTCATCGACCCCGAGGACATCGCCGCGATGATCCTGTTCCTCGCCTCCAGGGCGGGGGCCAGGATCAGCGGCCAGGCGCTGAGCGTCGACGGCGACACCCATACACTGGCCAATGCCTAGGGCGGCGGCCGGACCTTTTGCTCCAGTGCGCGCAATCGCCTTGCGTCGCGCGAACGTTTCGGGAACCCAGAAATGACCATGGCCCAACCCCTGACCAGCTACCGCACCGAGATACTGCCCGAATGGGTGGACTACAACGGCCACCTGCGCGACGCCTTCTATCTGCTGATCTTCAGCTACGCCACCGACGCGCTGATGGATCACCTCGGCCTGGACGAGGCCGGGCGCGCGCGCAGCGGGCACACCCTGTACACCCTGGAGTGCCACCTGAATTACCTCGACGAGGTCAAGTTGGGCGAGGCGGTGGAGGTGCGCACCCAGCTGCTGGCCCACGACGCCAAGCGCCTGCATGTCCATCACGGCCTGTACCGGCCGGGCGCCGCCGCGGCCCTGGCCGAGAGCGAGCAGATGCTGATGAACATCGACGGCGCCACGTCGCGCTCGGCGCCGTTCGACGCGCAGGTGCTGCCCCGTGTGCTGGCCCTGGGCGAGGCCCATCGCGAACTGCCGGCTCCGGCCTGTGTCGGCCGGGTGATCGGCCTGCCGCCGGCCCGGGCCTAGGCCGCCCAGCCCCCGCTATCGCTAACGGGCGTGAACACAACAATAA
Source organism: Pseudomonas sp. MBLB4123 (assembly GCF_051904775.1). Lineage (NCBI taxonomy): Bacteria > Pseudomonadati > Pseudomonadota > Gammaproteobacteria > Pseudomonadales > Pseudomonadaceae > Pseudomonas > Pseudomonas sp. MBLB4123. Next base: position 3,836,840 of record NZ_CP196711.1, read on the forward strand.
CCGCAAGCATCCGCCAGGAGATCGCTATGAACGCCGTGGACCCCTCGCTCGAAGCCTCGCCCATCGCCGATTGGCGCACCTATCCCGTGGTCGCCGACCTGCTCGACGTCAAACCCCGGGAGCAGGCGCTGGATACGCTGTGGAGCGACGGCCGCCTCAGCCCCTTCCACCACCAGTGGTTGCGCGACAACTGCGCCTGCAGCCAGTGCGTGTACGGGGTGACCCGCGAGCAGCTGCTGGAGATCGTCGACGTGCCGGAGGAGCTGAGTCCGCAACGCACCCGCATCGACGAGCAGGGCCACCTGCTGATCGACTGGCAGGATGGCCATCGCAGCCGCTATCACCCCGGTTGGCTGCGCGCCCATGCCTACGACGAGGCCTCGCGGGCCGAGCGCCGCGCCCAGCGCCCGCAACCCCGGCTGTGGGGCGCCGAGCTGGCCGAGCAGCTGCCGCAGTTCGACTACCAGGCGGTGATGACGCAGGACGATGCCCTGCTGCATTGGTTGCTGGCGGTGCGCGATGTCGGCCTGACCCAGTTGCGCGAGGTGCCGGCCAGCGAGGACGTGCTGCCGAAGCTGGCCAAGCGCATCTCCTTCATCCGCGAGAGCAACTTCGGCGTGCTGTTCGACGTGCAGTCCAAGGCCGATGCCGACAGCAACGCCTACACCGCCTTCAACCTGCCGCTGCACACCGACCTGCCGACCCGCGAACTGCAGCCGGGCCTGCAGTTCCTGCACTGCCTGGTCAACGACGCGACGGGCGGCGAGAGCGTGTTCGTCGACGGCTTTGCCGTCGCCGAGGCGCTGCATCAGGAGGCGCCCGAACTGTTCCATGTCCTGTGCACGACGCCGGTGGAGTTCCGCAACAAGAGCCGCAACAGCGACTATCGCTGCCTGGCGCCGATCATCGCCCTGGACGCCCTGGGGGCGGTCAGCGAGGTGCGCATGGCCAACTTCCTGCGCGGCCCCTTCGATGCCCCGGCCGAGCGCATGCCGGCGTTCTACAGCGCCTACCGGCGCTTCATCGGCATGACCCGCGAGCCGCGCTTCCGGGTGCAGCGCCGGTTGGCGGCCGGGCAGCTGTGGTGCTTCGACAACCGCCGCACCCTGCATGCGCGCACCGAGTTCGACCCGGCCAGCGGCGCGCGGCACTTCAAGGGCTGCTATGTCGACCGCGACGAGTTGCTGTCGCGCATCCATGTGTTGCAGCGCTAGGGCGGGCGGCAGGGCAGCGGGATAAGCAAAACGGGGTCAAAGGCCGCCTTTATATTGCTTCTAATGATTTTTCATCTTCATAACAATGCAGTTCGTATCGTTATTGCGCAGTAACGGAGCGATCGCCGGGGCGCCACGAGAGGTGTAATCCGCGGCAGGCCGAAGGCGCTCGCGCACTTGCAGCGGCCCGCCATCCGCGTGTTGGCGGCCTCGCCACGTTCAACCTGCCCGGCGCCCGGTGTGCCGGGAATCCAGCGACGGAGGAGCACGAAGTGAGTCCCTGGCGCAGCAGCGTCAGGACGGAAAGTCTCTTCATTAATTTGAAGAAGTGCGACACACGGATAATTACAACAATTAGCTCAGCTTCACGTGGGAGAACAACAAAATGTCGACAGTGAAAGAGCAACCCGGACGTGCCCCAGGCACGACCGTATTCAAGGAGGAGCTGCTGTGTCAGGCAGGTCTCTTCAAGGGCATGCACAAGGGCATGACCATCGTCTCGGCAGTCATGGTCCTGGCCTTCGTCCTCTTCGCCGGGGCCAACTCGGAACTGGCCGGCAGCCTGTTCGGGGCGACGCGCAGCTGGATCGAAGGGATATTCGGCTGGTACTACCTGGTGGCCATGGTGTTCTTCATTCTGGTCTGTTGCGTGCTGGTCTTCACCCGTTACGGCGGCGTGCGCCTGGGCGATGACGACAGCCGCCCCGAGTTCAGCAACTTCGCCTGGTTCGCCATGCTGTTCTCCGCCGGTATCGGCATCGGCATCCTGTTCTTCGGCGTCGCCGAGCCGATCTTCTACCTGGATAACAGCGGCGCCTTCGGCTACCCGAACAACCCCTACGCCGACATGGCCGGCGCCACGGCCATCGACCATGCCCGCGCGGTGGATGCCCTGCGGGTGACCTACTTCCACTGGGGCTTCCATGGCTGGGCGGTGTACGCCATCGTCGGTATGGCCCTGGCCTACTTCGCCTACCGCAAGAAGCTGCCGCTGGCCCTGCGCTCGGCCCTGCACCCCTTCATCGGCGACCGCATCTACGGGCCGATCGGCCATGTGGTCGACCTGTTCGGCGTGCTCGGCTGCGTGTTCGGCATCGCCACCTCCCTGGGCCTGGGCGTCAGCCAGATGGCCGTGGGTCTGGAGCGCCTGATCGGCGTGGACCCGGGCACCACCACCCAGCTGGTGCTGATCGCGCTGATCTCCATCGTCTCGATCCTGTCGGCGCTGTCCGGCGTGGGCCGCGGCATCAAGATCATCTCCGAGTGGAACATCGTCATCTCCGCGCTGGTGGTGGCCTTCTTCCTGTTCGGCGGACCGACCACCTGGCTGCTGAGCATGTTCGGCGAGTCGGTGGGCAGCTACCTGGGCAACTTCATGCAGATGGGCCTGTGGTTCCCCGAGGAGGAGGGCCCGGCGGCCTGGCAGAACGGCTGGACCGTGTTCTACTGGGGCTGGTGGCTGGCGTGGGCGCCGTTCGTGGGCCTGTTCATCGCGCGCATCTCCCGTGGCCGTACCCTGCGCGAGTTCGTCCTCGGCGTGCTGTTCGTACCGACCTTCATCATCTTCGTCTGGCTGGGCATCTTCGGCGGCGCGGCGCTCTATCAGGAGCTGAATGCCGCAGGCGGCGCCGGCAGCGGCGAGCTGGTGAAACTGGTGAATGCCTGGAACCTGCCGGCGGCGCTGTTCAGTGCGGCCGACGGCATCGCCGGCACCGGCGCGATGGGCTGGATACTCTCGGCCATGCTGGTGTTCCTGCTGCTCAGCTGGTTCGTCACCTCCTCCGACTCCGGCACCCTGGTGCTGACCACCATCCTGTCGCTGGGCAACCAGGAGCCGCCGAAGCTGTTCCGCATCTTCTGGGGTTCGGTGATCGGCTGCGTTGCCGGGGTATTGCTGGTCGCCGGCGGACTCAACGCACTGCAGACGGCCAACATCGCCGCCGCCCTGCCGCTCAGCGTGGTGATACTGCTGATGACCTTCGGCGTGCTCAAGTCGCTGGTCATGGACTCGAGCGAAGTGCCTGAGGAGCCGGCCCTGGCCGGGCAACCGGCGGATAACGCCTAACCCCTCGTAGCTGTACGCCGTATCGCACGGGCCGCCTCTGGGCGGCCCGTGTCGTTTCCGCGTTACGGCCGGGCGGCCGCGATGACCTCGTCCAGGGCGTCGAGGGCCAGGCGCAGCAGCTTGGGCTCCAGGGCGTCGGTGGCATAGGTCACGAAGAGCGGGCGTTTGAACTCGGGGGCGCCTGTCACCCGTGACAGCGCGCCGCTGTGCAGCAGGGCGGTCACCTGGCGTTCGGGCAGATAGGCCGCGCCGCCATTGGCGAGCAACCAGGGCAGGCCCAGCTCGGCGAAGCCGCAGCTCAGCCGGCTGTTCTGCAGCTGGGGCAGGCGCTCGGAATGGGCGGCGTTGTAGCCCCAGCCCCAGTCGATATACAGGTAGTCGTCCGCGGACAGCTGCTCCAGTGTGGTGGCGCCCCTGGCAACCATCAGCAGGCGGTCCTCGCCGGCCTGTTCCACCACCAGCCCGGCGGTGCTGTCGGCCACGAAGATCAGGCCGATATCCAGAACCCCGGCAGAAACCTGGCGGACGATCTCGCCGGAATAGTCGGCCTCCAGGTGCAGGTGCAGCCCTGGCGCCTGCCGGTTCAGCGCGCTGCCCCATTCGAACAGCAGGTCGCTGGCCAGGCTGGGATGGGCGCCCAGGCGCAGCAGGCCGGCGCTGCTGTCGCGTTGCGACAGCTCGCGCCTGGCCCGTTGCCAGCGTTGCTGCAGGGCCATGGCATGGCGGTAGAACTGGCGGCCGGCGGGGGTCAGGCTCATGCCTTCATGGCTGCGGCTGAACAGCGGCTGCTGCAGTTGCTCCTCGAGCTGTTTGATGCGCGCGCTGACCGCCGACTTGGTCAGGCACAGCTGCTCGGCGCACAGGCTCAGGCGCTTGAGATCGGCCAGAGTCAGGAAGGTCTTGATCGCCTGCAGGTCCATCGGTGTCCCCGTTTGCACCCCGTACAAAAAAATCGAACGGCCAGTGCGAAACTATCCGATATGCCCGGGGCCGGCAATTTCCTAGGCTCGTTGCCTGCAGTCCTCATCCCGTAACGGCAGGTGACCATGAATACGAGCAAGCAGCGCCCCTTAAGCGGATACCGAGTCGTCGACTTCGGCCACTACATCGCCGGGCCGGCGGTGGCGATGATGCTGGCCGACCAGGGCGCCGAGGTGATCCATATCGACCCGCCTGGCGGGCCGCGCTGGGACAATCCCGCCGACGCCATCCTCAACCGCGGCAAGCAGCGCGTGAGCCTCGACCTCAAGTCCGAGCAGGACCTGCAGCTGGCCGTCGAGCTGGTCAGGCATGCCGACGTGCTGGTGGAAAACTTCCGTCCGGGGGTGATGGAGCGCCTGGGCCTGGGCGCCGAGGCGATGCGTGCCTTGAACCCGGCGCTGGTCTATCTGTCCCTGCCGGGTTTCTCCGAGAAGGATGAAGAGTGCGCGGGGCTGCCGGCCTGGGAGGGCATCATCGCCGCGGCCGTGGGCCAGTTCACCGACATGGGCCTGAGCCGGGTGCTGATGGGCATCACCCCGTCCTTCTCGCCCTTGCCCCTGGCGTCGGCCTACGCCGCGGTGCTCGGCGCCACCGCGGCGACCCTGGCGCTGTTCGCCCGGGTCACGAGCGGTCAGGGCGAGCGCATCGAGGTGCCCATCGCCGCGGCGCTGATGGAGGGGCTGGCCTACAACTCCATGCACATCGAGGGGCTGCCCGAGCGTTACAAGTCGCTGCGCGAGCGGGAGATCGAGCGCCGTCGTAGCCAGGGCCTGGCGCTGAACCTTAAGTACGAGGATCTGCAGGAGTTCCTCGATCCCTTCTACCGCACCTATGTCTGCCGGGACGGACGGCCCTTCTATTCGGTCAACTGCTCCCATGCCCGGCACCCGATCGCCTGCCTGCGGGTGTTGGGCCTGTGGGACGAGATCGCCGCCCTGGGGATTCCGACCCACAGCCCGTACCTGGACGTGGCGGACTGGCCGTCCGGCGCCGAGTGCACCCTGCTGTCCTATCCGCTGTCGCGGCAGTGGGCGGACCGGGTCTCGGAGAAGATGAAGGCGGCGTTTCTGAGCAAGCCGGCCTACGAGTGGCAACGCCTGTTCGGCGAGGCCGGGGTGCCCGGCTGCGCCCACCAGCTGACCTCCGAGTGGCTGGCCAGCGAACACGCCCTGCAGTCGAGCAGCGTGCTGCAGGTCGAGGACCCGCGTTACGGCGCCCTGCGCCAGCTGGGCAACATCTGTTGGCTGGACGGGGACGAGGCGGTCATCGACAAGCAGCCGGCGCAGGTTCCCCATCAGGATCGCGGCGCCGTGCTGCAGCTGTTGCAGAGCTGGCGCGATCGCCCCAGCACGCTGCCCGACGCCGATCCGGCCGCGCCGGCCAAGGGCTGGCTGGAGGGCGTACGCATCCTCGATCTGACCAACGTGATCGCCGGACCCACCATCGCCTCCACCCTGGCCCGTTTCGGCGCCGAGGTGATCAGCATCGATCCGCCCGAGCCGGTGCTGGATCCCTGGAACACCACGGTGTTCGGCATGCAGGCCAACCAGGGCAAACAGAGCGTGCTGCTCGACCTGAAGAGCCCTCAGGGCCAGGCGCTGCTGGACAGACTGCTGCAACGGGTGGATGTGGTCACCATCAACGCCAGCGATGTGCAGCTGCAGCGCCTGGGCCTGTCCGCCGAGCGCCTGCGGCGGCTCAACCCCGAGCTGATCCTCTGCCAGTTCGATGCCTTCGGCGGTCCGACCCCGGGACCGCGCAGCAATCACCCGGGCTATGACGACCTGGTGCAGGCGACCACCGGCATCATGGCGCGCTTCGGCGGCGGCCTGCAGACCCCGGAGGAGCACGCCCACTTCGGCACCATCGATGTGCTGGGCGGTTACTGCGCCGCCCAGGCCATCGGCGTGGCGCTGGTCAGGCGCGCCCATGGTCACGGCGGCTCGCTGGCGCGCAGCTCGCTGGTGGCGGCCGGGCAGCTGATTCAGCTGCCGTTCATGTACGACTACCCCGGACGCGGTCCCTTCGACGAGCCGAGCGGACGCGAGGTGAAGGGCGCCCATGCCTTCTATCGCTGTTATCAGGCGCTGGACGGCTGGCTGTTCCTGGCCCTGGACCGCACCACTCAGCTGGCTGCTCTGTGCCGGGCGCTGCAGTCCCCCGAGCTTGAGTTCGTCGACAACCAGGCGGCCGAGCGCTGCCTGGAGGCGTTGTTCCGACGTCAGGCGATGAGCCATTGGCAGGCGCTGCTGGCGCCGTTCGACATCGGCTGTCAGCCGCTGGGGCGGATGAGCCAGCTACGCGAGTCGTCATCGATGACCGAGGCCGGCGGCATCGACCTGAACGGACCCAGGACCGTTGCCTTCATCGCCTATCCCGAGCACCCCTGTGGGCATCGGGTCGAGCTGGTCGCGCCGAACGCCATCCGTTTGCAACGGGCCCCCGTGCGCTTGCCGGGGCGGATGGCGAAATATGGCGACCATACCTCTGCCGTGCTGCAGCAACTGGGCTGCACGGCCGGGGAGGTCGAACAGATGATCGAGCAGGGGGTGGCCGCCCGGCAGTGGAGCCTGCGCTATCTGCCGAGCTGATCGGCGCGCTGCGGGAGCGTCGGCTGCCCAGAGAGCCTAGTGTCCTCGGTTGCGAGGGGGCGGCGTAGCGGAAGGGAGGCGGGCGCGCGGTGGGCGGGGCGCGTTCGCCGCTGGTTCGGCGCAGGGAGCCGGGGCTGGCCAGGCGGCACAAAGCACGAAGGGGAGCCGGAGCTCCCCTTCAAACTGATGCGTGCTTTGTTCTTGTTATTGAACGATTTGTTGTTTTTGTTAGCGTTCCAAGCCGTCTTGTCCGATCCCATATGGAATCAAGGGCAAACGTATTTTTTTGGGTACTGGCCGCGCCTTCGTCACTGGGTGATCCGACCAGAGCAGCGAGCTACCTCGAGGTAGTTTTATTCTTATCGCCTTGGTCGCGGGGCAGGCCCCGGAATGCACACGCTTTCCAAAAAAATCTGTTTGCGACTCTTCTGTCCTGTTGTTTTTGTTGTGGCAGAGTCGAGACGCTTTTTCTTTTTGCTTTATTGTTTTTGTGCGTGAAGAGAGAGCATAAGCCGTGCCAGAAAAATAAATATCATAAAAAACAATGATTTAGTGATTTTTCACTGGCAGGCGCCGTACCTGGCAATGCCCGGTTCTGTTGCAGTCCTACCCGATTTTGTTACCGGACAGGGCGTGGGGTAACACCGAGGTGGCGGGCCGCGGTCGCGAAGGGCTGGCGGTATGCCAAAAAAAACCTCCGGGCCGAAGGCCAGGAGGTTTGGGAAATGCCCGTCAGGGCCTCAGTGTGCGATCTATCTCCGGCGGGCGACCAACCCGCCGGTCACGCGGTGTTACTCGGTGGCGACGCCTTTGAGGTAGGGCGCCGGCTCGGCGCCGAGGTTCTTCAGCATCTGACCGCTGTACCAGTCGATGAAGTTGACCACGCCGAATTCGTAGGTCTTGGAGTAGGGGCCCGGCTGGTAGGCGGTGGAGTTGATGCCGCGCTGGTTCTCTTCGCCCAGACGACGGTCCTGGTCGTTGGTGGCGTCCCAGACCTGGCGCAGGCGCTCGACGTCGTAGTCGACGCCCTCGACCGCATCCTTGTGCACCAGCCACTTGGTGATGACGATCGACTCCTGGGCGCTGACCGGCCACACGGTGAAGTTGATCAGGTGGTCGCCCATGCAGTGGTTCCAGGAGTGCGGCAGGTGCAGGATGCGCATGGAGCCCAGGTCCGGATCCTTGATGCGGCCCATCAGCTTGTTGCAGCCCGGCTTGCCGTCGATGGTCATGGACACGGTGCCCTTGAGCAGCGGCATGCGCACGATGCGGTTACGCAGGCCGAAACCGGCGTGGGCGTAAGGAATCTTTTCGGCTTCCCACCGGGCGGCGGACTCGGCCACGTGGTCCTTGAACGCCTGGTCGGCGCGCGGGTCGGTGGTGTCGTCCCACTCCAGCAGGCTGTTGAGCAGTTCAGGGTGCGCGCCGTTGCAGTGGTAGCACTCGCGGTTGTTCTCCAGCACCAGCTTCCAGTTGGCCTTCTCCAGCATGGTGCTCTGCACCGCGACCTTGGCGTTCTCCATGTCGTAGGGCTCCATGTAATGGGCCAGACCGGAGAGGAACTCGTCGATCGCCGGCGGGTTGTCCGCCAGGGAGATGAAGATGAAGCCGCCGGAGGTCTTGCAGTGCACCGGCTTGAGGCCGTACGCCTTCATGTCGAAGTCGGCGCCCATCTCGGTGCCGGCGAACAGCAGGCGGCCGTCGAGCTCGTAGGTCCACTGGTGGTAGGGGCAGACCAGCTTGGCCACCTTGCCCTTGTCGCTGGTGCACAGGCGCGAGCCGCGGTGGCGGCAGACGTTGTGGAAGGCGTGGACCACGCCTTCGGCGCCGCGGATCACCAGGATCGGGTTGTCGCCGATCTGCAGGGTCAGGTAGTTGCCCTTGGCCGGGATCTCGCAGGTCATGCCGGCGATCAGCCACTCCTTGTGGAAGATCTCCTGCATGTCGATCTGGAACAGACGCTCGTCGTTGTAGAACGGCTGCGGCAGCGAGTAGGTGCGCTCGCGGGTCTGCAGCATCTCGGCGGTGGCCTTGCGTGCGGGCTCCAGCGGATCGCCCAGGCTCAGAGTGGAAGTGACGTCCATCGGTAACTCCTCGGTGGCGGGGCACGCAGTGCGTCCACCGCATATAAAGTGGCTGTTTCGGTTGCTACGCAAGGCGGCGTGGCACCCCTCGATTATCGCCTGCCGAGTGGCGTTTTGCGCTAGGCAAAACGGGGGGCGTGCGCTCTTATCCATTTGCTTCGGCTGGAGCTGAGTTTGTCTGGGGGCGCTGAGCTAACCTTATCCATGGGCGACATGGCGGCATCCGTTTCCGACGCTGTAAACCGCGTGTTCTGCGGCAGGTCGCGATAAGTATGTGAATGTCGCTGACAGGTAAGTGGCGGTGTCGGGCGTTACGCACAATCCGCCCCATATTAGGCCGATGTCCGGCCGTGCGCGGAGAGACGTCCATGACGACGAACGACTTCCTCAATCCGGTTACCACCCAGACCTGGAGCAATGGCCGCCACCTGGTGCGTTGCGTCAAAGTAATCCAGGAAACCTGGGACGTGCGCACCTTCTGCTTCATGGCCGAACAGCCGGTGCTGTTCTTCTTCAAGCCCGGGCAATTCGTGACCCTGGAGCTGGAGATCGACGGCCAGCCGATCATGCGCTCCTACACCATTTCCAGCTCGCCCTCGGTGCCCTACAGCTTCTCCATCACCATCAAGCGGGTGCCGGGCGGCAAGGTCTCGAACTGGCTGCACGACAACCTCAAGGAAGGCGACGAGTTGCCGGTGCACGGCCCGGTCGGCCTGTTCAACGCCATCGACTTCCCCGCCGAGAAGGTGTTGTACCTCAGCGGCGGCGTCGGCATCACCCCGGTGATGTCCATGGCGCGCTGGTTCTACGACACCAACGCCAACGTCGACATGGTCTTCGTGCACAGCGCCCGCACCCCCAAGGACGTGATCTACCACCGCGAGCTGGAGCACATGGCCGCGCGGATCAACAACTTCAGCCTGCACGTGATCTGCGAGAAGCATGGTCTGGGCGAGGCCTGGGCCGGCTACCGCGGTTACCTCAACCAGAAGATGCTGGAGCTGATCGCCCCGGATTTCATGGAGCGGGAAATCTTCTGCTGCGGTCCGACGCCCTACATGCACGCGGTCAAGCGCCTGCTCGAGAGCAACGGCTTCGACATGCGGCACTACCACGAGGAGTCCTTCGGGGCGACGCCGGCGGACGTGCGCGAGGAGGTCAAGGAGCTGGCCGCCGAGGCCGCCGAGGCCGAGCCGGTGCCGCTGTCCGAGCAGCTCATGGTGGAGTTCAGCTCCACCGGCAAGAGCGTGCGCATCGAGCCGGGCGAGACCGTGCATGCCGCCGCCGCCAAGCTCGGCCTGCATATCCCCAAGGCCTGCGGCATGGGCATCTGCGGGACCTGCAAGGTGATGAAGACCGCTGGCGAGGTGACCATGGAACACAACGGCGGGATCACCGACGAAGATGTCGCCGAAGGCTACATCCTGTCCTGCTGCAGCGTGCCCCAGGGCGACGTGGTCATCGACTTCTAAGCCGGCTCCAGCCTGCCCCCCCCCAGCATTGCCGGGACCTAGCGGTTCCGGCAATTGCCTCTATGCTTGATGCATGTCCTGTTCTCTGTGGCGCCACCCTGGCGCCCTGACAGGGCATGATCGGTTCCCAGCCCGCCGCATAGCGCGCCCCATGTGCTGGCCCGGTCGTACTCGACGTGGGTGGTCCCGGCTGGGATGCCACTGCCTGACCTGCGCCCCATCGGTCCTGATGCGGAGCCTTCAGCATGAAACTCTTCTATTCCCCGGGTGCCTGCTCGCTCGCCGTGCACATCGTGCTGCGCGAGATCGGCCAGGCCTTCAGCCTCGTACGGGTCGACCTGGCGACCCACAAGACCGAGCACGGCGACGACTACTATCGCCTCAACTCGAAGGGCTATGTGCCCTTGCTGGAGTTGGACGACGGTTCCTACCTGAGCGAAGGGCCGGTGATCAATCAATACCTGTGCGACCGTGCCGGGCGCGTCGACCTGATGCCGGCCGCCGGCAGCATGGCGCGCTATCGGGTCATGGAATGGCAGGGCTTCATCACCAGCGAGCTGCACAAGGGCTTCGGCGGCCTGTTCAACCCGGCCCTGGACGAGACGGCCAAGGCGGCCATCGGGGAAGCCCTGCGCCGGCGCCTGCAGTGGGTGTCGACCCAGTTGCAGGGGCGTTCATACCTGGCCGGCGAGGCCTTCAGCGCGGCGGACGCCTATCTGTTCACCGTGGCCAGCTGGGCGGGCTACCTCGGCCTGGACATCAGTCACTGTCCCGAGCTGAACGGCTACCTGGTGCGCTTGGCCGCCCGTCCGGCCGTGCAGGCGGCACTCAAGGCCGAAGGGCTGGCCGCCTGAGGGCCGGTCGCCAGGGCATAGCTGCCCGCGCTATTTGCCGGGGCAACGCTTAACGCCAATCGGTATTTTGCCGCCCAGGGACTGATCTACCCTTGAGGGCAGTGATGGAACACACGCCGCAACACCCTCAAGGAGGATCGCATCATGCACTCGCTCGCCCATGCCATTCGCAGCAATGCCCGCTCCCTGGCCGAGGCCCAGGCCAGCTACAAGCAGAATGTGGTGGAGGTCAACACGCTGATGACCAGCGTGCTGACCTCCAGCCTGCCCACCCTCAACCAGAACCCGCCCGACTGGAACGAGTTCATCTCGGCCTACGAGCAGGCCAATGGCGACGCCCTGAACTGGGTCAACAACGTCATGGCCCGGCTGCTCGACGTGCCCCAGGAGGTGCTCGGCTACAACGGCGTCATCACCCAGGTGCTGCAGGACGCCAAGGCCCAGGCGCAGGCCCTGATCGAGCAACCCTCCAACCCCACGGCGCTGGCTACCCTCAACCAGGACCTCAATGCCCTGAGCAGTCAGCTGGCCCTGGTCACCAGCTTCATCGCCGGGGCCATCAGCGCGCTGCAGCAGAGCCGCGACAACCTGCCGGACATGGCCAGGCAGCTGCAGAGCATTGCCGACCGCTCGACCCAGGACGCCAATGCCGACCAGGCGCAGATCGACCAGCTCAACGCCGATATCGCCCAGCTCAAGGCCGACATCAAGAGCCTGACCGCCGCCATCGTCGCCCTCGGCATCGCCGATGGCGTGGCCATCACCCTGGGGGTCGCGGCCACCATCGCCCTGTGGCCGGTGGGGGCCGCGGTGTGGTTCGTGCTGGGCCCGGCGGTGGCGGTGGCCAGCACCTACATCGCCCTCGATGCCGAGAAGATCAAGGCCGACCAGGCGAGCATCCAGGCCAAGCTCGGGCAGATCACCGGTATCACCGCCGATGTCGCCACCCTGCATGTATTGGCGGGCAACTTCGCCGATCTGGCCAGCCAGAGCGAGGCCATCGAGACCAGCCTGCAGGCGATCCTGGCCGAGTGGCAAACCCTGGAGAGCGACGTCAACGCCGCGATCACCGATATCCGCAGCGCCCTCGCCGATGCCGGCGGCAGCAACTTCGACGCGGTGCTCAACGACCTGAACCAGGCCATCGCCGAATGGAACGCCGCCTATGCCCAGGCCGGCTCGCTGCAGCTCGACCTGCAGGTCAACAACGCGCAGCTGGAGTACGGCATGAACGCGGCCCAGGTGCAGGCGGTCCTGGCCAGCGGGCAGAACTTCGGCCTCATCGAGTACTACAACAATGTCCCGACCCAGGCCCGCAAGGTAGCCTGAGGCGCATGCCCAAGCCGCGCCTCCGGGCGCGGCTTTTCTTTGTCCGGTGCCGGTGCGCCCCTGGGCGGCTCGCCGAGCCTGGGCCGCTGCAGGCTGCTAAATTAGGGGCTGGCCCCTGGTACGGCGTGCAACCGTCAGGAGTCTTCCGGAAGTCAGGCACCCGCTGTTCCCCGGTGCGAGGAGGAAGGGATGAAAACGTCCGTCTATATCGCCACCAGCCTCGACGGTTACATCGCCCGTTCCGATGGCGAGCTGGACTGGCTGCCGGCCAACGGCAGCGCCGAGGATGGCGAGGATTACGGCTACCAGGCCTTCATGGACACGGTCGACATCCTGGTGATGGGGCGCTGCACCTACGAGCAGGTGCTGACCTTCGACGACTGGCCCTATGGCGAGACCCCGGTGGTGGTGCTCAGCCGCCAGGCACTGCAGATTCCCGAACACCTGACCGGCCGCGTCGAGGTCATGGCCTGTCCCCCGGCGGAGCTGGTCGAGCGTCTGGCCGAGCGGGGGGCCAAGCACCTCTACATCGACGGCGGGCAGACCATCCAGGGCTTTCTGCGGGCCGGCCTGATCCAGCAGCTGATCATCACCCGGGTGCCGATCCTGATCGGTGCGGGGGTCGCGCTGTTCGGCCCCCTGGAGCAGGACATCCGCTGGCGCCATCTCGGCACCCGCACCTTCGCCAATGGCCTGGTGCAGAGCCGCTACCGGCGCCTGGGCTGAGGGACGCCGCCGCGACTCGTCGCAGCGCCGGCGTTCTGGGACAATCGCCGGCAGCGGCAGTCCCGGCCCGCCACCGGGACCCAATCGGCACGGGCGCAAGGGACGGCACGACATGCAGCATTTCGAGAAATTCGACGAGGAACTGGCCCACGGCCTGGTATTCAGCCTGCGCCTGCTGCGTTTCTTCCTCTATGCCAGCGGGGTGTTGCTGGTGGCGCTGTTGCCCGGGGTCCTGGGCTTCCACCTGGTCGCCGGTCTGCCCCTGACCGAGGCCGGCCTCAATGCCCTGTCGATCCTCGGCGGCCTGGGGCCGGTCAGCGCTGGCGACGCTCCGGCGCTGGCCTGGTTCGCGGCCTGCTACGGGCTGTTCGCCGACACTCTGTTCCTGGTGGCCGTGGGTATCCTGCTCAGTCCGCTGTTGCACCGGATGCTGCACCGTTGGCACCTGGCCCGTTAAGCCTGCCAGGGCCTCTCCATCGCCCCCGTGAGGCCGTTGCGGACCGAACGAAAAACGTACAGCGCAGGCCGGCCCGCGGCGGCACTGGGCCGCGCCGCCCTGGGCACAGCTTATCCACAGCTAGGCCCACAGAATCTGTGTTTAAGCCTATGGCTAGCTGATTGAAATCGTTCAGAAATTGTCCGATTGGCGGGAGCCCTCGGTGGCACTGCGCTGGACGCTTGTCCACACAGCTTATCCACAGCCTCGTCCAGCAGATTTCTGGATAGCTGGGCGCTCGAGGCGAGTGGTTCAGTCGTCTTCCTGATCCGTCGCCTTGTGGCTGGCCGCCAGGCGCTGCTGCACGTCCTGTGGCACCGGGCTGTAGTGGCTCAGCTCCAGGCTGTAGGCGCCTTGCCCGGCGGTGATCGACTTGAGCCGGCCGCCGTAGCCGTCCAGCTCGGCCAGCGGCACCTGGCCGCGAACCAGCGCCAGGCCTTGGGCCTGGGCTTCGCTGCCGAGCACCTGACCGCGGCGCCCGACCAGGTCGGTGGTGATGTCGCCGAGCTTGCTCTCCGGGGTGGTGATCTCGATGTTGGCGATGGGCTCCAGGGCGATGCAACGGGCCGCGCGCAGGGCGTCGAGCATGGCCTTGCGCCCGGCGGCCTGGAAGGCGATGTCCTTGGAATCGACGGCGTGGCTCTTGCCGTCGTAGACCGTGACCTTGAGGTCCTCGACCGGGTAGCCGGCCAGCGGTCCGGCTTCCAGCACCGAGCGCACGCCTTTCTCCACCGAGGGAATGAACTGCGCGGGGATCACCCCGCCCTTTACCGTGTCGACGAACTCGAAGCCGGCACCGCGGGGCAGGGGTTCGACGCGCAGGAACACCTCGCCGAACTGGCCGGCGCCGCCGGTCTGCTTCTTGTGCCGGCAATGGCCCTCGGCCGCGCGGGTGACGGTTTCGCGGTAGGGCACCCGGGGCGGCTGGGTCTGCACCTCGAGCTTGTAGGTGCTGGTCAGGCGGTCGAGCAGGTAACGCAGGTGCAGCTCGCCCATGCCGCGCAGCACGGTCTCCTGGGTGCTGGGGTGGTAGTCGAGTCTGACGCAGGGGTCTTCGGCGAGCAGGCGGTGCAGCACCTCGGCGATGCGCTGTTCGTCGCCACGGCGCTTGGCCTCGATGGCCAGGCCCTGCATGGGCGCGGGGAAGGCCAGGGGCTTGAGGCGGATGCTGTCCTCGTCGTGGGAGTCGTGCAGCACGGCATCGAACTCCAGCTCCTCGACCTTGCTCACCGCGCCGAAGTCGCCGGGTATCAGTTGCACCACTTCCTCGTAGCGCTTGCCCTGCAGGCGCAGCAGATGGCCGACCTTGAAGGCTTTCTTGGCCTCGCCGATGAACAGCTGCATGTCGCGCTGCAGCGTGCCCTGGTGCACGCGGAAGATGCCGAGCTTGCCGACGAAGGGGTCCATCACCACCTTGAACACATGGGCCAGCACATGGCGCTGCGGTTCCGGCCGCGAGCGGAAGGGCTTGGCCGCCTCGCCCGCGCCCTTGAGGAACAGCGGCGGGTTGCCCTCGGCGGGGTTGGGCGCCAGGCGCACCAGGATGTCCAGCAGCTCGCCGACCCCGGCGCCGCTGCGCGCCGAGACGAAGCACAGGGGGATCAGGTGGCCCTCGCGCAGGGCCTGTTCGAAGGGCGCGTGCAGTTCCGTCGGCGCGATCTCGCCCTGCTCCAGGTAGCGCGCCATCAGCGCCTCGTCGACCTCCACCACCTGGTCGACCAGGGCCTGGTGCACCTCGGCCACCGAGGAGAAGTCGGCCGCGCCCTCCGGGTTGAAGAAGCAGTCGACTACCCGGCTGGCGCCGTCGGCCGGCAGGTTGAGCGGCAGCACCTCCTTGCCGAAGGCTTCGCGCAGTTCCTCGAGCAGCCCGGGCAGGTCGACCCGCTCGGCGTCGATCTTGTTCACCACCAGCATCCGGCACAGGCCGCGCTCCCCGGCCAGATCCATCATCCGCCGGGTGCTCAGCTCGATGCCGCTCTGGGCATTGACCACCACCAGGGCGGTTTCCACCGCGGCCAGGGCGGCGATGGCCTGGCCGATGAAGTCGGGGTAGCCGGGGGTGTCGATCAGGTTGATCTCTGCGCCGTCATGGTTGCAGTGGGCCAGCGCCGAGGCCAGGGAGTGGCGGTATTCGCGCTCCAGGGGGTCGAAGTCGCAGACCGTGTCGCCGCGCTCCAGGGTGCCCTGATTGGCGATGGCGCCGCTGCGCTGCAGCAGCGCCTCGACCAGGCTGGTCTTGCCGCTGTCGGCCTGGCCGACCAGGGCAACAGTGCGAATGGCGTCGACCGTATAGTTGGCCATGGCAGCCTCCCAATCCCGAGTGTCCTGAGTATAGGCAGGGCGACCGGGGCCGGGACGGGGAAAGGGGGAGCGCTCCCCGCCTCGGTGAGGCGAGGGGCGTTCGAGCCGGCCTCAGGGCTGGGTTGCCCGCGCCACGTAGTGGGCCACGGCCTCGATCTGCTCGGCGCTGAGCGAGGCGGCGAAGGCCGGCATCACCCCGACACCGCCGCGCACCGCGGCCATCACCCGCTCGGCACTGGGTTTGAGCTGGTCCAGATCGGGGCCTATGGCGCCGGCGGCAGCGGCGTCCCGCAGGCTGTGACACAGCGAGCAGGACGGTTGCGCCTGTTCGGTGAACACCTGGCGGCCCAGGGCGAAGCGGGCGTCATCCGTGTCCGCCTCGCCCGCCTGCGCCGGACCGAGCGCGCCGCCCAGGGCCAGGCCCAGGAACAGTCCCACCGCCTTAGACAATCGCAATGTCGACACCATGATCCCTCCAACCGTTGTGGCCGTAGCCGCGTTCGTTCACCAGTTCATCCTCGGGCTGGACGTTGCCCTCCACGTCGGTCGCCCGGCTCATGAGGCTGTAGTTGCCCGGCTTGAGCTCGACGATCAGCACGAAGGGGCGCCAGGCGTAGGGGCCCAGGCTCGGGCCGACGAAGGGCGCGGCCTGCCAGCTCTTGCCGCCATCGAGCGACACCTCGACGCCCTGCACCGCCTTGGCGCCGCCGAAGGCCACCCCCTGAATCGCCACCCGTCCGGCCTTGGCCTTTGCGAGCGGCCGGGTGATCCAAGACTTGACGTTCATCTCCCACATCGACGGCTGATCCGGCGCGCCGCCCTGGCCGACCGGGCGGATGCGGTAGCCGGAGGCCTGAATCTTGGCGTCGGTCTGCTCGGCGGTGAAGGCCACCTGCTTGACGTACTTGACGTTGTTCACCCCGTAGTAGCCCGGCACCACCAGGCGCAGCGGGCCGCCATGGGCCAGGGGCAGGGGCTCGCCGTTCAGCTCCCAGGCGAGCAGGGCCTGGTCCAGCGCATGCACCGGCACCGAGCGCTCGACAATCAGGCTCTTCGGATCGAGGCCGGCCGGCAGCTCCTCGCCGCCGGTGCTGGTGATATAGGGGCGACCGTCGAGCGCGCCGCCCAGGGCCTCGACCACCGCCTTCAGCGGCACGCCGCTCCACAGCACGCAGCCGGCGGCGCCGGTCTGCCACTGGGTGCCGCTGGACTCGTGATCGAAGAAGGCGCGGCCGTTGCCCGAGCACTGCAGCACGCTGGCCACGGTCGTCACGCCGAGGGTCTTGAGCTCGCCGAGGGTCAGGCTGCGCGGGTTCTTCACGCCGTCGAAGGCGACCGTCCAGGCATCGCGGTCGGCGACTATGGCGGGGGGCGGCGCCGGCAGGTTGTTGCGGATGAACAGTTGCTCGTTGGAGGTCACTATGCTGGTGCCGATGGCGTCGCGTCGGGTCTCCAGGGTCTGGGCGCTGTGCACCACCAGCGCCTCCGGGGTCTTCCAGTTGACGTAATCCGGCAGTGGCGTTTCCGCGGCCAGGGCCAGCGGGCCGAGGCCGAGCAGGCCGGTCGAGGCCAGCGTCGCGGCGCTGCCCAGCAGCACCTGGCGGCGGCGCGGATCGAAAGTGTCGTTCATCTGCGTTCTCCCTTGTTCGGGCGAGTGGCAAGTCGCGCGGTCCAGGAGGGCTCCTGGCTCCGGCGAACCCCGGGTCCAGTGGCGCGTCAGCCCCGACAGGAGGTGACGCGCCCTGGCCACTATCCAGGCGCGCGGCGCCGTTTGGATAGAGCCAGCATAGCCCTACGTGTTGCACCAGGACGGCCGTGTGCCGCAGGCCCGGTCTCTGGCGGCGCTTCGTGGGGGAGCGGCTGGGACTGTTCGAAAAACGAGCGGAATGCGCCAGGCCGCGGGGGGCCAGGGCTGCAGCCCTGTCTGTACAGCGTCTCGACAGGTTGTCCACAGAAGCATCCACGGCCTCTGTGGGTAAGGCTCCTGGCGCCGGCCGGGCATGGCGCAAGCCGCCGCCCCTGGGGCCGGGCCGAACGCCTCGAGACGGGCTGGGCAATCCCTGATCAGTCGGCCGCAGGCGCCACGGGCGGCGGCCCGTGGCGAGGCACGCACAACTTATGCACAGGGCGGTGCACAGTTTCTGTGCTTAAGTCACGACCCAAGCTTCTGATTTTGCTGAAAAAATGATCGATTCTCGGCAGCCCGCGACGGTGCTGGGCCGGGCGCTTCGCTATACAGTCTGCCCACAGCTTCATCCACAGCCGCTGTGGACAATGGCCTCCGGCAAGGGAGCGGCCTGTTCGGCGGGCGCGTGGCGCAAGCCGGCGGCGGTTCGGCCCGGTGCCGCTGGTCGGAAAATGCACAGGGCTCCGCAGGCCTTGCCAGCCGTGGCTCGCGCTCATCTGTCCACAGCTTGTCTACGCAGCCCTGCACAGTATCTGTGCGTAAGCCATTGGCTAAGTAGCTGAAATCGCTCATGAAATGATCGATATGCGGAGACGCGCGGCGGGCCTGCCCTGCAGGCTTCGCCATACAGCTTATCCACAGCTTGATCCACCGCCGCCGTGGGTAACTGGCGTGCGCGCCGTCCGTTACCCGCAGCGGGCGGCGGCGGGGCTCAGGCCGGGGTCATGGCGGCGCGGATATCCGCAGCCAGTTGCCTGACCCGCTGCTCGTCGGTGTCCCAGGAACACATGAAGCGTGCGCCGCCGGCGCCGATGAAGGTGTAGAAGCGCCAGCCCCTGGCGCGCAGGATCTCCAGGGCGCTCTCGGCCATCTGCAGGAACACCCCGTTGGCCTCCACCGGGAACATCAGGCTGACCCCCGGCACGTCCTCGACCAGTTCGGCCAGCAACTGTGCGCAGCGGTTGGCGTGGCCGGCGTAGTGCAGCCAGGCGTCGTTCTGCAGCAGGCCGACCCAGGGCGCCGACAGGTAGCGCATCTTCGAGGCCAGCTGGCCGGCCTGCTTGCAGCGGTAGTCGAAGTCCTCGGCCAGCTCCTTGTTGAAGAACAGGATGGCCTCGCCCACCGCCATGCCGTTCTTGGTGCCGCCGAAGCACAGCACGTCGACCCCGGCCTGCCAGGTCAACTCGGCCGGCGAGCAGTCGAGGAAGGCACAGGCGTTGGCGAAGCGCGCGCCGTCCATGTGCAGCTTCAGGCCCAGTTCGCGGCAGGTGGCGCTGATCGCGCGGACCTCCTCGGGGCGATAGGCGGTGCCGACCTCGGTGGCCTGGGTCAGGCTGACCACCCGCGGCTTGGGGTAGTGGATGTCCTGGCGCTTGAGGGCGATCTCGCGAATGGCGGCGGGGGTCAGCTTGCCGTTCGCGGTCTTGGCCAGCAGCAGCTTGGAGCCGTTGGAGAAGAACTCCGGGGCGCCGCACTCGTCGGTCTCGACGTGGGCGGTCTCCGAGCAGATCACGCTGTGGTAGCTCTGGCACAGGGCCGCCAGGGCCAGGGAGTTGGCCGCGGTGCCGTTGAAGGCGAAGAACACCTCGCAGTCGGTTTCGAACAGGCGGCGGAAGTGGTCGGCGGCGCGGACGGTCCACTGGTCGTCGCCATAGGCGCGGTCGTGGCCGTGGTTGGCCTCGGCCATGGCGGCCCAGGCTTCCGGGCAGATGCCGGAGTAGTTGTCGCTGGCGAATTGCTGGGACGAATCGGGCATTGCAAGTTCCTTCTTATCGGGGCGCCGGAGGGGGGCCGGCGTATGGCGCTACTCTACCTCCGCCTGGCGCCGAAGCGGCAGCCGCCGATGGGGTGTCACGGTGAACGCTCGGCGGCATGTCCGGCGAACCTGGGCTAAGGTCGTCCCAGGCCCGCCGCGCGACCCGCTTGCCCATGCCGATGCCGTCCTCTTCCCCACGGGATACCGCCCTCGACCTGCTCAAGTGGCTGGCGCTGCTGAGCATGCTGCTCGATCACCTGCGCTACGTCTGGCCGCAGCTGTACTGGTTGTATGTGCCCGGGCGTCTGGCCTTCCCGCTGTTCTGCCTGGCCATCGCCGTCAACCTGCGCCGGCTGGCACCCGGTCAGCCGCTGCCGCTGCGCTATCTCGGCCTGCTGCTGGGCTTCGCCCTGCTGTCCGAATGGCCCTACCGGCTGTTGGTGCCGGCGCCGCAGACCCTGAACATCCTGCCGACCCTGGCGCTGGGGCTGCTGCTCGCCCATGCCCTGGAGCGGCCGCGCGGCCCGCGCTGGCCCGGCCTGGGCGTGCTGTTGCTGGCGCTGCTGGCCCACCCCTGGCTGATGTTCGGCGCCGCCGGAGTCCTGCTGCCGGCGGCGTTCGTCCAGGCGCTGCGCCGGCCCCGGCATGCCTGGCCGTGGCCGCCGTTGCTGTGCCTGCTGGCCAACTACTGGCCGCCGCTGTATGGCGATGCGTGGCGCGGCGACGCTTTCGCCCTGGCGGTCGTCGCGGCCAGCGCCCTGGCGCCGCCGGTCGGAATCTGCCTGCTGCGTCGGCCCCTGGGGTTCGCGGTGGCGCCGGTGCGACGCTGGGCCTATGGTTTCTATCCGGGCCATTTCCTGGCCTTGGCGATGCTGCGCGAATACCTGCGCTAGAGCCTGCGACGGGCTGTCGCAGGGGGCGGCCGGGAACGCCTCTGGGACGGCGCATGCGCATGACCGACAGGGGCATGTCGCAAACGCAATCCCCTGTGGCGTACATAGGCATCTTAAGGTTTGGGGTGAGTCATACCATCGGCTCCACAAGGGGTCCCCCTTCCCGTTTCCACACCGATGCGCTACAGCGTGGCGCCGCAGGAGATCAGCGATGTTCAGCAAACAAGACCAAATCCAGGGCTACGACGACGAACTGCTGGCGGCGATGAACGCCGAAGAAGCGCGTCAGGAGCATCACATCGAGCTGATCGCCTCGGAAAACTACACCAGCAAGCGCGTCATGCAGGCCCAGGGCAGCGGCCTGACCAACAAGTACGCCGAAGGCTACCCGGGCAAGCGCTACTACGGTGGTTGCGAGCACGTCGACGTGGTCGAGCAACTGGCCATCGACCGCGCCAAGCAGCTGTTCGGCGCCGATTTCGCCAACGTCCAGCCGCACTCCGGCTCCTCGGCCAACAGCGCCGTCTACCTGGCCCTGCTCAACGCCGGCGACACCATCCTGGGCATGAGCCTGGCCCACGGCGGCCACCTGACCCACGGCTCCAAGGTCAGCTCCTCCGGCAAGCTGTACAACGCCGTGCAGTACGGCCTGGACACCGCCACCGGCCTGATCGACTACGACGAGGTCGAGCGCCTGGCCGTCGAGCACAAGCCGAAGATGATCGTCGCCGGCTTCAGCGCCTACTCCAAGACCCTGGACTTCCCGCGCTTCCGCGCCATCGCCGACAAGGTCGGTGCGCTGCTGTTCGTCGACATGGCCCACGTCGCCGGCCTGGTCGCCGCCGGCCTGTACCCGAACCCGATTCCGTTCGCCGACGTGGTCACCACCACCACCCACAAGACCCTGCGCGGTCCGCGTGGCGGCCTGATCCTGGCCAAGGCCAACCCGGAGATCGAGAAGAAGCTCAATGCCGCGGTGTTCCCGGGTGCCCAGGGCGGCCCGCTGATGCACGTGATCGCCGCCAAGGCGGTGTGCTTCAAGGAGGCCCTGGAGCCGGGCTTCAAGGACTACCAGCAGCAGGTGATCAAGAACGCCCAGGCCATGGCCAAGGTCTTCGTTGAGCGCGGCTATGACGTGGTTTCCGGCGGCACCGACAACCACCTGTTCCTGGTCAGCCTGATCAAGCAGGGCATCACCGGCAAGGACGCCGACGCCGCCCTCGGCCGCGTCGGTATCACCGTCAACAAGAACTCCGTGCCGAACGACCCGCAGTCGCCGTTCGTCACCTCGGGCCTGCGCATCGGCACCCCGGCGGTCACCACCCGCGGCTTCAAGGAAACCCAGTGCGTCGACCTGGCCGGCTGGATCTGCGATGTCCTCGACCACCTCGGCGATGCCGACGTCGAGGCCCAGGTGGCTAAGCTGGCTGCTGGGCTGTGCGCGGACTACCCGGTCTATCGTTGAGTTTTTCCTTTCCCGGCGGGCGCCGAGTCCGCCGGGTGGATGAGGGAGGCGGCGGGCAGTAGCCACGCCAAGGCCCGCAAGCGTTCCCTCAACCCTAACCCGCCTCGCGGCGGGCCCGGGGAACAGATTTCAGGAGCATCCCTATGCAACGTTATTCCGGCTTCGGCCTGCTCAAGCATTCCTTCAGCCATCACGAGAACTGGCAGCGCATGTGGCGCAACCCGACGCCCAAGCCGGTCTACGACGTGATCATCGTCGGCGGTGGCGGCCACGGCCTGGCCACTGCCTACTACCTGGCCAAAGAGTTCGGCGTGAAGAACGTCGCGGTCATCGAGAAGGGCTGGCTGGGCGGCGGCAACACCGCGCGCAACACCACCATCGTGCGTTCCAACTACCTGTGGGACGAGTCGGCGCTGCTGTACGAGCACGCCATGAAGCTGTGGGAAGGCCTGTCCCAGGACCTCAACTACAACGTCATGTTCTCCCAGCGCGGCGTGTTCAACCTCGGCCACACCCTGCAGGACATGCGCGACATCGAGCGCCGGGTCAGCGCCAACCGCCTCAACGGCATCGACGGCGAGGTGCTCGACGCCAAGCAGGTCGAAGAGCTGATCCCCTTCATGGATTGCAGCAAGAACACCCGTTACCCGGTGATGGGCGCCTCCCTGCAGCGCCGCGGCGGCGTCGCCCGTCACGACGCGGTGGCCTGGGGCTACGCCCGCGCCGCCGACGCCCTGGGCGTCGACCTGATCCAGCAGACCGAGGTGATCGGCTTCCGCAAGGAAAACGGCGCGTGCATCGGCGTCGAGACCACCCGTGGCTTTATCGGCGGCAAGAGGGTGGGCGTCGTGACGGCGGGCAATTCGGGGCACATGGCCAAGCTGGCCGGCTTCCGCCTGCCGCTGGAATCCCACCCGCTGCAGGCCCTGGTGTCCGAGCCGATCAAGCCGATCATCGACAGCGTGATCATGTCCAACGCCGTACACGGTTACATCAGCCAGTCGGACAAGGGCGACCTGGTCATCGGCGCGGGCATCGACGGCTACAACGGCTACGGCCAGCGCGGCTCCTACCCGACCATCGAACACACCCTGCAGGCCATCGTCGAGCTGTTCCCGATCCTCTCGCGGGTACGCATGAACCGCCAGTGGGGCGGCATCGTCGACACCACCCCTGACGCCTGCCCGATCATCGCCAAGACCCCGGTGAAGAACCTGTTCTTCAACTGCGGTTGGGGCACCGGTGGCTTCAAGGCCACCCCGGGATCCGGCCATGTCTTCGCCGCGAGCCTGGCCAAGGGCGAGATGCACCCGCTGGCCAAGCCGTTCGCCATCGAGCGCTTCCACACCGGCGCGCTGATCGACGAACACGGCGCGGCCGGGGTGGCGCACTGATATTGGCCCCCTCTCCCGACGGGAGAGGGAGGAATGTTTTCTGGAGGTACCGACCATGCTGCATATCTTCTGCCCCCACTGTGGCGAGCTGCGTTCCGAAGAGGAATATCACGCCGGCGGCCAGGCGCACATCGCGCGCCCGTTGGACCCCAATGCCTGCACCGACGAGGAGTGGGGCGAGTACCTGTTCTTCCGCGACAACCCGCGTGGCATCCACCACGAGCTGTGGGTGCACGCCGCCGGCTGCCGCAAGTACTTCAACGTCACTCGCCACACGGTGAGCTACGAAATCCTCGAGACCTACAAGATCGGCGAGCGTCCCAGCGTGACTGAGGCCAGCGTTGCCGCGAAGAAGACTGCCGGCCAAGGAGTAACCGCATGAGCCAGGTCAATCGTCTCTCCCAGGGTGGGCGCATCGACCGCAGCCAGCCCTTGACCTTCACCTTCAACGGCCAGAACTACCAGGGCTTCGCCGGCGATACCCTGGCCGCAGCACTGCTGGCCAACGGCGTCGACATCGTCGGCCGCAGCTTCAAGTACTCGCGCCCGCGCGGCATCGTCGCCGCCGGCGCCGAAGAGCCCAACGCCGTACTGCAGCTCGGCTCCACCGAGGCGGCGCAGGTGCCCAACGTGCGGGCCACCCAGCAGGCGCTGTACAGCGGCCTGGTGGCGACCAGCACCAACGGCTGGCCGAACGTCAACACCGACCTGATGGGTATCCTCGGCAAGGTCGGCGGCAAGATGATGCCGCCCGGGTTCTACTACAAGACCTTCATGTACCCGCAGAACCTCTGGCTGACCTACGAGAAGTACATCCGCAAGGCCGCCGGCCTCGGCCGTTCGCCGCGGGAAAACGACCCGGACAGCTACGACTACATGAACCAGCACTGCGACGTGCTGGTGGTCGGCTCCGGCCCCGCCGGCCTGGCCGCGGCCCTGGCCGCCGGCCGTAGCGGCGCCCGGGTGATCCTCGCCGACGAACAGGAAGAGTTCGGCGGCAGCCTGCTGGCCACCCGCGAGACCCTCGACGGCAAGCCGGCCGCCGACTGGGCCGCCGCGGCCATCGCCGAGCTGCAGGGCATGCGCGAAGTCACCCTGTTGCCGCGCTCCACGGTCAACGGTTACCACGACCACAACTTCCTCACCATCCACCAGCGCCTCACCGATCACCTCGGCGAAGTCGCGCCCATGGGCCAGGTGCGTCAGCGCATGCACCGCGTGCGGGCCAAGCGCGTGGTCCTGGCCACCGGCGCCCACGAGCGGCCGCTGGTGTACGCCAACAACGACGTGCCCGGCAACATGCTGGCCGACGCGGTGTCCACCTACGTGCGCCGTTACGGCGTGGCCCCGGGCCGCAAGCTGGTGCTGTCGACCAACAACGACTACGCCTACCGCGTGGTCCTGGACTGGCTGGATGCCGGCCAGCAGGTGGTGGCCGTCGCCGATGCGCGCAGCAATCCGCGCGGTACCTGGGTCGAGGAGGCGCGCCAGCGTGGCGTGCGCGTCCTCACCGGCAGCGCCGTGGTCGAGGCGCGCGGCAGCAAGCGGGTCACCGGTGCGCGGGTCTGCGCCATCGATCTGAACAAGCACAAGGTCACCAGCCCGGGCGAGATGCTCGACTGCGACCTGATCGTCAGCTCCGGCGGCTACAGCCCGGTGGTGCACCTGGCCTCGCACCTCGGCGGTCGTCCGGAGTGGCGCGAAGACATCCTCGCCTTCGTCCCCGGTGAAGGCTTCCAGAAGCGCCTGTGCGCCGGCGCCGTCAACGGCGTGTTCGCCCTCGGCGACGCCCTGGCCAACGGCTTCGAGGCCGGCGCCTCGGCCGCGGCCGAGGCCGGTTTCAAGGCGGTGGAAGGCAAGCTGCCGAAGACCGAGAAGCGTACCGAGGAGCCGGCCGTCGCGCTGTTCCAGGTGCCCCACGACAAGTCCACCGCACGGGCGCCGAAGCAGTTCGTCGACCTGCAGAACGACGTCACCGCGGCCGGCATCGAGTTGGCCACCCGCGAGGGCTTCGAGTCGGTCGAGCACGTCAAGCGCTACACCGCGCTGGGCTTCGGCACCGACCAGGGCAAGCTGGGCAACATCAACGGTCTGGCCATCGCCGCCCGTTCCATGGGCATCAGCATCCCGCAGATGGGCACCACCATGTTCCGCCCGAACTACACGCCGATCACCTTCGGTGCCGTAGCCGGACGCAACGTCGGCCCGCTGTTCGATCCCAAGCGCTACACCGCGCTGCACCGCTGGCACCTGGCCCAGGGCGCCGAGTTCGAGGACGTCGGCCAGTGGAAGCGCCCCTGGTACTTCCCCAAGAACGGCGAGGACCTGCACGCCGCCGTGGCCCGCGAGTGCCTGGCCGTGCGCAACTCGGTGGGCATGCTCGACGCCTCGACCCTGGGCAAGATCGACATCCAGGGCCCGGATGCGCGCGAGTTCCTCAACCGCGTGTACAGCAATGCCTGGACCAAGCTGGACGTGGGCAAGGCCCGCTACGGCCTGATGTGCAAGGAAGACGGCATGGTCACCGACGACGGCGTCACCGCCTGTCTGGCCGACAACCACTTCCTGATGACCACCACCACCGGTGGCGCGGCACGCATCATGGAGTGGCTGGAGATCTACCACCAGACCGAATGGCCGGAGCTGAAGGTGTACTTCACCTCGGTCACCGACCACTGGGCGACCCTGACCCTGTCCGGCCCCAACAGCCGCAAGCTGCTGGCCGAGGTCACCGACATCGACCTGGACAAGGACGCCTTCCCCTTCATGACCTGGAAGGAAGGCAATGTCGGCGGCGTGCCGGCCCGGGTGTTCCGCATCTCCTTCACCGGCGAGCTCTCCTACGAGGTCAACGTGCAGGCCGACTACGCCATGGGCGTGCTGGAGAAGATCGTCGAGGCGGGCAAGAAGTACGACCTGACCCCCTACGGCACCGAGACCATGCACGTGCTGCGCGCCGAGAAGGGTTTCATCATCGTCGGTCAGGACACCGACGGCTCGGTGACCCCGGACGACCTGGGTATGGGCTGGTGCGTCGGCCGCAACAAGCCGTTCTCCTGGATCGGCTGGCGCGGCATGAACCGCGAGGACTGCCTGCGCGAGGACCGCAAGCAGCTGGTCGGCCTCAAGCCGGTCGACCCGAACAAGGTGCTGCCGGAAGGCGCGCAGCTGGTATTCGACCCGAAGCAGTCGATCCCCATGACCATGGTCGGTCACGTGACCTCCAGCTACATGAGCGCGGCGATGGGTTACTCCTTCGCCATGGCCCTGGTCAAGGGCGGTCTCAAGCGCATGGGCGAGCGGGTGTTCGCGCCGCTGGTCGATGGCAGCGTGATCGAGGCGGAGATCTGCAGCCCGGTGTTCTACGACCCGAAGGGCGAGCGGCAGAACATCTGAGTCTCCAGTACCCAACCCTGGGGCCGTTCGGCGGCCCCAGAGGTCAATCAGACTTTAGCGACAGGTTAACAACATGACCGCGATCAACGTCTACAAGCAGCGCCCCGATGCCGGCCAGGCCGAATCCCCGCTGTTCCACGCCGGTCTCGACGAGCTGGCACGCAAGGGCAAGAACAAGAGCAACGCCGGGGTGATCCTGCGCGAGAAGAAACTGCTCGGCCACCTGATCCTGCGCGGCGACGCCGACGACGCCCAGTTCGCCGGTGGCGTGCACAAGGCCCTGGGCCTGGAGCTGCCGGTGGCCCTGACCCTGGTGGCCAAGGGCGAGATCTCGCTGCAGTGGCTGTCCCCCGACGAGTGGCTGCTGATCGTGCCGAGCGGCGAGGAGTTCGCCACCGAGCAGAAGCTGCGTGCGGCCCTCGAAGGCCAGCACATCGCCATCGTCAACGTCAGCGGCGGCCAGACCGTGCTGGAGCTTTCCGGCCCCAAGGCCCGCGAAGTGCTGATGAAGTCGAGCATCTACGACGTGCACCCGAGCAATTTCCCGGTCGGCAAGGCGGTCGGTACCGCCTTCGCCAAGAGCCAGCTGGTGATCCGCCACACCGCCGAGGACACCTGGGAACTGCTGGTGCGCCGCAGCTTCTCCGACTACGTCTGGTTGTGGTTGCAGGATGCCAGCGCCGAGTACGGCCTGGCGATCAAGGAATAGGTTGGGATGAGGCGCGCAGCGACGGTACCCGCGGCTGCGCGCCTGACATCGGCTGAGACGGCCGCTGGCCATCGCTTCGCTCAACGCCACCCTGCTGCCCTGTGCATTGGAGATCGATATGAGCCGCACGCCTGATACCTGGATTCTCACCGCCCACTGTCCGAGCGTGCTCGGCACCGTGGATGCGGTGACACGACTGCTCTACGAGCAGCAGTGCTACGTCACCGAACATCACTCGTTCGATGACCGCTTGTCGGCACATTTCTTTATCCGCGTCGAGTTCCGCGCCCCGGCCGGCTTCGACGAGACGACCTTCCGCGCGACTCTCGACGAGCGTCTGGCGCCCTTCGACATGCACACCGAGCTGACGCCGCCGGGCTATCGGGCCAAGGTGGTGCTGATGGTGTCCAAGGCCGACCACTGCCTCAACGACCTGCTCTACCGTCAGCGCATCGGCCACCTGGCCATGGACGTGGTCGCCGTGGTGTCCAACCACCCGGATCTGGAACCCCTGGCGCGCTGGCACGACATCCCCTATTACCACTTCCCCCTCGACCCCAACGACAAGCCGGCGCAGGAGCGCAAGGTGTTGCAGGTGATCGAGGACACCGGCGCGGAACTGGTGGTGCTCGCCCGCTACATGCAGGTGCTGTCGCCGGAGCTGTGCCGCAAGCTGGACGGCTGGGCGATCAATATCCACCACTCGCTGCTGCCCGGCTTCAAGGGCGCCAAGCCCTACCATCAGGCGTACCAGAAGGGCGTGAAGATGGTCGGCGCCACCGCCCACTACATCAACAACGACCTCGACGAGGGGCCGATCATCGCCCAGGGCGTCGAGTCGGTGGACCATGCCCACTACCCGGAAGACCTGATCGCCAAGGGCCGCGACATCGAGTGCCTGACCCTGGCCAAGGCCATCGGCTACCACATCGAGCGGCGGGTGTTCCTCAACGCCAACCGCACCGTGGTGCTGAGCGCCTGACGAATACTGGCGCCGGGCAGGCCCGGCGGCAGGGCAACACAGTGGAGAGGCAGTACCGCACGGCCTGTCGGCGGTCTCTCCAGCAGCTGAACAACGTTCCCAATGCAAGGCCGCGTGGCCGATGGCCGCGCCTTTGTATTCCAACAACAAAGGAGAACAACGCATGTCTGGTAATCGTGGTGTCGTCTATCTCGGCGCAGGCAAGGTCGAGGTACAGAAAATTGACTATCCGAAAATGCAGGATCCGCGCGGCAACAAGATCGAACACGGTGTGATCCTGCGCGTCGTGTCCACCAACATCTGCGGCTCCGACCAGCACATGGTCCGCGGTCGTACCACCGCCCAGGTCGGCCTGGTACTGGGCCACGAGATCACCGGCGAGGTGATCGAGAAGGGCCGTGACGTCGAGCGCATGCAGATCGGCGACCTGGTTTCCGTGCCGTTCAACGTCGCCTGCGGCCGTTGCCGCAGCTGCAAGGAACAGCACACCGGCGTCTGCCTGACCGTCAACCCGGCCCGTGCCGGTGGCGCCTACGGCTACGTCGACATGGGTGACTGGACCGGTGGCCAGGCCGAGTACGTGATGGTGCCGTACGCCGACTTCAACCTGCTCAAGCTGCCGGATCGCGACAAGGCCATGGAGAAGATCCGCGACCTGACCTGCCTGTCCGACATCCTGCCGACCGGCTACCACGGTGCCGTGACCGCCGGCGTGGGCCCGGGCAGCACCGTCTACATCGCCGGTGCGGGCCCGGTCGGCATGGCCGCCGCCGCCTCGGCGCGCCTGCTCGGCGCCGCCGTGGTCATCGTCGGTGACGTCAACCCGGTGCGCCTGGCCCATGCCAAGGCCCAGGGCTTCGAGATCGCCGACCTGTCCCAGGATACCCCGCTGGCCGATCAGATCGCCGCGCTGCTGGGCGAGCCGGAAGTCGACTGTGCGGTCGACTGCGTGGGCTTCGAGGCCCGCGGTCATGGCCACGATGGCGTGCAGCACGAGGCTCCGGCCACCGTGCTCAACTCGCTGATGGAGGTCACTCGCGTGGCTGGCGGCATCGGTATCCCGGGTCTGTACGTGACCGACGATCCGGGTGCAGTCGACTCCGCGGCCAAGAAGGGTGCCCTGAGCATCCGCTTCGGCCTGGGCTGGGCCAAGTCGCACAGCTTCCACACCGGCCAGACCCCGGTGATGAAGTACAACCGCCAGCTGATGCAGGCGATCATGTGGGACCGCATCAACATCGCCGAAATCGTCGGCGTCGAAGTGATCAGCCTGGACGACGCGCCGAAGGGCTACCACGAGTTCGATGCCGGCGTGCCGAAGAAATTCGTCATGGACCCGCACAAGCTGTTCAGCGCCGCCTGAGTCTAGGGGCGAAAGAAAGGGCGGCCTCGGGCCGCCCTTTTTTATGGCTATGTCCCAATAGCGTGTTGCATGGTTCGTCCTACCGCCTCCTGGATGCAGTGAACCGGCCGAATGCCGTGCTGATAGCGCTCCAGCATACGGCGCCAGCCCAGATAGTTCGGGAGGTAGCGGGTGGCCACGCCATGAAAGCGGGTCATCCAGTTCTTCAGTCGACTGTGGTAGGCATTGACGTTCTGGATATGGAAGGCGCCCTGGCGTACGCGCTGGCCGGGGCGAGCATGCACGACCTGATGGGTGATGCCCTGCACCCGGGCGAAACTGGCATAGACCGCCGCTCCGTCAGTGCACAGCACGGACTCCTGATCGATCAGTGGCGCCAGCGCTTTGCGTACATGCACAGCATCGAGCTTGGCCAGTGTGAAGTCAGCGGTGTGCCCCTCCCGGTCGCGCACCACCATCACCGGGATTTGGTCTTTCCCCGTGCCGCGGGTCACGCTGAACCGCCCCGTTTACGCGGCGGCCGCGGTAAGCGTCACTGACCTTTGAATGACTCCAGAAAGAACGTCTCGTCCACTTCGACAATCCCGCTCTCATGGGTGGCGTGATGCTCGGCGGCTGCCGCCAGGAAGCGGTGCCTCCAGAGAAGCGCGGTGTTCTTACTGATGCCGCACGCCTTGGCAGCCTTGCGCACGCTCAGCCCATTAATCAGTGCCTGGGCATAGTCTTTCCAGCGCTCGGGGTAGTGCAGGCGGGCAAGGCCGGTTGCCGACAACGCGGTACACGTCCGTCGGCAGCTACGGCAGCGATAGCGACGCAGACCACGCGACCATCCCCAGGGCGCGAGGTATCTCGCAGCGGCCTGGCAATGCGGGCAACTCTGCAGCGCCGGCAGGTCATCAAGCACCGCTGTTGTGGGCGGGCTCTGCAGGGCTTGATGAAGCGCGGATTTCTGCTGGGGGCTGAGCTGGCCCAGTTGAGCCAGCCAGTGGTGAAAGGCTTGAGTATCCATGATGGGCAAACCTCCCGAGCGGATGCCTGCCTTTCAGATTAGTTCTTGCAACACATCGTTGGGACATAGCCTTTTTTATGCCGAAACGAAAGTCGGCCCGGCTACTCGCCCATCCGCTGGGCTTCGCCCAGGGGGGCGGTCTCGCCGTGCAGCTCCTCGCGTAACCGGGCGATGCGCTCGTCCTTCTCCCGCCACAACTGGGTCACCCAGTCCTGCATCTGGCGCCGGAACGCCGGGTCGTTCTGGTAGTCGCCCTGGTACAGCGCCGGGTCGAGGGCGTGGCTGCGAATGTCCACCACCACCCTGGGGACCTGGCCGCTGATCAGCGCCCAGAACCCGGGAATCCGCGTGCCCGGGTAGACCAGGGTCACGTCCAGCACCGCGTCCAGCTGCTCGCCCAGGGCGGCGAGGACGAAGGCCACGCCGCCGGCCTTGGGCTTGAGCAGGTAGCGATAGGGCGAGCCCTGCTCGGCATGCTTGGTCGGGGTGAAGCGGGTGCCTTCCAGGTAGTTGACCACGGTCACCGGCAAGTCCCGGAACTTCTCGCAGGCGCGCTTGGTGATGGCCAGGTCCTGGTCCGCCAGCTCCGGGTGCTTGGCCAGCAGGGCCTTGGAATGGCGCTTCATGAAGGGGTAGTCCAGCGCCCAGAAGGCCAGGCCGAGAAAGGGCACCCAGATCAATTGCTGCTTGAGGAAGAACTTGAAGTAGGGCGTCTTGCGGTTGAACGCCTGGACCAATGCCGGGATGTCGACCCAGGACTGGTGGTTGCTGATCACCAGGTAGGAGGTGTCCTGGCGCAGCTCGGCGCTGCCGCGAATGTCCCATTCGGTCGGCAGCAGGGCGGCGAAGATCAGCTTGTTCAGTTCCGCCCAGGTCTCGGCCACCCACATCACCCCGCGCGAGCAGGCGGCCTTGGCGGCCCGGCCAGGCAGGGCGAACTTGCCCAGGGCGATCAGCAGCAGCGGACCGATCAGCACCAGGGTATTGAGCAGAAGCAGCAGGGTGACGCAGAGGCCGGTCAGCAGGCGGCGCATGGCAACTCCTTGTGGTGCGCGGCGTGGGTCCGGCCATGATAAGCAGGCCGGTCGCGGCGTCCAAGCCGCAGCACCGGCTGTGCGCGACAAAAGCCCGGGCCTGGGCGGTGCCATCCTCGGCAATGGCTTATGCTTATGCCGTTCATTGGTCCTCGCCGTGGTCGTTGCCGTGCTCAAACGCATTCCTGTCACCGCATTGCTCGAAGGCATGTACATCCATGAACTGTGCGGCTCCTGGATGGAGCACCCGTTCTGGAAGACCCGCTTCCTGCTGGGCAGCGACAAGGACCGGCAACGCATACTCGACAGCGGCATCCGCGAGGTGTGGATAGACACCGGCCGCGGCCTGGATCTGCCGAGCGGCGAGACGGTCGAGCAGGTCCAGGCCGAGACCGAGGCGGTCTTGCTCGCCGCCGCGCCGACGGCGGTCACGGAGGGGGGGCGGAAGGTCGCCCAGCGCGCCCTGGAAGAGGAGATCCAGCGGGCGGCCAGGCTGTGCGACAGCTCCAAGCGCGCGGTGATGGCGATGTTCGGCGACGCGCGCATGGGCCGGGCCATCGAGGTCGGGCGGGCGGGGGAGCTGGTCGATGATATTTCCGCTTCCATCCTGCGCCAGCCCAATGCACTGATCAGCCTGGCGCGCCTCAAGCATGCCGACGAGTACACCTATATGCACTCGGTGGCGGTCTGTGCGCTGATGATCGCCCTGGCGCGGCAGCTCGAGTTGTCCGAGGCGCTGGTGCGCGAGGTCGGCATGGCCGGGCTGCTGCACGACATCGGCAAGATGTGCATCCCCCCGACGGTGCTGAACAAGCCGGGCAAGCTCACGGACAGCGAGTTCGCCACCATGCGCGAGCACCCCGAGGCCGGCGCCCGCCTGTTGATCGACAGTCAGCAGGTCAGTGCGTTGGTGCTGGACGTCTGCCTGTATCACCATGAGAAGGTCGACGGCAGCGGTTACCCCCATGGCCTGGCAGGCGAGCAGATCAGCCTGCTGGCGCGCATGGCGGCGGTCTGCGACGTGTACGACGCGGTCACCTCGGATCGCCCCTACAAGGCCGGTTGGGAGCCCGCCGAGTCGATCCGCAAGATGGCCGGCTGGAAGGGCCACTTCGACGAGCAGGTGTTTCAGGCCTTCGTCAGAACCGTGGGCATCTACCCCACCGGCTCGCTGGTGCGTTTGCAGAGCGGGCGCCTGGGGGTGGTGCTGGAGCAGCACGAGCAGTCGCTGCTGACGCCTATGGTCAAGGTGTTCTTCTCGGCCAAGAGCAAGCAGCCGATCCCTCAGGAGGTCATCGACCTGAGCAAACTCGTCGGCCGCGAGCGCATCGTCGGTCGCGAGTCGGCCGCCGACTGGGGCTTTCGCAACCTCGATGAACTCTGGACGGGGTTGCCGCAGGGCTGATCCGGCCGCGCCGTCCTCCTCGGTTCCCGCGTTCGGCTCCGCGACGGGTCGTGGCCTGCCGCGCAGTATCCTCGATGCTCAAGCGTCGCATCGACATGGCTTGGCCTATGCTGCAGGCGGATGCCGGCGAACTGACGCCAGTTACGCGGCGTGATTCTTGCTTCAAGGGGTTCGTTGACGCATTCGCTGTCGGGATGCGGGGGACTCGACGAGGTGTCGCTATGACCGGAATACTCACACCAGGCGTCCGCCTGTTGGAGCGCTTCAGCTTCGCGCGCAAATTCCAGCTGTTGTTTGTCCTGTTCGTGCTGCCGCTGGCCTATGCGCTATGGGGCATCAGCAGCGACCATCTGGCACGATTGGACCTGCTCGATCGCAAGATCGAGGGCATGCGTGGGGTGCAGGGGCTGTCCGGCGTGCAGCGGGCTCTGATCGAGCAGCAGACCCTGTTGTCGCGCTGGAAGGGCACCGATGCCCAGGCCGAGCCCTTGCTCAAGCAGCGCGCCGGCGGGCTTGATCAGGCCCTGGAGCAGGCCGCGCTCGCCTTGGCCGACAGCCGGCCGAGTAGGATGGCGACCGACCTGCTGGCCGAGCTGCAGGGCTCGCGTCCGCAACTGACGGCCGAGGTACTGGGCAAGATGGCGTTACCCGATGCCTTGGAGCGTTACCAAAGCACCCTGATGCAACTGGCCGTGCTGCGTGAGCAGCTGGCCACGGACAGCGGCCTGATTCTTGCCGCGGACCTCGACACGGCCCTGCTTACGGAGCAGCTGACCCTGACCCTGCCGCTGATGCTGGAGCGGCTCGGCAGCTTCGTGGCGCATGGCTATGGTGCGGTGCTGTCGCAGCGCTTCACCCTGCAGAACCGCCTGCTGATCGGCGAGCTGCGCCGCGGGCTGGAGGAGTCGCAGAGCCAGCTGATCAAGGCGCAGACCAGCTTGGAGCAGAGTGCCCCGGATGTGATGCTGTCGTTGCAGGAGCCCTTCGCACAGGCCCGGCGCGACCTTGAGCAGTTCCTGGCCGAGGTCGATCGCGACATGTTCGAAGCCAGCCCCATGAGCCTCAGTCCTGAGCAGCTGGTGCAGCGTACCGAGGCGTTGCAGAGCGCCTTGCAGGCGCTGCAGCAGGCGCTTTATCAACAGTTTGACACGAGTCTGGGCGACTACCGTCGGGACGCGCAGTTGGCCATGGCCCGAGTGATCGGTCTGTTCGCCGGGCTGACCCTGCTGGCGCTCTATGTGCTGCTGTGCCTCAACGCCTCGATCCGCCGCAGCACCGCGGGGATCATCGACGCGGCCCAGGGCCTGCGCGATGGCGACCTGCGCGTGCAGATGCAGGTGCACGGCGCGGATGAGCTGGCGAACATCGCCCTGGCCCTGAACACCGCGGTGGACCAGTTGCGCGGCTCGCTGCAGGGGGTCGATCAGGAGAGCCAGCAGCTCGGCGGCACGGTGCAGTCGCTCAGCCGCCAGGCCCAGGATGCCCTGGCCGCGGTCGAGCAGCAGCGCGGCCAGGTCAGCCAGATCGCCGCGGCTGCCACGCAGATGGCCGCCACCGCCCAGAGCGTGGCGCAGAGCTGCGAAGCGGCGGCGATGGAGGCCGGGCACACCCGCGACATCGCCAACCAGAGCAACCAGCGCAGCGTGCGCACCAGCGCCAGCATGCGCCAGCTGAGCAGCCGCCTGGGCAGCAGTGCGGCGACCCTGCAGCAGCTGCGCGAGCAGACCGAGCAGATCACCCGGGTGGTCGACGTGATCAAGGGCATCGCCGAGCAGACCAACCTGTTGGCGCTCAATGCCGCGATCGAGGCGGCGCGGGCCGGTGACCAGGGCCGCGGCTTCGCCGTGGTCGCCGACGAAGTGCGCTCGCTGTCCCAGCGCACGCAGAACTCCACCGCCGAAATCGCCGAGACCGTGGCCAACCTGCACAAGGTGGTCGGTCAATCGGTGACCCTGATGGAGGAGGCCGTACGCCAGGCCGAAGGCGACGTCGGCAGCGTGCTGGCCATGGGCGAGGACCTGGCCGGCATCGTCGAGTCGGTGCAGCGGGTCAGCGACCGCCTGGCGCAGATCGCCACCGCCGCCGAGCAGCAGGCGGCCACCGCCGATGAGGTCAGCGGCAATATCCAGCGGGTCGACCAGGGGGCCAGCGCCCTGCTCGACGGCGCTCAGGCGGTCAGTGGCGTCGCCGAGCAGCTGCGCCGTGGCAGCGACGGCCTGGCGCAGAACACCGGGCGGTTCCAGTTGGATTGAGCCGCGCGGCGCCCCGCTTGACGCGTGCGACGCCGCTGGCGCAGTCTGCCGGCCGAGACCGCCGCGCCGCAGGACGCCCATGCCGCACATTCTGATAGTCGAAGACGAAGCCGCGATTGCCGACACCCTGGTCTACGCCCTGCAGGCCGAGGGCTTCGCCACCACCTGGCTGAGCCTGGCCGGCGAGGCGCTGGAGCGTTTGGCAGGCGAGGCCTTCGACCTGCTGATTCTCGATGTCGGCCTGCCGGACATCAGCGGCTTCGAGGCCTGCCGGCGCCTGCGGCGTTTCTCCGAGGTGCCGGTGATCTTCCTCACCGCCCGGGATGCCGAGATCGACCGGGTGGTGGGCCTGGAAATCGGCGCCGACGACTATGTGGTCAAGCCCTTCAGCCCGCGGGAAGTGGCCGCGCGGGTCAGGGCCATCCTCAAGCGGGTCGGGCCGCGATCGGTTGGGCCGCATTCGGTCGGGCCGGGTTCGGTCGAGCCGCGCCCGGCCGGGCCCGCGGCGCTCGCAGAGGGTGCCTTTCGGGTCGATACCCAGCGCTTTCAGATCCACTACCTGGGCCAGGCGCTGACCCTGACCCGCCACGAGTTCCGCCTGCTGCAGGCCCTGCTGGCACAGCCCGAGCGGGTGTTTTCCCGCGAGCAGCTGCTCGACGCCCTGGGCGTGGCCCGCGATGTCGGCTACGAGCGCAGCATCGACAGCCATATCAAGAGCCTGCGCGCCAAGCTGCGCCGGGTCGCCGCCGACCGCGAGCCGATCCAGACCCACCGCGGTCTGGGCTACAGCTGCAGTCCGGAGCGCTGAGATGCCCCTGGGCGTACGCATCTTCCTGGTCTACTTCCTGTTCGTCGGCCTGGCCGGCTGGTTCGTGTTGAGCACGGTGATGGACGAGATACGTCCCGGGGTGCGCCAGTCCACCGAGGAGACCCTGGTCGACACCGCCAACCTGCTGGCGGAGATCCTGCGCGAGGAGGTCAAGGCCGGCCGCCTGGCCCACAGTCGCCTGCCCGAGCTGCTCCAGGCCTATGGCCAGCGCCGGCCCGGGGCGCAGATCTGGGGCGTGGAGAAGAGCCGGGTCAACCACCGCATCTATGTCACCGACGCCGCCGGCATCGTCCTGCTCGATTCCAGCGGAGACGCGGTGGGGCAGGACTACTCGCGCTGGAACGACGTGTTCCTCACCCTCAAGGGCCAGTACGGCGCCCGCTCCAGCCGCGAGGACCCGAATGACCCGGACTCCTCGGTGATGTACGTGGCGGCGCCGATCAAGGACGGCGAACGGATCATCGGCGTGGTCTCGGTGGCCAAGCCCAATCGCACCCTGCAGCCCTATATCGAGCGTTCCCAGCAGCGCCTGGGCTGGCTCGGCGCCGGACTGATCGGCCTCGGCCTGCTGATCGGCGCGCTACTGTCCTGGTGGCTGAGCGCCTCACTGCGCCGGCTGACCCGCTATGCCCAGGCCGTCAGCGCCGGGCAGCGCGCCGAGTTGCCCAGCCTGCACGGCGGCGAGCTGGCGCAACTGGCCGAGGCGGTCGAGCGCATGCGCACCGAGTTGGAGGGCAAGGCCTACGTCGAGCGCTATGTGCACACCCTGACCCACGAGCTGAAGAGCCCCCTGGCGGCCATCCGCGGCGCCACCGAGCTGCTGGACGGGGACATGGCGGCCGAGCAGCGCCGGCGCTTCGTCGGCAATATCGACCAGGAGGCCGGGCGCATGCAGCAGCTGATCGAACGCCTGCTGCACCTGGCCCAGGTGGAGCAGCGCCAGGGGCTGGAGGAGCGGGTCCGGGTGCCGCTGCAGGAGCTGTTCGCCGCGCTGCTGCAGGCCCAGCAGGCCCGCATCCAGCGCGGCGCACTGCGCATCGACAACCGCCTTCCCGCCGAACTGGCGGTGCGCGGCGAGCGCTTCCTGCTGCGCCAGGCCCTGGCCAACCTGCTGGACAACGCCCTGGACTTCACCCCGGCCGGCGGGCTGATCGACTGCAGCGCCGAAGCCTGCGGCGAGCGGGTCGAGCTGCGCCTGTTCAACCAGGCCGAGGCCATTCCCGACTACGCCCTGGCGCGGCTGAGCGAGCGCTTCTACTCCCTGCCGCGCCCCGGTGGCGGGCGCAAGAGTAGCGGCCTGGGGCTGAATTTCGTCGAGGAGGTGGCGCAGCTGCACGGCGGCGTGCTGCGCATCGGCAATGTCGCAGGCGGGGTCGAGGTCGTCTTGAGTCTGCCCCGCGCCTGAGCCCCGGGCGCTACAGCAGCAATACGCTGGCCAGGCCGAGGAAGGCGAAGAAGCCGACGATGTCGGTGACCGTGGTGAGAATCACGCTGCCGGCCAGTGCCGGGTCGATGCCCATGCGCTCGAGCAGCAGGGGCAGGCCCCAGCCGGCCAGCGCCGCGCACAGCAGGTTGATCAGGATGGCGCTGCCCAGCACCGCCCCCAGCCCCCAGTTGCCGAACCAGAGCACGGCCAGCAGGGCGATGACCGCCGCCCAGAGCACGCCATTGAGCACCGAGATGCCCAGCTCGCGGTTGAGCAGGATGCGCAGGTTGCCCTTCTGCACCTGGCCCAGGGCCAGGCCGCGGATCACCAGGGTCAGGGTCTGGCTGCCGGCGATGCCGCCCATGCTCGCCACTATGGGCATGAGCACTGCCAGCGCCACCAGCTGCTCGAGGGTGGCCTGGAACAGGCCGATCACCCAGGCGGCGCAGAAGGCGGTGATCAGGTTGATGCCCAGCCACACCGCGCGGCGGCGCGAGCTGACCAGCACCGGGGCGAAGATGTCCGCCTCGTCGTCGAGACCGGCCATCTGCA
Organism: Pseudomonas sp. MBLB4123; assembly: GCF_051904775.1. Lineage (NCBI taxonomy): Bacteria > Pseudomonadati > Pseudomonadota > Gammaproteobacteria > Pseudomonadales > Pseudomonadaceae > Pseudomonas > Pseudomonas sp. MBLB4123. Next base: position 3,875,324 of record NZ_CP196711.1, read on the forward strand.
TCAGGGTGCGCTCGGAGTCTTCGCGCATCAGGTCGGCCACGTCGTCCAGGGTGATGCGGCCGATCACCCGGTTATCCTCGTCCACCACCGGCGCGGACAGCAGGTCGAGCTCCTTGAACCGCTGGTCGACCTCGCTGCCGCTGGCGCTGGCGGCGATGCCGACGATGGCGCTGTCCAGCAGCTCGGCGACGGGGCGGTCGAGGTCGGCGGTGACCAGCACGCTCAGGCGCAGCCCGCCCCGGTAGTGGCCCTTGCGGTCGACCACCATCAGCAGGTCGGTCTGCGGCGGCAGCGTCTCCAGCAGGCGCAGGTAGCGCAGCACGGTGCTGACCTTGACGTCGGCGCGGATCTGGATCACGTCGGCGTTCATCAGGCCGCCGGCCGAGTCTTCGGGATAGGCCAGCATCGACTCCAGCTGGCTGCGCTGGCTGGCGCTGCTGGCGCGCAACAGCTTGGTGCCCAGCTCGCCGGGCAGGGTCTGGATCAGGTCGACCCGGTCGTCGAGTTCCAGGTGGGCGGCCGAGGCGATCAGGTCGTCGAGGTCGAGCTCCAGGGCCAGGGCCACCCGAATCTCGTCGTGCAGGTAGATCAGCACCTTGCCGGCCCGTTCGGTCTCGACCATGCTCCAGACGCTGCGGCGCTCCTCCGGCGGCAGCGCCTCGAGCAGGCCGGCGACCTTGGCCGGGTGCATGCGATGGAGAATCTTGCCGACCCGCTTGAGCTTCTTCAGGCCCAGGGCGTCGCGGATGGCCTCCAGGTGGTTGATCTCGCTCTTGCCGCTGTCCAGCGTCGAGTCCTGGTTGGCCTGCGGCGCATCGGCCGACTCCCCGGCCAGCTGCCGGCGCAACTTGATGCTCAGGTGCGGCAGGACGCGTCCCTCGCGCGCCGGGTCGATCTGCTGCCACAGCGCCAGGCGCTGCTCGGCCTCGAGCAGTTCGAGCATGGCGGCGACCTTGGCCGGATGCATGCGCCCCAGCAGCTTGCGCACGCGCTTGTTCTTCCCGGCTTCGAGGGCCTGGATGATCTGTTCGCTGTCGCTGCGGCTCGCTGCGTCTTTAACGTGGCGCGCCTCGGGGTCGGTGGTCGTCATAGGGGCCAAGGCCGGGCAAAGGGTGGCAGGGTGTCACTGGCGCAGGACATTGTCGCAGTAGGGAGTATGGCCCAGCTACGGCGCTGGATGGCGAGACGGAGCGTTTGCGGCGTCGCGTCCTGGCCGCGCGGCGAGACTACAGAGGTTTGCACGACGCGAACAAGGTCTCCGGGCCGGTTGGCCAGGCACTCCGTCCTGCTCGGCGCCGGCGGCGAATGGCAGGCCCGGGCAGGGGGGCGGCGGCTTCGTCGAGCAAGTTGGCTATTATTGAAGTCGCTGCGGCTCGCCGGCCGCGGCGCCTACCCCTCCACTCCGGGAAGCCTTGTATGAAGACAGTCGCCGAGATTCTCCGCAGCAAGCTGCACGCCGCGGTCTACAGCGTAAGCCCCGAGACGTCGGTGCTCGATGCCATCAAGCTGATGGCCGAGAAGGGCATCGGCGCCCTGGTGGTGTTACAGAACGGGCGCCTGGCGGGCATCGTCAGCGAGCGCGATTACGCCCGCAAGGTGGCCCTGCTGGAGCGTTCGGCCTTCTCCGCCCAGGTCAGCGAGATCATGACCGCCGAGGTGGTCACCGTCGGTCCCAGCCAGTCGGCCCAGGAGTGCATGCAGCTGATGACCGACCGCCACCTGCGCCACCTGCCGGTGATGGCCGAGGGCGAGTTGATCGGTCTGCTGTCGATCGGCGACCTGGTCAAGGAGACCATCGCCGAACAGGCCCGCCTGATCCAGCAGTTGGAGCAGTACATCCGCGGCGAGTAGCCGCCCGCGGTTTTCTCGAGGCGCCCGGTTGCAGGCGGTGGCCGGGCGCCTCCCCCGAGTCTCCACACAATCTCCACCGTTGCGGCATAAAACCTCCCCATGGCCTGGCCAGACTCTCCCCACCCTAGTCATTGCGGAGAGCCGTACCATGAACCGACCCCTGGCCTTCAAGCTGGGCGCCATCGCCCTGTTGATCCTGCTGTTGCTGATCCCCCTGTCGATGATCGGCGGCCTGGTCTCCGAGCGTCAGCTGCAGCGCGATGCCGTCTTGCAGGACATCGCCCGCAGTTCCAGTTATCGCCAGCAACTCACCGGGCCGATCCTGGTGCTGCCCTACACCAAGGTGCTGCACGAGTGGAAAACCCAGGCCAAGACCGGCGAGCGCTACCTGGAGGAGCGTCAGGTACGCGGGCGCCTGTACTTCCTGCCGGAGCGCTTCGAGCTCAATGGCCAGGTGGTCACCGAACTGCGCGCGCGCGGCATCTACCAGGCGCGCCTGTACCACAGCGACAACCAGGTCAGCGGCCTGTTCAAGCTGCCGGCGCGCATGGGGCTGGGCGATGACCTGGGCCTGTACCAGTTCGAGAGGCCGTTCCTGGCGGTGGGCATCAGCGATATCCGTGGCATCGGCAACGCCCTGCAGTTGCGCCTGAACGGCGCCAGCCTGGATTTCCAGCCGGGCAGCGGCGACGAGCGCCTCGGCGCCGGGGTGCATGTGCCGTTGCCGGCGCTGGACAGCCAGGGCGGGCAGCGCCTGGAATTCGCCTTCGACCTCAAGCTGCAGGGCACCGAGCAGCTCAGCGTGGTGCCGGTCGGGCGCGACAGCCGGGTCAGGCTGCAGGCCGACTGGCCACACCCGAGCTTCGTCGGCGAGTACCTGCCGAACCAGCGCGAGGTGAGCGACCAGGGCTTCACGGCGCAGTGGCAGACCAGCTTCTTCGCCACCAACCTGGAGCAGAGCCTGCAGGCCTGCGTGCGCAAGGACAATTGCCAGGAACTGTTCGGCCGGCGCTTCGGGGTCAGCTTCGTCGACCCGGTGGACCAGTACCTGAAGAGCGACCGGGCGATCAAGTACGCCCTGCTGTTCATCAGCCTGACCTTCGCCGTGTTCTTCCTCTTCGAGGTGCTCAAGCGCCTGGCCGTGCACCCGCTGCAGTACGCCCTGGTCGGCCTGTCCCTGGCGCTGTTCTACCTGCTGTTGCTGTCGCTGTCCGAGCACCTGGGCTTCGCCCTGGCCTATGGCCTCTCGGCCTCGGCCTGCGTGGCGCTGAACGCCTTCTATGTCAGCCATGTGCTGCACAGCCGGCAGCGCGGCGGTGCCTTCGGCGCGCTGCTGGCGGCGCTCTATGCCTTGCTCTACGGCCTGCTCAGCGCCGAGGACTATGCCTTGCTGATGGGCTCGCTGCTGGTCTTCGGGGTGCTCGGCTGCGTGATGGTGCTGACCCGCAACCTGGACTGGTATGGCGTCGGCAAGAGCGGCGCCAGCGCGCCGGCCAGCACCCTTTGATCCATGTTCGGCGCGGCTCTGGCCGCGCCCTCTCGGGAGACCGTGACGATGCGCCTGTTCCTGCAATTTTCCGCCTGCCTCGCCCTCGGCGTGGTGGTCGCCGCGCTGCTGCTGATCGGCCTGATGTTCTGCGGCCAGTTCGGCCTGATCGACGGCCTGCTGTTCACCGGCAAGCCGCTGGCGCAACTGAGCCTGGCCGTGCTGCCCGAGCCGTTCTGGGTCGGCTTGAGCGGGGTGGCGGACGCCCCGCGCAACCCCTCGGTACAGTCCTTTCTGGCGCTCTGCGCGGCCCTGGGCCAGGTCGGCATGCTGCTGGCGCTGGGCTTCATGCGCCTGTGGTACCGGGCATGAGCGGTCATGTCGGCTTGCGCGAGGAGGCGCGCCTGGGGCATCTGCTGGCGCGGCGCATCGCCCGCTTGTTCATGCCGGACGGCAAGCCCGCGCGGGCACAGCGGAGGGAGAGCCCGCCATGTCGCTGAAATCGCGTGCGGCGTGGCACTTCATGGCGGGACTGATGGCCGGTAGCACCCTGGCTTATCTGCTGGCCGTGCTGCTGGGCTTGCTGATGCCGTCCTGGCCGTTCAATGCCTTCTTCACGCCGCTGGCCGCGCTGGGCCTGGCTCTGCAGGCACCTTACCTGTGGCGCCCGGTTGAGCCTTGCGGAGCCCGTTGGTGCCAGGGCGCCTCTCTGGGCGCTGCTGTACTAGCGCTGGTCTGGCTGTTCTACTGCTACGGATGGCCGACATGAATCAAGTGACGGCTGGGCTGTGGCTGGTCGGCAGGCTGCTGTACCGCGCGCTCATGCTCTGGCTGTGGTTGCTGCTGCTGTTCTACCTGGGTTTCAAGCTGGCCGAGTATGGCCAGGCAATCGATGCGTTGCCGGCGCAGCTGGAGGTGGAGGGCGTGATACTGATCGGCGGCGAGAGTGGTATTCGCGAGGGCTGTGGTGTGGCGGTGTTGCGCCTGTCGTCCGCCATGCGTGTGCGCCTGCAGCGCGAGGGCCTTGCGGCGCTGCAGGAGGCGCGCCAGGCGCGCGGCTACCCGGAAAGGGACTACTACCGCTACCAGGCCTGGCAGACCACGCCGGCCAAGGGCGCTGCGGAGGGGCTTTCGCCCATTATGCTTGGGCTGCAGTGCGCCGATGCCGATGACGAACTGACGGCGCGAATCAGCAGGGCCAGCCAGGAGGCGGGGGGCTACTACAGCCAGAAGGACGAGGGCGCCCTGCTGTTATTGCCGCGCGAGGGGCTGGTTGTCTTCGGCTACTTCGGCTGAGTCGCCTGCAGCGACGGCCGCCGGCTGACCTCGGCATACCAGGCCGCCAGCTGCGGGCAGCGCTGGCGCCAGCCCAGTTCGGGCTGGCGCAGGTCCAGGTAGCCGATGGCGCAGGCCAGGCCGATGGCGGCGATGTCGAAGCGGCTGCTCAACTCGGCGATCGCCTCGTTCTCGAAGTGCTGCAGGCTCTGGTCGATCTTCGCCCGCTGGCCGTCCAGCCACTCGGGCCAGCGCTTGTCCGCCGGGCGCAGGAAGGTCTCGTAGCGCATCAGCACCGCGGCGTCGAGGATGGCATCGGCCAGCGCGGCCAGGCTCAGGCGGCGCCAGCGGGCGCTGCCGCCGGGGGGGATCAGCGGCTCGCCGACGTGCTGCTGGTCGAGGTATTCGAGGATCACCCGGCTATCGACCAGCACGTTGCCGTCGGCCAGGCGCAGGGCGGGGATCTTGCCGGCCGGGTTCTGCGCGTTGACCGTCGCGCTGGGGGCGGTCGGGCTCAGCTGCACCTCCTGCAGGGCGACCCGGTCGAGCTGGCCGGTCTCGTGCAGCAGCACCAGGGCCTTGCGCACGAAGGGCGAGGCGGGTGAGTAGAGCAGGGTCATGCTGGGGCTGGACATGGGCACTCCTCGATCGGGGTTGCCGGCAGAGTAGCAGTGCCCCGGCGGCAGCACTAGCCGCCTAACCGCCTCGCGGCGGCGCATGCGACTTTGGTCGAACGGCCTCGCCGGGGAAGGGGCGCAAGGCCCCAGGCGCCGCCTGGCGTGGGCCTGGGCGCCGCCGCACTCGACCAAAGTCTCACAGCCGTTTGCCAAGGGGGCTGCTAAGTTGCAAGTGTCAAAACAACAAAAACCCTCGAGGAGTCCCTCATGTCCGCTAGCAAGCAAGAGGCCGCGACGGCCTACTGGAAGGACAACCTGCGGTTGATGCTGATACTGCTGGCCATCTGGTTCACGGTGTCGTTCGGCTGCGGGATCCTGTTCGTCGAGCAGCTCAACCAGATCCAGTTCTTCGGCTTTCCCCTGGGCTTCTGGTTCGCCCAGCAGGGTTCCATCTACGTGTTCGTGGCGATGATCTTCTTCTACGTGTGGAAGATGAATCAGTACGACCGCAAACACGACGTCCACGAAGACTGAAGGCGCCGAGCATGGATACCCAAACCCTGATCTACCTGTTCGTCGGCGCGACCTTCGCGCTCTATATCGGCATCGCCCTGTGGACCCGTGCCGGCTCCACCAGCGAGTACTACGTCGCCAGCAAGGGCGTGCATCCGGTGCTCAACGGCATGGCCACCGGCGCCGACTGGATGAGCGCGGCGTCCTTCATCTCCATGGCGGGGATCATCTCCTTCGTCGGCCTGGACGGCAGCGTCTACCTGATGGGCTGGACCGGCGGCTACGTGCTCCTGGCCATGTGCCTGGCACCCTACCTGCGCAAGTTCGGCAAGTTCACCGTGCCGGACTTCATCGGCGAGCGCTACTACTCGCAGACCGCGCGGCTGGTGGCGGTGGTGTGCGTGATCTTCATCTCCTTCACCTACGTGGCCGGGCAGATGCGCGGCGTCGGCATCGTCTTCTCCCGTTACCTGGAAGTGGACATCAACACCGGCGTGATCATCGGCATGTGCATCGTGTTCTTCTACTCGGTGCTCGGCGGCATGAAGGGCATCACCTACACCCAGGTGGCGCAGTACTGCGTGATGATCTTCGCCTACATGGTGCCGGCGATTTACATCTCCATGCTGATCACCGGCAACCCGATCCCGCAGCTGGGCTTCGGCAGCGAGGTGGTGGGCACCGGCCAGTCCGTGCTCGAGCGCCTCAACGGCCTGGGCACCGAGCTGGGCTTCGGCACCTACACCGACGGCAGCAAGTCGACCATCGACGTGTTCTTCATCACCATGGCGCTGATGGTCGGCACCGCCGGCCTGCCCCACGTGATCGTGCGCTTCTTCACCACCCCGACCGTGCGCGATGCGCGCAAGTCGGCCGGCTATGCGCTGCTGTTCATCGCCATCCTCTACACCACCGCCCCGGCCGTGGCCGCGTTCGCCCGCACCAACCTGCTGACCACCATTCCGGGGATCAGCTACGAAGAGGCGCCGCAGTGGATCAGCAACTGGGAGAAATCCGGTCTGATCGCCTGGCTGGACAAGAACGGCGACGGCAAGATCCAGTACGGTCCGGGCGCACCCTTCGTCGGCAACCCGAGCTTCGCCGACGAGCGTGGCGAGCATGGCCAGCGTCTGGTGACCAACGCCCCGACCGAGGCGGCCACCGAGCTGTACGTGGACCGCGACATCATGGTCCTGGCCAACCCGGAAATCGCCAACCTGCCGGGCTGGGTGATCGCCCTGATCGCCGCCGGTGGCCTGGCCGCCGCGCTGTCCACCGCCGCCGGCCTGCTGCTGGTGATCTCCACCTCGATCTCCCACGACCTGCTCAAGAGCAACATCATGCCGAACATCAGCGAGAAGGGTGAGCTGCTCGCCGCCCGTATCGCCGCCGGTGTGGCGGTGGTGGTGGCCGGTCTGTTCGGCATCTACCCGCCGGCCTTCGTGGCGCAGGTGGTGGCGTTCGCCTTCGGCCTGGCGGCGGCCTCGTTCTTCCCGGCCATCGTCATGGGCATCTTCTCCAAGAAGATGAACAAGGAAGGGGCGATCGCCGGCATGGTGGTGGGCCTGGCCTTCACCTTCAGCTACATCGTCTACTACAAGTTCATCAACCCGAGCGCGGGCCCGAACGAGTGGTGGTTCGGCATCTCCCCCGAGGGCATCGGTACCCTGGGCATGATCTTCAACTTCGTGGTGTCGATCATCGTGGCCAAGCTGACCTCGGCGCCGCCGGAGCACATCCAGCACATCATCGAGGACATCCGCATCCCCCGTGGTGCCGGTGCCGCGATCGACCACTAAGCCAGCGTGCTGCTCCGCAACCTACAACGCCCCGGAAACGGGGCGTTGTCTTTTCTGGCCGCCGCGGCGCGGCGCTGTACGAAAAACGAGCGCCGGGCCGCAGGCCCGGTCGGCCCTGGCCTGCGCCGCCGAGGGCACAGCTTATCCACAGGGCGATGCACAGATACTGTGTCTAACTGCCGAGCTATCTCGTTGAATTGGCTCAATAAATGACCAGATTGCGGGAGCCCTTGCGGCGCCTGGCCCGCAGGCCTGTCGCTACAGCTTGTCCAGAGGCTGTCCACAGCGCTATCCACCGCCGCTGTGGGTAACGCGCCGGCTAGGCCTCGACATGCTCGATGGTGCCCAATATCTGCCGCGGGCTGGCCAGGGCGGCGGCCATGGTCCAGCGCCGGTAGCGGTCGTTGCCGATGCGCAGCATGCCGGTGTGGTTGTTCTTGTCGGCGTCGAGCAGCGGGTCGGGGTCGTAGAAGCCGAGGCTGTAGCGCAGCTGCTCGACCTCCTCGGGGGCGCCGGTGAGCAACAGCCAGCCGGGGCCTATGCCCTGCTGCGCGGCGTAGTCCCTGAGCACCTCCGGGCTGTCCAGCTCCGGCTGCAGGCTCAGCGAGTAGAGAAACACGTCGCGCCCGACCCGCTCGCCCAGCAGCCTGTACACCTGGCGCAGGTTGGCCGTGGCGGCGGGGCAGATACCGGCGCAGGCGACGTACATCATGTTGATGGCGACCACCTTGTCGCGCACCAGGTCGTCGTAGAAACGCACCGTCTGGCCCGTGTGGGTCTGCAGCAGGGTATTGGGCAGGCGCCGGTCGCCGGTCCTGGTGCGGCCTGCGGTGTGCAGGCCGAGCGCGGCGACGCCCAGGGCGCCCATGCCCAGCAATAAGCCTCTGCGTGTGTTCATCTGCCTTGCACCTCGTGCATGGGGTCCCGGCGCCGGTCAGGCGTCGTCCGCGTCTTCGCCCTCGACGTCCCAGCGCACCATCATCGCGTGGTCCTCGTGGATCACGTTGTGGCAGTGCATGACGTACTTGCCGGTGAAGTCGCGGAAACGCACCAGCACCCTGATGGTCATGGTCTGGTCGAGTTCGAACACGTCCTTGCGCCCGCGTTCATGGGGCGGTATCGGGATCTCGACGTCATCCTCGCTCTTGCTGAGGATGCGTCCTTCCTCCAGGTGCAGGTGGATGGGGTGCGACCAGCCGCCGGACTCGCCCACCAGCTCCCAGATCTCCGCGCTGCCCTTCTTGATCTTGGCCCTGGGGTTGTGCACGTCGAACAGCCGGCCATTGACCGTCCACAGGCCGCTCTTGCGGTCGAACTCCCAGCGCCGCACCTTGAGCTTGGCGAGCTCCTCGGCGCTGGGCAGCTCCGGCAGCGGCCGCAGCGTGGCCGGCACCTGGCTCAGGTCCTGCTGCGCGGGGTAGGCGTCGACGATGAACTTCAGCACCCGGGTGCCCGGCGCCCTGACGTCCTTGGGCTTGCGCGTGCTCTCCTGGCGCAGGCGGTTGACCAGGTAGAGCTCGGTGCCGATCGGGTAGCGGGAGAAGTCCACCACTATGTCGGCGCGCTCGGCCACGGCCAGGCGCACGCTGCGCTGGTCGAGCAGCGGCGCCGGCAGCAGGTTGCCGTCGTTGGCGATATAGGTGAAGCGCTGCGGTCTGTCCCGGGCGTCGACCAGGTAGAACTCGTAGAAGCGGCTGGGCCCGCTGTTGAGCAGGCGCAGGCGGTACTTGCGCGCATCCACGCGCAGCACCGGCTCGATCTTGCCGTTGACCGTCACCTTGTCGCCCAGTACGCCCTCGACGTGGAACTCGTCCCAGAACAGGTAGCCCTGCGGGTCGAAGCGCTTGTCGCCGAAGGCCAGGGGGTAGTCGTAGCGGCCGCTGGGCAGGCGCAGGGCCGTCGTGCTCGGATCGCTCTCGTCGCCCGAGTCGATAGGGTCGAACAGCAGGTAGAAACCCGCCAGGCCGCGGTAGACGTTCGGCGCGGTGAAGTCCTCGGTGTGGTCATGGAACCAGAGGGTGCCGAGGGCCTCGTTGGGGTCGCCGATGCCCCCGCCGTGCTTGGCCCGCCAGTCGTCGTAGCCGGCATAGACGTTGGGGTAGAAGTGGTCCTTGAAGCGCCCCTTGCCGCCGTTGGGCCCGGTTTCCTTGAGGGTCGGTCCGGCCTTGTCCTCGCGGTAGTAGTCCCCCGGGTAACCGTCGCAGCCGGAGGACATGTGCAGGTTGTGCAGGTGGGTGGAGATCTCCGGGCTGCCGAAGCCCACGTGATCCTTGGGCAGCTCGTTATGGAAGCGGCAGACCACCGGCTTGCCGTAGCGGGCCAGGATGGTGGACGGCAGGGTCGCCTCGTCGCCCGCGCTGACGTAGGTCCAGGCGGTCTGGGTGGGCAGGTCCGGGTGAAAGCGCCAGGGCACGGCCTTGGCCCTCAGCTCATAGAGGGTCGGGGCGCCGAGGGCGGCGACGAGCTCGTCGAAGCGCTGGTGGGATTCGCGCCCGGCCTCCTCGTCGTCGTATTTCGGCTCGGCCTCGGCGGCCGGGACCAGGACGTCGGCGGGCCGCACCGGGACTATCGCCCTGGGCAGTTCTTCCAGCCAGGGCCGGGTCCGCGGGCTGGGCGGAAACACCGGCTGCGGCGTGGTCACCCACAGCGCGGCCTGGCCATGGCGTGGGTGCAGCAGCGGCGTCGCCATGGCCGCCGCCGACAGCTTGAGGAAGCGGCGCCTGGAAGGCCCCTCGGCCGAGTCGTCGGCAGGGGCGCGGTCGGTGTTCGTGCGCTTCTCGTTCATCACGGCTCTCCCCGTTTCCGCCGGGAACCCGACGAAAATCCTCTCATTCGACTCATGGAGAACGGCGGTGAGACGAAACTGCGCAGCGGCCCCTCCAGCATGGCGCGTGGGGACAACCAACACGTGCTAGCCCTCTAACTAAAGCCAGGGGCCTCGGGTCTGTCAATTTGCTGGCGAGTTTCCGGTTGTGGGTTGTCTGGTTTTGTAACTGGCTGATTTAGATGGGTTAAAAGGTTTTTAATGCCTTTTTTTGGCCGGCGGCGGCGCCCTAGTGCGAAAACTGTCTAGGTCGGCCAGGGGGCCGGACTAGAGCGCCAGCTGATGGGCGCGTTGACGCCGGCGCCAGCCGGCCAGGCGTTGTTGCAGGGCCGGCAGGCTGTCCAGTCGCTGGCGCCGCGCCTGGCTGAACAGGATCAGCGCCAGCTCGGCGGTGATCAGGGCGTCGGCGCTGGCATGGTGGCGCTGGTGCACCTGCAGGCCGAAGTGGCGAGCCCAGTCGTCCAGGCCGCCGCGGCGGATAGTCGCCTGGGGACAGAGCAGCGGCGCCAGCTCGGCGACATCGAAGAAAGGATGGCGCAGGCGCTGGCCCAGGTGCTGCTTGAGGGCGCGGCCGAGCATGCGCTGGTCGAAGGCGGCGTGGAAGGCCAGCAGCGGGCTGTCGCCGACGAATTCCATGAAGTCCAGCAGGGCTTCGGCCGGTTCGCTGCCGGCGGCGATGCTGCTGGGCGTCAGGCCGTGGATCAGCACGCTGGCGCCCAAAGGCTGGTCGCAGCTCAGGGTGCACTCGAACTGCCGGGCCAGGTCGATGGCGCCGTTCTCGATCAGTACCGCGCCGATCGACAGCACCTGATCGCGCTTGGTGTCCAGGCCGCTGGTCTCCAGATCCAGCACCACCAGGCGTTGCTCGGCCAGCGGCCGAGCGTCCAGCGGCGCCGGCGGCGCCAGCCGCGCACGACGCTCCAGATGCTCTGCGCGCAGGGCCGGACCGCGACCGGTCAGCCAGCGGAACTGGCTCATAGCTGATACCTCAGGGCCAGGCTGCTCTGCAGGCGCTGGGCCTGGCGGAAGGATTCGCGCAGGATGCGCCGGTCCAGGTGGTTGAGGCTGTCCGGGTCGAGGCGGTTGGAGTAGGGCTGGTGCTCGCGGGCCTGCAGCTGGTGCTGCTGCATGCGGGTCTGCTGGATGAAGTGATAGGCCTCCTCGAAGGCCGCGCCATCGAGTCGTTCGATGACCTTCTTGGCGATCAGTTCGCGCAGCCGCTCCAGGGTGTTGCAGCTCTCGATGCCGTGGGCCAGGGCGAGCAGCCGGGCGCCGTCGACGAAGGGCGTCAGGCCCTGCACCTTGAGGTCGAGGGTGTCCTTCTCGGCGCCCTTGCGCGCCACCACGAAGTCGCGGAAGCGGCCAATGGGCGGGCGCTGGCGCAGGGCGTTCTCGGCCATCATGCGCTGGAACAGGCTGTGCCCGTGGATGCGCCGCAGCAGTTCCTCGCGGACCTGCGCGCAGCCTTCCGGCGGGCCCCAGACCACGCGCATGTCGAAGTAGATGCTCGAGGCCAGCAGGTTCTCCGGCGTGGCTTCGTCGATGAAGCCGGCGAAGCGCCGCGACCATTCCTGGCGCGACAGGCACAGCTCGGGGTTGCCGGCCATGATGTTGCCCTTGCACAGGGTGAAGCCGCAGCGGGCCAGGCGCTGGTTGATCTCGGCGGCCAAGGGCAACAGGCGTCGGCGCATCTCGGCGGCCGCGGTCTTGTCCGCGGCTTCGAACAGGATGCCGTTGTCCTGGTCGGTGTGCAGGGTCTGTTCGCGGCGCCCCTCGCTGCCGAAGCACAGCCAGGTGAAGGGCACGCCGGGATCGCCCAGGTCCTCGAGGGTCAGCTCGATCACCCGGCACACCGTGTGGTCGTTGAGCAGGGTGATGATATGGGTGATCTGGGTCGAGCTGGCGCCGTGGGCCAGCATGCGGTCGACCAGCAGGCGGATGTCGTCGCGCAGGGCGGTCAGGGTCTCGACCCGCCCGGCATGGCGGATGGTGCGCGCCAGGTGCACCAGGTCGACCCGTTGCAGGGAGAACAGATCGCGCTCGGAGACCACGCCGCACAGGCGCTCGTGTTCGACCAGGCAGACGTGGGCGATGTGCCGCTCGGTCATGGCGATGGCCGCGTCGAAGGCGCTGGCATCCGGCGGCAGGTGGAAGGGGGCCGGGGTCATCAGGCGCTCGATCGGTTGCTCCAGCGACTCGCCGGCGGCGATCACCCGGCGCAGGTCACGCAGGGTGAAGATGCCCAGGGGCCTGTGGGCCGGGTCGAGTACGACGATGCTGCCGACGTGCTGCTCGTGCATCTGCTTGACCGCCTCGCGCAGCGGCGTATCCGGCGCGCAGCCGATCGGCTGGCGCATGGCCAGTTCGCCCAGGCGGGTATCCAGCGAATACTGCGCGCCGAGGGTCTCCACCGCGCGCAACTGCACCTGCTGGTTGACCTGGTCGAGCAGGCTGCTGACCCCGCGCAGGGCGAAGTCGCGCAACGGGTTGGATACCGCGAACAGCTTGACGAAGGCGGCCTTGGGCAGCAGCAGGCAGAAGCAGTCTTCCGCGGCCAGGTGCTCGGTGCGGGTGGCGCGCTCGCCGATCAATGCGGCCAGGGGGAAGCATTCGCCGCTGGTGATCTCGAAGGTGGTCTCGCTGCCGCGGCGTGCCGAGTGCGGCCGCTCGCCGTGCACCCGGCCCTGCTTGACGATATAGAAGTGCTCCACCGGGCCGTCGGCCGGCTTGATGATGGTTTCGCCCTCGCCATAGAAGCGCAGCTGGCAGCGCTCCACCAGGTAGGCCAGGTGGGCCGTGTCCATCTGGTTGAAGGGCGGGAACTTCTGCAGGAACTCCATGGTGCCGTGGATGTTCTGCATCACCGCGGCCTTGCCCGCCTGGGCGAAGTCATCCGCTGTGCTCATGGGCGCTCTCGACGGGTCACTGAGGGGCTATGGTCGGCGCTGCGCGGCCGGTTGCCCATTGGACCTAAGTCTAGCGCCAATAAAAAACCGCCCCGGAGGGCGGTTCTTGCCGTGCAGCTGCGCGGAGTTACAGGTCGTTCTTTGCCTTGAACTCGCGGCGGCGGCGGTGCAGCACCGGCTCGGTGTAGCCGTTGGGCTGCTTGGCGCCCTCGATCACCAGCTCCAGGGCGGCCTGGAAGGCGATGTTGCCGTCGAAGTCCGGCGCCATCGGCCGGTACAGCGGGTCACTCGCGTTCTGCCGGTCGACCACCGGGGCCATGCGCTTGAGGCTCTCGACTATCTGCGCCTCGCTGGCGATGCCGTGGCGCAGCCAGTTGGCCAGCAGCTGGCTGGAGATGCGCAGGGTGGCGCGGTCTTCCATCAGGCCGATGTCGTTGATGTCCGGCACCTTGGAGCAGCCGACGCCCTGGTCGATCCAGCGCACCACGTAGCCGAGGATGCCCTGGGCGTTGTTGTCCAGCTCGTTCTGGATTTCCTCGGCCGACCAGTGGGTCTCGGCGGCCAGGGGGATGCTCAGGATGTCGTCGACCGAGGCCGGGGTGCGCTGGGCCAGTTCGGCCTGGCGGGCGAACACGTCGACCTGGTGGTAGTGCAGGGCGTGCAGGGTGGCGGCGGTCGGCGACGGCACCCAGGCGGTGTTGGCGCCGGCCAGCGGATGGGCGACCTTCTGCTCGACCATCGCCGCCATCAGGTCGGGCATGGCCCACATGCCCTTGCCGATCTGCGCGCGGCCCTGCAGGCCGCAGGCCAGGCCGACGTCGACGTTGTTGTTCTCGTAGGCGCCGATCCACTTCTCGCCCTTCATCGCCGCCTTGCGCACCATGGCGCCGGCCTCCATGGAGGTGTGGATCTCGTCGCCGGTGCGGTCGAGGAAGCCGGTATTGATGAACACCACGCGCTCGCTGGCCGCCTGGATGCAGGCCTTGAGGTTGACCGTGGTGCGGCGCTCCTCGTCCATGATGCCGACCTTGAGGGTGTGGCGCGGCAGGCCGAGGACGTCCTCGACGCGGCCGAACAGCTCGTCGGTGAAGGCGACCTCTTCCGGGCCGTGCATCTTCGGCTTGACGATGTACACGCTGCCGGTGCGGGTGTTGTGGCGGCTGGTGTTGCCGTTGAGGTTGTGGAGGGTGATCAGGCTGGTGACCAGGCCGTCCATCATGCCTTCCGGCACCTCGAAGCCCTGGCCGTCGACGATGGCGTCGATGGTCATCAGGTGGCCGACGTTGCGCACGAACAGCAGGGAGCGGCCGTGCAGTGTCAGCTCGCCGCCGTCCGGCTGGGTATAGACGCGGTCCGGGTTCATGGTGCGGGTGAAGGTCTGGCCGCCCTTGGATACCTGTTCGGTCAGGTCGCCCTTCATCAGGCCCAGCCAGTTGCGGTAGACCACCACCTTGTCGTCGGCATCGACCGCGGCGACCGAGTCCTCGCAGTCCATGATGGTGGTCAGGGCGGCTTCCATCAGCACGTCCTTGACCCCGGCGGCATCGGTGCTGCCGATCGGGCTGTTGGCGTCGATCTGGATCTCGAAGTGCAGGCCGTTGTGCTTGAGCAGGATGGCGAACGGCGCGTGGGCGTCGCCCTGGAAGCCGACCAGCTGGGCATCGTCGCGCAGGCCGCTGTTGCTGCCGCCCTTGAGGCTGACCAGCAGGCGGCCGCCTTCGATGCGGTAGCCGATGGCATCGGCGTGGGAGCCGGCGCCCAGCGGCGCGGCCTGGTCGAGGAAGGCGCGGGCGAAGGCGATGACCTTGTCGCCGCGGACCTTGTTGTAGCCCTTGCCCTTCTCGGCGCCGCCTTCCTCGCCGATCACATCGGTGCCGTACAGCGCGTCGTACAGCGAACCCCAGCGGGCGTTGGAGGCGTTCAGGGCGAAGCGCGCGTTCATCACCGGCACCACCAGCTGCGGACCGGCCAGGCGGGCGATTTCCTCGTCGACGTTCTGGGTGCTGACCTTGAAGTCGGCAGGCTCCGGCAGCAGGTAGCCGATCTCCTCGAGGAAGGCCTTGTAGGCCGCGGCGTCGTGGGCCTGACCGGCGCGGGCCTGGTGCCAGGCATCGATCTGCGCCTGCAGCTGGTCGCGCTTGGCCAGCAGGGCGCGGTTCTTCGGCGCCAGCTCGTTGATCACGGCTTCGACGCCGTTCCAGAAGGCGTCGGCGGCGATGCCGGTCCCGGGGATGGCTTCGTTGTTCACGAAGTCGAACAGCACTTTGGCGACCTGCAGGCCACCGACTTGAACGCGTTCAGTCATCACTTGCCTCACTCTGCTCAGCTCTTCAGCTTTACTCAATAGCCGCTTGGAACCTGGGGTTTACGTCTTGTAGTCCGTGGCGCGGCATACTACATCAAGATATCGGGAAAATCAGCGGGTGCGCGTCGCTCCGCGACCGGAAAGTGCCGTGCAGTCACGTCATGGGATTTTTGTGCACAAGATTTGTAATTATTGTTTCATAAAAATGTTTGAACGGTACACGGATAATTGCCGGCGTCGGCGGCGGGTTGCTGGGGCCTATACTGCGGGCTTATTGCACGGAGTTGAGCGATGCATATACAGCCGGCCACCATGGACGACCTCGACGAGCTGAGCGGGCTGTTCGCCGCCTATCTGCAGTTCTACGAGGTGGACAAGCCGCTGTCTGCGATACGCAGTTTCCTGGCCGAGCGCCTGGAGCGTGGCGATTCGGCGCTGCTGCTGGGGCGCGACCCGGCCGGTGGGGCGCTGGGGTTCGTCCAACTCTATCCGTTCAGCGCTTCCCTGGCGCTGCGCCCGGCCTGGCTGCTGAGCGACCTCTACGTGGCCCCGGCGGCGCGCCGGCGCGGCGTCGGCGAGGCCCTGATGAATGCCGCCCGCGGTCATGCCGAGGCGTCCGGCGCCTGCGGTTTGCAACTGGAGACGGCGAAGGGCAATCTGGCCGGGCAGGCACTGTACGAGCGCCTGGGCTATGTGCGGGACGAAATGTTCTATACCTATTGGCTAGGCCTGCCCGAGCGAGGTGGCTGATGCCGCGGGCGCTGCCTGCGCCCGATCAAGACGAGGGGGCTTTCCATGGATCATCTGGTACTTACCGTCATCGCCCAGGATCAACCGGGCGTGGTCGAGCGGGTCGCCCAATGCGTGAACACGCATGGCGGCAACTGGCTGGAGAGCCGCATGTCGCGTATGGCCGGGCAGTTCGCCGGGATACTGCGCGTCGCCGTGCCGAGCGAGGCCCGCGCCGAACTGGTCGATGAACTGCAGGGGCTGGCCGCCCAGGGTATTCGCGTGCTGCTGGCGGAGGGCGGCAGCGAGCCGTCGGGCGGCTGGAAACCCATCCACCTCGACCTGGTCGGCAACGACCGGCCGGGGATCATCCGCGATATCACCCGGCTGCTCACCGAGCAGGGGGTCAACCTGGAGAGCCTGGTCACCGAGGTGATGCCGGCGCCCATGAGCAGCGAGCCGCTGTTCCATGCCGAGGCACTGCTGGCGGTGCCGCAGGGGCTGTCCCTGGAGGCGTTGCAGGCCAAGCTGGAGACCCTGGCCGACGATCTGATGGTCGAGCTCAACCTGCGCGCCGAAGCCTAGAGGCCACGATATCCACGGCCACGGTGGGCAGCGCTGTGGATAACCTGGGGAGCACCGACGCTGGCGCTAGTGCCCCGTGGCGTGCCGTGAGTCGATTAAAAAACCAGCAATTTCAACGGCTTGTTCACAAAGGCCGGGGATTGTTCTGTGGATAAGCACGGGATGACTGGCCCGGGCCCAGGCCGGGCGCGGCCTGGGCCCGGCTGGGTGTTTTCTGATCAGGCGCCGCGTGCCGCATGGGCGGCCTGGCGAACATCGCTGGGCTCGGCGTCCGGGGCGTGGTGTCCTGGGATCAAGCCCGGCCCCGGCGTCTCAGGGTCAGCCAGGCGTCCAGGCTGTACAGCGCCAGGCCGGCCCAGATGCAGACGAAGGCCAGCAGCCGGCTCGGGTCGAAATGCTCGCCGAACACCCACACCGCCAGCAGCAGCACCAGGGTCGGGGCGATGTACTGCAGGAAGCCCAGGGTGGTGTAGGGCAGGTGGCGGGCGGCGGCGTTGAAGCACACCAGCGGCACCAGGGTGATGGGCCCGGCGGCGATCAACCAGAGCGCCTCCGAGGTGCTCCAGAAGGGCGCCTGGCTGCTCATCGCCGCGGGATGCAGCAGCAGCCAGCCGAGGGCCAGCGGCAGCAGCAGCCAGGTTTCCACCACCAGGCCGGGCAGGGCGGCGACCGGCGCCTGCTTGCGGATCAGCCCGTAGAAGCCGAAGGTCAGAGCCAGGGCCAGGGACACCCAGGGCAGGCTGCCGACCTGCCACACCTGCTGTACCACGCCCAGGGCGGCCAGGCCCACGGCCAGCCATTGCAGGCGGCGCAGGCGCTCGCCGAGCAGCAGCAGTCCGAGCAGTACGTTGACCAGCGGGTTGATGTAGTAGCCCAGGCTGGCCTCGAGCATGCGCTCGTTGTTCACCGCCCAGACGTAGATCAGCCAGTTGCTGGCGATCAGCACGCCGGAGGCCGCCAGCACGGCCAGGCGCCGGGGGTTGTCGCGCAACTCGCGCAGCCAGCCCGGGTGTTTCCACAGCAGCAGCAGGGCCGCGCCGAACAGCGCGGACCAGAGCGCGCGATGCACGACGATCTCCAGAGCCGGAACGCTCTGGATGGCTTTGAAGTAGAGGGGGAACAGGCCCCAGATGATGTAGGCGGTGAGGCCGAGAATGTACCCGCGGCGCGGGTTGGCGGTGGCCATGCAGAGTCCTTGCTTAGGCAGCTAACAAAGCCTTGGATTCTAGTCGGGTCATTCACCGGCTGTCTGTGGCGGCGGCGCTTTTCTTCCAGGGCCCAGCGCGCCGTCTGTAAAACCTTCGTTACAGCCTCGGCCGCCTGTTTCAGAACAGTCTCAGCGGTTCCTCGTCCAGCGCCGCCAGCTGCTCGCGCAGCATCAGCACCTGCTCGCCCCAGTAACGCTCCGTGCCGAACCAGGGGAAGCTGTGGGGGAAGGCCGGGTCGTCCCAGCGCCGGGCCAGCCAGGCGCTGTAGTGCATCAGGCGCAAGGCGCGCAGGCCTTCGATCAGCGGCAGCTCGCGGGGGTCGAAGTCGTGGAACTCCTGGTAGCCGTCCATCAGCTCGGACAGTTGGCCGAGGCGCTCGTGGCGCGGGCCTGCCAGCATCATCCACAGGTCCTGCACGGCAGGGCCCATGCGGCAGTCGTCGAGGTCGACCATGTGGAAGGTCTCGTCGCGGCACAGCAGGTTGCCGGGGTGGCAGTCGCCGTGCAGGCGGATCGCCTGCACCGGGGTGTTGGCGAACAGGCCGTCGAGCCGCTTGAGCAGATCCCGGGCCACCGACTCGTAGGCCGGCAGCAGGCTGCGCGGAATGAAGCCGCCGTCGAGCAGGGTGGCCAGCGAGGCGTGGCCGTAGTTGTCCACGCCGAGGTGTTCGCGGTGGCTGAACGGCCGGGTCGAGCCGACCGCGTGCAGGCGGCCGAGCAGCTGGCCGAGGCGATACAGCTGATCCAGATTGCCCGGCTCCGGGGCGCGGCCGCCGCGACGGGGGAACAGGGCGAAGCGGAAGCCGGCGTGCTCGAACAGGGTCTCGCCGTCGCGCATGAGCGGTGCCACCACCGGCACCTCGCACTCGGCCAGTTCGAAGCTGAAGCCGTGTTCCTCGCGGATCGCCGCGTCGCTCCAGCGCTGCGGGCGGTAGAACTTGGCGATCAGCGGCGCCTGGTCCTCGATGCCCACCTGGTAGACGCGGTTCTCGTAGCTGTTCAGCGCCAGGACCCGGGCGTCGCTGAGGTAGCCGAGGCTCTCCACGGCATCCAGGACCAGGTCGGGGGTGAGGGCGTCGAAGGGGTGGGACATGGTCGGCTCCGGAGCGGGGATCGCCCAGTGTACCCCCAGCGCGCAGGGGATGCCCGCTCAGCCGTCCCCGGGCTTGGGCGTGCGGGCCAGGCAGTAGACATCGACCCGCGCCGCACCGGCTTTCTTCAGCAGGCGCGCCAGGCTCTCGGCGGTGGCGCCGGTGGTCAGCACATCGTCGACCAGGGCCAGGTGCAGCCCGGCGACCCGGCTCTCGGCCGCCAGGGCGAAGGCGTGGCGCAGGTTGCGCCGGCGCGCGGCGGCGTTCAGCTGTTGCTGCGCCGGGGTATCGCCGATGCGCTGCAACCAGTGCCCTTGCCGCGGCAGTCGCAGCTCTTCGCTCAGCCACTGGGCGAGCAGCTGCGCCTGGTTGAAGCCGCGTCGACGCTGCCGCGCGTTGGCCAGGGGCACCGGCAGCAGCAGGTCGGGGCGAGGTAGGCCTTCCGCGAAGGCGTGACGCAGATGATGTGACAAAAGCTCGCCGAGCAGACGTCCTAATGGCCACTGCGCCTGGTGCTTGAAACGGGTGATCAGGCTGTCCACCGGGAAGGCATAGCGCCAGGGCGCCGTCACCCGATCGAAACTCGGCGGCCGGCGCTGGCAGGCGCCGCAGATCAGTCCGGCACCCGGCAACGGCAGGGCGCAGACCTGGCAGTGCTCGCCCAGCCAGGGCAGTTCGCCCTCGCAGCTGCTGCACAGGGCCTGGGCCAGGTCCGCGGGCTCATCGCATAGCGTGCAGTGCTGTTTGTTTTTTAACCATCGGTAAACCGATAGCGCCTTGCCAGGTTGACAGTGCATGGGCCTTCCATAAAGATGCCGAACATCCGTGTCGTGCCTGCTGACTCTAGCAGGCCGTTGCCCCCAACAAGGAATCATCCATGAGCGCTACCACCGCCGCCCACCTGCGTCACGATTGGACCCCAGCCGAGGTCAAGGCGCTCTTCCAGCAACCCTTCAACGACCTGCTGTTCCAGGCGCAGACGGTGCACCGCGCGCACTTCGACGCCAACCGCGTGCAGGTCTCCACGCTGCTGTCGATCAAGACCGGCGCCTGCCCGGAAGACTGCAAGTACTGCCCGCAGTCCGGCCACTACAACACCGGCCTGGACAAGGAAAAGCTGATGGAGGTGCAGAAGGTGCTGGAGGCGGCGGCCGAGGCCAAGGCCATCGGCTCCACCCGTTTCTGCATGGGCGCGGCCTGGAAGCACCCGTCGGCCAAGGACATGCCCTACGTGCTGAAGATGGTCGAGGGGGTCAAGGCCCTGGGCCTGGAAACCTGCATGACCCTGGGCAAGCTGAGCAAGGAGCAGACCCAGGCCCTGGCCGAGGCCGGCCTCGACTATTACAACCACAACCTGGATACCTCGCCGGAGTTCTACGGCAATATCATCACCACGCGGACTTACTCGGAACGCCTGGAGACCCTGGCCCACGTGCGCGAGTCGGGGATGAAGATCTGCTCGGGCGGCATCCTCGGCATGGGCGAGTCGCTGGACGACCGCGCCGGCCTGCTGATTCAGCTGGCCAACCTGCCGGAGCATCCGGAGTCGGTGCCGATCAACATGCTGGTCAAGGTCCAGGGCACGCCGCTGGCCGAGGAGCAGGACGTCGACCCCTTCGACTTCATCCGCATGCTCGCCGTGGCGCGGATCATGATGCCCAAGTCCCACGTGCGCCTGTCCGCCGGTCGCGAGGCGATGAACGAGCAGATGCAGGCCCTGGCCTTCTTCGCCGGTGCCAACTCGATCTTCTACGGCGAGAAGCTGCTGACCACCGCCAACCCCCAGGCCGACAAGGACATGCAGCTGTTCGCCCGCCTCGGCATCAAGCCCGAGGAGCGCCAGGAGCACGCCGACGAGGTGCACCAGGCCGCCATCGAGCAGGCCCTGGTGGAGCAGCGCGATTCCGAGCTGTTCTATAACGCCGCGGTCTGAAGTCGGGCGGTGGATGAGCCTCGCCTCACCCACCCTATGTAGTTCTTTGTCGGGTGGATAACCCGCCTGCGGTTATCCACCGGGTCTTGCCATGAGTTTCGATCTCGCCTCCCGCCTCGCCGAGCGCCGCGCCGCCCAGCTGTATCGCCAGCGGCCGTTGCTCGATTCGCCGCAGGGCCCGCAGGTCAGGGTCGACGGCCGCGAGCTGCTGGCCTTCTGTTCCAACGACTACCTCGGCCTGGCCAATCACCCCCAGGTGATCGAGGCCTGGCAGGCCGGTGCCCGGCGCTGGGGCGTCGGTGGCGGCGCCTCGCACCTGGTGATCGGCCACAGTACCCCGCACCACGAACTCGAGGAGGCCCTGGCCGCCTTCACCGGGCGGCCCCGGGCACTGCTGTTCTCCACCGGCTACATGGCCAACCTCGGCGCGGTCACCGCGCTGCTCGGTCAGGGCGACACGGTGCTGGAAGACCGTCTCAATCACGCCTCCCTGCTGGACGCCGGGCTGCTGTCCGGTGCCCGCTTCTCCCGCTACCTGCACAACGATGCCGCCAGCCTGGCCGGCCGCCTGGCGAAGGCGAGCGGCAACACCCTGGTGGTGACCGACGGGGTGTTCAGCATGGACGGCGACCTGGCCGACCTGCCGGCGCTCTGCGCCGAGGCGAAGAAGCGGGACGCCTGGGTGATGGTCGACGACGCCCACGGCTTCGGCCCGCTCGGCGCCAACGGCGGTGGCATCGCCGAGCACTTCGGCCTGGGCGTGGACGAGGTGCAGGTGCTGGTCGGCACCCTGGGCAAGGGCTTCGGCACCGCCGGCGCCTTCGTCGCCGGCAGCGAGGAACTGATCGAGACCCTGGTGCAGTTCGCCCGCCCCTATATCTACACCACCAGCCAGCCGCCGGCGCTGGCCTGCGCCACCCTCAAGAGCCTGGAGTTGCTGCGCGGCGAGCACTGGCGCCGCGAGCACCTCAATGCGCTGATCGCGCGCTTCCGCGAAGGTGCGCGAGCAATAGGTTTGCAGCTGATGGACAGCGCCACGCCGATCCAGCCGATCCTGGTCGGCGATAGCGGCCGCGCCCTGCGCCTGTCCCAGCTGCTGCGCGAGCGCGGCCTGCTGGTGACCGCGATCCGCCCGCCGACCGTGCCGGCCGGCCGCGCGCGCCTGCGCGTGACCCTGTCGGCGGCCCACAGCCTGGCGCAGCTGGAGCTGCTGCTGGAAGCCCTGGCCGAGTGCTGGCCGCGGGTGGCAGCCGGGGACGAGGAGGGTGGCCATGCGTGACCGGCTGATTCTGCTGCCCGGCTGGGGCCTGGGGACGGCGCCGCTGGCGCCGCTGGCCGAGGCCCTGCACGGGCTCGATCCTCACCTGCGGGTCGAGATCGAGCCGTTACCGTCGCTCGATAGCGGCACCCCCGAGGACTGGCTCGACGAACTGGACGCCAACCTGCCCCAGGACTGCTGGCTGGGCGGCTGGTCCCTCGGCGGCATGCTCGCCGCTCAGCTCGCCGCGCGCCGCGGCGCGCATTGCCGCGGCCTGCTGTGCCTGGCCAGCAATCCGCGCTTCGTCGCCGAGGCGCAGTGGCCGGCGGCGATGCCGGCGAACACCTTCGCCGCCTTCCGCCAGGGCTGCGCCGAGGATGGACGGGCGACGCTGAAACGCTTCGCCCTGCTCTGCGCCCAGGGCGCGGGCGATGCCCGCGGACTGTCGCGCCTGCTGCTCGGCGCGGCGCCTCACGACAGCAGCGACACCTTGCTGGCCTGCCTCGACCTGCTCGCCGCGTTGGACGGCCGCGCCGCGCTGCAGGCCTTCGTCGGCCCGCAACTGCACCTGTTCGCCGGCGGCGATGCGCTGGTGCCGGTCGGTGCGGCGGCGGCCCTGCTGGAGTTGCTGCCGGATGTCGAGATCGGCCTGATCGACACGGCCAGCCATGCCTTCCTGCTGGAGCGCCCCCACGAGGTGGCGGCGGCGATCCAGGCCTTCCTGCACGAGGCCGGCGATGACTGATCAGGCCCAGGCGGGGCTGCCGGACAAGCGCCAGGTCGCCGCGTCCTTCTCCCGGGCGGCGGGCAGCTACGACAGCGTCGCCGCGCTGCAGCGCAGCGTCGGTGCGCAGCTGTTGGCGCGACTGCCAGCGGACCTGGCGCCGCGTCGCTGGCTCGATCTGGGCTGCGGCACCGGCCATTTCAGCCGCGCCCTGGGCGCGCGTTTCGCCGCCGCCGAGGGCGTGGCCCTGGATATCGCCGAGGGCATGCTGCGCCACGCCCGGCCCCTGGGCGGGGCGCGGCAGTTCATCGCCGGCGATGCCGAGTGCCTGCCGCTGCGCGACGAGTCCTGTGATTTGCTCTATTCCAGCCTGGCGCTGCAGTGGTGCGGGGACTTCCAGGCGGTGCTGGGCGAGACCCGTCGGGTGTTGCGCCCAGGCGGCGTGTTGGCCTTCAGCAGCCTGTGCGTCGGCACCCTGCAGGAGCTGCGCGCCAGCTGGCAGGAGGTGGACGGCTTCGTCCACGTTAACCGCTTCCGCCGCTTCGACGACTACCGGCAGCTGTGCGGCGCCAGCGGCCTGGGGCTGCTGAGCCTGGAGAGCCGGGCCGAGGTGCTGCACTTTGCCGACCTGCGCAGCCTGACCCATGAGTTGAAAGCCCTGGGTGCCCACAACCTCAACCCCGGCCGCCCCGGCGGCCTCACCGGGCGGGCACGCATCCTGGCGCTACGCGAGGCCTACGAGGGCTTCCGCCAGCCCCAGGGCTTGCCGGCCACCTACCAGGTGGTCTATGGCGTGTTGCGCAAGGAGCCTTATTGAGATGGCCAGGGCCTACTTCGTCACCGGAGCCGACACCGTGTTGTTTGCTAGAGAATCGGTAAGACCAGCAGTTGGAGGGTGTTGATATGACTCGAGCCTATTTCGTCACCGGCACCGACACAGAGATCGGCAAGACCACCGTCGCCGCCGGCCTGCTGCATGCCGCGCGCAATGCCGGCCTGAGTACGGCGGCAGCCAAGCCGGTGGCCTCCGGCTGCGTGCGGAGCGAACAGGGTCTGCGCAACGAGGATGCCCTGGCCCTGCTCGGCGAGTGCAGCCTCGCCTTGGGTTACGAGGAGGTCAATCCGCTGGCCTTCGAGCCGGCCATCGCCCCTCACCTGGCGGCCCGCGAGGCCGGCGTGGTGTTGGATGTGGCGGCGCTGCGCGCACCGGTGCAGGCGATCCTCGGCAAGGGCGCCGACTTCACCCTGGTCGAGGGGGCCGGCGGCTGGCGGGTGCCCCTGGCCGGTCGCGAGACACTATCGGACTTGGTGATCGCCTTGCGCCTGCCGGTGATCCTGGTGGTCGGCGTGCGCCTGGGCTGCATCAACCAGGCGGTGCTGACGGCGGAGGCGATCGCCCGCGACGGCCTGCAACTGGCCGGCTGGGTGGGTAATCTGGTCGACCCGCAGACCTCGCGCCTGGAAGACAACCTGGCGACCCTGGCCGAGCGCCTGCCGGCGCCTTGCCTGGGACAGGTGCCACGCCTGGCCCAGCCGCTGCCGGCGGCGGTGGCCGAGTACCTCGACCTGGCAGCCCTCGGCCTGACGTTATAAGCCGGCCTTCTGCCATCGCCAACCGATAGTGGGGCGGTCGGACTTTTTCTGCTTCAATGCACTGTCACAGGGTCTTTCTCAGCGGGAGCTAATCCATGGAAATCTCCGCTCACAACGCCTTCAGTGCAGGCATCGGCACTATCCAAGCCGGGCAGCGGCGCGTCGACCAGGCGGCCACGCAGATCGCCGAAGCCTCGCTCGCCACGTCGCAGCCGCAGCCGGATCGAGTCGACGCCACGTCCGAGGCTGGCGCCCGTGCTCCTGCCGACCTGGCAGAAAGCCTGGTGGCCTTGCGGGTCGGCCAGCATGAGGCACAGCTCGGCGCACGCCTGGTCAAGACCGCCGATGAAGTGCTGGGGACTCTGCTCGACACCCAGGCCTAGGCATTTGTCCGCAGGCACGGCAGGGCTTCAAGCCGGACGCTTTTCCACTCTTCGCAGATCCTGGCTCTAAGATCGGCGCCCATCCAGGAGGGAGCGATGCAGATCGGCGGTGTTAGCGCTTTCCCCAGGCAGGAAGCCGCCCCGCGTTTGGCGCCGTCATTCCCCTCCCGCGTCTCGCCCGAGCCCTCCGCTACCGCTCGTGAACCTGCCCAGGTCCCTGCGTCCGCCTCGACTCGGGATGCACCGGACTCCTCGGGGCGTGATGCCCGGCAACAGCGCCAGGACCAGCAGCGGCTCGCCGAACTGGCCAGCCGCGACCGGGACGTACGTGCCCACGAGCAGGCCCATGCCGCAGTCGGTGGCCCCTATGCCGGTGCGCCGAGTTACAGCTACAGCCGCGGCCCGGACGGCCGGCTTTATGCCGCTGCCGGCGAGGTCGCCATCGATCTCGCCGTCGTAGCCAATGATCCCGCAGCCACTGTGCGCAAGATGGAAGTGGTCGTGCGTGCCGCCCTGGCCCCGGCCGAGCCTTCCGCACAGGACCTGCGGGTGGCGGCGCAAGCCCAGGCGCAGATGGTCCAGGCCCGTGCCGAGCTGCAGCGTGGCTCGGGGTCGCCGCAGCTCGCCCAGGCAAGCGCCCAGTCATCCGTCAATGTGCAGCACTACCTGGAGCAGGACCGGCCATCGTCCCCTGGCGCTCTCGTCGACCTCAGGGTCTAGCCTGGCAGCCGGGGATGCTTGACAAGGGGAGGGCGTAAACGTATGTTTCAAACATGCGTTTGATTGCTTGTCGGCCAACCTGCCGTGCGAGCAGTCGGGAATGACCCGCAACCGACCGTACTTTTGGTCGCCCACACACTCAGAGTCCACCGCAGAGGTTAACCGCTATGCCTGATTACAAGGCCCCCTTGCGTGATATCCGTTTCGTTCGCGATGAGCTGCTCGGCTACGAGGCGCACTATCAGAGCCTGCCTGGCTGCCAAGACGCTACTCCGGACATGGTCGATGCCATCCTCGAAGAGGGCGCCAAGTTCTGTGAGCAGGTGCTGTCTCCGCTGAACCGTGTGGGCGACATCGAGGGCTGCACCTGGAGCGAGTCCGGCGTTAAGACGCCGACCGGCTTCAAGGAAGCCTACAAGCAGTTCGTCGAAGGCGGTTGGCCGAGCCTGGCCCATGACGTCGACCACGGTGGCCAGGGCCTGCCGGAGTCCCTGGGCCTGGTCATCAGCGAGATGGTCGGTACCGCCAACTGGTCCTGGGGCATGTACCCGGGCCTGTCCCACGGTGCGATGAACACCCTGGATGCCCACGGCACCGACGAGCAGAAGCACACCTACCTGACCAAGCTGGTCTCCGGCGAGTGGACCGGCACCATGTGCCTGACCGAGCCGCACTGCGGCACCGACCTGGGCATGCTGCGCACCAAGGCCGAGCCGCAGGCCGACGGCAGCTACAAGGTTTCCGGCACCAAGATCTTCATCTCCGCCGGTGAACACGACATGGCCGACAACATCGTCCATATCGTCCTGGCCCGCCTGCCCGACGCCCCGGCCGGCACCAAGGGCATCTCGCTGTTCATCGTGCCCAAGTTCCTGCCCAACGCCGAAGGCGGCGTCGGCGAGCGCAATGCGGTCACCTGTGGTTCGATCGAGCACAAGATGGGCATCCACGGCAACGCCACCTGCGTGATGAACTTCGACGGCGCCACCGGCTTCCTGATCGGCCCGGCCAACAAGGGCCTGAACTGCATGTTCACCTTCATGAACACCGCTCGCCTGGGCACCGCGCTGCAAGGCGTGGCCCACGCCGAGATCGGTTTCCAGGGTGGCCTGAAGTACGCCCGCGAGCGCCTGCAGATGCGTTCCCTGACCGGCCCGAAGGCGCCGGACAAGGCCGCCGACCCGATCATCGTCCACCCCGACGTGCGGCGCATGCTGCTGACCATGAAGGCGTTCGCCGAAGGCAACCGCGCCATGGTGTACTTCACCGCCAAGCAGGTCGACATCGTCAAGTACAGCCAGGACGAGGAAGAGAAGAAGCAGGCCGATGCCCTGCTGGCCTTCCTGACCCCGATCGCCAAGGCCTTCATGACCGAAGTGGGCTTCGAGTCCGCCTCCCACGGCATGCAGATCTACGGTGGCCACGGCTTCATCAGCGAGTGGGGCATGGAGCAGAACCTGCGCGACTGCCGCATCTCCATGATGTACGAAGGCACCACCGGCGTGCAGGCCCTCGACCTGCTGGGCCGCAAGATCCTGATGACCCAGGGCGAGGCGCTCAAGGGCTTCACCAGGATCGTGCACAAGTTCTGCCAGGCCAACGAAGGCAACGACGCGGTCAAGGCCTTCGTCGAGCCCCTGGCCAAGCTGAACAAGGAGTGGGGCGAGCTGACCATGAAGGTCGGCATGGCCGCGATGAGGGACCGCGAGGAAGTCGGTGCCGCCTCGGTGGATTACCTGATGTACTCCGGCTACGCCTGCCTGGCCTACTTCTGGGCCGACATGGCGCGCCTGGCCGCCGAGAAGCTGGCGGCCGGCGAAGGCGATGCCGCCTTCTACAAGGCCAAGCTGCAGACCGCGCGCTTCTACTTCCAGCGCATCCTGCCGCGTACCCGTGCCCACGTCGAAACCATGCTGTCCGGTGCCGGCAACCTGATGGACATGAGTGAAGAGGACTTCGCCCTGGGCTACTAAGCCGCGGCGCGCGTTCTGTCGAGAAGCCGCTGCCCTTACCGGCAGCGGCTTTTTTGTGGGCATGTGTTTCGGGACGACGGCGCGCGCTGTTGGTCGCCTTGCGCATCGCCGCCAGTGCTTAAGTGCCCGGGCTTAGGCAAAATGCCGGCTTTCCGTCGAACGCGTCGTCGCCCTGGAGCTTGCCGTGTCGCGCTTTGCTGCTGTGCGTTTCAGCCACTTCCTGCCGTCGCTGCTGCTGCTCGCCGGTGGCCTGTTGGCGGCCGCGCTGCCGAGCCTGAGCGAGTTCTTCACCTCGCTGTTCAACGTGCTGCCGACCCTGCTGCTGTTGCTCGGCGGCAGTTTCTGCCTGGTCTATGGCCGCCAGCGCGAGCTGTTCCTGCTGCTGGTGCTGTACCTCGGTTATTTCCTCCTGGATGTCCAGCTCGATCATTACCGCGCCGAGGGGCGGGTGCGCGACGATGCGGCGCTGGTCTTCCATCTGTGCAGCCTGTTGCTGCCGCTGCTCTATGGCCTCTACGCGGCGTGGCAGGAGCGCACCCACCTGTTGCAGGATCTGGTCGCCCGCGCCGCGGTGCTGCTGGCGGTGGGCGGTGTCGCCCTGGCGCTGGCGCAGCGCTACCCGGAGGCCCTGCTGCACTGGCTGGCGCTGATTCGCTGGCCTTCCTGGCATGGGGAGTGGATGAGCCTGGTGCAGCTCGCCTATCCGCTGTTCCTGCTCGGTTTCGTCCTCCTGCTGGTGCAGTATCTGCGCGCGCCGCGGCCTCTGCATGCGGCGCAGTTGCTGGGGCTGGGCGGTCTGCTGTGGATGCTGCCGAAGATCTTCAGCCTGCCCCATGCCCTCAATGTGATGAGCAGCCAGGTCATGCTGATGCTGGTCGCGGCGGTCGCCCACGAGGCCTATCAGATGGCCTTTCGCGACGAGCTGACCGGCCTGCCGGGGCGCCGCGCGCTGAACGAGCGCCTGCAGCGTCTGGGCCGTACCTATGTGATCGCCATGGCGGACGTCGATCACTTCAAGAAATTCAACGACAGCCACGGCCACGATGTCGGCGATCAGGTGTTGCGCCTGGTCGCCAGCCGGCTGCGCAAGGTCGGCGGCGGGGGCAAGGCCTACCGCTACGGTGGCGAGGAGTTCGCCCTGGTGTTTCCCGGCCGAACCCTGGACGAGTGCCTGCCGCACCTGGAGGCGGTGCGCCAGGCGGTGGAGGCCTATCGCCTGCAGCTGCGCGACAAGCAGCAGCGGCCCAAGGACGACCGCCAGGGGCGCCAGCGCCGTGGCGGTGCCGCCGCCGCCGAGGTGTCGGTGACGGTGAGCCTGGGCGTGGCCGAGCGCGATGATGAGTCGCGCACGCCCGAGCAGGTGATCAAGGCCGCCGACCAGGCCCTGTATGCGGCGAAGAGTGCCGGGCGCAACCGGGTTTCCCGACACGGCAAGGTCCGTCGCGGTGCCGTGCGGGTAAGCCCCAGGCTCGATTGAGCCGGCCGCAGGCAGCGGTGTGGCAAGGACCTGGTGTTGCCCCGGACTAGCTCCGGATGAGGGCGCTAGCGGCCAGCTGCAAGCCCTGCACCAGCGCCTCGGTGGCACTGAATTGCGGGCTATGGCCGCTGTCGAGGCTGGCGCGGTAGTGGGGCGGCAGTTGCTCCTGCATGGCGCGTTGCACGGTCAGCGGCAGGGCCTGGTCGGCGGTGCATTCCAGGTAGGCGCGGGGCAGCTCGGCCCAGCGTGAGCTCAGGCGCAGCTCGTGGGCCAGCGGCGCGGTCGGCTCCGCGCACAGCAGCGGCTGTACCTGGGCGAAGCCGGCCGCCGGTACGTCCTGGGCGACGGCGCGGTGCTGATGTTCCGCAGCGATGCTGACGCTGTGTCCGTCGGCGGCGAACTGCAGGTGGTCGAGGGCCACCGAGCCTCGCACCCCGGCGGAGGCCTGGAGGAAGGAGCAGCCACTGGGCAGCATGAAGGCGCACAGGTAGATCAGCCCGGCAATCCGTTCGGCATGGTCCTCGCCAGCTTGGCTGATGAGCATGCCGGCGAAGCTGTGGCCGACCAGCACCAGCGGATGTCGGGCGCTGTCGATGGCCTGCTCGATGCTGGCCAGGTAGTCGGCGAAGCGGATATCGGCGGCCGCGACGGAAGACGACGGGCCATGCCCGGGCAGCTCGACGCAGAGCACTTCATGGCCGCGGTCCCGTAGCGGCTGCCGCACGGGTTGCCAGATCCAGCTGCCGGTCCAGGCGCCATGGACCAGGATATAGCTCAGCGGAGCCTGCGGGGTGGATGGTGTCATGACCTCAGCCCTCCTGAACCTGAGATTCGAGCAGGGCGAACTGGTCGGCACTGAGGCGCCAGACACCGTCCTGGCACAGCTGCCAGCGTTCCCGGGTGATCACGCCGCTGCCGATGTTCATCGTCCATTCGGCGCTGAGTTCGACCTCGCCGACGCTGAGCACCTGCAAGCTCAACTTGTGGTAGCGCAGGTCGCGGGCACCCTGCTCGATCAGCGCGCACCAGAATTTCTCGATTTCGCCGCGTCCGCTGCAGTGGGCCAAGGGCTCGGCGTGCATCGTCGCGTCTGCCGTATAAGCGGCGGCACAGGCCTGGCCGTCCTGGCGATTGAACTGGTCGATCCAGGCCTGGCTGGCGTCGAGTACCGCGAGCGCGCTGAGGTGATGGGTGTGCATGCTGGAACTCCTGGGGTTGAGGGCACAGACGGCAGGTTACGGGTAAATCTGAAATTGATAATCTGGCCTCTTGTTGAATGACTGTTTGGTAAAAATGAACAATCTGGCGGTGGTAACCCGTGCGCCGGCCTTCCTCGAGGTGGTCAACCAGGGCTCGTTCACCCGCGCCGCGCAGGTGCTGGGGCAGAGCAAGGCCGCGGTCAGCCAACAGGTGTCGCAGCTCGAGGCGATCCTGGGGGTGCGCCTGCTGCTGCGCAGCACCCGACGCTTGAGCCTGACCCCGGCCGGGCAGCAGTTCGCCGAACGCTGCCGGACACTGGCACAGCTGACCCAGTTGGCCATCGACGAGCTGCAGGAGCAGGGGCGTGCGCCCAGCGGCAAGCTGACCCTGAGCCTGCCCCATGCTTTCGAGCAGGTGTTGCCGGGGATCCTTGGCGAGTATTTGCAGCGCTTTCCACAGCTGCTGCCGCAGTTGCTGGTCAGCGATGAGCGCCTGTCGCTGCTGGAGCAGGGCATCGACCTGGCGATCTCGGTGGGCGACCTGCCCGATAGCAACGAGCGCGCCTTGCCGGTCGGCGAGTTGCAGGCATGGCTCTGTGCGGCGCCGGCCTACCTGGCCCGTCGGGGCATGCCGGAAAACCTCGTGCAGCTACGGGACCATCGGCTGCTCTGCGCCCATTGGCAGCAGCAGGCCAGAGCCTGGCACCTGGTGGATGGCCAGGGCGAACGGCGGCAGCTGGAGATCCTTGAGTCGGCCTACGCATCGAGCCTGCAGGCGGTGCTGGCCATGGCGGAGCAGGGCCTGGGGGTGGCGTTGTTGCCGCTGCTGGTGGCCCAGCCGTCGTTGCAACAGGGGCGTTTGCAGCGCCTGTTACCGGAGTGGATGGCACAGCCGCGACCGATCTATGTACGCCATGCCTATGCGACGAACCTGCCGGCGCACCTGCGCCACTTCGTCACGCTGCTCAAGGCGCACTTGCAGGGTATTGCGCGCACCGCCGGGTAGCGGTGCAACGCCGGCAGCCTCGCCGGCGTGCAGTGGAGCGCTGGGGCGGTCCTGATTCCCCAGCGCTTCGGCTAGCCGCTTAGGGCTTCTGCTCGATGCCGGCCTGGACCACGTGGCGGTCATTGTGACCGCCTACGCGCAGCACGCCGAGGTTGAACAGCTGGTCCTTCTGGGTGGCGGCATCCTGCTTCTGGGTCAGCTCGTCCTTGATGCCGAACAGCAGGTCCACCGGCGACTTGGACAGGTTGAGGCCGAGGTCGGCGCGGTAGTCCTTGCTGTCGAGGGTGCGGCTGCTGACAGTCGAGCCGCCCAGGTCGACCTTGCCGTCGCTGGCCTTGAGGGTCGCGCCGGTCAGTTGGGTCGCGCCGCCGACCTGCAGATCGATCCCTTGGCTGGCGCCGATGCCCGAGGCCGAGGTGACGGCGTCCTTGTCGACATGGCTGACGTCCAGGTACAGGGTCGGGGTCAGCGCGGCCGTGTTGCTCTTGTCGCCGAACAGCAGGTTGCCCACCTTGTCCGCCACGGTCTTGCCGGCGCCGGTCTTGTCGTTCACCGCGTAGCTGCCTTCCTTGCTGCTGCCGAGCTTGTCCTTGAGCTGGCCCAAGCCGTCGGCGGCGGCGCTGGCCTTGTCGGCCAGGTAGCCCTTGGCCTGGTCCAGCTTGCTGCCCAGGGCGCCGCGGGGCTCTGGGTTGACGTCGTAGCTGCCGCTGCGCGAGAGCTTGTCGGCCAGCTTGTCCTTGGCGATGCCGGCCTGGCTGACCAGGCTGTCCTTGGCGTCACCCAGTTTGCCGGCGACCTTGTCCACGCCGTTCTCCAGCTTGCCGCGATGGTTGTCGAAGGCGGCCTGGCTCTTCTCCTTGAGCGGGTCGGCCAGGGGGCCGGTGTGCTTGCCGAGCTTCTCCACCAGGCCGGGCTGGTTCTTCTCGCCGGCCAGGCGCAGGTCGATGCCCAGCTTGAGGCGCTGCTCGCTGTCCTTGCGGCTCTCGACGCTCAGGTCGCCGCCGATCCGGCCCTCGACCCGCTCCGCCTCGATGCTCGCACCGGCCAGGCGGGTATCGCCCTGGCTGTTCAGCGTCACCCGCTCGGCCTGGATCTGGCTGTTGTGCTGGGTGGTGCTGTCGAGCCGGTCGACATCGATCTTGACCCGGCCGTAGACGCCGTAGTTGTCCTGGTCGGTGTCCTTGCTGGCGCCCTGGCTCTGGTAGGTCTTGCCGCCGCTACCGCCCAGGCCGAGGCCCAGGCCCCAGTTGTTCTTGTGCTCGGTGGACTGCGCCGACTCCTGCAGGATGCCGCCCTGGCGGGCCTCCAGCGCGACGCTCTGGGCGTTGATCCGAGTGCCTTGCAGGTGCAGCGCCTGGGCGTCTGCGGCCGCAGCGCTCAGCTCGACCCGACCCTGGCTGTGCAGCGTGCCGCCGCTGGCCGTCAGGCTGTTCTCCTGCACCCGGCCGATGGCGAACTGGCCGCCGGCGCTGGCGCCGGAGTTGCTGGTTTCGGCGCCCTTGGTCTTGCTCGCGCCGAGACTCAGGCCGCCGCCGAGGTTGCTGCCCTCGGCCTTGTGGCTGTTGGTGGCCGCCAGGAAGTCCAGGCTGCCGCCGGCCTTCAGGGTCACGTCAGCCACCGGCTTCTCGGCGCTGCCGATCTGGCTACCTTGTAAGCTTAGGTTGCCGCCGCTGCTGATAACGATGGCACCGTTGCCGGCGAGCGTGGCGACCTGGGCCTGGCTGTCCTGACTGCTCAGGCGCTGGTCGTTGACCAGGAAGCTGGCCGAAACGCTGCCGCCCTTGCCGCCCGAACCCTTGCTCATGCCGGCCTGCAGGCTGGCGTCGCCCTTCAGGCTGTGGTTGCTGCTGGTTTGCCGGTCGTTGGCCTGGTTCAGCGCCAGGTCGCCGCCGGCCTGCAGCTGCACGCCGCCCTGGCCGCCGTCGAAACGGCTGCCCTCGTAGGCGCCGTCGGTGCCCAGCTGGATCTGGATGCCCTGGCTGCCACTGAGGCTGCCGACCACCGCGCGACTGCTGCTGGCGCTGGTCTCGGCGGAACCGCCGATGCCGCTCAGGCGGCCGTTGATGTCCTTGCCGGTGGTGGTGTAGACGCGCAGGTTGGCCTTGGCATCGAGGCTCTCGGCGCTGGCGCTGCTGCTATCGCTGGCGGCGTTCAGGCGGTGGCTGTCGGCCGTGATCTGCACCTGGCCCTGATCGGCGCGGTACTGGGTGCCTTGGTCCTGCAGCTGGCCGGCGACGACCACTTGCACCTGGCCGCCATTGAACTGGCTGACCTGGGCGCTGCTGCTCTGTTGCCGGCTGTTCTTCTCCTGATAACCGCCTTCCAGGTCGAGGCCCAGGTTGGGCTGCTCGAAGGCGTCCAGCAGGCCGGGCTGATAGAAGTTGCGCTGGGCGACGCCCTCCACCGCCTTCTCGATCGGCCGGGCGATGCCCCGGTACTCGAGATTGGCGCCGATATCGACGCTCCAGCCGTGCTCCTTGCGGGTGCCGCTCTGGGTATCGCTGGCCGCCTGGTTGTCCACCTGGCCGGCGCTGACCTGCAGGCTGCCCGCGGCATCGAGTTGTGCGCCCTGGGTGGTCAGGGTGCCCGTGCCGCTGTCGATGCTCAGCGCACCGGCGGAATTGAGCGTGCTGACCTTGGCCGTGGTGCTGTCGCTCGTGGTGTCGACGTTCTGGCGGCCGCCTTCCCAGCCGCTGCCGGCACGGTCCAGGCCGCCGGTGTAGTAGAAACCCACGCCGGTGGTGGTCTGGCTGCTGTCGCTGTGGCTGCTGTCCTGGGCCGCGAGCAGTTTGACGTCCTTAGCGGCCAGGCTGGCGCCGCCTGAGCCGGCGTCGAGCTTCGAGCCCTGCAGGGTCAGCTCGGCCTGGCTGGCCAGTTCTACCGTGCCGCCCTTGAGTTCGCTGCCCTGATGGGTCGTGGTGTCGCTGTTGCGGGTTTCCTCGACCTGCTCGTAGCGGATGCCGGCGCGATACTGTCGCGAGCCCTTCTGCGTGTCGGTCGCGGCCTGGGTTTCCTTGGCATAGGCGGAGAAGCCATGGCTGTCGGTGGTGACGGTGGTCTGTTCGGTGTTCTTCGCCGCCAGCACGTCGATGTTGCCCACCGCGTCGAGCTTGAGCTTGTCGGCGGCCTCGACCAGGGCGCCGACCACGGACAGGTCCGAGGCGCTCTTGAGCTGCAGGTTGCTGTCCGAGCGCAGCTCGCTGCGCACCACCGTGCTACTGGCGACGCGGCTGCGTTGCTCGTCCTTGACCAGGCCGAACAGCTTGCTGTCCTTGTCATGCTGATTGCTCAGGGAGCTGTCCTGCACGCCGTCGATGGTCAGGCTGCCACGCTGGCTGATCACGCTGGCGTCGGTCTTGCCGCGCACCTGGCTGCCGCTGATGCGCACGTCGTCGGCGGCGATCAGCAGCTTGCCCTGGGCATTGACCTCGCTGCGCTGGTTGAGGGTTTGGGCCTTGTCGCCGCTGCCGTTCTTGCCGAAGAAGCTGCCGCCGACGAGGTCGCCGGAGTAGCGGCTGTTGCTGTTGCTCTGGCTGCGCTTGGCCGTGTCGATCTCGACCTTCTGCTTGCCGCCGAGGATCAGGTCGCCGCCGCTCTGCACCACGGCCCCCTCCAGGCGCAGGTCGGCGCCGCTCTGCACCGCAGCGTCGCCGCCGGCCTTGAGCTGGCTGGCGATGCTGCGTTCGCTACGGGAGCTGTTGTCCCAGTTGGCCTTCCACAGGTGTTTGCGATGGTTGCCACGATCGCGGCGTTCGCTGACCTCGGTGGTCGCGGCGAGCGTCAGGTCGCCGCCGCTGTCGACCTTGAGTTGCTTGCCGGCCGTGACGCTGGCGCCTTGCAGGCGGGTGTCGGCGCCGGCCTGCAGGCTGGCATCGCGACTGGCGCTGATGCTGCTGCCGTGCTGGCGGGAGTCGCGCTCGGTGAGGGTCTGGTCGTAGGTCTCGTAGGTGATGCCCCAGAACTTCTTCTTCCAGTTGTTGCGCGACTCGCGTAGTTGCTTGCTCTCCAGGCTGCTCAGGGTCAGGTTGCGCCCGGCGCTGAGTTGCACGTCGCGCCCGCTGACCTCGGTGGTGGCGAGGCCAAGGTCGCTGGCGGCCTTGAGCGCCACGTCGCCCTGGCTGCTGCGTACGCTGGCCGTGCGGCCATTGAGGCTGTTGTCCTGAGCCGCTTGGCCGCTGATGGTCAGGCCGCCGGCGGAGGCGATGCTGACGCCGTCGCGGCCGTCGAGCTGGGTCGGGCCGACCTTGACCCCAGCACCCTCGGCGGTGCTGAGGATGTTGATCCGTCCGGCCTGCATGGCGCCGAACAGGCTGGCGTCGATGCGCTGGCCGTCGGCGGAAGTGGCCGGGGCGCTGGCATGCACCTGGCCGTCGGCGTAGCCGACCTGGTTGCGCCCGGCGATCAGGTTCAGCTCGTCCCGGGCGCGGATCTGTCCCTGGCTGTCGATCTGCGGGGCCAGCAGGTCGAGGCGGCCGCCGTCGTTGCGCAGGCCCTGCGCCTGGACGCTTAGCTTGCCGTCGGCGTGCTGCGTGTTCAGCCCTTGCAGCTGGCCGTCCTGCAGTTCGGGCGTGCCCACCACCAGGCTGGCGCGTGGTGCGTTGATAAAGCTGGCGCCGTTGACGCTGATGCCGTTGGGGTTGGCCAGCACATAGTCGGCCGGGCGGCCGAAGATCTCCTGGGCGCCGTTGATCTGCGAGGCGTTGCGGCTGATCACCTCGTTGAGAATCACGCTGGCGGCCTGGCTCTGCAGCTGCGGGTTGGCGCCCAGCTGGCCGGCCAGGGCCGACTGGCCACCCTGCAGGGCGTTGTTCAGCACCAGGCCCTGGCGGTCGACGTTGTAGTCGAAGAACTGGTTGTGCGACAGCCCCGCACCATTGGGCGCGACGATGTCGATCACCGGTACGCCCTGCTGGTTGTGGAGCTGCGGCGTGCCGCCGGGGCCGTTGGCCGCGGTCAGGCCGGCGGCGAAGGCCGCTTGCAGCGGTTGCAGGAGTGCCAGGCTGGCGATGGCCCAGCGCAGTTTGCCTCGCGGGGAGAGCGGGAATGCGGCAGTGTCGTTTCGCATAAACACCTTCGGGTTGTAGAGAGGGATAAGGAGTGCGCGTTGTCGTGGGCCGCAGGCGTCGCGCGTCGACCGGCGGCTCTGTTGGTCGATGGGCTAGAGCGACAGGCTCAGGCGCATCAGCCAGATCTCCGGTTCATGAATGAAGGTTCGCGGGCTGTGCAGGCTGCGTTGGTAGTCCAGATCCAATTGCAGGGCCCGCCAGTTCAGGCTCAGGCCCGTACTGGCGCCGGCCAGCCGCTGGGCTGCGCTGCCGTGGTCGGCCTTGACCCAGCCACCATCCAGGCCCAGGCGCGGTGTCAGCAGCAGGCCGTGCTCGAGCTGCTGTGGCAGCCGCAGGGTGTTGCGCCAGATCGCCGCGCTGGCGCCGGACGCGGCGTTGCGACGAAAGCCCCGTACCGCCGAGTCGTCGCTGGCCAGCACCTGCTCGATGGCCGGCAGCGGGTCGGGGCTGTACTGCAGCGACAACTGGCTGTGCCATTGCCAGGGCTGGGCGCCGAACAGGCCGTTGCGCCATTGCCCGAGACCGGCGCGCCACTTGCGAAACTGCGGCCGAGGCAGGTCGTCGAACCGGCGCTCGTCGTCGCGGTCGGCGTCGAACCAGGTCAGCCCCTGGGCGTATCCCAGGTCGAAACTCCAGGTGGCGCTGTCCAGCCAGAACAGGCTGATGCCGGCCTCGGCCACGGTCAGGGTCGGGCTCTGGATCTCCAGGCGCTGGTTGAGGAACAGGCTCTCGACGCGTTTGTGCGCCAGCTGCAGGTTGCCGCTCAGTTGATGGCGCTGGCCGCGCCACAGCACGCGGTCCAGGCGCAGGCTGAGCTGGTCGGTGCGGCCCTCGCTGTCGACGGTCCGCTGGCTCAGGCGCACCGGCGCCCAGTACTCGGCGCGGCTGGCGAACAGGGCCAGGCTCCAGTAGCCGTAGGGCACGCCGTAGTAGAGGCTCTGGCTGCGGCTGAAGCGGGCGTCGCCGTTGAGCGTGTCGCTCAGGCTCAGGTTGAGGTAATCGTTGAGCCCCAGCGGGCTGTCCAGGCCCAGGCTGAGTCTGCCCCGATCGCGCCCGGTACTGGCGCTGCCGAGGTTGTCCAGGCCCAGCTCCAGGCCCCAGCGCTTCACCAGGGCGCGGGGGCGGATGATGATCCGCGAGCCGCCGGGCAGGCTGCCGGGGGCGATGTCGGCCGTCAGGTCGAAGGCGCGCAGGCGATTGAGCTGGTCCAGGCCCTGTTCCAGGTCGCGCAGGTTCAGCGGCTTGCCGAGCATGCCGGGGAAGGCCCCGCGCAATGACAGGGGCAGGCTCTGGTCGGCCAGTTCGATGGACTCGACGAACCCTTCCTCGATCAGAATGTCCAGCGACTGACCGGCGGCGGGCGGGCTGCTCAGGTAGGGGCGGCTGGCGATGTAGCCGGCTTCGACGTAGAGGCGGGTGATGGTCCCGAGCAGTCGATTGATCTGGTTCACGCCCATGCAGGGGGCGATCAGTGGCCGCAGCCGAGCCTGCAGGGTGGCGTTGTCGAGCAGGGTCACGCCGCCGATGCGGGTGCCGCGCAACGGCCAGCACTGGTCGTCCCGGGCCGGCGTGACGGGCTCGATGGTCTCGGCGGCGCTGCCGAATGCTCCGCGTTCGAGCTGGCGCTGACGTTGCTCCAGCTGCAGTTGTTGCAGATCGCGCTGCTGTTGCTGCTGTTGACGCAGATTCTCGGTCGTCGGGGCCTGCGGTTGTGCGGCCTGCAGCGGGGCGCCGAGGGACAGACCGAGGCAGGCCGCCAGCAGCGCTGGGCGCGAGCGGCAGAGTGGCCGGCAGAGAAATGGCCGCATGCGAACTTCCTTGTCGTGGCGCTTGGGTCACCATGGGACGGGTCGGTCGGATGGTCGCCTGGTATAGACCAAGTGCGCCCCTGACTTAAGTTGAGTCCGGGCAAGCGGGTTGCGGGTAATGTGAACGGGGGCAAAGTTGTGTGGGCGCGAGACGGCTCGGTGCGCCGGTGCCGAGAGACGGCCTGGGCGGGGCTGGCGCAGGGATATGATGGGACTGTGTGTGAATGATTGGTCACCACGTGACCCTATGTATCACTTTTGTTGCTGGGGTAAACTCCGAGGCCTGATTCAAGCCCGTTGGTTCGTTCGAGGATTGCCCCCATGGCTGACTACCAAGCTCCCCTGCGCGACATGCGCTTCGTGCTCAACGAAGTGTTCGAAGTTTCCAAGCTATGGGCCGAGCTGCCGGCCCTGGCCGAAGTGGTGGACGAAGACACCGCCAATGCCATCCTCGAGGAAGCCGGCAAGGTCACCGCCGGGGTGATCGCACCGCTGAACCGCAGCGGCGACGAGGAAGGCTGCAGCTGGGACAACGGTGCGGTGAAGACCCCGGCCGGCTTCCCCGAGGCCTACCAGACCTACGCCGAAGGCGGCTGGGTCGGCGTCGGCGGCGATCCGCGCTTCGGCGGCATGGGCATGCCCAAGGTGATCTCGGCCCAGGTCGAGGAGATGGTCAACTCGGCCAACCTGTCCTTCGGCCTCTATCCGATGCTGACGGCCGGCGCCTGCCTGTCGCTCAACGCCCACGCCAGCGAAGAACTCAAGGACAAGTACCTGCCGCAGATGTACGCCGGCACCTGGGCGGGTTCCATGTGTCTGACCGAGCCGCACGCCGGCACCGACCTGGGCATCATCCGCACCAAGGCCGAGCCCCAGGCCGACGGCAGCTACAAGATCAGCGGCACCAAGATCTTCATCACCGGCGGCGAGCACGACCTGACCGAGAACATCATCCACCTGGTGCTGGCCAAGTTGCCGGACGCCCCGGCCGGGCCCAAGGGCATCTCGCTGTTCCTGGTGCCCAAGTTCATGGTGGGCGCCGACGGCAGCCTGGGCGAGCACAACAGCCTGTCCTGCGGCTCCATCGAGCACAAGATGGGCATCAAGGCTTCCAGCACCTGCGTGATGAACTTCGACGGCGCCACCGGCTGGATAGTCGATGCGCCGAACAAGGGCCTGGCGGCCATGTTCACCATGATGAACTACGAGCGCCTGGGCGTCGGCATCCAGGGCCTGGCCACCGGCGAGCGTTCCTACCAGAGCGCCATCGAGTACGCCCGCGAGCGCATCCAGAGCCGCGCGCCGACCGGCCCCCAGGCCAAGGACAAGGCCGCCGACCCGATCATCGTCCACCCGGACGTACGGCGCATGCTGCTGACCATGAAGGCGCTGAACGAGGGCGGTCGCGCCTTCTCCAGCTACGTGGCCCTGCAACTGGACACCGCCAAGTTCAGTGAAGACCCGGCCACGCGCAAGCGCGCCGAGGAGCTGGTGGCGCTGCTGACCCCGGTGGCCAAGGCCTTCCTCACCGACATGGGCCTGGAAACCACCCTCCACGGCCAGCAGGTGTTCGGCGGCCACGGTTTCATCCGCGAGTGGGGCCAGGAGCAGCTGGTGCGCGACTGCCGCATCACCCAGATCTACGAGGGCACCAACGGCATCCAGGCCCTGGACCTGGTCGGGCGCAAGGTGATCGGCAGCGGCGGCGCCTTCTACAAGCACTTCGCCGAAGAGGTCAAGGCTTTCACCGATTCGGCCGACAGCAGCCTGGCCGAGTTCACCGAGCCGCTGAAGGCCGCCATCGCCAACCTGGAGCAGGTGACCGCCGACCTGCTGGAGCGGGCCAAGGCCGACCCCAACGAGATCGGCGCCGCCTCGGTCGAGTACCTGCACGTGTTCGGCTACACCGCCTACGCCTACATGTGGGCCCTGATGGCCCGGGCCGCCCTGGGCAAGGAAGGCCAGGACGACTTCTACGCCAGCAAGCTGGGGACCGCGCGCTTCTACTTCGCGCGCATCCTGCCGCGCATCCACTCGCTGACCGCCTCGGTCAAGGCCGGCAGCGAGAGCCTGTACCTGCTGGACGCATCGCAGTTCTAAGCGGTCTTCGGCAACAAGAAAGCCCCGGCCCCGTGCCGGGGCTTTTTGGTTTTCCAGGCTCAGCGCCCGACGCGCCGTCGGCGAAGCTCGTTTAATCATCCCCCCTGAAACTAAAAAACCTATAGCCACTGTGTTCTGCCCCGCAGGCCCCGGGCTTGTGGCACGGGCAGCTTTTTCCTCGCCAGCGACGACAAAAATCATAATTTCGCGAATCCCCGGGCCTGACCAGAATGCGGCCAACACCCACAGACAGCCGCAACCGATCAGGATCAGAGGAAGCAAGCCATGACCGATCTCAACCAAGCCTGGCCGCCGTGCGCCGGCCAGGCCCTGGAAACCCTGGAAATCGACACCCTGGTGGTCGGCGCCGGCCAGGCCGGCGTGGCCATTAGCGAGCACCTCAGTGCGCTCGGCGTGCCCCATCTGGTGCTGGAGAAGAACCGCATCGCCGAGGCCTGGCGCACGGGGCGCTGGGATTCGCTGGTGGCCAACGGTCCGGCCTGGCACGACCGCTTCCCGGGGCTGGAGTTCGACGACCTCGACGCCGATGCCTTCGCCTCCAAGGAGCGCGTGGCGGCCTATTTCGAGGCCTATGCCGAGAAGTTCGCCGCGCCCATTCGCACCGGCGTCGAGGTGAGGAGGGTGGTGCGCAATGCCGACCGCCCGGGCTTCACCATCGAGACCTCCCAGGGCGTGATCCGCGCCCAGCGGGTGGTCGCCGCCACCGGTCCCTTCCAGCGCCCGGTGATTCCGGCCATCGCACCGCAGGATGAGGGGCTGTACCAGATCCACTCCGCCACCTACTTCAACCCGCAGCAGCTGCCCGAGGGCGCGGTGCTGGTGGTGGGGGCCGGCTCCTCGGGCGTGCAGATCGCCGACGAGCTGATGCGGGCCGGGCGCCGGGTCTACCTCTCGGTCGGCCCCCACGACCGCCCGCCGCGCACCTACCGCGGCCGCGACTTCTGCTGGTGGCTGGGCGTGCTCGGCCTGTGGGACGCCGAGGAAGTGCAGCCGGGTCGGGAGCACGTGACCATCGCCGTCAGCGGCGCCCGCGGCGGCGAGACCATCGACTTCCGCCGCCTGGCGGGCGAGGGCATGACCCTGGTCGGCCTGACCCAGTCCTTCGACGGCGGCGTGGTGACCTTCCGCGACGACCTGGTCGGCAACCTGGCCGCGGGCGACGCGAACTACCTGGCCCTGCTGGATGCGGCCGACGCCTATGTCGCCCGCAACGGCCTGGACCTGCCGGAGGAGCCGGAGGCGCGCCGCCGCTACCCGGATGCCGAATGCGTGCGCGAGCCGATTCGCCAGTTGGACCTGGCCGAGGCCGGCATCCGCTCGATCATCTGGGCCACCGGCTATGCCGTGGACTTCGGCTGGCTGCAGGTCGACGCCTTCGACGCCCAGGGCAAGCCCCAGCACCAGCGCGGCGTGTCCCGCGAGCCGGGGGTGTACTTCCTCGGTCTGCCCTGGCTGTCGCGCCGCGGCTCCTCGTTCATCTGGGGCGTGTGGCACGACGCCAAGCACATCGCCGGGCATATCGCCACCCAGCGCAGCTACCTCGCCTACCGCGATGTCACGCAGCGCCAGAACGCCTGACTCCACCCACAGATTGAAGGACGCACAGCCATGCCGACCCATACCCGCATCCGCATGTTCAACACCCAAGACACCTATCCCAACCAGAGCCTGGACAACGACCTGTGCCAGGCCGTGCGCGCCGGCAACACCGTCTATGTACGCGGCCAGGTGGGCACCGACTTCGAAGGCCGCCTGGTCGGCCTGGGCGATGCCCGGGCCCAGGCCGAGCAGGCCATGAAGAACGTCAAGCAACTGCTGGAGGAGGCCGGCAGCGACCTCAGCCATATCGTCAAGACCACCACCTACCTGATCGACCCGCGCTACCGCGAGGCGGTCTACCAGGAGGTCGGCAAATGGCTCAAGGGCGTGTTCCCCATCTCCACCGGCCTGGTGGTGAGCGCCCTGGGCCAACCGCAGTGGCTGATGGAGATCGACGTGATCGCCGTCATTCCCGACGACTGGCAACGGTGAGGCGCGCGCCATGACCTTCTCCATCGTCGGCCGCTGCGCCGAAACCGGCCAGCTGGGCATCGCCATCAGCTCCTCGAGCATCGCCGTGGGCGCGCGCTGTCCCTGGCTGCGCGCCGGGGTCGGCGCGGTGGCCAGCCAGAACATCACCCTGCCGGCCCTCGGCCCGCAGATCCTCGATGCGCTGGAGAGCGGCCTGGAGCCGGCCGCGGCCCTGGACCAGGCGCTGACCCGCAACGGCTACAGCCAGTATCGCCAGGTGGCGCTGCTCGACAGCCAGGGCCGCAGCGCCGTGTTCACCGGCAGCCAGGCCCTGGGCGTGCACAACGCCCAGGCCGGCGAGCAGTGCGTGGCCGCCGGCAACCTGCTGGCCGACCGCGGGGTGGTCGAGGCCATGGTGCACGCCTTCGAACAGGGCTCCGGGCCGCTGGCCGAGCGCCTGCTGGCCGCCCTGCAGGCGGCCATGGCCGCCGGCGGCGAGGCCGGCCCGGTGCACTCGGCGGCGCTGCAGGTGGTCGACGACCTGACCTGGCCGCTGGTCGACCTGCGGGTGGACTGGGCCGAGCAGGACCCCATCGGCGAGCTGGAGCGGCTGTGGCGCGCCTACCGGCCGCAGATGCGCGACTACGTGACCCGCGCCCTGGACCCGACCCGCGCGCCGAGCTACGGGGTGCCCGGGGATGAGTGAGATGAGCAGCCGCGAGCTGCTGGCCGAGCTGGTGGCCTTTCCCACGGTCAGCCGCGACTCCAACCTGGCGCTGATCGCCTTCATCCGCGCCTACCTCGAGGGCCTGGGGCTGACCTGCGAGCTGGACTACAACGCCGAGCGCAGCAAGGCCAACCTCTATGCCCGCCTCGGCCCGGAGGGCCCGGGCGGGGTGATGCTGTCCGGGCACAGCGACGTGGTGCCGGTGGACGGCCAGGCCTGGACGGTCGAGCCGTTCCGCCTGAGCGAGCGCGACGGCCGCCTGTACGGCCGCGGCACGGCGGACATGAAGGGCTTCATCGCCTGCGTGCTGGCCAGCCTGCCGCGTTTTCTCGCCCGGCCGTTGCGCCGGCCGCTGCATCTGGCCATCTCCTACGACGAGGAGGTCGGCTGCCTGGGCGTGCGCAGCCTGGTCGCGACGCTGGCCGCGCGGCCGGACAAGCCGGCGTTGTGCCTGATCGGCGAGCCCACCGAACTGCGCCCCGTGCTCGGCCACAAGGGCAAGCTGGCCATGCGCTGCCAGGTGCGCGGCGCCGCCTGCCATTCGGCCTACGCCCCCCTGGGGGTCAACGCCATCGAGTACGCCGCGCGGCTGATCGGCAAGCTGGGCGAGATCGGCCAGCACCTGGCCGCCCCCGAGCGTCAGGATGCGCGCTTCGACCCGCCGTTCTCGACCGTGCAGACCGGGCTGATCCAGGGCGGCCGGGCGCTGAACATAGTGCCGGCCGACTGCCAGTTCGACTTCGAGGTGCGCGCCCTGCCGGCGGACGATCCGCAGCAGGTCGCCGACGCGCTGCGCGACTACGCCGAGACCGAGTTGCTGCCGCAGATGCGCGCGCGCAGCGACGCCAGCGCCATCGACCTGCAGCCGCTGTCCGCCTACCCGGGCCTGGCCACCGCGCCGGACGGCGAGGCGGCCGAGCTGCTGGCGCTGCTCAGCGGCCGCCGCGACTTCGGCACCGTGGCCTTCGGCACCGAGGGCGGGCTGTTCGCCGAGGCCGGCATCCCCACGGTGGTCTGCGGCCCCGGCAACATGGAACAGGGCCACAAGCCGGACGAGTTCGTCACTCAGGCCCAGCTGGATGGCTGCGATGCCATGCTGGTGCGGCTGGCCGAGTGGTTGCAGCGCTGAACCCCTGTCACCCTTTGGCCCGCCCCCGGCTTTACGGCTAGGGTGCGGGTACTTTTTTACACCGTGGGCGTTTCGGCGCTGGCCAGGCGCGACAGGCAGGCAAGGGGTATGCCGCCTATGGCGCTACGCAAATAGGCGTAGGGTGGAAAACCGCAAAGCGTTTTCCACCGCTTTCGGCCAGGAGGATTGTGTACAGGCGGCAAAGTGTGCCGACGTAAAACAACCCAGCTGTAGCGGGCCCAAGATCCGCTCGATTGGCTACTGTCGAATTCGACGCACAGCCACGGTGGCTGGCGGTGAGCGACGGGAGCACAGGACGATGCCGGAAGCGCACACACTGGGGCTGTTCGTTGGCGCGGTGACCCTGCTGTTGCTGGTGCCGGGGCCCAACATGTTGTTCGTCATGAGCCACGGCATGCACTACGGCTGGCGTGGCGGAGTGGCGGCCGCGTTGGGCATCGCCCTGGCGGACCTGATCCTCACGCTGCTCACCGCCGCAGGGGTGACCGGAATGGTGGCGGCCTGG
This sequence comes from Pseudomonas sp. MBLB4123, assembly GCF_051904775.1. Taxonomy (NCBI): domain Bacteria; kingdom Pseudomonadati; phylum Pseudomonadota; class Gammaproteobacteria; order Pseudomonadales; family Pseudomonadaceae; genus Pseudomonas; species Pseudomonas sp. MBLB4123. The sequence goes on from NZ_CP196711.1 coordinate 3,920,165, forward strand.
CCGCCATCCTTCGACCTGATCCGCTACTGTGGCGCCGCCTACCTGTTATGGATGGCCTACCGGGCCCTGCGTAGCGAGGGTTCGGGGGCAGGGCAGGCCAGTGACCGGACGCCTCTGCAGGCGGTGATGCTGCGCGCCATGCTCAACAGCCTGCTCAATCCCAAGGCGCTGCTGTTCTTCATCCTGTTCCTCCCGCAGTTCGTGGTCCCGGCAAACGGAGCGCTGGCCGCACAACTCCTGTTGCTGGGCGGTCTGTTGACGCTGCTGGCCCTGCTCTTTCACCTGGCCCTGGGTCTGCTCGGCGGCACCTTCGGCCGCGCCCTCGGCGGTTGGCGTCGGGCCCGGAGCCTGCAGCGTTGGGGGCTGGCGGGCGTCCTCGGCGGCTTGGCGCTGCGCCTGCTGGTGATGCCGCGCCCCGGCTGAGCAGCGCGCCCCGGCCGTGTCAGGCCGGAGCCACTGACATTTGCGGCGATCCTCACCGCCACCACTTTCTTGCCGTCGTAGCAGGGTAGCCTGGATACAATGGGCGCCCGATCATCCCGGGCCATTGAATATGGCCGCACCGGACAAGGAACCCGCCGCCATGGCCTCCCCAGATAAACAGCAAAAACGCGCCCAGCGGGCCAAAGCCAAGGCCAGGCAGAACCGTTCGGGCAAGTCCAAGGCCAAGGCCAGTGTCGTACATCCGCTGCTGGCCAATCCGCTGATCGACGAGCCGTTCGATGATGTCGAAATCGACCTGAGCACCTTCGACTTCAAAGACATCGAAGAGAACGGTTTCGACCCGGCGGACTTCGACGACCTGTTCCGGGCGATGAAAGTCGGCGAAGGCATCAGCCTGCTGGCGATGTGCCTGGTGTTCCTGCAATACCCGGTGTTGGAACTGGTGGTCGCCGAGGAAGAGGAGGACGCGGCGATCGACTTCATGATGGGCCTGCTGATCACCTACCGCGGGATCTTCCACGATGAAGACGAAGACACGGCAGTGGAATGGATAGGCGGCGACGCCTTCCAGACTGCCTACAACGAAGCGTCGATGATCCTGCAGAAGAAGAACGCGCGCGGCACCCCAGGCGCCCGCGCTTAAACCAGGGAAAGGGGGCAGACCCGACTCAGGAGAGGGCGATCTGCCCCCTGTCGCTATCGGGCTTGAGTTCTTGATAGCCATCAACAGCTAGGCCGGCCTGCCGGTTTCGCCTGGGACGACACCGTCGAAACCCGGCTGGCCAAGGTCGAGTTCATCGACGAACACATCGACCACAGGCACCGGGTTGGTGTCCGCCACGAGTCATCCTGGCTCTCGGGAAGCCGCGCGCCTTGGCCTCGCTGCTCTCCCTGGATAAAGCGCTTCATGGGCGCCCCCCGCGGATCTCGAATCCATCAAATCACGGCAAGGGCGATGCCGAGGTTTTTACACGGCCCGGCCCCGAAGAAGACCATGGTCCAAGGCCTCGCGGAGGCTATCGAAGCCCTGGGCGCCGTCCTGAACGAAGACGAAAATGAGCAGCGGGCGAAGACAGAAACCGCCAGCATCAAGGGCATCGGGAGTCGAACGAAGCCGCTCAGGCACAGGCAGAGAATAACTACAGACCACCTTCGGGTGGCCTTTTTGCTTTAGCGGGCAATACTTCTCTTTATAAGTTGTCGCGGGGCTGGTGGCGTGCCCGCGGGGAGGTGCTAGTGAACAAGCTATCAATTGTGGGTGCCGGCATGGTGGGTGAGGCGGCGGCTCAGATCATCGCCCGGGAAGAGTTCTGCCGTGAGTTGACGTTGATTGATGTGCAGGGTGAGTTGGCCCAGGGCAAGGCGCTGGACGTCTGGCAGGCGGCAGTTGAGTCAGGCTCCGATACCCGGGTGTACGGCGGGGCCAATGCCGAATTGCTGCAGGATTCTGATCTGGTGGTGATCACGGCGGGTGTGCCGCGCAAGCCCGGTCAGTCGCGTCAGGATGTATTGAGCACCAACCTGCCAATTCTCGATGGCATCATGCTGAATGTTAAGCGGCATGCTCCGGCGGCCACCGTGCTGGTGGTGTCGAACCCGGTCGACGTGCTGACCTATCGGGCCTGGTCTCTCAGCGGGCTGGGACGCGACAAGGTGTTCGGGCAGGCGGGAGTGCTGGATACAGCGCGCATGAAGACTTTCATCGCCGAGGCGACGGGGTTTTCGGCTCGGGATATCACGGCGCTGGTGCTGGGCGGGCATGGCGATAGCATGGTGCCGCTGATGCGCTACTGCACGGTCGGTTCGGTGCCGCTGTCCCACTTCCTGTCCAGTCAGCAGATAGAGCAAATTGTGCAGCGCACCCGCCAGGGTGGCGGCGAGATTCTGGGTTTGAAGAAGCTGGGGAGCGCCTGCGATGCGCCGGGCGTGGCCATTGCGCAGATGGTGGATGCTATCGCCAATGGGCGAAACCGCATTCTGCCGGCGGTCGCGATTCTCGAGGGCGAGTACGGGCGAACAGGCATTGCCATGGGCGTCCCCTGCGTGTTGGCAGAGGAGGGGGTGGCGCGGGTGATCGAGTTGCCTCTGGATGCGCAGGAGCAGGCGATGTTCGACCGCTCTGCAGATCAGGTGGTGCGTGATATTGCTGAAATGAATGCCTTGTGAACGTGGGCGCAAGGGGGGAGCCACTCGGCAATACGCTCGAATCGTCAAAGCCTGGGTAACAGCCATTGGCCTCGATCCGGCCATGTGATGAGTCCGATCAGGCGACAACTATCCTGACACCGGGGGAGCCCCTGGGTAGTGAAGATCGGGATCAACTCTCTCTATCGCCCTTAGAACAGGGCTTTTTCCAGCTATGTAGGGTGGACAACCTCTAGTTGGCCACCGGCAGCTTTGGGGGCATTTCCGCCAGTCTCCGAGGGCAGCCCGCTCGGGCGGAACGGCTTTGCACGGGCGCGATGGCGAAAGCGGAACGGCTTGACCCCAGCGCCTATGCCCCGCCCGCGCCTGCCGGTGCCAGCTGCTCCTTGCAGAACTCGACGAACAGCTGCGCCGGCTTGGTCAGCTGGGCGCGTTTGAGCCAGGCGGCCACCAGGCCGGAGCCGGTGACCTCTTCGGCGACTTCCACCGCCACCACCTTCTTGCCGTCATAGGTGCATTCCGAGTGCGGGCGGGTCACCAGCAGGGAGAAGCCGAAGCCCTGGCCGACCATGCCGCGCACCATCTCGATGGACGGCGAGCTGAAGACGATGTTCGGCGTCAGGCCCAGCTCCTCGAACAGGCTGACGAAGTAGGTGCGACTCGGCTGCACGTCGAGCAGGATCATCGGCTCCAGGCACAGGTCGCGCAGCGACACCTGGGCCTGGCCGGTGAAGCGATGGCCCTCGGGCAGCAGGGCATAGGGCTTGGCCGGCGTCATCAGCGGCTCGCACTCGATGGTGCCGTCGAGGTCGTGGGCGTAGAGGATCGCCAGGTCGAAGCGCCCGGCGGTCAGGCCCTGCACCAGTTCCTGCTGCTCGCCGTCGCGCAGGCGGATCTCCACCCCGGGGTAGAGCGCGTTGAAGCCGGCGATCAGCCGCGGCAGGTAGAGCGGCGCCACCGTTTCAAAACAGCCGATATCGATCTGCCCGGCCACCACGTCGTTGTCCGCCAGGGCGTTCTGCTCGAACTCGTGGGCCATGCGCAACAGCTCCTGCGCCTTGCGGTAGAAGCGTGCGCCGCCGGGGGTTAGCGAAACCCCTTGTGCGTGGTGGCGGATAAACAGCTGCACGCCGAAGCTCTCCTCCAGGCCCTTGATCGCCGTGGAAATCGACGGCTGGGCGATGTACAGCTTGCGCGAGGCCTCGGCCACGCTGCCGCACTCCACCGTGGTCACGAAATACTTGAGCTGGCGCAGGGTATAGGTCGCCATGGCTACCTCTGGTCGCGGCTCTGCAAAGCCGTCTTGTCATGGAATCCGAGGCCCCAACATACCCCAGGCCGGCTGTGGGGCTGCCCAGTTTTTTCATGGCCTGCGAGCATATATTTACTAATTTTCCTGAGCCCGATGCTGGGCCACCATCGACCTCGACCACCACTGAGACCGCCGCGTCGGTCGGGACGAGGAACGATGTTGCAACTGAGCGACTGGCAGCAGCGGGCTGCCCAACAAGGCTTTATCACCCAGGCACTGATCGACGGCCAGCTGCGCCCGGCGGCCTCCGGCGTCACCTTCGTCGCGATCGATCCGGCCACCAACCGGCGCCTGGCCGAGGTGGCGGCCTGTGGCGAGCTCGAAATCGACGCCGCGGTGCGCAGCGCCCGCCGCGCCTTCGAGCAGGGCCCCTGGCCGCGCATGGCGCCGCGCGAGCGCAAGGCGGTGCTGCTGCGCCTGGCCGAACTGATCCTGGCCCACCGCGAGGAGCTGGCCCTGCTCGACTCGCTGAACATGGGCAAGCCGGTGCGCGACGCCTACGACCTCGACGTGCCCGGCGCGGCCCAGGTGTTCGCCTGGTACGCCGAGAGCCTGGACAAGCTCTACGACCAGGTGGCGCCCACCGCCGACAGCGCCCTGGCCACCATCCGCCGCGAGCCCCTGGGGGTGATCGGCGCGGTGGTGCCCTGGAACTTTCCCCTGGACCTGGCCGCCTGGAAGCTGGCGCCGGCCCTGGCGGCCGGCAACTCGGTGGTGCTCAAGCCCGCCGAGCAGTCGCCGTTCTCCGCCCTGCGCCTGGGCCAGCTGGCCCTGGAGGCCGGCCTGCCGGCCGGGGTGCTGAACGTGGTGCCGGGCCTGGGCGAGACCGCCGGCAAGGCCCTGGGCCTGCACACGGACGTCGACTGCCTGGCCTTCACCGGCTCCACCGAGGTGGGCAAGCACTTTATGGCCTACGCCGCTCAATCAAACTTGAAGCAGGTGTGGCTGGAGTGTGGCGGCAAGAGCCCCAACCTGGTGTTCGCCGACTGCCAGGACCTGGACCTGGCGGCGGAGAAGGCCGCCTTCGCCATCTTCTTCAACCAGGGCGAGGTCTGCTCGGCCAACTCGCGGCTGCTGGTCGAGCGCTCGATCCACGATGAGTTCGTCGAGCGCCTGCTGGCCAAGGCCCGCGACTGGCAGCCGGGCGACCCGCTGGACCCGGCCAGCGCCATGGGCGCCATAGTCGAGGCGCGGCAGAGCGAACGCATCATGGCCTGCATCGACCAGGCCCAGGGCGAGGGCGCGCGCCTGGCCTGCGGCGGCCGGCGGGTGTCGATCAACGGCTCGGACAACTTCATCCAGCCGACCATCTTCACCGGCGTGCGCGCGGACATGCGCCTGGCCCGCGAGGAGGTGTTCGGCCCGGTGCTGGCGGTCAGCGCCTTCGACAGCGAGGAGGAGGCCGTGCGCCTGGCCAACGACAGCGTCTACGGCCTGGCCGCCTCGCTGTGGAGCGACGACCTCAACCGCGCCCACCGCGTGGCCCGCCGCCTGCGGGTCGGCACCGTATCGGTCAACACGGTGGACGCCCTCGACGTCTGCGTGCCGTTCGGCGGCTGCCGGCAGTCCGGCTTCGGCCGCGACCTGTCGCTGCAGGCCTTCGACAAGTACAGCCACCTGAAAACCACCTGGGTCCAGCTGCGCGGCTGAGTCGCGCGGGCCCTTCACGTTCCCCCTGGCACAACAACAAGATCGCAGGAGAACTCCCCCATGTACGATCCCGATATCAGCCTCTCTCCACCGCTCGCCGAAGGCGCTCCGCTCGCCGCCCGGCGCAAACCCAGCCTGGGCCTGGGGGCCCTGCTCGCCGTGGCCATCGGCCTGGTGGTGTCCCAGGGCGTCATGGTGCTGATGCTGCAGGGCGCCGGCATCGCCGGCCTGGGCTTCCTCATCCCGCTGGCGCTGGCCTTCCTGCTGGCGCTGACCTATATCTGTTCCTTCTCCGAGCTGGCCCTGATGATCCCCCGCGCCGGCAGCCTGAGCAGCTACACCGAGGTGGCCCTGGGGCACTTCCCGGCGATCCTCGCCACCTTCTCCGGCTACGTGGTGGTGGCGATGTTCGCCCTGTCCGCCGAGCTGCTGCTGCTCGACCTGATCGTCGGCGAGGTCTATCCGGGGCTGCTGCCGCCGATGAGCGTGGCCTTCGGCGTGCTGGTCCTGTTCACCCTGCTCAACCTGCTGGGCATCGACATCTTCGCCCGCCTGCAGTCGGTGCTGGCCCTGGTGATGGTGGTGGTGCTGCTGACCCTGGGCCTGACCGCCATGACCGAGAGCGGCAGTCAGCCGGCGCTGACCCAGGCCCTGACCCACGACTGGAACCCGCTCGGTGCCGGGGTGCTGACCCTGGTGGCCCTGGCCATCTGGGGCTTCGTCGGCGCCGAGTTCGTCTGCCCGCTGGTGGAGGAGGCGCGCGAGCCGGAGCGCAGCATCCCCTGGTCGATGATGCTCGGCGCCGGGGTGATCTTCATCACCATCGCCCTGTATGCCATCGGCGCGCTGTTCTACGTGCCGCAGGACGAGCTGGCCGGCGCGGCGCTGCCGCACTACCTGTTCGCCACCGCCCTGCTCGGCGAGGGCGGCAAGGTCTTTCTGGTGATCGCCGCGACCGCCGCCACCTGCAGCACGCTGAACACCTCCCTGGCGGCGATCCCGCGCATGCTCTACGGCATGGCGGTCAACGGCCAGGCCTTCCCGCAGTTCAAGCGGCTCAGCCAGCGCACCAACACGCCCTGGGTGGCGGTGCTGTTCGTCGCCCTGATCACCGGCGCGCCGGTGCTGCTGATGGGCGACCGGCCGGACGCGATCAACCTGCTGCTGCTGGCCGCGGCGATCGCCTGGCTGCTGGCCTACATCATCTGCCACCTGGACGTGATCGCCCTGCGCCGGCGCTATCCCGAGCTGGCGCGGCCGTTCAAGACGCCCTTCTACCCGCTGCCGCAGCTGCTCGGCATCGCCGGCATGCTGGTGTCGATCTACTACGTGTCGCCGGCGCCGGAGATGACCGCGTCGATCTTCACCAGCGCCGGCGTGGTGCTGGGCCTGGTGGCGCTGATCGCGGTGCTGTGGATCAAGCTGGTGATGCGCAAGCCGCTGTTCACCCCGGAGCCGCTGGACCAGGTGCTGGCGCGCAAATGATTTCCCGCCGGGGCACGGCCCCGGCCTTCGATAACCCCAGACAGGCGAGGTCGCTGCCATGACAGTCTTGCAAACCCCCACCCGCTCCACCCGTGACTACCAGGAACTGGACGCGGCTCACCACATCCATGCCTTCGTCGATCAGAAGGCGCTGAATGCCGAAGGCCCGCGGGTGATCGTCCGTGGCGAGGGCCTGCACCTGTGGGACAGCGACGGCAAGCGCTACCTGGACGGCATGTCCGGCCTGTGGTGCACCAACCTCGGCTACGGTCGCCAGGACCTGGCCGCCGCGGCCAGCCGCCAGCTGGAGCAGTTGCCCTACTACAACATGTTCTTCCACACCACCCACCCGGCGGTGGTGGAGCTGTCCGAGCAGCTGTTCAGCCTGCTGCCCGGCCACTACAGCCACGCCGTGTACACCAACTCCGGCTCGGAGGCCAACGAGGTGCTGATCCGCACCGTGCGGCGCTACTGGCAGATCCTCGGCCAGCCGCAGAAGAAGGTGATGATCGGCCGCTGGAACGGCTACCACGGTTCCACCCTGGCCAGCACCGCCCTCGGCGGCATGGGCTTCATGCACGAGATGGGCGGTATGCTGCCGGACTTCGCCCATATCGACGAACCCTACTGGTACGTTGCCGGCGGCGAGTTGAGCCCGGCCGAGTTCGGTCGCCGCTGTGCCCTGCAGCTGGAGGCGAAGATCCTCGAGCTGGGCGCGGAGAACGTCGCCGCCTTCGTCGCCGAGCCGTTCCAGGGCGCCGGCGGCATGATCTTCCCGCCGCAGAGCTACTGGCCGGAGATCCAGCGCATCTGCCGCCAGTACGACGTGCTGCTGTGCGCCGACGAGGTGATCGGCGGTTTCGGTCGCACCGGCGAGTGGTTCGCCCACCAGCACTTCGGCTTTGAGCCCGACACCCTGTCGATCGCCAAGGGCCTGACCAGTGGCTACATCCCCATGGGCGGCCTGGTGCTGTCCAGGCGCATCGCCGAGGTGCTGGTGGAGCAGGGCGGGGTCTATGCCCACGGCCTGACCTATTCCGGCCACCCGGTGGCGGCGGCGGTGGCCATCGCCAACATCAAGGCGCTGCGCGACGAGGGCGTGGTCGAGCGGGTCAAGACGGACACCGGCCCCTACCTGCAGCAGTGCCTGCGCCAGGTGTTCGCCGATCATCCGCTGGTCGGCGAGATCCAGGGCACGGGGCTGGTCGCCGCCCTGCAGCTGGCCGAGGACAAGGCCAGCCGCCAGCGCTTCGCCAACGAGACGGACATCACCTGGCGCTGCCGCAGCATCGGCTTCGAGGAAGGGCTGATCATCCGCGCCACCGGCGGGCGGATGATCATGGCGCCGGCCCTGGTGGCGAGCCGCGACGAGCTCGACGAGCTGGTGGCCAAGACCAAGTTGGCGGTGGATCGCACCGCCATGGAGCTCGGCGTGCTCTAGGCCGCAGCCAGTATCCGCGGGGCCTGGCCGTGCTGTAAGCCTTGGCTTACAGCACGTGCCGCAGATCGCCACTATTGGGCCGGCGCGGCGCGGCGTAATCTGCACCCCATGGACGTCGCGCAGGAAGCGCAAATCAAATCACAGGGACACGCTGGATTGCCGCCAGGATGGCGCGCCGATCACGGATGTCAGGAAACAGTCTGCAAAAGGCCCCGCTCAAGCGGGGTTTTCTTTTTTTGGGCGCTCGCCCAGCCCCTCGGCCCTTGCCACGCAACGCTCGACGGTCTGTGCTCAGGCCGCCTGTTGCCGCGCCTGCAGCTCGGCGAACCAGTCCAGGGCCTCGTCCCACAACACCTGGGCGGCAGGGCGGAAGTAGCCCATATGGCCGATGGCGCCGAGGCGGCCGTCCTGCACCCGGATGTCCCGCGCCTGGTAGGGCGCGTTGCTGTAGGCCGCCATGAAGGCATCGCGCGAGCGCGGCGGCGCCCACAGGTCGTCCAGGGCGTTGGCCGCCACTATGGGCGTGTCGACCTCGGCGAAGCGCGCGGCCAGGTCCGGCATTTGCGGGTCCTCGAAGAAATAGCGCGGGTAGCCGCACCAGCGCTTCCACTTGCGGTACACCCCCATGGGCAGGTCCTCGCCCATACCCAGCTTGCTCCAGGCCAGGTAGCCCTTGTAACGGGTCATCAGCGGGCCGATCAGCCGCCACATGGCCAGCACCCGGACCTGCTCCAGCCTGGGCATCCAGCCGTGCCAGCCGGCGCCGGTGCCGAAGGTGTAGAAGCCGGCCACCCGCTCGTGGTTGGGCAGCAGGCCGAAGGCATGGCCACCGAAGGAGTGGCCGACCATGAACAGCGGCCGCTGCCCGTCGAGGTGCCGGTCGACGGCGGCGGCCAGGTCGAGATGGGCCCAGTCCAGGTAGTCCATCTCGAAGCCGCGCAGGCTGTCCGGCTTGGACTGGCCGACGCCGCGGTAGTCCAGGGTCAGGGTCTCGAAGCCGCGGCGGGCGGCGTGTTCGGCGAAGCGCCGGTAGAAACCCTGGGGCACGCCGGTGGCGCCGGCCACCAGCAGCTGCGCCACCGGCCGGGGGGCATGGTAGCGGGTGGCGCCCAGGGAATAGCCGTCACGGGCTGGCAGGCGCAGGCTCTCGCTGAGGATGCTCGGGCTGTCGGCGTTCATGCTGCATCTCCTCCCGGAGGTTGTTGTCGGGCCAGGTTGAACAGGGCGTCGGCGGCGCGCCTGAGCGGTTCGGTGCTGCCGGCCACGCGGGCCTGGAGCAGGCCGCCTTCGTACAGGGCGACGAACAGCGCGGCCAGGTTGTCGGCCTGCTCGCGCGCGTGGCCGTGCCGGTGCAGCTGCCGGGCCAGCGCCTGGCGCAGGGTGGCGAAGCAGTGCTCCAGGGCGGCGCGAATCTCGAGGTCTTCCGGGCCGCTTTCCAGGGCCACCGTGGCCAGCGGGCAGCCGCGCTCGAACTGGCTGTTCTGCAGTTGCTGCAGGGCGCCCTGCAGCCAGCTGTGCAGGGCCTGCAGCGGATCGGGCTGCTGGGCGAACAGGCGGGCGACGAACTCGTCGATGCGCCGGCCGATATGCTCGATGGCAGCCACCGCCAGTTCGCTCTTGCCACCCGGGAAGTGGTGGTACAGGCTGCCCTTGGGCGCACCGGCGGTCTTCAGCAGTTCGTTCAGGCCGACGCCATGCAGGCCCTTGCGTTGCAGGGCGTCGGCCATGGCCTGAATCAGTTTGTCACGGGTCGTGGTCTTGGTCATGGGGAATATATAGACCAGTCGGTCTAGCGGCGGCAAGAGGTTTCCTTATCATTCATCCGCTGTATGGTCGTGGATCAGGGGCGCTGTGGGCGTGCTGCAAGGGCGATCAAGCGGCGCCCGCGCCCGGCCCGGATACTGGCCCCAGCTTCTGTGAGAGCCACCTATGGACCCCGTTGGCAAAGCCCTCTGGCTGATCGAAACCGAACTGGATCAACCCCTCGACCTGCAGCGCGTCGCCGAGGTCTGCGGCCTGTCGCGCTTCGTCCTGGCGCGGACCTTCGCCCGGGCCACCGGCTGGCCGGTGATGCGCTATGTGCGGGTGCGGCGCCTGAGCCGGGCGGCGCATCGGCTGGCGGCGGGGGCGACGGATATCCTCGCGCTGGCCCTGGAGGTCGGCTATGGCTCGCATGAGGCGTTCACCCGCGCGTTCCGCGAACAGTTCGGGCTGACCCCCGAGGCGTTACGGGCCAGCGGCAATCTCGGTGCAATCGCTTTGCGGGAGGCCATGCGCATGCCAGCGACAACGACTTTCGAACTATCCGAACCGCGCTTCGTGGAGGAGGGCCCCTTGCTGATCGCCGGGCTCGGCGAGCGCTTCAGCGTCGACCAGAGTCAGGGCATCGCCGCGCTGTGGCAGCGCTTCGTGCCGCATATCGGCAGGGTGCCGGGGCAGCTGGGCGGGGAGACCTTCGGCCTGTGCTGCAACCCGGACGAGGACGGCGGCTTCGAGTATATCGCCGGGGTCCGGGTGGACCGCCTCGACAGGTTGCCGCCGGGCTTCAGCCGCCTGCAGTTGCCGGCGCGGCGTTATGCGGTGTTCCTCCACCGTGGGCACATCTCCGCCATCCACGAGACCTTCGCCGCGATCTTCCAGCGCTGGCTGCCGGCCAGCGGCCTGGAGGTGGCGGATGCGCCGGAGTTCGAGCGCTACAGCGCCGACTTCGATCCGTTGGCCGGCACCGGCCGGGTGGAGGTCTGGGTGCCGCTCGCGGGCTGAGGGCGGCGCGGCTCAGCGGGTCATCTTCTTGACGAACACCACCACGAACAGGGCCATGGTGAAGCTGCCGACGAAGGCCTCGAAGGCGGCGAGCGGCCGGGCCAGGCCGTGGGGGCTGATGTCGCCGTAGCCCAGGGTGGTGAAGGTGACCACGCTGAAATAGAGGCAGTCGAGCAGGTCCATGAGGTTGGCCAGCAGCCCCTGGCCCAGATCCAGCCCCAGGCGCTGGCCGCCCTGCTCGACCCCGGCCAGGAAGTACAGCAGGCCGCAGAGGCCGATCAGGCCGAGGGAGAACAGCACCACGTTGAGCGGCTTCTCGCCGTAGCCGCTGAACAGGTCGACCAGCCAGGACAGCAGGCGCTGTCCGGAATAGCGCGGCAGTTGCAGGCGCCGCACCACCATCTCGCGGTGGAAGAACAGCCCGGCCTGCTCGAACAGCCCGGCCCGTTCCAGGTGCAGGCGCAGGTTGCGGTAGGTCTCCTCGGCTTCCTGGAAGTACTGCAGGGCGGCGGCCGGGTTGCCGCGCTGGGCCAGTTCGCGGCCCTTGCGCTCCTGCAGCAGCTGGCGGTCCCAGATGACGTTGTCCAGCCGCGCGCCGTCCAGGCGCACGCCCAGCAGGTTGCAGTCGCGCAGGTCGGCGCAGTGCAGGTTGGCGTGGCGCAGGTCGGCCTTCATCAGCGAGCTGCCGCGCAGGTCGAGGGCGAACAGGTGGGCGTTCTGCAGGTTGGCGCGGTACAGGTCGGCCTGGTGCAGGATGTAGCCGTGGTGGCCGCCGTGGTTGACCAGGTTGACGCCGTTCAGCTCGGCGCCCTTGAGCTGGAAGCCCGGCATCGGCCGACCGCTGCGCGCCCGCAGTTCCAGGGCGGCGCAGAGGTCGCCGTGTTCACGCTTGTCCAGGGTGGCGTCCAGCCAGAAGCTTTCCTCCTGGTGCATGGCGGCCATCTGTCGCCCTCCGGGTCGCCCTGCCGCGGGCGGGGTCATCCCTTGGCGTGCTGCTCCACCCACTGCGCATAGGCATCGATGAACTTCTGCAGGAACGGCTTGATGCCGTCGCCGAGCATGCCGGCCTCCTCGAAGAAACTGCCGGCGCCGCCCAGGTAGGCCTCGGGCTGCTGCATCATCGGCACGTCGAGAAAGACCATGGACTGGCGCAGGTGCTGGTTGGCGCCGAAGCCGCCGATGGCCCCCGGCGAGGCGCTCAGCACCGCCCCGGGCTTGCCGCTGAAGGCGCTCTGGCCATAGGGGCGCGAGCCGACGTCGATGGCGTTCTTCATCGGCGCCGGCACCGAACGGTTGTATTCCGGGGTGACGAACAGCAGGGCATCGGCCGCCTTGAGCTTGCCGCGAAAGGCGGTGTAGGCCTCGGGCGGGCGCTCGCCGTCGATGTCCTCGTTGTACAGCGGCAGGTCGCCGATCTCGACGATTTCCAGCTGCAGCGAGGCCGGCGCCAGTTCGGCCAGGGCCAGGGCCAGCTTGCGGTTGATCGAAGCCTTGCGCAGGCTGCCGACCAGCACGGCGACGTGATGGACCTTGCTCATGGGGACACCTCGCTCCTGTCTATGGGGGGCCAACGCAGTGGGCCTGAACTGAAACTATAGACCGCCGCCCGGCGCCTCCGGCGTCTCGACCGCGAAGGCCTGCAGCAGATCGTCGACGAAGGCTAGCTGCGCCTCGCTCGGCTGCCGCCCGCGGTGACTGGCCAGGTGGAACTGCACGTTGAAGCCGAGGGCCTCGGGCAGCAGGGCGCGCAGCCGGCCGCGGGCCTCCCAGGGGGCGGCGATGTGCCGGGGCAGGTAGCCGATATGGGCGCCGGACAGGACGAAGGCCAGGGTGCCCTCGACCTGTTCGCTGCGGGCGCTGCTGGCGACGGCCTGCCAGGGCTCGTCGGGCAGGATGTAGCGGTAGGGGTGGTGCACGCCGTCGGCCTCCCGCAGCTGCTCGGGCCTGACCTCGGCCCGGGCGAACAACGGATGCTCGGCGGCGCAGTACAGGGCCTGGCGCTCCTCGAACAGCAGGCGGTAGTCCAGCGCGTTCTGGGCGCCGGAGAAGTAGCCGATGGCCAGCTGCAGCTGGTCCTGCAGCAGGCGCCGCTCCAGCTCAGCGGGCATGGCGCTGAGCAGCTCGATCTGCACGTCCTGGTTGCGCCGGCGAAAGGCGCCGATGGCGGCGCCGACCCGGACCAGCACGTCGTCGTCGAGGGCCTCGGACAGGCCGATGCTGAGGGTGCCGAGCAGCTTGTCGGCCATGCCCTGGGCCTCGCCCCTGAAGGTCTCGAGGGCGGCGAACAGCTTGCGCGCGGCGAGCAGCACCTGCTCGCCCTTGGGGGTCAGGCGAAAGCCCGACTTGCCCCGTTCGCACAGGCGAAAGCCCAGGCGCGTCTCCAGCTTGGCCATCTGCGTGCTGATGGTCGACTGGCCGATGCCCAGCTCACCCTGGGCGGCGCTGAAGCCGCCGCTCTCCACCACGGTGAGGAACAGGCGCAGGAGCTGCAGGTCGAGGTCGCGGACTTGGCTGAGCATGGTTTTCAAACATCGATTCATGTCGATGTCAGAGTAGATCACTTCGTATTTATTCAAAGCAAGCGCCGGCGCAGGATGGGCCTACCGAGCCAATCCGAACGAGGTAATCGCCATGCGTCTTGCTGCGAGCTTGCTGCTCCTGGCCTGCGCCCTGCCGCTGCAGGCCGAGGAACAGGTGCTGAACATCTACAACTGGGCCGACTACGTGGCGCCCCAGGCGCTCGAGCGCTTCCAGCGCGAGAGCGGTATCCGCGTCAAATACGACACCTTCGACAGCAGCGAGGTGCTCGACAGCAAGCTGCTGACCGGGCGCAGCGGCTACGACGTCGTGTTTCCCGCCTCCAGTGGCCTGGCGCGGGCGATCCACGCCAAGGCGCTGCAGCCAGTCGGTGAGTTGAGCAATGCCGGCAACCTCGATCCGGAGCTGCTGGCCAAGCTGGCCCGGGTCGACCCGGGCAACCGCTATGGCGTGCCCTACACCTGGGGCACGGTGGGCCTGGGCATCAATCGCCAGGCGGTCGAGCAGCGCCTGCCCGGCGTGGCGCTGGACAGCCTCGACCTGCTGTTCAAGCCCGAATATGCCGGCAAGCTGAAGGACTGCGGCGTCGCCGTGCTGGACTCGCCCCAGGAGGTGATCGCCATCGCCCTCAATTACCTGGGCAAGGCCCCCTACAGCAACGACGCGGCCGACCTGGAGGCGGTGCAGCAGCTGCTCGCCGCTCTGCAGCCGAACCTGCGCTATGTCGGCAGCGGCAAGCATATCGACGACCTGGCCAAGGGCGAGATCTGCCTGGCGCTGACCTATACCGGCGATGCCGGCATGGCCGCCGTCCGCGCCGCCGAGGCGAATCAGCCGTTCGAGGTGCTGTTCCGCATTCCCCAGGAGGGCACGCTGATCTGGTTCGACACCATGGCCATACCGGTGGATGCGCCCCATCCCGAGGCGGCCCGCGCCTTCATCGACTACATGCTCAAGCCCGAGGCCATCGCCGAGCTGACCAACGCGCTGTATTTCGCCAACGCCAACGCCGCCGCCATGCCCCTGCTGGACGAGGCGGTGCGCGGCGACCCGGACATTTACCCGCCGGAGGCGGTGCGCGCCAAGTTGTTCCCCGAGCAGATCCAGCCGCTTAAGGCACAGCGCCAGCGTACCCGCCTGTGGACCGCCTTCCGCACCCAGTATTGAGGAGACCCAGACCATGGATCACAGCTTCGACAACGACCAGGCCATCACCCGCGACAGCCTCTACGGCACCGCCGCCGAGCCGACCTACGCCGGCATCACCAGCTTTATGCGCCGGCGCTATACCAGAGATTTGCGCGGGGTGGACCTGGCCATCAGCGGCGTGCCCTTCGACACCGCCACCACCAACCGCCCCGGCAGCCGCTTCGGCCCGCGGGCGATCCGCGCCGCCTCGGTGCAGTCGGCCTGGGCCCGGCACTTTCCCTGGGAGTTCGACCCCTTCGACCTGCTGGCCTGCGTCGACTACGGCGACTGCTACTTCGACCACGGCCGCCCCGAGGCGGTGCCGGCGGCGATCCAGGCCCATGCCGAGCAAATTCTCGAGGCCGGTTGCGCCCTGCTCACCCTGGGCGGCGACCACTTCATCAGCTACCCGCTGCTCAAGGCCCACGCCAAGCAGCACGGCGCCCTGTCGCTGATCCACTTCGACGCCCACAGCGACACCTGGCCGGACGAGGAGGGCGCGCGCATCGACCACGGCACCATGTTCTACCACGCCGCGAAGGAGGGGCTGGTCGACCCGGCGCGCTCGGTGCAGGTCGGCCTGCGCACCACCAACGACGACGTCATGGGCTTCCAGGTGCTGGATGCCCGCGAGGTGCACCGCAGCACGCCGGCGCAGATCGCCGAGCGCATCCGCGCCCGGGTCGGCGACAACCCCGTGTACCTGACCTTCGACATCGACTGCCTCGACCCGGCTTTCGCCCCCGGCACCGGCACCCCGGTGTGCGGCGGCCTCTCCAGCCACCAGGCCCTGGAGATCCTGCGCGGCCTGCGCGGCATCAACCTGGTGGGCATGGACGTGGTGGAGGTGGCGCCGCCCTATGACAACGCCGAGGTCACCGCCCTGGCCGGCGCCACCCTGGCCATGGAGATGATCTGCCTGTACGCCGCGCGGCATAAGCGCGGCGAGCGCTAGGCGCGGCCCTCAGCGGTCCAGCAGGCGGTCGGTCTGGGCCAGCAGGCTGTGCCACAGGGCGCCGGCGTCGCGCTGTTCGAGCAGGGCGGCGGCCTGGCCGCACCAGAGCGCCAGCAGGTCGTCGCGGCCCTGGGCCAGGGCCGCCGGCTTGAGCGCCGCGGCGAACTGGCCCTGGACCGGATAGCCGGGCAGGCGCGCCTGGTGCGCGTTCAGCTCCTCCAGCAGGCGGTTGCGCAGGCCCCGGGCCAGGCGTCCGCTGAAGGCGCGGGTCAGCGCCGTATCGCTGGCCTGGGGGCCGAACAGCGCCTGGCGGTGCAGCTCGCTGGCGCCGGACTCGCGGCAGGCGAGGAAGGCGGTGCCGATCTGCACGCCCTGGGCGCCCAGGCACAGGGCAGCGGCGATGCCGCGGCCATCGGCGATGCCGCCGGCGGCGATCACCGGGATGCGCACCGCATCCACCACCTGGGGGATCAGCGCCAGGCCGCCGATCAGGCCGTCCTCGGGCGGGCGCAGGAAGGCCACCCGGTGGCCGCCGGCCTCGCAGCCGCTGGCCACCAGCATGTCTACCCCGGCCGCCTCCAGGGCCTTGGCTTCCGCCACCGTGGTGGCGGTGCCCAGGGTCAGGATGCCGCGGCGGCGGCACTGCTCCAGCGCCTCGGCGCTCGGCACCCCGTAGACGAAGCTGAACACCGCCGGGCGCGCCTGCAGCACGGCCTCCAGCTGCTCCTCGAAGCTCGGCCAGGGGGCCGCCGCGGGGGGCGGCGGCTCCAGGCCCAGCTCGGCGAAGTAGGGGCGAAACAGCGTCAGGGTGGCGTCGAATTCGTCCGCCTCCAGGCCGTGCTGCTCGCTGGGGTGGGGCAGCCAGAGGTTGAGGGCGAAGGGCTTGGCCGTGCGTGCGCGGATGGCCGCCGCGGTCTGCCCGATGGCCGCGCCGTCCAGGTGGTGCACGCCGAACGAGCCGAGGCCGCCGGCCTCGCTCACCGCGGTGCTCAGCGCCACCGAGGACAGGCCGCTGCCGAACGGCCCCTGGATGATCGGCGCCGCCAGCTGCAGGCACCGGGAAACTGCGGTATCGCGCCACATGTTCGTTACCTCGCGCGTCAAGGTTGCAGGCCTTCGGCCGCCAGGGCCGCCCGTACCGCCGGCAGTTCGCCGATGCCGGCCAGGTAGCGCTGCAGCGGCGCCAGGCCGCTCAGGTCGAGGCCGACCAGGGCGCCCCAGCGGGCCACGGTGAACAGGTAGGCGTCGGCCAGGGTGAAGCGCTCGCCGCACAGGTAGGCGCGCGCGCCCAGGCTGTCGCTCAGCCAGGCGAACTTGTGCAGCAGGGCCGTGCGCAGCAGCGCCTTGGCGCCCTCGTCCAGGGCCGGATTGAACAGCGGCGAGAAGGACTTGTGCAGCTCGCTGCCGATATAGGCCTGCCACTCCAGCACCCGGTAGCGCGCCGGGTCGCCGCTGGCCGGCAACAGGTCGTGGCGGCCGGCCCGTTCGCAGAGGTACTGGGCGATCACCGGTCCCTCGCTGAGCAGCTGGCCGTCGTCCAGCTGCAGCAGCGGCACATAGCCTTTGGGGTTGAGGGCGCGGAAGTCCTCGCCCGCGGCGGTGCGGTGGCTGGCCAGGTCGACCCGCTCCAGGGTGCAGGGCAGGCCGGTTTCGTGCAGCAGGATGTGGGCGACCAGGGAGCAGGTGCCGGGGGTGTAGAACAGCTTCATGGGGTTTTCTCCGCAGGGGTGGATAAACACAGCGGATTCAGGTTATTTGTGACGGCCTATCCGATAAATACCGGGCCTGGCATTTAACCTGATACAGGATGTAATCAATCATGCAGCGACAATTCGGCGGAGTGCTGCTCGGCAGCATGGAGCTGTTCTGCCTGGCGGCCGAGCTGGGCAGCTTCACCGCCGCCGCCCAGGCGGCCGGAATCACCCCGGCGGCGGTCAGCCGCTCGGTGGCGCGGCTGGAGGCGCGGCTGGGGGTGCGCCTGTTCACCCGCACCACCCGCCGGGTCAACCTGACCGAGGCGGGCAGCGACTACTTCCAGCAGTGCCGCCAGGCCCTGGCCCAGCTCGGCGAGGCCGAGCGCCTGGTCAGCGGCCGGCAGAGCGAGCCGGCCGGCCTGCTGCGCATCAGCCTGCCCACCACCTACGGTCACTACCGGGTGCTGCCGCTGCTGCCGGCCTTCCGCGCCCGCTACCCGCAGGTGCGTGTCGAGGTGGAGCTGAGCAACCGCAACGTCGACTTCACCAGCGAGGCGTTCGACCTGGCCATCCGCGCCCGCGCCCAGGCCGACTCCAGCCTGATCGCCCGGCCCCTGGAAGACGCGCCGCTGGTGGTGGTGGCCAACCCGGACTACCTGCGCCAGGCCGGTACGCCGCAGAGCCCGGCGGAGCTGGACGGGCACCAGTGCATCCAGTTCCGCCTGCCCAGCAGCGGCCGCCCGGTGCCCTGGCTGTTCCGCGAGCAGGGTCGCGAGGTTGAGCGCTACACCCAGGGCGACTACTGCTGCGCCCAGGACGTGCTGGCCTGCGCCACCCTGGCGCGCAGCGGAGCCGGGCTGACCCAGCTGATGCGCTTCATCGTCGCGGAGGACCTGCGCGCCGGACGGCTGCTGCAGGTGTTGCAGGACCATGGCGGCTGCAGCCGGCCGTTTTCCCTGATCTATCCCAGCGGCCGCCATCTGCCGCTGCGGGTGCGGGTGTTCATCGACTTCCTGCTGCAGGCCGTCGGGCGCTGAGGGCATGGCAGCGCCTGTCTCTGCGGCCAACGGCGCCGTGCCGTGGCGGAGGCAAGCCGAGAAAGCGAAAAAGAGCGCGGGCCCAAGGGGCGGACCCGCGCTTTCGCTCAAGGCTTACAGGCACTGTTCCAGGCCCAGGCGCCCTGGCAGGAACAGCCGTGGGTCCATCGACCTGGGCGCCCGCACTATGGGGGCGAAGTCCATGCGCGCGAGGATGTCGCGCTCCAAGTCCACGCCGGGGGCGATCTCGACCAGCTCCAGGCCGCCCAGGGTCAGGGCGAACACGCAGCGCTCGGTGACGTAGAGCACCGCCTGGCCGCGCTCGGCGGCGGTGCGGCCGGCGAAGGTGCGCTGTTCCACCTCGGCGACGAACTTGCGCAGCCGGCCGTCCTCGACGATGCGCAGGCGGCCGTCCTCGACGCGGATGTCCTGGGGCCCGGCGCTGAAGGTGCCGACGAACACCACGCGCTTGGCGTTCTGGCTGATGTTGATGAAGCCGCCGGCGCCGGCCAGGCGCGAACCGAACCGGGACACGTTGAGGTTGCCGGTGGCGTCGGCCTGGGCCAGGCCGAGCACCGCCAGGTCGAGGCCGCCGCCGTCGTAGAAGTCGAACTGGTAGGGCTGATCGATCAGTGCGCTGTGGTTGCTGGCCGCGCCGAAGTCCAGCCCCGAGGCCGGAACGCCGCCTATCACCCCGGGTTCGGCGGTCAGGGTCAGGCGCTCGATCACCCCTTCCTCGGCGGCCACCGCCGCCACGCCCTCGGGCATGCCGATGCCGAGGTTGACCACGGCGCCGGCCGTCAGCTCCAGGGCGGCGCGGCGGGCGATCAGCTTGCGCACGTCCAGCGGCAGCGGCGTCAGGCTGTCCATCGGCACCCGGGTCTCGGCGGCGAAGGCCGGGTTGTAGGCGGTGGCGAAGGTCTGCTGGTGGTTCTCCGGTTCGGCCAGCACCAGGCAGTCGACCAGGATGCCGGGCACCTTCACCGCCCGGGCGTTCAGCGAGCCGCGCTCGACCAGGCGCTCGACCTGGGCGATCACCAGGCCGCCGCTGTTGTGCGCGGCCATGGCGATGGCCAGGCTCTCGATGGTCAGCGCCTCGCGCTCGAAGCTGAGGTTGCCGTCGGGGTCGCTGCTGGTGGCGCGGATGATGGCGACATCGATGGGGAAGGTCGGGTAGAACAGGTAGTCCTCGCCGTCGATGGGTAGGCGCCGCACCAGCTCGGCGGTGGTGCAAGCATTGAGCTTGCCGCCGCCGAACTGCGGGTCGACGAAGGTGCCCAGGCCGACCCGCGACAGCTGCCCCGGTTTGCCCGCGGCGATGTCGCGAAACAGCTGGGAGATCACCCCCTGGGGCAGGTTGTAGGCCTCGATGCGGTCGTCCACCGCCAGCCGCTGCAGCCCCGGCACCAGCCCCCAGTGGCCGCCGATCACCCGCCGCACCAGGCCCTCGTGGGCCAGGTGGTCGAGGCCGCGGCCGCGGCCGTCGCCCTGGCCGGCGGCATACACCAGGGTGAGGTCGCGCGGCGCCTGCTCGGCCAGGAAGCGCCGCTCCAGGGCGATGGCGACCTGCTCGGCGAAGCCGATGCCGACGAAGCCGCCGCTGGCCAGGTTGGCCCGGTCGGGGATGCGCGCCACCGCCTCGGCGGCGCTCATGATCTTGCTCATTGCACGAACCTCAGAAACTGCCGAACAGGGTGCCCAGGGTGATGACCACCACCAGGGCGACCATGGGGAAGGCCACGGTGTTGACGAAGATGAACTTGTAGGACTCGCGGTGGCTGAGCTTGCAGATCGCCAGCAGCGAGATCACCGCGCCGTTGTGCGGCAGGGTGTCCATGCAGCCCGAGGCCATGGCGGCGACCCGGTGCAGCAGCTCGGGGCTGATGCCGGCGGCGGTGGCCAGGGTCAGGTACTGCTCGCCGAGAGTCTTCAGGGCGATGGACATGCCGCCGGAGGCCGAGCCGGTGATGCCGGCGAGGATGTTCACCGCCACCGCCTCGGACACCAGCGGGTTGCTCGACACCCCCAGCACCAGGTCGCGGATCACCACGAAGCCGGCCAGCGAGGCGATCACCGTGCCGTAGCCCACCTCGGCGGCGGTGTTGAGGATCGGCAGCATGGAGCCGAAGGCGCCGTCGTTGACGCTCTGCTTCAAGTCCAGCCAGCGCTTCCAGTGCAGCGCCACCAGCAGCAGGATGGCGGCCGACAGGGCGACGATGATCGACCAGATGCCGATCAGCGACTTGGCATCCTGCAGGCCGCCGTACTCCGGCTTGGCCAGGAAGCTAGCGTCGATGTGCGGCAGCACCTGCTTGGCCATGACGAAGTTCAGGGCTATCACCAGCAGGATCGGCAGCAGCGCCAGCCAGAAGCCGGGGATGGCGCCCCTGTCCTGCGTCACGGCTTCGTCGGCGTGCGCGCCGTAGCCCTCGCCGGCGGCCATCAGCTTGCGCGCCTGGGCGCTCAGCCACCAGCTGCCGAGGGCGAACATGATCAGCCCGGCGATCAGCCCCAGGCCCGGCGCGGCGAAGGCGTCGGTGCCGAAGAAGGGGTTGGGGATGGCGTTCTGGATCGCCGGGGTGCCGGGCAGCGCGGTCATGGTGAAGGTGAAGGAACCCAGGGCGATGGCGCCGGGGATCAGGCGCTTGGGGATGCCTGCCTCGCGGAACAGCGCGGCGCCGATCGGGTACACGGCGAAGGCCACCACGAACAGCGACACCCCGCCGTAGGTGAGGATGCCGCAGGCCAGCACTATGGCGAGGATGGCCCGCTGGCTGCCGACCTTGGCGACTATGCCGTGGGCGATGGCGCGGGCCGAGCCGGAGTCGTCCATCAGCTTGCCGAACAGCGCGCCGAGCAGGAACAGCGGGAAGAACTGGATGACGTAGCCGCCCATGGCCTTCATGAACACCTGGGTGTAGGTGGGCAGCAGCAGGGCGATGTCGCCGGCGAACAGCAGGGCCAGCAGCGCCAGCAGCGGGGCGAGGATCAGCACGTTGAGGCCGCGGTAGGCCAGGTACATCAGCAGGGCGAGGGAAATGAGGATACCTAGGGTTCCCATGGGTGATTCCTTTTGTTGTTGTTCTAGCGGCGCGTGGCCGTTGGGTGGCAAGGCACGATGCGAGCAGTGCGCCTTTAGCGGCTATAGAGCCAGAGTCGTGCCAGGTGCGATGGCGGCTCGCGTCGAATGTCGCCGAACCGCTCTGCAATGGCCCTCTCGGCGGGATTGACGGAGTCCTTTGGGCGGCGCGTCCGGGTGCCTGGCTGTCCAGAATTCTGGAATTTGTCCAAAATTCTGGAGTTCCCCTGGGGCTTTATTCCAGAATACTGGACTCGCGGGGCCTCAATCGCGCCGGCCCAGCCCATGCTGCGCCAGCTTGGCGTACAGGCCGGCGCGGGAAATGCCCAGGCGCGCGGCCGCCAGCCGGCGGTTGCCGCCGCTGGCGCTCAGGGCGCGTTCGATGGCGCTGCGCTCGGCGGCGGCCAGGCTCTGCGCCAGCGGCTCGATCTCGGCGGCCGGGGGCGGCGCGCTCGCCGGAGCCGGCGCGGCGGCGCTCGGCGGCTGCCCCAGCAGGGCGCCCAGGCGCGCCGCATCGAGCAGGCCGTCCTCGGCGTCGAGCTGGGCCCGTTCGAGCAGGTTGCGCAGCTCGCGCACGTTGCCGCTCCAGGGCTGGGCGGCGAGCAGGGCCAGGGCGTCCGCGGCGGGCTCCATGGGCGCCTGGGCGGAGCGGTTGGCGATGTCGTCGAGCAGGTGCTCGACCAGCGCCGGGATGTCCTCGCGGCGCTCGCGCAGCGGCGGCAGGCGCAGGGCCAGGACGTTGAGGCGGTAGTAGAGGTCGTCGCGGAACTGGCCGGCGGCGACCCGTGCCTCCAGGTCGATATGGGTGGCGGCGATCACCCGCACGTTCAGCGCCCTGACCTGGTTGGAACCGAGCGGCTCGATCTCCTGTTCCTGCAGCACCCGCAGCAGCTTGGCCTGCAAGGCCAGCGGCAGGTCGCCGATCTCGTCGAGGAACAGGGTGCCGCCGTTGGCCAGCTCGAACTTGCCCTGGCGCGCCTTGCGCTCGGCGCCGGTGAAGGCCCCCGGAGCGGTGCCGAACAGCTCGGCCTCCACCAGGGTCTCGGGAATGGCGGCGACGTTGACCGCGACGAAGGGGCCGTTGGCCCGCGGCGACAGGTTGTGGATGCCCTGGGCCAGCAGTTCCTTGCCGGTGCCGGTCTCGCCGCGCAGCAGCACCGTGGCGTCCAGCTGCGCGGCGCGGCGGGCCTGGCGCTTGACCTCGGCCGCCGCCGCGCTGGCGCCGACGAAGCCGGCGATGGTGTAGCGGGCGCGGCGCGCCTTGGCCAGCTCCTGCTGGGTCGCCAGCAGCTGGCTCTGCAGGCCGTTGTACTTGGCCATCAGCGGCCTGAGATGGCGCGCACGGTCGAACAGCACGAAGCCCAGGGCGCCGACCAGGGTGCCGTCCGCGTCGCGCAGGGGGATGCGGGTGACCACGAAGTGCTCGTCGCCGAAGGCCATCAGGTCGAGCATGCTCGGCAGGCCGCTCTCCACCACCTCGCGCAGGCGACTGGCCGGCAGCACCTGCTCGACCTCCTTGCCCAGCACGCTGCGCGGGTCGTCGATGCCGATCTTTTCCGCGTACTTGTCGTTGATCCAGACGATGCGTGCCTGGCGATTGACTGCGATGGTGCCCTCGCACTGGGCGTTCAGGTGATCGAACAGCAACGGCATGGCCAGGGCGCGGAAACGCTCCGGGGAGGCGCCGATGATCAGGCCGTGCTGGTCGAGATCGTCGCGGGAGATCGCCATGGCTGGGAGGTCCGGCAGGGAGAAGCGAACGATTATGGGCGGCGTCCGGCCCCAGCGGCAAGGCGGCACGAGCCGGCCCGAACTTTCCCGCAGAAAAGAAAAAGGCCGGTGTGGAGGCCGGCCTGAATCTTTGCGTTGGATGGTGGGCCCACACGGACTCGAACCGTGGACCAAAGGATTATGAGTCCTCTGCTCTAACCAACTGAGCTATAGGCCCCCAGAAGGCCGGCGGATTATACCGGGGCCTATACGGCAGCGCCAACTGAATGACGCCGCTAGAGAAATTGCCGGGGGCTGTTTGCTTGCGGGAGGGGTGGGTTGACCTGGTGGTGGCGTGCGGCGTAAAGCAAAACCCCCGGCCTGGGCCGGGGGTTCTGTTGTTACTCGTCGAGGAAGGAGCGCAGGTGCTCGCTGCGCGTCGGGTGGCGCAGCTTGCGCAACGCCTTGGCCTCGATCTGGCGGATCCGCTCGCGGGTGACATCGAACTGCTTGCCGACTTCCTCGAGGGTGTGGTCGGTGTTCATGTCGATGCCGAAGCGCATGCGCAGGACCTTGGCCTCGCGGGCGGTGAGTCCGGCTAGCACTTCGCGGGTGGCTTCCTTGAGGCTTTCCACGGTCGCCACGTCGATCGGCGATTGCATGGTCGAGTCCTCGATGAAGTCGCCCAGGTGCGAGTCTTCGTCGTCGCCGATCGGCGTCTCCATGGAGATCGGTTCCTTGGCGATCTTCAGCACCTTGCGGATCTTGTCCTCGGGCATTTCCATGCGTTCGCCGAGCTCTTCCGGGGTCGGTTCGCGGCCCATCTCCTGGAGCATCTGCCGGGAGATACGGTTGAGCTTGTTGATCGTCTCGATCATGTGCACCGGGATGCGGATGGTGCGTGCCTGGTCGGCGATCGAGCGGGTGATCGCCTGGCGGATCCACCAGGTGGCGTAGGTCGAGAACTTGTAGCCGCGACGGTATTCGAACTTGTCCACCGCCTTCATCAGGCCGATGTTGCCTTCCTGGATCAGGTCGAGGAACTGCAGGCCGCGGTTGGTGTACTTCTTGGCGATGGAGATCACCAGGCGCAGGTTGGCCTCGACCATCTCCTTCTTCGCCCGGCGGGCCTTGGCCTCGCCGATCGACATGCGCCGGTTGATGTCCTTGATTTCGGCCAGGGTCAGGTCGCACTCGGCTTCCAGGTCGACCAGTTTCTGCTGGCAGCGCTGGATATCGCCCTGCAGGTTGCCGATGGCCTCGGCGTACTTGGCCTTGCCCTTGGCCAGCTGTTCGGCCCAGGTCGGGTCGACCTCGTTGCCGGGGAACAGGCGCAGGAAGTCGGCGCGCGGCATGCGCGCATCGCGCACGCACAGCTGCATGATGGCCCGCTCCTGGGCGCGCAGGCGCTCCAGGGCGCTGCGCACGTGGTCGACCAGGGCATCGTATTGCTTGGGCACCAGCTTGATCGGCATGAACAGATCGGCCAGCTCCCTCAGCTCGTCGCTGGCCTGCTGGCTGCCTCGGCCGTGCTTCTTCAGGGCCTTGTTGGCTTTCTCCAGCTGCTCGGCGACTGCGGTGAAGCGGCGCAGGGCTTCTTCCGGATCCGGGCCGCCATCGCCTTCGTCCTCGTCGTCGCCGCTATCGTCGTCGCTGTCATCGTCGTCGTCGCTGTCGTCGGCAGCGGCGCTGTCCTTGGCGGGCACGGGGGCCGCAGCCTCGGCGGGAACGCTGCCGTCGTCCGGATCGATGTAGCCGTTGAGCACTTCGACCAGGCGGCCGCCCTCGGTGGTTACACGGTTGTATTCGGCGAGGATGCTGTCGACTGTGCCCGGGAAGTGAGCGATGGCGCTCATGACTTCGCGGATGCCTTCCTCGATGCGTTTGGCGATCTCGATCTCGCCTTCGCGGGTCAGCAGTTCCACTGTGCCCATTTCGCGCATGTACATGCGCACCGGGTCGGTGGTGCGGCCGATATCGGTTTCAACGGCGGCGAGGGCAGCGGCGGCCTCTTCGGCGGCGGCTTCGTCGGTGTCGGCTTCGGCCAACAACAGGGCGTCCGCATCCGGAGCGCTCTCGAATACGTTGATCCCCATGTCGTTGATCATGCGGATGATGTCTTCCACCTGTTCCGGATCGGAAATATCCTCCGGCAGGTGGTCATTGACCTCCGCGTAAGTCAGGTAACCCTGCTCACGACCGCGGCTGATCAATTCTTTCAAACGAGATTGCTGTTGCGCTTTTACGGACATAACACCCTATCCACTGAAGGTCTTGGCGGGCTGAAAACAAGCCGAGGATTATACCCGAGTAAGCGCCTCAAGCGCCAGTTGGGCTCGGGGCTACCGGTGGTGCGTTGCGGCTCAGCAGGTTGCGCAGCTGGTCTTTTTCCTCTGCGCTCAATTCACTTTGACGGGCTTTGCGCAGCAAATGTTCCAGGCTGCGCTCGCGCTGGCGGGCTACTAAGGTAGTTATAGTGTCGAAAAACTGTTGTTCAAGGTTGTCTGCCGAGATCAGCCATTCCTTCTCTGCCAGAGCCCGAAGTAGACGGCCCTGTTCGGTGCCGTGCCAGCGTGCGATCAGTTGCAGCGAGCGCAGTTTCGGGCTCTTCTGCAGGGCGCCGAGCAAGGCCACCAGCAGCTGTGCATAGGTGTCGTCCTCGCCGGCGAAGTGGCTGACGTCCTCGACCTTCTGGGCCAGTTCGGGGTGGTGCAGCAGGGTGCGCAGGGCGCTCAGGTGCGGCGATTCGACGCTGACGGCAGTGCGCGGTGCGCGGGGCTGGTCGCCGCCGCGGCCCTGCTTGTGCCATTTCTTGCCGTCTTTCTTCCATTCCCCCTTGCCCTTGTGGCTGCGCTCGAGACTCGGTGCCGGGCGGGCGTACTCCTCGTAGTCGGGGGGGGCGTCGTGGTAGGCGCTGTCGGGAAGGTCCGAATAGTCCGGGTAGTCGCTGGGGCCTGGGCTCGGGGCGGCCGCTGGCGTCGGGCTCGGGGGTTGGCCGCTGAGGCCGGTGAGTTCGGCGAGGCGCTGGCGCATCAGGGTGCGCAGGTTGTTGCCGGGAATCTTGTCGATCAGTGGGGCGGCCAGGGTCGCCAGGTGAGCCTTGCCTTCCAGGGAGCGCGGATCGGCCTCTTCGCCGAGTTGCTGGAAGAAGTAGTCGGCCAGGGGTTGGGCCTGCTGGGCGATGCGTGCGCGGAAGGCGTCGGTGCCTTCGCTGCGCACCAGGGTGTCCGGGTCCTCGCCTTCGGGGAGGAAGAGGAAGCGCGCGCGGCGACCGTCCTGCAGGTTGGGCAGGCAGGCTTCCAGGGCGCGCCAGGCGGCATTGCGTCCAGCCTGGTCGCCGTCGAAGCAGAACAGCACGCTGGGTACCAGGCGGAACAGGCGTTTGAGGTGCTCTTCGCTGGTGGCGGTGCCGAGGGTGGCGACGGCATTGCGCAGGCCCTGCTGGGCGAGGGCGATGACGTCCATATAGCCTTCGACCACCATGATCTCGTCGAGGTCGCGATTGCTCTTGCGTGCCTCGTACAGGCCGTAGAGCTCCTGGCCCTTGTGGAAAACCGGGGTTTCCGGCGAGTTCAGGTACTTGGGTTTGTCGTCGCCCAGTACCCTGCCGCCGAAGGCGATCACCCGGCCGCGGCTGTCGCGGATCGGGAAGATGACCCGGTCGCGGAAGCGGTCGTAGCGTTTACCGCTGTCGGCGTTCTCCACCAGCAGGCCGGCGTCGATCATGGCCTTCTGCTGCAGGCTGTCGCCGGCCAGGTGCTTGAGCAGGTTGTCCCAGCCCGGTGGGGCGAAGCCCAGGCCGAAGTCGCGGGCGATCTCGCCGGACAGGCCGCGGCCTTTGAGGTACTCCACCGCGGCGCGGCGCTGCGGGTGGCTTTTCAGGGCCTGGCGGTAGAACTCGGCGGCCGCTGCCAGTAGCGGGTAGAGCGGCGAGTCGGTGGGTTGTCTGGGCTTGCCGCCGCGTCCGCCTTCTTCGCGGGGGACCTCCATGCCGGCGCGCTTGGCCAGGTCCTCGACGGCCTGGGGGAACTCCAGCTGGTCGTGGTCCATGACGAAGCCGAGGGCGTTGCCGCCGGCGCCGCAGCCGAAGCAGTAGTAGAACTGCTTGTCCGGACTGACGCTGAAGGAGGGGGTCTTTTCCTTGTGGAAGGGGCAGCAGGCGGTGTAGTTCTTGCCGGCTTTTTTCAGCTGAATGCGTGCGCTGACCACCTCGACGATGTCGGTGCGGTTGAGCAGGTCATCGATGAAAGACTGCGGGATCAGGCCGGCCATAGGCGCTCAGAATACTGCCGTGTGGGGTGGCTGGACAGATGTGCAGAGGAGACGAAAAAACTCCGGCCATTCGCCGGTCGGCGAAGCGGAGTGTGGGGCCATAAATGCAAAGCCCGGCGAAAGCCGGGCGCTGCTGACTGCTGCGAGGCGGTCCGTACTGATTAGTACAGGCGCACGCTGCGGCGCTGTTCGCGCTGTACTTTCTTGGCGTGACGCTTAACAGCGGCAGCGGCCTTGCGCTTACGCTCTGCGGTCGGCTTCTCGTAGAATTCGCGGCTACGAACTTCAGCCAGAATGCCGGCTTTTTCGCAGGAGCGCTTGAAACGACGCAGAGCTACGTCGAAGGGTTCGTTCTCTTTAACTTTGACGGCTGGCATCCAGGGCTACCTTCTTTATTACCGGGGGTCACGCACTCCTGGCAAATGGCGCGGGAGGACGTAGGTTTTTAAGGGTTGCGGATGTTACCGTCTCGCCGCCGGGAATGCAAAGCCTCTGATCGAAAAGCGCTGGTCGGCCTCCGCGCCTGCCTATTATTATGCGCGCCTTCGAATATATGCCACCTCATATCAAGGCGCTGCCCATGCTGGTACTGGGATTGGAAACCTCCTGCGACGAGACCGGTGTCGCGCTCTACGACAGCGAGCGCGGCCTGCTGGCGGATGCGCTGTTCAGTCAGATCGACCTGCACCGCGTTTATGGCGGTGTGGTGCCGGAGCTGGCCTCGCGCGACCACGTCAAGCGCATGCTGCCGCTGATTCGCGAAGTGCTGGCCGAGGCCAACTGCACGGCCGCGGCGATCGATGCGATCGCCTACACCGCCGGGCCCGGTCTGGTCGGGGCGCTGTTGGTCGGTGCCTCCTGCGCCCGGGCCCTGGCGTTCGCCTGGGGCGTCCCGGCGCTCGGTGTGCATCATATGGAGGGGCACCTGTTGGCGCCGATGCTGGAGGCGCAGCCGCCGAGCTTCCCCTTCGTCGCCTTGCTGGTGTCCGGCGGCCATACCCAGCTGGTGCGGGTCGACGGTATCGGCCAGTACCAGTTGCTGGGCGAGTCCCTCGACGATGCGGCCGGCGAGGCCTTCGACAAGACGGCCAAGCTGATGGGCCTGCGCTACCCGGGCGGGCCGGAGATTGCCCGCCTGGCCGAGCTGGGCACGCCCGGACGCTTCGTGTTTCCCCGGCCCATGACCGATCGCCCAGGACTGGACTTCAGCTTCAGCGGTCTGAAGACCTTCACCCTGAATACCTGGCAGCAGTGCCGCGAGGCGGGTGACGACGGCGAGCAGACCCGTTGCGATATCGCCCTGGCGTTCCAGCAGGCGGTGGTCGAGACCCTCACCATCAAGTGCCGTCGGGCGCTCAAACAGACGGGCCTGAACAGTCTGGTGATCGCCGGTGGCGTCAGTGCCAACAAGGCTTTGCGTGAGTCCTTGGAGGCGATGCTGGGGGCGCTGAAGGGCCAGGTGTTCTATGCCCGGCCGGCCTTCTGCACCGACAACGGGGCGATGATCGCCTACGCCGGCTGCCAGCGCCTCAAGGCCGGGCAGCGCGAGGGGCTGGGCATCGCGGTGCAGGCGCGCTGGCCGATGGAGCAATTGCCCGCACTGTAAGGCGCGGGCCGGTAGCGTCGGAGGAAGCCGCGCTGGGCATCGCGTTAGAAATGCCGCTCCCGACCTGCCAGCAGGTCGCGTAGATTGCCGCGGTGACGCCAGACGACCAGCCCGGTCAATACGCTCACCGGCAGTAGCGCAGCAGGCTGCTGCCAGGCCAGCAGGGGCAGGGTCAGGGGCGTGGCGATCAGCGCCGCCAACGAACTGGTGCGGGTCAGCAGGAAGGTCAGCAGCCAGGCAGCGATGGCGAGGAGCGCGGCGGGGGGGTAGAGGCCCAGCAACATGCCGGCGGACGTGGCGACACCCTTGCCGCCGCGGAAGCGAAAGTACAGGGGGTAGAGGTGGCCGACCACTGCCGCGAGGCCGATCCAGGCCTGTTGCTGCAGGCCCAGGCCCAGCAGCTTGGCGATCAGCACGGGCAACAGGCCCTTGAGCAGGTCGCCCAGCAGGGTCAGCACGGCCAGGCGTTTCCCCGCCACGCGCAGCATATTGGTGGCGCCGGGGTTGCCCGAACCGCTGGCGCGTGGATCCGGTCCGCCGGCCAGGCGGCTGAGCAGTATGGCGAAGGACAGCGAGCCCAGCAGGTAGGCGAGGACCGCCAGCAGCCAAAACATGGTATCCGTTCCAGGTCGAGGAATGGCTCGATTCTACAGACCGCCACGGCCGGTAGCGAGCGAGGGCGGTGCGATAGACCCGCTGGCGAGGAACTGGGGGCGACCCAGGCTGGATGTTGCTGCAATCTGAGTCGTAAATGGACATTCGAGTCCGCTATCAATGCCGTATAGTCCTGCGCAGCAGTACCGCGCGGAAGGTCGGCGTGGAGCTGCGGTCATGCCGCGTTGTGGAGAGTGTGCTTGGACATAGTGTTTATCGAAGGGCTGGAAGTCGATACGGTGATCGGTGCCTACGACTGGGAGCGCACCATTCGCCAGTGCTTGCGTCTGGATCTGTACCTGGGCTGGGACAATCGCCCCGCCGCGGTGGGCGACGACCTGAGCAAGGCGCTCGACTATGCCGCCGTGGCCGCGCGGGTCCAGACCTATGTCGGCGAGTCGCAGTTCATCCTGGTGGAAACCCTGGCCGAGCGCCTGGCCGAGTTGCTGATGGCCGAGTTCCACATTCCCTGGTTGCGCATCAAGCTGACCAAGCCGGGCGCAGTGCCCGCTGCCACGGGCGGCGTCGGTGTGGAGATCGAGCGCGGATGTCGCTGACCCCGGTATTCCTCGGTCTCGGTAGCAATATCGAGCGCGAGGCTCATCTGCATGCGGGGCTCGACGCGCTGGCCGGCCTGCTCGGCGGCATGCGCTGCTCGCCGGTATTCGAGAGCCATGCGGTGGGGATCAAGAGCGGCCCCTTCTTCAATCTGGTGGTGGCCGGCTATAGCGCGTTGCCGCTGGGGGAGCTGGACCGGCGCCTGAAGTTCATCGAGGCGGATAACGGGCGCTACGCGCCGGAGCGCAAGGGCCTGCCGCTGGATATCGATGTGCTGCTGTATGGCGACCGGGTCGGCAACTTCGACGGCCTGGTGCTGCCGCGCGCGGAAATTCTCAAGAACGCCTTCGTGCTCTGGCCTCTGGCGCTGCTGGCGCCGGAAGAGGTGCATCCGGGGGCGCGGCGTTGCTTCGCCGAGCTGTGGCAGGCGGCGCGGATCGAGCAGCAGCTGTGGCCGGTGCCCTTTCGGTGGCAAGGACGCGAGCTGACCCCGCCAGCCCTGCTGCAGGCCTTCCCGCCGCCGAGTGCGCGCGATCTAAGTTAGGGCGCGTTGTGCGCCTTGTAGGTCTTGAGCGCCTGCAGGCGCTCCTTTTTCAAGGCTTCGCCCAGTTCGGGCCCCTTGAATCCCTGCTCCAGTAGCGGTTGCACGGCGACCGCACGGACCGCCTGCATGGCGCCGCGCAGGTAACCGGCCTGCGGGTAGTCGCGGTGTTCCAGGCCACTGCGGCCGCGGGCGTCCATTTCGCAGGCGGCGATGAACTCCTCGAAGCGTTGTGGGCGCCGATAGACGTCGAAACGCTGCAGCAGCTCCAGCAGGGTTGTGGCCTTCAGTTCCAGGGCGCGATGGCCGTGGCTGTGGAATTCGCCGACCAGCAGGGCCAGCTCCTGGCAGTCTTTCGGCGCCTTGCTGCGCTGGTTGATCGCCTGGATGGCGGGCATGCCCCGTTGTTCGTGGGCGATATGCCGCGGCCACTGGGCTTGCGGGGTCAAACCCTTGCCGACGTCATGCAGCAGGCAGGCCCAGCGCACCGTCAGCGGCTGTCGGTGCTCGGCGCACTGGCGCAGTACGCCGAGGACATGCACGCCGGTGTCGATCTCCGGATGGTGGGCCGCCGGTTGTGGGACGCCGAACAGGGCGTCGACCTCCGGCAGCAGGGCCTGGAGGGCGCCGCAATCGCGTAGCACCTGCACGAACACGTCGGGGCGCGGCTCGAGCAGGGCGCGGGATATCTCCTTCCAGCTGCGCTCGGGGGTGAGCGCCGCCAGTTCGCCCGACTCGCTGAGTTGACGCATCAGCTCCAGGGTCTCGGCGGCCACGCTGAAACCATCGGGCGCATAGCGGGCGGCGAAGCGGGCGACCCGCAGCACTCGCAGCGGGTCTTCGGCGAAGGCGGGGGAAACATGGCGCAGGATGCGGGCGGCGAGGTCGCGCTGCCCGCCATAGGGGTCGATCAGCCGGCCCTGGTCGTCCTCGGCCATGGCGTTGACCGTCAGGTCGCGGCGGATCAGGTCCTCTTCGAGGCTGACATCCGGGCTGGCGTAGAAGGTGAAGCCGCCATAGCCGCGTCCGCTCTTGCGTTCGGTGCGTGCCAGGGCGTACTCCTCGCCGGTCTCGGGGTGCAGGAACACCGGAAAGTCCGCGCCCACCGGGCGGAACCCCTGGGCCAGCAGTTGTTCGGCGGTCGCACCGACCACGACCCAGTCGGTCTCCTCGACCGCCCGCCCCAACAGGCGGTCGCGTACAGCACCACCCACCTTGTATATCTGCATGACCACCTCCGTTGGCGCAGAGGATAGCGGTTGCGGCCTTGGCAGGGGAAAGACTTATTGTCGAGGACGAAGCGCAAGACGCCGCCCGGTCAGGGCGGCGATGTGGTCGATCAGATCGGCGGAATGATCAGGTCGAGGCGCGGGTACTCGCCCTCCTGTTCGGATTCGCCCTTGGGGGGGACGTGGTGGGTCTCGATCAACTGGTCGCCTTGCAGGGTTTCCAGATGGATATCGAAGCCCCATAGGCGGTGCAGGTGCTTCATCACCTCTTCGGTCGAGCTGCCCAGCGGCTTGCGGTCATGCTGCTGATGGCGCAGGGTCAGCGAGCGGTCGCCGCGCCGGTCGATGTTCCAGATCTGTACATTGGGCTCGCGGTTGCCGAGGTTGTACTGCGCGGCCAGGGTCTCGCGGATGATGCGATAGCCCGCTTCGTCATGAATGGCCGGCACCACCAGTTCGTCTTTCTGGTCGTCGTCGAGGACGCTGAACAACTTGAGGTCGCGGATCACCTTGGGCGACAGGTACTGCAGGATGAAGCTCTCGTCCTTGAAGCTCTTCATGGCGAATTTCAGGGTGCTGAGCCAGTCGCTGCCGGCGATGTCGGGGAACCAGCGGCGGTCCTCCTCGGTAGGTTCCTCGCAGATCCGGCGGATGTCGCGGTACATGGCGAACCCCAGGGTATAGGGGTTGATGCCGCTGTAGTAAGGGCTGTCGAATGGCGGCTGGTAGATCACGCTGGTGTGCGACTGCAGGAACTCCAGGATGAAGCCATCGGTAATCAGGCCTTCGTCGTATAGGTCGTTCATCAGGGTGTAGTGCCAGAAGGTGGCCCAGCCTTCGTTCATGACCTGGGTCTGGCGCTGCGGATAGAAGTACTGGGCGATCTTGCGCACGATGCGGATCACCTCGCGCTGCCAGGGCTCCAGCAACGGTGCGTGCTTCTCCAGGAAGTACAGGATGTTTTCCTGGGGCTCGGCGGGGAAACGCGTGCTTTCCTTCTCGTCGTCCTTGCTGGCGCCTTTGGGGATGGTGCGCCACAGGTCGTTGATCTGTTTCTGCAGGTGTTCTTCGCGCTCTTTCTGGCGCCGCCGTTCCTCCTCGGCGGAGATCGGGTAGGGGCGCTTGTAACGGTCGACACCGTAGTTCATCAGGGCGTGGCAGGAGTCGAGCAGGTCTTCCACCGCGTCGATGCCATGGCGCTCTTCGCACTGGGTAATGTACTGCTTGGCGAACACCAGGTAGTCGATGATCGAGCTGGCGTCCGTCCAGGTGCGGAACAGGTAGTTGCCCTTGAAGAAGCTGTTGTGTCCGTAGCAGGCGTGGGCGATCACCAGGGCCTGCATGCACATGGTGTTCTCTTCCATCAGGTAGGCGATGCACGGATCGGAGTTGATCACGATCTCGTAGGCCAGGCCCATCTGGCCGCGTTTGTAGTTCTTCTCGGTGCTGAGGAAGTGCTTGCCATAGGACCAGTGGTGGTAGCCCAGCGGCATGCCCACCGAGGCGTAGGCGTCCATCATTTGCTCGGCGGTGATGACCTCGATCTG
Source organism: Pseudomonas sp. MBLB4123 (assembly GCF_051904775.1). Taxonomy (NCBI): domain Bacteria; kingdom Pseudomonadati; phylum Pseudomonadota; class Gammaproteobacteria; order Pseudomonadales; family Pseudomonadaceae; genus Pseudomonas; species Pseudomonas sp. MBLB4123. The sequence goes on from NZ_CP196711.1 coordinate 3,954,013, forward strand.
GTTGGGGTAGGTGTCCAGCGCATAGCGCTCGGCGAGGCGGCCGATCTCGCGGTCATAGGCGCGGATCAACTCGAAGGTCCACTCCGAGCCGGTGGCGATAGGTTCGCGTCTCTTTGTGCTGCTGCGGGCTGCGCCGTCATAACTGGTCATGTCACGAGCCTCCGCTGGAACAGTTCGCGGAACACCGGGTAGATATCCGTCGCCGAAACCAGTTGTTGCTGGGCGAAGGTATCCTCGAAACTCTCACGCACCTGTTCGTACTCGAACCACAGGGCCTGGTGCTCGCGCGGGGTGATCTCGACGTAGGTGAAGTACTGCACGAACGGCATGATCTGTTTCATCAGGATATCGCGACAGATCGGCGAGTCGTCGTTCCAGTTGTCGCCGTCCGACGCCTGGGCACCGTAGATATTCCACTCGTTGATCGGGTAGCGCTCGGCCATGATTTCCTGCATCAGCTTGAGGGCGCTGGAAACGATGGTGCCGCCGGTCTCGCGGGAGTAGAAGAACTCTTCCTCGTCGACCTCCTTGGCGCTGGTGTGGTGGCGAATGAACACCACGTCGATCTTGTCGTAGCTGCGCTTGAGGAACAGGTAGAGCAGGATGAAGAAACGCTTGGCGATATCCTTGGTCGCCTGGGTCATGGAGCCGGAGACATCCATCAGGCAGAACATCACCGCCTTGGAGCTGGGGTTGGGTTGCTTGACCAGCAGGTTGTACTTGAGGTCGAAGGTGTCGAGGAAGGGCAGGCGGGCGATGTGCGCGCGCAAATGGCCGATCTCCGCCTCCATGGCCTGGATGTCGCCCAGGTTGTCGGGCTCTTCACGCTTCAGGCGCTCCAGCTCGGCCAGCGCTTCGCGCAGTTTGCTGCGGCTGCTGCCGGACAGGGCGATGCGCCGTGCATGGGCCGAACGCAGGGTGCGGACGATATTGATCCGCGATGGATTGCCGACATTGCTGATGCCGGCCCGTACGGTCTTGAAGGTGTCGGCGCCGGTCAGATGGCGCTTGACCAGGTTGGGCAGCTCCAGGTCCTCGAACATGAAGTCGAGGAACTCCTCCTGAGTGATCTGGAAGACGAACTCATCCATTCCCTCGCCGGTATTGCTGGCCTTGCCACCGCCCTTGCCGCCACCGCCGCCTGGCGGTCGGGGGATGTGCTCGCCGGCGACGAATTCCTTGTTGCCGGGGTGGACGATGGTCTGGCGGCCACCGCGGCCGTGGTGCAGCACCGGCTCGTCGATGTCGCGGCCAGGAATGCTGATCTGTTCGCCGTGTTCCATGTCGGTGATGGAGCGGCGGCTGACAGCCTCCTCCACCGCCTTCTTGATGTGCTCTCGGTAGCGCCGCAGGAAACGCTGGCGGTTTACCGTGCTCTTGTTCTTGCCGCTCAGGCGCCGGTCGATCACATAGCTCATAGGCCCCTCCGGGGAGCTTTGCGCGTCAAGCCCAAAAGCTGCTGCCGGTCCGGGTAGCAGCTTTGGGCCGATGGCTTGAGGCTAGGTTACTGCGATTTGCGAACCCGCAGATACCACTCGGAAAGCAGGCGTACCTGCTTGTCGGTGTAGCCCCGTTCGACCATGCGCTTGACGAAGTCGTTGTGCTTCTGTTGATCCTCCTTGCTTGCCTTGGCGTTGAAGCTGATGACCGGCAAGAGGTCTTCGGTGTTGGAGAACATCTTCTTCTCGATCACCACGCGCAGCTTTTCATAGCTGAGCCAGGTCGGGTTCTTGCCGTTGTTGTTGGCGCGGGCGCGCAGCACGAAGTTGACGATCTCGTTGCGGAAATCCTTCGGGTTGCTGATGCCGGCCGGTTTCTCGATCTTTTCCAGTTCCTCGTTGAGGGCTACGCGGTTGAGGATCTCGCCGGTTTCCGGATCGCGGTACTCCTGGTCCTGGATCCAGAAGTCGGCGTACAGCACGTAGCGGTCGAAGATGTTCTGCCCGTATTCGCTGTAGGACTCGAGGTAGGCGGTCTGGATCTCCTTGCCGATGAAGTCGATGTAGCGTGGCGCCAGGTACTCCTTGATGAAGCGCAGGTAGCGTTCGCGGACCTCGGCAGGGAACTGTTCCTGCTCGATCTGCTGCTCCAGCACGTAGAGCAGGTGGACCGGGTTGGCCGCCACCTCGTGGGAGTCGAAGTTGAACACCTTGGAGAGGATCTTGAAGGCGAAGCGAGTCGACAGGCCATTCATGCCCTCGTCCACCCCGGCGTTGTCGCGGTACTCCTGGATCGATTTGGCCTTGGGGTCGGTGTCCTTGAGGTTCTCGCCGTCGTAGACGCGCATCTTCGAGTAGATGTTGGAATTCTCCGGCTCCTTCAGTCGCGACAGTACCGAGAACTGCGCGAGCATCTTCAGGGTGTCGGGCGCGCAGTGGGCCTGGGCCAGGGAGCTGTTGGCCAGGAGCTTGTCGTAGATCTTGATTTCGTCGGTGACGCGCAGGCAGTAGGGCACCTTGACGATGTAGATACGGTCGATGAACGCCTCGTTGTTCTTGTTGTTGCGGAAGCTGTGCCACTCGGACTCGTTGGAGTGGGCCAGCAGGATGCCGTTGAACGGCAGGCCGCCGAGGCCCTCGGTGCTGTTGTAGTTGCCTTCCTGGGTGGCGGTCAGCAGGGGGTGCAGCACCTTGATCGGTGCCTTGAACATCTCGACGAACTCCATCAGGCCCTGGTTGGCGCGGCACAGGGCGCCGGAGTAGCTGTAGGCATCGGCGTCGTTCTGCGGGAATTCTTCCAGCTTGCGGATGTCCACCTTGCCGACCAGGGCGGAGATGTCCTGGTTGTTCTCGTCGCCCGGTTCGGTCTTGGCAACGGCGATCTGGTTGAGGATCGAGGGATAGAGCTTGACCACGCGGAACTGACTGATATCACCACCGAACTCGGACAGCCGTTTGGTCGCCCAGGGTGACATCACGGTGGCCAGGTAGCGCCGGGGGATGCTGAAATCCTCCTCGAGGATGGTGGCGTCTTCGGCGGCATTGAACAGGCCCAGTGGCGATTCGAATACCGGCGAGCCCTTGATCGCGTAGAAGGGCACCTTCTCCATCAGCTGCTTGAGCTTCTCCGCCAGGGACGACTTGCCGCCGCCGACCGGGCCCAGCAGGTAGAGGATCTGTTTCTTCTCCTCCAGGCCCTGGGCGGAATGGCGGAAGAAGGCGACGATCTGGTCGATGCACTCCTCCATGCCGTGGAAGTCGGCGAAGGCCGGATAGCGGCGGATCATCTTGTTGGAGAAGATGCGCGACAGCCGGGCGTTGCTCGAGGTATCGAGCAGTTCGGGTTCGCCGATGGCCATCAGTAGGCGCTCGGCGGCCGTGGCGTAGGCGCTGGGGTCTTGTTTGCACAGCTCGAGATACTCTTGGAGGCTGTATTCCTCCTGGCGAGTTGCTTCGAAGCGTTGTTGGAAGTGGCTGAAGATACTCATGACGTCACCTCGGTCGATGCTCGGAGCCGGGCGAGGGATCGGTCGTTCGGGTGCTAAGACGCAGCCGATGAGAGTGCCGACGAAGATCCCCCAGAAAACAAAAGGTCGTTACCGTTGGCCCGAAGCCGGTCAGCCGGCTTTCCCTGATTTTTGGATGGCCTGAGGTAAGGATAGTTCGGAATCTGGAAGATCAAGCGCGGCGCAACGATAACAAGATATTGCCGCGCCCGGTGCGGGGGGCAGAGGCAGCAATGGTGCGGGATTGCCGGGAAGGCCGCGGAGGCAAATTTTTTATTCGGCTGCGTCCTGGGAGACTTCGGCCGGGTAGTTGGTGCGCCACAGTTCGAAGCCGCCATCGAGGCTGTAGACTTCGGAGAAACCCTGGCCGACCAGGTAGGCGGCCGCGCTCTGGCTGGAGTTGCCGTGGTAACAGGTGACGATCAGGGGCGCGTCGAGATCGGCGCGGGCGATGAAGTCCGCCAGGGAGTAGTTGTCCAGGTGCCGAGAGCCGCTGATGTGGCCGAGGGCGAAGCTCTGTGGGTCGCGGATGTCGACCACCACCGCGCCTTGCTCGCGCAGGGCCTGCGCCTGCTGGGGGGAGATGCGCTTGAACTCGCTCATGGTTTTTCCTCGTTACAGTCGCAGCGGTGGCGTTCGCCGCTGTCGATATTCAATAGGCTCATGGCGCCGCCCCAGACGCAGCCGGTATCCAGGGCGAACAGGCCGGGTTCGTTACAGCGACCTTCCAGCGCGGCCCAGTGGCCGAAGACGATCTTCTGGCCGCGGGTCTTGCGATTCGCATGGCTGAACCAGGGGGCATAACCGGCTGGGGCGCTGCCGATGCCTTCCTTGCTCTTGAGGTCCAGGGTGCCGTCGGCCGTGCAGAAACGCATGCGAGTGAAGTAGTTGGTGATCACCCGCAGGCGCGTGATGCCGCGCAGGTCGCTGTCCCATCTGGCCGGCTCGTTACCGTACATGCCGTCGAGGAATAGCGGCAAGCGACTGTCGTCGCGCAGCGCCTCCTCGACCTCGGCCGCTCGCCTGAGGGCCTTCTGTAACGACCATTGCGGCGGGATGCCGGCATGGACCAAGGCGATATCGCGCTCGGCATCGTAGTGCAGCAGTTTTTGCCGGCGCAGCCAGTCCAGCAGTTCGTCGCGATCGGGGGCGTTAAGGATTTCCTGCAGGGTATCGGCCTTTTTCAGGCGCTCGATATTGTGGGCGGCGGCCAGCAGGTGCAGGTCGTGGTTGCCCAGCACACAGGTCACGGATTCGCGCAGGGCATAGACGAAGCGCAGGGTCTCCAGCGATGCCGGGCCACGGTTGACCAGGTCGCCGACCAGCCACAGACGGTCTTTGTCGGGGTCGAAGGCGACACGCCGCAGCAGGCAGCGCAGCGGCTCCAGGCAGCCTTGCAGGTCGCCGACGGCGTAGGTCGCCATCAGTGCAGCGAGCCCGGTACGGCGAGGCGGAACGGGGCGATGGGGGCCTCGAAACGGGTGCCGTCCTCGGCGAGCATCTGATAGCTGCCCTGCATGGCGCCGACCCGGGTCGCCATCACAGTGCCGCTGCTGTAGGTGTGGCTTTCCCCCGGGGCGATGAGGGGTTGCTGGCCGACCACGCCTGCGCCGCGCACTTCCTGCACCCGGCCGTCGCCGTCGGTGATCAGCCAGTGGCGCGACAGCAGTTTGGCCGGCTGCTGGCCGTTGTTGGCGATGGTCACGGTGTAGGCGAAGGCGAAGCGGTTCTGCTCCGGTTGCGACTGCTCCGGCAGGTAGCGGGTGGCGACAGCGACGTCGATCTGGTTGCGGGGATCGGGCATGGGGTGAGACTCGCTAAGCTGGAAGACCAGTCTAGTTGCTGGCGGCCGATGTTGGTTGTTGGGCCAGCTGGTCGGCCAGGCGCACGAAGGCGGCCAGGTCGAGCTGCTCGGGGCGCAGGCTGCCGTCGACGCCGGCGGCCTCGATGGCCGTGGCCGGTAGCAGGGCCTTCAGCGTGTTGCGCAGGGTCTTGCGGCGCTGGTTGAAGGCTTCGCGCACCACTTGCTCGAGCAGCTGGTGATCCTGGGCCGGGTGCGGCAGCACCTCGTGAGGGATCAGGCGGACGATCGCCGAGTCGACCTTGGGCGGCGGATTGAAGGCGCCGGGGCCGACATCGAACAGGTGTTCCACCCGGCAATGGTACTGCACCATGATCGACAAACGGCCCCAGTCCCCGCCGCCGGGTCCCGCCGCGAGCCGCTGGACCACTTCCTTCTGCAGCATGAAGTGCATGTCGCGGATCAGCGCGGCGTGCTCCAGCAGGTGGAAGATCAGCGGGGTGGAGATGTTGTAGGGCAGGTTGCCGACCACCCGCAAGCTGTGCGGGGCGGGCTCGAGGCTGTGGAAGTCGAACTTCAGGGCGTCGCCCTGGTGCAGCCGGAAGCGCGCTTCGCCGGCGAACTTGCCGTTGAGGATCGGCACCAGGTCGCGGTCGAGCTCGATCACGTCCAGCTGCGCGCCGCTGCCGAGCAGTCCCTCGGTCAGCGCGCCCTGGCCCGGGCCGATCTCCAATAGGCGCTCACCCTCGCGGGGATGGATGGCGCGCAGGATGCGGTGGATCACCCCAGCATCGTGCAGGAAATTCTGGCCGAAGCGCTTGCGTGCGCGGTGTTGGTAGGTATCGGACATGTCAGAGCGGCTCCAGGCTTCAAGCCGCAAGCTTAAAGCGAATGCAAAGGGCGGCAGTTTAACAGCAAGGAGCGGCGAGCCGTAGGCCGGGGCCCGACCCGGTGTCGGGGGCTGAACGGCTAGCGGCGGCTGGCGGCCATCTGGTAGGCGGTTTCCAGGGCGACCTGCAGGCTGCCGCTGTCGATCTGGCCGCTGCCTGCCAGGTCCAGGGCGGTGCCGTGGTCGACCGAGGTGCGGATGATCGGCAGGCCCAGGGTCACGTTGACCGCGGCGCCGAAGCCCTTGAACTTGAGCACCGGCAGGCCCTGGTCGTGATACATGGCCAGCACCGCGTCGCAGCGCTCGAGATGCTTGGGGGCGAACAGGGTGTCGGCCGGCAGCGGCCCGATCAGGTCGAGGCCTTCGCCGCGCAGCTGCTCCAGGGTCGGCTCGATCACTTCGATCTCCTCGCGGCCCAGGTGGCCGCCCTCGCCGGCGTGGGGGTTGAGGCCGCAGACCAGCACGCGCGGCCGGGGGATGCCGAACTTGCTGCGCAGGTCGTGATCGAGAATGCGCGCGACCCGTGCCAGGCGCTCGGCGGTAATGGCTGCGGCCACATCCTTGAGCGGCAGGTGAGTGGTCACCAGGGCGACCCGCAGGCCGCGGGTGGCGAGCATCATCACCACCTGCTCGGTGTGGGTGAGCTCGGCGAGAAACTCGGTGTGACCGGAGAAGGGAATGCCGGCCTGGTTGATCACGCCCTTGTGTACCGGCGCGGTGACCATTCCGGCGAAGTCGCCGGCGAGGCAGCCGCGGCCGGCTCGCTCCAGGGTCTCCAGGACGTAGGCGGCGTTGCTCGGGTTCAGGCGGCCGGGCACGACCGGGGCGCCCAGTGGCGTGTCCCAGACGTACAGGCGGCCGGCCGCGCTCGGCGTGTCGGGCCAGGCGCCCGGGCCGACGCCGATCAGTTCGATAGCGATGCCCAGCTGGTTGGCGCGTGCAGCCAGCAGCTCGCGGCTGGCGATGGCGACCAGGGGCTGCGGCTGTGGTTGCCGGGCGAGCAGCAGGCACAGGTCGGGGCCGATGCCCGCCGGCTCGCCGGGGGTCAGTGCGAAAAGCTGCGTCAGGCTCATAGTGGGGCTCCCGGTTGTGCCGTCAGGGCGGCTTCGATAGGGCGATGCCGCGCAATCTTACGTCAGGGCGGCATAAAAACGAAAAAGCCCGGCGCTGCAGGGGCAGGCGCCGGGCTTTTTATCCGATCCGGATCGGACCTAGAGCTTGGTCTCGACGTAGGCCTCGTCGCGAATCTGCCGCAGCCAGGTCTGCAGCTCCTCGTCGTACTTGCGGTTGCGCAGCAGGTTCAGCGCCTGTTGTTCGCGGAACTCCGCGCTGCTGTCGGTGGCGCGGCGGCCCATGACCTGCAGCACGTGCCAGCCGTAGGGGCTCTGGAACGGCTTGGACAGTTCGCCGCTGGCGGTGTTGCTCATCACCTCGCGGAACTCCGGCACCAGCACGCCGGGGTCGATCCAGTTGAGGCTGCCGCCGTTGAGTGCCGAGCCCGGGTCTTCGGAGAAGCTCTTCGCCAGTTCGGCGAAGTCCTCGCCGGCCTGGATGCGCTGGTGCAGGCGTTCGATCAGGCGCTTGGCCTCCGCCTCGCTGCGGATCTCGCTGGGTTTGATCAGAATATGCCGGACGCTGACCTCGTCGCGGACCTGGGTGCCGCCGCCACGCTTCTCCAGCAGCTTGAGCAGGATGAAGCCGCCCGGGGTGCGCATCGGTTCGGTCACTTCGCCGACGCTCAGGGCACCGAGCATGGCGTCGAACGGCGGCGGCAGCTGTGCGGCCTTGCGCCAGCCCATCTCGCCGCCTTCCAGGGCAGTTTCGCTGGCCGAGCGGGCGATGGCCAGCTGGGCGAAGTCGGCGCCTTTCTGCAGTTGCTGGTAGATGTCCTGGGCCTGGCGTTCCGCCGCCTGGATGGTGGCGGGGGAGGCGGCTTCGGGGACCGGAATGAGGATGTTGGCCAGGCGGAACTCCTCCGACAGCTGCAGCTTGCCGAGGTCGGAGGCGAGGAAGTTCTGCACCTCCTGGTCGGTCACCTGGATGCGCTCGGCCACGCGGCGCTGGCGTACCCGGCTGATGACCATCTCGCGGCGCACCTGGTCGCGGGCGTCGGCGTAGGACAGGCCGTCCTTCGCCAGGGCGGCGCGGAACTGCTCGAGGCTCATGCCGTTGCGCTGGGCGATGGTGCCGAGGGCCTGGTTGAGCTCCTCGTCGGTGATGCGGATGCCGGAGCGGTCGCCGATCTGCAGCTGGATGTTCTCGATGATCAGGCGCTCGAGCACCTGGTCGTCCAGCACGTTCTCAGGCGGCACGGCGGCGCCGCGTTTGGCGATGGTCTGCTGGACTTCGCGGACCCGGGCGTCGAGCTGGCTCTGCATGATCACGTCGTTGTCGACGATGGCCACCACGCGGTCCAGGGGTTTGACCTCGGCCTGCGCCGCAGTGCCGAGAAACAGTGCGCCCAGCAACAGGGGGCGCACGCAATCAGTAAGCTTGGTCTTCACGTTCACGATAACCTTGAATGCCTTGGTCGAGGAAAGTCTCGACTTTGTTGCCTGTCACGCCGCCCAGGCCCTTGAGGACGATCTGCAAGAAGATGCCGGTGTCGGCTTCGTCGTTCAGCGAGGGGTTGAGGCTGACTTCGTCGTAGTCGATCCAGTAGCGGTTGATCAGACGCAGCTTCCAGCAGCAGCTGTCGTACTCGAAGCCGCCGAAGGCCTCGAGGGTACGGTTGCGGTTGTAATCGTACTGCCAGCGGGAGATCACGCTCCACTGCGGCACGATCGGCCAGATCACCGAGAAGTCGTGCTGGCTGATCTTGTAGTAGTCCTCGATGAAGTTGGCCGTGCCGGGCGTGCCGTAGTCGCCGCCACCCACTACCCAGTTGCCGCTGGCCTGGTCGTAGCGCACGGTGTCGTTGCGATAGCGGTAGCCGGCATTGACCACCTTGTTCGGATTGTCTTCCGGCTGGTAGTGGAACATCGCGCTGCCCGAGCGGGTGCGGTGGCTGTCCGGGTCCCAGTTGAAGTCCGAGCTCAGGCGCCAGTCGCGATTGAAGCGGTACAGGTATTCCAGGGCATAGGGTGACTGCGAGGCCTGGGCGTCGGCACGAGTACGGTGGTCGATGCCCGGCAGCTGGACCTTGCGGTCGGCGAAGTAGTAGGCCTGGCCGATGCTGAAACGCTGGCGCTCGAAGCCGTTGCTCTCGATCCAGCGGTTGGTGATGCCCAGCGACAGCTTGTTCTCGTCGCCGATGCGGTCCTTGCCGGAGAAGCGATTCTCGCGCCACAGCGAGGAGTAGCTGAAGGTGCTCTCGCCGGTGTCGAACACCGGAATATCGGTCTGGTCTTCCTCCGGTACATAGAGGTAGAACAGGCGCGGCTCCAGGGTCTGGCGATAGGCCTTGCCGAACCACTGGGTGTCGCGGTCGAAGTACAGGCCGCTGTCGACGCTGAACAGGCCGACGCCACGATCCTGGCTGCCCTTGAACTCCTGCTCGGCGAGCAGGGTGTTCTTGCCCTGTTGGTCCAGGCTCAGGTCGTAGTTGGTGTGCAGGTACTTGATCTGCGGCTTGAGGAAGCCCCAGTTCCAGTTCAGCGGCAAACTGACGCCCGGTTCCAGGTGCAGGCGGTCACCGTTGGCGCGGGCCAGACCGCGCAGGCGGGCGTCGTACCAGAGCTGCTCGGCGACGCCATCCTCGTTGATGAAGCTGCCCGAGCGAAGGTCGCGGTCGAAACGTACCAGCTCGCTGCCGTAGCTGAAGTCCAGCCCTGCGGGGTGGAAGGGCAGTTTGCCGTCCAGGGTGATCTGCGGCAGGCGATTGTAGGGCGTGATGTCGGTGATGTTGGCCAGCTCGTAGGCATGGGCGTTGAGCCGGGCGGTGTAGCTGTCGGCGCGATAGGTCAGGGTGCCGCGCTGGTTGACATAGGCGGTGGTCTCGATGCCCAAGTCGGTGCCCAGGTCCTGGAAGTAGTAGGGGTCGCTGATGTCGGTGTAGTCGACCTCGGCCAACAGGCGCGAGTCGAGGCCGCCGCGGTGTTGCCAGCTGTACAGCCAGCGCTGGTCTTCGTATTCGGACTGCAGCTTGCGCTCGTCGTTGCTGTCGTCGAGATAGGCGGCGCCGAATTGGCCCTCGCTGCTCTTGGTCAGGTAGCGGAACTCGCCTTCCATGAGCAGGCCGCGGTCGCTCATGTAGGTCGGGTACAGCGTGGCGTCGTAGTTCGGCGCCAGGTTGAAGTAGTAGGGCGTCTGCAGGGTCACGCCGTTGTCGCTGGAGCTGCCGATGCTCGGCGGCAGGAAGCCGGACTGGCGGCGGTCGTCGATCGGGAAATAGATGTAGGGCGTGTAGAAGACCGGAATGTCTTTCACCCGCAGGGTGACGTTGGTGGCGGTGCCGAAGCCGGTGGCAGGGTTGAGGGTGATGTTGTTGCCCTTCAGGTGCCAGGTGTTGCTGCCCGGTTCGCAGCTGGTGTAGGTGCCATCCTTCAGGCGGATGATCGCGGTCTCTTCACGCTTGGCGTAGAGCGCGCTGCCGCGCACGTGGCTCTTGTGCAACACGTATTCGGCGTTGTCGACCCGGGCCTCGCCGTTGTCCAGTTGCAGTTCGGCGCGGTCGCCGACCACCAGCATGCCCTGGTCGCGCAGGCGCACGTTGCCGATCAGCTCGCCGCGGTTCTCGGCCTGGCGCAGGTTGGCCTCGTCGGCCTCGACCTGCATGCCGGCCTGGCGCAGGACCACGTCGCCGGCCAGGGTGGCGACCTGCTCCTGCTGCTCGTAGCGCGAGGCCTTGGCGGAGACGAATAGCGGTGCCTCGTCCATGGGCGTCTTGTCGTCCATGCCCGGTCGGTTCGGCTCGACGTAGGCACCGGCGCAGTAGGGGGCCACCTCCGCCAGCTGGGCGGCGTTCAGCTGCTCGCGGGGCACCCAGTCCAGATGGCTGTAGTCGGCGCTACGCGAGGCCAGGGCCTTGCCGCCGCTCTCGGTCACCAGGGTGGCGCGAGCCGCCTTGTCGTCGGCCCTGGCGGCACTGGTGCCGGCGCTGATGGCCGAGCCGCTGTGCACCGGGCGTGCCGGTAATGCGGCATTGCTGGCCTTGGGGGCGCAGGCCCAGCCGCCGGTGGCGGACGCTCGACAGTCGAACTGCTCTGCGGCAAATGCGAATTGACCAGCGACGGGTTGAAGGGCTAGAAGACCGCCTGTGACCAGAAGTGGGAATTTTTTACGAACCGCGGGGAAATTTACTGCCATCTTGTTTTTCCGGGCTTCCTGCGCGCCATCGGCCCAGGGGCCGCACGCCTCTCGATGGGCTGAAAAAGATGCTGGATAATAAAGCATGACCCGCGCAACGGCTAGCGCCGTCGGAGACCCCTGTAAATGCCTGAACAAGATGTACGCCTGCAATTTCTCGACTCATGGCTCGACCGGCAGCTGCCCGCGGTATTCGCCGAGCGGGGGTGGGGTGAGGTGCCGGCCGCGACCCTGACGGCCGCCAGTAGCGATGCCAGCTTTCGTCGTTATTTCCGCTGGCAGGCGGGCGACCGCAGCCTGATCGTCATGGATGCGCCGCCGCCTCAGGAGGACTGCCGGCCCTTCGTCAAGGTCGCCGGGCTGCTCGCCGGCGCCGGGGTCAATGTGCCGCAGATCCTGGCGGCGGACCTCGAGTGCGGCTTCCTGCTGCTCAACGATCTGGGGCGCAAGACCTATCTGGAGGTCATCGACGGGGACAACGCCGATGGCCTGATGAACGATGCGCTGCGGGCGTTGTTGGCGTTTCAGCGTCTGCCGATGGATGCCGGGCTGCCGAGCTACGACGAGGCCCTGCTGCTGCGGGAGCTGCAGTTGTTCCCCGAGTGGTACCTGTGCCGTCATCTGGGGCTGGAGCTGGGCGAGGCCCAGCAGGCCGCCTGGCAACGGACCTGCCGCCTGTTGATCGACAGTGCCCTGGCCCAGCCCCGGGTGCTGGTGCATCGCGACTACATGCCGCGCAACCTGATGTTCAGCGAGTCGAACCCCGGGGTGCTGGACTTTCAGGACGCGGTGTACGGGCCGGTGACCTACGACGTCACCTGCTTGTTCAAGGACGCCTTCCTCAGCTGGCCCGAAGCGCGGGTCCATGGTTGGTTGCAGGACTACTGGCGCCAGGCCCAGGCGGCGGGCATCCCGGTGCAGGGCGATTTCGAGGCGTTCCTGCGCGCCAGCGACCTGATGGGCGTGCAGCGTCACCTCAAGGTGATCGGCATCTTCGCGCGGATCTGCCACCGCGACGGCAAGCCCAGATACCTGGAGGACGTGCCGCGCTTCTTCGCCTATATCCAGGCGGTGCTGGCGCGGCGTCCCGAACTGGCCGAGCTGGGCGAGCTGCTCGCCGGCTTGCCGCAGCCCGAGGAGGTGTCGGCATGAGGGCAATGATCCTCGCCGCCGGCAAGGGCGAGCGCCTGCGCCCCCTGACGCTGCACACCCCCAAGCCGCTGGTGCGGGTCGCCGGCGTGCCGTTGATCGAATACCACCTGCGGGCACTGGCCACCGCGGGATTTACCGAGGTGGTGATCAACCATGCCTGGCTGGGCAAGCAGATCGAGGACCACCTGGGCGACGGCGAGCGCTTCGGCCTGAACCTGCGCTACTCGGCCGAAGGCGAGCCCCTGGAGACCGGTGGCGGCATCTTGCAGGCGCTGCCCCTGCTCGGCGACGCGCCTTTTCTGGTGGTCAACGGCGATATCTTCACCGACTACCCCTTCGCCGAGCTCAGGCGTCCGCTGACCGGGCTGGCTCATCTGGTGCTGGTGGACAACCCGGCGCATCACCCGGTGGGCGATTTCTGTCTGGAGGGGGATAGTGTGCGCGACGCCCGGGAGGGGCAGCCCAGTCTGACTTACAGCGGCATCGCCGTATTGTCGCCGGGGCTGTTTGCCGGCTGCCAGCCGGGTGCCTTCAAGTTGGCGCCGCTGTTGCGCAATGCCATGGCCGCGGGACGGGTGAGTGGGGAGTCTTTCGCCGGGCGCTGGGTCGATGTCGGCAGTCATGAGCGCTTGGCCGAAGTCGAGCAGCTAGTGGCGCAGAGTCGCTGAAATGCTCTGGCCCCTGACCCTGCTGGGAGCCCTCGCCGGCTGGTCCGTGGCCAGCATTCCCGGCGCCCTGCTCGGCGGCCTGCTCGGTCAGGCCGCGGATCGCCGCCTGCGCCTGCGTGGTTGGGCCGAGTTGCGCGAGCGGCTCGGCGGCGCACCGGCGCCGGGCGACGAGATGCTGCTGTTCATCCTGCTCGGCCGCCTGGCCAAGTGCGATGGGCGGGTGCTGCAGGTCCATATCGCTCAGGCCCGCGCGGAGATGCAGCGGCTGGGACTGGATGCGGATGCCCAGCGGCGCGCCATCGAGGCCTTCGCCCGCGGCAAGACCGGCCGCGACAGCCTGCGGGCGCCCCTGCGACGGCAGCAGGGGCGCGGTGAAGCCTTGTTGCGGGCCTGTTGGCGAATGGCCTGGGTGGATGGCCGGCTCAGCCAGGCAGAGCGCGAGCTGCTTCTGCTGTGGGGCACCTGGCTGGGGGTGTCGAACACTACCCAGGAGGCGCTGAGTGCGGCCTGTGCGCCCCGCGCGGGGCCGCTGCCTTCGACCCGAGGCGGCAGTTACCAGGCGGCGCTGCGCCTGCTGGGGGTGACTGCCGACAGCGAGCCGGCGCAGATCAAGCATGCCTACCGGCGTCTGCTCAGTCGTCACCATCCGGACAAGCTGGCCGGTAGCGGCGCCTCTGTCGAGCAGCTGCGCGAGGCCACGGAACGGACCCGGGAGCTGCGTCAGGCCTATGGCTTGATCCGCCAGCGCCACGGTTTCCGCTAGCGCCGCCCTCGGCGACTCTAGCGCTGGCGTTCGAGCCAGCCGCGAATGCGCCGAAACAGCTGTTCCTGTTCCGTGGCAGGGTCGCCGGGCAGCGGGGTCAGGGCCACCTGGGTGTAGCTCGGATGCTTCAGGCGCCTGCCCGCTTGCAGGCGTTCGAGGGCGGCATCGCGATCATGCGTCAGTCCCTTGTAGTAGAAGTCGCCGGTGGCCAGTTGCAGGCCGGGTATCAGCTCGGCCAGTCCGGGGCTGAAGCCCTCGGGCCGCTCGGCGGCTACCAGTAGCAGGTGGCGGATCTTCGCCGGCCCGCGTTCGGCCAGGTAGTGCGCGGCCCAGTAAGCGCCGCTACCGTGGCCGAGGAGGATCAGGGGCTTGGCCTGCTGGCGCTCGGCAAAGGCAATGGCGGCATCGATGCGCGCCAGCACCCGGGCGGCGTGGGCCTGGCGCGGGTCTTTCGTCGCTGCTGGTGCGGGCGCGTCGCTCGATGGTTCTGCATTGCCAAGCTCGGCGGAGGGGGTGGCCTCGAGGGGCGCGTCGTCGGTGTCGTCGAGCGCCGCCGCTTCCGCCGGGTTATCGCCCTGTGCAGGGGCGCTCGCCTGCGAGGGGGGCGGCAGGTCGCTCAGGGCGTCGGGCAGGCTCAGGCTCAGGCTGTGCCAGCCGGCATCCGGTAGCTTGCGCCGCAGCGGTCCGACGCTGCGCGGCGCGTCGGCGCTGGCGTCGTCGCCCGGCAGCAGAATCACCACACCGCGCGGCTCGCTCGTATTGGCCGGCAGCCAGAGGGCGAGAAACGCCTCGGCATCCGCCTGCAAGTGCTGTTGCTCCTGTGCCCGCAGCCGGCGTTCGAGGGCACGGGCATCGACCTGGCTGCGCTCGAGCAAGGGCGCACGCTCCTCAGTCGGGGCGGGTGCAGTGCTTGCGTCCGGCTGCTCGTCGCCTTGGGCGTGTACCCCTAGCAGAAGCAGGCTCAAGGCAAGGCTGGCGGGGCGCAGGGGCATGGATTTTCTCCGGCGGCGGTTACGGCGCTCAGCCTAGCGGTTTGCAGGGGGGATGTCAGGCGCCAGGCGCGGCTTTGCGCGCCGGCCTGGGCTGCTACAATGCGCGCCTTTCGTGTATGCCCTGAGGTGCGCCATGCAACCCTTCGCCATCGCCCCGTCGATCCTTTCCGCCGACTTCGCCCGCCTGGGCGAGGAAGTGGATAACGTCCTCGCCGCCGGCGCCGACATCGTCCACTTCGATGTGATGGACAACCACTACGTGCCCAATCTGACCGTCGGTCCTATGGTCTGCGCGGCACTGCGCAAGTACGGCATCACCGCGCCCATCGATGCCCACCTGATGGTCAAGCCGGTGGATCGCATCATCGGCGACTTCGTCGAGGCCGGTGCCAGCTACATCACCTTCCACCCCGAGGCATCCGAGCATATCGACCGCTCCCTGCAGCTGATTCGCGACGGCGGCGCCAAGGCCGGCCTGGTGTTCAACCCGGCGACACCGCTGGATTGCCTCAAACACGTGCTGGACAAGGTCGACATGATCCTGCTGATGAGCGTCAACCCGGGCTTCGGCGGGCAGAAATTCATCCCCGGTACCCTCGACAAGCTGCGCGAGGCACGCAAGCTGATCGATGCCAGCGGCCGCGCGATCCGCCTGGAGATCGACGGCGGGGTCAATGTGCAGAACATCCGCGAGATCGCCGCGGCGGGCGCCGACACCTTCGTCGCCGGTTCGGCGATCTTCAGCCAGCCGGATTACAAGGCGGTGATCGACGCCATGCGCGCCGAACTGGCCCAGGTCCGCGCGTGACCCTCCTGCGCGAGCTGTTCGCCGGGCAGCTGCCGGAGCTGGTGATGTTCGACCTGGACGGCACCCTGGTGGACTCGGTGCCGGACCTGGCCGCGGCGGTGGACAAGGCCCTGCTCGGCCTGGGGCGCGCGCCGGCCGGCCTGGCGCGGGTGCGCGACTGGGTCGGCAATGGCGCTCGGGTGCTGGTGCGCCGCGCCCTGGCTGGCGGCCTGCAGCACGAACAGGTCGGCGAGGCGGAGGCCGAGCAGGCGCTGGAGCTGTTCATGGCCGCCTATGCCGAGGGTCACGGGCTGACCCGGGTCTACCCCGGTGTGACGCTAACCCTCGACTGGCTGCGCGCACAGGACATCCCTCTGGCGATCGTCACCAACAAGCCGGAGCGCTTCGTCGCGCCGCTGCTGGACGAGAAGGGCCTGGGGAGTTACTTCCGCTGGATAGTCGGCGGCGACACCCTGCCCCAGCAGAAGCCCGACCCGGCGGCGCTGCGGCATGTGCTGCGCCTGGCGCGGGTCGATGCGGAGCGCGCCCTGTTCGTCGGTGACTCGCGCAACGACGTGCTGGCGGCCAGGGCCGCGGAGGTGCCCTGCGTGGCGCTGAGCTACGGCTACAACCATGGCCGGCCGATCGCCGAGGAAGAGCCGTTGCGGGTGCTGGACGATCTGCGCCAGCTGCTGTCGCCTCCTGAGGCGGTTCCCGCAGCCCGGTGAGGGGCGGGCCGTTCGGGTTGATTCGGCCTGGCGCCTGCGCTAGTGTGGCCGGACTTCGATCCCCGCCCAAGAGACCCCCGTGGTGGTTACCTGCAGACTCTGGCTCGCCCGAGCCGGGATGAAAATCATCAAGGCCCTGGCCCGTTGGCGCTGGCGCCTCTGACTCGATTCTGGCCGCCTAGGCGGCACGTTTGCACTCGACCGTTTACCTCAAGCCACGAGGCTGATCATGACCCGCGAAGAATTCCTGCGTTTGGCCGCTGCCGGCTATAACCGCATTCCGCTTGCCTGCGAAACCCTGGTCGACTTCGACACGCCGCTGTCGATCTACCTGAAGCTGGCCGACCAGGCCAACACCTACCTGCTCGAATCGGTCCAGGGCGGCGAGAAGTGGGGCCGCTATTCGATCATCGGCCTGCCGGCGCGCACCGTGCTGCGCGTGCATGGCCGGGACGTGCGCATCAGCGTCGACGGGGTGGAAACCGAGCACCACGTCTGCGCCGACCCGCTGGCCTTCGTCGAGCAGTTCCAGGGGCGTTACAAGGTGCCGACCCTGGCGGGCCTGCCGCGTTTCAACGGCGGCCTGGTGGGGTACTTCGGCTACGACAGCGTGCGCTACGTCGAGGCCAAGCTGGCCGGCGGCGTCAACCCCGATCCCTTGGGCACCCCGGATATCCTGCTGATGGTCTCCGACGCGGTGGTGGTGTTCGACAACCTGGCGGGCAAGATGCACGCCATCGTCCTCGCCGACCCGCAGCAGGAGGCGGCCTACGAGCAGGCCCAGGCCCAGCTGCAGGCCATCCTGCACAAGCTGCGCCAGCCGATAGTTCCGCGCCTGGGGGTCGACCTCAACGCCCCGCCCGGCGCCGAGCCGGCCTTCCGCTCCAGCTACAGCCGCGAGGACTACGAGCGGGCGGTCGGTGCGATCAAGGACTACATCCTCGCCGGCGATTGCATGCAGGTGGTGATCTCCCAGCGCATGTCGATCCCCTTCAAGGCCGCGCCGATCGACCTGTACCGGGCGCTGCGTTGCATCAACCCGACGCCCTACATGTACTTCTTCAACTTCGGCGACTTCCATGTGGTCGGCAGCTCGCCGGAGGTGCTGGTGCGGGTCGAGGACAACCTGGTGACGGTGCGGCCGATCGCCGGCACCCGCCCGCGCGGGGCCACCGACGAGGCCGATCGGGCCCTGGAAGACGACCTGCTGTCCGACGCCAAGGAGCTGGCCGAGCACCTGATGCTGATCGACCTGGGGCGCAACGACGTCGGTCGCGTCTCCAGCACCGGCAGCGTCCGGCTCACCGAGAAGATGGTGATCGAGCGCTATTCCAACGTGATGCACATCGTCTCCAACGTCACCGGTCAGCTGCAGGACGGCATGAGCGCCATGGATGCCCTGCGCGCCATCCTGCCGGCCGGCACCCTGTCCGGGGCGCCGAAGATTCGCGCCATGGAAATCATCGACGAGCTGGAGCCGGTCAAGCGCGGCGTCTATGGCGGCGCGGTGGGCTACCTGGCGTGGAACGGCAACATGGACACCGCCATCGCCATCCGCACCGCGGTGATCAAGGACGGCGAGCTGCACGTGCAGGCCGGCGCCGGCATCGTCGCCGACTCGGTGCCGGCGCTGGAGTGGGAGGAGACGCTGAACAAGCGCCGTGCCATGTTCCGCGCCGTCGCCCTCGCCGAACAGACAACCGAATAAGGAGTCCTACCATGCTGCTGATGATCGACAACTACGACTCCTTTACCTACAACGTGGTGCAGTACCTCGGCGAGCTGGGGGCGGATGTGCACGTCATCCGCAACGACGAGCTGAGCGTCGTCGAGATCGAGGCGCTGCAACCCGAGCGCATCGTGGTCTCCCCGGGTCCCTGCACGCCGACCGAGGCCGGCGTGTCCCTGGCGGTGATCGAGCATTTTGCCGGCAAGCTGCCGATCCTCGGCGTCTGCCTGGGCCATCAGAGCATCGGCCAGGCCTTCGGCGGCCAGGTGGTGCGCGCGCGCCAGGTGATGCACGGCAAGACCAGCCCGGTGTTCCACGAGCATCTGGGGGTGTTCGCCGGCCTCAACATGCCGCTGACGGTGACCCGCTATCATTCCCTGGTGGTCAGGCACGAGACCCTGCCGGACTGCCTGGAGGTCACCGCCTGGACCCAGCTGGAGGACGGCTCGCTCGACGAGATCATGGGCCTGCGCCACAGAACGTTGAACATCGAGGGCGTGCAGTTCCACCCCGAATCCATCCTCACCGAGCAGGGCCACGAGCTCTTCGCCAACTTCCTCAAGCAACAAGGAGGCGTGCGCCAATGAACATCAAGGAAGCCCTCAATCGGGTGGTCGGCCAGCTCGACCTGTCCACCGAGGAAATGCAGGACGTGATGCGCGAGATCATGACCGGCCAGTGCAGCGACGCACAGATCGGCGCCTTCCTCATGGGCCTGCGCATGAAGAGCGAGAGCATCGACGAGATAGTCGGCGCCGTGTCGGTGATGCGCGAGCTGGCCAGCCACGTGCAGCTGGACAGCCTGGACCATGTGGTCGACGTGGTCGGCACCGGCGGCGACGGGGCGAACATCTTCAATGTGTCGACGGCCGCGAGCTTCGTGGTCGCCGCCGCCGGCGGCAAGGTGGCCAAGCACGGCAACCGCGCGGTGTCCGGCAAGAGCGGCAGCGCCGACCTGCTGGAGGCCGCCGGCATCTACCTCAACCTCAAGCCCGAGCAGGTGGCGCGCTGCATCGACAGCGTTGGCGTCGGCTTCATGTTCGCCCAGGTGCATCACGCGGCGATGAAGCACGCCGCCGGGCCGCGCCGCGAGCTGGGCCTGCGTACCATCTTCAACATGCTCGGCCCGCTGACCAATCCGGCCGGCGTCCGCCACCAGGTGGTCGGCGTGTTCAGTCAGGCCCTGTGCCGGCCCCTGGCCGAGGTGCTCAAGCGCCTGGGCAGCCGGCATATCCTGGTGGTGCACTCGCGCGATGGCCTGGACGAGTTCAGCCTGGCCGCGCCGACCCATGTCGCCGAGCTGAAGGACGGGGTGATCAGCGAGTATCAGGTACAACCCGAGGACCTCGGGCTCAAGAGTCAGAGCCTGATCGGCCTGGCGGTGGAGGGGCCGCAGGCCTCGCTGGCGCTGATCCGCGACGCCCTGAGCAGGCGCGCCACCGAGGCCGGGCAGAAGGCCGCCGACATGATCGTGCTCAATGCCGGCGCGGCGCTCTATGCGGCGGACCTGGCCGGCAGCCTGAAAGAGGGCGTGAGCCTGGCCCACGACGCCCTGCATACCGGCCTGGCCTGGGAGAAGCTGCAGGAACTGGTGTCCTTCACCGCGGTGTTCAAACAGGAGAATGAAGGGTGAGCATCCCAACGGTTCTGGAGAAGATTCTGGCGCGCAAGGTCGAGGAAGTCGCCGCGCGCCGCGCCGTGGTCGGTCTCGCCGAGCTCGAGCGCGAAGCCCGCGGCGCCGATGCCCCCCGCGGCTTCGCCCGGGCGCTGCTGGAGCAGGCCGGGCGCAAGCAGCCGGCGGTGATCGCCGAGATCAAGAAGGCCTCGCCGAGCAAGGGCGTGCTGCGCGAGCACTTCGTGCCGGCCGAGATCGCCCGGAGCTACCAGGCCGGCGGCGCCACCTGCCTGTCGGTGCTGACCGACGTGGACTTCTTCCAGGGCGCCGACCGCTACCTGCAGGAGGCCCGCGGCGCCTGCGCCCTGCCGGTGATCCGCAAGGACTTCATGATCGACCCCTACCAGATAGTCGAGGCCCGGGCCCTGGGCGCCGACTGCGTGCTGCTGATCGTCTCGGCGCTGGCTGACGCACAGATGGCCGAGCTGGCGGCGACCGCCAAGGCCTTCGACCTCGACGTGCTGGTCGAGGTGCACGACGGCGACGAGTTGGAGCGCGCGCTGAAGACCCTGGATACGCCATTGGTGGGGATCAACAACCGCAACCTGCACAGCTTCGAGGTCAGCCTGGAAACCACCCTCGACCTGCTGCCGCGGATTCCCCGCGATCGCCTGGTGGTGACCGAGAGCGGCATCCTCAATCGCGCCGACGTCGAGCTGATGGCGATCAACCAGGTGCATGCCTTCCTGGTCGGCGAGGCCTTCATGCGTGCGGAAAGTCCCGGCGCCGAGCTGGAGCGGCTGTTCTTCCCCGAGCGCAAACGGGTGATTGCCCAGGCCGACGTGGACTGACGGCCAGACATAAAAAAGCCGGCGCATGCGCCGGCTTTTTTATGTGCGCAGCGTTCAGCGCGTGCCGAATACCACCATGGTCTTGCCCTTGACGTGCACCAGGCCCTGTTCCTCCAGGGACTTGAGCACGCGGCCGACCATCTCCCGCGAGCAGCCGACGATGCGGCCGATTTCCTGGCGAGTGATCTTGATCTGCATGCCGTCGGGGTGGGTCATGGCGTCCGGCTGCTTGCACAGGTCGAGTAGGGTGCGGGCCACGCGGCCGGTGACATCGAGGAAGGCCAGGTCGCCTACCTTGCGCGTGGTGGCGCGTAGGCGTTCGGCCATCTGGCTGCCGAGGGCGTAGAGGATGTCCGGGTCCTGTTGGGTCAGTTCGCGGAACTTGGCGTAGCTGAGCTCCGCCACCTCGCATTCGGTTTTCGCCCGCACCCAGGCGCTGCGCTCCTTCTCGGCACCGTCCTTTTCGAACAGGCCCATTTCGCCGAAGAAATCCCCGGCATTGAGGTAGGCGATGATCATCTCGCGGCCGTCGTCGTCCTCGATCAGGATGGTGACCGAGCCCTTGACGATGAAGAACAGGGTTTCGCAGCGGTCGCCCGCGTAGATGATGGTGCTTTTCGCCGTGTAGCGGCGGCGGTGGCAGTGTGCGAGGAGCTTGTCGAGATTCTTGATTTTAGGTGTGAGGGTAATTGCGACCATGCCCGAGTCCCGAAGATAAAAAGGTAAGCCCTTGTCTGACAGGCAATTTCTTATTAGTCATCCGACATCAGTGTGCCAGTAATCCGGCGCCAGCTTAACAGACATGCCATCGCCAGGGCTGAATTTGCGACGCAGCTAACACCTGGTCGGGGAACTTTGCCCGGGCGCCGTGCTATCTGGCGGGCAAAGGCGCTGTGCTAAGCTGCCACCCTTTTAACAGCGGAGGCTTGGTAATGAAAGCGCGCATTCAGTGGGCCGGCGAAGCCCTGTTCCTCGGCGAGTCGGGCAGCGGCCATGCGTTGGTGATGGATGGCCCGCCGGAGAGCGGTGGACGCAACCTGGGGGTGCGCCCGATGGAGATGCTCCTGCTCGGCCTGGGCGGGTGCAGCAATTTCGACGTGGTCAGCATCCTGAAGAAGTCCCGGCAGGCGGTGGAGAGCTGCGAGGCCTTCGTCGAGGCCGAGCGCGCGACCGAGGAGCCCAAGGTGTTCACCAAGATCCATCTGCGTTTCGTGGTCAAGGGCCGCGGCTTGAAGGAGGCCCAGGTCAAGCGCGCGGTCGAGTTGTCGGCGGAAAAGTACTGCTCGGCCTCGATCATGCTCGGCCGTGCCGGCGTCGAGATCAGCCATGCCTATGAAATCGTCGAGTTGGGCTGACATCCTTTCATCATTTTCATCGCCCACACTCTGGCGGCCGAAGGACGCCATCTGCATAATGGCGCCCCATTTTTCGGGGCGTCATAGGTCTCGAACGGATAACCAAAATCGCCAGTGCGAAGAGGTGTTAATCGTCCTACGCGGCTGCGCTCACTGCAGCTGACGGGCATGCTCGATCACGCGGCCTGGCCGCATCCACCAAAGAGAGTTCCAACGGTGATGAAAAGCAAACTCAGGCTCCACGGGTTCAACAACCTGACGAAGACCTTGAGCTTCAACATCTATGACATCTGCTACGCGGAAACCGCGGAAGATCAGCAGGCCTACGTGCAGTACATCGACGAAGAGTACGATGCCGAGCGCCTGACCCAGATTCTCACCGATGTTGTCGACATTATCGGCGCCAATATCCTCAACATCGCCCGCCAGGACTACGATCCCCAAGGCGCCAGCGTGACCATCCTGATTTCCGAGCAACCGGTGGAGCCGACGGAGAGTCAGATCGAGGAGTCGCCCGGCCCGCTGCCCGAGACCATCCTCGCGCACCTGGACAAGAGCCACATCACCGTACACACCTACCCGGAGATCCACCCGGTCGAGGGCATCGCCACCTTCCGCGTGGACATCGATGTGTCCACCTGCGGCCTGATCTCGCCGCTCAAGGCGTTGAACTACCTGATCCATCAGTTCGACTCGGACATCGTCACGGTCGACTACCGGGTGCGCGGCTTCACCCGCGACGTGGACGGCAAGAAGCACTTCATCGATCACGAGATCAACTCGATCCAGAACTACCTCTCCGACGACACCCAGGCGGCGTACCAGATGACCGACGTCAACGTGTACCAGGAGAACCTGTTCCACACCAAGATGTTGCTCAAGGACTTCGACCTGGACAACTACCTGTTCGGTGACGCCACCCGCAACCTGACGCCGGAGCAGCGCCTGCAGGTCGAAGAGCGCCTGCGCCACGAGATGCTGGAGATCTTCTACGCGCGCAATATGCCGCACTGATCACCGCTTGGCTTGAGAGCAAACAAAAAGGGCGCCCTGAGGCGCCCTTTTCGCTTTCTGTGCCCTAGATGCGGTAGGTGCTCTTGGTCATCACCTTGGACAGCAGGGTCATACCGAACTTCACCGGCGCGGGGAAGCGCAGGCCGCCGGCCTCCAGCGCGCTGGTGGCGTGCTGGGCCTCGTCCTCGCGCATCTGCTCGAGGATCGCCCGGGACTTCTCGTCGGCGGGTGGCAGCTGTTGCAGGTGCTCGTCCAGATGCTTGACCACCTGGTCCTCGGTGGCGGCGACGAAGCCCAGGCTGACCCGGTCGCTGATCAGCCCGGCGACCGCGCCGACGCCGAAGGACAGGCCGTAGAACAGCGGGTTGAGCACGCTGGGCTGGCTGCCGAGCTGGCGGATGCGCTGCTCGCACCAGGCCAGGTGGTCGATTTCCTCGTCGGCGGCATGCTCCATGGCGGCGCGCACCTCCGGCAGCTTGGCGGTCAGCGCCTGGCCCTGGTACAGCGCCTGGGCGCAGACTTCGCCGGTGTGGTTGATGCGCATCAGGCCGGCGATATGCCGGGCCTGCTCGGCATCCAGCTCGGTCTCGTTCTGCACGACGGCCGGCGACGGGCGGCTGGGCTGGCCGCTGAAGGGCAGCAGGGTGCGCAGGGCCATGTCGGCCTGCAGCAGCAGGCGGTCGACGGGCGAATAGTGACGATCGTTGGTCATCGGGGCCTCCGGCGTGGGCAACGCGGGGCAGTTTACCCCATTGGCCGGGCGCAGGCCGCAGGCGGATCGTCGCAGCCGGCTGGGCCTGGGGCGAATCAGCCTGGCGGCCAGTGCATCGGCCGTTGGCCGAGCACGTGCATATGGATGTGGAACACGCTCTGGCCGGCCTGGGCCTCGCAGTTCATCACCAGGCGGAAGCCTTCCTCGCAGCCCTGCTCGCGGGCCAGGCGCTGGGCGGTGAAGACCAGGTGGCCGAGCAGGGGCTTGTCCGCCTCCTCGAGGTCCTTGAGGGTGCGGATGTGCTGCTTCGGGATCACCAGGAAGTGTACCGGTGCCTGGGGGCCGATATCGTGAAAGGCGAACAGCTGGTCGTCTTCATAGAGCTTGCGCGCGGGTATCTCCCCGGCGACGATCTTGCAGAACAGACAGTCCATGGGGCAGTCTCCCGGCCCGTTTGATGTAATCCGAGTTTAACCAGGCAGTTTTGCCTCGGCCAGTGCACAAGGAGCCTGAGTGAAGAACGATATTCATGACCTGGGATTGGTGCTCGATTCCAAGGTCAAGCTGATCCTCATCGAGTCCTGGGACGAACCGCGGGTGCTGGAGACCCTGACCGGCCTGGCCGTCAAGCGCGGCCTGGGGCTGCACACCTGGTCGGTGACCGAAGGCCTGCAGCGTCTGGGCTTCGGCGGCGAGACGTTGGGCGAAGGCGCGACACAGGAGCCGGAGGCCGCATTGCGGCTGATCAAGGCCGACCCGCAGCCGAACCTGTATGTGATGTGCGACCTGCACCCCTTTCTCGATGACAATCCCAAGTTGGTGCGCCTGCTCAAGGAAATCGCTCTCGGCAGCGGCCTGCACAAGCCGACCCTGGTGCTGGTCTCCCACGCCTGCAAATTGCCGCCGGAGGTGCAGCGCCACGCCGCCCGCTTCAGCCTGGCGCTGCCGTCCGAGGACGAGCTGCTGAGTATCGTGCGCGAGGAGGCGGCGCGCTGGAGCGAGCAGAACCGCAACGCCCGGGTGCGCACCGACAACCGGACCCTGCAGCAGGTGGTGAAGAACCTGCGGGGCCTGAGCCATGGCGAGGCCCGTAGCCTGGCGCGCAACCTGATCTGCGACGACGGCGCCATCACCCAGGAGGACCTGCCGGAGCTGAACAAGGCCAAGTTCCAACTGCTCGACCTGGAGGGCGTACTGAGCTTCGAGTACGACACCGCCCGCTTCGCCGAGGTCGGCGGGCTGGCGAACCTCAAGCGCTGGCTGGGCGAGCGCCAGGGCGTCTTTATCGAGGGGCGCGGCGTCGACCTGCCCAAGGGCGTGCTGCTGGTCGGCGTGCAGGGCGGCGGCAAGAGCCTGGCGGCCAAGGCGGTGGCCGGGATGTGGGGCTTGCCGCTGCTGCGCCTGGATTTCGCCTGCCTGTACAACAAGTTCTTCGGCGAGACCGAACGCAACCTGCGCGAGGCGCTCAAACTGGCCGAGCAGATGGCGCCCTGCGTGTTATGGATGGACGAGGTCGAGAAGGGGCTGGCCAGTGGCGACCACGACGGCGGCGTCAGTCAGCGCGTGCTCGGCACCCTGCTGACCTGGATGGCCGAGCGCAAGGCCCCGGTGTTCATGGTCGCCACCGCCAACGCCATCGACCGCCTGCCGCCGGAGCTGGTGCGCAAGGGGCGTTTCGACGAGCTGTTCTTCGTCGACCTGCCCGATGCGGCGGTGCGTGCGGAGATCTTCCGCATCCACCTGGGCCGTCGCGAGCTGGACGCCAGTGGTTTCGACCTGGACCTGTTGGCGGTGGCCAGCGAGGGGTTTGCCGGGGCCGAGATCGAGCAGGTGGTGGTCAGCGCCCTGTATGCCGCCCAGGCGCAGCAGCAGGCGGTCGATCAGCTCCTGCTGCTACAGGCCATCCAGGGTACCGCACCCTTGTCGGTAGTGATGGCCGAGGGTCTCGCCGCGCTGCGGGCCTGGGCCAGCGGCCGCACGGTCAATGCCAACGGCTGAGGCTTAGGCGCGCGCGCCACGCAGGAAGCGGCGGTTGATGCGTGCCGTGACCAGGCGCACCAGTCCGCGTGGCGCCAGGCGCGGCAACCGGGCCAGCAGGCGGTTGCGCCAGCCGGGGATGATGAGCGCGCGCTTCTTCTCCAGGGCGCGGACGGTGTGCAGGGCCAGTTCCTCGGCGCTCATCAGCAGCTTGCCGCCTTCCAGTGGGCGGCTGTCGAGCCCGGCGTTGCGGAAGAAGGCGCTGCGGGTCGGCCCCGGGCAGAGCACCGAGACGCTGACGCCGCGTGGCTTGAGCTCTTCGCGCAGGGCCTCGGAGAAATGCAGCACGTAGGCCTTGCTCGCGTAGTAGTTGCTCATCCAGGCGCCCGGCTGGAACCCGGCGAGCGAGGCGACATTGAGGATCTGTCCACCGCCCTGGTCGACCATGGCATGGCCGATGGCATGGCAGAGGCGGGCCAGGGCGAGGACGTTCACCTCGATCAGCTGCTGCTCGCGGCTCCAGTCCTGCTCGACGAAGGCGCCCGAGGTGCCCAGGCCGGCGTTGTTCACCAGCAGGTCGATGCGGCGGCCGCTCTGCTCCAGTTCATGCAGCAAGCCGGAGACCTGCAGTGGCTGGCTCAGGTCGCAGGTGCGGAACAGCACCTCCACGGCGAAGCGCTGGCTCAGTTCCTGGGCGATGCTCTCCAGCGCCGCGCGCCGGCGGGCCACCAGGATCAGGTTGCGCCCGCGACGCGCCAGGGCCTCGGCCAGCGCCAGGCCGATGCCGCTGGAGGCGCCAGTGATCAGGGCATAACGGGGCATCGGCTGTTCTCCGGGAGGGGGCGGGCGGTTTTGACCACGGCGCTGGCGCCGGGTTGCCTGGGCGGCCGCTATATTATCGCCGCCCAGGGAGGGCGCCAGCAAAGAGTGCGGGCGCCGAGGCGGGCGGTCAGGGTGCCGGTGTGTCCAGGGCGCCCAGTTCGAGGCCGCTCAGGGCCAGGCCGAGCATGGCGAAGCCGCCGAGGAACAGGGCCAGCAGGCTGCCGATCAGCAGGGTGAGGAACAGGCCGGCGAGCACCTTGACCGCGAGGCTGTTGGCCGGTGGCGGTGGGCCGTAACGGTTGGCGCCGGTGCTGCCCGGGACCACCAGCATCAGGATCCAGAACAGGCTGTTGACGATGGGCACGAGGTTCAGCAACAGGAGCCAGGCACTCCAGCCGATGTCGTGCAGGCGTTGCGCGCCGATCTGCACGCTGACCACCAGCATGCCGAGCACCACGCCGATGGCGAGCAGGCCGCCGAGGATGTCGGAAATGCTGGCGGCGATGGCCACCACGGCCATGACTCCGGCGAAGGCCAACGTCAGTACCAGCGACCAGGCCAGGTAACGCAGGCGGCCGATGCGGCCGTCGAGGGTGAAGACATTCAATTCGCCGACCGGCGGCAAGGCTTCGGCCACCTTGGCCTGCGGCGTGGCATAGGGGC
This sequence comes from Pseudomonas sp. MBLB4123, assembly GCF_051904775.1. Taxonomy (NCBI): domain Bacteria; kingdom Pseudomonadati; phylum Pseudomonadota; class Gammaproteobacteria; order Pseudomonadales; family Pseudomonadaceae; genus Pseudomonas; species Pseudomonas sp. MBLB4123. The sequence continues at coordinate 3,981,223 of NZ_CP196711.1, forward strand.
TGTTGGCCGCGGCCTCAGCAGGAACCACAGGCGCCGCCGGCGCGGCGCTCTGCTGTTCGGCGAGCGAGGCCTGGCGGGCCAGGTACTTGGCGATGACGATGCCGCAAGCCATGCACTCGGCGGCCTTGGGCTGTTGCTGGCCGCATTTCGGGCAGCTCATGTGGGCGGGCTCGGCGGCCGCGCTGGTCGGCGTATCGATCTCAACCAGGCTCAGGCTGGCGCCCGGGTCGGGCTCCTTGCGCGCCCTGGCGCCGGCGCGATGCAGGGCGGCGAGGTACTGATCGGCCTCGCTTTCCTGCAGGTTGCGCTTGATGGCGATGGTGCTGCCGCTGAACAGGCTGTTGATCCGCGTACGATCACTCTTGAACAGGCGAGCGAGATTGTCTTTGGCGGTCTCCAGTGCCACCTCGGGCATCAGTTCGCCGTCGAAGACGATCTTGAAGCGGGCTTGGGTCATGTGAGCTTCCTTGTCGTTATCAGAGAGAAGAGGCGCCACTGGTGTGAGGCGGGCGGGCCGCTAACCAAGCAGCCTAGAGCAGAGTCTGTGCCGCTGCCTGGCGCCTTGTAGCAGAGGTCTGGGCGAGCAGACGGCCGGCGCCGCCTCAACCGGGGCGGCGCGGTTGCAGCTGCTGCGCCTGGCGATGGGCCACACGGTACTCATGGTCCAGGCGCGTGACCAGTGCCTCGACCGTCGGCAGGTCGGCGATAGTGCCGACCCCCTGGCCGGCCGACCACACGGTCTTCCAGGCCCTGGCTTCGTCGTCGACCGGCTTGAGCTTCTCGCCGTAGTCGATCTCGCCCCGGTTGCGCAGCCGCGCCATATCGTAGCCGGCCTGCTCCAGGCTCTGGCGCATGAAACTGGCCGGTACCCCCGACACCGCCGGGGTATGGATGATGTCGGCGGCCTGGGCGTCGAGGATCATCTGCTTGTAGTCCGCGCTGGCGCCGTTCTCGTGGGTGGCGATAAAGCGCGTGCCGAGGTAGGCCAGGTCGGCGCCGAGCAGCTGGGCCGCGAGAATCTCGTGGCCATGGTTGAGGCAGCCGGCGAGCAGCAGGGTCTTGTCGAAGAACTGGCGGATCTCGGCGATCAGGGCGAATGGGCTCCAGGTGCCGGCATGCCCACCGGCGCCCGCGGCCACCGCGATCAGGCCATCGACCCCCGCGGCGGCGGCCTTCTCCGCATGGCGCCGAGTGGTCACGTCGTGAAACACCAGGCCGCCGTAACTGTGTACCGCGTCGACCACCTCCTTCACCGCGCCGAGGCTGGTGATGACGATGGGTACCCGCTGTTCGACACAGATCGCCAGATCGGCCTGCAGGCGCGGGTTGCTGCCGTGCACGATCAAGTTGACCGCATAGGGGGCGGCGGTTTCGTCCAGGCCGCCGGCGATCTCTTCCAGCCAGCCCCGCAAGCCGCTGCTCTCGCGCTGGTTCAGCGCCGGAAAGCTGCCGACTATGCCGCTGCGGCAGCAGGCCAGCACCAGGGCAGGGTTGGACACCAGGAACATGGGCGCGGCGACCACCGGCAGGCGCAGGCGCTGTTCGAGCAGGGCGGGCAAGGGCATGGCGACACCTTAGGGCTGAGGAGTGGAGTCAGAACGGGCGGACCACCACCAGCACGACGATGGCGACCAGCAACAGCACCGGTGCCTCGTTGAACCAGCGGTAGAACACATGGCTGCGGCGGTTCTCGCCGCGGGCGAAGCGCTTGAGCTGGGCGCCGCAGACATGGTGGTAGCCGATCAGCAGGACCACCAGGGCGAGCTTGGCGTGGATCCAGCCCTGGGCGAAATAGGCGCCGGCGTTGAGGCTCAGCAGCCAGATGCCGAACACCAGGGTGGCGACCATCGACGGCAGCATGATGCCGCGGTACAGCTTGCGCTCCATCACGCAGAAACGTTCGCGGCTGGCGTCGTCCTCGCTCATGGCGTGGTAGACGAACAGACGTGGCAGGTAGAACAGCCCGGCGAACCAGCAGACCATGGCGATGATGTGCAGGGCCTTGAGCCACAGATAGAGCATGCTTATAGCCTCGAGAAATAAACAGCCCAGATAGTAGAGGTCGTCGTCGCCTGAGTCACCCGCGGCGGTTGGCCCCTGGCCGATGCGGCTTTATCATCGGCAGCTTTCCAATGGCTTTTTCGCAAGGGGCAAGTGATGGTCAAGGTCGGTATCGTCGGCGGCACGGGGTACACCGGGGTCGAGCTGTTACGTCTGCTGGCGCAGCACCCGCAGGCACGCGTCGAGGTCATCACGTCGCGCTCCGAGGCCGGCGTGCGGGTCGACGAGATGTACCCGAATCTGCGCGGCCACTACCCGCATCTGGCCTTCAGCGTGCCGGACGTGAAGACCCTGGGCGCCTGCGACGTGGTGTTCTTCGCCACGCCCCATGGCGTGGCCCACGCCCTGGCCGGCGAGCTGCTGGCGGCCGGAACCAAGGTCATCGACCTGTCCGCCGACTTCCGCCTGCAGGATGCCGTGGAGTGGGCCAAGTGGTACGGCCAGCCCCATGGCGCGCCGGACCTGTTGCCCGAGGCGGTGTACGGCCTGCCGGAAGTCAACCGCGAGGCGATCAAGCAGGCGCGGCTGATCGCCGTGCCGGGCTGCTACCCGACCGCCGCCCAGCTCGGCCTGATTCCGCTGCTGGAGGCCGGCCTGGCTGATGCCTCGACGCTGATCGCCGACTGCAAGTCCGGGGTCAGTGGCGCCGGCCGGGGCGCCAGCGTCGGCTCGCTGTTCAGCGAGGCCGGCGAGAGCATGAAGGCCTACGGGGTCAAGGGTCACCGCCATCTGCCGGAGATCCGCCAGGGCCTGCGCCGCGCGGCCGGCGGCGAGGTGGGGCTGACCTTCGTGCCGCACCTGACGCCGATGATCCGCGGCATCCACGCGACCCTGTACGCCACCGTGGTGGATCGCTCGGTCGACCTGCAGGCGCTGTACGAGCAGCGCTACGCCGACGAGCCCTTCGTCGACGTGATGCCGGCCGGCAGCCATCCGGAAACCCGCAGCGTGCGCGGTGCCAACGTCTGCCGTATCGCCGTGCACCGGCCGCAGGACGGCGACCTGGTGGTGGTGCTGTCGGTGATCGACAACCTGGTCAAGGGCGCCTCCGGCCAGGCCCTGCAGAACATGAACATCCTCTTCGACCTGGACGAGCGCCTCGGTCTGGCGCACGCGGCCCTGTTGCCCTGATGGCCGGTTGGGAGGTCCGCCCGAGCGCCCCCCGTCGCGCCGGGTGGGTGCGCCTGACCCTGTTGCTGCTGATCCTAGCGGTGCCCGCCGCCTTCTATGGCGGTGCCTGGTGGCAGGCCCGCAGCACTCAGGTCTTCATGGCCGAGCACAAGGCATTGCAGGCCCGTCTGGGCGAGCAGGCGCGTGAAATCGATCAGCTCCGGCAGAGCCTGGCACTGGCCAGCAGCGGGGAGAAGGTCGCCCAGCAGGCCAACGAACAGAACCGCCTGACCATCAAGCTGCTCGAGGAGCAGATATTCAAGCAGCAGCAGGACCTGGCCTTCTACAAGGGGGTGCTGGCGCCGGCCAGCCGTCGCGAAGGGCTGCGCATTCGCGCCTTTGAGTTGCAGGCCACGGACAGGCCGCGACATTTCCGCTACAAACTGCTGCTCAGCCGGGTGGGCAAGGATGACAAGCCGTTGCAGGGCCAGTTGCGGGTGACCGTGGAAGGGCGGCAGGGCGGCAAGGATGTCAGTCTGGAGTTGGCGGCCCTGACCCAGGGCCTGCCCGACCCGTTGAGCGAGCAGGTGATCGCCTTCACCTTCAAGCACTTCCAGGCGATCCCCGAGGCGGGACGCTTCGCCGAGCTGAAGTTACCTGAGGGCTTCGAGCCGCGTCAGGTCAGGGTGCGCGCCGAAGTCAAAGGCGAGAAGCCCTTGGAGCGTACATTCAAATGGATCGAAGAAGAGTAAGAATCCCCGATGTGGAGTAAAGACAAGAGCAAGACCGACCTGCAGCGCTTCAGCGGCAAGACCAGCCTGATTGCCACGGGGGCCGAGCTCTGCGGCGACCTGCGCTTTCAGGGGGCGGTGCAGATAGACGGGCGCATGAACGGCAATGTGCAGACCGGCGACGGCATGGTGCGGGTCAGTGTCGAGGGGCAGGTTGAAGGTGAGATCCGCGCCCCCCATATAGTGATAGACGGCGAGGTGATCGGCGACGTGCACGCCAGCGAGCATCTGGAGCTCGGTGCCCGGGCGCGGGTGCGCGGCAACCTCTATTACGGCCTGATGGAGATGGCCATGGGCGCGCAGATCGAGGGGCGCCTGTGTCACCTCAAGGACGGGCAGCGACCGTTGGAGCTGCCGGAGAGCCTGGACCTCGCACAATAGTTGACCGCTTTTCTGGGGTAAGCGGATAATGCAGGGCCTCAACGCAGTAGGGCGCTTGGCGCCGGGAGAAAGTCAGCATGAGCGTCGAAACCTTCACCCCCACAGCTTTGCTGTTCACCGAAGGCGCAGCGAGCAAGGTGAAGAGCCTGGTCGATGAAGAGGGCAATCCGCGCCTCAAGTTGCGCGTATTCGTCACGGGGGGCGGCTGTTCCGGCTTCCAGTACGGTTTCACCTTCGACGAGGACGTGGCCGAAGACGACACCATCGTCGAACGCGAAGGCGTGAGCCTGGTGGTCGACCCGATGAGCTTCCAGTATCTCGCCGGTGCCGAGGTGGACTATCAGGAAGGCCTCGAGGGTTCGCGTTTCGTGATCAAGAACCCCAATGCCACCACCACCTGCGGTTGCGGCTCGTCCTTCTCGATCTGATCGGGTTGCACTGCTGTACTCGAAGCGCCGTGCCTTGTGCACGGCGTTGTCGTTTCTGGGCTTTGCCGGCGCCTCAGGCGGGATAGATGGCGCCGAGCACCCGCAGCCCGCGGGCGCCGGTGACGCTCGGGCGGTTGGCCGGGATGCCTTCCAGGCAGCAGTGGGCCAGCCAGGCGAAGGCCATGGCCTCGACCCAGTCGGCGGGCACGCCATGGGCCTCGGTGCTGCTGACCAGGCTGCCGGGCAACAGCTCGGCCAGGCGTGCCATCAGGGTACGGTTGTGAGCGCCGCCGCCGCACACCAGTAGTGCATCGGTGTGCTGCTGGGCCGTGGTCAGTGCACCGATTATGCTCGCGGCGGTCAGCTCCAGTAGCGTGGCCTGCACGTCCTCCGCGGCGTAGTGCGGCAGTCGGCTCAGCCGCTCGTCGAGCCAGGTCAGGTTGAACAGCTCACGACCGGTGCTCTTCGGTCCCCGGGTCTGGAAAAACGGATCGCTCAACAAGGCCTGCAGCAGTTCCGTCTGTACCTTCCCGCTTGCCGCCCAGGCCCCGTCCCGGTCGTAACCGACGCCCCGGTGGCGCTGGATCCAGGCGTCCATCAGCACATTGCCGGGTCCGCAGTCGAAACCGCGCACAGGCTGTCCAGGCTCCAGCAGGCTGAGGTTGCTGAATCCGCCGAGGTTCAGTACGGCGCGGCGGTGGCCCGGAGCGCCGAACAGGGCCTCATGGAAGGCCGGCACCAGCGGCGCGCCCTGCCCACCGGCCGCCACGTCGCGGCGGCGGAAGTCGCCGACCACGCAGATGCCGGTCAGCTCGGCGAGCAGGGCGGGGTTGCCGAGCTGGATGCTGAAGCCGCGCGCCGGTTCGTGGCGCACCGTCTGGCCGTGGCTGCCGATGGCGCGGATCGACTCGGGACTGAGGTCGTGTTGGCGCAGGAGGGCGGCGATGCCCTGGGCGGCGAGCTCGACCCAGCGCTGTTCGGCCATCGCCGCGCGCGCCAGCTCGTCGGGGCCGGGGGCGCACAACGCCAGGAGTTCGGCGCGCAGCGCCTCCGGCATGGGCAGGTAATGGGTGGCGAGCAGCCGGGTGCTGTCGGTCTGCTCGATCAGGGCGATGTCCATGCCGTCCAGGCTGGTGCCGGACATCACCCCGAGATAGTGCGGCATCGCTTCAGCGCTTGTTGAGGGCGAGCAGGGTGGAACGTTCCTGGTCCATTCGCGCCATCAGTGGCTTGCTCAGCTGCAGGAAACGCTGCTTTTCGTTGCGGGCGATGGGGTCGGCCATCGGCAGTTTCTGGCTCAGCGGGTCGACGTGGGTGCCGTTGACCTGGAACTCGTAGTGCAGGTGCGGTCCCGTGGACAGGCCGGTGGTGCCGATGTAGCCGATGATCTGTCCCTGCTTGACACTGCCGCCGGTGCGGATGCCCTTGGCGAAACCCTGCATGTGCGCATACAGCGTGCGGTAGCGGCTGCCGTGCTGGATCACCACGGTATTGCCGTAGCCGCCCTTGCGTCCGGCCAGGGCGATCTTGCCGTCGCCGGCCGCCTTGATCGGCGTGCCGCGCGGTGCGGCGTAGTCGACCCCCTTGTGGGCGCGGATCTTGTTGAGGATCGGGTGGCGGCGGCCGTTGGAGAAGCGCGAGCTGATGCGGGCGAAATCCACGGGGGTGCGGATGAAGGCCTTGCGCATGCTGGTACCATCGGCGCCGTAATAGCTGGTGTTGCCTTGCTTGTCGGTATAGCGCACCGCGGTGAAGGTCTTGCCGCGGTTGGTGAAGCGCGCCGAGAGAATGTCGCCGCTGCCGACCTTCTTGCCCTCGACCACTTTCTCTTCGTAGAGCAGTTCGAACTCGTCGCCTTCGCGAATATCCATGGCAAAGTCGATGTCGTAGCCGAAGATATTGGCCAGGTCCATGGTGAGACCGTGCGACAGGCCGGCGCGTTTGGCGGCCAGGAACAGCGAGCTGTTGATCACGCCGTGGGCATAGGCCGAGCGCACTTGCGGTTTGACCAGCTCGCGCTTGAAGGCGAAGCCCTTGTCGGTCTTGCTCAGACTGATGCTTTCCAGGTCGCTCAGTTTGCTGCGCAGGCTTTCAAGCTGCCCATCCGCGGTCAATTGGAAATCGAGTTCCTGGCCGACCTTGAGGCGGCTGAAGCGCTTGGCGTCCTTGCTGCTGTTCAGCACGTCGTGCAGGGCATTGGCAGACAGCCCGACCTTGGCGAAGACCGTGGACAGCGTGTCACCATTGGCGACGCGGATGGTTTTCTGGAGAGGGTTGGCCGGGGAGGCGGTTTCTTCGGCGACTACGGACTTTTCTTCTTCTGTGGCCGCGGCTCCTTCGGCGGCGCTATCGATCTTGGCAAACGGCGAGTCGGCACCATCTGCGCTTCGGTCGCCTGGTCGCAGGTCATCTTTCTGCTGCACCACCAGTTCGGAGCTGCTGTCGAGCTCGAGGTTGAGATAGGTCCGCTTGGCTTCTACTTCCCGCGAGGGGAACACCAGCAGCGCCAGGCTGAGCATCGCGGCGACGCCGCTCGCCGCCAGAATGTGACTTTTGGGGTACAGGGGAGGCGCTGTTCTTGTAGGGGTCATAGGCTGCTTTGGCTTTAAATAGATGAAGAGATGAAAAAAGCAATGAATATGCAGTAACTGTATAAAATATAACCAAATCGTCTGTAAGGCAACCTTGATGCTGCTTGCGCAGGCGCGGCTGATGGTCGGCGCTGGGCAAAACTTGTCATTTGTCCGCGATCTTGTATGGTTGGTTCCCTTTGGTTTTTGAGTGGTCGTGAGTTCTGTCATGAAGTCGGTCGAAGAGCAGCTGGCGCTGATCAAGCGTGGCGCGGAAGAGGTCCTGGTTGAGTCCGAGCTGGTCGAAAAGCTCAAGCGCGGTCAGCCGCTGCGCATCAAGGCGGGCTTCGACCCGACGGCGCCGGACCTGCATCTCGGGCATACGGTGCTGATCAACAAGCTGCGCCAGTTTCAGGAGCTGGGGCACCAGGTCATCTTCCTGATCGGTGACTTCACCGGGATGATCGGCGATCCGAGCGGCAAGAGCGCGACCCGTCCGCCTCTGACCCGCGAGCAGGTGCTGGAAAACGCCGAGACCTATAAGTCGCAGGTGTTCAAGATTCTCGATCCGGCCAAGACCGAGGTGGCGTTCAACTCCACTTGGATGGATCAGTTGACGCCGGCCGACTTCATTCGACTGGCTTCGCAGTACACCGTGGCGCGGATGCTCGAGCGTGACGACTTCAACAAGCGCTACTCGACCAATCAGCCCATTGCCATCCATGAGTTCCTCTATCCCCTGGTTCAGGGTTATGACTCGGTGGCGCTGCGTGCCGATGTCGAGTTGGGCGGCACCGACCAGAAGTTCAATCTGCTGATGGGGCGCGAGCTGCAGCGCGCCTATGGTCAGGCGTCTCAATGCGTCGTCACCATGCCGCTGCTCGAGGGGCTCGATGGCGTCAAGAAGATGTCCAAGTCCCTGGGTAACTATGTGGGCATTCAGGAGGCGCCGGGCGTGATGTACAGCAAGCTGGTGTCCATTCCCGATGTGCTCATGTGGCGTTACTTCGAGCTGCTCAGCTTCCGCTCCATGGGGGAGATCGAGCAGTTCAAGCTTGATGTCGAGCAGGGGGCTAATCCGCGCGATATCAAGATCAAACTGGCCGAAGAGATCGTTGCACGCTTCCATGGGGAGGAGGCGGCCGCCAGCGCGCACCGCTCCGCAGGCAATCGCATGAAGGATGGCGAACTGCCCGAGGATCTGCCGGAGATCGAGTTGGCTGCCGCCGAAGACATGCCGATCGCGGCGCTGCTCAACAAGGCCGGCCTGGTCAAGAATGCCGCGATGGCGCGTGACCTGCTCGGCTCCGGCTCTGTGCGCGTCGATGGCGAGGTGGTCGATCGTTCCTTTGTTTATAAGCTTGGGGCGAGCCATGTCTGTCAGGCGGGGAAGAAGGCTTTCGCGCGCATCACACTCAAGGCTGAATAGTCTTTTTA
>NZ_CP196711.1:3995000-4498643 GCF_051904775.1 Pseudomonas sp. MBLB4123
ACGGATAAAAGGTACTCCGGGGATAACAGGCTGATACCGCCCAAGAGTTCATATCGACGGCGGTGTTTGGCACCTCGATGTCGGCTCATCACATCCTGGGGCTGAAGCCGGTCCCAAGGGTATGGCTGTTCGCCATTTAAAGTGGTACGCGAGCTGGGTTTAGAACGTCGTGAGACAGTTCGGTCCCTATCTGCCGTGGACGTTTGAGATTTGAGAGGGGCTGCTCCTAGTACGAGAGGACCGGAGTGGACGAACCTCTGGTGTTCCGGTTGTCACGCCAGTGGCATTGCCGGGTAGCTATGTTCGGAAGAGATAACCGCTGAAAGCATCTAAGCGGGAAACTTGCCTCAAGATGAGATCTCACTGGAGCCTTGAGCTCCCTGAAGGGCCGTCGAAGACTACGACGTTGATAGGTGGGGTGTGTAAGCGCTGTGAGGCGTTGAGCTAACCCATACTAATTGCCCGTGAGGCTTGACCATATAACACCCAAACAATTTGCTGTTTGTGTGCTCGATGGTTGAAGTCGACAACAAACCGAAAATTTGCCAGAACACGCAAAACCAGACATCACATACCCAATATGGAGAGGCGACTCAACACCGACTCTCCAACCGAATTGCTTGACGACCATAGAGCGTTGGAACCACCTGATCCCATCCCGAACTCAGTAGTGAAACGATGCATCGCCGATGGTAGTGTGGGGCTTCCCCATGTGAGAGTAGGTCATCGTCAAGCACCTATCCCAAACCCCCGACCCGCATATGCAGGTCGGGGGTTTGCCTTTTAGTGAAAGCCTTAGATTTTGATCTAAGGTTTAGACTCCAAGTGATGAAAGTCCTGGAGTCGCCCGCAAGCGGTTGAGTTTGAAAAGAAATTTTCGAAACTGCTTGACGAAAGATGAGGCTGCTGTAGAATGCGCGCCTCGGTTGAGACGAAAGACTTAACCAACTGTTCTTTAACAACTGAATCAAGCAATTCGTGTGGGTGCTTGTGAGGTAAGACTGATAGTCAACTGATTATCAGCATCACAAAGCAACACTCGTTAATTCGAGAGTTAACTCTTTTAAGTAAGAGATTTGCGATTGCTGAGCCAAGTTTAGGGTTTTCTCAAAACCCAAGCAGTATTGAACTGAAGAGTTTGATCATGGCTCAGATTGAACGCTGGCGGCAGGCCTAACACATGCAAGTCGAGCGGATGAGTGGAGCTTGCTCCATGATTCAGCGGCGGACGGGTGAGTAATGCCTAGGAATCTGCCTGGTAGTGGGGGACAACGTTTCGAAAGGAACGCTAATACCGCATACGTCCTACGGGAGAAAGCAGGGGACCTTCGGGCCTTGCGCTATCAGATGAGCCTAGGTCGGATTAGCTAGTAGGTGAGGTAATGGCTCACCTAGGCGACGATCCGTAACTGGTCTGAGAGGATGATCAGTCACACTGGAACTGAGACACGGTCCAGACTCCTACGGGAGGCAGCAGTGGGGAATATTGGACAATGGGCGAAAGCCTGATCCAGCCATGCCGCGTGTGTGAAGAAGGTCTTCGGATTGTAAAGCACTTTAAGTTGGGAGGAAGGGCAGTAAGTTAATACCTTGCTGTTTTGACGTTACCAACAGAATAAGCACCGGCTAACTCTGTGCCAGCAGCCGCGGTAATACAGAGGGTGCAAGCGTTAATCGGAATTACTGGGCGTAAAGCGCGCGTAGGTGGTTTGTTAAGTTGGATGTGAAAGCCCCGGGCTCAACCTGGGAACTGCATCCAAAACTGGCAAGCTAGAGTACGGTAGAGGGTGGTGGAATTTCCTGTGTAGCGGTGAAATGCGTAGATATAGGAAGGAACACCAGTGGCGAAGGCGACCACCTGGACTGATACTGACACTGAGGTGCGAAAGCGTGGGGAGCAAACAGGATTAGATACCCTGGTAGTCCACGCCGTAAACGATGTCAACTAGCCGTTGGAATCCTTGAGATTTTAGTGGCGCAGCTAACGCATTAAGTTGACCGCCTGGGGAGTACGGCCGCAAGGTTAAAACTCAAATGAATTGACGGGGGCCCGCACAAGCGGTGGAGCATGTGGTTTAATTCGAAGCAACGCGAAGAACCTTACCTGGCCTTGACATGCTGAGAACTTTCCAGAGATGGATTGGTGCCTTCGGGAACTCAGACACAGGTGCTGCATGGCTGTCGTCAGCTCGTGTCGTGAGATGTTGGGTTAAGTCCCGTAACGAGCGCAACCCTTGTCCTTAGTTACCAGCGGGTCATGCCGGGAACTCTAAGGAGACTGCCGGTGACAAACCGGAGGAAGGTGGGGATGACGTCAAGTCATCATGGCCCTTACGGCCAGGGCTACACACGTGCTACAATGGTCGGTACAAAGGGTTGCCAAGCCGCGAGGTGGAGCTAATCCCATAAAACCGATCGTAGTCCGGATCGCAGTCTGCAACTCGACTGCGTGAAGTCGGAATCGCTAGTAATCGTGAATCAGAATGTCACGGTGAATACGTTCCCGGGCCTTGTACACACCGCCCGTCACACCATGGGAGTGGGTTGCACCAGAAGTAGCTAGTCTAACCGCAAGGGGGACGGTTACCACGGTGTGATTCATGACTGGGGTGAAGTCGTAACAAGGTAGCCGTAGGGGAACCTGCGGCTGGATCACCTCCTTAATCGACGACATCAGCTTCCTTGTAAGCTCCCACACGAATTGCTTGATTCATTGCGAAAGACGATTGGGTCTGTAGCTCAGTTGGTTAGAGCGCACCCCTGATAAGGGTGAGGTCGGCAGTTCGAATCTGCCCAGACCCACCAATTGTTGTGGGGTTTGGCCTTGGTAGAATATGGGGCCATAGCTCAGCTGGGAGAGCGCCTGCCTTGCACGCAGGAGGTCAGCGGTTCGATCCCGCTTGGCTCCACCACCGACAGCCCGTTTAGAGTTCAGAAATGAGCGTTCCAGGTGTGACCTGCTGAATGTTGATTTCTGGTCTTTGATCAGTACGAAAATCGTTCTTTAAAAATTTGGGTATGTGATAGAAGTGACTGATTGACTGCTTTCACTGGCAGTTGATCAATCAAGGTAAAATTTGCGTTGTTCTCAAGTGCAAATTTTCGGCGAATGTCGTCTTCACGTTCGAGGCCGTAACCAGATTGCTTGGGGTTATATGGTCAAGTGAAGAAGCGCATACGGTGGATGCCTTGGCAGTCAGAGGCGATGAAAGACGTGGTAGCCTGCGATAAGCTTCGGGGAGTCGGCAAACAGACTTTGATCCGGAGATCTCTGAATGGGGGAACCCACCCAGCACAAGCTGGGTATCCTGCACTGAATACATAGGTGTAGGAGGCGAACCAGGGGAACTGAAACATCTAAGTACCCTGAGGAATAGAAATCAACCGAGATTCCCTTAGTAGTGGCGAGCGAACGGGGACTAGCCCTTAAGCTTCTTTGATTTTAGCGGAACGCTCTGGAAAGTGCGGCCATAGTGGGTGATAGCCCTGTACGCGAAAGGATCTTAGAAGTGAAATCGAGTAGGACGGAGCACGAGAAACTTTGTCTGAATATGGGGGGACCATCCTCCAAGGCTAAATACTACTGACTGACCGATAGTGAACCAGTACCGTGAGGGAAAGGCGAAAAGAACCCCGGAGAGGGGAGTGAAATAGAACCTGAAACCGTATGCGTACAAGCAGTGGGAGCCTACTTGTTAGGTGACTGCGTACCTTTTGTATAATGGGTCAGCGACTTATATTCAGTGGCGAGCTTAACCGAATAGGGGAGGCGTAGCGAAAGCGAGTCTTAATAGGGCGTTTAGTCGCTGGGTATAGACCCGAAACCGGGCGATCTATCCATGGGCAGGTTGAAGGTTAGGTAACACTGACTGGAGGACCGAACCGACTACCGTTGAAAAGTTAGCGGATGACCTGTGGATCGGAGTGAAAGGCTAATCAAGCTCGGAGATAGCTGGTTCTCCTCGAAAGCTATTTAGGTAGCGCCTCGTGTATCACTGCTGGGGGTAGAGCACTGTTTCGGCTAGGGGGTCATCCCGACTTACCAAACCGATGCAAACTCCGAATACCAGCAAGTGTCAGCACGGGAGACACACGGCGGGTGCTAACGTCCGTCGTGAAAAGGGAAACAACCCAGACCGTCAGCTAAGGTCCCAAAGTTATGGTTAAGTGGGAAACGATGTGGGAAGGCTTAGACAGCTAGGAGGTTGGCTTAGAAGCAGCCACCCTTTAAAGAAAGCGTAATAGCTCACTAGTCGAGTCGGCCTGCGCGGAAGATGTAACGGGGCTCAAACCATACACCGAAGCTACGGGTTCAACGTAAGTTGAGCGGTAGAGGAGCGTTCTGTAAGCCTGTGAAGGTGAGTTGAGAAGCTTGCTGGAGGTATCAGAAGTGCGAATGCTGACATGAGTAACGACAATGCGAGTGAAAAACTCGCACGCCGAAAGACCAAGGTTTCCTGCGCAACGTTAATCGACGCAGGGTGAGTCGGCCCCTAAGGCGAGGCAGAAATGCGTAGTCGATGGGAAACGGGTTAATATTCCCGTACTTCTAGTTACTGCGATGGAGGGACGGAGAAGGCTAGGCCAGCACGGCGTTGGTTGTCCGTGTTTAAGGTGGTAGGCAGAGTGCTTAGGTAAATCCGGGCGCTTAATGCCGAGAGCTGATGACGAGTTGTCTTTTAGACGACGAAGTGGTTGATGCCATGCTTCCAGGAAAAGCTTCTAAGCTTCAGGTAACTAGGAACCGTACCCCAAACCGACACAGGTGGTTAGGTAGAGAATACCAAGGCGCTTGAGAGAACTCGGGTGAAGGAACTAGGCAAAATGGCACCGTAACTTCGGGAGAAGGTGCGCCGGTGAGGGTGAAGCATTTACTGCGTAAGCCCATGCCGGTCGAAGATACCAGGCCGCTGCGACTGTTTATTAAAAACACAGCACTCTGCAAACACGAAAGTGGACGTATAGGGTGTGACGCCTGCCCGGTGCCGGAAGGTTAATTGATGGGGTTAGCTAACGCGAAGCTCTTGATCGAAGCCCCGGTAAACGGCGGCCGTAACTATAACGGTCCTAAGGTAGCGAAATTCCTTGTCGGGTAAGTTCCGACCTGCACGAATGGCGTAACGATGGCGGCGCTGTCTCCACCCGAGACTCAGTGAAATTGAAATCGCTGTGAAGATGCAGTGTATCCGCGGCTAGACGGAAAGACCCCGTGAACCTTTACTATAGCTTTGCACTGGACTTTGAGCTTGCTTGTGTAGGATAGGTGGGAGGCTTTGAAGCGTGGACGCCAGTTCGCGTGGAGCCATCCTTGAAATACCACCCTGGCAACCTTGAGGTTCTAACTCTGGTCCGTTATCCGGATCGAGGACAGTGTATGGTGGGTAGTTTGACTGGGGCGGTCTCCTCCTAAAGAGTAACGGAGGAGTACGAAGGTGCGCTCAGACCGGTCGGAAATCGGTCGTAGAGTATAAAGGCAAAAGCGCGCTTGACTGCGAGACAGACACGTCGAGCAGGTACGAAAGTAGGTCTTAGTGATCCGGTGGTTCTGTATGGAAGGGCCATCGCTCAACGGATAAAAGGTACTCCGGGGATAACAGGCTGATACCGCCCAAGAGTTCATATCGACGGCGGTGTTTGGCACCTCGATGTCGGCTCATCACATCCTGGGGCTGAAGCCGGTCCCAAGGGTATGGCTGTTCGCCATTTAAAGTGGTACGCGAGCTGGGTTTAGAACGTCGTGAGACAGTTCGGTCCCTATCTGCCGTGGACGTTTGAGATTTGAGAGGGGCTGCTCCTAGTACGAGAGGACCGGAGTGGACGAACCTCTGGTGTTCCGGTTGTCACGCCAGTGGCATTGCCGGGTAGCTATGTTCGGAAGAGATAACCGCTGAAAGCATCTAAGCGGGAAACTTGCCTCAAGATGAGATCTCACTGGAGCCTTGAGCTCCCTGAAGGGCCGTCGAAGACTACGACGTTGATAGGTGGGGTGTGTAAGCGCTGTGAGGCGTTGAGCTAACCCATACTAATTGCCCGTGAGGCTTGACCATATAACACCCAAACAATTTGCTGTTTGTGTGCTCGATGGTTGAAGTCGACAACAAACCGAAAATTTGCCAGAACACGCAAAACCAGACATCACATACCCAATATGGAGAGGCGACTCAACACCGACTCTCCAACCGAATTGCTTGACGACCATAGAGCGTTGGAACCACCTGATCCCATCCCGAACTCAGTAGTGAAACGATGCATCGCCGATGGTAGTGTGGGGCTTCCCCATGTGAGAGTAGGTCATCGTCAAGCACCTATCCCAAACCCCCGACCCGCACACGCAGGTCGGGGGTTTGCTTTTGCGCGGCGGAAATAGCCAGTTGGCTTTGTAGGCAATGGCTTGGCGCATCGTTATCATGCGTGCCTTACTGCGCGGGGAGGCGGCATGCTGCCATTGTTAAGGCTTCTTCAAGATGGGCGCTTCCATTCGGGCGAGGCGCTCGGAGCTGCGCTCGGGGTCAGTCGTGCTGCGGTGTGGAAGCAGTTGCGCGCTCTTGAGGCCGAGCTCGGTCTGCCTATCCATAAGGTTCGGGGGCGCGGATATCGTCTGGAAAGCCCGCTGCGACTTCTGGATGAAAGCATCTTGGCGGCGAGTGGCGCGCGACCGCACTGGCCTGTAATGGTGTTGCATTCGGTCGATTCGACCAACTCCGAGGCCTTGCGGCGACTCGAGCGTCAGCTGCCGGCGCCTTTTGTCGTGTTGGCCGAGCAGCAGACTTCGGGTCGTGGGCGACGAGGGCGTACCTGGGTGAGCCCGTTTGCAGAGAACCTCTATTACAGTCTGGTGCTGCGGGTCGAGGGGGGCGTGCGGCAATTGGAAGGGCTCAGTCTGGTGGTGGGGTTGGCCCTGCTTCACGCTATCCGGGCTATGGGTGTGGTGGGGGCGGGTCTAAAGTGGCCTAACGACTTACTGGTGAATGGCCGCAAGCTTGCCGGAATCCTCCTGGAGCTGTCCGGTGACCCGGCGGATGTTTGCCATGTGGTTATAGGCATTGGCATCAACGTCAACATGCTACCGGGCGCCCTTCAGGTCATCGATCAGCCGTGGACTTCTATGCGAGCAGAGCTCGGGCACGGGGTCGATCGCAACGAGTTGGTTTCGCTGCTCAATGAGCGGCTGTCTATCTACCTCGAGCGGCATCGGAAGGAAGGTTTTTCAAGGTTGCTCGAAGAGTGGCAGAGCAATCATCTCTGGCAGGGGCGTGCAGCCATACTCACTGCCGGGGCGCAGCAGATCGAAGGCGTGGTTCAGGGCGTGGATTCGACCGGAGCGCTGCGTTTGTTGGTGGATGGAGTGGAGCGGCTCTTCAGTGGTGGTGAGCTCAGTTTGAGGTTGCGCAATGATTCTTGAGCTCGATTGTGGGAATAGCTTTATCAAGTGGCGGGTGATTCCCCGGGAGGGAGTGGGCGCTCTCTGTGGTGGGGTGGTGGGGGCTGATGTCGAGCTCTTGCAGGTCGTTCGCAGCAAGGTGTCGAGTCTGGACGCCTGTCGCTTGGTTAGCGTGCGTACCGATGAGGAAACGCTGCAACTGGTTGCCCCCCTGGAGTCGGCCTTCGCCATGGCGTGCAGCTGGGCGCGCCCGGCTGCGGAGCTGGCTGGGGTGCGCAATGGTTATGAGCAGCCCGAGCGGCTGGGGCTGGATCGCTGGCTGGCTTTGGTCGGGGCCTATCACCAGGCGAAGGGGGCCTGTCTGGTCCTCGATTTGGGAACCGCGGTGACCGCCGACTTTGTCGGGGGAGACGGTCAGCACCTGGGGGGGTTCATCTGTCCGGGGGTGCCTCTCATGCGCAATCAGTTGCGAACCCATACGCGGCGGATCCGTTATGACGATGCCGCGGCGGAGCGGGCTCTCCACGGGCTTGGCCCGGGACGTTCGACCGCGGAGGCGGTCGAACGTGGCTGCTCGCTGATGCTGCAGGGCTTCGTGCAGACCCAGTTGGCGCTTGCGCGCGAGTATTGGGGGGGGGCGTTCCGGGTCTTCCTCACGGGCGGGGATGCGGGGCTGGTGGCGGACCTGGTGCCTGATGCCAAGGTCGCACCCGACCTGGTGTTTACCGGCCTGGCTATCGCCTGTCCCCTGGATTGAGGTTGCGCATGCGCTGGATGTTTCTGTTGTTGCTGGTCCTGAACCTGTTCTATTACGTGTGGCATCAGCAGCAGGCGCCCATGCGGGCTAAAGAGGTGGCCCCCCTGGCGCTGGCGCGAGGCGGCGAGGGCGATATTCGCCTGTTGAGCGAGTCCGAGGTGTCGGTGCTGCGAAAGCCACCAGTCGCCGAGGTCAAGGCCGGGGAGGCGGTCTGTCTGTTTCTAGGCAGCTTCGAGCAGAGGGCGACGGCTGCAGTACTGGAACAGCGCCTGCTCAGTCTGGATATTCGCTCCAGCATCCAGGCCGTCGATGCCGCGGCTGGGGTCGACTATTGGGTATATTTGCCGCCCCTGGCGTCGCGGCAAGCCTCATTGCGGCAGCTGAAAGAGCTGCAAGCGCGGAAAATCGACAGCTACATCATCGCCGAAGGTGAATTGGCGAATGGCATCTCTCTAGGGATATTTCCACGGAGTGACTCGGCGGAGAGCGTGCTCCAGAGGTTGAGGGGGGCTGGATACGAGCCCTTGCTCAAGGAACTGTCGCGTGCTCACCGTAGTTATTGGGTGCGAATCGCCCCGGAGAGCAGGCGCCTGGCGGAGGAATCCTTGCTGGAGCGTTTGGCTTTTGATTTCAAAGGCTTAAAACATCAATTAATGCCGTGCGAAGGCGTTGCAAGGTCGAGAAAGATTGACTAGAATGGCGCCCGCTTCACAGGGTGGTACCAGCGATGGATCTGTGAGGCTGCTGTCGATGTAGCTAAGCTCAGGTTTTTAAATGAGAAAATGCTTGACAGTAGGGTGGCATGAAACGAGAATGCCGCCTCCTTTTGGAGGGATTCCCGAGTGGCCAAAGGGATCAGACTGTAAATCTGACGTCATCGACTTCGAAGGTTCGAATCCTTCTCCCTCCACCAGATTTAGCGTGAGCTGAAGGCTCCGCGGGTATAGTTCAGTGGTAGAACCTCAGCCTTCCAAGCTGATGATGCGGGTTCGATTCCCGCTACCCGCTCCAGGTCTTCAGTCGTTGTAAAGTGTTTCGCTCATGTAGCTCAGTTGGTAGAGCACACCCTTGGTAAGGGTGAGGTCAGCGGTTCAAATCCGCTCATGAGCTCCATTTAATAAAGGCAGATATGAAAGTATCTGCCTTTGTTTTAATGGGCAGTGTGACTTGCTCAATTCTTCGTTGGGAGACGGTCAAAATGGCTAAAGAGAAATTTGAACGTAACAAGCCGCACGTCAACGTCGGCACCATCGGTCACGTTGACCACGGTAAAACCACTCTGACCGCTGCTCTGACTCGCGTTTGCTCCGAAGTATTCGGCAGCGCCAAGGTCGACTTCGACAAGATCGACAGCGCTCCGGAAGAGAAGGCTCGTGGTATCACCATCAACACCGCGCACGTAGAGTACGATTCCAATATTCGTCACTACGCGCACGTTGACTGCCCGGGTCACGCTGACTATGTGAAGAACATGATCACCGGTGCTGCGCAGATGGACGGCGCTATCCTGGTTTGCTCCGCTGCCGACGGCCCGATGCCGCAGACTCGCGAGCACATCCTGCTGTCCCGCCAGGTAGGCGTTCCGTACATCGTCGTGTTCCTGAACAAGGCCGACATGGTTGACGACGCCGAACTGCTGGAACTGGTCGAGATGGAAGTTCGCGACCTGCTGTCCACCTACGACTTCCCGGGCGACGACACGCCGATCATCATCGGTTCCGCGCTGATGGCGCTGAACGGCGAAGACGCCAACGAGATGGGCACCACTGCCGTCAAGAAGCTGGTCGAGACTCTGGATACCTACATCCCTGAGCCGGTTCGCGCCATCGACAAGCCGTTCCTGATGCCGATCGAAGACGTGTTCTCCATCTCCGGTCGCGGTACCGTGGTAACCGGTCGTGTCGAGCGCGGCATCGTCAAGGTCCAGGAAGAAATCGAGATCGTTGGTCTGCGTGACACCACCAAGACCACCTGCACCGGTGTCGAGATGTTCCGCAAGCTGCTCGACGAAGGTCGCGCCGGTGAGAACTGTGGCGTCCTGCTGCGCGGCACCAAGCGTGACGACGTAGAGCGTGGTCAGGTTCTGGCCAAGCCGGGCACCATCAAGCCGCACACCAAGTTCGAAGCCGAAGTGTATGTGCTGTCCAAGGAAGAAGGTGGTCGTCACACCCCGTTCTTCAAGGGCTACCGTCCACAGTTCTACTTCCGCACCACCGACGTAACCGGTTCTTGCGAACTGCCGGAAGGCGTTGAGATGGTAATGCCGGGCGACAACGTGAAGATGGTTGTTACCCTGATCAAGCCGATCGCCATGGAAGACGGCCTGCGTTTCGCGATTCGCGAAGGTGGTCGTACCGTTGGTGCCGGCGTGGTTGCCAAGATCGTCGAGTAATCGGTTGATCTGTCTCTGTCAGGTCGGCATAATGGTCGGCCTGATTTTCCTCTAGGTCAGTAGCTCAATTGGCAGAGCGGCGGTCTCCAAAACCGCAGGTTGGGGGTTCGATTCCCTCCTGACCTGCCATATTCTCAGCGAATGTGGCGTGTCTTTCACAGGATCCTCGTAAATGATTGATAAGGCTGAGGCCAAAGGCTCGCGCTTCGATCTGCTCAAGTGGCTGGTTGTAGTCGCTCTGGTCGTGGTGGGTGTTGTCGGTAATCAGTACTTCTCTGCCGAGCCGATTCTGTATCGTGTTCTGGTGTTGCTGGCTTTGGCAGGTGTCGCGGGCGCAGTTGCGCTGCAGACGGCCAAGGGGCAGGCGTTCACTGGGCTGGCGAAGGAAGCGCGCGTCGAAATTCGCAAGGTCGTCTGGCCGACTCGTCAGGAAACCACGCAGACCACGTTGATCGTGGTGGCTGTCGTCCTCGTGATGGCGCTTTTGCTGTGGGGCCTCGATTCGCTGCTGGGTTGGCTCGTTTCGTTGATTGTGGGTTAAAGGGTGTCCCGTGGCTAAGCGTTGGTACGTTGTGCATGCTTACTCGGGTTACGAGAAGCATGTGATGCGTTCTCTGATCGAGCGCGTCAAGCTCGCCGGCATGGAAGACGGTTTTGGCGAGATTCTGGTTCCTACCGAAGAAGTGGTAGAGATGCGTAATGGCCAGAAGCGCAAGAGCGAGCGCAAATTCTTCCCGGGCTATGTTCTGGTGCAGATGGACATGAACGAAGGGACTTGGCACTTGGTCAAGGATACCCCGCGTGTCATGGGCTTTATCGGTGGTACGGCCGACAAGCCGGCGCCTATTACCGATAAGGAAGCCGAAGCCATTCTGCGTCGTGTTGCCGACAGCGGTGACAAGCCGAAGCCGAAGACGTTGTTCGAGCCGGGCGAGATGATTCGTGTGATCGATGGGCCGTTCGCTGATTTCAGTGGCGTCGTCGAAGAAGTCAATTATGAGAAGAGCCGAATCCAGGTGGCGGTGACCATTTTCGGTCGCTCGACACCGGTCGAGCTGGAGTTCAGTCAGGTCGAAAAGGCATAACTGACACAAGCATCCCATACCCCGCAGTCCTGGGCTGCGGGGTTTTGTCGTCACTGGGATAAATATGTAATCACCGGGGAGCCGCGAGGCGTTAGAACCCGTAATTGGAGTAGCTCATGGCTAAGAAGATAACGGCTTATATCAAGCTGCAAGTAAAGGCTGCGCAGGCCAACCCGAGCCCGCCCGTAGGTCCGGCCCTCGGTCAGCATGGCGTGAACATCATGGAGTTCTGCAAGGCGTTCAACGCCAAGACCCAGGGCATGGAGCCCGGTCTGCCGACCCCGGTGATCATCACTGTTTACAGCGACCGCAGCTTCACCTTTGAAACCAAGAGCACCCCGGCTTCGGTTCTGCTGAAGAAGGCGGCAGGTCTGACCAGCGGTTCGGCGCGCCCGAACACCGTCAAGGTCGGTACCGTGACCCGTGCTCAGCTGGAAGAGATCGCCAAGACCAAAGAGGCTGATCTGACTGCCGCTGACCTGGATGCGGCCGTGCGTACCATCGCCGGTTCCGCTCGTAGCATGGGCCTGAACGTGGAGGGTGTGTAAGTGGCTAAGTTGACTAAGCGTCAAAAGGCGATCGCCGCAAAGGTCGAAGCCGGTAAGGTTTACAGCTTCGTCGAAGCCGCCGCTCTGCTCTCCGAGCTGTCGGCCGTCAAGTTCGCCGAATCCGTTGACGTCGCGGTGAACCTGGGCGTCGATCCGCGCAAATCGGATCAGGTCGTGCGTGGTGCCACCGTTCTGCCGAACGGTTCCGGTAAGAGCGTTCGCGTCGCCGTGTTCACCCAGGGCCCAGCGGCCGAAGCCGCTCTGGCTGCTGGCGCCGACCGCGTTGGCATGGACGACCTGGCTGCCGAAATGAAAGGCGGCGACCTGAACTACGACGTGGTCATCGCTTCTCCGGACGCCATGCGTGTCGTCGGTCAGCTGGGCCAGGTGCTCGGTCCGCGCGGCCTGATGCCGAACCCGAAGGTCGGTACCGTAACCCCGGACGTGGCCAATGCCGTGAAGAACGCCAAGGCCGGTCAGGTGCGCTTCCGTACCGACAAGAACGGCATCATCCATGGTTCCGTCGGCAAGGTCAGCTTCGAGCCCGAGAAGCTGAAGCAGAACGTCGAAGCCTTGATCGCCGACCTCAAGCGCCTGAAGCCGTCGACCTCCAAAGGTATCTACGTCAAGCGTGTGACCCTGAGCACCACCATGGGCCCGGGTCTGGTCATCGATCAGGCATCGCTGGACGCGTAATGAATTAGGCCGGCGGAAGCGATTCCGCCGGCCGGCAAGATTGGGGTCCCTGCCTGGCGGGGGCTGTCCAAGACCGTAGGCGGCGCGAGCCTTAAACCCGGGGAGCGATCTTCGGCAGCCTACGCAGATGGTGCTCCCGATTCGTACCGAATCAGACACCAAAACGCCGTCCGGCTTCGGCTGGACGAAACGGTAACATCCAGGAGTAAACCCGTGGCAATTAAACTCGAAGACAAGAAGGCCATCGTCGCTGAAGTCAACGAGGCTGCCAAAGCTGCCCTGTCCGCTGTCGTGGCCGATGCCCGTGGCGTGACCGTAGGTGCTATGACCGGACTCCGTAAAGAGGCCCGCGCATCTGGTGTGTACGTGAAAGTCGTACGTAACACCCTGCTGCGCCGCGCCGTTGAAGGCACTCAGTTCGACGTGCTCAACGACGTGTTCAAAGGCCCGACCCTGATTGCGTTCTCCAACGAGCATCCGGGCGCTGCTGCCCGCATCTTCAAGGAGTTCTCCAAGGGTCAGGACAAGTTCGAGATCAAGGCAGCTGCGTTCGAGGGTCAGTTCCTCGCAGCCAATCAGATCGACGTACTGGCAACCCTGCCGACTTACAACGAAGCGATTTCTCAGCTGATGAGCGTGATGCAAGGCGCTACCAGCAAGTTCGTTCGTACTTTGGCGGCTGTTCGCGACCAGAAAGAAGGCGCGGCTGCCTGATCCAGGCCGCCTAATCCCCTTTCACGCATATTTGTTTAATTTGATGGCCGCGAAGGCTGTCCCCCAATACAGGAATTAGAGTCATGGCTCTGACCAACGAAGACATCATCAACGCCGTATCCGAAATGTCCGTGATGCAGGTTGTTGAACTGATCAAGGCAATGGAAGAGAAGTTCGGCGTGACTGCCGCCGCCGCTGTTGCTGCTGGCCCGGCTGCCGGCGCCGCTGCCGCTGTAGAAGAGCAGACCGAGTTCAACATCATCCTGGCTTCCGCCGGCGAGAAGAAAGTGAACGTGATCAAGGTCGTTCGCGAGCTGACCGGTCTGGGTCTGAAAGAAGCCAAGGCAGTCGTTGACGGCGCCCCGGGCGTGGTCAAGGAAGGCGCTTCGAAAGAAGAAGCCGAAGCTGCCAAGAAGGCACTGGAAGAAGCTGGCGCCACTGTCGAGCTCAAGTAAGCGACGACTTTGCGTCTGCAGCCCAAGCGATTCGCGGAAGGCTGATGGCTGGTGGCTTTTGCCACCGGCCTTTTTCCGTTCTAGGTCGACTAATCAACGCTCGGCCTAGGCGGAAATTCCCACCCACGAGGGTGGCGCAAACCGAGGGTTTGCAAGATTTTCTGGCTGCTCCCGTCGGAGAGGCCAAATAAGCAGGTGACCAAGCTGGGGAACGCTGATGGCTTACTCATACACTGAGAAAAAACGTATCCGCAAGGACTTTAGCAAGTTGCCGGATGTCATGGATGTGCCTTATCTCCTGGCCATCCAGCTGGATTCGTATCGCGAATTCCTGCAGGCGGGAGCGACCAAGGACCAGTTTCGCGACATCGGCCTGCATGCGGCCTTCAAGTCCGTTTTCCCGATTATCAGCTATTCCGGCAATGCTGCTCTGGAGTATGTCGGTTATCGCCTGGGCGAGCCGGCCTTTGACGTCAAGGAATGCGTGCTGCGCGGCGTGACTTTCGCCGTACCGTTGCGGGTGAAGGTGCGCCTGATCATTTTCGACAAAGAATCGTCGAACAAAGCGATCAAGGACATCAAAGAGCAAGAAGTCTACATGGGGGAAATCCCCCTGATGACCGAGAACGGTACCTTCGTGATCAACGGTACCGAGCGCGTCATCGTTTCCCAGCTGCACCGCTCGCCGGGCGTGTTCTTCGACCACGACCGCGGCAAGACCCACAGCTCCGGCAAGCTGCTGTACTCCGCGCGGATCATTCCGTACCGCGGCTCCTGGTTGGATTTCGAGTTCGATCCGAAGGACGCCGTGTTCGTGCGTATCGACCGTCGCCGCAAGCTGCCGGCCTCGGTGCTGCTGCGCGCCCTGGGTTACAGCACCGAAGAGATGCTGGATGCCTTCTACGACACCAACGTCTTCCACGTGAAGGGCGAGGCCCTGAGCCTGGAGCTGGTGCCGCAGCGCCTGCGCGGCGAAGTCGCCGTGCTCGACATCAAGGACGGCAACGGCAAGGTCATCGTCGAGCAGGGCCGTCGTATCACCGCGCGCCATATCAACCAGCTGGACAAGGCTGGCATCAAAGAGCTGGACGTTCCGCTCGATTACCTGATCGGCCGCACCACGGCCAAGGCGATCGTGCACCCGGCTACCGGCGAGATCATCGCCGAGTGCAACACCGAGCTGACCCTGGACCTGCTGGTCAAGATCGCCAAGGCCCAGGTGGTGCGCATCGAGACCCTGTACACCAACGACATCGACTGCGGTCCGTTCATCTCCGATACCCTGAAGATCGATTCGACCACCAACCAGCTGGAAGCACTGGTCGAGATCTACCGCATGATGCGTCCTGGCGAGCCGCCAACCAAGGACGCCGCCGAGACGCTGTTCAACAACCTGTTCTTCAGCGCCGAGCGCTACGACCTGTCCGCCGTAGGTCGGATGAAGTTCAACCGTCGTATCGGTCGTACCGAGATCGAAGGTTCCGGCGTGCTGAGCCGCGAAGACATCGTCGAGGTCCTCAAGACCCTGGTCGACATCCGTAACGGCAAGGGCATCGTCGACGACATCGACCACCTGGGTAACCGCCGCGTGCGTTGCGTCGGCGAAATGGCCGAGAACCAGTTCCGCGTGGGCCTGGTGCGCGTCGAGCGTGCGGTCAAGGAACGCCTGTCGATGGCCGAAAGCGAAGGCCTGATGCCGCAGGACCTGATCAACGCCAAGCCGGTGGCGGCGGCGGTGAAGGAGTTCTTCGGTTCCAGCCAGCTCTCGCAGTTCATGGACCAGAACAACCCGCTCTCCGAGATCACCCACAAGCGCCGTGTCTCCGCACTCGGCCCGGGCGGTCTGACCCGCGAGCGCGCCGGCTTCGAGGTGCGCGACGTGCACCCGACCCACTACGGTCGCGTGTGCCCGATCGAGACCCCTGAAGGTCCGAACATCGGTCTGATCAACTCCCTGGCGGCCTATGCCCGCACCAACCAGTACGGCTTCCTCGAGAGCCCGTATCGGGTGGTCAAGGAAGGCCAGGTCACCGACGAGATCGTCTTCCTCTCGGCCATCGAAGAGGCCGATCACGTGATCGCCCAGGCGTCGGCCACCCTGAACGACAAGGGTGAGCTGATCGACGAACTGGTGGCCGTGCGTCACCTCAACGAGTTCACCGTCAAGGCGCCGGAAGACGTCACCCTGATGGACGTCTCGCCGAAGCAGGTGGTTTCGGTCGCGGCCTCGCTGATCCCGTTCCTCGAGCACGACGACGCCAACCGCGCCCTCATGGGTTCGAACATGCAGCGTCAGGCCGTGCCGACCCTGCGTTCGGACAAGCCGCTGGTCGGTACCGGCATGGAGCGCAACGTCGCCCGCGACTCGGGCGTCTGCGTGGTCGCGCGTCGCGGCGGGGTGATCGACTCGGTCGACGCCAGCCGCATCGTGGTACGGGTCAACGACGACGAAGTCGAAACCGGTGAAGCCGGGGTCGACATCTACAACCTGACCAAGTACACCCGTTCCAACCAGAACACCTGCATCAACCAGCGTCCGCTGGTGAGCAAGGGCGACAAGGTCGAGCGCAGCGACATCCTGGCCGACGGCCCGTCCACCGACATGGGTGAACTGGCCCTGGGCCAGAACATGCGCGTCGCGTTCATGCCGTGGAACGGCTACAACTTCGAGGACTCCATCCTCCTGTCGGAGCGCGTGGTCCAGGAAGACCGCTTCACCACCATCCACATCCAGGAACTGACCTGTGTGGCCCGTGACACCAAGCTCGGCCCGGAGGAGATCTCCGCGGATATCCCGAACGTCGGCGAGGCTGCACTGAACAAGCTGGACGAGGCCGGTATCGTCTACGTCGGCGCCGAGGTCGGCCCGGGCGACATCCTGGTCGGCAAGGTCACGCCGAAGGGCGAGACCCAGCTGACCCCGGAAGAGAAGCTGCTGCGGGCGATCTTCGGCGAGAAGGCCAGCGACGTGAAGGACACCTCCCTGCGCGTGCCGACCGGCACCAAGGGCACGGTGATCGACGTCCAGGTGTTCACCCGCGATGGCGTCGAGCGCGACTCCCGCGCCCTGGCCATCGAGAAGATGCAGCTGGACGAGATCCGCAAGGATCTGAACGAGGAGTTCCGCATCGTCGAGGGCGCGACCTTCGAGCGTCTGCGTGCGGCCCTGGTCGGCAAGGTCGCCGAGGGCGGCGCCGGCCTGAAGAAGGGCAGCGAGGTCACCGACGAGTTCCTCGACGGCCTCGAGCGCGGCCAGTGGTTCAAGCTGCGCATGAGCGACGATGCGCTGAACGAGCAGTTGGAGAAGGCTCAGGCCTACATCTCCGACCGCCGCCAGTTGCTCGACGACAAGTTCGAGGACAAGAAGCGCAAGCTGCAGCAGGGCGACGATCTGGCGCCGGGCGTGCTGAAGATCGTCAAGGTCTACCTGGCCATCCGCCGCCGCATCCAGCCGGGCGACAAGATGGCCGGTCGTCACGGTAACAAGGGTGTGGTCTCGGTGATCATGCCGGTCGAGGACATGCCGCACGATGCCAACGGCACGCCGGTGGACATCGTCCTCAACCCGCTGGGCGTACCGTCGCGTATGAACGTCGGGCAGATCCTCGAAACCCACCTGGGCCTCGCGGCCAAGGGCCTGGGCGAGAAGATCAACCGCATGCTCGAAGAGCAGCGCAAGGTCGCCGAACTGCGGCAGTTCATGCAGCAGATCTACAACGAGATCGGTGGGCGTCAGGAAAACCTGGACGAGCTGAGCGACCAGGAAGTGCTGAACCTGGCGAAGAACCTGCGCGGCGGTGTGCCGATGGCCACCCCGGTGTTCGACGGCGCCAAGGAAAGCGAGATCAAGGCGATGCTCAAGCTCGCCGATCTGCCGGAGAGCGGCCAGATGCGCCTGTTCGACGGCCGTACCGGTAACCAGTTCGAGCGTCCGACCACCGTCGGCTACATGTACATGCTGAAACTGAACCACCTGGTGGACGACAAGATGCACGCGCGTTCCACCGGTTCCTACAGCCTGGTGACCCAGCAGCCGCTGGGTGGTAAGGCGCAGTTCGGTGGTCAGCGCTTCGGGGAGATGGAGGTCTGGGCACTGGAAGCCTACGGCGCCGCCTACACCCTGCAGGAAATGCTGACCGTGAAGTCGGACGACGTGAACGGCCGGACCAAGATGTACAAGAACATCGTGGACGGCGATCACCGTATGGAGCCGGGCATGCCCGAGTCCTTCAACGTACTGATCAAAGAGATCCGTTCGCTCGGCATCGACATCGATCTGGAAACCGAATAACACGTGACGCGAATCGGGAGTGGGGCGGTGCTGCCCACTCCCTGCTCCGCCAGGAGGAAAGGCCTTGAAAGACCTACTGAATTTGCTGAAAAACCAGGGTCAGATCGAAGAGTTCGACGCCATCCGTATCGGGTTGGCCTCGCCTGAGATGATCCGTTCGTGGTCGTTCGGTGAAGTTAAAAAGCCGGAAACCATCAACTACCGTACCTTCAAGCCCGAGCGCGATGGTCTGTTCTGCGCCAAGATCTTTGGCCCGGTGAAGGACTATGAGTGCCTGTGCGGCAAGTACAAGCGCCTCAAGCATCGCGGCGTGATCTGCGAGAAGTGCGGCGTCGAAGTGGCCCTGGCCAAGGTGCGCCGCGAGCGCATGGCGCACATCGAACTGGCCTCGCCCTGTGCCCACATCTGGTTCCTCAAGTCGCTGCCGAGCCGCATCGGCCTGCTGATGGACATGACCCTGCGCGACATCGAGCGCGTGCTCTATTTCGAGAGCTACGTGGTGATCGACCCGGGCATGACCACCCTGGAGAAGGGCCAGCTGCTGAACGACGAGCAGTACTTCGAAGCCCTCGAAGAGTTCGGTGACGACTTCGACGCGCGCATGGGCGCCGAGGCCGTGCGCGAGCTGCTGCACGCCATCGACCTGGAGCACGAGATCGGTCGCCTGCGCGAAGAGATTCCGCAGACCAACTCGGAAACCAAGATCAAGAAGCTGTCCAAGCGCCTCAAGCTGATGGAAGCCTTCCAGGGCTCCGGCAACCTGCCGGAGTGGATGATCCTCACCGTGCTGCCGGTGCTGCCGCCGGACCTTCGTCCGCTGGTACCGCTGGACGGTGGGCGCTTCGCCACCTCCGACCTGAACGACCTGTACCGTCGGGTGATCAACCGTAACAACCGCCTCAAGCGCCTGCTCGATCTGTCCGCGCCGGACATCATCGTGCGCAACGAGAAGCGCATGCTGCAGGAAGCGGTCGACGCCCTGCTCGACAACGGCCGTCGCGGTCGCGCCATCACCGGCTCGAACAAGCGTCCGCTGAAGTCCCTGGCCGACATGATCAAGGGCAAGCAGGGCCGCTTCCGTCAGAACCTGCTGGGTAAGCGCGTGGACTACTCCGGTCGTTCCGTGATCACCGTGGGCCCGACCCTGCGCCTGCACCAGTGCGGCCTGCCGAAGAAGATGGCCCTGGAGCTGTTCAAGCCGTTCATCTTCGGCAAGCTGGAAATGCGCGGTCTGGCGACCACCATCAAGGCCGCCAAGAAGATGGTCGAGCGCGAGCTGCCGGAAGTCTGGGACGTGCTCGCCGAGGTGATCCGCGAACACCCCGTGCTGCTCAACCGTGCACCGACCCTGCACCGTCTGGGTATCCAGGCGTTCGAGCCGGTGCTCATCGAAGGCAAGGCGATCCAGCTGCACCCGCTGGTCTGCGCCGCGTACAACGCCGACTTCGACGGCGACCAGATGGCCGTGCACGTGCCGCTGACGCTGGAAGCCCAGCTGGAAGCGCGCGCGCTGATGATGTCGACCAACAACATCCTCTCGCCGGCCAACGGCGAGCCGATCATCGTGCCGTCCCAGGACGTGGTACTGGGTCTGTATTACAT
This sequence comes from Pseudomonas sp. MBLB4123, assembly GCF_051904775.1. Lineage (NCBI taxonomy): Bacteria > Pseudomonadati > Pseudomonadota > Gammaproteobacteria > Pseudomonadales > Pseudomonadaceae > Pseudomonas > Pseudomonas sp. MBLB4123. The sequence continues at coordinate 4,014,922 of NZ_CP196711.1, forward strand.
GACCCGTGAAGCCGTCAACGCCAAGGGCGAAGGCCGCGTGTTCGCCGACCTGCAGGAAGTCGACCGCGTGTTCCGCGCCGGCGAAGCCTCGCTGCATGCCCGCGTCAAGGTACGGATCAACGAGACCATCAAGGAGAAGGACGGCTCGATCACCCAGAACACCCGCATCGTCGACACCACCGTCGGCCGCGCGCTGCTGTTCCAGATCGTTCCGGCCGGCATGCCTTACGACGTGGTCAACCAGTCGATGAAGAAGAAGGCGATCTCCAAGCTGATCAACCAGTGCTACCGCACCGTTGGCTTGAAGGACACCGTGATCTTCGCCGACCAGCTGATGTACACCGGTTTCGCCTACTCGACCATTTCCGGTGTGTCGATCGGCGTCAACGACTTCGTCATCCCGGACGAGAAGGCGCGGATCATCGACGCCGCCACCGAGGAAGTGAAGGAGATCGAGAGCCAGTACGCCTCCGGCCTGGTGACCCAGGGCGAGAAGTACAACAAGGTGATCGACCTGTGGTCGAAGGCCAACGACGAAGTGTCGAAGGCGATGATGGGCAACCTGTCGAAAGAGAAGGTCATCGATCGCGACGGCAAGGAAGTCGAGCAGGAGTCCTTCAACTCCATGTACATGATGGCCGACTCCGGTGCGCGGGGTTCCGCTGCGCAGATCCGCCAGCTCGCCGGTATGCGTGGCCTGATGGCCAAGCCGGACGGCTCGATCATCGAGACGCCGATCACCGCGAACTTCCGTGAGGGTCTGTCGGTTCTGCAGTACTTCATCTCCACCCACGGTGCCCGTAAGGGTCTGGCGGATACCGCCCTGAAGACCGCGAACTCCGGTTACCTGACCCGTCGTCTGGTCGACGTGGCCCAGGACCTGGTGGTGACCGAGGTCGACTGCGGCACCGAGCAGGGTCTGTTGATGACCCCGCACATCGAAGGCGGCGACGTGGTCGAGCCCCTGGGTGAGCGCGTGCTGGGCCGAGTGATCGCCCGTGACGTGTTCAAGCCGGGCACCGACGACGTGATCGTCCCGGCCGGCACCCTGGTCGACGAGCAGTGGGTCGAGTTCATCGAGCTGAACAGCATCGACGAAGTGATCGTGCGTTCGCCGATCAGCTGCGAGACCCGCTACGGCATCTGCGCCAAGTGCTACGGTCGCGATCTGGCCCGTGGTCACCAGGTGAACATCGGTGAAGCGGTCGGTGTCATCGCCGCCCAGTCGATCGGTGAGCCGGGTACCCAGCTGACCATGCGTACCTTCCACATCGGTGGTGCGGCCAGCCGGACCTCCGCGGCCGACAGCGTCCAGGTGAAGAACGGCGGTGCCATCCGCCTGCACAACCTCAAGCACGTCGAGCGCCTGGACGGCGCGCTGGTCGCGGTATCGCGTTCCGGCGAGCTGGCGGTGGCCGACGAGTTCGGTCGCGAGCGCGAGCGCTACAAGCTGCCGTACGGTGCGGTGATCTCGGTCAAGGAAGGCGACAAGGTCGAGGCGGGCGCCATCGTCGCCAAGTGGGACCCGCACACCCACCCGATCGTCACCGAGATGATGGGTACCGTGACCTTCGTCGGCATGGAAGAAGGCATCACCATCAAGCGCCAGACCGACGAACTGACCGGTCTGACCAACATCGAGGTCCTCGATCCGAAGGATCGTCCGGCGTCCGGCAAGGACATCCGTCCGGCGGTCAAGCTGGTCGACGCCTCCGGCAAGGAGCTGCTGCTGCCGGGCACTGACGTGCCGGCGCAGTACTTCCTGCCGGCCAACGCCTTGGTGGGTGTGGCCGATGGTGGTCAGGTCAACGTGGGTGACGTCATCGCACGTATCCCGCAGGAAACCTCGAAGACCCGCGACATCACCGGTGGTCTGCCGCGCGTGGCCGACCTGTTCGAGGCGCGCCGGCCGAAAGAGCCGTCGATTCTCGCGGAGATCAGCGGCACCATCTCCTTCGGCAAGGAAACCAAGGGCAAGCGCCGCCTGGTGATCACGCCGACCGATGGCAGCGATCCGTACGAGGAGCTGATTCCGAAGTGGCGTCACCTCAACGTCTTCGAAGGCGAACAGGTGAACAAGGGCGAGGTCATCTCCGACGGCCCGAGCAACCCGCACGACATCCTGCGTCTGCTCGGCGTCAGCGCGCTGGCCAAGTACATCGTCAACGAGATCCAGGACGTTTACCGCCTGCAGGGCGTGAAGATCAACGACAAGCACATCGAGACCATCCTGCGCCAGATGCTGCGCAAGGTCGAAGTGTCCGAGTCGGGCGACTCCAGCTTCATCAAGGGCGATCAGGTCGAACTGACCCAGGTGCTGGAAGAGAACGAGCGCCTGTCGGGCGACGATCGCTTCATCGCCAAGTTCGACCGCGTGCTGCTGGGTATCACCAAGGCCTCGCTGTCCACCGAGTCGTTCATCTCGGCGGCATCGTTCCAGGAGACCACCCGTGTCCTCACCGAGGCCGCGGTCACCGGCAAGCGCGATTTCCTCCGCGGTCTGAAGGAAAACGTGGTGGTCGGTCGCTTGATCCCGGCCGGTACCGGTCTGGCCTATCACAGCGAGCGCAAGCGCAAGCGTGATGCCGACAAGCCGGTCCGTGTCAGCGCCAGTGAGGTGGAAGCCGCACTGACCGAGGCGCTGAACTCCAGCGGGAGCTAATCGAGGGGAGGGTCCCGTGACTCCGGTCGCGGGGCTTCGTCTTGACGAGGGGTGCCAGTCTCTTTAGACTCATGCACCCCTAAATTTGGCAGGGCGTCACGCCCTGCCATTTTGCTTTTTTAGGGCAATAGCGTCGAAAGACAACAGTGGAGCTTATAGATGGCAACGATCAACCAGCTGGTACGCCAGCCGCGCAAGCGTCTCGTCGAGAAATCCGACGTGCCTGCGCTGCAGAACTGCCCGCAGCGTCGTGGCGTGTGCACTCGCGTGTACACCACTACGCCGAAAAAACCTAACTCGGCACTGCGTAAAGTATGCCGCGTGCGTCTGACCAACGGTTTCGAGGTTTCCTCGTACATCGGCGGTGAAGGCCACAACCTGCAAGAGCACAGCGTGGTGCTGATCCGTGGCGGTCGTGTAAAGGACCTTCCGGGTGTGCGTTACCACACCGTGCGCGGTTCGCTGGATACCACCGGCGTTAAGGACCGTAAGCAGGGTCGTTCGAAGTACGGTACCAAGCGTCCGAAGTGATTCGGTAGCTGACAGATTTTCTATTTATTGAGTCGATAAGAGTAAGGTCGGGCGTAACTCGAATGTTGCAGTCCCGGGCTAACCTGAAGACCGTTTGAGGGCTTATCAATGCCAAGACGTCGTGTAGCAGCCAAGCGTGAGATCCTGGACGATCCGAAATACGGAAGCCAGATCCTCGCCAAGTTCATGAACCACGTGATGGAAAGCGGCAAGAAGGCCGTGGCCGAGCGCATCGTTTACGGTGCTCTGGACACTGTCAAAGCACGCAAGAACAGCGATCCCCTGGAGATCTTCGAGAAAGCTCTCGACGCCATCGCTCCGCTGGTCGAAGTAAAATCGCGCCGTGTTGGTGGTGCGACTTACCAGGTTCCGGTCGAAGTTCGCCCGTCCCGTCGTAACGCTCTGGCCATGCGCTGGCTGGTGGACTTCGCCCGTAAGCGTGGCGAGAAGTCCATGGCTCTGCGCCTGGCTGGCGAGTTGCTGGATGCCGCCGAAGGCAAGGGTGCTGCAGTCAAGAAGCGTGAAGACGTGCACCGCATGGCAGAAGCCAACAAGGCGTTCTCGCACTACCGCTTCTAATTCTGGCAACACTAATTTTGCGAGGGCTTTATGGCTCGTACCACAGCAATTAACCGCTACCGTAACATTGGTATCTGTGCCCACGTTGACGCGGGCAAGACCACCACTACCGAGCGGATCCTGTTTTACACAGGCCTCAGCCACAAGATGGGCGAAGTGCACGACGGCGCTGCCACCACCGACTGGATGGTGCAGGAGCAGGAGCGCGGTATCACCATCACCTCCGCTGCCGTGACCACCTTCTGGCAGGGTTCCCGTGGCCAGTACGACAAGTACCGCGTCAACGTCATCGATACCCCCGGCCACGTAGACTTCACCATCGAAGTAGAGCGCTCCCTGCGCGTACTCGACGGCGCCGTCGTAGTGTTCTGCGGCACTTCGGGCGTAGAGCCGCAGTCCGAAACCGTATGGCGTCAGGCCAACAAGTACGGCGTTCCACGTGTCGTTTACGTGAACAAGATGGACCGTGCGGGTGCCAACTTCCTGCGCGTTGTCGGTCAGATCAAGAACCGTCTGGGCCACACTCCGGTGCCGATCCAGTTGGCCATTGGTGCGGAAGATAACTTCCAGGGTCAGGTCGATCTGATCAAGATGAAGGCTATCTACTGGAACGATGACGACAAAGGCACCAGCTATCGTGAGGAGGAGATTCCTGCCGATATGCTGGCGCTGGCTGAAGAGTGGCGCTCGAACATGGTCGAGGCGGCTGCCGAAGCCAACGAAGAGCTGATGAACAAGTACCTTGAAGAAGGTGAGCTGACCGTCGAAGAGATCAAGGCAGGCCTGCGTGCGCGCACCCTGGCTAGCGAGATCGTTCCGGCTGTCTGCGGTTCTTCCTTCAAGAACAAGGGTGTTCCTCTGGTTCTCGATGCTGTCATCGACTTCCTGCCTGCTCCGACCGAGATCCCGGCGATCAAGGGTATTCATCCTGATCTCATCGAGAAGCCGAAAGAAGAGCTGGTTGATGCTGACTATGATGAGCGCCATGCAGACGACAGCGAGCCGTTCTCGGCCCTGGCGTTCAAGATTGCTACCGACCCGTTCGTTGGTACTCTGACTTTCGTGCGCGTCTACTCGGGGTTCCTGACCTCGGGCGACTCCGTGATCAACTCGGTCAAGGGCAAGAAAGAGCGCGTCGGTCGTATGGTGCAGATGCACGCTAACCAGCGTGAAGAGATCAAAGAAGTGCGCGCTGGTGACATCGCTGCTCTGATCGGCATGAAGGACGTCACTACTGGTGACACGCTGTGCAACGCTGACAAGCCGATCATCCTCGAGCGTATGGACTTCCCAGAGCCGGTTATCTCGGTAGCCGTAGAGCCGAAGACCAAGGCCGACCAGGAGAAGATGGGTATCGCACTGGGCAAGCTGGCCCAGGAGGACCCGTCGTTCCGCGTCAAGACCGACGAAGAAACCGGCCAGACCATCATCTCCGGTATGGGCGAGCTGCACCTGGACATCCTCGTTGACCGCATGAAGCGCGAGTTCAACGTCGAGGCCAACATCGGCAAGCCGCAGGTTTCCTACCGCGAGAAGATCACCAAGAACTGCGAGATCGAAGGCAAGTTCGTGCGCCAGTCCGGTGGTCGTGGTCAGTTCGGTCACTGCTGGATTCGCTTCGCGCCGGCTGACGAAGGTCAGGAGGGTCTGGTGTTCGTCAACGAGGTCGTGGGCGGTGTGGTTCCGAAGGAATACATCCCGGCCATCCAGAAGGGTATCGAGGAGCAGATGAAGAACGGCGTCGTCGCCGGCTATCCGCTGATCGGCCTGAAGGCGACCGTGTTCGATGGTTCCTACCATGACGTCGACTCCAACGAGATGGCGTTCAAGGTGGCGGCCTCCATGGCGACCAAGCAGCTGGCCCAGAAGGGCGGCGGCGTAGTGCTTGAGCCGATCATGAAGGTGGAAGTGGTAACCCCTGAGGACTACATGGGTGACGTGATGGGTGACCTGAACCGTCGTCGTGGTCTGATCCAGGGTATGGAGGACTCGGTGTCCGGCAAGGTTATCCGTGCCGAAGTGCCGCTGGGCGAGATGTTCGGTTATGCGACCGACGTCCGTTCCATGTCCCAGGGGCGCGCAAGCTACTCCATGGAATTCTCCAAGTACTCGGAAGCTCCGGCGAACATCGTCGAAGCCCTCGTTAAAAAACAAGGCTGATTCAGTCCTTTAGGCAAGAGGTTCACTGTCGTGGCTAAAGAAAAATTTGAACGTAACAAACCGCACGTCAACGTCGGCACCATCGGTCACGTTGACCACGGTAAAACCACTCTGACCGCTGCTCTGACTCGCGTTTGCTCCGAAGTATTCGGCAGCGCCAAGGTCGACTTCGACAAGATCGACAGCGCCCCGGAAGAGAAGGCTCGTGGTATCACCATCAACACCGCGCACGTAGAGTACGATTCCAACATTCGTCACTACGCGCACGTTGACTGCCCGGGTCACGCTGACTATGTGAAGAACATGATCACCGGTGCTGCGCAGATGGACGGCGCTATCCTGGTTTGCTCCGCTGCCGACGGCCCGATGCCGCAGACTCGCGAACACATCCTGCTGTCCCGCCAGGTAGGCGTTCCGTACATCGTCGTGTTCCTGAACAAGGCCGACATGGTCGACGACGCCGAACTGCTGGAACTGGTCGAGATGGAAGTTCGCGACCTGCTGTCCACCTACGACTTCCCGGGCGACGACACGCCGATCATCATCGGTTCCGCGCTGATGGCGCTGAACGGCGAAGACGCCAACGAGATGGGCACCACTGCCGTCAAGAAGCTGGTCGAGACTCTGGATACCTACATCCCTGAGCCGGTTCGCGCCATCGACAAGCCGTTCCTGATGCCGATCGAAGACGTGTTCTCCATCTCCGGTCGCGGTACCGTGGTAACCGGTCGTGTCGAGCGCGGCATCGTCAAGGTCCAGGAAGAAATCGAGATCGTCGGTCTGCGTGACACCACCAAGACCACCTGCACCGGTGTCGAGATGTTCCGCAAGCTGCTCGACGAAGGTCGTGCCGGTGAGAACTGTGGCGTCCTGCTGCGCGGCACCAAGCGTGACGACGTAGAGCGTGGTCAGGTTCTGGCCAAGCCGGGCACCATCAAGCCGCACACCAAGTTCGAAGCCGAAGTGTATGTGCTGTCCAAGGAAGAAGGTGGTCGTCACACCCCGTTCTTCAAGGGCTACCGTCCGCAGTTCTACTTCCGCACCACCGACGTAACCGGTTCTTGCGAGCTGCCGGAAGGCGTTGAGATGGTGATGCCGGGCGACAACGTGAAGATGGTTGTTACCCTGATCAAGCCGATCGCCATGGAAGACGGCCTGCGTTTCGCGATTCGCGAAGGCGGCCGTACCGTTGGTGCCGGCGTGGTTGCCAAGATCGTCGAGTAATCGGTTGATCTAGAAAAGCCCCCGCTTGCGGGGGCTTTTTTATTGGGTTGACACTCCTGGGGGGCGTCTATAGAATTGCGCCTCCTTTTAACGGGCGTATTGCGTCCGTTGGGAATAGCAGCTTGGAATCTGAGGTCAAAATGCAAAACCAACAAATCCGTATTCGGTTGAAGGCTTTTGACCATCGCCTGATCGATCAATCTACCCAGGAAATCGTGGAAACCGCGAAACGTACTGGTGCTCAGGTGCGTGGTCCGATTCCTCTGCCTACCCGCAAAGAGCGGTACACCGTACTGACTTCTCCGCACGTCAACAAAGATGCGCGGGATCAGTATGAAATTCGTACCCACAAGCGTGTTCTGGACATCGTCCAGCCGACGGATAAAACCGTCGACGCGCTGATGAAGCTCGATCTTGCGGCTGGCGTGGAAGTGCAGATCAGCCTCGGCTAAAACCCTGGGGTTTTAGTCGTGTAACGCTCTGAAATGGGCGGCCATAGCGGGTGAAAGCCCCGTACACTCATGAGGTTTACAACATGACTATTGGTGTAGTCGGTCGTAAGTGCGGCATGACCCGCATTTTCACCGAAGAAGGTGTCTCCATTCCGGTCACGGTCATCGAGATCGAGCCGAATCGCGTCACCCAGTTCAAGTCCGAGGAGTCCGATGGCTACCGTGCAGTGCAAGTCACTGTCGGCGAGCGCCGCGCCTCTCGTGTCAGCAAGGCTCAGGCCGGTCACTTCGCCAAGGCGAACGTCGCGGCGGGTCGTGGTGTTTGGGAATTCCGCCTGGAAGAGGGCGAGTACCAGGCCGGCGACCAGATCAACGCTGAAATTTTCCAAGCTGGTCAGCTGGTGGATGTCACCGGTCAGTCCAAGGGTAAAGGCTTTGCCGGTACCATCAAGCGTTGGAACTTCCGCGGCCAAGACAACACTCACGGTAACTCCGTGTCCCACCGCGTTCCGGGTTCCATTGGCCAGTGCCAGACTCCGGGTCGCGTCTTCAAGGGCAAGAAAATGTCCGGTCACATGGGTGCTGAGCGTGTGACTGTGCAGTCCCTCGAAGTTGTGCGCGTCGACGCTGAACGCAACCTGCTGCTGGTCAAGGGTGCCGTGCCTGGCGCTACTGGCGGCAACCTGGTTGTGCGTCCGGCAGCCAAGGCTCGCGGTTAAGGGGAAGCTGACATGCAATTAAATGTAAATGGCGCTCAGGCGATCGAAGTTTCCGAAGCGACCTTCGGTGGCGAGTTCAACGAGACCCTGGTTCACCAAGCAGTTGTGGCCTACATGGCTGGCGGCCGTCAGGGCAGCAAGCAGCAGAAGACCCGTTCCGACGTGTCTGGCGGCGGCAAGCGTCCATGGCGTCAGAAGGGCACCGGTCGTGCCCGTGCCGGTACCTCCCGTGGTCCGATCTGGCGTGGCGGTGGTGTGACCTTCGCGGCTCGCCCGCAGAATCACGACCAGAAGCTGAACAAGAAGATGTATCGCGCTGCGCTGCGTTCCATTCTTGCCGAGCTGGTACGTACCGATCGTCTGGTCGTGGTCGAGGACTTCTCCGTAGAGGCGCCGAAGACCAAGGCCTTGTTGAGCAAGCTGAACGGCATGGGTCTGAACGACGTTCTGATCGTGTCCGACGCTGTTGACCAGAATCTGTACCTGGCCGCACGCAACCTGCCGCATGTCGATGTTCGCGACGTGCAGGGTTCCGATCCGGTCAGTCTGATCGCGTACGAAAAGGTGCTGGTCACCGTTTCTGCCGTGAAGAAATTCGAGGAGCTGCTGGGATGAACCAGGAACGCGTATTCAAAGTGCTGCTTGGCCCGCACATCTCCGAGAAGGCCACACTTCTGGCTGACAAGAAAAGTCAGTTCGTTTTCAAGGTTGCAACCGATGCAACCAAGCTGGAAATCAAGAAGGCCGTCGAAAGCCTGTTCAGCGTGAAGGTCGAGCGCGTGACTACTCAGAACGTTCTGGGTAAGAGCAAGCGCACCGCTCGCGGTCTGGGCAAGCGTAACGACTGGAAGAAGGCGATTATCTCCCTTCAGCCGGGCCAAGATCTCGATTTCGCCAGCAGTGCTGAGTAAGGAAGGGGTGCATCATGGCAATCGTTAAATGCAAACCGACTTCCGCTGGCCGCCGTTTTGTGGTCAAGGTGGTCAACCAGGAGCTGCACAAAGGCGCTCCTTACGCTCCGCTGCTCGAGAAGAAGTCGAAGTCTGGCGGTCGTAACAACAATGGCCGTATCACCACCCGTCATATCGGTGGTGGCCACAAGCAGCATTACCGTCTGGTCGACTTCCGTCGCAACGACAAAGATGGCATTCCGGCCACTGTCGAGCGCATCGAGTACGATCCGAACCGTACTGCTCACATCGCTCTGCTGAAGTACGCCGACGGCGAGCGCCGCTACATCATCGCCCCGAAGGGCGTGAGTGCCGGCGATCAGCTGGTGTCCGGTGCAATGGCGCCGATCAAGGCCGGTAACAGCCTGCAGCTGCGCAACATTCCGGTGGGTTCGACCGTTCACGGTATCGAGCTGAAGCCGGGCAAGGGCGCTCAAATCGCACGTTCCGCTGGTGCTTCGGCTCAGCTGATCGCTCGTGAAGGCGTCTATGTAACCCTGCGTCTGCGCTCCGGCGAAATGCGCAAAGTGCTGGCCGAGTGCCGTGCGACCCTGGGCGAAGTCTCGAACACCGAGCACAGCCTGCGTTCGCTGGGTAAGGCCGGTGCCAAGCGCTGGCGTGGCGTTCGCCCGACCGTTCGTGGTGTTGCCATGAACCCGGTCGACCACCCGCACGGTGGTGGTGAAGGTCGTACCTCTGGTGGTCGTCATCCGGTGTCTCCATGGGGCTTCCCGACTAAGGGCGCGAAGACTCGTGGTAACAAGCGCACCGATAACATGATCGTCCGTCGTCGCAAGTAAATAGAGGGATACGACAGTGCCACGTTCTCTGAAAAAAGGTCCTTTTATTGATCTTCACCTACTGAAGAAGATCGAAGTGGCGGTGGAGAAGAACGATCGCAAGCCGGTGAAAACCTGGTCGCGCCGTTCCATGATCCTGCCGCAGATGGTCGGTCTGACCATCGCTGTGCATAACGGTCGCCAGCATGTCCCGGTTCTCGTGAACGAAGACATGGTCGGCCACAAACTGGGCGAGTTCGCCGCTACCCGCACCTACCGTGGGCATGTGGCTGACAAGAAAGCCAAGCGTTAAGGGGTAAGGAAAGATGGAAGTAGCCGCTAAGTTGTCGGGCGCTCGAATCTCCGCCCAGAAAGCCCGCTTGGTCGCCGACCAGATCCGCGGGAAGAAGGTGGGCGAAGCGCTCAACCTGTTGGCTTTCAGCAGTAAGAAAGCCGCGGAAATCATGAAGAAGGTGCTGGAGTCGGCCGTTGCCAACGCCGAGCACAACGAAGGCGCAGACGTTGATGACCTGAAGGTCAGCACCGTGTTCGTCAACGAAGGGCGTTCGCTGAAGCGCATCATGCCGCGTGCCAAAGGCCGCGCTGATCGCATCGTCAAGCGGTCTTGCCATATCACTGTCAAGGTTGCGGACAAGTAACGGAGTCGATCAGATGGGTCAGAAAGTACATCCCACTGGCATTCGCCTGGGAATCGTCAAGGATCACACCTCCGTCTGGTACGCAGACGGTCGGACTTATGCGGACTACCTGTTCGCTGATCTGAAGGTGCGTGAGTATCTCCAAGACAAACTAAAAAGCGCGTCCGTAAGCCGTATCGACATTGCTCGCCCGGCTCAAACCGCACGCATCACCATCCACACCGCCCGTCCCGGTATCGTGATCGGCAAGAAAGGTGAAGATGTTGAGAAGCTGCGCCAGGACCTGACCAAGCAAATGGGTGTGCCGGTACACATCAACATCGAAGAGATCCGCAAGCCGGAGCTCGACGCGATGCTGGTTGCCCAGAGCGTCGCCCAGCAGCTGGAGCGTCGTGTGATGTTCCGTCGCGCCATGAAGCGCGCCGTACAGAACGCCATGCGCATTGGTGCCAAGGGCATCAAGATCCAGGTAAGTGGTCGTCTCGGCGGTGCGGAAATCGCACGTACCGAGTGGTATCGCGAAGGTCGTGTGCCGCTGCACACCCTGCGTGCCGACATTGACTACAACACCTACGAAGCGCACACCACCTACGGTGTGATCGGTGTCAAGGTTTGGATCTTCAAGGGCGAGGTCATCGGTGGCCGCCAGGAAGAGCTGAAGCCGCAGGCGCCCGCTCCTCGTAAAAAAGCTGCCAAGTAAGGGGTACGCCAAATGTTGCAACCAAAGCGTACGAAGTTCCGCAAGCAGATGACCGGCCACAACCGTGGCCTGGCTCAGCGCGGTAGCAAGGTCAGCTTCGGCGAGTTCGCGCTGAAGTCTGTTGCCCGCGGTCGTCTCACCGCCCGCCAGATCGAGTCCGCTCGTCGTGCTCTGACTCGTCACGTTAAGCGTGGCGGCAAGATCTGGATTCGCGTGTTCCCGGACAAGCCGGTCACCAAGAAGCCTCTCGAAGTGCGGATGGGTAAAGGTAAGGGTGGCGTTGAATATTGGGTAGCCCAGATCCAGCCAGGCAAGGTCCTGTACGAGATCGAAGGCGTTTCCGAAGAGCTGGCGCGTGAGGCTTTCGCCCTGGCTGCTGCAAAGCTGCCGCTCGCCACCACCTTTGTTAAGCGGACGGTGATGTGATGAAAGCGAATGAGCTTCGTGAAAAATCAGCACAGCAGCTGAACGAGCAACTGCTCGGCCTGCTGCGCGACCAGTTCAATCTGCGCATGCAGAAGGCAACTGGCCAGTTGGGGCAGTCTCACCTGCTCTCGCAAGTTAAGCGCGACATCGCTCGTGTGAAAACTGTGCTCAACCAGCAGGCAGGTAAGTGATCATGGCTGAAGCCGAAAAAACAGTCCGTACGCTGACCGGCCGTGTTGTCAGCGACAAGATGGACAAGACCATCACCGTACTGATCGAGCGTCGCGTCAAGCACCCGATCTACGGCAAATACGTCAAGCGTTCGACCAAGCTGCACGCGCACGACGAGAACAATCAGTGCCACATCGGCGACAAGGTTTCCATCCGTGAAACCCGTCCGCTGGCCAAGACCAAGTCTTGGGCCCTGGTTGAAGTCCTCGAACGCGCAGTCGAAGTCTAAGGGCTAGGGGTCGGAGAAATTTTATGATTCAGACTCAATCCATGCTCGATGTGGCTGACAACAGTGGTGCACGCCGTGTCATGTGCATCAAGGTGCTGGGCGGCTCCCATCGTCGCTACGCCGGCATCGGCGACATCATCAAGGTCACCGTCAAGGAAGCAATTCCGCGCGGCAAAGTGAAGAAAGGTCAGGTCATGACCGCGGTCGTGGTTCGTACCCGTCATGGCGTTCGCCGTGCCGACGGTTCGATCATCCGCTTCGACGGCAACGCTGCTGTTCTGCTGAACAACAAGCAAGAGCCGATCGGTACCCGTATCTTCGGGCCCGTGACCCGTGAACTGCGTTCCGAGAAGTTCATGAAGATCGTCTCGCTCGCCCCTGAAGTGCTGTAAGGAGATCCGACATGCAAAAGATTCGTCGTGACGACGAGATCATCGTGATCGCCGGCAAAGACAAGGGTAAGCGCGGTAAGGTGCTGAAGGTTCTCGCTGACGACCGTCTGGTCGTTGGTGGGATCAACCTGGTCAAGCGCCATACCAAGCCGAACCCGATGTCGGGCGTTCAAGGCGGTATCGTCGAGAAGGAAGCGCCGCTGCACGCTTCTAACGTGGCCATTTTCAACAGCGAGACCAACAAGGCTGACCGCGTTGGTTTCAAGGTTGAAGACGGTAAGAAAATTCGTGTCTTCAAGTCGACCCAAAAAGCGGTTGATGCTTGAACACTGCTAGGTAGAAGACCATGGCACGACTAAAAGAGATTTATCGGAAAGAAATCGCGCCGAAGCTTAAGGAAGAACTTAAGCTCGCGAACGTGATGGAAGTTCCGCGTATCACCAAGATCACCCTGAACATGGGCCTGGGCGAAGCGATCGGCGACAAGAAAGTCATCGAGAACGCGGTTGCCGACCTGGAAAAGATCACCGGTCAGAAAGTCGTTGTGACTCATGCCCGTAAGTCGATTGCAGGCTTCAAGGTTCGTGAAGGCTGGCCGATCGGCGTCAAGGTAACCCTGCGCCGCGAGCGTATGTACGAGTTCCTGGATCGTCTGCTGTCCATCTCCCTGCCGCGCGTGCGTGACTTCCGCGGCCTGAATGCCAAGTCCTTCGACGGTCGTGGCAACTACAGCATGGGCGTGAAGGAGCAGATCATCTTCCCGGAAATCGATTACGACAAGATCGATGCGCTGCGTGGTCTGGACATCACCCTGACCACCACTGCCCGTACGGATGACGAGGGTCGCGCCCTGCTGCGTGCCTTCAAATTCCCGTTCCGCAACTGATTGGAGTTGGATCATGGCCAAAATGAGCATGAAGAACCGTGAGCTGAAGCGTCAGCAAACGGTAGCCAAGTACGCGAAGAAGCGTGCCGAGCTGAAGGCTATCATCGCCAACCCGAACTCCGCTCCGGAAGCGCGTTGGGAAGCCCAGGTAGCCCTGCAGAAGCAGCCGCGTGATGCCAGCGCCTCGCGCCTGCGCAACCGCTGCCGCGTTACCGGTCGTCCGCACGGCGTGTATCGCAAGTTCGGTCTGTCCCGTATCAAGCTGCGCGAAGCAGCCATGCGTGGCGATGTGCCGGGTCTGGTGAAAGCCAGCTGGTAAAAAGCGAAGCCGGCCTAGCGCCGGCTTTGTCTTTCTGTGAATCAGGCCCCTCTGGGGCTTGATTCATTTTTGAGCAGTCTCTAGAATGCTCGGCTCGCCTGAGCCTGGGCTGTATTTTGCCCGGAGCATTCGGTGACTCTTAGCCGAAAGGCTAATTCTTTTTGTATCAGGAGCGTCTAGCCCATGAGTATGCAGGACCCGTTAGCGGACATGCTAACTCGTATCCGTAATGCCCAGATGGCTGAAAAGTCCGTCGTAAGCATGCCGTCTTCCACGCTGAAGGTGGCTGTAGCCAAAGTTTTGAAAGACGAAGGTTATATTGCGGGTTATCAGATCAGCGGCGAAAGCAAGCCGCAGCTGTCCATCGAGCTGAAGTACTTCGAAGGCCGTCCGGTCATCGAGGAAGTGAAGCGCGTGAGCCGTCCAGGCCTTCGCCAGTACAAGTCCGTCGATGATCTGCCGAAGGTTCGTGGCGGTCTCGGCGTATCCATCGTCTCCACCAACAAGGGTGTGATGACGGATCGCGCTGCGCGCGCTGCCGGTGTCGGCGGCGAAGTGCTCTGCACTGTGTTCTAAGGGGGGATAGCCATGTCTCGCGTTGCTAAGAACCCCGTCAAGCTGCCCTCCGGTGTCGAGATCAAACTCGCCGGCCAGCAGCTTTCGGTAAAGGGTGCCAAGGGTACTCTGGAGCTGAAGGTCCACTCGTCTGTTGAAGTGATTCAGGAAGCCGATGAGCTGCGTTTCGCCGCGCGCAACGGCGACCAGCAGAATCGTGCAATGGCCGGTACCACCCGCGCCCTGGTCAACAACATGGTGATCGGTGTTAGCGCAGGCTTCGAGCGCAAGCTCCAGCTGGTCGGCGTCGGTTACAAGGCGCAAGCCAAGGGTCAGGTGCTGTCCCTGGCGCTGGGCTTCTCCCATCCGATCGACTATCAGTTGCCGGAAGGCGTGACCGCCGAAACCCCGAGCCAGACCGATATCCTGATCAAGGGTGTCGACAAGCAATTGGTTGGTCAGGTTGCCGCGGAAATTCGTGACTTCCGTCGTCCTGAACCTTACAAGGGCAAAGGTGTTCGTTACGCAGACGAAGTCGTCCGCCGTAAAGAAGCCAAGAAGAAGTAGGGCTAGCACATGACCGCCAAGAAAGAAACAAGACTGCGTCGCGCGCGCAAAGCACGCCTGAAAATGCACGAGCTCGAAGTCGTGCGTCTGTGCGTGTACCGCTCCTCGCAGCACATTTACGCCCAGGTCATTTCGGCCGACGGCAGCAAGGTTCTGGCTAGCGCCTCGACCTTGGACAAAGCACTGCGTGATGGCGCCACTGGCAACGTCGACGCGGCCACGAAAGTTGGTCAGCTGGTTGCTGAGCGTGCGAAAGCCGCTGGTGTGACTCAGGTCGCATTCGACCGTTCTGGCTTCAAGTACCACGGTCGCGTCAAGGCGCTGGCCGATGCTGCTCGTGAAGGCGGGCTGGAGTTCTAAGTTATGGCAAATAACGACCAAAAGCGCGACGAAGGCTATATCGAGAAGCTGGTACAGGTTAACCGCGTTGCCAAAACCGTTAAGGGTGGCCGTATCTTCACCTTCACCGCGTTGACCGTGGTGGGTGATGGCAAGGGTCGCGTCGGTTTCGGCCGTGGCAAGTCCCGTGAAGTGCCGGCCGCCATCCAGAAGGCGATGGAAGCCGCGCGTCGCAACATGATCCAGGTTGACCTGAACGGCACCACCCTGCAGTACGCCATGAAGGCCGCCCACGGCGCCTCCAAGGTGTACATGCAGCCGGCCTCCGAGGGTACCGGTATTATCGCCGGCGGCGCCATGCGTGCCGTGCTGGAAGTGGCGGGTGTGCAGAACGTTCTGGCCAAGTGCTACGGCTCGACCAACCAAGTGAACGTGGTGCATGCCACCTTCAAGGGTCTGAAGGCTATGCAGTCTCCGGAGTCTGTTGCGGCCAAGCGTGGCAAGAGCGTCGAGGAGATTCTCTAACCATGGCTAATACCGTAAAAGTCACGCTGATCAAGAGCGTGAACGGCCGTCTGGCCAACCACAAAGCTTGCGTCAAGGGCCTGGGCCTGCGCCGCATCAATCACACCGTTGAGGTTCTGGATACTCCGGAAAACCGCGGCATGATTAACAAGGCTTACTATCTGCTGCGCGTGGAGGGTTAATCCATGTACCTGAACGATTTGAGTCCTGCGCCGGGTTCCCGTCGCGAGAAGCACCGTCCGGGCCGTGGCATCGGTAGCGGCTTGGGCAAGACCGGTGGCCGCGGCCACAAGGGTCAGACCTCGCGCTCCGGCGGCACCATTGCTCCGGGTTTCGAAGGCGGCCAGCAGCCTCTGCACCGTCGTCTGCCCAAGTTCGGCTTCGTATCCCTGAAGGCTATGGACCGCGCGGAAGTGCGCACCTCCGAGCTGAACAAGATCGAAGGCGACGTCGTCACTCTGCAGGCGCTGAAGGATGCCAACCTGATTAACCAAAACGTGCAGCGTGTGAAAGTCATGCTGTCCGGTGAGGTTACTCGCGCGGTCACCCTTAAAGGTATCGCCGCCACCAAGGGTGCGCGCGCGGCTATCGAAGCAGCTGGCGGTAAGTTCGAGGACTAAATGGCTAAGCAAGGTGCTCTCTCAGCGCTCAGCAATGGCGGGTTATCCGAGCTCTGGGCTCGACTGCGCTTCCTGTTCATGGCGATCATCGTCTACCGGATCGGCGCACACATCCCAGTTCCGGGTATCAACCCCGACCGGCTGGCGGACCTGTTTCGACAGAATGAGGGGACCATTCTTAGCCTGTTCAACATGTTTTCCGGCGGCGCGCTGGAGCGGATGAGCATCTTTGCACTGGGGATCATGCCGTACATCTCGGCCTCGATCATCATGCAGCTGATGACCGCCGTCAGCCCGCAGCTGGAGCAGTTGAAGAAGGAAGGTGAGGCTGGTCGTCGCAAGATCAGTCAATACACCCGCTACGGCACTCTCGTCCTGGCATTCGTCCAGGCCATCGGCATGTCCGTGGGCCTGGCGAGTCAGGGCGTGGCGTTCTCGGTCGATTTCGGCTTCCACTTCGTTGCGGTCACCACCTTCGTGGCGGGCGCGATGTTCATGATGTGGCTGGGCGAGCAGATCACCGAACGCGGTGTTGGCAATGGCATCTCGATGCTGATTTTTGCCGGCATCGTGGCCGGTCTGCCGGCGGCGATCGGGCAGTCCTTCGAGTCTGCGCGTCAGGGCGATATCAACATTTTCGCGCTGATCGCCATCGGTTTGTTGGCAGTAGCGATCATCGGTTTCGTGGTGTTCATTGAGCGTGGCCAGCGTCGCATTGCGGTGCATTACGCCAAGCGTCAACAGGGTCGCAAGGTGTTCGCCGCGCAGACCAGCCACCTGCCGTTGAAGGTGAACATGGCGGGGGTCATCCCGGCTATTTTTGCCAGCAGCCTTCTGTTGTTCCCGGCCTCGCTGGGTTCCTGGTTCGGTCAGTCCGAGGGTATGGGCTGGCTGCAGGATATTTCGCAGGCTATCGCTCCTGGTCAGCCGTTGAACATTTTGCTGTTTAGTGCAGGGATCGTTTTCTTCTGCTTCTTCTATACGGCGCTGATGTTCAATCCGAAAGACGTAGCGGAAAACCTGAAGAAGTCCGGTGCCTTTATTCCGGGTATCCGTCCGGGCGAGCAGTCCGCACGCTATATCGATGGCGTGTTGACCCGTTTGACCATGTTCGGTGCTCTGTACATGACGGCCGTATGCTTGTTGCCCCAGTTCCTGGTGGTGGCGGCCAACGTACCGTTCTACCTTGGCGGGACCTCGTTGCTGATCGTGGTGGTGGTTGTGATGGACTTTATGTCGCAAGTACAATCGCACCTCGTTTCGCACCAGTACGAATCCCTGATGAAGAAAGCCAACCTGAAGGGCTACGGCAGCGGCATGCTCCGCTGATGTGTCCATAAGGTTCGAGGAGTTGGTGATGAAAGTTCGTGCATCGGTGAAAAAGCTGTGCCGCAACTGCAAGATTATTCGTCGCGACGGCGTCGTACGAGTGATCTGCAGCGCGGAGCCGCGTCACAAGCAGCGCCAAGGCTGAGTGTGAGTGAAGCGTGATAAGCCCGGCAGCTAGTGCGCTGCCGGGTTGATTATTTGTTTTTACAGCGTTAATATCTCGCGCCCTATTTCTTGGCTTCCGGGGCGTAGGTAGCTGTCAATTGGAGTTCCACTGAATGGCCCGTATTGCAGGCGTTAACATTCCGGATAACAAGCACACTGTTATCTCGCTGACCTACATCTTCGGTGTCGGTCGCACCACCGCGCAGAAAATCTGTGCAGCTGCCGGCGTGAATCCGGCGGTAAAGATCAAGGATCTCTCTGACGAGCAGATCGAGCAGCTGCGTGGCGAAGTTGCCAAGGTGAACACCGAGGGTGACCTGCGCCGCGAAGTGAACATGAAAATCAAGCGCTTGATGGACCTGGGTTGCTACCGCGGCCTGCGCCATCGCCGTGGTCTGCCGGTTCGCGGTCAGCGCACCAAGACCAACGCCCGCACCCGCAAGGGCCCGCGCAAGCCGATCCGCAAGTAATCGCATTGGCGAATCGACAGGAATTTAGTCATGGCAAAACCTGCTGCTCGTACTCGTAAGAAAGTCAAAAAGACAGTGGTTGATGGCATCGCCCACATCCATGCGTCTTTCAACAACACCATCGTGACCATCACCGACCGTCAGGGCAATGCCCTGTCCTGGGCTACTTCCGGTGGTTCGGGCTTCCGTGGCTCGCGCAAGAGCACCCCGTTCGCTGCCCAGGTGGCTGCCGAGCGTGCTGGTCAAGCTGCGCTGGAGTACGGCCTGAAGAACCTCGACGTGAACGTCAAGGGTCCCGGTCCGGGTCGTGAGTCCGCTGTCCGTGCTTTGAACGGCTGCGGTTACAAGATCGCCAGCATCACCGATGTGACGCCTATCCCGCATAACGGGTGCCGTCCTTCGAAGAAGCGTCGCGTGTAATCAGGAGACAGTGAGAAATGGCTCGTTACATTGGTCCCAAATGCAAACTGTCTCGTCGTGAAGGCACCGATCTGTTCCTGAAGAGCGGCGTTCGCGCTCTGGAATCGAAGTGCAACATCGAAGCAGCCCCGGGTATTCACGGCCAGCGCCGTAGCCGTCAGTCCGACTACGGCACCCAGCTGCGCGAAAAGCAGAAAGTTCGCCGTATCTACGGCGTGCTGGAGCGTCAGTTCAGCGGTTACTACAAGCAAGCTGCCAGCCAGAAGGGCGCCACCGGCGAAAACCTGCTGCAGCTGCTGGAGTGCCGTCTGGATAACGTGGTTTACCGTATGGGCTTTGGTGCTACCCGCGCCGAATCCCGTCAGCTGGTTTCGCACAAAGCGATCAGCGTCAACGGTCAGACTGTAAACGTCCCGTCCTACCAGGTTAAAGCTGGCGACGTCGTTGCTGTTCGCGAGAAGTCGAAGAATCAGCTGCGCATTGTTCAGGCTCTTGAGCTGTGCGCCCAGCGTGGCCGCGTTGAATGGGTAGAAGTGGACACTGAGAAGAAGTCCGGCGTGTTCAAAAGCGTTCCGGCTCGCAGTGACCTCTCCGCCGACATCAACGAAAGCCTGATTGTCGAGCTCTACTCCAAGTAAGGGCTAGAAAATAGGTGCATCCATGCAGATTTCGGTAAATGAGTTCCTGACCCCTCGTCACATTGATGTGCAGGTGGTCAGTCCGACCCGCGCCAAGATCACCCTCGAGCCTCTCGAGCGTGGTTTCGGCCATACCCTGGGCAACGCGCTGCGCCGCATCCTGTTGTCCTCCATGCCTGGCTGTGCAGTAGTCGAGGCCGAGATTGACGGTGTGCTCCATGAGTACAGCGCCATCGAAGGTGTGCAGGAAGATGTCATCGAGATCCTGCTCAATCTTAAAGGCCTGGCTGTCAAGCTGCACGGTCGCGACGAAGTGACGCTGACTCTGGCGAAGAAGGGCTCGGGTGTAGTGACCGCTGCCGATATTCAGCTGGATCACGATGTCGAAATCGTCAACGGCGACCACGTAATCGCCAACCTGGCTGCCAATGGCGCGTTGAACATGAAGCTCACCGTGGCCCGTGGCCGCGGTTACGAGCCGGCCGACGCGCGCCAGAGCGACGAAGACGAGAGCCGCAGCATCGGTCGCTTGCAGCTCGACGCTTCGTTCAGCCCGGTGCGCCGTGTGTCCTACGTGGTGGAAAACGCTCGTGTCGAGCAGCGTACCAACCTGGACAAGCTGGTTATCGACCTGGAAACCAACGGTACCCTGGATCCGGAAGAGGCTATCCGCCGTGCCGCGACCATTCTGCAGCAGCAGCTGGCCGCGTTCGTCGACCTCAAGGGTGACAGTGAGCCTGTGGTAGTCGAGCAGGAAGACGAGATCGATCCGATCCTGCTGCGCCCGGTCGACGACCTGGAGCTGACCGTACGTTCGGCCAACTGCCTCAAGGCAGAAAACATCTACTACATCGGCGATCTGATTCAGCGCACCGAAGTAGAGCTGTTGAAAACCCCGAACCTGGGCAAGAAATCCCTGACTGAGATCAAGGATGTTCTGGCTTCTCGCGGTCTGTCCCTCGGTATGCGCCTCGACAACTGGCCGCCGGCAAGTCTGAAGAAAGACGATAAGGCGACTGCCTGATCGTCATCATCACCGAACGTGAGTTTGGTAAGGAATTGAATCATGCGTCATCGTAAAAGTGGCCGTCACCTCAGCCGTACCAGCGCCCACCGCCAGGCCATGTTCCAGAACATGGCGGTTTCGCTGTTCGAGCACGAGCTGATCAAAACTACTCTGCCGAAAGCCAAAGAGCTGCGTCGCGTCGCCGAGCCGTTGATCACTCTGGCTAAAGTAGACAGCGTTGCCAACCGTCGTCTGGCCTTCGACCGTACCCGTTCGAAAGCCATCGTCGGCAAGCTGTTCAACGACCTGGGCAAGCGCTACGCCACCCGTCAGGGCGGTTACCTGCGCATCCTCAAGTGCGGTTTCCGTGCTGGCGACAACGCTCCGATGGCTTACGTTGAGTTGGTCGACCGTCCGGTCGCCGGCGCAGTGGAAGCAGCCGAGTAAGTTGCAGGTTGTGAGAAGAACCGGGCCTAGGCCCGGTTTTTTGTTTCTGCTGTGAATAATATTCCGCACGTCGCGTTTGATATTGTGTGCATGTGTCGGCTCGGGTAAGGTTCGTCTGTCTTCGATCCCGCCGTGACCCGGCTCTTATAAGAACAACTGCACATCATGTCCGAACCTACCGCTCTTAGTCTGCTTCCCCCCGTCGTTGTCCTGGTTCTCGCCATTTTCCTGCGTCGCCCCATTCTGGCACTGGTGCTCGGTGCGCTCAGTGGCTTGCTGCTGCTCGGCCCCCAGGCCGCCCTGGGCGGTTTTGCCGAGATCTCCCTCAAGGTCATGCAGGACGAAACCATCGGCTGGCTGATCCTGGTCTGTGGCAGCTTCGGCGCGCTGATCGCCCTGCTGGTGCGTACCGGTGGTGCGCTGGCCTTCGGTCGCGCCGCGCTGAAGCTGGCCAAGGGGCGCCGCTCCTCGTTGCTGATGACCTGCGTGCTGGGCCTGGTGATCTTCGTCGACGACTACCTCAATGCCCTCACCGTGGGCGAGACCATGAAGCGGGTCACCGACCGCTTCAAGGTCTCCCGTGAGATGCTCGCCTATGTGGTCGACTCCACTGCGGCGCCGGTCTGTGTGCTGGTACCGCTGTCCACCTGGGCGGTGTTCTTCGGCGGTCTGCTGGAAAGCAACGGTATCGCCGAAACCGGGCGGGGCATCGGTGTCTACATGGAGGCGATCCCCTATATGTTCTATGCCTGGCTGTCGGTCCTGCTTGTGGTGCTGGTGGCCGCCGGTCTGGTGCCGGCCATAGGGCCAATGCGCAAGGCCGAGATGCTCGCCCGCCATGGTTCGGCTGGCGCCATGCATGTCGGCGAGCTGAGCGTACAGGCCGTGGAGCAGGAGCTGGCACAGGCGGACAAGGAGGGCGGCAAGCTGCACAACTTCCTCGTGCCCTTGCTGTTGCTGGTCGGTTTCACCATCTACTTCGATATCGACGTGTGGATGGGCATGCTGGCGACCCTGGCCTTGGTCGTGCCCTTCTACCTGGTGCAGGGGCTGATGCCCCTGGACGAGATGCTCGAGCAGATGATGGAGGGCTTCAAGACCATGTTGCCGGCCATCGGAACGGTGATCGCGGCCTTTATCTTCAAGGATGTGTGCGACCAGCTGCTGCTGCCGCAGTATGTCGTCGAGTCGCTCAAGCCCTACATGACGGCGCAGCTGTTGCCGGCATTGGTGTTCGTGGCCATGGCGCTGCTGGCGTTCGCCACCGGCTCCTCCTGGGGCATCTTCGCCGTCACCATTCCTATCGTCATGCCGCTGGCCTATGCCCTGGATGCCAATATTCCGCTGGTGATCGGTGCCTTGCTCTCGGCTTCGGCCTTCGGCAGCCAGGCCTGCTTCTACAGCGACTCCACGGTGTTGGCTGCCCAGGGCTCGGGGTGCAACCTGATCAGCCATGCGCTGACCCAGTTGCCCTATACCCTGATCGCGGCGGGCCTGGCCTTTATCGGCTTCCTGCTGATCGCCTGAGGGCGTGAGGGATAACCGAGCGGGCCGTAAGGCCCGTTTTTTATGGGGACAACAAAAGAAATTCTCTATCGATCAATTGCTCTTAATGCATTGGTTCTGTTTCTGGGCTCGGTCTAGGCTGTTTCTATCGATGGCGCAGGCCAGTCGATTCGACCCGATTAGGGGGGGCAGCGCGTATGAGCCAGATGGCTGGCGGGCAAGCCGTGGCGGCGATCCGATCGCCGGCTTGGCGCCGCACGACTGTCGGCTGATCGAGACGCCGGCCCGGCGCTAGGCGCCCCGGTTCATCTATCACCACCCGGCCGTGAAATTGGGGCGGCTGATTGAATCTGAATAAGGAAGGTAGAGACGATATGACGACCGAAACCAAGTGCCCGTTCTCGGGCAGCGCTCTCAAGCACAGTGCCGGCGGTGGCACCTCGAACCGGCACTGGTGGCCGAACCAGCTGAATCTGCACCCCCTGCACCAGCACTCGTCACTGTCCAGCCCGTTGGACGAGGGCTTCAACTACGCCGAAGCATTCAAGAGCCTCGACCTGGATGCGGTGGTCAAGGACCTCACCGTGCTGATGACCGACTCCCAGGACTGGTGGCCGGCGGACTGGGGCCATTACGGCGGCCTGATGATTCGCATGGCCTGGCACGCCGCCGGCACCTACAGGGTGGCGGATGGTCGTGGCGGCGCGGGCACCGGCAACCAGCGCTTCGCGCCCCTGAACAGCTGGCCGGACAACGGCAACCTCGACAAGGCCCGTCGCCTGCTGTGGCCGATCAAGCAGAAGTACGGCAACAAGCTGTCCTGGGCCGACCTGATGATCCTCGCCGGCAACGTCGCCCTGGAATCCATGGGCTTCAAGACCTTCGGCTTCGCCGGCGGTCGTCCCGACATCTGGGCGCCGGAGGAGGACACCTACTGGGGGGCTGAGACCGAGTGGCTGGCCACCAGCGACAAGGCCAACAGCCGCTACTCCGGTGACCGCCAGCTGGACAACCCACTGGCGGCGGTGCAGATGGGCCTGATCTACGTGAACCCCGAAGGCCCGGACGGCAACCCCGATCCGGTGGCCTCGGGACGCGACGTGCGCGAGACCTTCGCCCGCATGGCGATGAACGACGAGGAGACCGTGGCGCTGGTGGCCGGCGGCCATACCTTCGGCAAGGCCCACGGCGCCGGCGATCCGGCCCTGGTCGGCGCCGAACCGGAAGGCGCGGATATCGCCGAGCAGGGCCTGGGCTGGATCAACAAGCTGGGCAGCGGCAAGGGCGCGGACACCACCACCAGCGGTATCGAGGGGGCCTGGAAGCCCAACCCGACCCAGTGGGACATGGGCTACCTCGACATGCTGTTCGGCTACGAGTGGGAGCTGACCAAGAGCCCGGCCGGCGCCCACCAGTGGACGCCGAAGAACTGCAAGGCGGAAGACCTGATTCCCGACGCCCACGATCCGTCGAAGAAGCACCCGCCGATGATGACCACCGCCGACCTGTCGCTGCGCATGGACCCGGCTTACGAGAAGATCGCCCGGCGCTTCCATCAGGACCCGCAGGCCTTCGCCGACGCTTTCGCCCGCGCCTGGTTCAAGCTGACCCATCGCGACATGGGGCCGCGCGCCCGTTACCTGGGCAAGCTGGTGCCCCAGGAAGAGCTGATCTGGCAGGACCCGATTCCGGCCCTCGACCACACCTTGGTCGATGCGCAGGACCTGTCTGCGCTCAAGGCCGAGGTGCTCGCCTCCGGCCTGTCGATCGCCGAGTTGGTGTCCACGGCCTGGGCCTCGGCCTCGACCTTCCGCGGCAGCGACAAGCGCGGCGGGGCCAACGGCGCGCGGATCCGCCTGGCGCCGCAGAAGGACTGGGCGGCCAACCAGCCGGCTCAGCTGGCCAGGGTCCTGGCGGCGCTGGAGCGCATCCAGAAGGACTTCAACGCCTCGGCCGCCGGTGGCAAGAAGATCTCCCTGGCCGACCTGATAGTGCTGGCCGGTTGCGCCGCGGTGGAGGCCGCCGCCCAGCAGGCCGGGCAGCAGGTGACGGTGCCCTTCAGTCCGGGGCGCATGGACGCCACGCAGGAGCAGACCGACATCGAGGCCTTCGCGGTGCTCGAGCCCAAGGCCGACGGCTTCCGCAACTACGCGATGCCGGGGCTGGAGGGTTTCACGGCCGAGTTGCTGGTCGACAAGGCCCAGCTGCTGACCCTGACCGCGCCGGAGATGACGGTGCTGGTCGGTGGCCTGCGCGCCCTCGACGCCAATGTCGGCAAGAGCCCGCACGGCGTGTTCACCCAGCGTCCGGGAGTCCTGAGCAACGACTACTTCGTCAATCTGCTCGACATGGGCACCCAGTGGCAGCGCTCGGCGGGGGATGCGAACGTGCTCGAAGGCCGCGCCCGCAAGAGCGGTGAGTTGAAGTGGACCGGCACCGTGGTCGATCTGCTGTTCGGCTCCAACTCCCAGCTGCGTGCCCTGGCCGAGGTCTATGCCCAGGGCGATGGCCAGGAGAAGTTCGTCCGAGACTTCGTCGCGGCCTGGACCAAGGTGATGAACCTGGATCGCTTCGACCTGGTGTAACGCTAGGCGCCTCGGTAAACGCCAAAGCCCCGGTCTTCCGGGGCTTTGGCGTGCTCGGTGGCGACCGGGTCAGGCCTCGGCGGCGGTCGCGGGCGTGCGCTCGCGCTGCAGCAGCGGACGGAGGAAGTGGCCGGTGTGCGACTGGGGCATCTCGGCCACCTCTTCCGGGGTGCCGGTGGCGATGATCATGCCGCCCTTGGAGCCCCCCTCGGGGCCGAGGTCGACCAGCCAGTCGGCGGTCTTGATCACGTCCAGGTTGTGCTCGATCACCACCACGGTGTTGCCGTGGTCGCGCAGGCGATGGAGCACGTCGAGCAGCTGCTGGATGTCGGCGAAGTGCAGGCCGGTGGTCGGTTCGTCGAGGATGTACAGGGTCTTGCCGGTGTCGCGCTTGGACAGCTCGCGTGACAGCTTGACCCGCTGCGCCTCGCCGCCGGACAGGGTGGTCGCGCTCTGTCCCAGCTTGATGTAGGACAGGCCGACGTCCATCAGGGTCTGCAGCTTGCGGGCGATGGCCGGCACCGCGTCGAAGAAGGCGCGGGCCTCCTCGATGGTCATGTCGAGCACCTCGGTGATGCTCTTGCCCTTGTACTTCACCTCCAGGGTCTCGCGGTTGTAGCGCTTGCCCTTGCACACGTCGCAGGGCACGTAGATGTCGGGCAGGAAGTGCATCTCCACCTTGATCACGCCGTCGCCCTGACAGGCCTCGCAGCGTCCGCCCTTGACGTTGAAGGAGAAGCGCCCCGGGCCGTAGCCGCGCGAGCGCGACTCCGGCACCCCGGCGAACAGCTCGCGGATCGGGGTGAACAGGCCGGTGTAGGTGGCCGGGTTGGAGCGCGGCGTGCGGCCGATCGGGCTCTGGTCGATGTCGACCACCTTGTCCAGGTGTTGCAGGCCGTCGAAGCCGTCGTGGGACGCGGCTTCCAGGGTGGTGGCGCCGTTCAGCGCGGTGGCCGCGAGGGGGAACAGGGTGTTGTTGATCAGGGTCGACTTGCCCGAGCCGGACACTCCGGTGACGCAGGTGAGCAGCCCGACCGGAATCTCCAGGTCGACGTTGCGCAGGTTGTTGCCGCGGGCGCCCTTGAGCTTGAGCAGCCTCTTGCGGTCGACGGGCGTGCGGGTTTCCGGGTAGCGGATGCGCTCGCGCCCCGAGAGGTATTTGCCGGTCAGCGAGTCCGGGTGGCTCATGACCTGGTCCGGGGTGCCCTCGGCGACTATCTGGCCGCCGTGCACGCCGGCGCCCGGGCCGATATCGACCACGTAGTCGGCCAGGCGGATGGCGTCTTCGTCGTGCTCCACCACTATGACCGTGTTGCCCAGGTTGCGCAGGTGGGTGAGGGTGCCGAGCAGACGCTCGTTGTCGCGCTGGTGCAGGCCGATGGACGGTTCGTCGAGGATGTACATCACCCCCACCAGGCCGGCGCCGATCTGGCTGGCCAGGCGGATGCGCTGGGCCTCGCCGCCGGACAGGGTGTCGGCGCTGCGGTCCAGGGTCAGGTAGTCGAGGCCGACGTTGACCAGGAACTGCAGGCGCTCGCGGATTTCCTTGAGGATCTTCTCGGCGATCTCGCCGCGGCGGCCGGAGAGATGCAGCTCGCCGAAGTAGTCGCAGGCCTCGCCCACCGGCAGGCCGGTGACCGCCGGCAGGGTGCGTTCGCCGATCCATACGTGGCGGGCCTCGCGGCGCAGGCGGGTGCCGCGGCAGTCCGGGCAGGGCTGGGTGCTGAGGAACTTGGCCAGTTCCTCGCGTACGCTGGCCGACTCGGTCTCGCGGTAGCGCCGCTCCAGGTTCGGCACTATGCCCTCGAAGGGGTGGGAGCGCTTGACGATATCGCCGCGGTCGTTGAGGTACTTGAAGTCGACGTTCTGCGCGCCGCTGCCGAACAGGATGACCTTCTGCTGCTCGGCGGCCAGCTCGTCGAAGGGAATCTCCAGGCTGAAGCCGAAATGCGCGGCCAGGGAGCCGAGCATCTGGAAGTAGTAGACGTTGCGCCGGTCCCAGCCGCGGATCGCGCCTTCGGCCAGGGTCAGCTCGCCGTTGATCAGGCGCTTGGCGTCGAAGAACTGCTTGACCCCCAGGCCGTCGCAGGTGGGGCAGGCGCCGGCCGGGTTATTGAAGGAGAACAGCTTGGGCTCCAGCTCGCTGATCGAGTGGCCGCAGTGGGGGCAGGCGAAGCGCGCGGAGAAGATGATCTCCTCGCCTTCTTCCCCGTCCATGGGCGCCACCAGGGCGATGCCGTCGGCCAGGCCGAGGGCGGTCTCGAAGGACTCGGCCAGGCGCTGCTGCAGGTCCTCGCGGACCTTGAAGCGATCCACCACCACGTCGATGGAGTGCTTCTTCTGCTTGTCCAGCTTGGGCAGCTCGTCCAGCTCAAAGAGCTTGCCGTCGACCCGGGCGCGGACGAAGCCCTGGGCGCGCAGTTCCTCGAACACCGACAGGTGCTCGCCCTTGCGCTCGCGTATGACCGGGGCCAGCAGCATCAGCTTGCGGCCCTCGGGCAGGGCCAGCACCTGGTCGACCATCTGGCTGACGGTCTGCGCCTCCAACGGCACGTCGTGGTCCGGGCAGCGCGGGATGCCGACGCGGGCATAGAGCAGGCGCAGGTAGTCGTAGATCTCGGTGATGGTGCCGACGGTGGAGCGCGGGTTGTGCGAGGTGGATTTCTGCTCGATGGAGATGGCCGGGGACAGGCCCTCGATGGTATCGACATCGGGCTTCTCCATCATCGACAGGAACTGCCGGGCGTAGGCCGACAGGGATTCGACGTAGCGGCGTTGGCCCTCGGCGTAGAGGGTGTCGAAGGCCAGGGAGGACTTGCCGGAGCCGGACAGGCCGGTGATCACGATCAGTTTGTCGCGCGGCAGGGTCAGGTCGATGTTCTTCAGGTTATGGGTACGTGCCCCACGGATCAGAATCTTGTCCACAAACAGCGGCCTCGCATGGCGGGCGGAAACCCGCGAGTATAGGGCCTGGCGTCGCCCTGCGGCAAAGTGCGCGCCTGTGCCGCGGACGGGATGGCTGCTAGAATCGCCGCCTTGTTTCGGTAGGGCTTTGGTAAATGCACGATTCGCACAGCGAGCGCATGAGTGGCGGCGAAACCCGCGCGGCCGGTGGTCTGGCGCTGGTGTTCGCCTTCCGCATGCTCGGCATGTTCATGGTGTTGCCGGTGCTGGCGACCTACGGCATGGAGCTGGCCGACAGCACGCCGGCGCTGATCGGCCTGGCCATCGGCGCCTACGGCCTGACCCAGGCGCTGCTGCAGATTCCCTTCGGCATGCTCAGCGACCGCATCGGCCGGCGCCCGGTGATCTATGCCGGGCTGCTGATCTTCGCCGCCGGCAGCGTGCTGGCGGCCAACGCCGACTCCATCTGGGGAGTGGTCGCCGGGCGCGTGCTGCAGGGCGCCGGCGCCATCTCCGCGGCGGTGATGGCGCTGCTCTCGGACCTGACCCGCGAGCAGCACCGGACCAAGGCCATGGCCATGATCGGCATGAGTATCGGCCTGTCCTTCGCCGTCGCCATGGTGGTCGGGCCGTTGCTGACCCGCGCCTTCGGCCTGTCCGGGCTGTTCTGGGCCACCGCGGCCATGGCCCTGCTGGGCATCCTGATAGTCGCCGGCCTGGTGCCGCGCACGGCCGGGCCGCTGCAGCACCGCGAGTCGGGGGTGGCCAAGCAGGCGCTGTGGCCGACGCTCAAGCACGCCGACCTGCTGCGTCTGGACTTCGGCATCCTGGCCCTGCATGCCATCCTCATGGCCAGTTTCGTCGCCCTGCCGCTGGCCCTGGTGGAGCAGGGTGGGCTGGCCAAGGAAGAGCACTGGTGGGTGTACCTGACCGCGCTGCTGATCGGTTTCTTCGGCATGGTGCCCTTCATCATCTACGGCGAGAAGAAGCGCCGGATGAAGCGGGTGCTGCTCGGTGCGGTGGCCGTGCTGCTGGCCTGCGAGCTGTACTTCTGGGCGTTCGGCGACAGCCTGCGCGCGCTGGTGCTGGGCACCGTGGTGTTCTTCACCGCCTTCAACCTGCTGGAGGCCTCGCTGCCCTCGCTGATCAGCAAGGTCGCCCCGGCCGGCGGCAAGGGCACGGCGATGGGGGTGTACTCCACCAGCCAGTTCCTCGGCGCGGCCCTGGGCGGCATCCTCGGTGGCTGGCTGTATCAGCACTACAGCCTGTCGGGTGTGTTCCTCGGCTGCGCCCTGCTGGCCCTGCTTTGGCTGGTCTTTGCTGTTACTATGCGCGAACCGCCTTATGTCACCAGCCTGCGCCTGCCGCTTTCAGCCGCGGCCTTGCAAGAAGCGGGGCTGGCCGAGCGATTACTGGCCGTGCCCGGAGTGGCGGATGCCGTGGTGGTGCGTGACGAGGCCGCCCTCTACATCAAACTGGATACCCAACAATTGGATCGCACGTCCCTGGAACGCCTGATCGAAGCGGCGCCGGCGACGTGCTGAAAGCCTAGGAGAACGTTATGGCCCGTGGGGTTAACAAAGTCATTCTGGTCGGCACCTGCGGACAGGACCCGGAAACCCGCTACCTGCCCAGCGGCAACGCGGTGACCAACCTGAGCCTGGCCACCAGCGAGCAGTGGACCGACAAGCAGACCGGACAGAAGGTCGAGAAGACCGAGTGGCACCGCGTGGCGCTGTTCGGCAAGGTCGCCGAGATCGCCGGCGAGTACCTGCGCAAGGGCTCCCAGGTGTACATCGAGGGCAAGCTGCAGACCCGCGAGTGGGAGAAGGACGGCGTCAAGCGCTACACCACCGAGGTCATCGTCGACATGCAGGGCACCATGCAGCTGCTCGGCGGCCGCCCGAGCGGCGACAGCGGCGACAACGCACCGCGTCAGCAGCGTCCGGCACCGCAGCGCGCCCCGCAGCAGCCGGCTTCGCGCCCGGCCCCGCAGCAGCCGGCCCAGCCGGCGGCGGACTTCGACAGCTTCGACGACGACATCCCCTTCTGATCGCCTGAGTTCAGCCTAAATCATGCGAATGCGCCTGATGCTGCTGGGGGGCGGTAACGCGCTGGGGCAGACCCTGATCCGCCTCGGCGCCGAGGAAGACATCGGCTTTCTCGCGCCGCGCCCGCCGGAAGGCGGCTGGGATGCCGCCAGCCTGACCCAGCTGCTCGACGACACCCGTCCCGACGCCCTGGTCAACCTGGCCTACTACTTCGACTGGTTCCAGGCCGGGGCGGTGGACGTCGCGCGTCTGGCCGCCCAGGAGCGGGCGGTCGAGCGCCTGGCCGAGCTCTGCCGGCATCACGACATCCGCCTGGTGCAGCCTTCCAGCTATCGGGTATTCGACGGCTCGCGGGTGACCGCCTACAGCGAGAAGGAAGACCCGCAGCCCCTGGGCGGTCGTGGCCAGGCCTTGCTGCGTCTGGAGCAGAGCGTGCGCGCGGTCTGCCCCAAGCATGTGTTGCTGCGCTTCGGCTGGTTGCTGGACGACAGTCCCCAGGGCCTGCTGGCGCGCTTCCTGGCCCGGGCCGAGGCGGGCGGCGAGCTGAGCCTCGCCGACGACAGGCGCGGCAACCCGACGCCGGTGGACGATGCCGCCCGGGTGATCCTCGCCGTGCTCAAGCAGCTCGATTGTCAATCGCCGCTGTGGGGCACCTACCACTACGGCGGCCATGAGGCGACCACCGCCCTGGCCCTGGGGCAGGCGGTGCTCGGCGAGGCGCGCAACTACCGCCACGACCTGGTGGAGGAAATCAGCCCCCAGGCCCATGCCGCGCGCCCCGATGCGGCCGAAGAGCCGCAGCATGCGGTGCTGGCCTGCAAGAAGATCCTCCATACCTTCGGCATCAAGCCGCGCGCCTGGCGCGCCGGGCTGCCGAGCCTGCTGGACCGCTACTACCGCCATGTCTGACGCGCCCATCCTGATCACCGGCGGTGCCGGCTTCATCGGCTCGCACCTGGTCGACGCCCTGCTCGCCCAAGGCCAGGCCGTACGGGTGCTGGACGACCTGTCGATGGGCAAGCGCAGCAATCTACCGCTGGACAATCCGCGTCTGCAGCTGATCGAAGGCGACGTGGCCGACGCCGCTCAGGTGAACGAGGCCGTGGCCGGCTGTCGCGCGGTGGCGCACCTGGCGGCGGTGGCCTCGGTACAGGCTTCGGTGGATGATCCGGTGAGCACCCACAGGAGCAACTTCGTCGGCACCCTCAACGTCTGCGAGGCCATGCGCGTGCACGGCGTCAAGCGCGTGCTGTTCGCCTCCAGTGCGGCGGTCTATGGCAATAACGGCGAAGGCCAGGCCATCGACGAGGACACGCCGAAGGCGCCGCTGACGCCCTACGCGGCGGACAAGCTGGCCAGCGAGCATTACCTGGACTTCTATCGGCGCCAGCATGGCCTGGAGCCGGCGATCTTCCGCTTCTTCAACATCTTCGGGCCGCGCCAGGACCCGTCCTCGCCCTATTCCGGGGTGATCAGCATCTTCACCCAGCGCGCCCAGCAGGGGCAGCCGATCACGGTGTTCGGCGATGGCGAGCAGACCCGCGACTTCTTCTACATCGCCGACCTGATCGCGGTGCTGCTGCAGGCGCTGTCCGCGCCTGCAGCCGTGCCGGGGGCGGTGAACGTCGGCTGGAACCAGGCCACCAGTCTCAACCAGCTACTGGCCGAGATCGGCGGGCTGTTCGGCGGCCTGCCGGCGGTCAGTCATGAGGCGCCGCGGGCTGGTGACATCCGCCACTCGCGGGCGGACAACCGGCGCTTGCAGGACGGTTACCGGCTGCCGCCGCCCACCCCGCTGCGCCTGGGGCTGCAGCGCCTGTTGGGCCTCGCCTGAGGCGTGCACTGAATAAAAAAGCCGGCGCAATGCCGGCTTTTTCGTGGGGGCAGGACTCAGAATCGGTAGCCCAGGCCGACCATATAGACCCAGGGATCGACTTCCACATCGACCTTGACCTTCTGTCCGGCAAAGGAGGTGGTGCCCGTGGTGTCGATGTCGATATAGCGCACCTGGCCGTTGATCAGCAGGTTTTCGCCGAGCATGTAGTCCATGCCCAGTTGGGCGGCCAGGCCCCAGGAGTCCTCCATGTCCAGGCCACGGAAGCCCTTGGTCTCGGCTTCGCTGCTCAGCTTGTCGTCGAAGAACCAGGTGTAGTTGATGCCCGCGCCTACATAGGGCTGGAAGCGCGAACCGCCGTCCAGCGGGTAATACACCAGGCTCAGGGTCGGCGGCAGCTGCTTGAGCTCGCCCAGCTTGCCGTTCAGGCCGGCGAAGGCGCCCGGCATGCCTTTCACGCCGACATCATGGGTGAAGGGCGTCGCCGCCAGCAGTTCGATGCCGAGGTGATCGTTCAGCATATAGGCGAAGTTCAGGCCCAGCTGGGTGTCGCTGTTGAGCGAGGCCTTGGTGCCGGCTACGTTGCTGTTCAGTGCACCCACCCAGATATCGCTGCTGTTCTCTTGCGGATCGACGGTGATGGCGCCGGCACGGACCAGGATATCGCCGGCCTGGTAGGCCTGGGCGAGGGGGGCGGCCACTGCCATGGCCAGGAGGGAGAGGGTGAGCAGGGACTTGCGCATGGTGGCTCCGGTCGAGTCATCGAGGGCTGTTGGTTGCGAATGATGTTAGGGAGCTAAGAAAATCGACACTTGATCCAGCTCAATAAAAGCCCCCGGCCTTCTGCGGCCTTTTGTCCGTTGCTTTCGCCCTATTCGCGGATGATAATGTTTCTCTTTTTGATCTGAGCCCTTTGGACGAGGACAGTCCCCATGCCCCCTCATACCCTTCGCGCGCTGGCCGCTGCCTTGCTGCTCGGCAGCACGCCGCTGTTGGCGGCGCCGTTGGACGCCGCGCTGGACGAAAGCCAGCGCCTGGCCGCCGAGGCCAAGGCCTCGCAGGCGCGCATCGAGCAATTGGATGACGCCAGCCGGGCGATGCTCGGCGAATACCGCAATGCCCTGCAGCAAGCCGAGGCGCTGAAGGGTTACAACGCCCAGCTGCGCGAGTTGGTGGCGGCCCAGCGCAAGGAACTGGCGGGCTATCAGCAGCAGCTGGATGGCATCGAGCGTACCCAGGAGGCGGTCACGCCGCAGATGCGCCGGATGGTCGAGGTGCTCGGCCAGTTCGTCGCCGCCGACCTGCCGTTCCTGCCCGAGGAACGCAGCGACCGCCTGGCCCAGCTGCAGGAGCTGCTGCCACGGGCCGACGTCAGCCTGGCGGAGAAGTACCGGCGCATCCTCGAGGCCTACCAGGTCGAGAGCGACTATGGCCGCACCCTGGAGGCCTGGCGCGGCGAATTGGCGAGCGAAGCCGGTGCCCGCAGCGTCGAGTTCCTCCGGCTCGGCCGCACCATGCTCTACTACCAGACCCTCGACGGTCACGAGAGCGGCTGGTGGAACCCGCAGAGCGGCAGCTGGCAGCTGCTCGACGGCGCTGCCCGGCGCCCGCTGCACCAGGCCATCGCCATCGCCCGCCAGGAGCAGGCTCCGGCGCTGCTCGAACTGCCGGTGCGCCCGCTGAACCAGGAGGCTGTCCGATGAACCGCCGTTTTCTCGCCGTCGTGCTCCTCGGTCTGTTGCCGACGCTGGCCGGCGCCGCCGAGCCGCTCAATCCCGATCAACTGCTGCAGCGCATCCGCAGCGAGCGTGCCGCCGAGGCTTCGGCCATGGCCGCGCGCGAGCAGGCCTTCGTCGCCGAGCGGGGCGAGCGGGCCCGCTTGCTGGCCACGGCCAAGGCCGCCTTGCAGGTGCAGGAAGCCGAAGCCGCGCGGCTGAAGGCCGAGTTCGATCGCCTGGAGGCCGAACTGGCCGCGCAGGAAAAGCTGCTGGCCCAGCGCGCCGGCCACCTCGGCGAGCTGTTCGGCGTGGTCCGGCAGAGCGCCGGCGATGTCGCCGGCCAGTGGCAGGACAGCCTGCTCAACGCCCAGTACCCCGAGCGCCTGCAGCGCCTCGAGGCCCTGGCCGAGAGCCGCAGCCTGCCGTCGGCCGAAGACCTCGACGGCTACTGGATGCTGCTGCTCGAAGACCTGGCCGCCAGCGGCCGCATCGAGCGCCTGGAACTGCCGGTGGTGGCCGCCGACGGCGTGCGCCGGGTGCAGCCGGTGCTGCGCGTCGGCAGCTTCGCCGCCTTCGGCGAGGACGCCTTCCTGCGCTACGACGCCGATGCCGGCGAGCTGCTGGCGCCGTTGCGCCAGCCCTCCGGC
The DNA here is from genome assembly GCF_051904775.1 of Pseudomonas sp. MBLB4123. Taxonomy (NCBI): domain Bacteria; kingdom Pseudomonadati; phylum Pseudomonadota; class Gammaproteobacteria; order Pseudomonadales; family Pseudomonadaceae; genus Pseudomonas; species Pseudomonas sp. MBLB4123. The sequence continues at coordinate 4,049,146 of NZ_CP196711.1, forward strand.
CTGGGCCTGGTGAACGATTACCTGGAGAGCGCAAACGCCCTCGCCCCTCTGCCGATCGACCCCAGCCGCGGCAACCTGCTGGCGCAGTTGCAGCGCCAGCCGAGCCTGTGGGATCGGGTGCAGCAGGGGGGGCTGGTCGGTGGCCTGATCCTGGCATTGGGGGCGCTGGGCCTGATCCTGGCGCTCTGGCGCCTGGTGTACCTGGCCGGCGTCGGCCGCGGGGTCGGTGCGCAGATCCGCGAGCTGGGCACGCCGCGCGCCGACAACCCCCTGGGCCGGGTGATCGGCGTGCTGGGGCCCAAGCCGCAGCTGGCCGATCTGGAGACCCTGGAGCTGAAGCTGGACGAGGCGATCCTGCAGGAGACCCCGCCGCTGGAGAAGGGCCAGGGGCTGCTCAAGCTGCTGGCCGCGGTGGCGCCGCTGCTCGGCCTGCTGGGCACCGTGACCGGCATGATCGTCACCTTCCAGGCCATCACCCAGAGCGGTGGCGGCGACTCGCGGCTGATGGCCGACGGCATCTCCCAGGCCCTGGTGACCACGGTGCTGGGCCTGGTGGTGGCGATCCCGCTGCTGTTCCTGCACAGCCTGCTGGCCAGCCGCAGCAAGGGCCTGATCCAGCTGCTCGAGCAGCAGAGCGCCGGGCTGATCGCCCTGCACCTGTCCGGGGCGCCGCGCCGTGACTGACGGCTTCGGCCTGTGGCTGCGGCTGCTCGACGGCGGTCATGCGCTGTTCGACCTGATGGCCGCCGGCGGCGTGGTGATGTGGGGCCTGGCCGGGCTCTGCGTGCTGTTCTGGACCCTGGTGTTCGAGCGCTTCTGGTTCATGCGCCGGGTCTTCCCGCGCTGGGTGCGTGAGCGCCGCCGGGCCTGGCAGCAGCTGCTGGCCGAGGAGGCCGGCAGCTGGCAGCGGGCGGTGCGCAGCGCCTGGCTGGCCCAGGCCCGGCAGCAGCTGGCCGGGCCCCTGCGCCTGGGCAAGACCCTGGTGGCGCTGTACCCGCTGCTCGGCCTGCTCGGCACCGTCAGCGGCATGGTCGCGGTGTTCGACGTGCTGGCCATCAACGGCACCGGCAATCCCCGTGCCATGGCCGCGGGCGTGTGGCAGGCGACCCTGCCGACCCTGGCCGGGATGGTCCTGGCCATCAGCGGATTGTTCAGCCTGGCGCGTCTGGAACGCGACGCCCGCCGGGCCCTCGAGCGGCTGGCCGACCAGCTGCGTCACGACTGAGAGCTGCAACCATGAGAATGCGTCGCCATCACCAGCAAGACGAGGACACCGGCATCGACCTGACGCCGATGCTCGACGTGGTCTTCATCATGCTGATCTTCTTCATCGTCACCAGCTCCTTTATCAAGGAGTCGGGGGTCGAGGTGCAGCGCCCCCAGGCGCAGACCGCCAGCCCCCAGGACAAGGGCAATATCCTCATCGCCATCACCGCCGACGGCCAGGTCTGGCTGGATAAGCAGGTGGTCGACGTGCGCAGCGTACGCGCCCATGTCGAGCGCCTGCGCGTCGATCAGCCGGACGGCGCGGTGGTGGTGCAGGCCGACCAGGACGCGCGCACCGGCCTGGTGGTGCAGGTGATGGACCAGGCGCGCCTGGCCGGGGTGCAGGACGTGGCCCTGGCCGCCAGTTCGGGAGCGCTCTGATGCGCCTGGCGCTGTCGTTCCTGGGGGCTTGCCTGATGGCCCTGGCGTTGTTCGCGCTGATGCTCTACATGGTGGCGCCGCCGCGCAGTCAGCCGTCCGACGAGCCGCTGGTGGTGGCCAACTTCGTGCGTCTGGCCGGCGAGTCCAGCAGCAGCGCGCCGCGCAGTCGACAGCAGGCGCCACAGCCGCCCCAGGCGCAGCCGCCGCAGCCGCCGATGCCCAGTGCCCCCACGGCCATGGCGCCGAGCCCCAGCCTGCCGACCCTGGACCTGCCGCTGCCGAACCTGAGCAGCGCGGTCAGTCTGGCCAGCGCCCCGGCGCCGAGCCTCAGCGGCCTGGTGGCCGGTGCCACGGCGCCCGGCGCGGAGGCGCCGAGCGAGTCCGCAGGCCGCCCCGGCGGCCCGGAAAGCGAGGTGATGCCGCTCAACGACGTCAGCCCCGAGTATCCGCGCTACGCCCTGCAGCGCGGCATCCAGGGCCATGTCAAGCTGGCCTTCACCATCAACCGCGCCGGCGCGGTGGAGAACCTGCGGGTGCTCGAGGCCAGCCCGCAGAACGTCTTCGAGCGCGAGGCGCGCCGCGCCGCGGTGCGCTGGCGCTTCGCCCCGCGTACCGAGAACGGCCTGGCAGTGGCCCGCGAGGCGGTCAAGACCCTGTATTTCCGCCTGGAAGGAGGGCGCTGAGATGTCCCGTCTATTGCTGTCGTTGCTGCTCTGCGCGGCCGGTGCCGTGCAGGCCGCCACCCAGAGCATCGAACCCGGGGTGTTTCGCGCCCTGAACCAGGCCCAGACGGCCCAGCAGCAGGGCGACTACGCCACGGCCCGGCGCGCCCTGGACGGCGCCAAGGCCCGGCCCGGCAGCCTGGAGCAGGCCCTGCTGTGGCGCAGCCGTGGCTACCTGGCCTGGGCCCAGGGACAGAATGTCCAGGCCATCGACTGGCTGGACAAGGCCCTAGCCAGCGGCCGCCTGGATGCCGAGTCGCAGGCCAACGAGCGGCTCAATCTGGCCCGCCTCAACCTGCTCGAGCGCCGCTATGCCCGGGTCGTCGAGCTGCTCGCGCCACAGCAGGCCGGCGCCGCCGAGGAGGTGTTGCAGCTGCTGGTGCAGGCCTACCAGGGCCAGGGGCAGCCGGCCAAGGCCCTGCCCCTGGCCGAGCGCTACGTGCAGGCCAACCCGCGAGCGGCCGACAGCTGGCTGCAGTTCCTGGTGGCGGTCAATGCCGACCTCAAGCGCTATCCGGCCGCGGAGCGCTGGCAGCGCCAGCTGCTGGCACGCAAGCCCGACGACAGCCGGCAATGGCGACAACTGGCCGCCCTGCAGCAGATGGCCGGCCGTTATGACCGGGCCCTGGCCACCCTGCGCGCGGCCTATGCCAAGGGCCTGCGCTTCAGTGCCGCGGAACTGGACAACCTGGTGGTCCTGGCCGGCGCCGCCGGGCAGCCCTGGCAGGGCGCCCAGCTGCTGGCCGGGCTGCTCGACAGTGGCCTGCTCGCCAATAGCCGTCAGCGCCAGGAGCGCCTCGGCCTGTTCTGGTGGCAGGCCCGTGAGCGCAGCCGGGCGGCCGCGGTGTTGCGACCGCTGGCCGAGCGCACCGGTAGCGGCGAGCTGTGGCTGCAGGTCGCCCAGTTGGAGCTGGAGCAGCACCACTGGAAGGCCGGGCTGGCGGCGTTGAACCGGGCCGAGGGCGCCGGCGCCCCGCGCAGCCAGGTGCGCTCCTGGCGCCAATGGGCCGAGAACGAGTTGCGCTTCGAGCGGGACAATCGTCTGGCCAGCCGCAACTGACGGGCCGGCGGGACACGCAGAAGCCAGGCCCTCGGGCCTGGCTTTGGCGTTTCAGCTGTCGGGCAGCTCGTAGGGGTAGATCTTGTCGGCGGCCATCCGGTAGCCGGCCTCGGCCAGCTCGCTGCTGCTCGCCTCGACCCGCAGCGGCCCCTCGATCCAGAAGGGCTGGTACAGGGCATCGAGGCGCACGCCCAACTCGGCGGTGACATGCACGATCTGGTTGGACGGCGGTGGCGGCACATGGATGCAGGCGCCGAAGTAGGGCACCAGGAGGAACTCGGTGACGCGCCCCTCGTCGGTCACGTCCAGCGGCACTATATAGCCGGGCAGCTTCACCGCCTGGCCATCCAGGGCCGCGACCACCGGGGCGGCGGGAGCTTGCTGTTTAGCCGCCGGGCCCGACTCGGCGGCCAGGGCGTCGGCCAGTTGCGACAGGTCGTGCACGGGTGCCGGTGCGCTGATTGGCGGCGGGGCGTCGGCGGGGACCAGTTCGCCCCAGGTCAGTTCACGTACCACGCCGGCCCAGGACGGCAGGACCAGGGTGAGCAGCAGGGCGGCGAGCAACGGGCGGGGCATGGAACAACCTCATAGGCGAATGGACAGGCCGTCGGCCAGCGACTGGCGGTAGGCGCGCCAGGCCGGCACACCGCCCATCAGCAGGGCGGCGGCCAGGATAGCGCCGAGCAGCGTCCACTCATAGAGCGTCGGCACCGTCAGGGCCAGGTACAGACCATAGTGGGCCTGCACCGGCCCCTGGGCGGCGGCGATGCCCAGGTACAGCAGGGCCAGGCCGAGCAGGGCGCCGGCCAGGGCCAGCGCCAGGGCTTCGAGTACCAGCAGGCCGGCGATCTGCCAGGGGCGGGCGCCGACCGAGCGCAGGATCGCCATCTCCCGGCGGCGCTCGTTGAGGCTGGTGAGGATCGCCGTGAGCATGCCGATCAAACCGGTCAGCACGACGAACAGCGAAACCACGAACAGCGCCTGTTCCGCCGTGCCCATCAGGCTCCACAACTCCTGCAGGGCGACCCCGGGGAGGATCGCCAGCAGCGGCTCGCCGCGGTACTCGTTGATCTCCCGTTGCAGGCTGAAGGTGGCGATCTTGCTGCGCAGGCCCAGCAGTACGGCGGTGATCTGCTCGGGCTGCAGGTCCATGGCGCGGGCCTGTTCGGCGCTGACCCGGGCCGCGCCGCGGGCCGGCATGCCGCCCTGCCAGTCGACATGCAGCGCCTGCATGCCGGCCAGGGAGATGTGCAGGGTGCGGTCCACCGGCGTGCCGGTGCGGGCGAGTACGCCGACCACGCGGAACGGCTTGTCGTCGTGCTTGAGCAGGCTGATGCTGGCCACGCCATGGGCCAGCACCAGGTCGTCGCCGAGGCGGTAGTGCAGGGCCTCGGCCACCTCGGCGCCGAGCACCACCTCGAACGGGTCGTCGGCGAAGGGGCGGCCCTCGCGCAGGCGCAGGGGCTGGCTGCGGGCGTAACGGTAATGCTCGAAATACCCCTGGCTGGTACCCAGCACCCGGTAGCCGCGGTGCGAGTCGCCGAGGGAAAGGGGGATGGCCCACTTGACCTGGCGGTGCGCGGCGAGCTGCTCGTAGCTGGTCCAGCGGATGTTGTTGGTGGCGTTGCCGATGCGGAACACCGAGTACAGCAGCAAATTCAGGCTGCCGGCGCGGGCGCCGACTATCAGGTCGGTGCCGCTGATGGTGCTGGCGAAGCTGGCGCGGGCCTCGTGGCGTACCCGCTCCACGGCCAACAGCAGGCAGACGGACAGGGCGATGGCGAACACCGTGAGCAGCGCGGTGAAACGGCGGTTGGCCAGGCTGGCCAGGGCGATGCGCAGCAGGTGCATCTCAGGTCTCCCGGGGCATGGTGGCGCGGTTGAGGTCGGCCAGCGACAGGCTGCGGTCGAACAGCGGTGCCAGGCTCTGGTCGTGGCTGACGAACAGCAGGCTGGCGCCGGCCGCGCGGCATTCGGCGAACAGCAGCTGGAGGAAGGCCTCGCGGCTGTCGGCATCCAGCGCCGAGGTCGGCTCGTCGGCGATCACCAGCTCCGGTTGGCCGATCAGTGCGCGGGCCGCGGCGACCCGCTGCTGCTGGCCGATCGACAGCTGGTCGGCACGCCGCCCGAGCAGCTCGGGGGCCAGGCCCAGGTGTTCGAGCAGGGCCGCGGTGGCGCCATCGATGCTGCCGTGGCGCTGCACCGCGCGCTGGGCGCGCAGGCGCGAGAAGCGGCAGGGCAGTTCGACGTTCTCGCGCACCGAGAGAAAGGGCAGCAGGTTGAATTGCTGGAAGATATAGCCGGTGTGGTCGACCCGGAAGCGGTCGCGGGCCGCGGGCGACAGTGCGTCGAGGGCCTGGTCGAGCAGGCGGACGGTGCCGCGCTGGGCCAGCTGCACGCCGCCGAGCAGGCCCAGCAGGGTGGTCTTGCCGCTGCCGCTGGGGCCCTTGAGGAACAGGCTTTCGCCGCGTTGCAGGGTGAAACTGGGGATGTCCAGCAACTCGGCCTGGCCGGGCCAGGCGAAGCCGAGGTCGGCGAGTTCGATCAGAGGTCGGGTCATGGTCCGGCTATCGGCGGGTTCGTGGGCCAGGGTTGCGGTAATGGGGGCGGTTCTCCGCCCCGCAAGGGGTCAGAAGCTCAGGCGCGGCTGCGCGGGGGTCAGTTCGGCCCCCTGCTGGCCGCTCGGGCCGATCAGTTGTACCTGAATTTTCGTGGTGGTGGGGAAGCGTTCGAACAGTTCGGCCAGGTTCAGCTGCTTGAGTTCGTCGGGCTTTTTGCAGTCGAGTTGGTAATGCGCATGGATTTCGCTGTGTTCGCCGTGTGTTTCGTCGCCGTGATGTCCTTCATGCTCATGTTCGCCATCTTCGAACAGCGGGCTCTCCAGTTCCGTCTCGCTCAGACTGCAATCGCCTGCATTCAGGCCGAACAGGGCCTGCGGGTTTTGCAACTGACTGCGCGCGGCGGCGACCTTGGCCTTATCGGCGGCGCTCTTGGCGGCGTGCTCGAAACCCACCAGGTTCATCGCAGGGCTTTCCAGTTGCAATTCCAGCAGCTGGCCATCGAGCACCAGGTTGAGGCTGGCGACGCCGTGCTCGTGGGCGCCCAGGCTGCCATGCGCCTGGTCGTGCTCATGGTGGTGGCCGTGATCGTGGTGGTGTTCGTTGGCTTGGGCGATGGCCTGGGGGAGGAGTGCGAAGGGCAGGGCGAGCAGCAGGTGACGCATGGTGAGGGACTCCTGTCGATATTTGGTTATGTTATAACAACTTTTGCCGGCGCTCGACCAGTCCCTTGGCCGGACGAGTGCGACATGGGAGCATGGTCGCCTCTATAGCGAGGGCGACGAGATGCTGCGTATTCGTGGACGCATCGGCGACTGGCCGGTGGACCTGACAGTGGAGCTGGGCCCCGAGGACTGGGCGCAGCTGGCCGCCCAGCTGCCAGCCGCCGTGGCGCCGGAGCCTGTCGAGGCCACGCCGGTCGGGGCGGCGGTGCAGAGCGATGCCCGGTGGCAGACTTGCTTGGCGCTGGTGCGCCAGGCCGGACGGATCGAGGGCCCGCAGCTGCTCGAGCAGTTGGCCGGGCTGGCCGGGGGGGAGGCGGCGGGCAAGCGCCTGCTGGTGCGTCTGCGCCATTGCGCGCAGGTGCGCGTGGAGGCGGGGGAGGATGCGCCGGTCTACCACTGGATAGGCGGCTAGGCCGGAGTTCCCCGGTCTGTATCCAGCCGGGGGCGGCGGGCTCAGTAGATCGCCTGGTACAGCTTGCGCCGGTAAACGGTGACCAGCGGGTGGTCGTTGCCCAGCAGGTCGAACACCTGCAGCAGGCTCTTGTGGGCCACGCCGTCGGCATAGCCGCGATTGCGCACGAACAGCTTGAGCAGGGCATCCAGCGCCGCCTCGTACTGCTGGCGCGCCAGTTGCTGGATGGCCAGCTGGTAGGCCGCCTCGTCGTCTTCGCCGTTCTGCGCCAGGCGGCTCTTCAGGCTGGCGACCTCCGGCAGGTCGGCGGCCTGGCGCAGGAAGGTCAGCTGGGCGCGGGCGCCGGCCAGGGCCTGCTTGTGTTCGTCGCCCTGGATCGCGTCGAGCACGGTCTCGGCTTCGCCGAGCTCGCCGCGCTCGGCCAGGCAGCGGGCATAGAGGATCAGCGCGGCGGCGTTTTCATTGTCCTCGACGAGCAGCTGCTTGAGCAGGTTCTCCGCCTCGCCGATGCGGCCGTCGGCGAACAGTGCCTGGGCGTCCTGCAGCAGGTCGGCCTGGGGCGCCGGCGGTTCGGCGACATGGGGCTGGAGCATGGCGCGGATCGCCGACTCCGGCTGGGCCCCGGCGAAGCCGTCGACCGGCTGGCCGTCCTTGAACAGCACCACGGTGGGCAGGCTGCGGATGCCGAAGCGCATGACGATGTCCTGTTCGGCGTCGCAGTCGACCTTGGCCAGCAGCAACTCGCCCTGGTAGCCCTCGGCGATCTGCGCCAGCAGCGGCATCAGCGCCTTGCACGGCGCGCACCATTCGGCCCAGAAGTCCACCAGCACCGGTTTGTGGAAGGAGTTCTGGATGACCAGCTGTTCGAAGTTGGCGGCGCCGGATACGTCGAAGATATAGGGGGTGTCGCTCATGATCGGTCTCGGGCAGGGACAGGGAGGGTAGGACTATAGATGCGGCCGCGGGCGCGCGGATACAAGGGCGCGCGCCTCAATCGCGTCGCGCGTGATACAGGCTGACCCGGCGAAACTCCGCCGGCTCGGCCAGGTCCGGCCAGGTGCAGGCCTCCAGCATGGCGAGGCGGCGGTACAGTGGGTGCTGGAAGTCGCGCACCCGCGAGTCGGCGACCAGGGCCTGGCGGCCGCGGCCGAGGAACTGGTCGAGCAGCGGCAGGTTGGCGCGGTCGTAGAGCACGTCGGCGACCAGAATCAGGTCGAAGCGGTCGGCCTCGGCGAAGAAGTCGGCCGAGTAGCCCAGCTCGACGCCGTTGAGTTCGGCGTTGGCCCGGCAGGCGGCGAGCGCCAGTGGGTCCAGGTCGCAGGCCACCACCTCGCGGGCGCCGGCTCTGGCCGCGGCGATCGCCGCCACCCCGGAGCCGGCGCCGAAATCCAGCACGCGCTTGCCGCGCACCCAGTCCGGCTGCTCGGCCAGCCAGCGGGCCAGCACCAGGCCACTGGCCCAGCAGAAGCACCAGTAGGGCGGCTCCTCGAGGATGCGCCGGGTCTCCTCGGGGCTGAAGGCGCGGTCCATGTTGCTCGCTTCGATCAGCCACAGGCGCAGCGCCGTGCCGGGCAGCGGCGTGGCGGCCAGGCGGGCGTCGCCGAGCCGTTCGCCCAGCGCCGCCTGCAGCTCGCGGGGCGGGATCATGGCGCGGGCACCAGGCGCAGGGTGCCGACGGCCTGGCTGCCGGCGTGGCGGATGGTCAGCGGCGGCAGGCGCAGGATCAGCTGGCCGGAGCGGTGGGCGCGGCCGCGCAGCTCGACGCGCAGGGATTGGGGAAAGGATTGCGGGTTGAAGATCAGGCGGAAGGGCAGGGCGCCGCCGTTGCCGCTGAGCTGGATATTGCCCAACAGGCCCTGGGGCAGGCCGCGTGGGTCCAGGGTCAGCAGGGCCAGCTCGACCTCGGCGCCGCTGGGCACGCCGAGCAGCTGGCCGCTAAGCTCGCGCAGGTGCTCGGGCACCGGTGGCGGGGGTGCGGCCGGCTTGGGGCTGGCCGCTGGCGGCGCGGCGGTGTCGGGGGCGCTCGCACAGGCAGCGAGCAATACGGCCAGGGCAAGTGCGGCAAGCGGTCTCGGCGACATGGAGAGGTCCATCGGCACGGGTGCCATGAAGCTTAGTTGCAGGCGCGCCTGTATACCCTAAAGTCCGCGGCTTGTCTTGCCGGCGGGATGCGCTACCATGGCGCCTTCCCGTTCAAGGCGACTGCCCTCTATGCACTGTCCGTTCTGCGGTGCCAACGACACCAAGGTCATCGATTCGCGCCTGGTCGCAGAGGGCGAGCAGGTGCGCCGCCGGCGCGAGTGCCTGGCCTGCGAGGAGCGCTTCACCACCTTCGAAACCGCCGAGCTGGTGATGCCGCGGCTGATCAAGCAGGACGGCAGCCGTCAGCCCTTCGACGAGGAGAAGCTGCGTGCCGGCATGCAGCGCGCCTTGGAGAAGCGGCCGGTGAGCATCGAGCGCCTGGAGGCGGCCATCGCCCATATCAAGCACAAGCTGCGCGCCACCGGCGAGCGCGAGATCAAGTCGCTGGTGCTCGGCGAACTGGTGATGGGCGAGTTGCAGAAGCTCGACGAGGTCGCCTATATCCGCTTCGCCTCGGTGTACCGGCGCTTCCAGGACCTCAACGAATTCCGCGAGGAGATCGACCGGTTGTCCCGCGAACCGTCGAAAGACTGATGCACAACACCGATCAGGGCTTCATGGCCCGTGCCCTCGAGCTGGCCCGCAAGGGCCTGTACTCCACCCATCCCAATCCGCGCGTCGGCTGCGTCATAGTCGTCGACGGACGCATCATCGGTGAGGGCTGGCATGCCCGGGCCGGGGAGCCCCATGCCGAGGTGCATGCGCTGCGCCAGGCCGGCGACCGGGCCCGGGGCGCCACCGCCTATGTCACCCTGGAGCCCTGCAGCCATCATGGCCGCACCCCGCCCTGCGCCGATGCGCTGATCGCCGCCGGCGTCGCGCGAGTGGTCGCGGCCATGCGCGACCCCAACCCGCAGGTGGCCGGCAACGGCCTGGCGCGCCTGCAGCAGGCCGGCATCGAGGTGCACTGCGGCGTGCTCGAGGCCGAGGCGCGCAGCCTCAACGCGGGCTTCGTCAAGCGCATGGAGCAGGGGCTGCCACTGGTGCGAGTCAAACTGGCGATGAGCCTGGACGGTCGCACCGCCATGGCCAGCGGTGAGAGTCAATGGATCACCGGCCCGGCGGCACGGTCGGCGGTGCAGCGCCTGCGCGCCCGCTCCAGCGTGGTCTTGAGCGGCGCCGACACGGTGCTGGCCGATGGCGCGCTGTTGACCGTGCGCCCGGACGAGCTGGGCCTGGGCGCCGAACTGACCGCCCTGGCCGCGGCCCGTCCACCGCTGCGGGTGCTGGTCGACGGGCGCCTGCGGGTGCCGCTGGACGTGCCGTTCTTCCAGGCCGGGCCGGCGCTGGTGGCCACCTGTGCCGCGGCCGCGGCGCGCGAGCGCTTCCTCGAGGAGGGGCACGAGCTGCTGGCCGTGCCCGGCAGCAACGGTCATGTACACCTGGGCAAGTTGCTGGCCGAGCTGGCCGCCCGCGGCGCCAACGAGGTGCTGGTCGAGGCCGGGCCACGCCTGGCCGGCGCCTTCGCCCGCCAGGGGCTGGTCGACGAATACCAGTTGTTCGTCGCGCCCAAGCTGCTCGGCTCCAGCGCCCGCCCGCTGCTCGACCTGCCCCTGGCGCGCATGGCCGAGGCCCTGGAGCTGAAGATCGTCGACCTGCGCGCCGTGGGCGATGACTGGCGGATCGTCGCCGTGCCCAAGGGCAGGGACTGAGCGGCCGGGTGCGGGCCTCGGACCATGCAGGGCGGGGGCAATTGTGGTACAACGCGTCTCGGCCATTTGGGTGGCCGCAACGTTCTCAGGGCGGGGTGCGATTCCCCACCGGCGGTAATGGCGCGCAAGGCGCCTAGCCCGCGAGCGCTTGCCGAGGGTCCTGTCGCAGGGCGCCGGCAAGGTCAGCAGACCCGGTGCGATTCCGGGGCCGACGGTCACAGTCCGGATAAAGAGAGAGCGGGATTGTCTGCAAGGGGGCCGTAGCCGGCGCCTGCCAGATCCCTTTCGATCAGTCACGCCCTGTTTTTGATAAACAGGAGTTCGTCCAGATGTCACAGACTTATCACTCGACTCCGGCGCGCGGCGTGTTCCATCCGCCTCGTGTCGTTTCCGAGTCCGCGGAGGCGCTATGTTCACCGGCATAATCGAAGCCATCGGCAGCATTCGGGCGCTGAGCCCCAAGGGCGGTGACGTGCGCGTCTACGTCGAGACCGGCAAGCTCGACCTGGGCGACGTCAAGCTGGGCGACAGCATCGCGGTCAATGGCGTCTGCCTGACCGCGGTGGAGCTACCCGGCGACGGCTTCTGGGCCGATGTCAGCCGCGAGACCCTGGCGCGCACCGCCTTCGTCGACCTCAAGCCCGGCAGCCGGGTCAACCTGGAGAAGGCCCTGACCCCCAGCAGCCGCCTGGGCGGGCACCTGGTCAGCGGCCATGTCGACGGCGTCGGCGAGGTGCTGTCGCGCGAGGACAATGCCCGCGCCGTGCAATTCAAGATTCGCGCGCCGCGCGAGCTGGCCAAGTACATCGCCCACAAGGGTTCGATCACGGTCGACGGCACCAGCCTGACGGTCAATGCCGTGAGCGGCGCCGAGTTCGAGCTGACCATAGTGCCGCACACCCTAGCCGAGACCATCATGGTCGACTACCGTCCGGGGCGACTGGTCAACCTCGAGGTGGACCTGCTGGCGCGTTACCTGGAGCGCCTGCTGCTCGGCGACAAGGCCGCCGAACCCAAGGCCGCCGGCCTGACCGAAAGCTTTCTGGCCGAACACGGCTACCTGAAGAATTAAGGAACCGCCAGCATGGCACTCAACAGCATCGAAGAACTGATCGAAGACATCCGCGCCGGCAAGATGGTCATCCTCATGGATGACGAGGACCGCGAGAACGAGGGCGACCTGATCATCGCCTCCGAGGCGGTCACCGCCGAGCACATCAACTTCATGGCCCGTTTCGCCCGCGGGTTGATCTGCATGCCGATGACCCGCGAGCGCTGCGAGCTGCTCAAGCTGCCGCTGATGGCGCCGCGCAACGGCTCCGGCTTCGGCACCAAGTTCACCGTGTCCATCGAGGCCGCCGAAGGCGTCACCACCGGCATCTCCGCCGCGGACCGGGCGCGCACCGTGCAGGCCGCGGCGGCGAAGAACGCCAAGGCCGACGACATCGTCAGCCCCGGCCACATCTTTCCGCTGATGGCCCAGCCGGGCGGCGTGCTGGCCCGGGCCGGGCATACCGAGGCGGCCTGCGACCTGGCGCGCATGGGCGGCTTCGAGCCGAGCGGGGTGATCTGCGAGATCATGAACGACGACGGCACCATGGCCCGTCGCCCGGAGCTGGAGGAGTTCGCCGCCGAGCACGGCATCAAGATCGGCACCATCGCCGACCTGATCCACTACCGGCTGATCCACGAACGCACCGTCGAGCGCATCAGCGAGCAGGAGCTGGACACCGAGTTGGGTCACTTCAATCTGGTGACCTACCGCGACGCGGTGGAGGGCGACGTGCATATGGCCCTGACCCTGGGCAGCATCAGCCCCGAGGAGCCGACCCTGGTGCGGGTGCACAACATGGACCCGCTGCGCGACCTGTTCATGGTCAAGCAGGAGGGGCGCTGGAGTCTGCGCGCGGCCATGGCCGAGGTGGCCAAGGCCGGCAGCGGCGTGGTGCTGCTGTTGGGCAACCCGCTGACCGGCCCGGATCTGTTGGCCCATCTGGAGCGTCAGCTCGGCCACGAGCACAGGGCGGCCAATCCGACCACCTACAGCACCGTCGGCGCCGGCTCGCAGATCCTCCGCGATCTGGGCGTGCGCCAGATGCGCCTGATGAGTTCGCCGATGAAGTTCAACGCAATATCCGGTTTCGACCTGGAAGTTGTAGAATACCTGCCCTCTGAATAACCCCATGGGGCGCAGGCTCGCGCCCCGGCTCTTTCCCAGACGAGATCCGCTATGACCCTGAAGACCATCGAAGGTACTTTCATCGCCCCCAAGGGCCGTTTCGCCCTGGTGGTCGGCCGCTTTAACAGCTTCGTCGTCGAAAGCCTGGTAAGCGGTGCCGTCGATGCCCTGGTGCGCCACGGTGTGAGCGAAAGCGACATCACCCTCATCCGCGCCCCGGGTGCCTTCGAGATTCCCCTGGTGGCGCAGAAGGTCGCTCAGCGCAGCGAGTTCGACGCCATCATCGCCCTTGGCGCGGTGATCCGCGGCGGTACCCCGCACTTCGAATACGTCGCCGGCGAGTGCACCAAGGGCCTGGCCCAGGTGTCCATGGAGTTCGGCGTGCCGGTGGCCTTCGGCGTGCTGACCGTGGATTCCATCGAACAGGCCATCGAGCGCTCCGGCACCAAGGCCGGCAACAAGGGCGCCGAAGCCGCCCTGTCCGCCCTGGAAATGGTCAGCCTGCTGGCGCAGTTGGAGGCCAAGTGAGCCAGCACGACAGCCAGGGCCAGAAGCCGGCGAAGAAGGGCCCCAGCGCCAAGACCCTGGCGCGCCGCGAGGCGCGCACCCTGGCCATGCAGGCGTTGTACTCCTGGCACATCGCCGGCCAGGCGCTGAACGAGATCGAAGCGCAGTTCCGTGTGGACAACGACTTCGGTGCCGTCGACGGCGCCTACTTCCACGAGATCCTGCACGGCGTGGCGCGGCAGAAGACCGAGATCGACGGGGCCTTCGCGCCGCTGCTCGACCGCCCCATGGAGGAGATCGACCCGGTCGAGCTGGCGATCCTGCGCCTGTCCACCTACGAGCTGAAGAACCGCATCGATATCCCCTATCGCGTGGTGATCAACGAAGGCATCGAGCTGGCCAAGGTGTTCGGCGCCACCGATGGACACAAGTTCGTCAATGGCGTGCTGGACAAGCTGGCGCCGCGCCTGCGCGCCGACGAAGTTCGCGCCCACAAGCGCTGATCCCGGCGCGCCTGCCTTGGGTGAGTTCGAGCTGATCCGTCACTACTTCGCCGCCGCGTCCTGTGCGCGGGGCGGCGAAGGCGTGGCCCTGGGCATCGGCGACGACTGCGCCCTGCTGGAGCTGCCGGCCGGCGAACAGCTGGCCGTGTCCACCGATACCCTGGTCGAGGCCGTGCATTTCCCCGCCTCGGCCGATCCCTACCGGCTCGGGCAGCGCGCCCTCGGCGTGTCGCTCAGCGACCTGGCCGCCATGGGCGCGACGCCCATCGGCTTCACCCTGGCCCTGACCCTGCCCCGTGCCGAGCCGGCTTGGCTCGAGGCCTTCGCCCGCGGCCTGGACCGCATGGCGCAGCAGTGCGGCGCACGCCTGATCGGCGGCGATACCACCCGCGGGCCGCTGAGCCTGACCCTGACCGTATTCGGCCGAGTGCCGGCCGGCCAGGCGCTGACCCGTGCCGGCGCACGGGTCGGCGACCTGCTCTGCGTCGGCGGTTGCCTGGGCGAAGGTGCCGGCGCCCTGGAGCTGGTGCTGGGGCGGCGGCAGGCCGTGGCGGAGGTCGCCGAAGCGCTACTGGCGCGCTACTGGTCACCGCAGCCGCAGCTGGCCTTGGGCCAGGCGTTGCTGGGCAAGGCCACGGCCGCGCTGGACATCTCCGACGGCCTGCTGGCCGACTGCGGGCACATCGCCGCGGCCTCCGGGGTGGCATTGTCGGTCGAACAGGCGCGCCTGCCGATCTCGGCAGCCCTGCTGGAGTTGCTCGGGGAGCAGGGCGCCCGCCGCTGCGCGCTCGGCGGCGGCGACGACTACCTGCTGGCCTTCACCCTGCCGCCGCCGCAGCTGGCCGGGCTGCAGGCCGCGGGCTGGCCGGTGCAGGTGGTCGGCCGGGTCGAGTCCGGCCAGGGCGTGCGGCTGCTGGACGAGCAGGGGCGCAGCATCGCCGCGCCGGCGCAGGGCTATCAGCATTTCGGAGCCGCCGGTGTCTGAGACTTCGCGAGTGCCGCCCTCGGTCTGGCGCAACCCCTGGCACTTCCTGGCCTTCGGTTTCGGCTCCGGCACCCTGCCGAAGGCGCCGGGCACCTGGGGTTCGCTGGTGGCCCTGCCGTTCATTCCGCTGTGGCAGATGCTGCCGGACTGGGGCTACTGGCTGATGCTCGGTCTGACCATGCTGTTCGGCTTCTGGCTGTGCGGCAAGGTCGCCGAGGATCTGCGCGTACATGACCACGAGGGCATCGTCTGGGACGAGATGGTCGGCATGTGGATCACCCTGTGGCTGGTGCCCGAGGGCTGGCTCTGGCTGCTGCTAGGCTTCGTCATGTTCCGCCTGTTCGATATCCTCAAGCCCTGGCCGATCCGTTGGGTCGACAGGCATGTGCACGGCGGTGTCGGCATCATGCTCGACGATGTGCTGGCCGGGGTCTTCGCCTGGCTGGCCATGCAGCTGGTGGTCTGGGGCTGGGCCAACGGTCTGGCGGCGGGACTGGGCTTCTAGCGAGACCGGAGGGCGGAGATGCGCGGCTTCTGGCTGACGATATTGATAGGGCTGTTGGCCTGGACCGGCGCTCGGGCCGAGCCGGTCGTGCCGACGCAGGTGCGCCTGGCCAGCGAGGTCTGGGAGGATGACACCGAGGCGGACGGTAGCGGCCTGGCCTGGGATATCCTGCGCCAGGTGTTCGAGCCGGCCGGCGTCGAACTGGTGATCCAGAGCGTGCCCTACACCCGCTCCATCGGCCTGGTGCAGCGCGGTCAGGCCGATGCCTGGGTCGGCTCTTACAAGGACGAGATCGATCAGGGGGTGATCTACCCGCGCTGGCACTACGATGCCGACCGGATCAGCGCGCTGGGCCTGGCCGAGCGCCCGGCGCCGACCCTGGCCAGCATCGGCGCCACGCAGCTGGTGTGGATGCGTGGCTATGCCTTGCAACGCTATCTGCCAAACTTGACGCGCTACCGGGAAGTTCAGCGTGATAGCGATATCCTGCAGATGCTGCAGTATCGACGGGCCGACTTTTTCCTCGACGCCCACGACGAGCTCGAGGTCCTGCTCGGGCGCGCCGCCGAGCCGGCGCGCTTTCGCCTGACGCCGTTGACCCATCTGCCGCTGTACCTGGGCTTCGCCGATACGTCCCGGGGGCGCGCCCTGGCTGCGCTGTTCGACAGGCGCATGGACGAGCTGGTCAGGCGTGGCAGCCTGCGGCCGGTGTTCAAGCACTGGCAACAACCCTATCCCTTCGACTAAGGAGAGCAGCGAGCGTGAAACAGGGATCGAAATGGTTTGCGGCCGGCGTGCTGCTGGCTGCCGCCGGATGCGTCTGGGCCGAGCCGCAGGTGCGGGTGGTCGGCCTGTTCCCCGGGGCGGCGGTGCTCAATGTCGACGGTCAGCGCAAGCTGGTTAAGGTCGGCCAGACCGGGCCGGGCGGCGTGCAGGTGGTCAGCGCCGACAGCCGTGGCGCGGTGCTGCGGGTCGGTGGTGTCGAGCGCAGCTATGGTCTGAGCCGCGAGTACAGCGACGGCTTCGCCGAAGCGAGCAAGCGTCAGCTGAGCATCGCCAAGGGCATAGGCGGGCACTACTGGGCCGCCGGTTCGGTAAACGGCCACCCGGTGCAGTTTCTGGTCGATACCGGCGCCACCTCGATCGCCCTCAACGGCGGTCAGGCCCGCCGCCTGGGCATCGACTACCGGGTGGAGGGCCGGCCCCTGCAGGTCAGTACGGCCAGCGGCACGGCGCGAGGCTGGAAGGTCAACCTCAAGAGCGTCAAGCTCGGTAGCCTGGAGGTGCTGGGGGTCGAGGCCGTGGTGCTGGAGGGCGACTCGCCGACCGAGGCGCTGCTCGGCATGAGCTTTCTCAGCCGGGTCGGCTGGAAGGTCGAGCAGGATGTGCTGGTACTGGAGTCCAAGCACTGAGGCGGGCCGATCCTTATCATCGGTAATTCAGGCTGACCCCCTGGCGGGGGCTGCTGTTACAATGCCGCTCTTGTCACTTTCCCGGCCTTATCTTCTTAGGAGCATCCGGTGCCTGTCGTGTTCGTCGCCGCCTCCCAACTGCCTACGCCGTTCGGCGTGTTCACCATGCATGGCTTTCTCGAGGAGGCCACCGGCAAGGAGCACGTCGCGCTGACCTTCGGCGATGTCGCCGACGGCGAGCCGGTGCTGGGGCGCCTGCATTCCGAGTGCCTGACCGGCGACGCGCTGTTCAGCCTGCGCTGCGACTGCGGCTTCCAGCTCGAGGCGGCGCTGCGTGCGATCGCCGCCGAGGGCCGCGGCGTGCTGCTCTACCTGCGTCAGGAGGGCCGTGGCATCGGCCTGCTGAACAAGATCCGCGCCTACGAGTTGCAGGACGGCGGCGCCGACACGGTCGAAGCCAACGAGCGCCTGGGCTTCGGCGCCGATCAGCGCGACTACGCGATCTGCCGGCCGATGCTCGAGCACCTGGGCATTCGCGCGCTCAAGCTGATGACCAACAACCCGCGCAAGGTCAATGCCCTGGGCGATATGGGCGTGGCCGTGGCCACCCGCGTACCGCTGCAGATCGACCACAACCCGCACAACAAGAAGTACCTGGCGACCAAGGCCGGCAAGCTCGGCCACCTGCTCGGCAACCTGCATCAGGGCGAGGTCGAGGACTCCCTGTGAACCGTGGCGAGATGCGCCGCCGCCTGGCGCTGGCCTGGTGGGTGCGGGTGGCGCTGGCCCTGACGCCCTTGTTCTGCCTCAACCTGCTGTTCGGCGCCGGTCGCCAGCCGGGCGTGCTGGCCATGCCGCTGTTCATCGCCGGGCTACTGGCGATGTTCGCCAGCCTGCCGTTGTTCGGGGCCTACAAGCGCGCCCTGGTGGCGACCGAGAAAGCCCTCGACAGCCCCCAGGAGGCGGATGCCTGGCAGGCCTTGGGCCTGTGCCGGGGCCGCGCCATGTGGGTGGCCGCACTGCCGGCCTGGATTGCCGCCGTTGCCGTCTTCGCCGGCCTGGAGGGGATACCGCTGCTGCTGCTCGGCCTGTCCAGCCTGGTACTGCTCTACCTCTACCGCATCCCCCGCCAACTCGGCTGATGCCTCGCCTGGCGCTGTTTCTGCTCGGGTTGCTGGCCTGGCCGGCACTGGCGGTCGAGCGGGTGGTCAGTCTGGCGCCTTCGCTCAGCGAAATCGTCGTGGAGCTGGATGCCGTCGACCTGCTGGTCGGGGTGCTGGACGGTGGCGAACGGCCGGCCGCGCTGCGCCACCTGCCGTCGGTGGGGCGCTATGGCCAGCTGGAGATGGAGAGCCTGATCGGTCTGCAGCCCGACCTGGTGCTGCTCTGGCCCGATAGCATCAGCCCGGCCCAGCGCCGGCAGCTGCGGGATTTCGGCATCCCCCTGCTGATCGCCGAACCGCGCGATCTGGACAATCTGGCCGAGCAGTTCGCCGAGATCGGGGAGCGCCTCGGGCGCGCCGAGCAGGGCCGCCAGCTGCGCCGGCGCTTCGGCGAGCGGCTCACCGAGCTGCACGCCCATTACCGCCGCGAGCGGCCGCTGCGGGTGTTCTACCAGATCTGGGACAAGCCGCTGTACACCATAGGCGGGCGGCAGATCATCAGCGATGCCCTGCGTCTGTGCGGTGCCGAAAACGTCTTCGCCGACCTCGCCCTGCCGGCGCCGCAGGTCAGCGTCGAGGCGGTACTGCAGCGCGACCCCGAGGTGATACTCGCCGGCTCAGGCGCCCAGCTGGATATCTGGCGCAGCTGGCCGGGGCTGGCCGCGGTGCGCCGCAACCAGCTCTATCCGGTGCCGGACAAGGGCCTGGAGCGGCCCAGTTTTCAGATGCTGGCGGCCACCGAGAAACTCTGCGCGCTGTTGGCCGAGGCTCGGTAGTGCTCTGAGTGCGCCAGGACCCGCGATCGCGGGGCCTGGCTGCCGATGCTGGGGGATTAGAAGCGGTAGCCGACGCTCAGTTGCACTTCTTCTTCCGGTGCTGGATAGAGCGCCTTATTGCCTGCAATAAAGGCATTGTGGCCGGCATGGCTGTCGTAGCGTTTGCCGGTCAGGTTGTTGACCCTCAACTTGCTGCTGAACTGTCGATAGTCGTAGCTCAAGCCGAGATTGAGCAGGGTATAACCACCTTCGCGGGGCAGGGCATGGGCGTCGTCGCTGGCGAGGTAACGTGGGCCGGTGTAGTTGGCCTCGACGTAGCCGGCCAGCCCCTTCACTAGCAGGTAGCTCAGGCTCAGGCTGGCCGTGTGCCGGGCGACCCAAGGCACGTCGTTGTCCTTGAAGTTACCCCCTCGGTAGCGTGCGTCGGTGAAGCTGTACTGGCCATTGAGGCTCAGGCGGTCGTTGAATTGGCGCCGCCCTTCGAGCAGCAGGCCGTCGCGACGGGTGTCATCCAGATTCACGTTGGCGCCCGGGCCGAAGGGGCCGGGCGCGGCACTGTCGAAGGCGATTTCGTTCTTCAGGTCGAGACGATAGAGGCTCAGCTGGTAGCGCTGCACGGCATCCTGCCATTCGATCCCGCCTTCCCATGACACCCCCGTCTGCGGCTCGAGGAAGCGAGTGCCGGGAGAGGTGAAGCCGTTGTCGTCGACGTTGGCGAAGCGCAGTACGTCCTCGCGCTTGAGAAACAGGCGGGTGTGGGTATCGGCTTGCCAGCTCAGGCCCAGGCTGGTGCTGTCCTCCCGATCGGTGTGACGCAGGCCAAGACCTTGATTGCGATCCTCCGCCTCGCTGGCGCGATAGCCCAGGGTCAGGGTCAACTCGTGGCCCAGGGGCTGGCTGAGCTGGCTGTACCAGTCGCGCAGGGTCTGGCGGAAGCGGGTGGTGCCGAAGGCGGACGCCAGTTCGTAGTCGCTGGTGATGTGGTCGTGGCCGAGCAGCCATTCGCTGCGCCCGAGCGCGCTGTCCCAGTGCGCGGTCAGGCGTGGACTCAGGGTCTCGACGCGGGTGCCCTGGGTGAAGGGGGCGGAGAGGAAGCCTACGCTGTCGCTGTCGCGGTAGCTGTAGTCGAAGTCGGCCGTCCAGGTGTCATCGAGTGCCTGGCGGGCGGCGAAGCGATTGACCTGGGTCTTGCTGTCGCTGAAGTCCCGCGGTTTGAAGCTGGTCTTGCGGTCGGCGCGGCGCTGGTTCTCGCTCAGGGCGCCGGGCAAGCGCAACTCGTCATCGATGGTTTGGTACTCGGCCAGCAGCCAGCCGCCCTCGTGGTCGTGACGTAAGCGGGCGAAGGCGTTGCTGTAGCTGGCGTGGTTGTTGTCGCGGTAGCCGTCGGCATGCCGCGCTTCGCCGTTGGCGTAGAGCGAGAAACCGCCGCCCAGTTGGCGGAAGGCATGACCACGATAGGCTTCCAGGTCATGGCTGCCGTGACTGGTCTCCACATAGGCTTCGTTCTCCAACGGGGTGCGGGTGATGATGTTGACCACCCCGCCGACGGCCTGGTCGCCGTAAAGAATGCTGCCGGCACCGCGAATGATCTCGATGCGCTCGATATTGGCCAGGGGCACGCTGTTGAGATCGGCTGCCTGCTGGCTGGGGTTGTTCAGGCGTCGGCCGTCGACCAGCACCAGGCTGTTGTTGGCCGCGTTCTCGCCGAAACCGCGCAGGCTGATGGCGACTCGGTTGCCGTCGCCGAGGGTGTCGCGGATCTGCAGGCCGGCCTGGGTGCGCAACACTTCCACCAGGCTGCTGGCGGCACTGGTTTCGATCTGCTTGCGGGTGATCACCGCCACGCTGCTAGGCGCGGGAGTGCTTAGTGGAGTGCCGCGGGTCACCACCAGCGGCGGCGCCTGATAGGGTTCGGCGGGACTTGCGGCCTGGGTCAGGCCGGGCGTCAGGGTCACGGCCAGGGCGAGGCGGGACAGTTTCATCGATCAATCCTCAAAAGTTAGAAGTCTTTCGAGGAGGGCAGGGACAAGCACGGGCGAGGAGGCGGCCGCCGGTGCTTGACGGTGATGCCCTCCGCAACACCAGTCAGATCGCGCCGAGGCAGGTCTCCGGGCTGCCGACTGGGGTCTTCCCACCTTCCCGGGCGAGCCCAGTGGTGTGTCGGGAAAACCCGTGCTCGCAGGCGAGCACCGTCGGTTACCGTTGCGGGGGCAGCGCAGGCCTTGTGGCGGTCGAACTGGCCGGCCACGCACCTGCTTCCCTTTTCACGCGGTTGTTACCGCGACCTCGGACAAACGAAGCGCCGCGCAGCATCAGCGCCGCGGCGGCTAATACAATGCAGCCTGTCGACTGCTCAGCCCTGCAGCCTGGTCAGGCGCTGGCGCACCGATTCCTCGATGCCGGCGGCGTCCAGGCCGCACTCGGCGAGCATCTGCGCCGGCTTGGCGTGTTCGACGTAGTAGTCCGGCAGGCCCAGGTGCAGCACCGGCTTGAGCAGGTTCTCCTGGGCCAGGAACTCGCTGACCGCGCTGCCGGCGCCGCCCATGATGCTGTTTTCCTCGACGGTCACCAGCAGCTCGTGTTCGGCCGCCAGCTGGCGCACCAGGGCCTCGTCCAGGGGTTTGACGAAGCGCATGTCCACCACCGTGGCGTCCAGCGCCTCGCCAACCTTCAGCGCCTCGGCCAGTTGCACGCCGAATACCAGCAGGGCGACCCGGCTGCCCTGGCGACGGACCACGCCCTTGCCGATCTCCAGGGGTTCCAGGCCCGGTTCGGTGGGGGCGTTGGGGCCGCTGCCGCGCGGGTAGCGCACCGCCGCCGGGCCCAGGTGCCGGTAGCCGGTAGTGAGCATGCGGCGCAGCTCGTTCTCGTCGCTGGGGGTCATCACCAGCATCCCGGGGATGCAGCGCAGGTAGGACAGGTCGAAGCTGCCGGCGTGGGTCGGGCCGTCCTCGCCGACCAGGCCGGCGCGGTCGATGGCGAACAGCACGTCGAGATTCTGCACCGCCACGTCGTGGATCAGCTGGTCGTAGGCGCGCTGGAGGAAGGTCGAGTAGATCGCCACCACCGGCTTGGCGCCGTCGCAGGCCATGCCGGCGGCCAGGGTCACGGCGTGCTGCTCGGCGATGGCCACATCGAAGTAGCGCTCGGGGTAGCGTTCGCTGAAGGCCACCAGGTCCGAGCCTTCCTTCATCGCCGGGGTGATGCCGACCAGGCGCCGGTCCTGCGCGGCCATGTCGCACAGCCACTGGCCGAACACGCTGGAGTACTTCGGCCCCCCGGCTTTCTTCGGCGCGGCCTTGGCGTCTATCGGTTCCAGCTTGGTGATGGCGTGGTAGCCGATCGGGTCGACCTCGGCGGGGGCGAAGCCCTTGCCCTTCTTGGTGATCACGTGGAGGAACTGCGGGCCTTCCAGGTCGCGCATGTTACGCAGGGTGGCGAGTAGGGTCGGCAGGTCGTGGCCGTCGATCGGGCCGATGTAGTTCCAGCCCAGTTCCTCGAACAGGGTGCCGGGTACCAGCATGCCCTTGGCGTGTTCCTCGGTCTTGCGGGCGATCTCCCAGGCCCCGGGCAGGCGCGACAGCACCTTCTTGCTGCCCTCGCGCATGCTCGCGTAGGTGCGGCTGGAGAGCAGCTTGGCCAGGTAGTTGGACAGGCCGCCGACGTTGCGCGAGATCGACATGTCGTTGTCGTTGAGCACCACCAGCATGTTGGCCCCCACGTCGGAGGCGTGGTTCAACGCCTCGAAGGCCATGCCGGCGGTCAGCGCGCCGTCGCCGATCACCGCCACCGACTTGCGCGTGCTGCCCTGCATGCGGGCGGCGATGGCCATACCCAGGGCGGCGCTGATGCTGGTGCTGGAGTGGCCGACGCCGAAGGTGTCGTACTCGCTCTCGCTGCGCCGCGGGAAGGCGGCGATGCCGTCCTTCTGGCGCAGGCTGTTCATCTGCTCGCGGCGCCCGGTGAGGATCTTGTGCGGATAGGCCTGGTGGCCGACGTCCCACACCAAACGGTCGTCCGGGGTGTCGAAGACGTAGTGCAGGGCGATGGTCAGCTCGATCACCCCGAGGCCGGCGCCGAAGTGCCCGCCGGTCTGGCCGACCGTGTAGAGCAGGTACTGGCGCAGCTCGTCGGCCAGGGCCTCCAGTTCGGCCTCGCCCAGGCGCCGCAGTTCGTCCGGCGTGTTCGCGCGGTCGAGCAGGGGCGTCAGCGGGCGCTCGCGGGGAATCTCATCGAAGGTCGTCGGCATCGGGCGAATCGTTATAGGCAAAAAGATGCGGCAGTTTACCCGAAAGCGATGCCAGGCTTTAAGCCATAAGTCCGTGGCGTCGGGGGAGTCGGCCCAGCCCCATGGGCGGGCGCCGGACGGCCGGCGCCTGCCTCAGTGGCGCCGTGCGACTATATAGCGGGCCAGCTCGCGCAGCGGCTCGGCGCCGCTGTCGAACGGGCGCAGGGCATGCAGGGCCTGGTCGCGCAGCTCCAGGGCGTAGGCCTTGGCCTGTTCGAGGCCGAGCAGGGCCGGGTAGGTCGGCTTGTGGTTGGCCTGGTCCTTGCCCTGGGTCTTGCCCAGGGTGGCGGTGTCGCTCTCCACGTCGAGGATGTCGTCCTGCACCTGGAACGCCAGGCCGATGGCTCGGGCGTAGGCCTGCAGGGCCAGCAGGGCACGCTCGTCGGCGCGGCCGCTGGCCAGGGCGCCGAGGTGCACGCTGGCCTCGATCAGGGCGCCGGTCTTGTGCCGGTGCATGGATTCCAGGGCCGCCTGGTCGAGGCGCTGGCCGACCGAGCCGAGGTCGATGGCCTGGCCGCCGACCATGCCCGCGGGGCCTGCGGCCTGGGCCAGGCAGGCGACCATCGCCAGGCGCAGTTCGGCGGCGTGCGGGTTGCAGCGCTCGTCGGCGAGCACCGCGAAGGCCAGGCTCTGCAGGCCGTCGCCGGCGAGGATGGCACTGGCTTCGTCGAAGGCCTTGTGGGTGGTGGGCTGGCCGCGGCGCAGGTCGTCGTCGTCCATCGCCGGCAGGTCGTCGTGGACCAGGGAGTAGGCATGGATCAGCTCCACCGCGCAGGCGGCGCCGTCGGCCTGCTGGGCCTCGCCGCCGAGGGCCTCGCAGGCGGCGTAGACCAGCAGCGGGCGCACCCGCTTGCCGCCGTTGACCACGCTGTAGCGCATGGCCTGGTAGAGCCGTTGCAGCGCTTCGCTGGGTGGCTGCAGCAGGTCGTTCAGTGCGGCATCGACGCGCCTTTGGCACTGCGCCTGGTAGTCCGCGATCATGCCGGCCGCTCCGGGTCGAAGGGCGCCTGCTCCAGTTCGCCATCGCGCTCCAGGAGCATCTGCACCTTCTGTTCGGCCTGGGTCAGGGCGGCCTGGCAGTCGCGGGTCAGGCGGATGCCCTGCTCGAAGGCGGTCAGCGAATCTTCCAGCGACAGCTCGCCGCTTTCCAGGCGTTCGACCAGGTTCTGCAGGTCGGTGAGGGACTGCTCGAAGTCGAGCGCGGCTTTCTTGCGGGCCATGGCGGACGGTCTCTGGCGGGGGCTCTGGCAGGGTGTGTAACCGCCGCGACACTAGCAGAGCGGCGGCCTGCGGGCAAACCGGCCGGTCCTGTCTGGCCGCGCGAAGCCCCGGCGCCGCTCAGCCGGCGAAGTAGGTGGCCCAGAAGTAATAGGCCGTCATGCCGCCGCCCACGGCGATCACCAGGCTGCGCAGCAGGGCCGGCGGCAGGCGCTGGCCGAGGGCGCCGCCGGCATAGCCGCCGAGGGTGGCGCCGCTCAGCAGGATCGCCAGCTCTGCCCAGCTGACCCGCCCGGCGACCACGAAGGTCACCGTGGCGATGCTGTAGATCACCGCCGAGATCAGGTTCTTCAGGGCGTTGGCCCGGGCCAGGGGGTGGCCCTCGATGGCGAATGCCGCCAGCTGCAGGATGCCCATGCCGGCGCCGAAGTAGCCGCCGTAGATCGACACGCCGACATGGGCGCCGAGCGACAGCGGGCCGTGCGGCGGCTGTGCGGCGGGCGGGCGGCGGGCGGCCAGGGCGCGGCTGAGCCAGGGGCTGGCGGCGAACAGCGCGGTGGCCGCCAGTAGCAGCCAGGGGATCAGGTTACGGAAGATCTCGTCGCCGCCGGCCAGCAGCAGCAGGCCGCCGCCCAGGCCGCCAAGCAGGCCGGCCAGTAGCAGCGGCAGCAGGTAACGCCCCAGTGGGCGCAGGCTGCCGCGGGCGGCCCAGGCCGCGGCCAGGCTGGCCGGCCACAGCGCCACGGCATTGGTGGCGTTGGCGGTGACCGGCGGCAGGCCGGCGGCGAGCAGGGCCGGGAAGGAGAAGAAGGTGCCGCCCCCGGCCAGGGCATTCATGCCGCCGGCGGCGAAACCGGCGAGGATCAGCAGCAGGATATCGCTCGGGCTCATGGGGCTGTCCGTGGCAAAAGAGTGGAGCTTACCCAGCCCGGTGCCGTCGGCCAAGCGGGCTCGGCTCGCGTGAATCGCAGGCATAAAAAAGCCGGCTTGTGGCCGGCTTTTAGGGGGTGGGCAGGGCTTATTTTTGGTAAGCCGCGACCGCCTTGTTGATCAGGCCGCGGGCCTCTTCGGCGCCGCCCCAGCCTTCGACCTTGACCCACTTGCCCTTCTCCAGATCCTTGTAGTTCTCGAAGAAGTGCTTGATCTGCTCGATCAGCAGGGCCGGCAGGTCGGTGTATTCCTGAACGTCCTTGTACAGCACGGTCAGCTTGTCGTGGGGCACGGCGACCAGCTTGGCGTCGCCGCCGGCTTCGTCGCTCATGTGCAGCACGCCCACCGGGCGGGCACGGATCACCGAGCCCGGCGCCACCGGGTAGGGGGTGACCACCAGCACGTCGAGCGGGTCGCCGTCGTCGGCCAGGGTGTGCGGGATGAAGCCGTAGTTGGCCGGGTAGAACATCGGGGTGGCCATGAAGCGGTCGACCATCAGGCAATCGGTGTCGTGGTCGATTTCGTATTTGATCGGCGCGTGGTTGGCCGGGATCTCGATGGCGACGTAGATGTCG
Source organism: Pseudomonas sp. MBLB4123 (assembly GCF_051904775.1). Taxonomy (NCBI): domain Bacteria; kingdom Pseudomonadati; phylum Pseudomonadota; class Gammaproteobacteria; order Pseudomonadales; family Pseudomonadaceae; genus Pseudomonas; species Pseudomonas sp. MBLB4123. The sequence goes on from NZ_CP196711.1 coordinate 4,075,105, forward strand.
TTCGGCAGGTCCTTGCCTGCTGGAATCTTGCTGTAGCTCATGGGGCGACTCCCGGGGGTGGCCAAAAAAGTGGCGCGATTATAGGCACATTCCCCGGCGCTTGCTACGCCGAGATGCCTAGCCATTGGTCGCGGTCGGCCTCTCTTTGGCGCTGCTCCGGTAGTCCGGGTGAGTGCCTTGCAGGTGGCGCAGGCGCGCCAGTGGGTCCTGGCGGTAGAAGTGCGCGAGCTGGGCGTAGACGGCGGGAAAGGATTCGCTGAGCAGGTCCGGGGCGCTGAAGAAGTATTCGCTGGTCACCGCGAAGAATTCCGCCGGGTCTTCGGCGGCATAGGGGTCGATGGCGGTCTCGGCATCGGGATCGGCGTCCAGCTGGGCGTTGAGGCGGTCGTAGGCGTCCTGCATGGCGCCGGCCCAGTCGGCCACGCGCATGTCGGCGTGCAGCGGTGGCAGGCCGTTGGCGTCGCCGCCGAGCATGTCCAGCTTGTGCGCCAACTCGTGGATCACCAGGTTGTAGGCGTCCCAGTCGCCGCTGCTCTGCACCCCCGGCCAGGCGAGGATCACCGGGCCCTGCTGCCAGGCCTCGCCGCTGTGTTCGGCGTCCCACTCGTGGACCACGCCGCTGGCGTCGCGATGGCGCTGGGGACTGACGAAGTCGTCGGGGTAGAGGACGACCTCGTGGAAGCCGCCGTACCAGTCCAGTTCGTCCAGGTGCAGCAGCGGCAGCACGGCCTGGGCGGCCAGGCTCAGGCGATCGAGGCTGTCCAGTTCGACGCCGGGCAGGGCGGTGAGGCGCTTGCCATGCAGGAACAGCACGGCGCGCTCGCACAGGCGCTGGAGTTCGGCTGCGCCGAGACCGTCGAGAATCGGCAGGCGTTGCAGCACGGAAGCCCAGATGGCGGGCTCGACCGGATGGCGGGCAAGGATGCGCCGGCGGCGCCAGGCGCGAAAGGACCACATGGAGAGTCGGCTCGGGTTGGCTGATGGCCTACCTTAAGCGGCGCCCGGCCGGGCGGCAAGCCGGCAGCGGCCACGCCTGCGTCGGGCTAGCGCCTGGGGGCTCAGTCGCCGTTGACCGGCAGCACGTAGTTCTTGAACTGGGTGTCTTCGCGAAAACCGATGGACTCGTAGAGCGCCTGCGCCACGGCATTGTCGCTGCTGGTGGACACGCGCATGCGCACCGCGTTGGTGTCCTTGGCCATCTTCTTGGCGGTCTGCAGCAGGCGGTCGGCGACCAGCTGGCGGCGGGCGTCCTCGGCGACATAGATGTCGTTGAGAATCCACACGCGCTTGAGCGACAGCGAGGAATAGCTCGGGTACAGCTGGCAGAAGCCGAGCAAACGGTCGTCATCGTCGGCCAGGGCCAGGTAGATCACCGACTCCTGGCGGCGCAGGCGGGTCTCCAGGAACTTGCGCGAGGAGTCGGGATAGGGCAGCTCGCCATAGAACTCGCGGTACTTGACGAACAGCGGGGTCAGCAGGTCCAGGTGCTCCAGGGTGGCAGTGACGATGCGCATTGGCGGCCTCGACTTCAAGGGCGTGGGCGGATACAGGCAATGCAGGTGCGATGCCGGCGGACGTGGCGATGCTGCCTAAGGGGATTGGAAAGCGCAATCCAAGCGAGCGTTTGATCGATTATCCGAAGGTCTGCTCATAAGCGCACCGGGTAGCGGGATTTGCGACTTTTATCGCGCGGCGTCGGTCTTATCCGCGCGGCCGGGCGAGGGCCGCACAACGGCCGCTGTGCTAACCTGCGGCGAGTTTCCACCGGGCCCGCTCGGGCCTGCTTCAGGGGTTATTCATGCATATCCATATTCTCGGCATCTGCGGCACCTTCATGGGGTCGCTGGCCGTCCTGGCCAAGGAGCTGGGCCATCGGGTCACAGGTTCCGACGCCAATGTCTACCCGCCCATGAGTACTCAGCTTCAGGCCCAGGGCATCGAGTTGACCCAGGGCTACGACCCGGCACAACTCGACCCGGCACCGGATCTGGTGGTGATCGGCAACGCCCTGTCGCGCGGCAACCCGGCGGTGGAGCAGGTCCTCAACCAGGGCCTGCCCTATGCCAGCGGGCCGCAGTGGCTGGCCGACCATGTGCTGCAGGGACGCTGGGTGCTGGCGGCGGCCGGCACCCATGGCAAGACCACCTGCAGCAGCATGCTCGCCTGGGTGCTGGAGCACGCCGGCATGAGTCCGGGCTTTTTGATCGGCGGGGTGCCGCAGAATTTCGGGGTGTCCGCGCGCCTCGGCGGTACGCCGTTCTTCGTGGTCGAGGCGGACGAGTACGACAGCGCCTTCTTCGACAAGCGCAGCAAATTCGTCCACTACCGCCCGCGCACCGCCATCCTGAATAACCTGGAGTTTGACCACGCGGACATCTTCCCGGACCTGGCGGCCATCGAGCGGCAGTTCCACCATCTGGTGCGGACCATCCCCGGCGACGGCCTGATCATCCATCCCCGGGACGACGAAGCGCTGCAGCGGGTGATCGGCATGGGCTGCTGGACCAGGGTCGAAACCACGGGCGAGGGCGGTCAATGGCAGGCGCGCCTGCTCAGCGAAGACGGTTCGCGCTTCGAAGTGCGGTTCGACGGCCAGGCGGTCGGGACGGTCGACTGGCCGCTGACCGGCCGGCACAACGTCGCCAATGCCCTGGCGGTGCTGGCGGCGGCGCGCCATGTCGGCGTAGTGCCGGCGCTGGGTTGCGCGGCCCTGTGCCTGTTCGTCAACGCCAAGCGGCGCATGGAGAAGGTCGCCGAGGTCAGGGGCGTGACGGTCTACGACGACTTCGCCCATCACCCGACGGCCATCGCCACCACCCTCGACGGCCTGCGCAAGCGCATCGGCGACGCCCGGCTGATCGCGGTGATCGAGCCGCGCTCCAACTCGATGAAGCTCGGCGCCCACCGCGACGGCCTGCCGGCCTCGGTGACCCAGGCCGATTCGGTGTACTGGTACGCGCCGGCCAACCTCGGCTGGGACCTGGCGGCGACCGTGGCTGCGAGCACGGTGCCGACCCGGGTCTGCGACTCGCTGGAGGCGATCATCGAAGGGGTCAAGGCCGAGGCCGCGCCCGGCACCCAGGTGGTGATCATGAGCAACGGCGGCTTCGGCGGCCTGCACGGCAAGCTGGCCCAGGCCCTGGAGGACTGAACATGTCCGGTCCCGAACGCGTCACCCTGGCCATGACCGGCGCCTCCGGCGCCCAGTACGGCCTGCGCCTGCTCGACTGCCTGGTGCAGGAGGAGCGCGAGGTGCATTTCCTGATCTCCAAGGCCGCGCAGCTGGTCATGGCCACCGAAACCGACGTGACCCTGCCGGCCAAGCCTCAGGCCATGCAGGCCTTCCTGAGCGAATACACCGGCGCCGCGCCGGGGCAGATCCGCGTCTACGGCAAGGAGGACTGGATGGCCCCGGTGGCCTCCGGCTCCGGCGCGCCGACCGCCATGGTGGTGGTGCCCTGTTCCACCGGCACCCTGTCGGCCATCGCCACCGGCGCCTGCAACAACCTGATCGAGCGTGCCGCCGACGTGGTGCTGAAGGAACGTCGCCAGCTGATCCTGGTGCCACGGGAGACGCCGCTGTCGAGCATCCACCTGGAGAACATGCTCAGGCTGTCCAACCTGGGGGCGGTGATACTGCCGGCGGCGCCGGGCTTCTACCACCAGCCGCAGACGCTCGACGACCTGATCGACTTCGTCGTCGCGCGCATCCTCAACTGTCTGGACATCCCCCAGGACATGCTGCCGCGCTGGGGCGAGCACCATCAGGTCAGTGGCGATGACTGAAGGGGAGCGGCCGGGCGGCAGCCGTCGGCTTACGCCCGTGGCTCGTCCGTCCCGCTGCCGCTTGGCGGGTCTGCTGCTGCTCGTCCTGCTGGGCAGCGGCTGCGCCAGCGTGCGCACCCTGGATGCGGCCAAGCCCGGCGCCCCGGTGATCTATGCCGGCACCCGCCTGGACTGGTATGCGATCGAGGGTGGCTGCTGCCCGCTGGAGCGCTTCGGCGCCGAGGCGCCCGCGTATCCGGCGCTCGACCTGCCGGCCAGTGCCGTGCTGGATACCCTGCTGTTGCCCTTCGCCCTGGCGGTCGAGCTGGGCGTGAGCCTGGGTGTCAGCGGCGGACTCTAGCCGCGATCACCAGTGCTTCAGCCAGCGATTCCAGCGGTACAGTCCGCGGGCGAACAGGTTGTAGCCCCAGCGCGCCAGCGGCTGCAGGCCGGGCAGGCGCAGCAGCCGGCCCAGCCAGCGCTGGCCGCGGGTGTGCTGGAAGAGTTCGGCGAAGGCGTCCACGCCGATCGCGATATGCCCGCTTTCATCCTTCAGATACAGGCGCTCGCGCACCTGCTCCAGGTCGCTGTCCAGTTCCGCCACCGAGTCGGGGCGCTGGTGCACGTCGATCCATTCCACCGGGCAGCTGGCGCCTGCCTGCATGCGCCGCCGCTGGCCCTCGATGCCGGCTTTGCACACCGGGCAGGCACTGTTGTAGAAGACCTTGATCTTGCTCATGGCGCCATCACCTGAGTCGGGGCCGCCGCGGCGGGGTGGGTGTAACTCGCCGATGCAGCGTCTGGCCACGGGCTCGGCGCGGACGGGTTCGCGGTTCAGGGTGGCCGTCTCTGCGCAGGCCAGCCCATCGTCGACCCGCCGGCTGGCGAGGTCAAGCGGCGCGGCCCGGATGCCTAGTCGGCCCAGCCGGAATAGACGTAGGTCATCGGCCTGGGGCCTTTCAGGTAGCGGGCTTCCAGCGTGCCGAGACGAAAGCCGCCGGCGCTGATCAACGCCGGGATGTCGCGATCGAGGTGGCAGCCGCCGGCCAGGGGCTTCCAGTAGGGCGTGAGGCGGTTCTGCCAGCGCGCCACGGCGGCATCCGGGGCCAGGCCGTGTTCGCAGAACAGCAGGCGGCCGCCGGGTTTCAGCACCCGGCGCATCTCCAGCAGCGCTGCCCGCGCATCGGGGATGGTGCACAGGGTGAAGGTGCAGACGATGTCGTCGAAGCTGGCGTCGGCGGCCTGGATCTGCCCCAGTTCCAGGGCGATCATCTCGACCGGGATGCTGATCCGCGCGGCACGCCCCCGGGCCAGCTTCTGCATGGCGGCGCTGGGGTCGACGCCGACGATGGCGCTGACCCTGGCGGCATCGTAGAGCGCCAGGTTGAGGCCGCTGCCGATGCCGATCTCCAGCACCCGCCCCCGGGCCAGGGGCACGACCTGCGCGCGGGCCTGCATCACCTCGCCCAGGCCGCAGGCCAGGTCGATCAGCCGTGGCAGCAGGTAGCGGTCATACAGTTGCATCGCGAGGATCAGGCGTCGTCATCGTCAGGGGCCTGCGCCTCATCCTCATCGTTGTCGCCGCTGACCGCCGCGAAGCACTTGATCAGGTGGCGCTCGTCGCCCTCGGTCAGGTTCCAGCCGTCGCGTTCGGGGTCGAAACCGGCCGCCATCACCGCGGCCAGGGAAAACTGCCAGTGGCGGCGGGTGCGGCCGTCGAGGCCCTCGGCCTTGAGCAGGGGTTTCTGTTGGCTGCCGGCGTCGGCCGAGCCGGCGCTGACCTGGGCCAGCAGTTCCTTGTCCAGGCTGAACTGCCAGGCATACAGGCCGTCGACTTCGAGCATGTCGGCGTCCTGCAGGGCATCGATCAGGCTGTTGTGGGGGGTACTCATAGGGGGCTCGCCTTCAGCATTGGGGGTCAGCGACCGAGGCGGCGCAGGCGGTCGGACTCGATCACGCGTACGCCGCGGTCTTCTTCCAGGGCCAGGCGCCAGAGTGCGCGGGCCAGGGCGGTGGCCTCGATGCCGCCGTATTTGCCCGGTAGCCAGCGCAGCAGCGGTGCAGCCAGGCGCTCGCCCAGGCGGAACTCGCGACGTGGACCGAACAGCAGGGACGGTCGCGCCAGGGTCAGTTGTGGCCAGTCCTGAGCCTTCAGGGCCGCTTCCATTTCACCCTTGATGCGGTTGTAGAACACCGAGGATTGCGGGTTTGCGCCCAGGGCGCTGACCACCAGCAGGTGGCGGGCGCCGAGCTCGCGGGCGCGTTGGGCGAAGGCCACGACCAGGTCGAGGTCGATGGTGCGAAAGGCTTCCTGGGAGCCGGCTTGCTTGATGGTGCTGCCCAGGCAGCAGAAGGCGGTGTCGACCGGCCCGCTCAGCTGCGGCAGTAGCTCGAGCAACTCGCCGACCGGGTTTTCCAGATGCGGGTGTTCGGCCAGCGGCCGCCGGCTCGGCGCCAGGACGCGCTCGACCGTGGGCTCGCTGAGCAGGCGATCCAGCAGGTGCTCGCCGGTCAGTCCGGTGGCGCCGGCGAGGAGGATGCGCTGGGGCGTCAAATACATAGATGTCGAATCTCCGCTGGTTATCGCTCAGCTTAGTGGCTGCTCGTCGATTTGTCGGTGGGGGCGGCGCTCAGGGCCTGGGTGGCCTGCTGCCGGCGCCACTCACGCCAGTGCGCGAGGACGGCCTGCGGCGCCCAGATCTGCGGTTCGGACGGTTCGAAGCCGTCGGCCGCCTCGCGCTCGGCGACCCGCGCCTTGGCCAGTTCGAAGGCGCGCTGCAGGTCATCGGTCTGTTGCAGGGCCTCGGCGAACAGCGCTCGGCCGAAATAGGTGAAGTCGTTCTCTTCCGAGCAGCCGAAGGACACCCGGTCGGCGCGGGCGGCGGCCATCACCAGGGTCTTGTCGTCCTGCAGCTTGGGGATGAAGCCGCCGGCATAGCAGGCCGAGATCACCAGCACCTTGTGCCGTTCACGCAGCGGTTGCAGCAGCGTGGCCAGTTCGTCGGCGGCCAGGTCGGCCAGTTGCAGGCGCGGCTGGTCGAGGTTCAGCTCATGCTGGGGCGAGCCGTGGCTGGTCAGGTAGAGGAATACCAGGTCTTCCGGCCCGCTGCGCTCGGCCAGGGCCTGCACCGCGCGGCGCAGGCTCTCGCGGGTGGCCAGCGGACGGTCGGCGAGGTGATCGCGATGGTTGACCAGGGTCAGGCTGCCGCGGGCGGCGAAGCGTTCGCCGAGCAGGCGGGCGACATAATCGGCTTCGCGCTGGAACACGCTCTGCTTGCCGTCGCCGGCCAGGGTCAGGGCATAGAGTTCGATCCGCGGGGTGGACGGCGGAACCGCGGCGATGGCCTCGGCGAGCAGGCGGCCCTGCTCCAGCAGGCCGAGTTCCAGCGGGTCGGGCAGCAGCTGCCCCTGTTCGTCGCGCACCCGCCGGCCGCGCTGCCAGGTGCCGCCTTGCTGGCCGCCGTCGGCCAGGGTCAGGGTGCCGTCGCCGGCATACTCGCCCAGGGCGAACTGGCCGTCGTAGTGACTGCCGTCCGCCAGGCGCAGGCGGCCCTGGCCGTGGTAGCGCCAGTCGCGGAAGCGGCCCTGGTAGTGGGTGCCGTCGCTACCCTGGTACTGGCCGGCGCCGCTCAGCGCGCCCTCGACGAAGCGTCCGCTCCAGGCGTCGCCGGCGGCACTCTGGTAACGGCCCTTGCCGTGGAACTGGCTGTCGCGGAAGCCGCCGCTGTAGCGATCGCCGTCGGCGCCTTCGAAGCTGCCCTGGCCGTGCAGTTGGCCGCGGACGAACTCGCCACTGAAGCTGCTGCCGTAGGCATCGCGGCGCACGCCCTGGCCATGGGGCCGGCCGCGACGGAACTGGCCCTGGTAGCTACTGCCGTCGGCCCATTCGAGGTGCCCCGCACCGTCGAACAGGCCGCGCTTGAACTCGCCGCGGTAAACCTGTCCGGCCTGCTCGAGGGTGCCTTCGCCGGAGAAGCGGCCCTCGCGGAAACCGCCCTGGTAGCGGCTGTCGTCGCCCTGGCGCAGGCTGCCCTGGCCGTGAAAGACGCCGAAGCGGAAGTCGCCGAGGTAGTGTTCGCCCTGGGCCCCTCGCCACTCGCCGGCGCCGTGCAGCTGACCATCCTTGAAGGCGCCGGCGAACCAGCTGCCGTCGCGGTAGTCGAGGCGGCCGGGGCCCTGCAGCAGACCGTCGACCACCTCGCCACGGTAGCGGCTGCCATCGGGCAGTACGGCATCAGGCGGCAGCAAGGACTCCGCGTCGCCGCAGGCGGCGAGGAGCAGGGCGAGGCCGAGTGGGGCCAGGTGGGTGAGGCGGCGCATCACGAGCATCCCGTTCTAAGCACTGTCGGCAGTATGCCGCAAAGTACGGTGCGCGCGGTGCCCTGGTGCACAGCTTGGCAGTCCGCCGGGGTGTCCGGGGCTCGGCCCGAACGCCCCGGCGCGAGGCCGCTCAGACGAAGCAGAGGGTCAGCGGCTCGGCGATATAGGCCGGTTTCTCCTGGCCCTCGATCTCCAGCACGACGCGGGCCTTGAGTAGCCACTGGCCGGGATTCTTCTCATGGGCGTCGACCAGGGTCACCGCCAGGCGCACCTTGGCCCCGACCTTGACCGGCTGGATGAAACGCACGCTGTCGAGGCCGTAGTTGACGGCCATCTTCAGCCCTTCGGGCATGATCATCAGGCCTTCCATCAGCTTGGGGATCAGCGACAGGGAGAGAAAGCCATGGGCGATGGTGCCGCCGAAGGGGGTCAGCTTGGCCCTCTCCGGGTCGACGTGGATGAACTGGTGGTCGCCGGTGCATTCGGCGAATTGGTTGATGCGCTGCTGGTCGATGGTCAACCAGTCGGAGCGTCCGAGCTCCTTGCCTACATGATCTTTGAGCTGTGCGACGGGTACTGACGACATACTTCCTCCTTGATGGGACAGGCGCGTTGTTCTGGCGAATCGAAACGCACGTACCAAGATCATCACGACACGGATGCCGGGTCAAGCATGCCGCGCGGCTGAATGCCGGGGTATAGCCGACGGCATGCCGTCCCTATAATGGCCGCGGTTCGCCCGGGCGCCGCTGGCGTCTGGCCCTGTGCATTGCGGTTTCGGCTGCGTCACTGCGGTGCTCGTCGATTCCCGGTTTGGAGATTGCCCATGTTGTTACGCGGCCTGTCCTGGCTGGTGCTGTGCCAGTTGCTCGGTACCGCCCTGAATGTCCTGCTGCTGCCGATGCTGCCGGGGCCGATCATCGGCATGCTGTTGTTGTTCGGTTTCCTGCTGCTGCGTGGCGAGGTCGGCGAACCGGTGCGGCTGGCCGCCGGCAGCCTGCTCAAATACCTGCCGTTGCTGCTGGTGCCGCCGGCCGTGGGGGTGATGGCCTATGCCGAGGCGATAGTCGCCGATTTCTGGGCGGTGGTCGGCGCCCTGGTGCTGTCGGTGGTGCTGTCGTTGCTGTTCGCCGGCTGGTTGATGCAGAAGCTGATCGCGCGCCAGCAGCGCCGTCGGGAGGGGGCATGAGCTTGGACTGGTACGGCGCCTGGCAGGCGGTGACCCACCATCCGCTGTTCGGCGCCGGGGTGACCCTGGGGGCCTATCAGCTGGGAGTGGCGGTTTACGAGAAGACCCGCTGGGTCTTCCTGCAGCCGGTGCTGGTGTCGATGCTGATCGTCATCGCCGTGCTCCTGCTGTGTGGTCTGAGCTTCGCCGAGTACCGGGCCAGCGCCGAGGCGGTGAGTCTGTTTCTCGGTCCGGCCACCGTGGCCCTGGCGGTGCCGCTGTATCTCAACCTGCGGCGTATTCGCCAGCTGTTCTGGCCGACCGTGCTGACCCTGCTGGTCGCCGGCGTGCTGGCGACGCTGCTCGGGGTCGGCCTGGCCTGGCTGTTCGGTGCCGAGCGGATCATCCTGATGAGCATGGCGCCGAAGTCGGTGACCTCGCCGATCGCCATGCTGGTGGCCAGCCAGATCGGCGGCATCGCCGCCCTGGCGGCGGTGTTCGTGATGATCACCGGGGTGATCGGGGCCATCGTCGGCCCTGCGTTGCTGCGCCTGTGCGGCGTCAGCCATCCTGCGGCGCAGGGCATGGCGCTGGGCATGACCGCCCATGCCGTGGGCACGGCGCAGGCGATGCAGCTGAGCGAGGAGTGCGGCGCCTTCGCCGCGCTGGCCATGAGCCTGATGGGCATGCTGACGGCGGTGTTGTTACCCTTGGTAGTAGCGCTGGTCTGAGGAGGGCACCATGACTCTACCCCTGTTTCCGTTGAATACCGTGTTGTTCCCCGGTTGCCTGCTCGACTTGCAGATCTTCGAGGCGCGCTACCTGGACATGATCAGCCGTTGCATGAAGCGGGGCGAGGGCTTCGGCGTGGTCTGCATCGTCGAAGGCGGGGAGGTCGGCGAGGCCGCCAGCCGGTTCGCCGCGATCGGTTGCGAGGCGTTGATCCGCGACTTCCAGCAGCGGCCCAATGGTCTGTTGGGCATCCGGGTGGAGGGCGGTCGGCGCTTCCGGGTGCAGCGTGCCCAGGTGTTGCCGGACCAGCTGACCCTGGCGGAGGTCGATTGGTTGGAGGACGACCCGCAGCGGCCCCTGCTGGCCGAACATGCCGATCTGGCGGCGCTGCTCGGCGCCCTGGCCGAGCACCCCTTGGTCGAGGGGCTCGGCATGGGGGGGGCGGTCGGCGACCAGGCGGCCCTGGCCAACCAGCTGGCCTACCTGCTACCGCTGGCCGCCGAGCAGAAGCTGCAGGTGCTCGCCCTCGACGAACCCCGGGCGCGCCTGCAGCTGCTGCAGGCGGCACTCGCCCAGCTGCAAGGCGAACTGGGCGCCTGAGCGCCGGTCTGGCCACTCAATAGCGGTACTGCAGCAGGCCCTCCGACAGGTGCCAGGTGGCGACGGTGCCGAGCAGCGCCAGGCAGGCCGGCAGCACCAGCCACCAGACCTGGGCCGGCAGCGCCGCCAACGGCCTGCGCCATTCCGCCAGGCCCAGGGTCAGGCCGCAGATGCCGGCGGCCAACAGGGCGCCGGCGATGATGTCGCTCGGCCAATGCACCCCCAGGTAGACCCGCGACAGGGCGATCGCCACCGCCGGCAGGCCGGCCAGCAGCAGCCAGCTCAGGCGCAGGCGCGCCGGCTGGCCGCGGCCGGCGAGAATGCCGAGCAGCAGGAAGAAGGCGAACGCCGCCGAGCTGTGGCCGCTGGGGAAGCTGAAACTGTCCAGCGGCTCGAGCAGCACCTCGGGGCGCTGGCGGGCGAACAGGCTCTTCAGTGCGGCATTGGCCAGCGCCGTGGCGAGCAGGGCGCTGCCGACGAGCAGGGTCGGGCGCCACTGCCGGGTCAGCAGGAGCAGCAGGCAGAGCAGCAGGCCGGCGGCCAACTGGGTGGTGAAGTCGCCGAGGCGGGTGACCAGCACCATCAGTCCGTCGAGGCTGCCGCTGCGCTGCTCCTGCAGCAGGGCCAGCAGACCCTGGTCGAGTGAGCCCAGGTGCGGCCAGCCGAGAATCACCCCGAGCAGCAGTGTCAGGCTCAGGCCGGCGGCGACCAGGCTGCTGTGGCCATAGCCGCGCAGGCTGCAGTGGGCGCTGACGACCAGCAGCAGCCCCAGCCCGCCGGCGAGCATCAGGGTCTGGGGCCAGAAGCCCGGTGGCAGTGGCAGGCGCAAGGCCGCGCCGGTGGCCCAGCCAGGCAGCAGGTAGGCCACCGCCCAGCCGGCGGCGGCGACCAGGCTCACCGCGGCGAAGCGTCCGGCCGGCATGTTGAACATGCCGGCCACCATCGGCAGCATCGGTCGCAGCGGACCGATGAAGCGGCCGACCAGCAGGCTGGCGACGCCGTAGCGCTGGAAGTAGTTCTCCGCGCCGGCCAGCCATTGCGGGTGCTGGCGCAGCCCCGGCAGGCGCCGGATGTCCTGGTGGAAATAGCGCCCCGCGGCATAGGACAGGGCATCGCCGAGCAATCCGCCGCAGAAGGCCAGGGCCAGGGTCTGCCAGAGGCCCAGGGCGCCGTTGCCGGCCAGCACCGCGACGGCGAACAGCAGCACGGTGCCGGGCACTATGATCCCGGCGATCGCCAGGCACTCGATGCAGGCGATCAGGAACACCGCCAGCCCCAGCCACTGCGGATGACCCGCGAGCCAGGCGGTCAGGTTGTCGAGCCACGCCATCATGCCGGCACCTGGGCGCCGTCGAGCAGGCTGTAGTCGCGGCCTTCGACCTGGCCGCGACGCAGCGGGTTGCGCGTGCAGCAGCGGGCGAAGGCCGCATCGACGAAGCGGTAGGGCAAGTGTTCGTCACGGCCGGCAGGGATGCCCAGGCGGGTGGTCTGGATGATCCGCTCGGGGCGCGCGCCGACGTCTTCGACGAACAGGCGGCGCGGGTCGAAGCGCCGGGCGTCCCAGTCCGGCACCTTCAGGCCCAGCGCCCGGCACAGCAGGGTCTGGCCGGCGCACAGGCGCTCGGCCGGGCGCGGCCGGCCCTGGGCGTCCGGGTTGTTGGCCTGCATCCGCGCCAGACTGGCGGCGCCGGAGTGGTTGTCCAGCCAGGGGCGGGCGGACTTGATCAGCACGGCATTGCCCGGTCCCTGGGCGCTGAAGTTCAGCGAGTCGCCGCCGCGGGCGTAGTACATATAGATGTGGCCGCCATCGGCGAACAGGGCGCGACGCTTGTGGGTGTAGCCGAGCGAGGCGTGGCTGCCCTTCTCTGCGCAGTAGTAGGCCTCGGTCTCGATGATCTGCGCGCTCAGCCAGAGTTCGCCGATGCGGTGGCGGATCACCTTGCCGAGCAGTTCGCGGGCCAGCGTCAGGGCGTCGCGGTCGAAGAAGGCGTCGCCCAGGGGGCGGGCGTCGGTCCAGGGCAGGTCGGGATGGCTGTGGTCGGGCATGGCGTGTCGGCAGGTCCGCAGAAAGCAAATGCCCGACATGATAATGAGTAAGTCCGCCGCGTGGTGCGGCGAATGCGTGGAACGGTCCCCTGTGCCTGGGCTCAGGTCACTGCGCGCAGCAGCACTTCTTCGACCGCATCGGCGCGGGCAAACAGGGGTTCGCCGGTCAACTCGCTGATCAGTCGGAGGTGCTGGTCCAGCTCCTTGCTGACCGACTCCATCCTGGCGATCATCCGCGAGCCGGCTCCGCGTATGCTGGGGTCGGTGCTGCGCAGCAGGTCGAACGACAGCGAGGTCATCGCCGCGGTCATGTGGGTCAGGCTGCGTGAGGTGAGCGTGAGCAGCTCGGTGAGTTGCTGTTCCTTATGGTTCATGTCGGTCTTCCTTGGCCGGTATGCGGAGATCGGGGTCGCGCCCCGGGCGGGTACGATCGCGCATGGCGATATGCTATCACGCGCGTGCGGGTGTCTGGCAAGTGACCGGCCCGCGGCGCCGGGCCGCCCGCCGGGTGTCGAGCGATCCGCATGCCATCTGCCCAGCGCCGCTGTGCGCGGGGCGGCGGCGCCGCTATAATCAGCGGCTTTCCCTACTGCCAGGCTCCCGAGACCATGACAGAGTCCGTGCTCGACTATATGACCCGTCTGGGCCGCGCGGCCCGCGAAGCCTCGCGGATCGTCGCCCGCGCCAGCACCGCGCAGAAGAACCGCGCCCTGTTGGCGGCGGCCGAGGCGCTGGATGCCGCCCGCGGCGAACTGGCCGAGGCCAACGACCAAGACCTCGCCGCCGGCCGTGCCAATGGCCTGGACGCGGCGCTGCTGGATCGCCTGGCGCTGACCCCGGCGCGCATCGACGGCATGATCGAGGGCCTGCGGCAGATCGCCGGCCTGGCCGATCCGGTCGGCGCGATCCGCGACATGAGCTACCGCCCGTCGGGTATCCAGGTCGGCAAGATGCGCGTGCCCCTGGGGGTGATCGGCATCATCTACGAGTCGCGGCCCAACGTGACCATCGATGCCGCCAGCCTGTGCCTGAAGTCCGGCAACGCCACCATCCTGCGCGGCGGCTCCGAGGCGATCCACTCCAACCGCGCCATTGCCGCCTGCATCCAGCGCGGCCTGGCCGCCGCCGAACTGCCGGCCGCCGCCGTGCAGGTAGTGGAGACCACCGACCGCGCCGCGGTCGGCGCGCTGATCGCCATGCCGGAGTTCGTCGACGTGATAGTGCCGCGCGGCGGCAAGGGCCTGATCGAACGCGTCAGCCAGGATGCCCGGGTGCCGGTGATCAAGCACCTGGACGGCATCTGTCACGTGTATGTCGATGCACTGGCCGACCTGGCCAAGGCGCAGCAGGTCGCCTTCAACGCCAAGACCTACCGTTACGGCATCTGCGGGGCCATGGAGACCCTGCTGGTGGACCAGGCGGTGGCTGCGGCCTTCCTGCCGGGCATGGCGCAGATGTTCGCCGAGAAGGGCGTCGAGTTGCGTGGCTGCGAACGCACCCGGGCGCTGATCGAGGCCAAGGCGGCGACCGAGGAGGACTGGAGCACCGAGTACCTGGCGGCGATCCTCTCGGTCCGCGTGGTCGACGGCCTGGATGCGGCCATCGTGCACATCAACCGCTACGGCTCGCACCACACTGACAGCATCGTCACCGAACACCAGGGCCATGCCCGGCGCTTCCTTGCCGAGGTCGACTCCAGCTCGGTGATGCTCAACACCCCGACCTGCTTCGCCGACGGCTTCGAGTACGGCCTGGGCGCGGAGATCGGCATCTCCACCGACAAGCTGCACGCCCGCGGCCCGGTCGGCCTGGAGGGCCTGACCTGCGAGAAGTATGTGGTGATCGGCGACGGTCAGCTGCGCGGGCAGAATGCCTAAGCGAGGCGACGCCCGGCGTAGCGACGCCCGACGCATCGGCATCTTCGGCGGCACCTTCGATCCGGTGCATATCGGCCATCTGCGCAGCGCCCTGGAAGTGGCGCAGTTCATGGCCCTCGACGAGTTGCGTCTGGTGCCCAGCGCGCGGCCGCCGCATCGCGATGCGCCGCAGGTGAGGGCCCATGATCGCCTGGCCATGGTCGAACTGGCCGTGGCCGGCCTGGCGCCGCTGCGGGTGGACGACCGCGAGCTGGCTCGCGACAAGCCGTCCTACAGCATCGACACCCTGGAGTCGCTGCGTGCCGAGTTGGCGACGGACGACCAGCTGTTCCTGCTGTTGGGTTGGGATGCCTTCTGCGGGCTGCCCAGCTGGCACCGCTGGAACGAACTGCTGGAGCACTGTCATATCCTGGTGCTGCAACGACCGGATGCCGACAGCGAGCCGCCGGAAGCGCTGCGCAACCTGATGGCGGCGCGCAGCCTCAACGACCCCTTGGCCCTGAGTGGGCCGGGTGGGCAGATTTCCTTCATCTGGCAGACCCCCCTGGCGGTGTCGGCCACGCAGATCCGCGCCTTGTTGGCGCGCGGCGAGTCGGCGCGCTACCTGGTGCCCGACTCGGTACTGACCTATATCCACGCGCACGGACTGTACCGTGCGGCGAACTGAACACGAGGCAGATGAGTTACCTATGAGCACCCAAGCAATGCGCAGCGACGAGCTGGTCAAACTGGCGATCGCCGCCCTGGAAGACATCAAGGCGCAGGACATCACCACCATCGATGTACGCGATAAGACCAGCATCACCGACTTCATGGTGATCGCCAGCGGTACCTCCAGCCGCCACGTCAAGTCGCTGGTCGACAACGTGCTGGAGAAGGTCAAGGAGCAGGGCGTGCGTCCGCTCGGCAGCGAAGGCCTGGACAGCGGCGAGTGGGCGCTGCTCGACCTGGGCGACATCGTCGTTCACGTGATGCTGCCGACCGCCCGCCAGTTCTACGACCTCGAGCGTCTGTGGCAGGGGGCCGAGCAGAGCCGCGCGCAGCACGGCACGGACCACGAATAAGGACCGCCCGCGGTGCGCATCAAGTTGATCGCCGTCGGCTCGCGCATGCCGCGCTGGGTGGAGGAGGGCTGGCAGGAGTACGCCAAGCGCATGCCCGCCGAGCTGGCCCTGGAACTGGTGGAGATCCCCCTGACCACCCGCGGCAAGAATGCCGACGTGGCGCGGATGATCCGCCAGGAGGGCGAAGCCATGCTGGCCAAGGTGCAGCCCGGGGAACGCATCGTCACCCTGGAAGTCCAAGGGCGGCCGTGGAGCACCGAGCAGCTGGCCGCCGAGCTGGACAAATGGCGCCTGGATGCGCGCAGCGTCAACCTCATGGTCGGCGGCCCGGAAGGCCTGGCGCCGGAGGTGCAGGCGCGCAGCGAGCAGCGCTGGTCGCTGTCGCCGCTGACCCTGCCGCATCCGCTGGTGCGCATCCTCATCGGCGAACAGATCTACCGAGCCTGGACAGTGCTGTCCGGTCACCCCTACCACAAGTAGTCAGCAGTCGCCGATGCCGCAGCCGATCCGCCTCAAGGACCACGAAAAAGACGCGCGCCTGATCCGTGCGCGTGCGCTGGTCGGTGCTCTGGTGGTGCTGTTGCTCACCGCGGTGCTGGTGGTTCGTCTCTACTACCTGCAGGTGGTGCAGTACGAGTACCACTCGACCCTGTCGGAAAACAACCGGGTGCACGTGCAGCCGATCCCGCCCAGCCGCGGGCTGATCTTCGATCGCAACGGGGTGATCATCGCCGACAACCGGCCGAGCTTCAGCCTGACCCTGACCCGCGAGCGGGCCGGGGACTGGGAGCAGGTGCTGGACGTCATAGTCGAGGTGCTGGAGCTGGGCACGGACGAGCGGGCGCTGTTCGAGAAGCGCGTGCGCCAGGGACGGCGGCCGTTCGAGCCGGTGCCGGTGCTGTTCGAGCTCACCGAGGAGCAGATCGCCCGCGTCGCCATCAACCAGTTCCGCCTGCCCGGGGTCGAGGTGGTCGCCCGTCTGGTGCGCCACTACCCGCTGGGCGAGCACTTCGCCCATTCGGTGGGCTATGTCGGGCGGATCAACGAGAAGGAGCTCAAGGAGCTCGATCCGGTGGCGTACAGCGGCACCCACCATATCGGCAAGACCGGCATCGAGCGCTTCTACGAGGCGCAGCTGCATGGCGAGGTGGGTTACGAGGAGGTCGAGACCAACGCCCGCGGCCGGGTGCTGCGGGTACTCAAGCGCACCGACCCGCTGCCTGGCAAGGACATCGTGCTGACCCTCGATGCGCGCCTGCAGCGGGCCGCCGAGGAGGCCCTGGGCGGTCGCCGCGGCGCCATCGTGGCGATCCAGCCGGCCACCGGCGAGGTGCTGGCCATGGTCAGTCAGCCGAGCTTCGACCCCAATCCCTTCGTCACCGGCATCGGCTTTCAGGCCTATGCCGACCTGCGCGACTCCATCGACCGGCCGCTGTACAACCGGGTGCTGCGCGGTCTCTACCCGCCGGGCTCGACCATCAAGCCGATGGTGGCGGTGGCCGGTCTGGATGCCGGGGTGGTGACGCCGACCAGCCGGGTGTTCGACCCGGGCTTCTATCAGCTGCCGGGGCACAGCCACAAGTACCGCAACTGGAACCGCAGCGGCGATGGCTGGGTGAGTCTGGAACTGGCCATCGCCCGTTCCAACGACACCTACTTCTACGACCTGGCGCACAAGATGGGCATCGACCGCATGCACGACTACATGACCCGCTTCGGCCTGGGCCAGCGGGTGGCCCTGGACATGTTCGAGGAGACCGCCGGGCTGATGCCGTCGCGCGACTGGAAGCGCGCGCGCTATCGCCAGCCCTGGTACCCGGGGGAGACCCTGATCCTCGGCATCGGCCAGGGCTACATGCAGACCACGCCGCTGCAGCTGGCCCAGGCCGTGACCCTGATGGCCAACCGCGGCAAGTGGATTCGCCCGCACCTGGCCAAGAGCATCGAGGGGCGGCCGCCGGTCGACGACGAGCCCATGGCGGACATCGTGCTGCGCGATCCCAAGGCCTGGGACTATGCGCGCTTCGGCATGGAGCAGGTGATGCACGGGGCCCGCGGTACCGCGCGCAAGGTCGGCGACAGCGCCGTCTACCGCATCGCCGGCAAGAGCGGCACGGCCCAGGTGGTGGCCATCAAGCAGGGCGAGAAGTACGACCGCAACAAGGTGGCCGAGCGCCACCGCGACCACGCCCTGTTCGTCGCCTTCGCCCCGGCGGAGAGCCCGCAGATCGCCGTGGCGGTGATGGTGGAGAACGGCGAGTCCGGCTCCGGGGTGGCGGCACCCGTGGTCAAGCAGGTGATGGACGCCTGGCTGCTGGATGAAGACGGCCAGCTCAAGGCCGAATATGCGCCGCCGCTGAGTGCGGAGGCCGGCCAGCGATGAACAGCAGCTTCGACCGCACCCTGTCCAGCGAAGACGTGCTGCGCCGCCGTGCCAGCCTGCTGCAGCGCCTGCACATCGACGGCATCCTGCTGTTGCTGTTGCTGACCCTGGCGGCCGGCAGCCTGTTCATCCTCTACTCGGCCAGTGGCAAGAACCTGGATCTGCTGATCAAGCAGGCCAGCTCCTTCGGCATCGGCCTGGTCGGCATGCTGATCATCGCCCAGTTCGAGCCGCGCTTCATGGCGCGCTGGGTGCCGCTGGCCTATGTCGGCGGCGTCGGCCTGCTGGTGGCGGTGGATGTCATGGGCCACAACGCCATGGGCGCCACGCGCTGGATCAACATCCCCGGGGTGATCCGTTTCCAGCCCTCGGAGTTCATGAAGATCATCATGCCGGCGACCATCGCCTGGTACCTGTCCACGCGCAGCCTGCCGCCGAGTCTCAAGCACATCGCCATCAGCCTGGCGCTGATCGGCGTGCCCTTCGTGCTGATCCTGCTGCAGCCGGACCTGGGCACCTCGCTGCTGGTGATCGCCTCGGGGGCCTTCGTGCTGTTCATGGCCGGCCTGCAATGGCGCTGGATCATCGGCGCGGCGGCGGCGCTGGTGCCCATCGCGGTGGGCATGTGGTTCTTCGTGTTGCGCGAGTATCAGAAGCAGCGGGTGCTGACCTTTCTCAACCCGGAGAGCGATCCCTTGGGCAGCGGCTGGAACATCATCCAGTCGAAGGCGGCGATAGGTTCGGGGGGCGTGCTGGGCAAGGGCTGGCTGCTCGGCACCCAGTCGCACCTGGACTTTTTGCCGGAAAGCCATACGGACTTTATCATTGCCGTGCTCGCCGAGGAGTTCGGCCTGGTCGGCGTCTGCCTGCTGCTGCTGCTCTACCTGCTGTTGATCGCCCGTGGCCTGGTGATTACCGTGCAAGCGCAGACGCTCTTCGGTAAGCTCCTCGCCGGGGCTTTGACCATGACCTTCTTCGTCTATGTATTCGTCAATATCGGCATGGTCAGCGGGCTGCTGCCGGTGGTGGGGGTGCCACTGCCGTTCATCAGCTACGGCGGCACCTCGTTGATCACGCTGCTATCGGGATTTGGGATTTTGATGTCGATCCACACCCACCGTAAGTGGATTGCACAGGTTTGATTGGGGGCAGTATTTCAATGCACAGATTGCGCGGCTGGGCTGCACGGCACGCCCCCTGGCTAGGATTGGCCGGGGTTTTCGGACTCGCTCAGCCGGCGCTCGGCGCCGCTTACGAGGGCTCGCCGCAGGTGGCCGAGTTCGTCGCCGAGATGACCCGCGACTACGGCTTCGCCGACGAGCAGCTGCATCAGCTGTTCGCCCAGGTCGAGCGCAAGCAGGCGATCATCGACGCCATCTCGCGCCCGGCGGAGAAGGTCAAGCCCTGGAGTGCCTACCGGCCGATCTTCATCACCGAGGCCCGCATCACCCGCGGCGTCGAGTTCTGGAAGCAGCACCAGGCGACCCTGGAGCGGGCCGAGCAGGAATACGGCGTGCCGGCTCAGGTGATAGTCGCGATCATCGGCGTGGAAACCTTCTACGGCGGCAATACCGGCGGTTACCGGGTGGCCGACGCCCTGTCGACCCTGGCCTTCGACTACCCGCCGCGGGCGCCCTTCTTCCGCAAGGAATTGCGCGAGTTCCTCATGCTGGCGCGCGAAGAGCAGGTCGACCCGCTCAGCGTCACCGGCTCCTATGCCGGTGCCATGGGCCTGCCGCAGTTCATGCCGAGCAGCTTCCGCGCCTACGCGGTGGATTTCGACGGCGACGGCAAGATCAATATCTGGAGCAATCCGGTGGATGCCATCGGCAGCGTCGCCAGCTACTTCAAGCGCCACGGCTGGCAGCCCGGCGGGGCGGTGGCGAGCCGCGCCAGCGTCACCGGGGCACAGGCCGAGCAGGGCCTCAGCCCGGGGCTCGACCCCGTGCACAAGGTCGGTGAGTTGCGCGCGCTCGGCTGGTCCAGCGCCGACGCCCTGGACGACGCGCTGGCGGTGACCGCCTTCCGCCTGGAGGGCGCCGAGGGCGCCGAGTACTGGCTGGGCCTGCCGAACTTCTTCGTCATCACCCGCTACAACCGCAGCGTCATGTATGCCATGGCGGTGAACCAGTTGGCCGAACTGCTGGTCGATGCGCGGGGGGCGCAATGATGCCGACATTGCCACTGAGGATCGCCGCCTATGGCGCCCTGGCGCTGCTGCTGGCGAGCTGTTCGAGCACCCGCGCGCCGCAACCGGTGGCACCGGTAAAGGCGGGCGGGGCGATTTCCGGGCCCGGCGACTACAACCGTCCGCACAAGGACGGCGCGCCCTGGTGGGACGTCGACGTCTCGCGCATTCAGGACGCGGTGCCGATGCCCCACTATGGCCCGGTCAAGGCCAGCCCCTATACGGTGTTCGGCAAGCAGTACTATCCGATCAGCGATGCCCGTCGCTACACCGCCGTGGGCACGGCCTCCTGGTACGGCACCAAGTTCCACGGCCAGGCCACGGCCAACGGCGAGGCCTACGACCTGTACGGCATGACCGCCGCGCACAAGACCCTGCCGCTGCCCAGCTACGTGCGCGTCACCAACCTGGATAACCAGCGCAGCGTGATACTGCGGGTCAACGACCGCGGGCCGTTCTATTCCGACCGCATCATCGACCTGTCCTTCGCCGCGGCGAAGAAGCTCGGCTATGCCGAAAGCGGCACGGCCCGGGTCAAGGTCGAGGGTATCGACCCCCACGAGTGGTGGGCGCAGCAGGGGCGGCCGGTGCCGCTGGTGCTCGCCGCGCCGCAGCAGGCGGCCAAGCCGCAGGTGATCGCCCAGCCAGTTGCGCAGCCGGTGGCCGAGCCGCTGGAGCAGTATTCGCCACCGCCGCAGCAGCACGCCGCGGCGGTTCTGCCGGTGCAGATCGACGCAAAAAAAAACGCTTCAGTCGGAGCCTCTGGCCTGTATCTCCAGGTGGCCGCCTTCGCCAATCCGGACGCTGCGGAGCTGCTCAAGGCCAAGCTGAGCGATACCGTGGCTGCTCCGGTGTTCATCAGCTCAGTGGTGCACAACCAGCAGATTCTGCACCGCGTGCGCCTGGGGCCGATCGCCAGTCGGGGCGAGGCTGAGCAGCTGCAGGACAGCGTGCGCCTGGCCAACCTCGGCCAGCCGCGGTTGGTCAAGGCGGATTGATGCGGCACTAATCGGCCGGACACCTGACTAAGCACTGAACCGCCGTCGGCCCTTGGCCGGCGGCTTCGACAATTTGCCCTCCCGGGCCTGTTCCACCCCTAGCCACCTCGAGAGACGGATGAATACCACCAGCTTTGCCCAACGCCTTTTCCTGTCCCTTCTGCTGCTCATCGCACCGGCCACCTGGGCCAGCCAGATGGTGATCCCGGCGCCGCCGCAGCTGGCCGCCAAGTCCTATGTGCTGATGGATGCCGCCAGCGGCAACGTGCTGATCGAGCAGAACGCCGACGAGCGCCTGCCGCCGGCCAGCCTGACCAAGCTGATGACCGCCTACCTGGCGACCCTGGACATCAACCGCGGCCAGATCAAGGGCAGCGACCTGGTGCGCATCAGCGAGAAGGCCTGGCGCATGGGGGGCTCGAAGATGTTCATCGAGGTCGGCAACGAGGTCGCGGTCGACGACCTGCTGCGCGGCATCATCATCCAGTCCGGCAACGACGCCAGCGTGGCCATCGCCGAACACATCGCCGGCAGCGAAGAAGCCTTCGCCGACATGATGAACGCCACCGCCGAGCGCCTGGGCATGGCCAACAGCCAGTTCCGCAACGCCACCGGCTGGCCGGACCCGGAGCACTACTCCTCGGCCAAGGACATGGCCAAGCTGGCCCGGGCGATCATCTACGAGGATCCCCAGCACTATGCGATCTATGCGCAGAAGGAGTTCCTCTGGAACGGCATCAAGCAGCCCAACCGCAACCTGCTGCTGTGGCGCGACAAGACCGTCGACGGCCTGAAGACCGGGCACACCGAGGAAGCCGGCTACTGCCTGGTGTCCTCCGCGGTGCGCGACGGCATGCGCCTGATCTCCGTGGTGTTCGGCACCAACAGCGAACAGGCCCGCGCCGCCGAGACCCAGAAGCTGCTGACCTACGGCTTCCGCTTCTTCGAGACCCGCACCTTCTACCAGAAGGGCGCCGAACTGGCCCAGGCCCAGGTGTGGAAGGGCACCGCTCGTCAGCTCAAGGCCGGCCTGGCCGACGACCTGACCCTGACCCTGCCCAAGGGCCAGCTGGACAAGCTGCAGGCCGGCATGACCCTCAATCCGCAGCTGATGGCGCCCATCGAGCAGGGCCAGGTGATCGGCAAGGTCGAGGTCAAGCTGGGCGAGGAGGTGGTGCACAGCGCCGACCTGGTGGCCCTGGAGTCCGTGGAGGAGGGTGGCCTCTTCCGGCGTCTGTGGGATAGCATTCGCCTGTTCTTCTATGGACTGTTCAACTGATTTCGCCCATGGACGGGCCACAAGCCCGCTGACCCTATGACCGATACCGACGTACAAGCCCCGAAAATCGAATTTCCCTGCGAGCGCTACCCGATCAAGGTGATCGGCGATGCCGGCGAGGGTTTCGCCGACCTGGTGCTGGAGGTGGTGCAGCGCCATGCCCCCGACCTCGACGCCTCGACCCTGGTGGTGCGCGACAGCCGCAACGGCCGTTTCCTCTCGGTGCAGGTGCTGATCACCGCCACCAGCGTCGACCAGCTGCAAGCCATCCATGTCGACCTGCGCGCCACCGGCCGCGTGCACATGGTGCTCTAGTGTCCGAGCTCGTCGTGCGCCGTCTCGGCGTCGTGGATTATCTGCCGACCCTGGAAGCGATGCGCCGGCTCACGGCCGAGCGCGACGAGTCGACGCCCGACGAAATCTGGTTGCTGCAGCATCCGAAGGTGTTCACCCAGGGCCAGGCCGGCAAGGCCGAGCATCTGCTGGCGCCGGGCGATATTCCGGTGATTCAGGTCGAGCGCGGCGGGCAGGTGACCTACCACGGCCCGGGCCAGCTGGTGGCCTATCTGATGCTGGACCTGCGCCGCCTGAACCTGGGCGTGCGCGAGCTGGTGACGGCGATGGAGCAGAGCCTGGTGGATGTGCTGGCCGGCTACGGTATCGAGGCCTCCCCCAAGGCCGATGCGCCGGGCGTCTACGTCAAGGGCGAGAAGATCGCCTCGTTGGGGCTGCGGGTCAGCCGCGGCTGTTCGTTCCACGGCCTGGCGCTCAACGTGGACATGGACATGTCGCCCTTCTGGCGGATCAACCCCTGCGGCTATGCGGGGCTGAAAATGGTGCAGTTGCGGGACCTGCTCGACGCGCCGCCGGCGTTCGACGAGGTGGCGCAGCGTCTCGAGCAGGCGCTACGCCGGCGCCTGGGTTACGCGACCCCGTAGCCCGGATCAGCCGAAGGCGTAATCCGGGGAGGGCAGGCGACTAGTTCAGGTTGAGTGCCGGAATGAGGCTCGGGTCGCTCTCCTGGCCCGGCACCGGAACCGGTGCGGCCAGGCCCAGGTTGTTCTTCTCGAAGACCTTGTCGGCCCGGTAGCTGGAGCGCACCAGCGGGCCGGCAGCCACTTCCATGAAGCCCTTTTCCAGGCCGATGTCGCGGAACCTATTGAACTCTTCCGGGCTGACCCAGCGCTTGACCGGCAGGTGGTTGCGGGTGGGCTGCAGGTACTGGCCGAGGGTGAGGATGTCCACGCCGATGGCGCGCAGGTCGTCCATGGTCTCGACGACTTCCTCGTCGGTCTCGCCCAGGCCCAGCATCAGGCTGGTCTTGGTCAGCACGTCCGGGCGGTGGCGCTTGGCATGCGCCAGCACGTGCAGGGTCTTCTCGTAGCCGGCACGGGGGTCGCGCACCACATGGGTCAGACGCTTGACCGTCTCGACGTTCTGCGCGAACACCTGCAGGCCGGAGTCCACCACCCGCTCGATGGCCGGCAGGTCGCCGTCGAAGTCGGGGGTCAGGGCTTCCACCACCACCTGCGGCGTATTCGCCTTGATGGCGCGCACGCAGGCGGCGTAGTGAGCGGCGCCGCCATCGTCCAGATCGTCGCGATCCACCGAGGTCAGCACTATATAGCGCAGCGCCATCAGCTCGACCGACTTGGCGGTGTTCTGCGGTTCTTCCAGGTCCAGCCAGCCGTTCGGGTTGCCGGTGTCCACCGCGCAGAAGCGGCAGGCGCGGGTGCATACCGAGCCCATCAGCATGATGGTGGCGGTGCCGTTGGACCAGCACTCGCCCATGTTCGGGCAGTGCGACTCCTGGCACACGGTGCTCAGGCGGTGCTCGCCGACATTGCGCTTGACCGCCTCGAAGCGGCTGCCGCCGGGCGCCTTGACCCGCAGCCACTTGGGCTTGGGTTCGAAGACCTGGGGTTCGGCCGAGGCACGGCGCTTCTGGCCATCCTTGATCGCGGTGATGCCCTGAACGGTGCGGAATTTGTCGCCGCTGGCAACGGGTTTGGGCGAGGACGTGTCTGACATCGGAAATCTGGACTCCGGTAGAGGCTCCATTGGCGAGAGGCTTGTGGCCGCCGCGCAGTCTACCACAGAAGGTGTTTTCCCGAGCCGGCGGCCGTCTGCCGGTCGCTCGGTCCCTTGCGCCGCTGCTGTCCGGCCGATCCTGGGCCCCGCGCGCAACGAAAAAGGCGACCCTAGGGTCGCCTCATGATTCGCCTGGCGGTTCAGCGCTTGCGCAGTTGCTGCAGCAGCTCATAGCTCGGGTAGCCGTCGGCCGGCTGACCGAGGCGTTGCTGGAAGGCGCGTACGGCTTTGCGCGTGTTGGCGCCGATGATGCCGTCCGCCGGCCCCGGCTCGAAGCCGTTCTGGGTCAGCAGCGCCTGCAGCTCGACACGTTCGCTGCGGCCCAGTTGGCGGTCGGAACGCGGCCAGGCGGCTTGCACGCCAGGCTGACCGTCGAGGGCATCCGAGAGCAGGCCGATGGCCAGGGCGTAGGCCGTGGAGTTGTTGTACTTGAGGATGCTGCGGAAGTTGTTGAGCAGCAGGAACGCGGGGCCCCGGTGGCCGGCGGGCAGCAGCAGGCTGGCCATGTTGTCTTCCCGGGCGTCTACCGGGTTGACCGGTTCGATGCCCAGCGCTCGCCATTGCGCCAGGCTGAGGCGCACCTCCGGGTCGGCCAGGGCGTAATCGAAGGGCGACGGCAGGCGCACCTCGAAGCCCCAGGGCTGGCCATTGTCCCAGCCCGAGTCGTGCAGGTAGTTGGCGGCAGAGGCCAGTGCATCGGGGGCCGAGCGCCACAGGTCGCGGCGGCCGTCGCCGTCGAAGTCCACCGCGTACAGGTTGAAGGTGGTCGGCATGAACTGGGTCTGCCCCATGGCTCCGGCCCAGGAGCCAATCAACTGCTGCGTCGTGCTGTCGCCGGCCTGCAGGATCTGCAAGGCTGCCAGCAACTGGCTGCGCCAGAACACCTGACGGCGGCCGTCGTAGGCCAGGGTCGCCAGCGAGCGGATCACGTTGTTGCTGCCGATGTTGCTGCCGAAGTTGCTTTCCATGCCCCAGATGGCGATCAGCACTTCGTGGTCGACGGCGTAGGCGCTGCGAATGGCCTTGAGGGTCGGCCGGTGCTGGGCCTTGAGCAAGCGGCCCTGGGCCACGCGCGCGGTAGAGAGGGCGCCATCGATGTAGTCCCAGATCGGGCGGCTGAACTCGGGCTGGTTGTTGTCGGCGGCGATGACCTTGGGGTCGAGGGTGACACCGGCAAAGGCCCGGTCGAACAGCCCGGCATCGATGCCGGCGGCTATGGCGTCGCTGCGCAGCAGGCTGCGCCACTCGTCGAAACTGAGCAGCGGGGCGGCGATGGCCGCGGTCGGACTCGTGGTGGTGACTGCCGTTGCCGGAGCGGACGCCAGGGGCTGCGCGGGGGCCTCGGCGCAGGCCGTCAGCAACAGAAGCAGGCAGGCCGTGGCGGTATGACTCAGGCCACGAAGAAGCAGGTAGGGCATGGTGGTCTCGGGGCGTTTTGCAGGCCGTTACCTTAGCATGAATGGGCCGGCATGCGGGCTGTGGCGGGCCTTTCAGGCGGCCACAAAGAACGAAGCCTCCCAGTTTGTCTGGGAGGCTTCGCGGCGGTAACTGCCTTTGCCCTTGCGCGGTTTTTCCTGGCGGCAGCGAAACAGCGGCTGGGCGATCAGGGACTTGGCCCGGTTCGGGCCATGGGGTCTTTTCTTGCTCATGGCGTGGCCTCGTGCGGCGCCCGCCGGTTGCGGGCTGGCCGATGATGGCGGCTGGGGGCGGGGAAGTCCAGCGCCAGGCCGAACCTTGTAGCCGGCTTAGCGGTCGGGCTCGTCGGCGAGGCCCAGGCGCTGGCCGCAGAGGGTGAGGGTCAGCAGGCTCAGGCCGCTCCAGGGATCGCCGGCGGCCTGGCCCTTGATCTGCGCGTCGATGCGCTGGGCGACCTGCAGCAACTGTCCCCAGCGCGCCGCCGAGTGGCGTTGCAAGGCCTTGCTCACCAGGGGGCGGCGCTTGTCCCAGACCGGTGGGCGCGCCGCGCTGAACGCCTTGTCCAAGGGCATGCCCTGGGCGTATTGCTGGGCGATGGTGGCGAGCAGGCGGATCTCCCGGGCCAGGGCCCAGAGAATCACCGGCGGCTCGACCCCTTCGCCGCGCAGGCCCTCGAGCATGCGCAGGGCGTGGGCGGCTTCGCCAGCCAGCGCCGCATCGATCAGGCCGAACACGTCGTAGCGGGCACTGTCGGCCACGGCGGCGAGCACGGTGTCGGCGTCGACCTGGCCACCTTCGGCGAGCAGCTTGAGTTTCTCGATCTCCTGGGCGGCGGCCAGCAGGTTGCCTTCCACCCGCGCGGCGATCATCTCCACCGCCTCCTGGCTGGCGCTCAGGCCGGCCTGGGCCAGGCGCTGGCGAATCCATTGCGGCAGCTGGGCGGCATCGACCGGCCAGATCTGCAGGTACTGGGTCTGGGCGCCGTCGATCAGGGCCTTGGCCCACTTGGTCTTCTGGGTGCTGCCGTCGAGCTTGGGCAGGCTGATCAGCAGCACGGTGTCGTCGGCCGGGCGGGCCAGGTATTCCAGCAGCGCGGCGGCGCCCTTGTCGCCGGGCTTGCCGTTGGGGATGCGCAGTTCCAGCAGGCGCTTTTCGGCGAACAGCGACAGGCTGGCGCCGGCCTGCAGCAGCTGGCCCCAGTCGAAATTGTTCTCGGCGTTGAACACCTGGCGCTCGCCGAAGCCCTGCTGGCGGGTCGCGGCGCGGATGGCGTCGCAGGCCTCCTGGCAGAGCAGGGCCTCATCGCCGCTGACCACGTAGATCGGGGCCAGGCTGCCTTGCAGGTGCTTGTTGAGTTGTGCGGGGTTGAGCTTCATCGGCAGGGGCGGGCGGGGCCATGGGCGGCCCCGCCGGGCGCATCAGGGGTAGCTTGGCAGCGATATGGGCGACTGCTGCGGCTGTGCGGCCTGGCGCTGACGGGCCGCCTCCAGTGCCTCGGCTTCGGCCTTGGCCTTGGCTTCGGCGGTCTGCTGCAGCTGGTCGAGCTGGTCCGGGCTGATCTGTTGCAGGCGCTGCACCAGCTGCTGCACCAGGTCGCGGCGCATCTCGTTGCGCAGTTGGCTGGCTTCCTGGCTGGAGCCGATCAGGTTGTTGCCGTCCTGCACATAGAAGCTCTGCGCCTCCAGGCTGTTGCTCAGCAGCAGCAGGTTGCGCGCGCCGCGGATCTCGTAGTCGAGGGTGGTGGTCAGCTCGTACTCGGCGCTGCGGGCGGCGCTGGTGTAGCTGGCGGCGCGCTGGCTCTCGCGTTCGTCGCTCAGCACCAGCTTATAGGGCGCGCCGGTGTAGACCCGCACCTGATTGCTTTCGAGGACCTGGCGCAGCTGCTTGAGGGTGTCGCCGTAGGCATTGCGCGCGCTGACGTCCAGCTCCTTGAGGGCGAACTGCACGTCGCCGGTGCCGCGCAGCTGGAAGCCGCAGGCGCCGAGCAGCAGGCTCAGGCCCATAACCAACAGATTCCGTTTCATCATCTTCGTATCCCCTTGTCGAGCGTGCCGGCGCGCCGCGTGACGGTCGCGCCGAGCCTAATCAGTTGGCGACTATGTTGACCAGCTTGCCGGGCACCACGATGACCTTGCGGATGGCGAGGCCTTCGGTGAAGCGCAGCACGTTCTCGTTGCCGCGGGCGGCGGCCTCGACCTCTTCGCGGCTGGCGCTGGCCGGCACCTCGATCTGGCCGCGCAGCTTGCCGTTGACCTGGACCACCAGGGTCAGGCTGTCCTGCACCAGGGCGGACTCGTCCAGCGCCGGCCAGCGGGCGTCGATGATCGCCTCGGCATGGCCGAGCCGCTGCCACAGTTCGTGGCAGATGTGCGGGGTGATCGGCGCCAGCAGCAGGGCCACGGTTTCCAGGCCCTCCTGGAGCAGGGCACGATCCAGGGCGCTGGCCTGCGGGGCCTTCTCCAGCACGTTCATCAGGGTCATCACCGCGGCGATGGCGGTGTTGAACTTGTGGTGCTGGCCGATATCGGTGCTGGCCTGCTTGATGGCCAGGTGGATGGCGCGACGGACGGCCTTCTGTTCGTCGTTCAGCGCATTCTTGTCCAGTGCCCCCGGCAGGCCCTGGCTGACATGGCCCTGGGCCAGGCGCCAGACGCGACGGAGGAAGCGGCTGCCGCCCTCGACGCCGGAATCGGACCATTCCAGGCTCATGTCCGGCGGCGAGGCGAACATCATGAACAGGCGGCAGGTGTCGGCGCCGTAGGCATCGATCATGGCCTGGGGGTCGACGCCGTTGTTCTTCGACTTGGACATCTTCTCGGTGCCGCCGATCTCCACCGGCAGGCCGTCGCTGGCCAGTTTGGCGGCGACGACCTTGCCCTTGGCATCGCGCTCGACGACGACGTCGGCCGGGTTGAACCAGTCCTTGCCGCCGTTATCGGCGAGGCGGTAGTAGGTGTCGGCCACCACCATGCCCTGGGTCAGCAGGTTCTTGAACGGCTCGTTGGAGCTCAGCAGGCCCTCGTCGCGCATCAGCTTGTGGAAGAAGCGCGCGTACAGCAGGTGCAGGATGGCGTGCTCGATGCCGCCGATGTACTGGTCCACCGGCAGCCAGTGGTTGGCCGCGGCCGGGTCGACCATGCCGCCGGTGTACTGGGGCGAGGCGTAGCGGGCGAAGTACCAGGAGCTTTCCACGAAGGTGTCCATGGTGTCGGTTTCGCGCTTGGCCGGCGCGCCGCACTTCGGGCAGCTGCATTCATAGAACTCGGGCATCTTGGCCAGCGGGCTGCCGCTGCCGTCCGGCACCACGTCTTCGGGTAGCACCACCGGCAGCTGGTCTTCCGGCACCGGTACGTCGCCGCAGCTGTCGCAGTGGATGATCGGGATAGGGCAGCCCCAGTAGCGCTGGCGGCTGATGCCCCAGTCGCGCAGGCGGAACTGGGTCTTGCGCGCGCCGTGGCCGCTGGCTTCGAGGTCGGCGACTATGGCGTCGAAGGCTTCTTCATAAGTTTTGTCGTCGTACTTACCGCTACTGATGGAAACCATCCAGTCTTCTTTGGATGCGTACCAATCCTGCCACTGGGTAGTGTCGACATATTCGTACTGATCAACAGGGCGTTCTACGTCACGGAGTTGATCTTTGATGTAAAGCTTTTTGTAGACCGGCTTAATTTCGAGGCCGTACTTATGGGCGAACTCGAAGTCGCGTTCGTCGTGGGCCGGCACCGCCATCACCGCGCCTTCGCCGTAGCCCCAGAGCACGTAGTTGGCGACCCACACCGGCAGCTTGTCGCCGGTCAGCGGGTGGATGACGTATTCGCCGGTGGCCATGCCCTTCTTCTCCATGGTGGCCATGTCGGCCTCGGCCACGGAGCCGGCCTTGCATTCGGCGATGAAGGCGGCGATCTGCGGGTTCTTCGCCGCGGCGCGCTGGGCCAGCGGGTGCTCGGCGGCCACCGCCACATAAGTGGCGCCCATCAGGGTGTCGGGGCGAGTGGAGTAGACCCGCAACTGGCCGGCTTCGCCGATGCTTTCGAGGTCGTAGTCGAAGACGATGTCGGCCCCGAAGCTCTTGCCGATCCAGTTGCGCTGCATGGTCTTGACCTGCTCCGGCCAGCCGTCCAGCTCGTCCAGGCTGCTCAAGAGTTCATCCGCGTAGGCGGTGATCTTGAAGTAGTACATGGGGATCTCGCGCTTCTCGATCAGCGCGCCCGAACGCCAGCCGCGGCCGTCGATGACCTGCTCGTTGGCCAGCACGGTCTGGTCCACCGGGTCCCAGTTGACGGTGCCGTTCTTGCGGTAGATCACACCCTTCTCGAACAGGCGGGTGAACAGCCACTGCTCCCAGCGGTAGTAGTCCGGCTTGCAGGTGGTGACTTCGCGGGACCAATCGATGGCCAGGCCCAGGCTCTTGAGCTGGGTCTTCATGTACTCGATGTTCTCGTAGGTCCACTTGGCCGGCGCGACCTTGTTCTTCATCGCGGCGTTTTCCGCCGGCATGCCGAAGGCGTCCCAGCCCATCGGCTGCAGCACGTTCTTGCCCTGCATGCGCTGGTAGCGGGCGATCACGTCGCC
Source organism: Pseudomonas sp. MBLB4123 (assembly GCF_051904775.1). Classification (NCBI taxonomy): domain Bacteria; kingdom Pseudomonadati; phylum Pseudomonadota; class Gammaproteobacteria; order Pseudomonadales; family Pseudomonadaceae; genus Pseudomonas; species Pseudomonas sp. MBLB4123. Next base: position 4,105,604 of record NZ_CP196711.1, read on the forward strand.
GATGGTGTAGTTGCGCACGTGGCCCATGTGCAGCTTGCCGCTGGGGTAGGGGAACATCGACAGGCAGTAGAAGGTGTCCTTGCCCGGCTGTTCACTCACTACAAAGGATTTCTGCGCGTCCCAGTGGGACTGCGCGGCGGCTTCGATCTCGCGTGGCTGATACTGTTCGTGCATGGCTACTGGCGCTGGGAAATGGGGCTTGCGGGAAACGCCGTAGCATACATGACCCCCCTCGGCTGAGGGAAACCCTGATTGCGCGGGCTGCCCGTCGCCCGGGGCAGGGGCCGCCGTTGGTCGCCGGGGACTGCCGGATGAAGGGTGGCCGCTAAGCTTGCTAGAGGGGCTGTTCGATCAAGCCTGCGCGAGGTGAAGGATGGGTGAGTTGCGAAGAGCGGATGCGCGCGGCAGTTTGTACGAGCGGCTGCTGCAGCGCCTCGCCTTGGCACTGGATGAGGCTGACAGCATGGGGCGGTTATCCGCCGAGACGCCGGGCGAGTTGGAGTTGCGCGGCCTTACCTCCGCCGAGCTGGAGTTGATTCGCGCCTACCTGGATCATGACCTGAACTGGCTGCGTGGCTGGCATGCGGCGGCGGAGGAGTTGGCGCAGATCGAGCAGTTGCCGGTACGGGCGGCCAAGTCGGAGCGGGCCCTGGAGCGGGCCGTCAGCCGGGCACTGGATACGACCCAAGTGCCTTTGAGTCAACCACTGCAGCTGTGCTGCGCGCTCTGCGGCATAGCGATCGATTGGCAGCCGGGGAGCGGAGTGCAGGCCTGCGCGGCCTGCGGTTCGCAGCTTTTTCGTTCGAGCAATGGCCACCGGCCATAGCTCTGTCGGTGTCTTGCCTGGGCGTGGTGGCTGATTCTGTCCGGGGGCGGGCGATGGCCTGTTAGGCTTGGCTCCCATTGGAGGGCGCCCGATGCCGATTCGCTACATGCTCAAACACCTGTTCATGCCGCCTGGCGGTTTGCTGCTCCTGCTGGTGCTCGGCTGGTGGCTGCGCAGGCGCATGCCACGCGTCGCCAGCTGCTGCTTCGTCCTCGCTGTCGGCGGTCTGTGGCTGATGAGCCTGCCGGTCACGGTGGAGTGGTCGGCGCGGTGGCTGGAGCGTGATCCGGCGCTGGCCGAGGCGCAATGGCCGATGCTGGCCCGGCGGGCCGAGGCGATAGTGGTGCTCGGTGGCGGTCGCGAGCGCGACGACCCGGCCTGGGGCGGCGATCAGCCCGCTTCGATGGCCCTGGAGCGGCTGCGCTACGCCGCACGCCTGACCAGGGCCACGGGCCTGCCGCTGCTGACCAGTGGCGGTTTGCACTATGGCCAGCCGCCCAGCGAGGCGGCCCTGGGGGCCGAGGTGCTGGCGCGGGATTTCGGTGTGGCGGTGCGTTGGCAGGAGGGGGCGAGTCGCACCACCTGGGAGAATGCCGCTCGGAGCGCCGAGCTGTTGGCGGCGGCGGGCATTACCCGGGTGCTGCTGGTGACCCAGGCCTGGCACATGCCCAGGGCGCGCTGGTGCTTCGAACAGCAGGGTCTGGAGGTGGTGGCGGCGCCGCTGGGGTTCTTCGGCGTGGCCAATGGCCGTCCCGCCGGCGGCTGGCTGCCGGAGGCCAAGGCCCTGTGGCAGAACACGCTGCTGCTCAACGAGGCGATCGGGCTGATCGCCTATCCCCTGTTCTATGGCCGGGAGGATGGCGCCGAATGACGGCCTAGACTGTGCGCGCCACTCGGCTGGCCAGCAGCGCCCAGCCCAGTAGCAGGGCGCAGAGCAGTGCCAGGGGCCAGGCGCGCCACTGCAGGTAGGGGGTCAGCTGCTGCATGGGCTGCACCTCGCCATAGAGCACGCCGCGTTCGAACTGTGGCAGCTGGGCGGTGATGCGCCCGAAGGGGTCGATCAGCACGGTCATGCCGTTGTTGGTGGCACGGATCATCCAGCGCCCCGCCTCGAGGGCACGCATCTGCGCCATCTGCAGGTGCTGCAGGGGGCCGATCGAGGTGCCGAACCAGGCGTCGTTGCTCACCGTCAGCAGCAGGTCGCTCTGGGCGGCCAGGCCCGCGGCGAATTCCGGATAGACCACCTCGTAGCAGATGTAGGTGGCGATGCGGTGGCCCCTGGCCTGCAGCAGCGGCTGCTCGGCGTCGCCGCGGGCGAAGTCCGACATCGGCAGGTCGAAGAAGGCGATCAGGCCGCGCAGCAGTTCCTGCAGCGGCACGTACTCGCCGAAGGGCACCAGTTTCTGCTTGAGGTAGTCGCCCGCGCCTTCGCCGACCACGCTGACCGCGTTGTAGTAGCGCGGCTCGCCGCGTTCGTTGGCCTGGCGGATCGGCACGCCGGTGATCAGCGCGGCGCCGCGCTCCCGGGCGAAGCGCGCCATCATCGCCAGATAACCGCTCGCCTGCTCCTTGAGCACCGGCACCGCGGTCTCCGGCCAGACGATCAGGTCGGTCGGCGCGGCGTTGAAGCTCAGGTCGCGGTACAGCACCAGCTGGGCGTTGAGCTGGGCCGGGTCCCACTTGAGGTTCTGCGGCACATTGCCCTGCATGGCGGCGACCTTGAGCGGTGCGCCGCTGGCTGTGGTCCAGGCGCGGTCCTTGAGCGCCAGGCCGGCGATCCAGGGGGTAGCCAGCAGCACCAGGCCGACGGCCAGGAAGGCCTTGCGGGCGCGTAGTCGGGACAGGTTGACCAGCAGGGCGGCGCAGAGCGCCAGGACGAAGGAGATCAGCCAGACGCCGCCGAGCGGAGCGAGTCCGGCCAGCGGCCCGTCGAGCTGGCTATAGCCGGCATAGAGCCAGGGAAAACCGGTGAGAAACCAGCCGCGAAAGGCCTCCTGGGCCAGCCACAGGGCGGCGAAGGCCAGGGCGTCGGCCAGCGGCGCCTCGACCCGGCGCAGCCAGCGCGCCCACAGCCAGGCGGCCAGGGCGAAGAACAGGCCGAGACCGGCGACGAAGCCCAGGGTCAGGAAGGCCGCCAGGGGCGGCGAGGCGGCGCCGTAGTCGTGGATGCTGACGTACACCCAGCTGGTGCCGGCGGCGAACAGGCCGAAGCCGTAGCACCAGCCGCGGCCGGCCGCCGGGCCTGGCTCGAGGTCGCGCAGGCCGAGGTAGAGCAGGGCGATGGACAGCAGCGCCAGCGGCCAGAGATCGAAGGGGGCCAGCGCCAGCGGGGTGAGGGCGCCGGCCGCCAGGGCCGCCAGGTTGCCCGGCCAGCCGGGGCGAGTGATCCAGTGCATCGGTACCGGTCCTTGGATGGAGGAGGCGCAAGAATAGAGTGGAACCCCGGCCGGGTGAAGGCCGGCCGGGGGGGGGCTGGGGCTGGCGCCTCAGCGTGCCAGGGGGGTCAGGCGCAGCAGGTGGATGCGCCGGCTGTCGGCATTGAGCACGCGGAAGCGGAACTCGCCGATCTCGGTCACCTCGTTGCGTTTGGGCAGGTGGCCGAAGGCGCTCATCACCAGGCCGCCGACGGTGTCGAACTCGTCGTCGGAGAACTGCGTCTCGAAGGCCTCGTTGAAGCTGTCGATCGGCGTCAGGGCCTTGACCAGGAAGTCGCCGGAGGGCAGCGGCTTGACGTAGCTGTCCTCCTCGACGTCGTGCTCGTCCTCGATGTCGCCGACTATCTGCTCGAGCACGTCCTCGATGGTCACCAGACCGGCGACGCCGCCGTACTCGTCGATCACCACGGCCATGTGGTTGTGGTTGGCGCGGAACTCGCGCAGCAGCACGTTGAGGCGCTTGGACTCGGGGACGAAGGTCGCCGGGCGCAGCAGGTCTTTGATGTTGAAGCCCGCCTGTTCCTCCTGCAGCAGGAGCGGCAGCAGGTCCTTGGCCAGGAGGATGCCGATCACGTCGTCGAGGCTTTCGCCGATCACCGGGTAGCGCGAGTGGGCGGCCTCGATGATCGACGGCAGGAACTCCCTGGGCGTCTGGCTGGACTTGATGCTGATCATCTGCGAACGCGGCACCATGATGTCGCGCACCTGCAGGTCGGCGACCTGGATGGCGCCCTCGACTATGGCCAACGCCTCGCTGTCGAGCAGCTTGTTCTCATGCGCCTCGCGCAGCACTTCCAGCAGTTCCTGACGGTTCTTCGGCTCTGGAGCAAAAGCCTGGGTCAGCTTGTTCAGCCAGGACTTCTGCTCGTTGCTCGATCGGTCTTCGCTCATGGGGGATTCGGAATCCTTGCTCGTGGGCAATCAGTCGTCGCCGGCGTAGGGGTCGGGATGCCCCAGCTCGGCGAGCAGTGTACGTTCCAGGGCTTCCATTTCCTCGGCCTCGGCGTCCTCGATGTGGTCGTAGCCGAGCAGGTGCAGGCAGCCGTGAATCACCAGGTGGGCCCAGTGGGCCTCCAGGCTCTTGTCCTGTTCGCGGGCCTCGCGCTCGACCACCGGGGCGCAGATCACCAGGTCGCCGAGCAGGGGGATGTCGAGCAGCGGCTCGCCGTCCGGCCCGTCGGGCACCTCGGCGGGAAAGGACAGCACGTTGGTGGCGTAGTCCTTGTGCCGGTAGGTGCGATTGAGCTCGCGGCCCTCGGCCTCGTCCACCAGGCGGATGGTCAGCTCGGAGTCGGCCGTGCGCTGGCGCAGGGCCAGTTCGCACCAGGCGCGAAACTGCGCCTCGCCGGGCAGCCGGTCGGCCCGGCTGGCGACCTGCAGGTCCAGTTCAACCATCGCGGCCGTCCTGCTCGTCGTCGAGTTTGCCGTGCAGGCGGTTGTCGTGCCGTTCGTAGGCCTCGACGATGCGCTGGACCAGGGGGTGGCGCACCACGTCCTTGGGCTTGAAGTGGGTGAAGCTGATGCCGGGCACCTCGTGCAGCACGTCGATCACATGGGTCAGGCCGGAGCGGGTGCCGCGCGGCAGGTCGACCTGGGTGATGTCGCCGGTGATCACCGCGGTGGAGCCGAAACCGATGCGGGTGAGGAACATCTTCATCTGTTCCATCGTGGTGTTCTGGCTCTCGTCGAGGATGATGAAGCTGTTGTTCAGGGTGCGCCCGCGCATATAGGCCAGCGGCGCGATCTCGATCACCTGGCGCTCGATCAGCTTGGCCACCTGTTCGAAGCCGAGCATCTCGTACAGGGCGTCGTACAGCGGGCGCAGGTAGGGGTCGATCTTCTGCGCCAGGTCGCCGGGCAGGAAGCCGAGCTTCTCGCCGGCCTCCACCGCCGGGCGCACCAGCAGGATGCGCCGCACCTGCTCGCGCTCCAGGGCGTCCACCGCGCAGGCCACGGCCAGGTAGGTCTTGCCGGTGCCGGCCGGGCCGATGCCGAAGTTGATGTCGTTGTCGAGGATGGCCTTGACGTAGCGCTGCTGGTTGGCACCGCGCGGGCGGATGCTGCCCTTGCGGGTGCGCAGGGTGACGCCGACTTCGCTCTTGTCGCCGACCGACTCCATGGCCGATTCCTGCAGGAACAGGTGCACCAGGTCGGGGGACAGTTCGCTGCTCTTGGTCTCGCGGTACAGGCGCTGCAGCAGCTGTTCGGCGGCGGCGGTCTGCTCGGCGGGGCCGACCAGTTCGAACTGGTTGCCGCGATTGCGGATCTCGATCGCCAGGCGCTGTTCGATCAGGCGCAGGTGCTCGTCGAATTGTCCGCAGAGGTTGGCGAAGCGGCGAGCCTCGAAGGGTTCGAGGATGAAACGAAGGGGTTCTATGGGTGCGTTCAAGGTCGTAGATGGCCGCCAGTCGGCAGGGGTAGTGAGGCGAAGAATAGCGCTAGCCGTCGAAGGGGGAAAGCTCGGCGGGCTGCGGCTTTAGCCGCAGGCGGGGCGGACCTCGGTCCGCCCCGCTGCCGGTCAGTCCGCCGCCGGCTCGCTCAGCAGGCTGCCGCGCAGCGAATGGGGCAGGGCGTCGTCGATGTGCACGTCGACGAACTGGCCGATCAGGCGCGGGTTGCCTGAACGGAAGTTGACGATGCGGTTGTGCTCGGTGCGGCCCTGGAGCATGCCCGGGTCCTTCTTCGAGTAGTCGCTGACCAGGATGCGCTGGACGCTGCCGACCATTCGTCGGCTGTTCTCGAAGCCCTGCTGGTTGATGCGGTTCTGCAGGATCTGCAGGCGTTGCTTCTTCAGCTCCTCCGGGGTGTCGTCGGCCAGGTCCGCCGCCGGGGTTCCCGGGCGGGCGCTGTAGACGAAGGAGAAGGAGAAGTCGAAGCCGACCTCCTCGATCAGCTTCATGGTCTGTTCGAAGTCCTTCTCGGTCTCGCCGGGGAAGCCGATGATGAAGTCCGAGCTGATCAGGATGTCCGGCACCGCCGCCTTCAGCTTGCGGATGCGCGACTTGTACTCCAGCGCGGTGTGGTTGCGCTTCATCGCCGCGAGGATGCGGTCGGAGCCGGACTGCACCGGCAGGTGCAGGTATTTCACCAGCTCGGGAATCTCGGCGTGGGCCTGGATCAGGGCGTCGGAGAACTCCAGCGGGTGGCTGGTGGTGTAACGGATGCGGTCGATGCCGTCGATGGCCGCCACGGCATGGAGCAGCTCGGCGAAGTCGGCGATCTGCCCGCCCGGGGTCTCGCCGCGGTAGCCGTTGACGTTCTGTCCGAGCAGGGTCACCTCGCGCACGCCGTTCTCGGCCAGGTGGACGATCTCGCCCAGCACGTCGGCCAGCGGGCGGCTGACCTCCTCGCCGCGGGTGTAGGGCACCACGCAGAAGGTGCAGTACTTGCTGCAGCCTTCCATCACCGAGACGAAGGCGCTGGGCCCGTCGACCCGCGGCTCGGGCAGGCGGTCGAACTTCTCGATCTCGGGGAAGGAGATATCCACCTGGGGCTGCTTGGTGGTGCGTGCGGCGTCGATCATTTCCGGCAGGCGGTGCAGGGTCTGGGGGCCGAACACCACGTCGACGTAGGGCGCGCGGTCGCGGATCGCCGCGCCTTCCTGGCTGGCCACGCAGCCGCCGACGCCGATCACTAGCTGGGGATTGGCCTGCTTCAGTTCGCGCCAGCGGCCGAGCTGGGAGAACACCTTGTCCTGGGCCTTCTCGCGGATCGAACAGGTGTTGAGCAGGATGACGTCGGCGTCTTCCGCGCGCTCGGTGACTTCCAGGGCTTGATGCTCGCCCAGCAGGTCGACCATGCGCGAGCTGTCGTACTCGTTCATCTGGCAACCGTGGGTTTCGATATAAAGCTTCTTGGTCATGCGGGCTCAACGGGCTGTTCGAAGGACCGCGCATTATAGTGCCCGGGCGCCTGGCTTCCTAGCCTTGCCTGCCCGGTGGCTGTGCTATGATCTGCGCCCCCCATTTTTCCTTCAGTCCGAACTGCCAGCCATGAGCAAGCGCGAGCCTATCTACAAGATCATTTTCCTCAACCAGGGTCAGGTCTACGAGATGTATGCCAAGCAGATCTTCCAGAGCGATCTGTGGGGCTTTCTCGAGGTGGAAGAGTTCGTCTTCGGTGAGCGTACCCAGGTGGTGGTCGACCCCAGCGAGGAGAAGCTCAAGGCCCAGTTCGATGGCGTGGTGCGCAGCTTCGTGCCGATGCACGCGATCATCCGCATCGACGAGGTGGAGCGCCTGGGCACGCCGAAGATCAGCGAGGCCAAGGGCGGCGGCAATATCATGCCCTTTCCCATGCCGATGCCGGATAAGTAGTTCCATGTAAGGTGGATGTTGCGGTTCGCATCCACCGCTCTGCGATCTGCCGATCGGAGCCGCCCGCTGGAAGCGGCCCGCGATGTCTTCCGTCCCTACGGCAGCGGGGCGAAGGGCGACGGGCTTTCCGCCGTCTGCAGTTCCAGCAGGTAGTTGCGGAAGATCTGCCCCAGTACCTGGCTGGCGATCTCCAGTTCTTCGCGCTGCATCTGCTCGGATACCAGGTCGGCGCTGTCCATGGCCTCGTCCGAACCGTTCACCGCCGCCATCTTCAGCACGATGTAGGCCTGTACGTTGTTCGCCGGCACTCCTTCGCCGCGGAAGAACATCATGCCCAGGCGGTGCTGGGCCTGGGCATGCCCCTGCAGCGAGGCCAGCTCGAACCAGTTCAAGGCCTGTGCCAGGTCGCGTGGCGCCCGTTGGCCGTCGTAATAGAACTCGCCCAGCTCGTACTCGGCCTGGGCGTCGCCGCCCTGCGCCGCTTGCTGGCAGGCGGCCAGGGCATCGGCTAGCTCGGTGGGGGCCGCGTTCAGCGAGCAGCTGCCGGTTGCGGGGATCAGCAGCGAGTTGCCGCCGGCATCGGCGAGCAGCGGCAAAAGAAGCAACAGGCAGCCCAGGGTCAGGGTGCGGCCGGTGCGGTTCATGGAAATCCGTTTACCTCAGGGTGCGGGGCGGGCCTGGGGCCCGGCCGACGAAACGCGTCGGCCGTCACATTATGAAATAAGCCATGGCGATCTTACAAAGTCTTTACCGGCTTTTCTGGGCACTTGGCGCTGCCGGGCAGTGCCAGGAGCAACCAGGCCGCCAGGCCATAGGCCGGCGCCAGCAGCAGCTGCAGCAATTCGAGCCGGCGCAGCGGTTCGGCCGCGAGACCGGCCAGCAGGAACAGGCCGGCGGCCCCGGACGCGATCAGCGGCGGTTGGCGCCGCGGCCACTGCACGGCGCCGGCATAGAGCATCAGCAGCGGGGTCGCCAGGCTGAGCAGCAGGCGATAATCGTCGAGCAGGTTCATCTGCCGGAACAGCTCGAAGAAGGCGCACAGGCCCAGCAGCCCACGGCCCCAGTTGGGCCTGCTCCAGCTCCAGCCGCGGCCCAGGGCCAGGGCGGCGGCGCCGAGCAGCGGCAGGCCGAGGAACGTGCTGGCCTGGCTCAGCCACAGCTGGGCGGCCTGCCCGTCCGGGCCTGGGCCGGCGGGCAGGGTCCCGACAGCGGCCGCAGCAGCCGGCAGGGCAAAACCCAGCAGGGCGCAGAACAGCGTCGGTTGATCGCCTTCGCCATAGCGCCTGCGGGCCCTGCCGATGACGATGGCGCACGCCAGGCAGGCCAGCGCCAACAAGGCTTCGCCGTAGTGCATCAGGCCTTCTTCAGTTGTTCGAAGGCACGCTCGGCGGCGTCCAGGGTGATCGCCAGCTCGGTCTCACCGTGGGCGATGGAGGTGAAGCCGGCCTCGAAGGCGCTCGGCGCCAGGTAGACGCCGCCCTCCAGCATCAGGTGGAAGAAGCGCTTGAAGCGTGCCGCATCGCTGGCCATCACGTCGTCGAAGGTGACGATGGCCTCGCCTTCGCTGAAATACAGGCCGAACATGCCGCCGGCCTGGGTGGTGACGAAGGGGATGCCGGCGGCCTCGGCGCGCTCGCTCAGGCCGGCCAGCATGCGGCGGGTGTAGTCGGCCAGCTCGGCGTGGAAGCCGGGGCGGCCGATCAGCTTCAGGGTGGTCAGGCCGGCGGCCATCGCCAGCGGGTTGCCGGACAGGGTGCCGGCCTGGTAGACCGGGCCGAGCGGGGCGATGCACTGCATGATGGCACGCTTGCCGCCGAAGCAGCCGACCGGCATGCCGCCGCCGATGATCTTGCCGAAGGTGGACAGGTCCGGGGTCACGCCGTAGTGGGCCTGGGCGCCGCCGAGGGCGACGCGAAAGCCGGTCATTACCTCATCGAAGATCAGCACCACGCCATGCTGGTCGCACTGCTCGCGCAGGCCTTCGAGGAAGCCCGGTGCCGGCGGCACGCAGTTCATGTTGCCGGCCACCGGCTCGACGATGATGCACGCCACCTCCTGACCGACCTCGGCGAGCATGCGCTCGACCGCCGGCAGATCGTTGAACGGCAGGGTCAGGGTGTGCCGGGCGAAGGCCGCCGGCACCCCGGCCGAGCTCGGCACGCCCTGGGTCAGGGCGCCGGAGCCGGCCTTGACCAGCAGGCTGTCGGAGTGACCGTGGTAGCAGCCCTCGAACTTGATGATGCTGTCGCGGCCGGTGAAACCGCGGGCCAAACGGATGGCGCTCATGGTCGCCTCGGTGCCGGAGCTGACCATGCGCACCATCTCCATGGACGGCACCAGCGAGCACACCAGTTCGGCCATCTCGGTTTCCATGGCGGTCGGCGCACCATAGGACAGGCCGTGTTCCAGCTGCCGGCGCACGGCGTCGAGCACGTCCGGGTGGCTGTGGCCGAGGATCATCGGCCCCCAGGAGCCGACGTAGTCGACATAGCGCTTGTCGTCCTCGTCGGTGACGTAGGCGCCTTCGGCGTGCTTGAAGAACAGCGGGGTGCCGCCGACGCTCTTGAAGGCGCGCACCGGGGAATTGACGCCGCCGGGGATGTGCTTCTGGGCATTGTTGAACAGGATTTCGGAACGGGACATGGGGCCTCTCAATATGCGTAGCGGGGCGAGTCGGCTCGCCCGGGAAAGCGGTCAGTCTTGGGCGAACAGGGCACCGAAGGCGCGGGCGCGGCGCTCGACCTCGGCGGCCGAGTCGGCGGCGAACAGGGCGTGGACCACCGCGAGCATGTCGGCGCCGTGAGCGATCAGTGGCGCGGCGTTTTCCAGGGTCACGCCGCCGATGGCGACCACCGGCAGCTGCAGATGGCTCTTGGCCTGGTCCAGCAGCTCGACCGTGGCGCCCGGCGCGCCAGGCTTGGTATGGGACTCGAAGAAGCGGCCGAAGGCGACGTAGCTGGCGCCTTCCTTGGCCGCCTGCTGGGCCAGGCCGAAGCGGGCGTGGCAGGTGCCGCCGATGATCGCCTGGGGGCCGAGCAGGGCGCGGGCGGCGGCCAAGGAGCCGTCGCTCTGGCCCAGGTGTACGCCGACGCCCAGGCGTGCGGCCAGCTCGGCATCGTCGTTGATGATCAGCGCCGCACCGTAGCGCTCGCACAGCTTGAGCAGGGCCTCGGCCTCACGCTGGTGAAGGGCGTCGTCGCTCGACTTGTCGCGATACTGCAGCAGGCGGGCGCCGCCGTTCAGCGCCGCCTCGACATAGGGCAGTAGCTTGCCGCCGGCCAGCAGCTGGCTGTCGGTGATGGCATAGAGACCGCGTAGGGTGGTCATGGCTCGCTCTCCTTCAACAGGCGTCCAGTGGCAGGCGACGGGGGATATGCTGGCCGTGGCCGGGCTGTTCGGCGTCGCGCAGGGTGCGCCAGGTGTAGTCCAGGGCCGAGCGCACGGCGCTGACCAACTCTTCGCCCAGGGCCAGGCGTCCGGCCAGGGCGCTGGCCAGGGTGCAGCCGGAGCCGTGGTAGCTGCCGGGCAGGCGCTGGCAGGTGAAGCTGTGGCGGCTGCCGTCGCGGCCGTACAGGCGATTGTGCACCTCATGCTCGTCGCCGTGGCCGCCGGTGATCAGCAGGTGGCGGACATAGGGCAGCAGCCTCTCGGCGCACTGGTCGGCGCTGCCGTCGGGCAGTTCGGCGAGGATGCGCGCTTCCGGCAGGTTGGGCGTGGCGATGGTCGCCAGCGGCAGCAAACGCTCGCGCATGGCGTAGCCGACCTCGTCCTTGCCCAGGGCGCCGCCGCCGCCGGCGCGCAGCACGGGGTCGCAGACCAGGGGTACGTCGGGCAGTTGCTGGCGCAGCTGGACGACGGTGTCGACCATCTCCACCGAGCCGAGCATGCCCAGCTTGATTGCGGCCACCGGCAGGTCGGCGAGCACCGCCCGGGCTTGGGCCAGGACCCAGTCGCGGTCGAGCACGCGGAAGTCGGCCACATCGACCGTGTCTTGTACGGTCAGCGCGGTGACGGTCGGGGCGGCATGGCAGCCCTGCGCGAGCAGGGCTTCGATGTCGGCTTGCAGGCCGGCGCCGCCACTGGGGTCGTGGCCGGACAGGCAGAGCACTACGGGGCGAGAGCAGGGTGTTTTCATGGTGCGCGAGCTTAGCATTATTCGGCCGGCTTGGGCCGTGGCAGGGCGCCGCAAGCGAGCGGGCCGACCCCGCCAGAGAACCGTCGTGCCGACCCGGGCATGGCGCGTAGGTGCTGTGCTAAAGTGAGGCGCACTAGAACAATCGTGCCATGCGAGGCGGCACCACAGCGGGGTGGGCTCTCCGGCGGATTTCGACACAGCCTTTATGGGGCCCCATGCGCTACATCCTGACCCTCCTGCTCGTGCTTTGGCCGTTGTTTTCCGGTGCCGTGGAGTTCGACGAGCACACCCGCGCACTGCCGCTCGGCCAGGCCGTGTATGTTTTCGAGGACGTGCGCGGCGATGCGACCATCGCGGAAGTCAGCTCGGCGGCGCTGCAGGGCAGTTTCCGCCGCCACGACAAGGCGGTGCTCAATGCCGGCTATTCGCGCTCGGTATTCTGGCTGCGGCTGGATCTGGAGTACCGCCCGCAGCAGGCGCAGGGCGCGCACAATTGGCTGCTGGAGTTGGCCTACCCGCCGCTGGACCATCTGGAACTCTATCTGGACGACGGCCAGGGCGGTTATCGCCTGACCCAGAGGACCGGCGACGCCTTGCCGTTCGCCAGCCGGCAGATCAAGCAGAACAACTACCTGTTCGAGCTCCAGTTGCAGCCGGATCAGCCGCGGCGCCTCTATCTGCGGCTGCAGAGCCAGGGCTCGATCCAGGCGCCGCTGACCCTCTGGTCGCCGACCGCCTACATGGAGGAGCAGCCGGGACGCATCTATGTGCTCGGCATCATCTACGGCGTGCTGCTGGTGATGTTGGTCTACAACCTGTTCATCTATCTCAGCGTTCGCGACACCAGCTACCTCTACTACATCCTCTATATCGCCTCGTTCGGCCTCTACCAGGTCTCGGTGAACGGCGCCGGCATCGAGTATTTCTGGCCCAACAGCCCCTGGTGGGCGAATGCCGCGACCCCCTTCCTGATCGGTGCGGCGGCGTTGTTCGGCTGCCAGTTCGCCCGCAGTTTCCTGCACACCGGCGAGCACAGCCCCTGGGTCGACCGCTGCCTGCTGCTGACGATGGCGGCCGGCGGCGTGGTGATGGTTCTGGCGCTGACCGCCAGCTATGCCCTGGCCCTGCGCCTGGCCACCTACCTGGCGCTGCTGTTCACCGTGCTGATCTTCGCCGCCGGGCTCATAGCCTGGCTGCGCGGCCTGCGCGTGGCACGTTATTTCATCATCGCCTGGACGGCCTTCCTGGCCGGCGGGGTGATCAATACCCTGATGGTGCTCGGTTACCTGCCCAACGTCTTCCTGACCATGTACGCCAGCCAGATCGGCTCGGCCCTGGAGGTCGGCCTGCTGTCCCTGGCCCTGGCCGACCGGATCAACGCGATGAAGGAGGAGCGCACACGCATCCTCCAGGAAAGCGGACGCAACCTGGAGGCCCTCAACCAGGAGCTGGCCAACAGCAACCGGCTCAAGGACGAGTTCCTCGCCACCGTCACCCATGAGCTGCGAACCCCGATGAACGGGGTGATCGGCTCCCTGGAGCTGATGCAGACGCTGAAGATGGACGTCGAACTGGCCCAGTACCAGAAGACCGCGGCCGGCTCGGCACGCGACATGATGCGCATGGTCAACGACATCCTCGCCCTGACCGAACTGCAGGCCGGCAAGCTCTACCCGCGCTGCGAGCCGTTCAGCCTGCGCGGGCTGTTCGACGGGCTGCTGACTCAGTACGCGCCGCAGGCCGAGGACAAGGGCCTGCGCTTCGTCCTGGAGCTGGACGAGAGCCTGCCCGATACCCTGGAGGGGGATGCCGGCAAGCTGGCGCAGAGTCTCGGCTACCTGCTGGACAACGCGATCAAGTTCACCGCCCGGGGCGCGGTCACCCTGCGGGTCGCGCGTGGTGGCGGCCAGGACGAGGGCCTGCCGCTCTGCATCGAGGTGTGCGACACCGGCGTGGGTTTCAACGCTCAGCAGGGCACGGCGCTGTATCAACACTTCCGCCAGGTGGACGGCTCCATGACCCGCGCCCACGGCGGTCTGGGCATCGGCCTGGCGATCAGCCGCCAGCTGGTCGAGCTGCTCGGCGGCAGCCTGCAGCACGAATCGCAGCCCGGCCAGGGCAGTCGCTTCCGGCTCGGCCTGAGCCTGGCCCTGCCGGCGCAGAGCGCCGCTCGTCCCGCGCCGGTGCGGCGGGTCAACACCCAGGCCCTGCGCCACCCCGCGCAATGCACCGTATTGGTGGTCGAGGACAACGCCATCAACCAGTTGGTGACCCGCGGCATGTTGCTCAAGCTCGGCTACCAGGTGCGCACCGCCGATAACGGCGCCGAGGCGCTCGAGCTATTGCGCCGAGAGGCAGTCGACGCGGTCCTGCTGGATTGCCAGATGCCGGTGATGGACGGTTTCGCCACCTGTCGGGCCTTGCGCACCTTCCCCGGCTGCGCCGAGCTGCCGGTGCTGGCGATCACCGCCCACAGTCACAGCGGCGACCGCGAGCGCTGCCTGGCGGCCGGGATGAACGACTACCTGGCCAAGCCGGTGAAGTTCGAGGAGTTGCGCGTGTTGCTGCACGAGTGGGTCCTGAGCCGTGCGCTGGAAGCCGAGTGTCCGCCGCCGTCCTGACGCTTTTGCCGGCCGATCTGCCGTAAATCCCGCTTTTTCCCCGACCTGAATCCTGATTCACTGAAACGAAGTGAATCGGGATTCAGGCCATGTCTCAGCACTCGGGCGCGCAGCGCCTCGATCGCGACCAGGAACTGCGCGAGCGCATTCTCGCCTGCGCCCTGGCGCGGGTCACGGAAGGGGGCTTCGCGGCCCTGACCATGCAGGCGCTGGCCGAGGATGTCGGCATCGCCACCGGCAGTCTGTACCGCCACTTCCGCAGCAAGGGCGAACTGGCGGCCGAGGTGTTCGCCGACGCCAGCCAGCGCGAGGTGGAGGCCCTGGCTGCGGTCCTGCGGGCCTCCGGTCGTCCGCGCGCGCGCCTGGCCGCCGGCCTGGGTCAGTTCGCCGCCCGGGCCTGGAACAGTCGACGGCTGGCCTTCGCCCTGATCGCCGAGCCGGTCGACCCCCAGGTCGACGAGCAGCGCCTGCTGTACCGCGAGGCCTATGCCGAGCTGTTCGTCGAGCTGCTGGAGGAGGGCGTCGCCGCGGGCGAGTTCCGGGTGCCGCACAGCGGCCTGGTCGCCGCCTGTCTGGTCGGTGCCATCGCCGAGTCCCTGGTCGGTCCCCTGTCTCCGCCTGCCCGCGCCGCCCGCGAGGCCGGATACCTCTCCCAGGATCTGAGCGACGTCAGCCAGAGCCTGATCACCTTCTGCCTGCGCGCCCTCGGCGCCGAGGAGCCCCAGCCATGAAGCCGAACCTGCTCGCCGAAACCCACGAGGTGTTCAACCAGGTGCCGCCGCTGGATGGCGCCAACCTCTACCGCCTCGACCTGCCGCTGCAGGAGTGGACGCGGCGCTACCAGGGCGACTGGGCCGAGGCGCGGATCGACGCCTACGGCGCCCTGGCCGGCGGCGAGCTGATGGCCGCCGGCTTCCTGGCCAACGAGAACAAGCCGGTGTTCAAGAGCCATGACCGCTACGGCCATCGTCTCGACCTGGTGGAGTTCCATCCGGCCTATCACCAGCTGATGGCCGCGGCCATCGAGCACGGCATCCCCTCCCTGCCCTGGACCGATCCGCGTCCCGGCGCCCAGGTGGCGCGCGCGGCTATGAGCTACCTGCACAGCCAGGCCGAGGCCGGCAGCGGCTGCCCGCTGACCATGACCTTCGCCAGCGTACCGGTGCTCAAACTGCAGCCGGACATCGCCGAACGGTGGCTGCCGAAGATCCTCGCCACCCAGTACGATCCGCGCAACGTGCCGATGGAGCAGAAGAGCGGCGCCACCATCGGCATGGCCATGACCGAGAAGCAGGGCGGCACCGACGTGCGCGCCAACACCACCCGCGCCTACCCGGTCGGCGCCACGGGCCCGGGGCAGGCCTACGAACTGGTCGGGCACAAGTGGTTCTGCTCGGCGCCGATGTGCGACGCCTTCCTCACCCTGGCCTACAGCGACAAGGGCCTGTCCTGCTTCCTGCTGCCGCGCCACCGCCCGGACGGCACGCGCAACGCGTTCTATATCCAGCGCCTGAAGAACAAGCTGGGCAACTGGTCGAACGCCTCCAGCGAGGTGGAGTACCGCGGCGCCCTGGCCTGGATGGTGGGCGAGGAGGGGCGCGGCGTGCCGACCATCATCGAGATGGTGGCGCTGACCCGCTTCGACTGCATGATCGGCTCCGGCGCCCTGATGCGTCAGGCCCTGACCCAGGCCGCGCACCACTGTGCCCATCGCCAGGTCGGCGGGCGGCTGCTGGCCGAGCAGCCTTTGATGCAGAACGTGCTGGCCGACCTGGCCCTGGAGAGCGAGGCGGCCCTGGCCCTGACGATGCGCATGGGCCGGGCCCTGGACCATCCCCAGGACGAGCAGGAGGGCAAGTTCGCCCGCCTGGTTACCGCGGTGGGCAAGTACTGGATCTGCAAGCGCGCGCCGGCGATGATCAACGAGGCCGCCGAATGCATGGGCGGCGCCGGCTACGTCGAGGACAGCATCCTGCCGCGGCTGTACCGCGAGGCGCCGGTCAACTCGACCTGGGAGGGTTCGGGCAACGTGCAGTGCCTGGACGTGCTGCGCGCCCTGGCCAAGGAGCCGGGCGTGCTCGATGCCTTGTTCGCCGAACTCGGCGACGGCCATGGCAACGCCCGGCTCAAGGCGCACATCCAGCGCCTGCAGGCGGACTTCGCCGACACCGCCGAGATCCAGTACCGCGCTCGCCAGCTGACCGAGGACGTAGCCCTGGCACTGCAGGCCAAGCTGCTGCTGGAGGCCGGCAATGCGACGGTGTCCGATGCCTTTATCGCCAGCCGCCTGGGCGCGGGCGGGCGGGTCTACGGCACCCTGCCGCGCGGCCTGGACATGGCTGCGCTGCTGGCGCGCAGTACGCCGCACTTGGTCTAGGGCCATGGAAGGCGAGGCCAGTATCTTCCAGCGCCTGCACGACTGGCTTGGCGGCGGCGCGGGTCGAGCCTATGGCATCTCGGCCTTGCAGGCCGAGGCCGGCTGGACGCGCTTTGCCGCACGACCGATGGCCGAGCACTTCAATCCCCTGGGGACGGTGCACGGTGGCTACACCGCCACCCTGTTCGACGCCGCGCTGGGTTTGGCCGTCTACTCGGCAGCCGAGCCGGACGTCGCCCATGTCACGGCCAGACTCGAGGTGACCTACCTGCGACCGATCGAGGCGCAGGTGCTGCCGCTGAGTGTCGAGGCCCGCCTGTTGCGGCGCGAGGGGCGGGCGGTGCTCGCCGATGCCACGCTGCGTGACTGCCATGGGCGGCCTTGTGCCCAGGCCAGTGCGCGCTTCGTGCAGCCAGGCAGCGCTCCGGGGGTTGACCAGGGGGCCACCCCGGGGTTGCAGGCTGGCGGCTCATCCAGTCTGGAGAACGCGCCATGACCCGCCAGCAAGCCTTCCTCGACGAGTACCGACTGGCCCGCCGGCAACGGGCGGCCGGGGATGTCCGTGGTGAACTGCGGCACCTGGAGCGCGCCCATATCCTCGCCCAGCCGGCCTTCGTCGATCATCTGCGCAGCCACCTGTGGCTGCTGGCCTGGGCCTGGCGTCGGCGCGACTGGGCCGAGCTCGTCGCGCAACTGCTGCGCCTGCCCGGCAGCCTGGGGTCGCTGTTCGGCCTCTATCCCCTGGGCAACCCCGGCACCCGGCGGGTCGGCGCCCTGACGTCGCAGCCGCTGCCGGCCGATCTCGCGCGCCTGCTGCGCTGAGCACGCCGCGCTATGCCAAGGCGCGTCGATGCGGGCAAGATAGGGGCCTGAGTTCAGCCAGGAAGCTTAGCCGTGAGCAGCAGTTCCGAAGACTTCGTCGTCGCGCATACCGCAGAGGAGGCGGTCGATCGTCTCGCCGCCCTGCACGAGCACGCCACCGGCGCCCTGAGCCGGGCGCTCAAGGGCTATCTCAAGGAACGCATCAAGCCGGACGCCGAGCAGCATCGACAGTTCCGCTACCCGGAGTTGCGCCTGACCTATCAGGGCCAGGGCGAGGTGCCGGCCACCGTGCGCGCCTACGCCAAGGTGCAGGTGCCCGGCACCTACAGCGTCACCGTGACCCACCCGGCGGCCTTCCGCAAATACCTGCTGGAGCAGCTGCGCCCGCTGATGCAGGACTTCACCGTGCGGGTGGAGGTGGGCACCAGCCTGCAGAACATCCCCTATCCCTATGTGGTCGAGCAGGGCGACGAGCTGGCCGGCACCGGGGTGACCGCCGCCGAGCTGGCACGGGTGTTCCCCAGCACCGACCTGTCGGCCGCCAGCGACGGCACCGCCGACGGCCTGTATGACTGGGAGAACATCGAGCCACTACCGCTGGCGCTGTTCGATGCCGCGCGCACCGATTTCTCCCTGCGCCGCCTGGTGCATTACACCGGCAGCGACTGGCGCCACGTGCAGCCGTGGATACTGCTGACCAACTACCACCGCTACGTCGACCAGTTCATCCGCCACGGCCTGGACATGCTGGTGGGCGAGTCGCGCTTCGTGCGCATGGTGCTGCCGGGCAACGTGGTGATCGAGCGCGGCATGGCCGAGGGCGAGATGCAGGCGATCATCGAGACGGTGGTCTGGCACCGCTACCAGATGCCGGCCTACCACCTGCAGGCGGCCGACGGCGACGGCATCACCCTGGTCAATATCGGCGTCGGCCCGTCCAACGCCAAGAACATCACCGACCATCTGGCGGTGCTGCGCCCGCACTGCTGGCTGATGATCGGCCACTGCGGCGGCCTGCGCCAGTCGCAGACCATCGGCGACTACGTGCTGGCCCATGCCTACATGCGCCGCGACGGCATCCTCGACCGGGTGCTGCCGCCGAACATTCCGCTGCCGGCCCTGGCCGAGGTGCAGCAGGCGCTGCAGGAGGCGGCCCGGCAGGTCACCGGCGAGCAGGGCGACGAGCTGAAGAAGCGCCTGCGCACCGGCACCGTGCTGACCTACGACGACCGCAACTGGGAGCTGCGCTGGGCCCAGGAGCGACCGCTGATCAACTTGTCGCGGGCGGTGGCGGTGGACATGGAAAGCGGCACGGTGGCGGCCCAGGGCTACCGCCTGCGGGTGCCCTACGGCACCCTGCTGTGCGTGTCGGACAAGCCGCTGCACAGCGAGCTCAAGTTGCCGGGGGCGGCCGGGGCCTTCTACGAGCGGGCGGTGACCCAGCACCTGCATATCGGTATCGCCGCGCTGGACCTGCTGCGCGGCCAGCTCAACTCGTTGCACTCGCGCAAGCTGCGCAGCTTCGACGAGCCGCCGTTCCGCTAGGGGCAGGCCGGCGTCAGCTCAGGCGCAGATGGAGTATCGGGAAGGGCCGCCCATCGCCATCCAGCGGTGAGCGGCGCTCGATCGCGAAGCCCTGGCTGAGATAGAAGCCCAGTGCCTTGGGGTTCTGCTCGTTGACATCCACCCGGGTCGCGCCCAGGCGTTCGATGGCGTCGCCGAGCAGGCGCCGGCCGATGCCTGTGCCGTGGACGAGCGGGTCGACGAACAGCATCTCCACCTTGCCATCGGCATAGCCGAGAAAGCCTGCCACCCTGGCGTCTCCGCCGCGTATGCAGCTGAGCCGTACCTGAGGGAAGTACTGATCGAGCAGGAGCGGCTTGAGCAGCTGGATATCCTGCTCGTCGAGGAAGTCATGAGTGGCGCGTACCGCTGCTTCCCAGACCTCGAGCAGGCGGGGCAGGTCGGCGGCGCCGGGAGACTCGACCGGGTAGTTCATGGCATGAATCATCTGTGGTCTTGGGTGAGCGGGGGATCAGGAGGTGAAGGCGGTGACGTCGCAGGACCAGGTGGCCGAGACCGCCGATGCCGGCCGCGTTGACCCGCTCGGTGGGTTTCACGTCCAACTCCGGCAACGGGCCGAACGCCGTGGAGCCGGCGCTTGGATCACTGCCGGTGATGATGGGGCAGGGTCGTCGGTTACACTGCGCCTCCCGTTCATCGCCTGTGGAAGCCCCATGTCGCGCCCGCCCCGTTCCGCCGTCCATCGCCGTCCGTCCGGCCAGCCTGCTGCGCGTCGCGTGGCCAAGGCGCCGCCGAGCGAGCCGCGGCTGATCCTGCTGAACAAGCCGTTCGACGTGTTGACCCAATTCCACGACGAGCAGGGCCGCGCCACCCTCAAGGACTTCGTCGCGGTCCCCGGGGTCTATCCGGCCGGGCGCCTGGACCGCGACAGCGAAGGCTTATTGCTGCTGACCAACGACGGCCGGCTGCAGGCGCGCATCGCCGACCCCAGGCACAAGCTGGCCAAGACCTACTGGGTGCAGGTGGAAGGCGAGCCGACGGCCGAGCAGCTGCAGGCCCTGCGCGACGGCGTTCAGCTCAACGATGGCCCGACCCTGCCGGCCGAGGCGCGGCGGCTGGACGAGCCGCAGCTGTGGCCGCGCAACCCGCCGGTGCGCTTTCGCAAGAGCGTGCCGACCGCCTGGCTGGAGTTGGTGATTCGCGAGGGGCGCAACCGCCAGGTGCGGCGCATGACCGCGGCGGTGGGCCTGCCGACCCTGCGCCTGGTGCGCGTGGCGATCGGCCCGTGGCGTCTGGAGGGGTTGGCGCCTGGGCAGTGGCGTGAGGTGCCGGCCCGGCTCGATTGATCAGTAGCCCGCCTTGATGATGGCGATGCCCTTGCCCAGCACCTCGCGCCAGGCTTGGCGGGTTTCGCCGCAGCACTGCCCATCATGCTCGCCGATGGTCAGCAGCAGGGCGTCCTGCCACAGCTCATAGAGCTCCGGACGGATATCCAGGCCCGCGCGTGAATGGCTGGCACCCAGTGCGCGCAGTTTGGTGTCGGGCATGCCACGGGCATGCATCACCAGGTTGAGGATGCCTTGGCGCAGCAACTGTTTCTGCCCGGTCATGTCGGTATTGGCGAACTTCTCGCGGATCTGCGGCGAGCTCGCGAGAAAGTGGCGGTAGAAACTGTCGAAAAAGTCCGGGCTTGCGCAGCAGCGTCCATAGCTCTGCATCACGCGGTCGGCGGCGTTCATAGAATCTCCTGAAAAACGCAAGATGCCGCGCTCGGGACCGAGGCGGCCTAGGGAGTGGGGGGCGGCGAGGCGCTCAGCCGATGCCGCGGGCGACTTCGATGATGTAGGTGATCACCGGTTTGGCGGCAAAGGCGAACAGGCACAGGCCGAGGGTGAGGAACAGAATGGCGGTGCCGAGCCGGCCCGCTTTGGATTTCTTCGCCAGGTCCCAGATGATGAAGGCCATGAAAATCATCAGACCGCTGACCAGCACATACATCATCAGCGATTCGAACTGTTCGGTTTCCATGGCGACCTCTGCGGACAATGGCGGTGAATACGCAACGGGCGGCGATTATACGCACCCGGCCCGCCAGGTACTAACCGAGCTGCAACGCCTCAGCTACGCAGGTGCTGCAGCGGCAACTGGGTGCTGGAAAGGATCTGCTGCAGGACGAAACTCGAGCGCACGCTGGACACCCCGTCGATGCGGGTCAGGGTGCCGAGGAGGAATTTCTGGTAGTGGTCCATGTCCGGTACCACCACCTTGAGCTGGTAGTCGGCGTCCATGCCGGTGACCAGGCAGCACTCCAGCACCTCCGGGCACTGGCGGATCGACTCCTGGAAGTGCTCGAAGCGCTCCGGGGTGTGCCGGTCCATGCCGATCAGCACGTAGGCGGTGAGGGTCAGGCCGAGCCGCTTGCGGTCCAGCAGGGCCACCTGGCCCTGGATATAGCCGTCGTCCTGCAGCTGCTTGACCCGGCGCGAGCAGGGCGAGGGCGACAGGCCGATGCGCTCGGCCAGGTCCTGGTTGGACAGGGTGGCGTCGCGCTGCAGTTCGGCGAGGATGTTCAGGTCGTAGCGGTCGAGTCTGTTCATGTTTTCGCGGCTTTTCTTTTTGGATTGCTTTAAATCATGCCTGGATAGTTAAAAATTGCGCAAGGCATGCTCTATTGAGCAATATTAGCAATCCTCTGTCGCGGCCGTTGCCTTAATCTTTACCTCAGTTTCACGGCCCGGACGACTCGTCCACCCGGCACGCCCAATCAGGTGCGCCGGCGCCGCCGGCCCTACCGGGCCGCCACGGCACCCGGGTCCGCACTGCCCAACCAGGCGGGCGACGAAAGCGGCGACATCATCGCCAGTACAGGACACCATTACAGAGGGGAGGCCGCGAGGCCTCCCCTTTTTCTTGCCTGTCGCCGGCATGCGCCGGCCGTCAGTGCTCGACCACCTCGGTCGGGTCGGCGTGCACCAGCACCTCGGCGCGGGGGAACTCGCGGCGGATGGCCGCCTCCACCCGCACGCACAGGGCGTGGGCCTGGGCCAGGCTGATCTCGCCGGGCAGCTCCAGGTGCAGCTGGACGAACCAGCGGGTGCCGGAGATGCGGGTGCGCAGGTCGTGGGCGCCGAGCACCCCCGGCACGCCGCAGGCCAGGGCGTGCATCTGCTCGCTGATCTCCGGCGACAGCTCCTGGTCCATCAGCACCGCCACCGCCTCGCGGACGATGCTGATGGCGCTCCACAGGATGTAGCCGGCGATGCCGATGGCGAACAGCGCATCGAACTGCGGCCAGCCGAGGCGGGCCAGGACCAGGGCCAGGAGGATGCTGCCGTTGAGCAGCAGGTCCGAGCGGTAGTGCAGGGAGTCGGCGTGGATCGCGGTGGAGCCGGTCTGGCGCACCACGTGGCGCTGGAACAGCAGCAGGACGAAGGTCAGCGCCAGCGACAGCAGCATCACCGCGATGCCCAGGGCCTCGGCCGTCAGCGGTCGCGGTTCGAGCAGGCGTTCGACGCCCTGCACCGCCACCAGCACCGAGCTGGCGGCGATGAACAACGCCTGGCCGAGGCCGGCCAGGGCCTCGGCCTTGCCGTGGCCGTAGCGGTGGTCCTCGTCCGCCGGGCGCAGGGCGTAATGCACGGCCAGCAGGTTGAGCAGCGAGGCGGCGCCGTCGAGCAGCGAGTCGGTGAGCCCGGCGAGCAGGCTGACCGAGCCGCTCAGCCACCAGGCGATGGCCTTGGCCAGGGCCAGGGTCAGCGCCGTGGCCAGCGCCGCGGCGGTGGCCAGGCGCATCAGGCGCGCCTGGTGCGCCGTCAGTTTCACGGCTCAGAGGCCCCGACGGGCTGGCGCTGCGCCGGGCGGCTGCGCATCTTAGGCCGCCGGGGCCAGGCCGAAGGCGGCCAGTTGCTCGACGCTGCCGCTGTGGCGGATCAGCCGTGGGTCGTCCAGCGGCAGGCTGTGGCCGGTGTGCTGCTCGATCAGCGCCTTGAGCTTGGCGTTGTCGATGCGACCTTCGGCGTCCACCGCCTGCTTGAGGGTGTCCGGGGCCATGGAGTACTGGCCGTTCGGCAGGTAGATGGCGCCGGTGGCGAAGTCGATGCCGAAGGCGATCAGCCCGGGGATGACGTAGAACAGGATGCCGATGGCGTCCATGGCCACCACCACCGGGTCGACCTTGCCTTCGATCTGGCCGCGGCGATCGGGGAAGAACAGGGTGCCGCAGGCGCTCAGTTGGGTGAACAGGGTGACGGCGAGAACGCCGCCGACAATGCGGGTGTGCAGGGGCATCGAGCATCTCCTTATGAGGGTGGCGCAACTATAGCAAGCCGCTTGTGGCAATACCGCTGCGACGCTTGCCGTTGCCGCTTGGACCCTGCGGGCAGGCGCGCGGTTCGCCGTTATAATCGCCGCCTTGACCCGGAGTGCCCATGACTGCCCTGCCTATCGACGCCCTGCTGGACGACCTGCGCCAGGCCCTCGCCGGCCGCCACGAGGCGGTGCTGGAGGCGCCGCCGGGCGCCGGCAAGACCACCCGCGTGCCGCTGGCCCTGCTGCACGAACCCTGGCTGGCCGGCCAGCGCATCCTCATGCTCGAGCCGCGTCGACTGGCGGCCCGCGCCGCCGCCGAGCGCCTGGCCAGCGAGCTGGGCGAGCGGGTCGGCGAGACCGTCGGCTACCGCATCCGCCTGGACAGCAAGGTCGGCCCCGGGACGCGCATCGAAGTGGTCACCGAGGGCATTCTCACCCGCCGCCTGCAGGAAGACCCGGCCCTGGAGGGCGTCGGCCTGGTGATTTTCGACGAATTCCACGAGCGCAGCCTCGACGCCGACCTGGCCCTGGCCCTGTGCCTCAACGGCCGCGCGCTATTTCGTGAAGCGGCGGGGCGCGGGACGGACAGCGGCGAGCCGCCGCTCAAATTGCTGCTGATGTCGGCGACCCTGGAGGGCGAGCGCCTGGCGGCGTTGCTCGACGAGGCGCCGGTGCTGCGCAGCGAGGGGCGCATGTACCCGGTGGACATCCGCTGGGGCCAGCCCTGGCAGGCCGGCGAGCGGATCGAGCAGAGGGTCACCCAGACCGTGTTGCAGGCGCTTGCCGACGAGCCGGGCAGCCTGCTGGTGTTCCTCCCCGGGCAGGCGGAGATTCGCCGGGTCAACCAGCAGCTGGCCGAGGCCCTGGAGGGGCGCGACGACATCCGCCTGTGCCCGCTGCACGGCGAGTTGGAACTGGGCGCCCAGCGCGCGGCCATCGAGCCGGCGCCGCCCGGCACGCGCAAGGTGGTGCTGGCCACCAATATCGCCGAGACCAGCCTGACCATCGACGGCGTGCGGGTGGTGGTGGATGCCGGCCTGGCGCGGGTGCCGCGCTTCGACCCGGGCAGCGGCATGACCCGCCTGGACACCCAGCGCATCTCCCGCGCCTCGGCCACCCAGCGCGCCGGCCGCGCCGGGCGCCTGCAGCCGGGCGTGTGCTACCGCCTGTGGTCCCAGGCCCAGCACGAGCAGCTGGCCAGCTACTCGGCGGCGGAAATCCTCCAGGCCGACCTGGCCGGCCCGGCCCTGCAACTGGCGCGCTGGGGCGTCGCTCCGGATGAGCTGGTCTGGCTCGATCCGCCGCCGCCGGCCGCCTACGCCCAGGCCCGGGATCTGCTGAGCCGCCTCGGTGCCCTGGACGGGCGCGGCGCGCTGACGGCTCACGGTCAGGCCATGGCCGAGCTGCCGAGTCACCCGCGCATCGCCCATCTGCTGCTGCGTGGCCAGGCCCTCGGCCTCGGTGCACTGGCCTGCGATCTCGCCGCCTTGCTCGGCGAGCGCGACATCCTGCGCGGCGGGGCGGGTGCCGACCTGCACAGCCGCCTGGCCCTGCTGGCGGGTGAGAGCAAGGCCGCGCGCGGCGCCCACCGGAGTGCCGGCCAAGGCGGGGTGCAGCGGGTGCGCCAGCTGGCCCGGCAGTTCCGTCATTACCTGCGCGGCCAGCCGAGCGAGGCGGTGGCCGACCCGGAACATCCGCGCTGGCTCGGCGCGCTGCTGGCCTTCGCCTATCCCGACCGCGTCGCCCGCCAGCGGCGCGACGGCGGGGGCGAGTACCGCCTGGCCAACGGCCGCGCCGCGCAGTTCGGCGAGCCGGATGCGCTGATGAAACACGAGTGGCTGGTGCTGGCCGACCTGGGCAGCCGCCAGGGCCAGCGCGAGGAACGCATCTACCTGGCCGCCGACCTCGAACCGGCGCTGTTCGATTCGGTCCTGGCCGAGCAGGTCGGTGAAATCGAGGTGCTGGATTGGGACGAGCGCGAAGGCGTGCTGCGCGCCGAGCGCCAGCGTCGGGTCGGCGAGCTGGTGCTCAGCCGCGAGCCCCTGAGCGATCTGGACGAGGCCCAGCGCAGCCGCGCCCTGCTCGGGCTGGTGCGGCGCAAGGGGCTGGCGCTGCTGCCCTGGACTCCGGAGCTGCGCCAGTGGCAGGCGCGGGTGCGGCTGTTGCGTGAGCTCGACCTGGCCGCCAAGGGCCAGAGCGACTGGCCGGACCTGTCCGACGCGGCGCTGCTGGCCAGCCTGGAAGACTGGCTGCAGCCATTCTTAAGCAAGGTCACTCGCCTCAGTCACTTCGCCAATCTGGAGCTGGCCGGCATCCTCCACGGCCTGCTGCCCTGGCCGCTGCCGCAACGCCTCGACGAGCTGGCGCCGCGCGCCCTGCAGGTGCCGTCCGGCTCGCGCATCGCCATCGACTACGGCGAGCGGCCACCGGTGCTGGCGGTGCGCCTGCAGGAGTTGTTCGGCCTGGCCGAGACACCGCGCCTGGCCGGCGGCCGCCAGCCGGTCAAGCTGCACCTGTTGTCGCCGGCGCGGCGGCCGGTGCAGGTGACCCAGGACTTGGCCAGCTTCTGGGCCAACACCTATGCCGAGGTGAAGAAGGACCTCAAGGGCCGCTACCCCAAGCACTACTGGCCGGACGACCCGCTGATCGCCGAGCCGACGGCCAGAGCGAAACCGCGGAAGTAAGCCTTTGTGCCGGCTATCGCTGGCCGGCACCTTGACCTCGGGGCCTTGGTGCCCAGGAACAGCAAGCTGAGACACTTTTTCCACCGTCAGCCACGCAACAATCCCCTCTGATCCGATTCAGAGGCCGTAGCGTGAGTGCTTTGCAAGCGATTTCCCTGACCAGCATTGTCGCCGGGCACAAATACAAGATCAGCATCACCTGGCTGTTGGTGGTGGTCGAGAACCTGCTGATGGCGCTGCTGCCGCTGTTTATTGGTTATTCGATAGACAGCCTGATGGCTGGCCAGTATCACGATGTGCTGGTGCTCGCCGGGGTGGTGACGGCCCTGGTGTGGGTGGCGGTGGCGCGGCGCATTTACGACACCCGCATCTATGGCGAGATTCGCATCCAGGTGGGGCTGGATGCCGACAGCCGCCTGCGCGAGCGCCCGGTGACGACCCGCAATGCCCGTTTGGGCATGTCCCGCGAGTTGGTCGACTTCCTCGAGAACGAGCTGCCGCCGCTGCTCACCGCGATCATTCAGTTGCTGGTAACGCTGGTCGTACTGGCCAGTTTCAGCCCCTGGCTTGCCTTGAGCGCCGGCTTGGCGGGGCTGTTGATGCTGGGCATCTATGCCCTGTTTCACCGCAGCTTCATTCGCCTGAACGCCCGGCTGAACAGCCAGGTCGAGCGCCAGGTCGGTGTGCTCAGCGCGCTAACCCCCAGTGGCCTGCAGACGCACCTGCGCAAACTCAAGAACCGCGAGGTGCGCCTCTCCGATACCGAGGCGGCGCTCTACGGCCTGGTGTTTATGGTGTTGTTCGGCTTTGTGCTGAGCAACCTGCTGCTGACCACCCAGCTGCACGCACCCAGTGCCGGGCAACTCTTTGCCGTGGTGACCTATTCGCTGGAGTTCGTCGAAGCGGCCTTGCTGCTGCCGATCACCCTGCAGACCCTCTCGCGCCTGACTGACATCCGTGAGCGACTCAATGCACAGTAATCCCAGGATGCGCCGCGCCCTGCCGCTACTCGGCGCTATCGGCCTGCTGCTGGCGGCCATCGCCGCGGTGATCATCAGCGAACCGGCGCCGATCAGCGCCAAACCGCTCGCCGCTGCCGCACCGCCGGTGACGGTGGTGGCGGTGCGCGCGCAAGCCTTCGCCCCGACCCTCACCCTGCTGGGCACCACCGCCGCGCGCTGGCAGAGCGAGCTCAAGGCCCGCAGCAGTGCACAACTGAGCTGGCTGGCCGATGGCCTGGAGCCCGGCACCCTGGTGCACAAGGATCAGTTGCTGGCCAGCCTCGACACCACCCTGCTGGAGGCCCAGCTGGCGCAGGCCAAGAGCGAGGTGGCCGAGGCTAAACTGCAACTGACCCGCACCCGGCTCGAGCAGACCGTCGCGCTGAAAATGCTGCGTGGCGAGCAAAACACCGCCTTCGGCCGCCGCGAGCCGCAAGTCGCCGCGGCGCAGATCGCCCTGCGCAAGGCGCAGTCCAGCGTGGCCAGCGTGGAAAAATTGCTCGCCGATGCGCAGATTCGCGCGCCCTACGATGCGGTTATTTTCCAGCGCAAGGTCAGCCCGGCGCAGCATGTCGAGCAGGGCCAGGTGCTGTTCGAGATTGCCGCCAGCGACAGCCTGGACGTCAAGCTGCCGCTCAGCGATGGCCAATGGCAACGCCTGTCTGGCGCGCTGGACCAGGCGCAGATCAGCCTGGAAGACCGCCAGCAGCACCGTTGGCCGGCCAGCGTGCGCTATCTGGCGCCGCTGGCCCATGAGGTTACCCGCCAGCGCGAGGTCGTGCTGCGGGTCGACAACCCCTACCAGCGCGCACCGCGCCTGCTGCCCAACCAGCAGGTCAGCGTGCATCTGCGTTTAGCGGAGCAGCGCAGCGCCATGCGGCTGCCTGCGAGCGCACTCACCCGCGACGACGAGGTCTGGACGGTGCAAGGCGCGCACCTGGTCAAGGAGCGCATCCGGCGCCTGCAGCACACCGCCGATAGCGTCTGGGTCAGCTTCGCCGATGCCCCGAGCGAACCGCGCCAGGTGGTGCTGTATCCCCTGCCGTCCATGCTGCCGGGGCAAGCGGTGACGCCGGTGGAGGGCGAGCTATGAACAGCCTCAGCCGCTGGTTTATCGCTAACCCGGTCGCGGCCAATCTGCTGATGGTGGCGATCCTGGTCGCCGGCGTGCTGTCGCTGGGGCAGCTGCGGGTCGAGTCGTTCCCGCAGATTGCCCCCAGCAGTCTGGTGGTGAACGTCGCCTACCCCGGCGGCACGGCGGCGCAGATCGACCAGAGCATCACTCAGCGCATCGAGGCGGCGATCAGCGGCATCGGCGGCATCAAGCAGGTGGTCAGCCAGTCCAGCGCCGGCATGGCCAGCGTGCGGGTACGCAAGACCGCAGCGGCCGACTTGGACAAGCTGCTCGAGGACGTGCGCAATCAGGTCAACGCGATCGAAGGCCTGCCGCAGCAGGCGGAAAAACCGCAGATCACTCGCGAGGAGTTCACCAACCTGGCCGCCTTCGTCATCGTCTCCGGCCCGCGGGACAACAGCGCCCTGCAACCCATTGCTCGGCAAGTCGAGCTGGCCCTGAAGCAGCACCCGCGCATCGCCAAAGTGGCCAACCTGGGCAGCCGCCAAGCGTTGCTGGTGATCGAGCCCGACCTCGACAAGCTGCAAGACCTTGGTCTGAACCTGGAGCAGGTCGCCGAGGCGATTGCCCGCAACTCCCTGGAAACCCGCAGCGGCGAGCTGAAAAATGCCGCCGGGCGCTTGCTGCTGCGCGGCGACGGCTACGCCGATGGCCTGCAGCCACTCAGCCGCATCGCCCTGCACAGCAGCGCGCAGGGAACGGTGACCCTGGGCGAGGTCGCGCGTGTCAGGCGCGACTTCCAAGACGACGGGGCGATCGTGCGCAATAACGGCCAGACCGCCATCGCGCTATTGGTCAGCACCGCCCAGCAGGACAACCTGCTGCAGATCAGCGAGGCCATCGCCGAAACCCTGGCCCGCCAGCAGAGCCTGCTACCGGCGGATATCAGCCTGACCACCATGGCCGACATGGCGCCGTATATCCGCGAACAGCTGGGCCTGTTGGGCGACAGCGCCTGGCAGGGCCTGTTGATCGTCATCGTCCTGCTGGGGCTGTTTCTCGAGTTGAAACTGGCCTTCTGGGTGGCCATGGGCATCCCCCTGGCGCTGGCCGGCACCCTCGGTGCGATGCAGGTGTTCGACTACAGCGTGAACGACATCACCCTGTTCGGCTTCATCCTGGTGCTGGGCATTCTGGTCGACGATGCCGTGGTGGTCGGCGAGAGCATCTACGCCCAGCGGCGCCCCGGGCGCTCAGCGGCCGAGGCCGCCTTGCAGGGCGTCAGCGCGGTATCCGTGGCCACGGTGCTCGGTGTGCTGACCACTATCGCCGCGTTCTCACCGATGTTGTGGATCAACAACGAACTGGCCAAAGTGCTGGCCGGGTTTTCCGCCGTGGTGATCTTCGCCCTGCTGTTCTCCCTGCTGGAAAGCAAGCTGATCCTGCCGGCGCATCTGTGTAGCGGCGACATGCGCATACCCCGCGC
Organism: Pseudomonas sp. MBLB4123; assembly: GCF_051904775.1. Classification (NCBI taxonomy): domain Bacteria; kingdom Pseudomonadati; phylum Pseudomonadota; class Gammaproteobacteria; order Pseudomonadales; family Pseudomonadaceae; genus Pseudomonas; species Pseudomonas sp. MBLB4123. The sequence continues at coordinate 4,135,214 of NZ_CP196711.1, forward strand.
GCTACGCCGCGTGCAGCGTGGCGCGCAGGATGGCCTGCAGGGTTTTATCAGCCGCGTGTATCGGCCGCTGTTGAGCACTGCGCTCAAGCACAGCGCCGCCACCCTGCTCGGCTTCGCTGCCTTTATCCTGCTGGCCTATGGGCTGTGGAGCAGCGGCGCGATCCGCAGCGCGATTTTCCCCGAGATCCCCGGCCGCTATCTCACCGCCAGGGTCGACTTGCAGGACGGCGCCCCCCTGGCGCTGCAAGCCCAGGCGCTGAGCCGCCTGACCCGCAGCGCCGAGCAGATCGCCGGCGAGCTGGCGCAGGAATACGCCCTGGCGCAGCCGCTGCTGGTCAACCTGCTGGGCCATTCCGACGGCTATGGCGAGATCGAAGTGACCGCCGAGCTCAGCCATGAAGCCCTGCGCCGTCTGCCCGCCAACCTGCTGCTCCAGCGTTGGCGGGAGCAGGCTGGCGCCTTGGAAGGCGCTTACGCGGTGAGCTTCGCCGCCGCCGAGTCGCCGGCTGGCGGCAGCCTGCTGAGCATCGCGGCCCTGGACCGTGGCCTGGCCCGCCAGGCCAGCCAAGCGCTGGCAGCCAAGCTCTCTGGGCTGCCCGGAGTAGCCGATGTGTATGACGATGGCCAGGGCGGGCAGCCGCAAATCCGCCTCAAGCTCAACGCCTTTGGCCGCCGGCTCGGGCTGAGCCAACATCACCTGGCCAGGTTGGCCGGCGAGGCCTTCGGTCAGCGCGAGATCCACCGCCTGCTGGAAAACGGCCAGGAGACCAAGCTGATTCTGCGCTACCCCGCCAGCGCGCGGCGCAGCACCGAGCAGTTGCTGAGTACCCCGGTATTCCTGGATAACGGCCAAACCGTGCGCCTCGGCGATGTGGCCGAGCTGCGTGTCGAGCGCGAACCCGAGGTCTTGTACCGGCGCAACCGCGAGCAGGTGGTCAACCTGTATTGGCGGCAGAACCGCGACATCCAGGCGCCGGAGCGCACGCTGGAACAACTGCAGGGCGAGATTGCCACGATCGAGGCGCGCTACCCCGGGGTCAGCATCCGCGCTGCCGGGGAGTTCGAGGAAATCGACGAGGTGCAGGATGGCTTCAAGCAGGCCATGTTGCTGACCCTGCTGCTGATCTACATCCTCTTGGCGATTCCGCTCAAGTCGTACTGGCAGCCGCTGTTGATCATGGCGGTGATCCCCTTCGGCTTCGCCGGGGCGATCTTCGGCCACGGCCTGATGGGCTTGCCGATCAGCCTGCTGTCGATGTTCGGCATGCTGGCCATGACCGGCATCGTGGTCAACGACTCGCTGGTGCTGATCACTCACTTCAACCAGCACTATCGCGCCGGCATGGGCTTGCAAGAGGCGCTGATCAACAGCGCCAGCAACCGCTTTCGCGCGATCTTCCTCACCACCGTGACCACCGTGTGCGGCCTGTTGCCGCTGCTCAGTGAAACCAGCGAACAGGCCCAGTACCTCAAACCGGCGGCGGTATCGCTGGTGTTTGGCGAGTTGTTCGCCACCGGCATTACCCTGGTGCTGATCCCCGTGTTGCTCGGCCTCAGCAGTCGGCGCCAAGCCCAACCTGTGCCGGCGGCAGCGACGCCATGACATTGCCCCTCGCCGCGCCGCTGCGCATAGTAGCCACAGACGACCCGTGGCTCCTGGAGCAAGAGCAGATGCGCAATGCCGCCCCCTACATGCTGGCGCCGGAGTACGCGCTGTTGAAAAAACTGCCGCGTCACCAGCGCAAACGGTTCGAGACCGCACTGCAACTCATGCACTCGATGCCAGGCTCGGCGCTGGCCTGGCAGGAGGTGGCCAAGCGCAGCGCCATCTCGCCCTATCATTTCCACCGGCAGTTCACCCGGGTGTTTCATGAAACACCCGGCAGCTACCTCGGCCGCCTGCAGTTGCAATGGGCGGTGTCCATGCTGCTGGACAGCCCACAGAAAAAAATCATCGATATCGCCCTGGCCTGTGGCTTCTCCTCCTCGCAGGCGCTGGCCAAGGCCTTGCAACGCGAGCTGCAGCACACCGCCAAAGCCATCAAAGTGATCGGCCAGAGCGGCACGCTAGAGCAGCTCAGAAGCGTGCTCGAACCGCTGGCGCATCGCGTGTCGGCGGATCAAGCGCCGCTGGAGATCCAGCTGGCGGAAAACCTGCCCTGCCGCCTGGAAGTCTTCGACCAGCGCGCTCTACGCCTGGAAACCCTGCCGGATATCGGCTTCGAAGAGCTCTGCGAGCGGCTGGGCGACAAGCTCTACAGCCGTGCCATCCTCACCCCGGTGAAGCTGCTCGATGTGCCCTGGGAAGACTGCATGCAGTGGTTCGGCAGCTGGTGCCCAGCCAGCGCCGACGGCCCTAAACACAAGCTGATTCCTGCCGGCGAATACCTGACCTGCGAGTGCTATATCGTCTCGGACATGGGCTATCTGGCCGCCCTGGAGGGCATGGAAAAGCAGGCCGCCAAACTGGGCGTCAGCCCCGACTGGGAGGGCCTGTGCGTCGAACAGGTGCTTGAGTTGGATGGCTCGCTGAGCGGCGGCATCGTGCTGCGCGTGGAGGTTCCCGTGCTGCGCGAAGGTGGTCAGGCAGCTCTCAGCGGCTAATGGCCGCCATCGCTCTGTGCTTGAGCCGGTCAGCCATTGAAAAGAGGGAGGCTGGTGCCCTCTGAGCTTCGCGGCGCTGTGGCAAGCGGGACACACACCTGTTGCCTGGCTCGCCATTGAGCCGGGCGGGCCGCTGCGGCAAGCTGCAGGTCTTCCGTCATCCGGGTTCCCCCATGCACGACAGCGACTTCCCCGACGACGCCGCGCAGAGCGAGCGCACCCGCGCGACCATCCTGCGCTATCACCTCAGCTGGAAGCGACGCGACCTGGAGGCGGTGCTGGCGCTCTACCACCCGGACATCGAGTACAACGACTTCTTCCAGCAGCGCAGCATGCGCCTGGCCGAGCTGCGCGAGTACGTGGCCGACAACCTGCCGCGTGGCCCAGGCGAGCTGCTGGAGCATGTCGACCGCATCCGCATCGACGGCCATACCGCCTTCCTTCAGTACCGCTTCGCCTTGCAGGGCAGCGGCGGGCTGGCCTCCTTCCGCACCGGCGAGGCGATCACGGTGTGCGACGGGCTGATCTGGCGGGTCAACGAATACGCCACCCTGGTGCATGAGGCGCGACCGAGTGGCGCGGGCGGCGGTTCGCGTCCGGCCACCAGCCGCCTGGGCCTGTCCGCCCGCCAGCTGAGCGTGCTGGCCCAAGACCTGCAGGATTACTTCCTGCGTCATCAGGCCTTCCTCGACCCGGAGCTGGACCTGCAGCAGGTGGCCGCCGCCACCGGCTACAGCCGCAACCAGATCTCCCACCTGCTCAACCAGGTGCTGGGGCAGAGCTTCTACCGCTACGTCAATCAGGCGCGCCTGCAGTACCTGCTCGACGGTCTGCAGGCCGGCGGCGGCCTGGGGCGCATCGACGAGCTGGCCTTCGCCGCCGGTTTCAACTCGCTGTCGGCCTTCTACAAGTGCTTTCGCGAGCGTATGGGCATGACGCCCAGGGCCTACCTGCAGAAAATTTCCACGCGGGCCCGCACGTAAGACAAAGCCTGCGCCGCCTCACTACTCTGCGTCCATGGATCGATTGGTGGAGACGGCGATGAACGACTGGCGCGACATCAGCCTGTGGATGGACCAGCTCGACGAGCCGCTGGCAGCGCGCCCGAGCCTGCAGGCCGAGCTGCAGGCCGATGTGGCGATAATCGGTGCCGGCTACACCGGGCTGTGGACGGCCTACTACCTCAAGCGCCAGGCGCCGCAGCTGCGCATCGTGGTACTCGAAGCCGAGATCGCCGGCTTCGGCGCCTCCGGGCGCAACGGCGGCTGGCTGATGGGTGGCCTGCTGGGCGAGGACCGCATGCTGACCGCCCTGCCGGCCGCCGCGCGGCGCGCGACTGTCGATTTGCTGCACGGCATTCCCGACGAGGTGGCGCGGGTCACCGAGCGCGAGGGTATCGCCTGCGACCTGCGCAAGGGCGGCGTGCTCTACTGCGCCGCGCGCTATCCCGAGCAGCGGACCGCGCTGCGCCGTCACTTGCAGGAGCTGCGCGAGGCGGGCCTGGGCGAGGCCGACTACCGCTGGTTGGAACCTGCCGAACTGGGCCAGCAGCTGCGCATCGCCAATGCCTACGGCGCGCTCTACAGCCCGCACTGCGCGACCCTCCAGCCGGCCAAGCTGGCGCGGGGACTGGCGCGCTGCGTGGAGGGCATGGGCGTCGAACTCTACGAGCAGAGCCGGGCGCTCGACTGGCAACCCGGGCTGCTGCGCACCGCCGGCGGCAGCGTGCGCGCCGATTGGCTGGTGCCGGCCGTGGAGGGCTACGCCGCCGAGCTGCCGCCGCTGGGCCGCCACCAGCTCCCCGTGCAGAGCCTGATGGTCGCCACCGAGCCGCTGCCGGCGGAGGTCTGGGCCGAGATCGGCCTGGCGCGTGGCCAGGCCTTCAGCGAGGCCAGCCGCCAGGTCACCTACGGCCGGCGCAGCGCCGATGATCGCCTAGTGTTCGGCGCCCGCGGCGGTTACCGCTTCGGCGGGCGCCTGCGCACCGACTTCAACCTCACCGAGGCCGAACGGGAACTGCGCCGCAACCTGTTCGGCGAGCTGTTCCCGCAGCTGCGCGACGCGCGCCTGAGCCACGCCTGGGGCGGCAACCTGGGCATGGCGCGCCGCTTCCGCCCGCACATGTTGCGCGATACGCGCAGTCGCATCGCCCTGTCCGGCGGCTACGGCGGCGAGGGCGTCGGCGCCAGCAACCTGGGCGGTCGCACCCTGGCGGCGCTGATCCTCGGCCAGGACAACGAACTGACCCGCCAACCCTGGGTGCAGGCCGATTCGCCCATTGCCAGCCTGCCCAGCTGGGAGCCGGAACCCTGCCGCTGGCTCGGTTACAACGCCATCATCCGCAGCTTCGCCCACGAAGACCGGGTGTTGGCCGACCTCGACAGCTCGCCCTGGCGCCGTCGCCTGGCGCAGCGCCTGGCCGGCCTGATGGAAAGTTTCATGCAATGACCGCGGAGCAGCCGATGAACATCACCCACTTCAAAAACACCGCCACGCAGGCGCTGGGCGACGCGACCCCGGTGGCCGTGCCGCTCGGCGAGCCGCTGGCGACGACCCGCAGCCACAGCGTCGAGCGCGCCGATGGCGTCGAGACCGGCGTCTGGGAATGCAGCCCGGGGCGCTGGCGGCGACAGATCGTGCAGCAGGAGTTCTGCCACTTCGTCGCCGGCCGCTGCACCTTCACCCCGGACGGCGGTTCGCCCATCGAGATCCGCGCCGGCGACGCGCTGATGCTGCCGGCCAACAGCACCGGGGTGTGGGAGATCCAGGAGACCGTGCGTAAGAGCTTCGTGCTGATCGATTGATCGGCCCCGGCCCCTGTACATCCCCGCCTACCGGGAGATCACACCTAGTCCAGGGCCGGCAGCAGCAGGCGGGCGAGCAGCGGTAGCTGGCCGGAAAGCGCCTCGGCGTCGAGGCGCGACGCCTGGGCATCGAGACGGGTCAGGCGCGGACTGTGCACGAGGCGCTCGAGGCTGCCTGCCTGTTCCGGGCTGGAAATCATCGAGTAGTGCTCGGCCCACCGGCGCAGTTCGCCGTCATCGGCACGCGGCCGGCGCGCTTCCTGGCCGGGCGGGGTCCGGTTGAAGTCGCCGCCGAGCAGCCAGAGCGCGCCGGCATCCTGCAGCGGCGCGAGCAGGCGCTGGGTCGCGGCCAGCTGGTGGCGCTGGGTGTCATCCCCCGGAACCAAGGCGTCCAGCTGGGTATTGATCGCCGTCAGCCGGCCGCCCCCGCGCATGGGCAGGTAGCTGACCAGCAGCGCGGGCCGGGCGGCGAAGGCCTGCAGCAGCGGGTTGCCCGGGCGGCGCGGCAGCTGCACGCGCTCGGCGGATTCGATGTGGTAGCGGCTGAGGGTGGCGAGCTTCAGGCCGATGCGGCCCAGGCGCGGCGGCTGCAGCGTCAAGGGCGCCTTCCAGTAGAAGGCCTGGCTGCTGCAGGGGTAGCCTTCGTCCAGGCGTGCCTGCAGCAGCGCCAGTGGGTCCTGCCGGTCGCGGGTCTGGGCACCGTCGGGCAGCTCCTGCAGCAGCACGACGTCCGGGCGCTCCTCGCGCAGCACCCGTGCCAGCTCATCCAGGCTGGGGGCCAGCTTGCCGTCGGCGTCGCCGCCCAGGTGGCGGAGGTTCCAGGTCAGCACCTTCAAGGCCTGGCCCGGTTGCAGCACCGGCGCTGGGGCGCTGCAGCCGGCCGTGGCCGCTGCCCGTTCGGCCGGGCGCCAGGTCAGGCCATAGAGCAGGGCCAGCAGCAGGGCGAGGACGGATGCCAGGCCGAGCAGGGCGAGGCGCAAGGGGCGCGGCAGGGTCATGGGCGGGCGTGGCCACAGGGCCTTGAACTATGCTGGAAGGACGCGAGCATACCGGAGTTGAACTCCGGCGCCGACCACTGGCTGCGCCGGTTGCGAGGGCGATACTGCCCGTCGCCGTGGCGGTGCAGTCGATTCGCGCACGAGGAAGCAGGCATGAGTGAAGCTCTGATCGCCCAACGCGGTCCCTATGCGGTCGAGGTCAGCGCCGGCCAGGACTATTTCTGGTGCCGCTGCGGGCGCAGCGCGAACCAGCCGTTCTGCGACGGCAGCCACAAGGGCACCGGCCTGACTCCCTTGAAGTTCCGCGCCGCGACCAGCGAGACCCTGTATTTATGCGGCTGCAAGCGTACCGCTACGCCGCCCTGTTGCGATGGCAGCCATAAGCGGTTGTAGTGGGCGCCTGCAATCAGCCGAACAACAAAAGCCGGGGGGCAGGGTATGTACCGCAAGGTGTTCGCCAACAAGGTATTCGATCGCAAGGTGGTGCTGATCACCGGCGGCTGCGCCGGCATCGGTCGCGCCCTGGCCGTGCGCCTGGCCCAGGCCGGGGCCAGGCTGGTGATTCTCGACCTGCAACAGGACGCGCTGGACAGCCTGGTGCAGCATTTGGACGACCATCACAACGCCGAGGCCCTGGGCCTGCGCTGCGACGTCGCCGACGCCGAGGCGGTGCAGCAGGCCGTGGCCCTGGCCATCGAGCGCTTCGGCGGCATCGACGTGCTGATCAACAACGCCGGCATCACCCACCGCAGCAGCTTCGCCGAGACCGATCTGGAGGTGTTCCAGCGGGTCATGGCGGTCAACTACTTCGGCGCCTTGCACTGCACCCGGGTGGCCTTGCCCAGCCTGCTGGCCCGTGGCGGCCAGGTCATAGTGCTCAGCTCCCTGTCGGGCTTCGCCCCGCTGCTCTACCGCAGCGCCTACAACGCCAGCAAGCATGCCCTGCACGGCCTGTTCGAGACCCTGCGCTACGAGCTGAAGGGCTCGGGGGTGAACGTGATGCTGGTGTGCCCGGGGTTCACCGCCACCGATCTGCGCAAGAACGCCCTGGTCGGCGACGGCTCGGTGGCGTCGCAGCCGCCGTTAGCGATGGGCAAGGTGGCCTCGCCCCAGGATGTTGCCGAGGCCATCTACTTGGGGGCGCTCAAGCGCAAGCGCCTGCTGATCCTGTCGAACGTCGACTGGCGCGCGCGGCTGCTCGCGCGGTTCTTCCCGCGGCTGTTCGAGCGGGTGCTGTTGCCGCGTCTGTCGGGCCTCAAGCCCCAGGGCACGGGACGCTAGGCGCCCCTCGCGGGGCTGGCGGGCGCCTAGGCGGGCGCTCCGTCCATGACCTCGGCCGGTTCGCTGTACAGCTCGAACTCCTGGGTCGTATCCCAGAAGGTGGCCTCGATCTTGTGGCCGTCCAGGTCGCGCACGAAACAGCCGTAATAGGGCTCGCCGTATTCGACGCGGGCCCCCGGGGCACCTTCGTCACGGCCCCCGGCCGCCAGTGCGGCGCGATGGAAGGCGTCCACCGCGGCCTTGTCGGGGGCGAAGAAACCCACGTGGGTGCCGTTGCCGACGCTGGCCGGCTGGCCGTCGATGGGCGTCTGCAGCCAGAACTCCGGGTATTCGCGGCCATAGGCCACGGCGCCGGGGTGGGCGAGGATGCGCCGGCAACCCAGGGTCGCCAGCACCTGGTCGTAGAAGGCCAGGGCTTCCTCGAAGCGGTTACTGCCGAGGGACAGGTGGGACAGGATGCTGGGGTTGACGTCGGCCATGGGGGCTCCTCCTTGCAGGTCAGCCCCTACAGCCTAGCTGGCTTTCACTCGGCGGCCGGCAAGGCCTCGCGCAGCATGAACAGGCGGAACAGCGTCACCGTGGCGAACAGTTGCAGGAAGCCGTTGAGGCTGTACAGCAGCAGGCCGAACAGCGGCTCGGCCGCCTCCTCGCTGGCCGGCTGCAGCAGCCAGTCGAGCAGCCACAGCGGCACCATCACCCCCAGCACGCAGAGCAGGATCGGCCAGAAGTAGCCGCTGGTCAGCGCGAAGCTCTCGTGCAGCGCCTGCAGGGGCGAGAACCCGCGCAGCACCAGGAGGAATTCGGCGAAGGCCAGCTTGATCATGATCCACAGCCCCGGAAGGATGAACAGCGAGGCGCCGAGCATGATCGCCAGCGCACTGAGGCCGGCCAGCAGGGCGAAGCGCGGCCACAGGCCCAGGCCGGCGGCGAGCAGGTCGCGCAGGCGCGGCGACTGGCCCTGGCTGCGGGCATCGAGGAAGAGGATCAGCGCGGCGGTGTACAGCGGGTAGAACAGCAGGCCGATCAGCAGGCGATAGGGCAGCGCCGCGTCGAGTCCGACCCGGGCGCCGACCTGGAGCTGGACCACGGCCTCGAGCACCACCAGGGGCAGGCACAGACGGGCGATGGTCGGCAGGTTGTGGCTGAAGAAGAACCAGGCGTCGCGCAGGACGAGCAGGGGATTCATGGTGGTCGGGGTCCTGTGGGGCAGGGCGCCACTCTAGCCGATCGCGGCGGGAGGCTCCAAACCCTGTGCTCAGTCGCCGCGATAGTGCAGCAGCGGGTTGTCCAGCCCGGGAGCAGGCGCGGCAGGCCGGTGCTGGCCAGCTCCAGGGGCAGCTCCGGCAGCCAGGTAGCAGAGCAGGTGGTCGTGGTCGAGGATGGCCTCGTCGTACACCAGGGCGAGGTGGCGTCGGCACAGTTCGCCGAGTGGAGACCCTGTGCCGCGGGGGGCGGAGGCTTACGCCTGTTGCCGAGGCATATCGACCCGCTTGGGGCCGAGTCGGGCATACTGGCGCCTGATTCGAACCCCAGCGCCTGCCCTTGGTCAGCCGCTTGCCGAGGAACCCGGGTGAAGAAGATCGCCGTATTCGCCGATGTGCAGAACCTCTATTACACCGTGCGCCAGGCCTATGGCTGCCATTTCGACTATGCCGCGCTGTGGGCCGATATCGGCCGTGACGGGCAGATCGTCGAGGCCTACGCCTATGCCATCGACCGCGGCGACCCCAAGCAGCAGCAGTTCCAGCAGATCCTGCGCAACCTGGGCTTCAGCGTGAAGCTCAAGCCCTATATCCAGCGCAGCGACGGCTCGGCCAAGGGCGACTGGGACGTCGGCATCTGCATCGACGTGCTGGACGCCGCACCCCGGGTCGATCAGGTGGTGCTGGCCTCCGGCGACGGCGACTTCGACCTGCTGCTGGACAAGGTGCGCAGCCAGGGCGTCGAGGCGGTGGCCTACGGCGTGCCGGGGCTGACCGCGCAATCGCTGGTGCGCGCCGCCAGCCGCTACGTGCCGATCGAAGGCGCGCTGCTGCTGAGGAACTGAGCATGCCCGCCGAACGTATCGCCGTACTCGACTTCGAGACCACCGGCCTGACCCCGGGCCAGGGCGCGCGCGCCACCGAGGTCGGCGTGGTGCTGGTCGAGGCCGGGCGCATCGTCGCCCGCTACCAGAGCCTGATGAACGCCGGCGTGCGGGTGCCGGCCTTTATCGAGCAGCTCACCGGCATCAGCAACGCCATGCTGCGCGACGCACCGCCGGCGACCCGGGTGATGCACGAGGTGGCCGAGTTCGTCGGCGATGCGCCGCTGCTGGCGCACAATGCGGCCTTCGACCAGAAGTTCTGGGATGCCGAGCTGGCCCTTGTCGGTCGCCGGCGCCTGCAGCCCTTCGCCTGCTCGCTGCTGCTGGCGCGGCGCCTGCTGCCCCAGGCGCCCAGCCACAAGCTCGGCGTGCTCAACCGCTGGGCCCGGCTGCCGGATACCGGCCAGGCCCACCGCGCCCTGGCCGATGCCGAGATGGCGGCCAACCTGCTGGGCTTCATGGCCGCGCTGTTGCGCGAGCGCCATGGCGTCGGCGAGGTCAGCCACGCGCTGCTGTGCCGTCTGCAGAAGGTGCCGGCGGCGAAGATCCCCCAGGCCCTGGCGCGACTGAACTAGCGGCAGGCCGGCGCCGGGCTGTTAAACTGCGCGCCTTTGCATTCGCGCGCCGACGCCCGGTTGATACCTCATGACTTTCGCCTCCCTCGGCCTGATCGAGCCGCTGCTGCGCAGCCTCGAGGGCCTCGACTACCAGACCCCGTCCCCGGTCCAGACCCAGGCCATCCCGCCGATCCTCAAGGGCCGCGACCTGATGGCCGCGGCGCAGACCGGCACCGGCAAGACCGCCGGCTTCGCCCTGCCGCTACTGCAGCGGCTGACGATGGAAGGGCCGGTGGTGGCGGCCAACTCGGTGCGCGCCCTGGTGCTGGTGCCGACCCGCGAGCTGGCCGAGCAGGTGCAGCAGAGCTTTCAGGCCTACGGTCAGCACCTGCCGCTGCGCAGCTACGCGGTGTACGGCGGGGTCAGCATCAACCCGCAGATGATGAAGCTGCGCAAGGGCCTCGACGTGCTGGTGGCCACCCCCGGGCGGCTGCTCGACCTGTACCGGCAGAACGCGGTGAAGTTCAACCAGTTGCAGACCCTGGTGCTCGACGAGGCCGACCGCATGCTCGACCTGGGCTTCGCCCGCGAGCTGGACGAGCTGTTCTGCGCCCTGCCGAAGAAGCGCCAGACCCTGCTGTTCTCCGCAACCTTTTCCGAAGCGATCCGCGCCATGGCCAAGGAGCTGCTGCGCGACCCGCTGTCCATCGAGGTCAGCCCGCGCAACGCCGCGGCCAAGAGCGTCAAGCAGTGGCTGATCCCGGTGGACAAGAAGCGCAAGGCCGAGCTGTTCCTGCACCTGTACCGGGAAAAACGCTGGAGCCAGGTGCTGGTGTTCGCCAAGACCCGCAAGGGCGTCGACGAGCTGGAGCAGGCCCTGCTGGCCGAGGGCATCGCCGCCGACGCCATCCACGGCGACAAGCCGCAGCCGACCCGCCTGCGCGCCCTGCAACGCTTCAAGCAGGGCGAGGTGCAGGTGCTGGTGGCCACCGACGTGGCGGCCCGCGGCCTGGACATCGTCGAGCTGCCGCTGGTGGTCAACTTCGACCTGCCGATCGTCGCCGAGGACTACGTGCACCGCATCGGCCGCACCGGCCGCGCCGGCGCCACGGGGCAGGCGGTCTCCTTGGTGTGCGCCGACGAGGTGGAGCACCTGGCGGCCATCGAGACCCTGATCAACCAGGTGATCCAGCGCGTCGACGAACCGGACTTCATCCCCGACCACCGCGTGCCGGTCACCCAGGCCGGCGGCGTGGTGCTGAAGAAGCCGAAGAAGCCCAAGCAGAAACTGATACCCGGCTCGGGCAAGGCCGCCGGCAAGGGCAAGATCCACCTCGGCAACTGGTTCGAGGAAGACGACACGCCCAAGGCCAAGGCGGTGCGCAAGGTGCCGAGCTTCGCCGGCAAGCCGGCCAAGGGCGGCGGGCGTAAGCCGTAGGGTGGGTTAGGCGCGGCTGCCTGTCTCTGGCATCTGCACGGACGCTTGCCGCGCCGTAACCCACCATTGCGCCGGAGCTCCGCCGCCGCTGGGCGGCGTCAGTGCAGCATGGGTATCGCTGTGCTCAACCCATCCTACGTTCAGGGTGCTGCAGCCAGTCGAGCATGCCCAGACCGGCGGCGCGGCCGCTGGCGAAGCAGGCGGTGAGCAGGTAGCCGCCGGTCGGCGCCTCCCAGTCGAGCATCTCGCCGGCGCAGAACAGCCCGGGCAGCCGCGTGCACATCAGTCGTGCGTCCAGCGCCTCGAACGGCACGCCGCCGGCGCTGCTGATCGCCTCATCCAGCGGCCGCGGCCGCACCAGGGGCAGCGGCAAGGCCTTGAGCGCGGCGGCCAGGCGGGCAGGGTCATCGAAGCAGTCTTTCGGCGCCAGCTCGCGCAACAGCGCGGCCTTGACCCCGTCGATGCCCACCTGGCGATGCAGGTGCTTGGCCATGGAGTGACTGCCGCGGGGCTTGCTCAGCGCCGCCTGCACCTTGGCCAGCGGGCTCTGCGGCAGCAGGTCGAGGTACAGGGTGGCGCTGCCGGCCTGGTTGATCCGCTGGCGAATGGCGGCCGACAGGGCATAGACCAGGCTGCCTTCCACCCCGATTTCGGTGAGGACGAACTCGCCCAGGCGCGGCGCCTCGTCGTCCAGGCGCAGGCTGACGTTCTTCAGCGGCGCACCGGCGAACTTCTCCCGCAGCAGTGCACTCCAGCCGCTTACCTCGAAGCCGCAGTTGCTCGGTTGCAGCGACGCCGTCTCGATGCCGCGGCCTGCCAGCAGCGCCGCCCAGGCGCCATCGGAGCCCAGGCGCGCCCAGCTGCCGCCGCCCAGGGCCAGCAGGCAGGCGTCGGCCCGCACGGCGATCTCGCCGCCGGGCGTGGCCAGGCGCAGCGCGCCGTCCGCCGTCCAGCCCAGCCAGCGGTGGCGGGTGTGGACCTGTACGCCCAGCTCGCGCAGGCGCTTGAGCCAGGCGCGCAGCAGCGGCGCGGCCTTCATGTCGGTGGGGAACACCCGCCCCGAGGTGCCGACGAAGGTGTCGATGCCCAGCCCATGGATCCAGGCGCACAGGGCGTCGGCGTCGAAGTCCGCGAGCAGCCGGGCGATCTCCTCGCGGCGCTCGCCGTAGCGCGACAGGAACGCCGCCTTGGCCTCGGAATGGGTGATATTCATGCCGCCGACCCCGGCCAGGAGGAACTTGCGGCCCACCGAGGGCATGGCGTCGTACAGGTCGACGCGCACGCCGGCCTGGGCCAGCACTTCGGCGGCCATCAGGCCGGCGGGACCGCCGCCGATGACGATGGCCGAGCGGGAGGGTTGGGCAGGGGCTTTGATCATGGGACTGGTCGGGATGGCGAGAAGGAGGCGGGCATTTTACCCGAGGGGCGCGGCAGCAGGTTCCACCGAATGGAGCCGCGGTACTCAGGGTTTACCCCACAACTCCGACAGGTTGCCGGCGGGGTCCGCAATCGAGATGGCCTGGGTGCCGTCGCCGTAGTCCCAGCGATTGAGCGGTTCGATGCCTTTATCCCGCAGCCTTTCCAGGGCTTGAGCGACGCTGTCCACCTCGAACGCGAATGCCATCCCGTGTCCGCTTGGGCGGAACTCGGGGTAGGGAAAACGGCCGTCGCGGCCCGTGTGGATGGTGATAGTCAGGCCGCCTGGGGCCTGGAAGCTCTGCCATGGATTGCCCAGCCTGGACTCGCCACAGGCGAGCGTTGGCAACGCCAGGTCGGTGCCATAGAAACTGACCACCCGTGCGAAGAGTTCGTGCTCGACCGGAACCAGAATGCTCGTGCCGCAGATCATGCTGCCCTCCATGGACTAATCCTCCTTACTCGGTTGCAGTATGGGCTTCTAGCGAGCGGAGGCCCTGGCCGCTCCGCGCTAGGTCAAGACAATCTAGCCATTCCTTTGCCTCTACGCGTGAGTTGGCCACGGGCAGCAAGCGGCAAGGCTTTCGCCCGTGCCTCTCTGGATTGCCGGGGAGACGCCTCAGAACCACTGGTCGTTGCGTTTGCGCCGGCGGGTCATGCTTGGCAGGATCAGCCCGAGCAGCAGGCCTGCGCCGGCGATGCCGCCGCCATAGACCAGGTAGCGCATCAGCAGGCGGCTGTTCTCATCGCCCAGCTGTGCCTGGGTGCTGCGCAGCTCCGACTGGGTCGCGCTCAGCTCGGCGGTGAGGGCCTTGCGTGTGGCCTGCAGCTCGTCGATCAGCGCCTTGCGCGCGTCCAGGGTCTCCTGCATGCCCTGGACCCGGGTCTTCCAGCTGTCGTCGATGCGCTCGAGCCGTTCGCTGAACTCGGCCACCTGCTGCTCCAGTTGGGGCAGGCGCTCGGCCTGGCCGGGCATCTCCTGCAGGTCGCGGCTGGGAATCCACACGTTGTCGCCGGATTCGCTGCGCACCCGGCTGTAGTCGCCCTGGGTGGCGAGCAACTCGACCTTTTGTCCGGACTTGAGGGTGCCGACGATGCGGTAGCCGTCGGTCGGGCCGCTTCGCACATAGGTCTGCAGGCTGTCGCTGACCCAGCGCTCATTGCCGGCGGCCTGGGCCTGGCCGCCGAACAGCAAGGCGAGCAGGAGCCAGGGCAGGCGGGAGAGCCGGGTGGAGCGTCGAGGGGATAGGGACATGGCGATCTTCACATGAGAAAGGGATGAAGGCCTCGCGGTACGGGCCGATGACGGCGGGGACGTTGCCCCGCATGGGGTGCCGGCCAACCGGGCGGCGCGCCCGCTGCGGCCGGGCGAAAGGAGGGGCGAAGCGCTGTTGGCCCGCCACATCATCCCTGATGCCTCCCGCACACAGACCGCTTGCGCGGCCCTGGGTTCACTCCGGTTTGGCCGCAGGCATGCCATTGGGCCGTGTCGATGCCGATAGCACCGCTGGATGGACGCCCGCGCTCAGCCCGCTGGGGCCGGCTTGCGCTTGCGTCCGGTTGCCGCCTTGGGCTTGCCCGCCCGACGCTTCTTCTTCCAGGGCGCGGCGCCCGAGCCGGCAGCCGCCGCGCCGCTGATGCTCAGGCGCAGGCCGGCGCAGCGCTGCACCTGCTTGCTCATCCAGGCCGATTGCTTGGCGACGAATTCGTCCAGGCTCATCTCGCCGCTCTGCACCATGTCCAGGGCCTGCTCCCAGATGGCTGTGGTGCCGGGGTCGGCGATGGCCCGGGGCACCGCGTCGATCAGGCTGAAGGCGGCCGGGGTGGCGGCCAGGGCCTTGCCCTGCTTGCGCAGGTAGCCGCGCTCGAGCAGGCCCTGGATGATCCCGGCGCGGGTCGCCTCGGTGCCGATGCCGGTGGTGTCCTTGAGCTTCTGCTTGAGCCGCGGATCGTCCACCAGCCTGGCCACGTTCTTCATCGCCTTGATCAGGTCGCCCTCGGTGAAGGGCTTTGGCGGCTGGGTCTGCTGGTCCTTCAGGTGCACCTGCGCGACCACGCAGGCCTGGCCCTCGCGCAGGGACGGCAGGGTCTGCGTGGCGGTGTCTTCGCCGGTTTTGGCCGCGGCCAGCGCCTGCGGCAGGGCGCGTTTCCAGCCGGGCTCGACGATCTGCTTGCCCACGGCGCGCAGGGCCTGGCCGGCGCAGTCGAAGTCGGCCTGGGTGCGGTCGTACTGGTGGTCGGGGAGGAACTGCGCCAGGTAGCGGGCGCGGATCAGCTCGTAGACGGCTCGCGGCTTGCCGGTCAGGCGGCCCGGCTCCGGCACCGCGGCGGTGGGGATGATGCCGTGGTGGGCGCCGACCTTGGCGTCGTTCCAGGCCCGCGAGCGGCGCTGCGGTTCCAGCCGCCGCTGCAACTCGGCCAGCGCCGGGTCGGCCCGTCCCAGGGCCGCGAGGATGGCCGGCGCCTCGCCGTGCTGGCTCAGGGGCAGGTAGCCGCAATCGCTGCGCGGGTAGGTGATGGCCTTGTGCGTCTCGTACAGCGCCTGGGCGATGTCCAGGGTCTCCTGGGCGCCGAGGCCGAGCTTCTTGGAGCAGACCTCCTGCAGGGTGCCGAGGTCGAACGGCAGCGGTGCCACCTCGCGCATCCGCTCGGTGCGCAGGCGCTTCAGGCGGGCGCTGGCGGCGGCCGTCATGGCTTCGGCCGCCCGCTGGGCCAGGGCCTGATTCAGGCAGCGGCCCTGCTCGTCGCAGGTATCCGGCGCGGCGCGCCACTGGGCGCTGAAAGTCGTGCCGGCGCCCTGCAGCTGCACCTCGATGGCCCAGTAGGGCACCGGCACGAAGGCGGCGATGCTGCGGTCGCGGTCCACCACCAGGCGCAGGGTCGGGGTCTGCACCCGGCCCACCGGCAGCACGCCCTGGTAGCCGGACTGGCGGCCGAGCAGGGTGAACAGCCGGCTCATGTTCATGCCGATCAGCCAGTCGGCGCGCGAGCGCCCGAGCGCCGCGTGGTACAGGTTGAAGGTCGCGGCCCCCGGCTTGAGCGCCGCCAGGGCCTTGCGGATCGAGGCCTCGTCCAGGGCCGACAGCCACAGGCGCTGGATCGGCCCGCGATAGCGGCAGTGCTCGACCAGCTCGCGGGCGATCATCTCGCCCTCGCGGTCGGCATCGGTGGCGATCACCAGCTCGTTGGCCTCGCCGAGCAGGCGCTTGACCGCCTTGAACTGGCCGGCGGTCTTGCTCTTGACCAGCATCTTCCACTTATCCGGGACTATGGGCAGATCGGCGAGGGCCCAGCGCTTGTAGCGGGCGTCGTAGGCATCCGGCGGCGCGGTTTCCAGCAGGTGGCCGATGCACCAGGTCACCGTCACCTGAGCGCCGAGCCAGCAGCCATCGCCACGCCGGTTGGCGCCGAGCACCTTGGCGATGTCCTTGGCCTGGGAGGGTTTTTCACAGAGAAAGAGCCGCATGGCTGCCGTCGTCGGTTGTCGCGATGGCGCCAAGCATGGGCAGAAAGCGTCGTTCGGGCAAGAATTATCTGTATGTATGTACAGTTTATGTGTTGCGGGATCACCTGCCCGAGTCAGCGGGGGGGGGGTCAGCAAAGGGCGCGTCGCGGCGTGTGGCCGTGCTCGAGTACAGGGCTATCCAGGCTAACCGCTCGGTGGGCAAGCGGAGCGTTGTCCACCTTACATGGTCCGCCAGCTCGCGTAGGGTGGAAAACGGCGGAACCTTTTCCACCGGAGATATCCGGGCTACTTGCTGATCAGCGCCTCGCCGAAGCGCAGCCCCCGTCCCTGTTGATCCGCTGGCCAGCGGCTGGTTGTTGACCTCCAGGTCCAACGCCAGGCCGTCGTAGTCGAGTGCCGCGTCGTTGGGGGGCTGTATCCGCAGCTTCAGGGCGAAGCGCATCTCCAGACCCTGACCGGGTAGCGGTTCCAGGCCGACCAGGGCGATGCCGCCGAGCACGGTCGCGCGCTCGGCGGCAGGGGGCGGACAGTCACGGGCCTTCCACGGCAGTCGTCGGTGCGCGGTTGTGGGCGTTTTTTTGACTATCTTGTCATAGTGCGTCACCCGCCTCGCCAGGAGCCTGGACGCTCCCCTTGGCGTGGGGTTGCACCCTCCGTCGGGTGACACTGCTGTCCCTGTCCGAGGCGACGAGAGCAGGGCCCAGCGACTGGACGCCAGCCATCGGCATGCAGGCTTGCCACGTGCATACCAGTCGTCGAATAAAGGCCTGTCGGGCCAGCCTTCGTGCCAAGGTCGCGTCGGGTTCATGGCCAAGGTTGTTCCCCCGTGGTCAGCGCCATTGACCGATCTAGAACGAGTGCAGTTGGAGGCTTGTCGATGGTTCGCGCTAATACTGCGGGTGCCGGAACTAATCCCCACGACCCGCGACACAGTTCGCGCTCGAAGAAATGGCACCTGATGTATTTTTTTCTGGCCGGATTCGACGTATTGGTCGTGGTCCTCGGCGTGCTCCTGAATCATCAGATCGTCAGCTCCTATCATCGCTCCATTCAGGCCAACCAATCCTGGGTTCAGCAGTTGTCGAGTTACTCGGTGCTGGGCAGCTACGCCTCCGACGTCAACGCGCCGGGCAACGACGTGTTCGATTCGCGGGAGGTCGACCGCGAGTCGCGCAAGTTGAACCAGGCGCTGGCGGTGTTCAACGAGCACCTGGCGCTGGGCAAGGCACAGCTTCAGGCTCGGCTGGACGGGCCCGAAGAGCACAGCGCCGAGATACAGGGCTACACCCGGGCGCTGCAGGGGGAGGTGGAGGCGGTCGACGCCGCCATGGGAAAGATGGTCGACGAAGCCTTGCTGATCTTTTCCTACTTCCGGGCCGACGAGCCGGACAACGCGGGCAAGCGCATGGCGACCATGGACCGCAAGTATGCCGAGCTGCTGGCGTCACTGGCGACGGTGCGGGGGCGCGTCGGGCAGATCCAAGGCAAGCTGCTGGAGGAGGAACTGGCGTCGGTCGAGGTGCTGCGCAAGGTCGAGTACGCGATCATGGCCTTCGTGCTGGTGATGGTCAGCGCGGCTGTCGCATACGGGCGCAAGATTCGACGCGAAATGGAGGCCCACGCCGAGGAGCGCGAAGGTTACCTGGAGGAATTGCGCGAGAGCGAAAGACGCTTTCGCCAGCAGGCCTCGCTGCTGGACAAGGCCCAGGATGCGATCGTCGTGCACGGCATGGATGACCGTATTCTCTATTGGAACAAGAGTGCCGAGCGTCTCTACGGTCTGAACGCGCAGCAGACGCCCGAGGAGTCGGCGCGCACGCTGATCTACCAGGGCGACGGCACGCGCGATGCGGCCATCGCGACGCTGCTCGAGTCGGGCGACTGGGCCGGAGAGGTCACGCTCAGGCGTCCGGGCCGCAGCATTACCCTGGAAAGCCGCGCCACACTGGTGCGCGATGAGGCGGGCCAGCCCCAGTCCGTGCTGTCGATCAACACCGACATCAGCCAACGCAAGACCACGGAGCAAGAGGTCAACCGTCTGGCCTTCTACGACCAGCTGACCGGGCTGGCCAACAGGCGACTCATGCTCGATCGCTTGCAGCGCATCCTGGCGGGCAATGCCCGCAGCCTGCGCACCAGCGCGGTGATACTCATCGATCTGGATAACTTCAAGGCGCTGAACGACACCCTGGGGCACGATCGCGGCGACATGTTGCTGCAGCAGGTTGCCCGGCGTCTCGCCGACTGCGTCCGCGAAAGCGATACCGTGGCTCGTCTGGGAGGGGACGAGTTCGTGGTCTTGCTCGAAGACCTGGATGAAGCCCCTGTCGAGGCGGTGGCCCAGGCCCAGGATATCGGCGACAAGATCCTCGGCGCGCTGAACATTTCCTACCGACTGGATGGTTACGAACACCACAGCACCCCCAGCATTGGCATCGCCCTGTTCCAGGGGCAGCTCAGCAGCGCGGACGACATCATGAAGCGCGCCGACTTGGCGATGTATCGCGCAAAAGCCGCAGGCCGCAATACCCTGCGCTTCTTCGATCCGGAAATGCAGGCGGTGGCCACGGCCCGCGCCCGACTGGAAGCCGACTTACGCCGCGGCCTGAAGAGGGAAGAGTTCCTGCTGCACTTTCAGCCGCAGCTGAATAATGCGGGTTGCATCCTGGGGGCGGAGGCCCTGCTGCGTTGGCAACACCCCGAGCGCGGGAGCGTGTCCCCTGTCGAGTTCATCTCGGTGGCGGAGGAAACCGGGCTCATCTTGCCGTTGGGGCGCTGGGTGCTGGAGGCCGCGTGCGCGCAGCTGGTGGAGTGGGCGCAACATCCGGAAACCGCCCAGTTGAGCATGGCGGTGAATGTCAGCGCACGGCAGTTCCACCACCCCGATTTCGTCGAGGAGGTGCTGTCGGTGTTGAACTGCTCAGGCGCCGACCCGAGGCGACTGAAGCTGGAGCTGACGGAAGGTTTGCTGATCGAGGATGTAGAGAATACCGTCGCCAAGATGGTCGAATTGAAAGGCAGTGGCATCGGCCTCTCCCTAGACGACTTCGGCACGGGCTACTCGTCGCTGTCCTACCTCAAGAGCCTGCCGTTGGATGAGCTCAAAATCGACCAATCCTTCGTCAGGGACGTGCTGGTCGACCCGAACGACGCCTCCATCGCCTGCGCGATCGTCAGCCTGGGCCAGAGTCTGGGGCTGGGGGTCATCGCCGAAGGAGTGGAGACAGAAGCCCAGCGCAGCTTCTTGGTCGAGCATGGCTGCCATGTCCATCAGGGCTACCTATTTTCCCCGCCGCTGCCGGCCGGCCCCTTCATGGCGTTCGTGCGCGAGAAACTGATGGTCGAGAGTTGAGCTCCCAGGGCCCTGCTCCGCCCGTTTCACATCGTCCTCAGGGCGGGCCGAAGGCGTAACCCGCCGAGCGATGATGGAGGCTGTGGCGACAGTGCGTAGAGCAGAAGTGCCGGCCGCCATGGAGACCTCGAGCACCGACCCGAGCGGGCCAAATGACCGGCCCGACAAGGCTCGATGAGCCAAGAGCGGCGCTATTTCACCATGGGGTGTGATCGCTGGAGCGTTCGCGCAGGGTGGCAGACGGCGAAGCCTTTTCCACCGCCCAATCTCCGAGCGACCTGCTTTGCCCGGGCATAGGGTTCCGCCCGTAACGGCGATCACCTTTCGGCACTGCCGGGGTGAGCCATATTCAGGCCCGGCATCGCAAGGCCGCGCAAGCGAGTGGCTTGCCGGAAAGGCGCTATGTCATCACAAGGTGAGGGGCGTGAGGTCGCGGGTGGACAAGCTCACGCGCTGTCCATCCTGCGGAAGACCCTGCCCCCGGCTGGGCTACAGGACGATCAGCCCAACTTCAACCCGTCCCAGACCCTGGCCGCGCTGTGATGCAGGATACCGTGGCGCCGGGCCAGGGCGGCGCGGTCCTGGTCGTAGCCGCCGCCTATCACCCCCATCACCGGGATGTCGCGGCCCAGGCAGTGGCGGATCACCGTTTCGTCGCGGGCGGCCAGGCCCTGGTCGGTCAGTTGCAGGTAGCCCAGGGCGTCGTCGCGGTGCACGTCGACGCCGGCGTCGTACAGCACGATGTCCGGCTGATACAGCGGCAGCAGGTAGTTCAGCGTATCGTCCACCACCTTCAGGTAATCGGCGTCGCCCATGCCGCGGGGCAGGGGGATGTCCCAGTCGCTCTCGGCCTTGCGCGCCGGGAAGTTCTGCTGGCAGTGCAGCGACACGGTGATCGCCTCCGGGCAGTCAGCCAGCAGGCGCGCGGTGCCGTCGCCCTGGTGCACGTCGCAGTCGAAGATCAGCACCCGCTGGGCCTTGCCGCTTTCCAGCAGGTAACGGGCGATCACCGCCAGGTCGTTGAAGATGCAGAAGCCGGCCGGATGATCGTAATGGGCGTGGTGGGTGCCGCCGGCCAGGTGGCAGGCCAGGCCATGTTTGAGCGCCAGTTCGGCGGCCAGCAGCGAGCCGCCCACCGCGCGCACGGTGCGCCGGGCCAGGGCCGCGCTCCAGGGCAGGCCGAGGCGGCGCTGGTCCTCGCGCGACAGCTCGCCGTCCATATAGCGGGCGATATAGGCCGGGCAGTGGGCCAGGGTCAGCACCTCGGTCGGGCAGAGCTCGGGGCGCAGCAGCTCGGCGTCCGTGACCAGGCCGCCGTCCACCAGGTGGTCGCGCAGCAGGCGGAACTTCTCCATGGGGAAGCGGTGCCCGGCCGGGAAGGGCGGGCTGTAGTCGTCGTGGTAGACCAGCGGCAGGCGCATACAATAGGGCTCTTTCAGGCTGCGTCCGAGTATGGCGGCGCGGCCCGGCCCGACTCAAGCGGAGGCCCGATGCCCGCCCCGATCGAATTGCACACCCCACGCCTGCTGCTGCGGCCCTGGCGCGACGCGGATCGTGCCCCCTTCGCCGAGATGAATGGCGACCCACAAGTGATGCGGCATTTTCCCGCGCCCCTCAGCCGCGAGGAGAGCGACGGCCTGGCCGAGCGCCTCGAGGCGGATTTCGCCGAGCACGGCTTCGGTTTCTGGGCCTTGCAGCGCAAGGACAGCGGCGCCTTTATCGGCTTCACCGGCTTGCGCGCGGTCGGTTTCGCCGCGCCCTTCTGCCCGGCGGTGGAGATCGCCTGGCGTCTGGGCCGCGCCCACTGGCGCCAGGGCCTGGCCAGCGAGGCGGCGCGCGCGGCCCTGGCCTGCGGCTTCACGCAGTTGGCGCTGGAGCAGATCGTCAGTTTCACCACGCGGGACAACCTGGCATCCCAGGGCGTCATGCAGGCCATCGGCATGCGCCGCGACCCGGCCGGCGATTTCGACCATCCGGCGCTGCCGGCGGAGCATCGTCTGCGCCGGCATGTGCTGTATCGCCTGAGTCGCGCCGACTGGGAGGCTGGCCGATGAGCGAGATCGACCAGGTGCGCGCCTACCATCAACTGAGCCAGCATCGGCCGCAGCGCTTCGCCCCGGGGCCCGGTCAGCTGGACTGGGCGACTCAGCCGGCGCCGTTTCGCCGCTACGCCGGTACGCGGCTGATCGCGCTGTACCAGCGGCCGCAGGAGGAGTCGCCGGGCTACGACGCCGTGTTTGCCGCGCCGCTGGGCAGGCCGGCGCCGCTGAACCGGGCCAGCGTCTCCCAGCTGCTGTACGACAGCCTGGCGCTGTCGGCCTGGAAGGAGGCCGGCGGCAGCCGCTGGGCGCTGCGGGTCAACCCCTCGTCCGGCAACCTGCACCCCACCGAGGCCTATCTGCTGCTGCCCGCCGGCAGCCTGGAAGAGGACGCGCTGCTGGCTCACTACGCCCCGGACGTGCACAGCCTGGAGGTGCGCGCCGCGCTGCCGCCGGCCCTGGCCGATGAGTTGGCCCGGGCGCTGCCGGCCGGCGGCCTGCTGCTCGGCCTGGCCAGTATCCCCTGGCGTGAGGCCTGGAAGTACGGCGAGCGCGCCTATCGCTACTGCCAGCACGACCTCGGCCACGCCCTGGCCGCCGTGGCCATCGCCGCCAGCGTGCTGGGCTGGCAGGTGCGCCTGCTGCGCGGGGTCGCCGAGGCGCGCCTGGACGGCCTGCTGGGGCTGGACCGCGACGGCTTCCACGAGGCCGAGCACGGCGACTGCCTGCTGTGGGTCGGCCCGCCCCAGGACGGCGAGTTCGCCCTGCCGGATAGTTTGCTGCGCGGCCTGGCGTCCCTCGAACTGCAAGGGGCGCCGAATCGCCTGTCGCGCCAGTACCGGCCCTGGCCGGAGCTCGAACGGGTCCACGCCCTGTGTCGCGCACCGGCCCTGGCCCCCGGGCTCTGGCCCGCCGAGCCGGGGCGGGCGGCGGCGGACAACCCCGGTCTGCCGCTGCGGCCGATCCTGCATAGGCGGCGCAGCGCCCAGGCCATGGACGGCAGAAGTGGCATCCACGCCGAGCTGCTGTTGGCCTGGCTGCGCCGTGTGATGCCGGCGAACTCGCCGGTGCCCCTGGCGGTGACCGGCGAGCCGGCGGCGGTCGACCTGTTGCTGTTCGTCCACCGGGTGCAGGGGCTGACGCCGGGTCTGTACTGGCTGGCGCGCAGCGATGGCCTGATCCAGGACGGCCTGCGCGAGGACTTCCTGTGGCAGCGGGTCGACCCCGAGCTGCCCCTGTACCGTCTGCTGGAGGGCGACGCCCGCGGCCTGGCCGGCTTCCTCTCCTGCGGCCAGGACATCGCCAGCGACGGCTGCGTCGCGGTGGCCATGCTGGCGCGCTTCGACCAGGCGCTGGCCGATGGCCCCTGGCGCTACCCGCGGTTGTACTGGGAGTGCGGGCAGATCGGCCAACTGTTGTACCTGGAGGCCGAGGCGGCGGGGTTGTCGGCCACCGGCATCGGCTGTTATTTCGACGAAGCGCTGCACGAATTGCTCGGACTTGCCGACAGCCGCTGGCAAAGCCTTTACCATTTCACCCTTGGCCGCGCCCTGTGGGACGAACGTCTGTCCACCTTGCCGGCCTACCCCGATCCACTTTTGCCGCCGACCTCGGCGGCGCATTAGGAGTGCATGCATGAGTCAGGTATTGGACGAACTGGTCGCCCTGTTGAGCCTGGAGCCCATCGAGGAGAACCTGTTCCGCGGGGTCAGCCAGGACCTGGGGTTCCGCCAGCTGTTCGGCGGCCAGGTGCTCGGCCAGTGCGTGTCGGCGGCCAGCCAGACGGTCGAGGCCGACCGCCATGTGCACTCGCTGCACGGCTACTTCCTGCGTCCGGGCGATGCCAGCCTGCCGGTGGTCTACCAGGTCGACCGGGTGCGCGACGGCGGCAGCTTCAGCACCCGGCGGGTGATGGCGATCCAGAAGGGCAAGCCGATCTTCACTTGCAGCGCCTCGTTCCAGTACGACGAGGAGGGCTTCGAGCACCAGAACCTGATGCCCGACGTGCCGGGCCCGGAGGGCCTGCAGTCGGAGACCGAGCTGGCCAGCCTGGTCGCCGATTCCCTGCCCGAGCGCATCCGCGAGCGGGTGGTGGGCGCCAAGCCGATCGAGATCCGCCCGGTCACGGTGGCCAACCCCTTCGCCCCCGAGCGCAGCGAGCCGGTCAAGCACGTGTGGTTTCGCGCCGCCGGCGAGCTGCCGGGCGATCCGCAGCTGCACAAGTACCTGCTGGCCTACGCCAGTGACTTCAACCTGCTGACCACCTCGATGCTGCCCCACGGCGTGTCCGTCTGGCAGAAGTTCATGCAGGTCGCCAGCCTCGACCACTCGCTGTGGTTCCACGGCAACCTGCGCATGGACGACTGGCTGCTGTACTCCATGGACAGCCCCTGGGCCGGCAACGCCCGCGGCTTCTCCCGTGGCAGCGTGTTCAACCGCCAGGGCCAGCTGGTCGCCTCGGTGGCCCAGGAAGGCCTGATCCGCCTGCGCGAGGACTGGAAGTGAAACTGGGCGAGGCGCGCCACTGGGTGTTCGACATGGATGGCACCCTGACCCTGGCGGTGCACGATTTTCCGGCGATCCGCCGCGTCCTGGAGATTCCCGCCGAGGCGGACATTCTCCACCACCTGGCGGCGCTGCCCGAGGACGAGGCGGCGGCCAAGCACGCCTGGCTGCTGGAGCACGAGCGCGAGCTGGCGTTGGCGGCGCAGCCGGCGCCGGGGGCGGTGGAGCTGGTGCGGGCGCTGCACGGACGCGACTGCCGGCTCGGCATTCTCACCCGCAACGCCCACGAGCTGGCCCTGCTGACGCTGCAGGCCATCGGCCTGGGCGACTGTTTCGCCACCCAGGACATCTTCGGCCGCGGCGAGGCGCCGCCCAAGCCCCATCCCGGCGGCCTGCTGCAGCTGGCCGAACGCTGGCGGGTGGCGCCGGGCGAGCTGGTGATGGTCGGCGACTTCCGCTTCGACCTGGAGTGCGCCCGCGCCGCCGGGGCCCGCAGCGTGCTGGTCAACCTGGCGGAGAACCCCTGGCCGGAGCTCAGTGATGACTTTGCCCGCGATTGTGCCGAGCTGCTGGGGCAGTTGGGCTGACGTCTAGCCCAGCGCTGCGGGGGCGACCAGCAGTTCGCCGCGGGCCACCAGTTGCACATGACCGCCGACCCTGACCCGACCCTCCGCGCCGACGCATACCCTCAGCGTGCTGGGCCTGTGCAGGAAGCGGCCCTGGTTGAGGCTGAAGGTTTCGTCGCGCCCATGCAGCCCCTGCTCGACCAGGAAGGCCGCCACCGGGCCGGCGGCGCTGCCGGTGGCGACGTCCTCGATCACCCCGGCCGGGTCCCAGGTGCGCCCCTCGCGGCTGTCGACATCCAGCAGGAACACGAAGGCGGCGCCGCACGCGCGCAGCTCGGGGTCGAGCAGTCGGCGCTGCCTGGCCCCGGCCAGCCCGGCGGCCGTGACCGGCAGCAGCAGGTAGGGCAGGCCGGTGCTGACCACGGTGGCCGGGTAGCGCAGGTCCAGATGGTCGTCACCCAGGCCGAAGGCATCGGCCACCGCACGAGCAGCGGCGTTGTCCAGCCGTTGGCCGAACTCGGCCTGGCCCTGATCCATCTCGGCGTAGAAGCCCTGGCCCTGGCGCCGGGTGATGACGTGTACGCTCTTGGCACTCAGCTGCAGGGTCCATTCGGCGCATTCGGCAGGCGCGTGCAGGTGGTGCAGCAAGGCGGCCGCGCCGAGAACCGGGTGGCCGGCGAAGGGCAGCTCCTCCTCCGCAGTGAAGATCCGCGCGCCGCACTGCTCGGGGTTGTCGCCGGGCAGCAGAAAGATCGACTCGAATTGGCGCAGCTCCTGGGTCAGCCGCTGCATGGCGGCGGCGGACAGGGCATGGGCGTCGGGGAATACCGCCAGGCCGTTGCCCATCAGGGGGTGCTCGGCGAATACATCCAGCTGCCAGTAGTGCATGGCGGAGTCCTCGTGGTGATGTGCCGTCGCAGCCCATCCGCGACGGCTGTGGCGGCGCATGGTAGCAGGCCGCTCAGGTGCAGCGGCCGCCGGACTCCAGGTCCCTGAGGATGGGGCAGTCCGGGCGCTGGTCGCCCTGGCAGTGGTCCATCAGCTCCTGCAGGGTGTCGCGCAGGCCGCTCAGCTCGGCGATCTTGTGGTTCAGCTCGGCGATATGGCCGGCGGCCAGGGCCTTGACGTCGGCGCTGGCGCGCCCGCGGTCCTGCCACAGGGCCAGCAGCCGGGCCACCTCGGCCAGGGAGAAGCCCAGGTCGCGGGCGCGCTTGATGAAGGCCAGGCGGTGCAGGTCCTGAGCGCCGTACTGGCGGTAGCCGCTGTCGCTACGGCCGGCGGCCGGCAGTAGGTCGATGGACTCGTAGTAGCGGATCATCTTGGTGCTGAGGCCGGTCTTGCGCGCGGCTTGGCCGATATTCACGGGCGCTCCTCCTCTTGTCGGGGCTTCCAGGTCTTGAGCAGCAGGGCGTTGCTCACCACGCTGACGCTGGAGGCGGCCATGGCGGCGCCGGCGATCATCGGGTTGAGCAGGCCCAAGGCGGCCAGGGGGATGCCGACCAGGTTGTAGACGAAGGCCCAGAACAGGTTCTGGCGGATCTTGCTGTAGGTGCGCCGGCTGATGTCCAGGGCGGCCGGCACCAGGCGCGGGTCGCCGCGCATCAGGGTGATGCCGGCGGCGTGCATGGCCACGTCGGTGCCGCTGCCCATGGCGATGCCGACATCGGCGGCGGCCAGGGCCGGGGCATCGTTGATGCCGTCGCCGACCATCGCCACCACGCCGCTGCGCTTCAGTTCGCCGACCAGGCCGGCCTTGTCCGCCGGCAGCACCTCGGCATGCACCGCGGCGATGCCCAGGGCGTCGGCCACGGCCGCGCAGCTGCCACGGTTGTCGCCGCTGATCAGGTGGCTGTCGATGCCCTGGTCCTTGAGCCGTTCGACGGCTTCGGCCGCACCCGCCTTGAGGCTGTCGCCGAAGGCGAACAGGCCCAGCACGCGGGGTTCGGGCGACTGCTCCAGCAGCCAGGACAGGGTACGGCCCTCGGCCTCCCATTGCTGCGCCTGTTCGGCCAGCTCGCCGGGTTGCAGGCCGTTGTCGTCGAGCAGGCGGCGGTTGCCCAGGGCCAGGCGGCGGCCATCGATCTGCCCGGCGATGCCACGCCCGGCCAGGGCCCGGCTGTCAGCCACCTCGGGCAGGCTCAGCGCGCGCTCGCTGCAGGCGTCCAGCACCGCCTTGGCCAGGGAGTGCTCGCTGCCACGCTGCAGACCGCCGGCCAGTTGCAGCAGTTGCGCCTCATCGCCATCGACCGCCAGCAGGTTGACGATCCGCGGCGTGCCGGAGGTCAGGGTGCCGGTCTTGTCGAAGGCCACGGCGGTCACGCCGTGGGCCACCTCCAGGGCCTCGGCGTCCTTGATCAGGATGCCGTGGCGCGCGGCCACCCCGGTGCCGGCCATGATCGCGGTGGGGGTGGCCAGGCCGAGGGCACAGGGGCAGGCGATCACCAGTACCGCCACGGCGTTGAGCAGGGCCGTGGCCAGGGAGGCGCCGAGCGACAGCCAGATCAGCAGGGTGGCCAGGGCGATCAGCAGCACCACGGGGACGAACACCTGGCTGACCCGGTCCACCAGCTTCTGGATTGGCGCCTTGGCCGCCTGGGCGTCTTCCACCAGGCGGATGATCTTGGCCAGCACGGTCTCCGCGCCGAGGGCCGTGGTCTCGATCAGCAGGCGGCCCTCGCCGTTGATCGCCCCGGCCGTGACCGCATCACCCGGCTGCTTGGCCTGGGGCAGACTCTCGCCGCTGATCAGCGCCTCGTCGGCGTGGCTCTGGCCCTCCAGCACCCGGCCGTCGACCGGGAAGCGCTCGCCGGGCTTGACCAGCACCCGGTCGCCCAAGGCCAGGGCACTCAGCGGCACCCTCTCCTCGCGGCCGCCCCACAGGCGTAGCGCCTGGTCCGGGCGCAGGGCCTGCAGGGCGCGGATGGCGCTGCTGGTCTGGCGCTTGGCGCGGCTTTCCAGGTATTTGCCGAGCAGGATCAGGGCGATGATCACCGCCGCGGCCTCGAAATACAGCTCCGGCACCTGCCCGGCCGGGCTCTGAGCCCATTGGTACAGGCTCAGACCGTAGGCGGCGCTGGTGCCGATGGCGACCAGCTGGTCCATGTTGCCGGCGCCGGCGCGCAGGGCCTGCCAGGCCGCGCGGTAGAAGCGCGCGCCGAGGACGAACTGTACCGGGGTGGCCAGGACGAACTGGACCCAGGCCGGCAGCATCCAGTGCAGGCCGAAGGGGGCCAGCAGCATCGGCAGCACCAGCGGCGCGGCCAGCACCAGTGCCAGCAGCAGGTGCCAGCGTTCCCGTTGCAGGCGGCGGTCCGCGGCAGGCGGCTCCGGCTTCTCGAGATTCACCAGGCTGGCGCTGTAGCCGGCATCGGCGACGGCCTTGAGCAGCGGCTGTGGGTCCAGTCTGGGGCTGACCCGCAGCTGGGCCTGCTCGCTGGCCAGGTTGACGCTGACCGCCAACACCCCCGGCTGCTTGGCCAGGGCGCGTTCGACCCGGCCGACGCAACTGGCGCAGGTCATGCCCTCGATGGCCAGCTCCAGGGGCGCGCTGGGCACCTGGTAGCCGGCGCCCTCGACCGCGGCGATCAGCTGCGCCAGGCTGTCCTCGGGGGCCTCGATGCGTGCCTGTTCGCTGGCCAGGTTGACGTTGGCGTTGGCGACCTGCGGCAGCTTGCGCAGGGCACGCTCGACCCGGCCGGCACAGCTGGCGCAGGTCATGCCGGCAATCGGCAGGTCGAAGGTGGTGAGGCTGGTCATGGTCGATCTCCCAGGAAGTCGTCCCTAGGATCAACCTTGACCTATGGGTAAGGTCAAGCCCCGTTTCAGCGGTTCAGGGGGCCGGCAGCAGGTAGAGCCCGGCCTCGCCCTGGGCGATGCGGTAGCGGCTCACCTGCCCGGCCTGCAGGCTGAGGCGCTGGCCATCGGGCGGGAGAATGCCCGGCTGGCAGTCGTCGCCACCGAGGGTGGCCAGGCGCAGCGATACCTCGCCAGGAGGTAGGTTGAAGGCCGCCGACTGGCCCGGGAACAGTCGCGCGGCCAGCCGTTCGTGCAGGTACAGGCCGATCTCGCAGGGCGTGGCCACGATCAGGCGCTCCCGTGAGACGATCAGCAGGGCATCACTCTCGGCCAGGGCCGGCATCTGGGCCGTGGCGGTCACGCCCAGCAGGCCGGCCAGCAGTGAAAGGAACCGGCGCGACATGTCGGCCTCCACAATCCCTAGGGGTACGACCTGAGCTTGGTCGAGTCGCGGGGGTTGGACAAGTGCCGGCTTGACCTTGCCCTCAGGGTAAGCCGGAGACTGCAGGGACCCGGTGAGCGTTCAGGCCGGGTCCAGAACGAAGAGCATTTATGAGGAGATGCAAGATGCAGGTGTTCAAGGTGCAGGGCATGAGCTGCGGTCATTGCGTGCGGGCGATCACCCAGGCCGTCCAGGCGCGCGACCCGGCGGCCGAAGTGCAGGTCGATCTGCAGGCCGCCGAGGTGCGGGTGACCAGCCGGCTGTCGAACGAAGAGCTGCTCGAGGCGATCTTCGACGAGGGCTATACCGTCAGCCTGGCCTGAGGGCGGGGCCGGGCTCAGGCCTGCCAGTCGCGAAGCAGCCCGCGCAGTACGGCATCGATCAGCCCGGCGCTGTCCTGCAGCGGGTCGAACAGCAGCGGGTCGCGGGTCCAGTCGGTGAACAGGCCGACGATCTGGGCGTGCAGGGCGCGGGCGGCCAGGCGCGGGGTGACACCCGGGTGCAGGCGTTCGCGACAGGCGGGCTGAGCGAACAGGGCCTCCACCAGTGCGATGAACGCATCGACGAAACGGCGGTGCTGCAGCTCGGCATCGCGCAGTTCATCGGTGAATTCGCAGCGGTGCAGGAGGATGGTGAAGATGCGCCGCTTCTGTGCATCGCGGGCCAGATTCTCGATGGCTTCGATGACCAGGTCGCGCAACGACAGCAGCGAGGCATCGCCGTCGCAGCCGGACAGGCGTTCGGCCATCTGCTCCGGCGGCAGGCGAACCTGATTGAGCATGGCGTTGAACAGGTCCGCCTTATTGGAAAAATGCCAGTAGACCGCGCCGCGGGTCACCCCGGCCTGGCGGGCGATCTGCTCCAGGCTGGTATGGGCCACGCCCTGTTGCAGAAACAGTGTCTCGGCCGCCGCGAGGATGTCGCAGCGGGTCTGTTCGGCTTGCTCTTTGGTTCGGCGCATGGCGGTCGGGGGCTTTGTGGCTAGGCTTAAGTTTTACGCAACAGCGTGTAGTGATTTTATACACAATGGCCTGTTTACAGACAGCAGTGTATGTAACTAGCATCCCCGCCCCGTGCCTTACCTCTCGCGCTGTCCCGGAGACGCCCATGTCCTTTGTTCGCCACGTCCAACTCGTCCTCGGCGTTCTCGCCTGCGGCTACCTGCTGCCGGTGGCCCTGGCGGCCGAGGCGCCGCCGCCCCCGGAGGTGCTGGTGGAAACCGCCAAGGTCACGCTGCTGCCTCTGGTATTCGAGTACCCGGCCCGCACGGCGGGCTTTCGCGAGGTGCAGGTGCGGGCCCAGGTCAGCGGTATCCTGCAGGAGCGCACCTATCTGGAGGGCAGCCAGGTCAAGCAGGGCCAGGTGATGTTCCGCATCGACCCGCGTACCTATCAGGCGGCCCTGGCCCGGGCCAAGGGGGCGCTGGCCCAGGAGCAGGCGCGCTACCGGCAGGCCGAGCGTGACCTCAAGCGCATTCGCGAGCTGCAGAAGAAGGGCTTCGCCAGCGAGAGCGAACTGGATAACGCGATCTCCAGTTTCGAGCAGAGCAAGGCCAATATCCAGGCCGCCGAGGCCGAGGTGCAGGCCAAGCAGATCGACCTCGACTACACCACGGTGAAGGCGCCCATCTCCGGCATCACCAGCAAGGAAACCGTGTCCGAGGGCAGCCTGATGGTCGCCGGCGACCCCAATGCCAGCCTGCTGACCCGGATCACCCAGCTCGACCCGATCTACGTCAACTTCGCCGCCCCCGACCGCGACGTGGAAAGCGTGCGCGGCGGCCTGCAGAGCGGCGCCCTGGCCCTGGACGGCGAGCAGATGCGCGTGCAGATCCAGTTCGGCGACGGCTCCGTCTACCCGTTGGAGGGCAAGGTGAATTTCACCGACAGCCTGGTCGACCGCAGCACCGGCACCGTCAGCGCCCGCGCCGTGGTGCCCAACCCCGAGCAGGCGCTGCTCCCCGGCCAGTTCGTGCGGGTGCAGGTCTTAGGTATCAGCCTGCCCGATGCCATCACCGTGCCGGAGCGCGCCGTCGCCCAGGGGCCACGCGGCACCTTCGTCTATGTGGTGGACGAGCAGGGCATCGCGCGCACCCGCCAGGTCAGCACCGGGCGCACCGCGGCCGGCCGCTGGGTGGTGGAAAGCGGCATCCACGAGGGCGACCGGGTGATAGTCGAAGGGCTGCCCAAGGTGCGCCCGGACATGCCGGTGAAAGTCGCCGATGGCGACGGCCCGTCCGGCAAACGGTCCTGAGGAGCGCATCCGGTGATCTCACGCTTCTTTATCGACCGGCCGATCTTCGCCACGGTCATCTCCGTCATCATCATGCTGGCCGGCCTGCTTTCCATGCGCGCCCTGCCCATCTCCCAGTACCCGCAGATCCTGCCGCCGCAGGTGTCGGTCAGCGCCACCTATGCCGGGGCCAGCGCCCAGGTGATCGCCGAGACCGTGGCCGCGCCGCTGGAGCAGTCGATCAACGGCGTCGAGGGGATGATCTACCAGCAGTCCAATTCCGGCGGCAACGCCATGAGCCTGGCGGTGTACTTCGAGGTGGGCACCGATCCCGACCAGGCCACCATCGACGTCAACAACCGGGTGCAGTCGGCCCTGGCCAAGCTGCCGGAGGAGGTGCGCCGGCAGGGGGTCAAGGTGGAGAAGAAGTCCTCGGACATCCTCCAGGTGGTCACCCTGTTCTCCCCGGACGGCTCGCGTGACCCGGTGTACATCAGCAACTACGCGCTGATCAACGTGATCGACGAACTCAAGCGCCTGCCCGGCGTCGGCGACGCGCGCCAGTTCGGCTCCAAGGACTACTCCATGCGCATCTGGCTGCGCCCGGACAAGCTGGCGCAGTTCAACCTGACCCCCAGCGACGTGGTCGCGGCCATTCGCGAGCAGAACTCGCAGTTCGCCGCCGGCAGCTTCGGCCAGCAGCCGCTGCAGCAGGCCCAGGATTTCACCTACACCGTGACCACCCAGGGCCGCTTCACCGACCCCGAGGAGTTCGAGAACGTCATCCTGCGCTCGGATGCCACCGGCGCCAGCCTGCTGCTCAAGGACGTGGCGCGGATCGAGCTGGGGGCCCAGGATTACTCGCTGATGACCTCGCTCAACGGCCGGCAGAACGCCGCCTTCGGCATCTACCTGCAGCCCGGCGCCAATGCCCTGGATACCGCCGCGGCGGTGCGCAGCACCCTCGAGCGCCTGTCCCGGGACTTCCCCCAGGGCATCACCTACAAGATTCCCTACGACACCACCAAGTTCGTCAAGGTGTCCATCGACGAGGTGATCAAGACCTTCTTCGAGGCCCTGGTGCTGGTGGTGCTGGTGGTGTTCGTGTTCCTGCAGAACTGGCGCGCCACGCTGATCCCCTTGCTGGCCATCCCGGTGTCGCTGGTCGGCACCTTCGCCGGCATGTACCTGCTGGGTTTCTCCATCAACCTGCTGACCCTGTTCGGCATGGTGCTGGCGATCGGCATCGTGGTGGACGACGCCATCGTGGTGATCGAGAACGTCGAGCGCTCGATGGCCGCCGACAAGCTCGGCCCGCGCGAGGCCACCATCAAGGCCATGCAGGAGGTGACCGGCCCGATCATCGCCACCAGCCTGGTGCTGATCGCGGTGTTCGTGCCGGTGGGCTTTCTCGGCGGCCTGGCCGGGGAGATGTACAAACAGTTCGCCATCACCATCGCGGTGTCGGTGGCGATCTCCAGCATCGTCGCCCTGACCCTGAGCCCGGCCCTGTGCGCCCTGCTGCTCAAGCCCGGACAGCACGAGCCGGCGGCGCCGCTGCGCGCCTTCAACCGGGTGTTCGACCGGCTCACCGACGGCTATGCCAGCGGCGTGCGCTTCTTCCTCAAGCGCACCCTGGTGGGGCTGACGCTGTTCGGCGCGATGATTGCGCTGATGGTGCTGCTGTTCAATCGGGTGCCCGGCTCGCTGGTGCCGGACGAGGACCAGGGCTATGTGATCAACGCCTACTTCCTGCCGCCGGCGGCCTCCTTGACCCGCACCGAGGCGCTGACCAGCGCGGTGACCGAGCAGCTGATGGCGCACCCGGCGGTGGAGGACGTGGTCACCTTCGCCGGCTTCGACATCCTCACCTTCGGCACCCGCAGCAATGCCGGGGTGTCCTTCGTACCGCTCAAGGACTGGAGCGAACGCACCACGCCGGAGCTGGATGCGCGCAACCTGACCCGCGAATTCATGGGCATCGGCGCGGCGCAGAAGGATGGCGTGGTGATGAGCTTCAACCCGCCGCCGATCACCGGCATGAGCACCACCGGCGGTTTCGAGGGCTATATCCAGGACCGCAGCGGCGGCACGACCGAACAGCTGGCGGCCAAGGTCGCGGCCTTCCTCCAGGCGGTCAATCAGCGCCCGGAGCTGGCCGGGGTGCAGAGCACCTTCAGCGCCAACGTGCCGCAGTACTACATCGACCTGGACCGCACCAAGGCCCGCGCCCTGGGCGTGTCGATCAACGATGTGTTCACCGCCATGCAGGCGACCTTCGGCAGCTACTACGTCAACGACTTCAGCCTGTTCGGGCGCACCTGGCAGGTCAGCCTGCAGTCCGAGTCGGAGTTCAGGCGCAAGCCGGAGGACCTGGCCCAGGTCTATGTGCGTTCGGCCGGTGGCGAGTTGGTGCCGCTGTCGAGCCTGGTCAAGGTGCGGCGCATCCTCGGCCCGGACAGCTACGCGCGCTTCAATGTCTATCCCTCGGCGAAGATTCTCGGCGGGCCGGCGCCGGGCTACAGCTCGGGCCAGGCCCTGGCGGCGGTGCAGGAGGTGGCCGGCGAGGTGCTCGGCAGCGACTACAGCATCGGCTGGACCGGCTCGGCCTACCAGGAGCTGGCGACCCAGGGCTCCGGCAGCACCGCCTTCGTCTTCGGTCTGATCATGGTGTTCCTGATCCTCGCGGCGCAGTACGAGCGCTGGACCCTGCCGCTGGCGGTGGTCACCGCGGTGCCCTTCGCGGTGTTCGGCGCGATCCTCGCGGTGTGGCTGCGCGGCATCGACAACGACGTCTACTTCCAGGTCGGCCTGGTCACCCTGATCGGCCTGTCGACCAAGAACGCCATCCTCATCGTCGAGTTCGCCGTGCTCTGCCGGCAGCAGGGCATGAGCATCCTGGAGGCCGCCCTGGAGGCCGCGCGGCTGCGCTTTCGGCCGATCATCATGACCTCGCTGGCCTTCGTCCTCGGCGTCATGCCGCTGGTGGTGAGCAGCGGTGCCGGCTCGGCCAGCCGCCACTCGATCGGTACCGGCGTGCTCGGCGGCATGTTGGCGGCGACCGTGCTGGCGGTGTTCCTGATTCCGATGTTCTACCTGCTGGTGGAGTCGCTGGCGCAGAAGCTGAGCAGGGGACGCAAAGCCGCGGAGGCGGCAGAGTCCTAGATCGGGTTGGCGGCCTGCCGCCAGCCCCAATTCCACGCAGTCGGTAGGGGCGGATGCGCCGCAACCCGCCCGCGCTGCCGGCCCCGGCCTCTGCCATTACCTATCCGGACCCCCATGCCATTACGCCTGCTGTTGATCCTCGGCG
The DNA here is from genome assembly GCF_051904775.1 of Pseudomonas sp. MBLB4123. Taxonomy (NCBI): domain Bacteria; kingdom Pseudomonadati; phylum Pseudomonadota; class Gammaproteobacteria; order Pseudomonadales; family Pseudomonadaceae; genus Pseudomonas; species Pseudomonas sp. MBLB4123. The sequence goes on from NZ_CP196711.1 coordinate 4,170,105, forward strand.
CCTTGAGCGCCTTCGGCCCTCTGGCCATCGACTTCTACCTGCCGGCCTTCCCGGCCATGGCGCACGCCTTCGCCAGCGACGTCGAGCACGTGCAGCTGTCCTTGGCCGTCTACTTCGTCGGCCTGGCCATCGGCCAACTGATCTACGGCCCCCTGGCCGATCGCTTCGGTCGGCGTGTGCCGCTGCTGGTCGGCGTTTTGCTGTTCGCCCTGGCATCGCTGGCCTGTGCCCTGGCGACGAGCCTGGAGTGGTTGCTCGTCGCGCGCTTCGTCCAGGCCCTGGGCGGTTGTGCCGGCATGGTGGTGACCCGGGCGGTGGTGCGCGACCTGTGCGATCCGATCGCCTCGGCCAAGGTGTTTTCCCAGCTGATGCTGGTGATGGGCATCGCGCCGATCCTCGCGCCGCTGGCCGGCGGCCTGCTGCTCGGCAGCCTGGGTTGGCAGTCGATCTTCGTCTGCCTGGCGTTGTTCGCCGCGCTCTGCCTGCTGGCGGTGGCCCTGTGGCTGCCGGAGACCCTGAGCCGGGAGGCCGCGCCGGCGCCCCTGCGCGGTGCCCTGGGCGAGTACCGCCGGCTGCTGGGCGATCACCCCTTTATCGGCCACGCCCTGACCGGCGGCCTGTCGATCGCCGGGATGTTCGCCTATATCGCCGGCTCGCCCTTTGTCTTCATCGAGCTGTACGGGGTGGCCCCCGCGCATTACGGCTGGCTGTTCGGCAGCAATGCGGCGGGCTTCATCCTCGCGGCGCAAGTGAATGCCTGGCTGGTGGCGCGCCACGGCCCGGGCTACTGGCTGCGGCGGCTGGTGTGGTTCTATCTGGGCTGCGGCCTGGCGTTGCTGAGCCTCGCCATGGCCCGGCCGCCGGCGCTGTGGCCGCTGTTGCTCCCGCTGTTCGGCTGCATCGCCAGCCTCGGCGTGCTGCTGCCCAACGCCACGGCTTGCGCCATGGCCGGCCAGGGGCGGCATGCCGGCAGTGCTTCTGCGCTGCTCGGCAGCCTGCAGTTCGCCATTGCCGCCAGTGCGGCGGCCCTGGTCGGTGCGCTGCACGATGGCACGGCCTGGCCGATGGCGGCGGTGATCTGCGGCTGCGGCGTGCTGGCCACCCTGGCTTCGCGCCTGACCTTCCGGGCCGAGCGCCGCGCGGTTCAGCCCCTGGGCAGCGACCTGGGCTAGCTAGCCGGCGGACCCTCCGATGGGCGGTGCGGGCCTGCGCCTCGCGGCGAGTGCTGGCCCTGTTGCCGACGGGGGTACCGGCAAGGCCCCGCTCAGGCGCTGGGCCGATGGCTCGCCCATGACGACTGTTCGGTGCTGTGCTGGGCCGCCAGTCCGGCCAGCTGGGCGAAGTCGCTGGCCAGGGTGATGTCCGCGGTGCTGGGCCGCTTGGGCCTGTCGTAGTAGGTGGCCAGGGTACCGATGACCCGGCCCTGCTCATCCTTGAACGGCAGCGACCAGCAGGCATGCAGCCCGGCGGCGCCTGCTGCGGTTCGGTAGTCGCGCCAGTAGGGGTGGCTGGCGAGGTTCTCGGCGATCAGCAGTTCGCCGCTGCACGCGGCGTGGCCGCAGGCGCCGACCTCGAGTTCGGCCGGCATGCCGTCTATGGCCTCGCGATAGGCCGCGCACAGGTCGGGGGCGGCGGCGAGATGCAGGCGTCGCTGGTGGTCCTGCAGCATGATCGATACGCGCATCGGCGGGTTCAACGTCTGCAGGTGGCGGCACAGATCCTCGAGTATCCGGGCCAGCGGTCGGCGCTCGAACAGGGCTTCGAGCAGCGTGCTGCGGGCCTGTTGCAACTGTTGCTTGAGATGGTGCTCGTGGTTGTCGCGCAGGCTGCCGCTGAGGCGGTTGTCCGCCCGGCGGCGAAGTTGCAGCTCGACCCAGCGTAGCTGCCCGTGGCGGGTCAGCAGGCGGTAGTCGCCGCGCAGGGCGGCCTGTTCGCCCTGGGCGACGGCGCTTATCTGCTCGCTCAGGCGGGCGGCGTCCGCACTCTCGAAGAAGCGTGCCAGGGGGCGCCCGAGGCTTTCGTAGCCGATATAGCCGCTGAGCTGTTCCCAGGCCGGGTTGAGGAAGTCCAGGTGGCCGTCGGCATCGGTCGCGACAATCACCTCGGCCAGCTGCTCGACCAGTCCGCGGTAACTGGCTTCGCTGGCGCGCAGTCGCTCATCCAGGCGCTTGTGTTCGCTGATGTCGATATCGATGCAGTAGAGCTCCGGCTGGTCGCGGCTGTCGAGCCGCAGCGAACGGCTGGAGTAGACCCATACCGTGCTGCCGTCCTTGCGCTGCAGCGGCATTTCCCCGGCCTGGGGCGGCGGTCCGCCGAGTAGCCAGTGGTTGAGGGCGCTGGCCACCTGGTTGCGTGCCGGCAGCGGCACGATCAGGTCCTCCAGGCGCTTGCCGATCGCCTCCTGCACGCTGTAGCCGTAGAGCTGGGTGCTGGCGGCGTTCCAGTAGACCACCCGGCGCTCGCGGTCGTACCCCTGCACGGCGAGGCGCGGGGTCTGCTCGAACAGCTGGCGAAAGCGCTGCTCGCTTTCGCGCAGCGCCGCCTCGTCGCGCTTCTGGGCGCTGATGTCCTGCAGGGTGCCGAAGATCTGGCCGTCGGCGTCGACCTCGCCGCGCAGCATCAGCCAGGTAACCTGCCGCCGGTGCGGCTGGTGCAGGCGCGCGCCGATGCTCAGTGCCTGGTGCTGCACGAGGAGCGCCTGAACGGCGCGTTGCACGGCCTGGCGTTCGGCGGGATGGAGCCAGCCGAGCAGCTGCTCGAGGCTGCTGGCGGCGTTACCGGCGTCGCGTCCCAGCAGCTGCAGCGCCTCGGGGCTCCAGTGGAACTGTCCGTGGTATTCCCAGCTGCCCAGGACGGCATCGCGGCGGGCCTGTTGCAGCTGCCGCGACTGGCGCGTCAGGGCCCTCCGCAACTGCCCCTGTTCCTGACGGTCGCGGCGGACGAGGGCGAAGATCAGCAGGCCGCTACCCAGGACGAGGGTCAGGTCCTTGAGCGTCTGCAGGCGTGCGCTCAGCACGGAGTCGGAGACCGTGGCGGCCAGGAGGGCGTCGCTGGACAGTATCCAGAGGGCGCCGGACAGGGCGTAGAGGCCGGCCAGGTGCAGCGGGGTGAATCGTTCGGGTCGCATCCTTACCACCGATAAATAGGATGTTCGCGGGCGCGTGCTGGGCGTGCCGGGCACGCGCGCTGGCTGTCACTGAGCTGATTGCAGTCTAGAGGGTGGCGGCCAGGGGCGAGAGGTGTGACAGGCGCCTGGACCCAGGCCAGGCGCCAAGATAGCAGGACTGTGAATTAATTGCCGTCGTTAGCGCGTCCCAGTTCCAGATAGTTGACCTTGTGCAGCCTGCCCTGACTGTCGAGATAGGTGATGGTGGCGGGAACCACGCCGACCTTGTCCGAGTTGTCGGTGATGTGGATTACCTTGTGTACGTCCAGCTTCATACCATAGTGGTAGTCCACCGGCTCGATCTGGCTGGCGTCCTGCAGCAGCGGGGATTGTGCCAGCGCAGCAGCCGAAAAGCCGAAGGCGGCGACGAGTGCGAGGGGTATAAGGCGTTTCATCTGAGTGACCTCCTGCGTTGCCCTACATGGATATGGACGTGGCAGCACGGAGGCCGTTACGCGGCCGTCAGGCCGTTGGTCGGCATGGTCCCTGGCGGGGCCATGCCAGGACTCAGAAACCCTCGAGGACGATCTTGCCGCGGGCCTTGCCGCTCTCCAGCAGGACATGGGCGCGGCGCAGATTGGCCGCGTCGATGCGCCCGAAGTGTTCGCCGAGGGTGGTCTTCAGCACACCGGCGTCGATCAGTTCGGCGACCCGTTCCAGCAGGCGGTGCTGCTCGATCATGTCGAGGGTCTGGAACAGCGAGCGGGTGAACATCAGCTCCCAGTGCAGCGACAGGCTCTTGCGCTTGAGCGCCATGACGTCCAGCGGCTGCGCCGGGTCGTCGATCAGCGCCAGGCGGCCCTGGGGCGCCAGGACCTCGACCAGTTGCGCGTAGTGCTGGTCGGTCTGGGTCAGGCTGGCGACATGGCTGACCTGGGGCACGCCGATGCGCGCCAGCTCCTCGCCCAGCGGCTTGCTGTGGTCGATCACATGATGGGCGCCGAGTTCGCGGACCCAGGCCTGGGTCTCCGGGCGCGAGGCCGTGCCGATCACCGTCAGCCCGGTGAGCCGGCGCGCCAGCTGGGTGAGGATCGAGCCGACCCCGCCGGCGGCGCCGACGATCAGCAGGCTCTGGCCCAGGTCGGCCTTGCCCTCGACGATCTGCAGGCGCTCGAACAGCAGCTCCCAGGCGGTGATCGCGGTCAGCGGCAGGGCGGCGGCCTCGGCAAAACCCAGGCTCTTCGGCATGTGGCCGACGATCCGCTCGTCCACCAGATGCAGTTCGCTGTTGGCCCCGGCGCGGTCGATGGCGCCGGCGTAGAACACCCGGTCGCCCGGTTGGAACAGCGTCACTTCGCGGCCGACCGCCCGGACGACGCCGCTGGCGTCCCAACCGAGCACCTTGGCCTCGCCGTCCTGCGGCGCGACATGGCTGCGGATCTTGGTGTCCACCGGGTTGACCGAGATGGCCCGGACCTCCACCAGCAGGTCGTGGGGGCCCGGCTTGGGCTCGGGCAGCTGCACGTCCTGCAGCGACTCGGTCTGTTCGGCGGGCAGGGACTGGTAATAGGCGATGGCTTTCATGGGGGCTCCTCTAATGGCTCAGGCGATGCGTTGCATGAGTTGCAGGTCGACGTTCTGCAGCCACTGACCGTAGTGGCGGGTGAAGGCCAGGTAATGCGCACTGCGCTGGTGGGCGGCCAGTGCAGCGGCGTCGTGCCATTGCTCGAGCATCACGAACACCCGCGGATTGTCGCGATGGCGATGCAGGTCGTACTGCAGGCAGCCGGCTTCGGCGCGGCTGGCCGCGACCAGCAGGCGCAGGCCCGCCTCGACGGTGTCGGCCTGGCCGTCTTGGACGCCGATGGTGGCGACAAGGGTGAGCGGGGCGGGCATGGCAGGGTTCCGGTGTAGGACGGTGACCATGTTCGATTATTTGGCTGGCGAGAAAAACGGCGGAGAAGTAGAGTCTGTTTCAATATTCCTTTGAAAATGGGGCGCCCATGCTGCGTTTCGATGACCTGCAGCTGTTCGTGCGTACGGCGCAGAGCGGCAGCCTGTCCGCCGCCGCCCGCCTGCTGGACACCTCCCCGGCGGTGGCCAGCGCCGCGCTCAAGCGCCTGGAGCAGCAGCTGCAGGTGCGTCTGTTCGTGCGCTCCACCCGCAGCCTGCGCCTGACCGCGGAGGGCGAGCTGTTCCTCGAGCCTGCCCGCCAGGCCCTGCAGAGCCTGGAGCTGGGGTGCCAGCAGCTGGCCGGCAGCAAGGCCGAGATCAGCGGGCCGCTGCAGCTCTCGGCCCCCTCGGATTTCGGTCGCAACACCCTGCTGCCCTGGCTCGACGAGTTCCAGCGGGTCCATCCGCGGCTGCAGTTGCGCCTGCAACTCGGCGACCGGGTCAGCGACCTGTTCCGCGAGCCGGTGGATATCGCCCTGCGCTACGGCGCGCCGGAGGACTCCAGCCTGGTGGCTCTGCCGCTCGCCGCGGACAACCGCCGGGTGCTCTGCGCGTCCCCGGACTACCTGGCGCGCCACGGCGAGCCGCAGGGGTTGGAGGAACTGGCCCGGCACAACTGCCTGTTGTACATGCTCGGCGGTCGCTTGCATGAGCGCTGGCGCTTTTCCGACGGCCGCCGCGAGCAGAGCCTGACGGTGGCGGGCGACCGCAGCAGCGACGATGCCGACGTGGTGCGCCGCTGGGCGGTGGCCGGCTGCGGCCTGGTGTACAAGTCCTGGCTGGACGTGGCCGGCGACGTCCAGGCCGGGCGGCTCAAGGTGTTGCTGCCGCGGTGGCGGGGCGAGGCCACACCGCTCAACCTGATCTGCGCCCACCGTGCGCAGTTGAGCAAGCCGGTGCTCCTGTTGCGCGAGTTCGTCCAGGCGCGTTGCGCCGAGTTGCTGGCCAGGGCGCCCTGGCCGACCTAGGCTTGTTGCCAAGCGCACTGCGGCAATAGGCCACGTCTCGCCGCTTTGTCGTGATGCCGCCAACTGCTAGAGTCGCGCCCCATGAAACTGGCCCGTACCGACCGCTCGCTGATCGCCTGGATACTCTATTTCGGAGTTCTGTTCGGCGCGTTCGCCTGCAGCATCGGCCACGGCCAGATGGCCGGCCTGCAGCTCAGCGGCCTGGATGCGCAGTACTGCTCCTTCGAGGGCAACTTCGGTGCCGGCGCCGACCTGACCGGTTCCGGCATCGCCCCGGTCAACCCGGCCACGGGCTCGGGTTGTTCCCTCTGCTCCACCTTCGGCGCCCTGATCCTGGCGGCCTTCTTCGGCCTGCTCGGGTTGCTCGGCGCCGCCGGCCAGCGCTTCGCGCCGTCCTCGTTCGCGCCGCGCCCGCTGCGCTATCTCTGGCCCTCGGCCAACCCCCGCGCCTCCCCCTGGCTCGCCTGAGCCCGCTCTGAACCGTCGCGCCCAGGCGCCGCGGTCGACCCATAACGACATTCGAGCGATCTATTGCCGAGCGCGTCTGCCGCGTCCCTGGGCGTGGCCGGGCGCTGGCGGCACGCGTGCAACAAGGGGAGACACCCATGCGTCATCTATCCAGCCTCAGCCTGCTGGCCCTGAGCATCGGCCCGGCCTGGCTTGGCCTGGCCGGCGCGGCCCTGGCCGAGCCGGTGCAGCTGCAGGACAGCACCGTCATCGGCCGGCAGCAGCCCGACCCCACCGCCCCCACTATCGCCGAGAAGCGCGCCGATTTCGCCCGTATTCCCGGCGGCGCCGCGGTGGTCGATGCCGAGACCTACAAGAGCGGGCGCAGCAGCACCCTGCAGGACGCCCTGGGCATGGCCACCGGGGTGTTCATCCAGCCGCGCTTCGGCGCCGAAGAGGCGCGCCTGTCGATTCGCGGCTCGGGCCTGCAGCGTACCTTCCACGGTCGCGGCCTGTTGCTGCTGCAGGACGGCGCGCCGGTCAACCTGGCCGACGGCAGTTTCGATTTCCAGACCATAGAGCCGCTGGCCGCCGAGCACATCGAGGTGCTGCGGGGCGCCAACGCCTGGCGTTATGGCGCGGCCAACCTCGGTGGGGCGCTCAACTTCGTCACCCCCACCGGCAAGACGGCCCCACCGGCCAGTCTGCGGGCCGAAGGGGGCAGTTTCGGTTACCGGCGCCTGTACGGCGCCTTCGCCCAGGACTTCGGCGACTGGGACGGCTTCGTCAGCCTCGGCGACTACGCCCAGGACGGCTTTCGCGATCACGCCCGGCAGGACAGCCAGCGCTATTTCGCCAACCTCGGTGGGCGGATTAACGAGCGTCTGTCGACCCGCTTCTACCTGACCCATGTGCAGACCGACTCCGAGCTGCCGGGCAACCTGACCAAGGCGCAGCTGCGCCGCGATCCGCAGCAGGCCTCGGCCAGCAGCCGCAGTGGCGACCAGAGGCGCGACTTCGGCCTCAACCGCCTGGGCAACATCACCAGCCTGCAACTCGAGGGCGGGCACAGCCTGACGCTTTCCAGCTTCTACAGCGAGAAGTCGTTGTTCCACCCGATCTTCCAGGTGCTGGATATCGACAGCGAGGACTACGGCCTGCGCCTGGCGCACCAGTGGCGCAGCGACGACGGCTGGCGCTGGACCGGCGGCGTCGAGGCCAGCCAGGGGCGCAGCTGGGACTCGCGCTACCAGAATGTCGGCGGGCACAAGGGGCGCAAGGTCAACGAATTGCACCAGACCGCGCGCAACCTCAATACCTTCGCCGAACTGGAAGTGCCCCTGGCCGAGCGCTGGGCGTTGCTCGGCGGCCTGGCCTGGCTGCATCAGGAGCGCGACGTCGATGATCGCCTGCGGTGCAACGCTTTCGTCCCGGGTTTCTGCCTGGCCCAGGACGAGTCGTTCCAGCAGACCTATGTCGGCCGCACCGGGCGTATCGGCCTGCGCCATGACCCGGCCGAGGACGTGCAGCTGTTCGTCAGCCTCAGTCAGAGCTTCGAGCCACCGACCTTCAGCGAGCTGACCGGCGGCCAGGTGCTGAGCCAGAACGAGGCGCAGCGGGCCGACACCCTGGAGGCGGGCCTGCGTTGGTCGCGCGACTCCTTCGATCTGGACCTGGCGCTGTATCGCAGCGAGATCCGTGACGAGCTGCTGTCGCTCAACGATGCCGCCGGCAACCCCCAGGGCACGGTCAACGCCGCGCGCACCCTGCACCAGGGCATCGAGCTGGGCGGCGCCCTGCGCCTCGGCCAGCTCGTGCTGCGCGGCCAGTACCTGTTCAACGACTTCCGTTTCGACAACGACCCGGTCTACGGCGACAACCGCCTGGCCGGCATCCCGCGCCAGTTCCTCAAGGGCGAGGTGTTGTGGCAGCAGGGCGGTTGGTACGCCGGGCCGACCCTCGAGTGGGTGCCGACCCACTACAGCGTCGACCAGGCCGAAACCCTGTACACCGAGGGCTACGCCATCTGGGGGCTGAAGGGCGGCTACCGGCCTGCAGACGGCCTGGGCTTCTTCGTCGAGGGGCGCAACCTCGCGGACAAGACCTATGCCGCCACCACCGGGGTGATCGCCGATGCCCGCGGCCAGGACAGCGCACAGTTCCTCCCCGGTGACGGCCGCGCCCTGTACGCCGGCCTGGAGTGGCGGCTATGAGCCGCCGTCGAGTGACAGTCGAAGGAGTCGCGTCATGAAACAGCCTACCCCGTCCTTCTACAACCTGGCCTGGCGCTGGCATTTCTATGCCGGGCTGTTCGTCATCCCCTTCCTGATCCTGCTGTCGCTGACCGGGATCGTCTACCTGTTCAAGCCGCAGCTGGATCAGTTGATGTATCCCGAGCTGCTGCAGGTGCCGGTGGCGGAGCAGCGCCTGGACGCCGACCGCCTGCAGGAAGGCTGAGCCATGGCCGGCGCGCACGCTCGTTGTCATACCCCGCACACTTCGTTGACCACCCCAAGGAGAACCACCATGCCCATGAAAAAAGCCCTACTGCTGGCCACCCTGCTCGGCACCAGCCTGCTGGCCGGCGCCCACGAGTACGGCAGCGGCGAACTGCACATCGAACACCCCTGGTCGCGGGAGATGCCGCCGGTGGCGCCGACCGCCGCGGCCTACTTCGTGGTGCACAACAAGGGCGCCCAGGCCGACCGCCTGCTCGCCGTGCAGACCCCGGTGGCCGGCAAGGCGGAGATGCACGAGCACGTGCACGCCGACGGGCTGATGAAGATGCAGCGGGTGCAGAGCGTGGAGGTTCCGGCCGGCGGCGAGGTCAGGTTCGAGCCCATGGGCTATCACGTGATGCTGTTCGACCTCGGGCAACAGGCCAGGGACGGCGAGCGCTTCCCCCTGACCCTGACCTTCGAGAAGGCCGGTGAGGTCGAACTGGAGGTGGCGGTGCACAAGGATGCCCCCGCGCCGGCCGCGCACCAGCACTGAGGCACGGCTGCCGCCCGGCGACGACAGCGCCGAGCGGCGCCCGAAGGGCTAGACCAGGCGGGCGTCCAGGCTGTTCTGCGCCAGGCGCCGGGCCTGTTCCTCGGTCATGCCCAGGTGCTCGTGCAGGGCGGCGAAGTTCTCCCCGACGTAGCCGCCGAAGTAGGCCGGGTCGTCCGAGTTGACCGTCACCTTCACCCCGCGCTCGAGCATCGTCAGGATGTTGTGCTGGCCCATGTGCTCGAACACCCGCAGCTTGACGTTGGACAGCGGGCAGACGGTCAGGGGAATCTGCTCGTCGATGATCCGCTGCATCAGCCGCTCGTCCTCGATGGCCCGTACGCCATGGTCGATGCGCTGGATCTTCAGCAGGTCCAGGGCCTCCCAGATGTACTCGGGCGGGCCCTCCTCGCCGGCGTGGGCGACGCACAGGTAGCCCTCGCTGCGCGCCTTGGCGAACACCCGCTGGAACTTGCTCGGCGGGTGGCCCATTTCCGAGCTGTCCAGGCCCACGGCGATAAAGGCGTCGCGGAAGGGCCGGGCCTGCTCCAGGGTCTCGAAGGCCTCCTCCTCGGACAGGTGGCGCAGGAAGCTGAGGATCAGCCCCGAGCTGATGCCCAGCTGCCGCTTGCCGTCCGCGAGTGCCTGGCGAATGCCGCCGAGCACCGCCTCGAAGGGGATGCCGCGGTCGGTGTGGGTCTGCGGGTCGAAGAAGGGCTCGGTGTGCACCACGCCCTGCGCCTTGCACCGTTGCAGGTAGGCCCAGGTCAGGTCGTAGAAGTCCTGTTCCGTGCGCAGCACGTCGGCGCCCCGGTAGTAGAGGTCGAGGAACTCCTGCAGGTTGTTGAAGGCATAGGCGCCGCGCAGGCTCTCGACGTCGGGCCAGGGCAGTTCGATCTTGTTGCGTTCGGCCAGGGCGAACAGCAGCTCGGGCTCCAGGGAGCCTTCCAGGTGCAGGTGCAGTTCGGCCTTGGGCAGGGCATTGAGCCAGTCGTGCATGGGATGAGCCTCGTGTCGGGTGGGCCGGGGTTGGCCGCAGTTTAACCTGACCTCTGGGGCAGAATCTCCCGGCGCCGCGGCGATCGTTGCGGAGGACGGGCCGAGCGCAGCGCTACCCATGACGCCTGCACCTGTGCGACGGGTTGCGCCGGCCCAACCCAGCCGGGGTTCAGCCGGCGATCAGCGCCCGGGCCGCCTGGCGGTGGTCGGCGATCAGCTGGGCCAGGTCCAGGCCCTCGACCTGGCCGTCGATGACCCGCCAGGTGCCGCCGATCATCATCCGGTCGGCGCGGTCGGCGCCGCACAGCAGCAGGGCCGCGAGCGGGTCGTGACTGCCGGAGAAGCGCAGCTCGTCCAGCTTGAACAGCGCCAGGTCGGCCTGCTTGCCCACCGCCAGCTCGCCGATGTCGTCGCGCCCTAGCAGTCGGGCCGAGCCCTTGCTGGCCCAGCCCAGGGCCAGTTCGGGGGTGACCCGTTCGGCGCCGTAACGCAGGCGCTGCAGGTACAGGGCCTGGCGCGCCTCGAGGATCAGGTTGGAGGCATCGTTGGAGGCCGAGCCGTCCACGCCGAGGCCGATCGGCGCGCCAGCGGCCTGCAGGTCGAGGGTCGGGCAGATGCCCGAGGCCAGGCGCATGTTCGAGCTGGGGCAGTGGCAGATGCCGGTGCCGGCGGCGCCCAGGCGGGCGATTTCCTCGGGGTTGAAGTGGATGCCGTGGGCCAGCCAGGTGCGCGGGCCGAGCCAGCCGACGCTGTCCAGGTAGTCCACGGTGCGCTGGCCGAAGCGCTGCAGGCAGAAGTCCTCCTCGTCCAGGGTCTCGGCCAGGTGGGTGTGCAGGCGCACGTCCAGCTTGTCCGCCAGTTCGGCGCTGGCGCGCATGATCTCCGGGGTCACCGAGAAGGGCGAGCAGGGTGCCAGGGCGATCTGCACCCGGGCGCCGGCGCCGCGCTCATGGTACTGGCCGATCAGGCGCTGGCTGTCGGCGAGAATCACCTCGCCCTGCTGCACCGTCTGCTGCGGCGGCAGGCCGCCGTCGGCCTCGCCCAGGCTCATGGAGCCGCGGGTCAGCATCGCGCGCATGCCCAGCTCGCGCACCACCCCGACCTGCACGTCGATGGCGTTTTCCAGGCCGCCGGGGAACAGGTAGTGATGATCCGCCGCCGTGCTGCAGCCGGACAGCAGCAGCTCGGCCAGGGCCACCTTGGTGGCCAGGGCCAGCTTTTCCGGGGTCAGCCGCGCCCACACCGGGTACAGGGTCTTCAGCCAGGGGAACAGCGGCTGGTTGACCACCGGCGCCCAGGCGCGGGTGAGGGTCTGGTAGAAGTGGTGGTGGGTGTTGATCAGCCCCGGCAGCACCACGTGCTCGCGGGCATCGAAGACTTGGCTGCAGGGGGCTGCGGGCTGTTGCCCGGCGCCGAGCAGTTCGGCGATGCGGCCGTTCTCGATGACCAGGCCGCCGGCGGCGGACTGGTCGTTGGCGGTGAAGACGGCGAGGGGGTTCTTGATCCAGATGCGGGTGGCTGCCATGAGCAGGCTCCTCTGAGGTTGAGTTCAGGTTAGCCAGCTCAGTGTTGACCCTGTCTGCTGATCCAGGTGCGTCGGGCGACGTGGGGCGAAGATACCTGTCCGATAGGTCAGGATCAACCCCGGCCGTCGCATTGCTACAGGCGCCGCAGTTCGATGCGCCCGCGGCTGAGGCCGGCCAGCCACTGCCGCAGCTCGTCGAGCCGTACCGCGGGCAGGGCCAGTTGCAGCTCGGCGCCGCTGGCGTCGAAGCGCTCCTCCTCCAGCTGCGCCTGCAGCTCGCCCAGGCGCGCCTTGAGCAGCGGCAGCTCGGCGAAGGCGCAGTGGAAGCGGCAGCGGCTCAGCGCCACCAGCTCCACCCGCTGGCCGCCCTGCAGGCACTTGCTGGCGCTGCCGCCATAGGCGCGGGCCAGGCCGCCGGTGCCGAGCTGGATGCCGCCGTACCAGCGGATCACCAGCACCGCCACCTGGTCAAAGGCCTGGCCCTCGATGGCGGCGAGGATCGGCCGGCCGGCGGTGCCGCCGGGCTCGCCGTCGTCGTTGAAGCGGTACTGCGCACCGACCTTCCAGGCCCAGCAGTTGTGCGTGGCGCCGGGGTCGCTGGCGCCGGCGATGAAGGCTTGGGCCTCGGCCGTGCTGGTCACCGGGGCGGCCAGGGCGAGGAAGCGGCTCTTGCGGATCTCCTCGCGGTATTCGCAAGGCGCGAGCAGGGTGAAGACCATCAGGCGGTCGCGGGCGGGGTGAGGCCGCAGCCCTTGAGGATGATGCGCACCAGGTTGTCGGCGGCCTCGGCGAAGTCCTGCTTGGTCAGGCGCGAGCGGCCGGTGACCCGGCAGATCTGCGAGGCGAAGTCGGCGTAGTGCTGGGTGCTGCCCCACAGCAGGAAGATCAGGTGCACCGGGTCGATCGGGTCCATCTTGCCGGCGGCGATCCAGGTCTCGAACACCGCGGCGCGGCCGCGAAACCAGGTACGGTAGTCCTGATCGAAGTAGGCCGACAGGCACTCGCCGCCGCCGATCACCTCCATGGCGAAGATCCGCGAGGCCTTGGGGTAGCGGCGGGAAAACTCCAGCTTGGCGCGGATGTAGCGGTCCAGGGCCTCGGCCGGGTCGTCGTCGACGGTGAGGCTGTTGAAGGTGCTGTCCCACAGCTCGAGGATGTTGCTCAGCACCGCCAGGTACAGCCCCAGCTTGCTGCTGAAGTAGTAGTGCAGGTTGGCCTTGGGCAGGCCGACGGTCTGGGCGATGGTGTTCATGCTGGTGCCCTTGAAGCCGTGGCGGGCGAACTCCTCCTCGGCGGCGGCGAGGATCGCCTCCTCGTTCTTCTGGCGGATGCGCCCGGCGGGCTTGTCGGCGGGATTGGCGCTGTGCGCGGGTACTGCAAGGGTCATAGGCGATACCGGAGTGTGCATGGAGCGGGGGCAGTGCACTGATAACCCAGAGGGGGCGAGAGTGACAAGCGCGGCGGCGGAAAAAGCGGCAGTGGATATGGAGATGTCGCGATCAGAACCGGCGGCGCTCATGGGCCCTGGCGCTGGCCGTAGGCGGCCGGCTCGCGGCGTCCGCCCAGGTACCAGCCCAGCGCAGCCCAGACGGCGGCCAGCACGGCGCCGGCCAGGGCGGCGACCAGCGTGCCCTGGGCCAGGCCGTCGAGCAGCGCCTTGAGCCAGGCGCTGAGGGCGTCGCCGCCGCGATAGACCAGGGTGTCGATGACGTTCTTGGCCTTGTACTTGCTGTGCGCGTCCAGCGGGGCGAAGAGCATCTCCCGGCCGGGGCGGACGAAGGCGTACTCGCCGACCCGGCGCAGGATCATCAGGGCCGCCAGCATGGCGAAGGTCGGCGCCAGGGCCAGGCCGAGGAAGCCCAGGCACACCAGCAGCGGCACCCCGGCCAGCAGCGCGCGCAGGCCGAGCTTCTGCGCGACCCGCCCGGTGACGAACAGCTGGGCCAGCAACGACAGCGCCTGCACGGCGAAGTCGAGCAGGCCGAACACGCGCACCTGCTGGATCGGGTCGGGGAAGGTCTGCTGTACCAGGCGCGCCTGTTCGAAGTAGAGGAAGGTGCTGGCGCTGGCCAGCAGGACGACGAAGACGGCGATGCCCAGCAGGTAGGGCGAGGTCAGCACCCGGCCGATGCCGCTGAAGGGGTTGCCCGGCACCGGCTCGCGCGGGTGCTCGCTGGGCGGCGCGCCGGGGCGTCCGGCGCCGCCGACCGCGCGCCAGGCCATCAGCCGGCGCTTGCCTGTCAGCGCGCCGCCCAGCAGCCCGGCGGCGCAGAGCAGCAGGCCGCTATGGCCGATGGTGCCTATCAGCAGGGTGCCCAGTGCCGGGCCCGCCAGGCCGCCGCTGCTGGCGCCGGCGGCGATGAAGGCGAACAGGCGGCGCGCCTGGGCGGCATCGAACACGTCGGCCATCAGGCTCCAGGCCACCGACACCACGAACAGGTTGTAGACCGACAGCCAGACGTAGAACAGCCGCGCCAGCCACACCGAGTCGCCTTGGGCGAAGGCCGCGGCGAAGGCCAGCAGGTTGAGGACGAACAGGCTGTACACCCAGTCGACATAGCGCGAGCGCGGCACCCTGGAATTGAGCCAGGCGAACAGCGGGACGGCCACCAGCATGAGCACGAAGGTGGCGCTGAACAACCACTGCAGGTGCTCCACGCCACCGCGGATGCCCATCGCCTCGCGGATCGGCCTGAGCATGAAGTAGCCGCTGAACAGGCAGAACAGCAGGGCGAAGCCGCTCAGGGCCGCACGCAACTCGGCCGGTTCGGCATTGATGCTGGCGGCCAGGCGCTGGGCGGGCGTCATGGCGCCTCCGAGGTGCGGCCCGGGCTCAGGCGAAGGCCCGGGCGATCCGCTCGCGCAGCGCCGCGTCCGGCAGGCGGCCCCGGCCCGCGCCGAGGTTGTCGGCCATGTAGTGGGCCTTGGAGGTGGCGGGGATGGCCACGGTCACCGCCGGATGGGCGAGGATGAACTTGAGCAGCAGCTGGGCCCAGGAGTCGGCGTCGACCTCCGCCGCCCAGTCCGGCAGCGGCCGGCCGCGCACCCGCTGGAACAGCTGGCCGCGGGCGAAGGGCCGGTTGATCAGGGTGGCGATGCCGCGGTCGGCGCAATAGGGCAGCAGGCGCCGCTCGGCGTTGCGCTCGGCCACCGAATAGTTGAGCTGGACGAAGTCCACCGGCTCCTTGGCCAGCACCGCCAGCAGGTCGTCGTGGGCCGCCTCGCGGTAGTGGGTGATGCCGATGTAGCGCACCTTGCCCTGGGCCTTCAGTTCGCGCAGCAGGGCCAGCTGGGTGCGGGTGTCCTGCAGGTTGTGCACCTGCATCAGGTCGATCCGCTCGCTCTGCAGGGCGCGCAGGCTGGCCGCAAACTGCGCCAGGCCGCGTTCGCGGCCATGGGCCGAGACCTTGCTGGCGAGAAAGGCCCGGGCCTGGCTGCCGGTGCGCTGCAGCAGGGCGCCGGTGACGGCCTCGGCGTTGCCGTAGCTGGGCGCGGTGTCGATCAGGCGACCGCCGCCCTCGATAAAGGTGCCCATCACCTGCTCCAGGGGCGCGAGGCTGGCGTCGTCGAGGCGCACGTGGAAGGTACGCGAGGTGCCCAGGCCTATGGCCGGCAGCGCCTCGCCGCTGGCGGGAATCGTCCGCTGCAGCAGGCCGCCGGGTTCCTGGGCGAAGGTGCGTGGCAGCAGGGGCAGGGTGGCGGCGAGGCCGAGCAGACGGGCGCCGCGCTGGATGAACTGACGGCGGCTGGGCATGGGGCCTCCGGGACGCGTTGGACGGGGCCGGCGCAGGCGCCCACCCTGCGGGAGCGCGCACGCCTCAAACTAGGAGCATAGTCCCCGTGGCGCGGCGCTGCCCCTTCAGTTGCCCGGGTAGTCGCTCAGCACCTGCTCCTCCCCGCGAGCATCCAGGCCGATCACCTGGTAGGCGTCGCGGACATTGCCGCGCTCCATGCCGGGCGAGCCGGTCGGCATGCCGGGCACGGCGGCGCCGAGCAGGTCGGGGCGCTGGCGCAGCTTGAGGATGTCGGCCGCCGGTACATGGCCCTCGACGAACTGGCCGTCGATCAGCCCGGTGTGGCAGGACGACAGGCGCGGCGGCACGCCCAGGCGCTGCTTGACCGCGCCCATATCGGTCTCGACATGGTCGACGACCGCGAAGCCGTTGGCTTGCAGGTGGTCGATCCAGGCCTTGCAGCAGCCGCAGTTGGGGTCGCGGTGCACGTCGATGGTCAGGGGCTCGGCGGCCTGGGCCAGACCGGCGAACAGCCCGGCAAGCAGTAGGACTCGGCGCATTTTGGAAGGCTCCGTACAGGGTCGATGCGCCAGGATAACGCCGCCGCCGCGTCGACCCCAGCTGCCGGCTGTTTCCGGATATGCCGGGCAGGACCTATGCTGCTGGCATCAAGCCATGGGATGGGAGCTGTCGATGCGGTTGGCGCGCGTGATCTTGGTGGTGCAAATCCTGGCCCTGGGCGGCTTCGGCCTGGCCTATTTCATCCGGCCCCACGAAATGGCCAACCTCAGCGGCATGCTGTTGCTGGCACCCGCCGCGGCCACCGACGTGCGCGCCTACTATGGCGGCCTGCAACTCGGCCTTGCGGCCTATCTGCTGCTGGCCCTGGCGCGCCTGGAGCTGATCCGCGGCGCGCTGACCCTGCTGGTGCTGCTGTACAGCGCCCTGGCCCTGGCGCGCATCGGCGGCCTGTGGCTGGACGGCGGTGCCCAGCAGACCTTCAACCTGGCGGCGCTGCTGCTGGAAGCGGTCTCGGCCGGGCTGGCCTTCTGGGCGCTGCGCGGCCTGAACCGACTCTAGCGCTCAGCGCCGTTCCAGCAGCACCCCCGCTTCCATGTGGTGGGTATAGGGGAACTGGTCGAACAGGGCGCAGCGGGTCACCTTGTGGGTGTCGTCGAGCTGGGCGATGTTGGCGGCCAGGGTCTCGGGGTTGCAGGAGATGTAGAGGATGCGCTGGAAGTGCCGGGTCAGCTCGCAGGTGTCCGGGTCCATGCCGGCGCGCGGCGGGTCGACGAACACGCTGCCGAAGTCGTAGCTCTTCAGGTCGACATCGGCCAGGCGGCGGAACGGTCGCACCTCGTTGAGCGCCTGGGTCAGTTCCTCGGCGGACAGGCGCACCAGGGTCACGTTGTCCACGCCGTTGCCTTCCAGGTTGGCCAGGGCGGCGTTCACCGAGCTCTTGCTGATCTCGGTGGCCAGCACCTTGCGCACCCGGGTGGCCAGGGGCAGGGTGAAGTTGCCGTTGCCGCAGTACAGCTCCAGCAGGTCGTCGTCGCGCTGGCCGAGCGCCTCGAAGGCCCAGCCGAGCATCTTCTGGCACACCTCGCCGTTGGGCTGGGTGAAGGCGCCTTCGGGCTGGCGATAGCGGAAGGTGCGACCGGCCACCTCGAGCTCTTCCTCCACATAGTCCTTGCCGACGACGATGCGCTTGCCCCGCGAGCGGCCGACCAGGCTGACGCCCAGCTCGGCCGCCAGCTTCTCGGCCTCGGCCTGCCAGGCCGCGTCCAGCGGCCGGTGGTAGCACAGGGTGATCAGCGCATCGCCGGCCAGGGTGGTGAGGAATTCGACCTGGAACAGCTTGAAGCCCAGCGCCTGGCTGGCCTGCCAGGCGGCCTTCAGGCGCGGCATCAGCGCGTTGATCCGCGCGCTGGCGATGGGGAAGTCGTCCAGCAGGATGGGTGCGTGCTTGTCGCCGGCCTCGAACATGGCGTAGTGGCGATCCTCGCCCTCGCGCCACAGGCGGAACTCGGCGCGCAGGCGGTAGTGCTCGCGAGGCGAGTCGAAGACCTCCGGCGCGGGGGCGGCGAACGGCGCCAGCAGCTCGCTCAGGCGCTGCGTCTTGGCGTCGAGTTGGGCGGCATAGGTGGCGGGATCGAACTGGGGACGGCTCATGGACTACTCGACGGGTTCTACGGCTGAAACGGACAGGAGCGGGACGGGCCCGCTCCTGGAGGACTGGCTGGCCGGGCTCAGGCGAAGAAGCCCAGCTTGATCACGAACAACGCCGAGAGTATCACCAGCGCCGGGTTGAGGTCGCGCCAGCGGCCGGCCAGGACCTTGACCAGGGTCCAGGTGATGAAGCCGAAGGCGATGCCGTTGGCGATGGAGAAGGTCAGTGGCATGGCCAGGGCGGCCACCGCCACCGGCGCGGCGACGGTCAGGTCGTCCCAGTCGATCTGCGCCAGGCTGCTCATCATCAGCACCGCGACGAACAGCAGCGCCGGCGCCGTGGCGTAGGCCGGCACGGCGCCGGCCAGGGGCGCGAAGAACAGGCTGAGGAGGAACAGCAGGGCGACCACGCAGGCGGTCAGGCCGGTGCGCCCGCCGGCGCTGATGCCGGCCGCCGACTCGATGTAGCTGGTGGTGGTGCTGGTGCCCAGGGCGGCGCCGGCCATGGTCGCGCTGCTGTCGGCCAGCAGGGCGCGGCCGAGCTTGGGCATCTTGCCGTCCTGATCCAGCAGCTTGGCGCGCTGGGCCACGCCGATCAGGGTGCCGGAGGTGTCGAACAGGTCGACGAAGAGGAAGGCGAAGATCACGCTGAGCAGGCCGATATCCAGGGCGCCCATGATGTCCAGTTGCATCAGGGTCGGCGCCAGTGCCGGCGGCATCGACACCACGGCGTCGAGCTGGGACAGGCCCAGGGCGATGGACAGGCCGGTGACCGCCAGGATGCCGATCATCACCGCGCCGGTGACCCGGCGATAGGCCAGGGCGGCGATGATGAAGAAGCCCAGGCAGGCCAGCAGCGGGCCGCCCTGGGAGAGGTCGCCGAGGCCGACCAGGGTGGCCGGGTGATCGATGACGATGCCGGCGTTCTTCAGCGCGATGATCGCCAGGAACAGGCCGATGCCGGCGGCGATGCCCGAGCGCAGGGCCAGGGGGATGCTGTTGATGATCCACTCGCGGATCTTGAAGATCGACAGCAGGAAGAAGATCGCCCCGGAGAGGAACACCGCGCCCAGGGCGGTCTGCCAGCTGTAGCCCATGGTTAGCACCACGGTGTAGGTGAAGAAGGCGTTGAGGCCCATGCCCGGCGCCAGCGCGATCGGGTAGTTGGCCAGCAGGCCCATAATCGCCGAGCCGATGGCCGCCGCCAGGCAGGTGGCGACGAACACCGCGCCGTGATCCATGCCGGTCTCGGCGAGGATGCTGGGGTTGACGAAGAGGATGTAGGCCATGGTCAGGAAGGTGGTGAGACCGGCGAGGATCTCGGTGCGCACTGTGGTGTTGTGCGCTTTGAGTTGGAATAGGCGTTCCAGCATGGCGTCTCCCTGTGGCGCAGATGGCGCCGTTGATGTGCAAACCGCAAGCAAAGCACATCCGCGCACGGGCGGCGGTTTTTGCGGGCGATCTGGAAAAGGCGCGCATCATATCAGCTAGGCTTTAGCCGGTGAATTTGTGACCGAAAGGTCAGCGCAATCGCCTTTCCAGTCGAGGAGCAGAGCATGAGCACACGCGCCGTAATCACCGTAGCCGATGGCGTCGAGGACCTCGAATGCGTGACCCTGATCGACGTGCTGCGCCGCGCCGAGATCGAGGTGGTGGTGGCCAGCATCGAGGGCCGGCGGATGATCACCTGCGCCCGCGGCACGCGCCTGACCGCCGACGCCATGCTGGTCGACGTGCTGGCCCAGGAGTTCGACCTGATCGTTTTGCCCGGCGGCATGCCCGGCGCCCAGCGCCTGGGCGAGCACGAGCCGCTGGCCGAGCGGGTGCGCCAGCAGGCCAAGGCCGGCAAGTTCTACGCCGCCATCTGCGCGGCGCCGGCCATGGCCCTGCAGCCGTTCGGCGTGCTCCGCCAGCGGCGCATGACCTGCTACCCGTCCTTCAGCGATCGCCTGTCCGGCTGCAGCTTCGTCGACGAGCCGGTGGTGGTCGACGGCAACTGCATCACCAGCCAGGGCCCCGGCACCGCCCTGGCCTTCGCCCTGTGCCTGGTCGAGCAGCTGCGCGGCAAGGGCACCCGCCGCCAGGTGGCCGAGGCCATGCTGGCCGACTAGGCCCGTGCGAGGCGGTTGGCGGCTCGACTACGCGGCGGTGGTCTGCCTCAGCAGGCAGGACAGCCGGCTGTCGCGGCGCTCGATGAACTGCCACAGGCGCTGCGCGTAGTCCGCTGGCGCCGCCGCCTGCACCGAGGGACGCCGGGCTAATGCCTGGCGCCAGCGTTCGACCTTGTCGAGGCCGGCGAAGGTGGCGAAGTCGGCGATGCGCTCGAATACCAGCCAGTAGCGGAAGACCGGGGCGAAGGCCGCATCCACCAGAGAGAAGCGTTCGCCGGCGAACCAGGGCCCCGTCTGCAGCGTCTCCTCCAGCTGCTCGAAGCGCCGGCGCAGGGCCTGCTGCCGGGCGTCCAGCTGCTCCGCGTCGGCGGCGTTGTAGAAGCGCGCGATGTCGTTGAGCAGGGCCGAGGCGAACTCGATCCAGGCGCGGTGACGGGCGCGCTCGAAGGCGTCGGTGGGGTGCAGGCGCGGCGCCAGGGTTTCGTCGAGGTACTCGGCGATCACCGCCGACTCGAACAGCACGCCGCGCTCGCTGCGCAGCAGCGGCACCTTGCCCAGCGGGGAGAGGGCGAGGAACCAGGCGGGCTTGTCGCTCAGGTCGACGTCGCGGCGGCTGAAGGCCACGTCTTTTTCCGCCAGCACGATGGCCGCCCGTTGCACGTAGGGGCACAGCGGGTGGCTGACCAGTTCCAGTGAGGTGTTCATGGGGTGGCTCCTTCGGCTTTCAGGGCCAGCGGGCCGTCGCCGAGCAGGACGTGGACCAGGGACATGGCGGCGAGGAACAGCGGGTATTCCCAGCCGCCGCCGGGGTTGCTGAAGATCCAGCCGTTGGGCGCATGGATCAGCAGCGCGCCGAGCAGGATCGGCAGCAGCGCCAGGGACACCCAGCGGCCATGGAAGCCGAGCAGGATCAGCAGGCCGCCGAGGCTTTCCGCGACGATCAGCGGCAGGGCAAGGGCCGCCGGCAGCCCCTGGCCGGCCAGCCATTGCGCGAGCCCGGCGACGCCGAAGGTGAACAGCTTGAGCAGCAGCCCGTGGCTGATCCACATGGCGGCCAGGCCGATGCGCAGCAGCAGGCGTGCGGCGGCGGGGTAGCGGGGCAGTGCGAGACTGGGCATGGACAAGCTCCTGTCGGTCGGCAGTAGCGCCTTGACCCCAGGCTATGCTTTGCAATTCGGCGGATAAATTCCCAATATCCGCACAACGCCTATGCGGATTTGCATTGATGGATTGGAGCGACCTGCAGTACTTCCTCGCCGTCGCCCGGGGCGGCTCGATCAGCCAGGCCGCGCGCACCCTGCGGGTCAACCACAGCACCGTGCTGCGGCGCCTGCAGCGCCTGGAGCAGCGCCTCGGCGTGGCGCTGTTCCAGCGCCTGCCCGGCGGCTATGAACTGACCGCGGCGGGCGAGGCGCTGGCCGCGCAGCTGGACGGGGTGGACGAGCAGATCGAACGGGCCGGGCGCCAGCTGCTGGGCCAGGATCTGCAGATTCGCGGCAGCATCCGCCTGACCTCCACCGACACCTTGTTCGCCAGCCTGCTGACCCCGCTGCTGGCGCAGTTTCGCCAGGCCCATCCGGCCGTGCGGCTGCAGTTGGTGACCAACAACAGCTTTCTCAGCCTGACCCGGCGCGAGGCCGACATGGCGGTGCGCGGCACCAACCAGCCGCCGGAGAACCTGCTGGGGCGCTGCGTCGGCCGTATCCAGACCGCCCTCTATGCCTCGTCGGCCTACCTGGCCGGTCGATCGGCGAACCTGCCGTTGAGCGAACACCAGTGGGTCGGCCCCGACGAGAGCCTGGCGCACCTGCGGCAGGCCGCCTGGCTGGCGGCGCGGGTGCCGGCCGAACAGGTGGTGGCGCGCAGCGACAGCCTGGTCGGCATGGTCGAGTGCGTGCGCCTGGGCATGGGCGTCGGCCTGCTGCTCTGCCCGCTGGCCGAGGCGCACGCCGAGCTGGTGCGCCTGGCCGAGCCCGACCCGGCCCTGGATACCCAGGTGTGGGTGCTGACCCATCCGGACCTGCGCGGGGTGGCGCGCATCCGCGCGCTCGGCGAGTTCCTCTACCAGGCGCTGAGCGCCGACCCGCGCCTGCAGCACTGAGCCCTCAGCGCGGGTGCGCCGCCGCGCCGGCCTCCTCGGGCTCCTGCAGGCGGTCGCGCCGGGCCAGGCTCGGGAACAGCCTGATCCAGGCGCCGGTCACCAGCAGGGTGCCGACCCCGCCCAGCACCACCGCCGGCACGGTGCCGAACCAGTGGGCGGTGAGCCCGGACTCGAACTCGCCGAGCTGGTTGGAGGCGCCGATGAACAACCCGTTCACCGCGCTGACCCGGCCGCGCATGGCGTCCGGGGTCTGCAGCTGCACGAAGGCGCCGCGGATGACCATGCTGATCATGTCCGCCGCGCCGAGCACCACCAGCACCGCCAGGCTGAACCAGAAGGAGGTGGACAGGCCGAAGGCGATGGTGGCCACGCCGAACACCGCCACCGCGCTGAACATGGTCCGCCCGACGTTGCGTTCGAGGGGAAAGCGCGCCAGCCAGAAGGACATCAGCAGCGCGCCCACCGCCGGCGCCGAACGCAGCAGGCCCAGGCCCCAGGGGCCGGTGAGCAGGATGTCCTTGGCGAACACCGGCAGCAGGGCGGTGGCGCCGCCGAGCAGCACGGCGAACAGGTCCAGGGAGATGGCACCGAAGATGTCGCGGCGGCTGCGGATATAGCGGATGCCGGCCAGCAGCGACTCCAGCGAGGCGCGCTCCTTGCGCAGCGGCTCCTGGCGCGGCGGCAGGCCGAGCATCAGGGCACAGGCCAGCCCATAGAGCAGGGCGGTCGGCGCGTACACCCACAGGCTGCCGAAGGCGAACAGCAGGCCGCCGAGGGCCGGGGCGGCGATGGTCGCGGTCTGCATCGCCGAGGCGGAGGCGGCCACCGCCGCGGGGAACAGCGCCGCCGGCACCAGGCTGGGCAGCAGCGCCTGGGTCGCCGGCATCTCGAAGGCGCGGGCGCTGCCGAGGAGGAAGGCGAGGACGAAGATCAGCTCGCGGGTCACCTCGCCGCTGCTGCTGCCCAGCACCAGGGCCAGGGCGATCAGCGCCTGGCCCCCCTGGCACAGCGCGGCGACCTTGCGCCGGTCGTAGCGGTCGGCGACATGCCCGGTGTGCAGCATGAACAGCACCCGCGGGAGGAATTCCACCAGGCCCACCAGGCCCAGGTCGAGCACGTTGCCGGTCAGCTGGTACATATGCCAGCCGATGGCCACGGTGAGCATCTGGAAGCCGCTGGCGGTGCACACCCGCGCCAGCCAGAAGGCGATGAAGGGGCGCTGGTGGCGCAGCAGCAGGGTGCCGTGGGTCGACATGGGGTTTTAGTTAGCCAGCTACTGAATGGCTGTCAGCCTAGCATGCCAGACCGGGCCGGCAAGGAGGCTGCGCGACAAATAACCACAGCAGCGGGCGTGGGGCGCGGCGTTACGCTGTAGGCGTCTATTGATCCGGATCAAGGCGGCTGTCGGGTTTGTCTGCTGTAGACGAACGGGCCCGCCGCTCCGCCCCCAGCAACCCGCACGAGGATGTTGCATGCTTGGCTTAGAGGCGCTCGACCTGGCCCGCATCCAGTTCGCCTTCACCATCTCCTTCCACATCATCTTCCCGGCCATCACCATCGGCCTGGCCAGTTACCTGGCGGTGCTCGAGGGGTTGTGGCTGAAGACCCGCGAGGAGGTCTACCGCGATCTCTACCACTTCTGGGCGAAGATATTCGCCGTCAACTTCGGCATGGGCGTGGTCTCCGGCCTGGTCATGGCCTATCAGTTCGGCACCAACTGGAGCGCCTTCTCCGACTTCGCCGGGGCGGTCACCGGGCCGCTGCTGACCTACGAGGTGCTCACCGCCTTCTTCCTCGAGGCGGGGTTCCTCGGCGTCATGCTGTTCGGCTGGAACCGCGTCGGCCCCGGCCTGCACTTCTTCTCCACGGTCATGGTGGCGATCGGCACGCTGATCTCGACCTTCTGGATCCTCGCCTCCAACAGCTGGATGCACACCCCCCAGGGCTTCGAGATCGTCGACGGCCGGGTGATTCCGGTGGACTGGCTGGCGGTGGTGTTCAACCCCTCGTTCCCCTATCGCCTGGCCCACATGGCCACCGCGGCCTTCCTCGCCACCGCCTTCTTCGTCGGCGCCTCGGCGGCCTGGCACCTGCTGCGCGGGCGCGACAACCCGGCGATCCGCAAGATGCTGTCGATGGCCATGTGGATGGCCCTGATCGTCGCGCCGATCCAGGCCATGATCGGCGACCTGCACGGCCTCAACACCCTCAAGTACCAGCCGGCCAAGATCGCCGCGATGGAGGGCCACTGGGACAACAGCAGCGGCGAGCCGACCCCGCTGATCCTGTTCGGCTGGCCGGACATGGAGGCCGAGGAGACCCGCTTCAAGCTGGAGATTCCGGCCCTCGGCAGCCTGATCCTGACCCACAGCCTGGATCAGCAGGTGCCGGCCCTGAAGGAGTTCGCGCCGGAGGACCGGCCCAACTCGACCCTGGTGTTCTGGACCTTCCGCATCATGGTCGCCCTGGGTCTGCTGATGATCCTCACCGGCCTGTGGAGCCTGTGGCTGCGCCATAGCGGCGGCCTGTTCCACAGCCGGCCGTTCCTCCATCTGGCGGTGTGGATGGGCCCCTCGGGCATCGTCGCCATCCTCGCCGGCTGGTTCACCACCGAGGTCGGCCGCCAGCCCTGGGTGGTGCACGGCCTGATGCGCACCGCCGATGCCTCCTCCGGCCACAGCCTGGCGCAGATGAGCCTGACCCTGGCGCTGTTCGTGGTGGTGTATTTCGCCCTGTTCGGCGCGGGCCTGGGCTACATGCTGCGCCTGGTGCGCAAGGGCCCGGTCACCGACGAGGGCAGGGCAGTGGCCCATGGCGGCCCCGGCCAGGCGCGCACGCCGTCGCGGCCGTTGTCCGCCGCCGAGGACGACGAGGATGGCGACCACCTGCAGACTGAGAGGAGCTGAGCATGGGTATCGATCTTTCGCTGATCTGGGCGGTGATCATCGCCTTCGGGGTGATGATGTACGTGGTCATGGACGGCTTCGACTTAGGGATAGGCATCCTCTTCCCCCTGGTCGCCGACGACGGCGAGCGCGACGTGATGATGAACACCGTGGCGCCGGTGTGGGACGGCAACGAGACCTGGCTGGTGCTCGGCGGCGCGGCGCTGTTCGGCGCCTTCCCGCTGGCCTATGCGGTGGTCTTGAGCGCCCTGTACCTGCCGCTGATCCTGATGCTGCTGGGGCTGATCTTCCGCGGCGTGGCCTTCGAGTTCCGCTTCAAGGCCAAGGCGGCCAAGCGGCACATCTGGGACAAGGCCTTCATCGGTGGCTCGCTGACCGCGACCTTCTTCCAGGGCGTGGCCCTGGGCGCCTATATCGACGGCTTCGAGGTGGTGGACCGGGCCTATGCCGGCGGCGCCCTGGACTGGCTGACGCCGTTCTCGCTGTTCTGCGGCCTGGCGCTGATCGCCGCCTACGCCCTGCTCGGCTGCACCTGGCTGATCATGAAGACCGAGGGCCGCCTGCAGCAGCAGATGCACGACCTGGCGCGGCCGCTGGTGTTCGTCCTGCTGGCGGTGACCGGCATCGTCAGCCTGTGGACGCCCCTGGCCCATGCGGAGATCGCCCAGCGCTGGTTCAGCCTGCCGAACCTGTTCTGGTTTATGCCGGTGCCCGTGCTGGTGCTGGTCTGCACCTGGGCGCTGTTGCGGGCGGTGGCGCGCAACGCCAACTACTCGCCGTTCCTGCTGACCCTGACGCTGATCTTCCTCGGCTACAGCGGCCTGGGCATCAGCCTGTGGCCGAACATCATCCCGCCTGCGGTGAGCATCTGGGACGCCGCCGCGCCGCCGCAGAGCCAGGGCTTCATCCTGGTCGGCGCGCTGTTCATCATCCCCTTCATCCTGATGTACACGGCCTGGAGCTACTACGTGTTCCGCGGCAAGGTGCGGGTGGAAGATGGCTACCACTGAGGGCCGCGGGATGAGCGACACGGGCGAGAAGAAGCCGCTGTGGCAGCGCCTGGGCTGGCTGGCGCTGATCTGGAGCGCCAGCGTGCTGGCCCTGGCCGCCGTGGCCGGATTGCTGCGCCTGTTTATGAGCGCCGCGGGGCTGGGCACACCCTGATCGGCTGCCGATCTTCGTGGGTTTCGTCGGGTGGGTTAGCTGCGCAGCGGCGTAACCCACCAACGTGGTGATGCGCCTGCCATGGTGGGTTGTGGCGCAGTAAGGATTGGCCCGACGCCGGTAACTCGGACAGATGCCAACCCTCCCTACTTGATGGCCTTGAGCACCACGAACTTGGGCGTGGCCGCCACCTGCTCGACGCCGCGGAACAGGCGCTTGAGCTTGGCGTGGTAGCCCAGGTGGCGGTTGCCGACTATCCACAGCTCGCCGCCCTTGGCCAGCGCGGCGCGGGCCTGCTGGAACATGCGCCAGGCGAGGAAGTCGCCGACCACCTGCTGCTGGTGGAAGGGCGGGTTGCACAGCACCAGGTCCAGGGAGTCGGCGTCCTGCTCGGCCAGGCCGTCGCCGGCGCGAATGCTCGCCGGCCGCTCGCCCAGGGCCGCGCGCCAGTTCTCCCGCGCCGACTGCACCGCCATATAGGACTCGTCCACCAGGCACAGCTCGGCCTGCGGGCTGCCCAGGGCGTAGGCGATGCCGAGCACGCCGTTGCCGCAACCGAGGTCCGCCACGCGGATGCGTCCCAGGTGCTTGGGCAGGTGCGGCAGCAGGGCGCGGGTGCCGATGTCCAGGCCCTCGCGGCAGAACAGATTGGCGTGGTTGAGCAGTTCCAGGCTCGGCTGCTCCAGGCGGTAGCGGGTCGGGTAGGGCGACACCGGGGCGGCCTTGGTGTCGGGCGTAGCCAGCAGCAGGCGCGCCTTCTTCACCGCCAGCGAGGCCTGCACCGGGCCTATGTAGCGCTCCAGCAGGTCGCCGGCGGCCCGCGGCAGGTGCTTGACCATGGCCGCCGCCACCACCCGCGCGCCCGGCGCCAGCTGACCGTGCAGGCGGATCAGCTGCTCCTCCAGCAGCGCCAGGGTCTTGGGCACGCGGATCAGCACCCAGTCGAACGGCCCTTGCGGCGTCTCGCTGGCCGGGACGAAGTCCACCGCGTCGCCCGGCAGCCGGTTGCGCGCCAGGTTCACCGTCAGGCCCAGGTAACCCAGATGGGAGTCGCCGCTGCTGGTCACCCGCGCCCGGCCGGCCAGGCTGGCGGCCAGGGCGCCGAAGCTGTCGTTGAGCACCAGCAGACGTGCAGCGGCGGGCAGGCCCTGTTCGGCCAGATGCGACAGCAGGTACTCGTCGGCCGCATCGAAGGCCTGCAGCGGCTCGTTGGGTTGCTCGGGGTGGCGGATCAGCTCGAGCTGAGCGAAGGGGCTGGAGAATAGGGGCATCGGTAACTCGGGTTGGCAGGATGACGAGAGCGGCGGGGTAGCCGGCGCTATTGTCGACCCAAGTGCCGGAAAAGTCTCGAAACTGAGAGCTCGTCCGGCAAAACGACTCTTGTACCTCACCGCGCTTTGCCGAAGAATGCCGCCCCCCGCCGGCCCGTCGGTCGTATTCGATACCGCCGAGTCATGCCGGCCGGCGCGCCAATAATAACCAGGCTTCTGAGCTCCGCGCGCAGATACGACCTGGTAGCCCATGATGGTCGAGCGTCCGGCACCCGCCTGCCGATGACGTCGGCCCGTCACCCTGAAAAGCCCAAACCGTTGAGGCCCCTGCCGTTGCAGAGGGCTTCCCGGCGTGCCATCGCATAAGGAAAGTCGATGTTCAAACCCCTGTTAGCCCTGTTCTGTTCCCTGTCGCTGCTGGCATCCCATGCGGCTCTGGCCGAGGCCAAGGCACCGATCGTCATCAAGTTCTCCCATGTCGTGGCGCAGGACACTCCCAAAGGCCAGGGCGCGTTGCTGTTCAAGAAACTGGTGGAAGAGCGCCTGGCAGGCGAGGTGGCGGTCGAGGTCTACCCGAACGCCACGCTGTTCGGCGACGCCGATGAGCTCGAGGCGCTGCGCAGCAACCAGGTACAGCTGCTGGCGCCCTCGCTGTCCAAGTTCGGTGCCTACACCCAGCAATTGCAGCTGTTCGACCTGCCATTCCTGTTCGACGACCTGGCCGCGGTCAAGCGCTTCCAGAAGCGCGACAAGGGCCGCGAGCTGTTGCGTTCGATGGCGCAGCACAACATCTACGGTCTGGCCTACTGGAACAACGGCATGAAGCAGCTGTCCGCCAACCGCCCACTGCGCCTGCCGGCGGACGCCAAGGGGCTGGCCTTCCGTATCCAGCCGTCCGAGGTGCTGGCGGCCCAGTTCGACCAGCTCGGCGCCCAGGCGGTCAAGCTGCCGTTCGCCGACACCGTCGCGGCGCTGCAGAACGGCACCGTGCAGGGCGCCGAGAATCCCTGGTCGAATATCGCCAGCCAGCAACTGGACCGGCTGCAGCCCTTCGTCACCGAAACCGCCCACGGCTCGTTGAATTACATGCTGGTGAGCAACTCGACCTTCTGGAACGGCATTCCCTTCCGTATTCGCTCCGAGCTGGAGGCGATCATCGAGGAGGTCAGCCTCGCGGTGGGCCGTGCGGCCGAGCAGCTCAACCGGCGCGACCGGGCACAGCTGTTGGCGGCCGGCCGGACCCAGTTGATCGAGTTGACGCCTGCCGAACTGGCCGCCTGGCGCCAGGCGATGCAGCCGCTGTGGCAGCGCTACGAGGCGCAGATCGGCGCCGATGTGCTGCGCGCCGCGCAGACCGTCAACCGCCGCTGAGCCCGGCAATAGCCGCAGTGCCTGCGGGTGTTTATCGGGCGGACTTTGCGCAACACTGGAGGCCTATCCGCGACCCGGGGGCATGCAATGACCGTCAGCGAAGAGAAGTTCACCCGCCAGACCCTGAGCGAGGTGCGCGTCTGGTCGCCGAGCCTGTTCAGCCTGCGCTGTTCGCGCGACCCGGGCTTTCGTTTCCGCGCCGGCCAGTTCGCCCGCCTCGGCGTGCAGAAGGCCGACGGCTCCCTGGTCTGGCGCGCCTATTCGATGGTCTCGGCGCCCCACGACGAGTTCCTCGAGTTCTTCTCCATAGTCGTGCCGGGCGGCGAGTTCACCTCGGAGCTGAGCCGGCTGCAGGCCGGTGACAGCCTGCTGGTGGACAAGCAGGCCTTCGGCTTCCTCACCCTCGACCGCTTCGCCGACGGCCGCGATCTCTGGTTGCTGGCCAGCGGCACCGGCCTGGCGCCCTTCCTGTCATTGCTGCAGGACTTCGAGGCCTGGCAGCGCTTCGACCGCATCGTCCTGGTCTACAGCGCCCGCACCGCCAGCGAGCTGGCCTACCAGGCGCTCATCCAGGGCATCGGCGAACTGGAGTATCTGGCCGAGTACGCCGACAAGCTGACCTACCTGCCCACCGTCACCCGCGAGCGGGCCCCGGGCTGTCTGCATGGGCGCATCACCACCCTGCTGGACAACGGCGAGCTGGAGCAGGCCGCCGGCCTGACCCTGAGCCCCGAGCATTCGCGGCTGATGCTCTGCGGCAATCCGCAGATGATCGACGACACCCGGGCGCTGCTGAAACGGCGTGACCTGCACCTGAGCCTGACCCGTCGGCCGGGCCAGGTGGCGGTGGAGAACTACTGGTAAGAACTGGTAACGAATCTCGGCTTAGCGCCGTCTGGGCAATTCTGTAGAGTCGCCGGCCGTGTTTGCTTTTTATGGCCTGTATGGACAGCGATAGCAGTAGACCGCCCTCGGCAATCGGTCCGGGGGCACCCCAGCAAGAAGGCTCGGCCGTCCTCCGGTCTGTGCCGCGTCAGTCATTTAGCCCTGATCTTTCCTCTTCCAGCCGAGCCTTGTCGTGCCGCCCGCGCGGGCGTTCGGCTGGACCCGCTTCCCCCTTCTTTCCTTCGCAAGAGCACCCCTGTAAATGGAATGGATAGCCGACCCTACGGCCTGGCTGGGTCTGTTGACCCTCATCGTCCTGGAAATCGTCCTGGGCATCGACAACCTGGTGTTCATCGCCATCCTCGCGGACAAGCTGCCGCCCGAGCAGCGCGACCGCGCCCGGCTGATCGGCCTGAGCCTGGCCCTGTTGATGCGTCTCGGCCTGCTGGCCAGCATCGCCTGGCTGGTGACCCTCACCGAGCCGCTGCTCGAGCTGTTCGGCAAGACCTTCTCCGGTCGTGACCTGATCATGCTCGGCGGCGGCATCTTCCTGCTGTTCAAGGCCACCATGGAGCTGCACGAACGCCTCGAGGGCAGCAGCCACAAGCCCGGCGGCAACCGCGGCTACGCCCGCTTCTGGCCGGTGGTGGCGCAGATCATCGTGCTCGATGCGGTGTTCTCCCTGGATGCGGTGATCACCGCGGTGGGCATGGTCGACGAACTGCAGGTGATGATGGTCGCAGTGGTCATCTCCATGGGCCTGATGCTGGTCGCCAGCAAGCCGCTGACCGCCTTCGTCAACGCGCGGCCCACGGTGATCATGCTGTGCCTGGGCTTCTTGATGATGATCGGCTTCAGCCTCACCGCCGAGGGGCTGGGTTTTCACATTCCCAAGGGCTATCTCTACGCCGCCATCGGCTTCTCGATCCTCATCGAGCTGTTCAACCAGCTCGCCCGGGCCCGTCGCAAACGCCACCTGCAAGGCGAGCACAGCCTGCGCGAACGCACCGCACATGCCGTGCTGCGCCTGCTCGGCGGCAAGGTCGAGGCCAACGAGGTGGGCGAGGAGATTGCCGACATGCTCGACGGGGCGGGGGGCGAGGCGGCGCTGTTCGACCGTCGTGAGCGGGTGATGATCCGCGGCGTGCTGGGGCTGGCCGAAGCGTCGATCCGCAGGGCCATGACCGACCGCATGCAGGTCGACCGTATCGACCTGGATACACCGCCGGAGAAGATTCATCGGGCGTTGCTCGACTCGCCGCATTCGCGCCTGCTGGTCAGCCGTTGCGCGGCCGACGACGAGCCGCTCGGCTATGTGCACAAGAAGGAGCTATTCAAGGCGCTGCTCAAGGGCGAGCAGCCGGACATCGAGAGTTTGGTGCGAGTACCGCTCAACCTGCCGGACGGCGTCTCGGTTCTCGCGGCCCTGGAGCAGATGCGTCAGGCCTCGACCCATGTGGCCTTCGTGGTCAACGAATTCGGCGGCTTCGAGGGGCTGCTGACGCTCACCGATATCCTCGAGGCGATTGCCGGCGAACTGCCGGACGCCAGCGAGGTGCAGGGGCCGGATATCGAACCGGTGGAAGGCGGTTACCGGGTCAATGGCGCGATCAATCTGGCAGTGCTGCGTAACCGCCTGGGCTTCGCCGCCAGTCCCTGTGACGACTACCAGACCCTGGCCGGACTGGCCATGAGCCTGCTCGATCGCCTGCCGCTGATCGGTGATCAGCTGGAACATGCCGACTGGCACCTGACGGTGACCGCGGTCAAGGATCGTCGGGTCAGCAAGCTGCTGCTGCGGCCGCTCTCCGCCGAATGAGGCGCACCTGCGCTTAGTGAGCCGATGTGAGCGGCCAGGCGAGCGTCACTCGTTGCGTTGCTGGGCCTTGAGCAGGTCGCGGATCTCGGCGAGCAGCTGCTGGTCCTGGGTCGGTGCCGCTGGGGCGGCGGGGGCGGCCTCTTCCTCGCGCTTGAGGCGGTTGATGACCTTGATGCCGAGGAAGATGGCGAAGGCGATGATGGCGAAGTCGACGACGGTCTGGATGAACTTGCCGTAGGCCAGGGTCACCGCCGGCAGGTCGCCTTCGGCGGCCTTGAGCACGATGGCCAGGTCGGAGAAGTCCACGCCGCCGATGAGGATGCCCAGCGGTGGCATCACCAGGTCGGCGACGAAGGAGGAGACGATCTTGCCGAACGCCGCGCCGATGATGATGCCCACTGCCATGTCCACCACGTTGCCTTTGACCGCAAAGGCCTTGAATTCGCCGAGTATGCTCATGCCGTCGCTCCTGGGTGTGCTCGGCTGAGTGTAATCCAGGCGCGCGACCTTGCCAGGGCAGCGCAGGCCAAACCCAGGGCCAGGGCGCGGAGTGGCGCTGGTCCGGGCGCCCGGTGGAAAGCCCCGAGCTGAGCTAGGCTGATGGTAAATACACCCAGCCAGAGGATGCCGCCATGCCATTGCAATATCATCCGCTCAGCCGTGAATTCCCGCAGTTCGAAGCGCAGATGCGCGCCCTGTTCCAGGCTGACGGACACTTCGCCCGGCTGGCCCGGGAGTATGAGGAGCTGGACAAGCGCATCTATGAGGTCGAAGACGGCCGGGTCGCCATGGACGAGATGGAGTTGCTGGGGCTGAAGATGCAGCGGGTCAGTCTGAAGGACGAAGTCGCCGCGATGTTGAGCAACGGCGCCAGCAAATGAGCTGAGCGCAGGCCGGAACCGGTTCCCGGCGGGGGAGTCGTCCGGGGCCGCCTTCGGAGGTCGCGGTACGGCGCGCGAACCTCGATCGCTGTTTGCAGTATTTCCCACCCATTCGAGTTTTTTTCCGAGCCAGGGGCGGTCTGTGCGCGGCCGCTGTCGTGCGGGCGATTGCGCCTGGGCTGTCGCTGCCGTCTCGCTCGCTCGACGTGACAGGCTATGATGCGCGTTTTCCTCCGACGGAGTCCGTGATGGCCAAGGCCAAGCGCATGTACGGCTGCACCGAGTGCGGCGCGACCTTTCCCAAGTGGGCCGGCCAGTGTGGCGAGTGCGGGGCCTGGAACACCCTGGTGGAGACCCTGCTGGAGAGCGGCGCGAGCACCCCCAGCGGGCGCACCGGCTGGGCCGGCCAGCAGGCGCAGATCAAGACCCTGGCCGAGGTCAGCGTCGAGGAGATGCCGCGCTTCTCCACCGCCTCGGGCGAGCTGGACCGGGTGCTCGGCGGCGGCCTGGTGGACGGTTCGGTGGTGCTGATCGGCGGCGACCCGGGCATCGGCAAGTCGACCATCCTGCTGCAGACCCTGTGCAACATCGCCACGCGCTTCCCGGCGCTCTACGTCACCGGCGAGGAGTCGCAGCAGCAGGTGGCCATGCGCGCGCGGCGCCTGGGCCTGCCGGAGGACCGCCTGAAGGTGATGACCGAGACCAACATCGAGGCCATCATCGCCACCGCACGCCTGGAAAAGCCCAAGGTGATGGTGATCGACTCGATCCAGACCATCTTCACCGAGCAGCTGCAGTCGGCCCCCGGCGGGGTGGCCCAGGTGCGCGAGAGCGCCGCCTTGCTGGTGCGCTTCGCCAAGCAGAGCGGTACGGCGATCTTCCTGGTCGGCCACGTGACCAAGGAGGGCGCCCTGGCCGGGCCGCGGGTGCTCGAACACATGGTCGACACCGTGCTGTATTTCGAGGGCGAGTCGGACGGCCGCCTACGGCTGTTGCGGGCGGTGAAGAACCGTTTCGGCGCAGTCAACGAGCTGGGCGTGTTCGGCATGACCGACAAGGGCCTGAAGGAGGTCACCAACCCCTCGGCGATCTTCCTCACCCGCGCCCAGGAGGAGGTGCCGGGCAGCGTGGTGATGGCCACCTGGGAGGGCACCCGGCCGATGCTGGTGGAGGTGCAGGCGCTGGTCGACACCAGCCACCTGGGCAATCCGCGTCGGGTCACCCTGGGCCTGGACCAGAACCGCCTGGCCATGCTCCTGGCGGTATTGCACCGGCATGGAGGCATCCCCACCTACGACCAGGACGTGTTCCTCAACGTGGTCGGCGGGGTCAAGGTGCTGGAGACGGCCTCGGATCTGGCGCTGATGGCCGCGGTGATCTCCAGCCTGCGCAATCGGTCGCTGGCCAGCGACCTGCTGGTGTTCGGCGAGGTGGGCCTGTCCGGCGAGATCCGCCCGGTGCCCAGCGGTCAGGAGCGCCTCAAGGAGGCGGCCAAGCATGGTTTCAAGCGCGCCATAGTGCCCAGGGGCAACGCGCCCAAGGAGGCCCCGGCGGGGCTCTCGATCATCGCGGTGACGCGCCTGGAGCAGGCGCTGGATGCCTTGTTCGAATAGGCAGACGAGAAGGGGCGCCGTGGCGCCCCTTCTGCGATGTTGCTCGCCCCTCAGGCCTGTTCGTCGCCCAGGGCCGCCAGTTCGCGCTCCAGCAGGGCCTCGTCGCCGAGGTTGAGTTCCACCAGGCGGCGCAGGTGGCTGATCGAGTCGAGGTCGATATGCCGGCAGATGAATCCCAGCAGATCGTCCTGGCTGCGCGCCAGTTCCACCTCCATGCGTACGCGGATATCGCCGCCCAGCTCGATCAGGGCCTCGAAGGGGCGTTCGGCGTCGCCGTTCCAGTCCGCCGGACGCCTGATCAGCAGGCCCTTGAGGGACAGGTCGTGCAACTCGGCCGGCCAGCGCTGCTCGCCCTGGACGATCTCGGTGGGGGCGTCGAAGTCGATGCGCTGGAAGCGTCGACGCTCTTGGCTGATTTCACTCATCTACAGACTCCTGGACGATTGCGTCCACTATAGCTAAGGCTCGGGCCGCTGGCGCGGCATTCTTGAGTTGTCCAGGCTGCATCAAGAAAAAGCCCGCCGAGTGGCGGGCTTCTGCGTGACGCAGGCGGTTTACTGGCCGTAGACCGGGAACTTCGCGCACAGCGCCTTGACCTGCTCGCGCACGCGGCCTTCCACGGCCTCGTCGCCCAGGTTGGCGAGCACCTCGCAGATCCAGCCGGCCAGTGCGCGGCATTGCTCTTCCTTGAAGCCGCGGGTGGTCACCGCCGGGGTGCCGATGCGCAGACCCGAGGTGACGAAGGGCGAGCGCGGATCGTTCGGCACGCTGTTCTTGTTGACGGTGATAAAGGCGCGACCCAGGGCGGCGTCGGCGTCCTTGCCGGTGATGTCCTGCTTGATCAGGCTGAGCAGGAACAGGTGGTTCTGGGTGCCGCCGGAGACCACCTCGTAGCCGTTCTCGATGAACACCCCGGCCATGGCCTGGGCGTTCTTCACCACCTGCTGCTGGTAGGCCTTGAACTCCGGTTGCAGGGCTTCCTTGAAGCACACCGCCTTGGCGGCGATCACGTGCTCCAGCGGGCCGCCCTGGCCGCCGGGGAAGACTGCGGAGTTGAGCTTCTTCTCCAGCTCCTCGTTCTTGCGGGCGATGATCAGGCCGCCGCGCGGGCCGCGCAGGGTCTTGTGGGTGGTGGTGGTGACCACGTCGGCGAAGGGCACCGGGTTCGGGTAGACGCCGGCGGCGACCAGACCGGCGACATGGGCCATGTCGACGAAGAGGTAGGCGCCGACCTTGTCGGCGATGGCGCGGAAGCGTGGGAAGTCCAGCACCTGGGAGTAGGCGCTGAAGCCGGCGATGATCATCTTCGGCTGGTGCTCCACGGCCAGGCGCTCGACCTCGTCGTAGTCGATCAGGCCGTCGGCGTCGATGCCGTACTGCACGGCGTTGTAGATCTTGCCGGAGAAGCTGACGCTGGCGCCGTGGGTCAGGTGGCCGCCGTGGGCCAGGCTCATGCCCAGCACGGTGTCGCCGGCGTTGAGCAGGGCCATGTACACGGCGGCGTTGGCCTGGCTGCCGGAGTGCGGCTGGACGTTGGCGTAGTCGGCGCCGAACAGCTGCTTGGCGCGGTCGATGGCCAGTTGCTCGACCAGGTCGACGTACTCGCAGCCGCCGTAGTAGCGCTTGCCCGGGTAGCCTTCGGCGTACTTGTTGGTCAGCACGCTGCCCTGGGCTTCCATCACCGCCGGGCTGGTGTAGTTTTCCGAGGCGATCAGCTCGATGTGTTCTTCCTGGCGCTGGGCTTCCTGCGCCATCGCGGCAGACAATTCGGCGTCGAAACGGGCGAGGTTCAATTCACGGCTGAACATATGGCAATCCCCTGGCAAATCAGCTGGACGGTTGAAAGAGGGCGCGGATTCTACCCCATTGCAGCCGAGGCGGGGCGTGAATGGCGGTCATGGGCCGCGCGAGCGGGATTCATCCAGGGGGCGGCTAGCCCAGCATGAACAGCGCGCCGCCGCCGAACTGGGCGGCGAACTGCGCGGCGGGCATGGGCCGGCCGAGCAGGTAGCCCTGCACCTCGTCGCATTCGTGCTGGCGCAAGAAGTCCAGCTGGGCCTGGCTCTCCACCCCCTCGGCGATCACCGCCAGGTTCAGGCTGTGGGCCATGGCGATGATGGCGCGGGCGATCTGCGCATCCTGTTCGCCATCGGGCAGGCCGTCGACGAAGCTGCGGTCGATCTTCAGCACGTCGATGGGGAACTGCTTGAGGTAGTTCAGCGAGCTGTAGCCGGTGCCGAAGTCGTCGATCGCCAGGCACAGGCCCAGACGCTTGAGATCGGCCAGGATGCCCAGGGCACCGGTCACGTCCTGCATCAGGATGCTCTCGGTCAGCTCCAGCTCCAGGCAGGCCGGGGCCACGCCGCTGTCGGCGAGGATCGCGGCGATGCGCCGGTCCAGATCGCCCTCGGCGAACTGCCGGGCCGACAGGTTGACCGACACCTTGGGCACGCGGATCTTCGCCTGGTGCCAGCGCCTGAGCTGGCGACAGGCCTCGGCCAGCACCCAGTCGCCGACCTGCACCACCAGGCCGAGCTCTTCCAGCACCGGGATGAAGTCGTCCGGCGGCACCAGGCCGCGGCGCGGGTGCTGCCAGCGCAGCAGGGCCTCGACCCCGGTCAGGCGCTGGCCGTTGCCGGCGAATTGCGGCTGGTAGTGCAGCACGAACTCGCCCTGTTCGAGGGCGTGGCGCAGATCGCTCTCCAGCTCCAGGCGCTCCAGGGCGCTGGCATTCATGTCGGCCTGGTAGAACTGGAAGTTGTTCTTGCCGCGTTCCTTGGCGTGGTACATGGCGGTGTCGGCGTTCTTCATCAGCTGGCTCAGCTCCTTGCCGTCCTGGGGGCTCAGGGCGATGCCGATGCTGGCGGTGACGAAGAATTCGCGGCCCTCGAGGACGAAGGCCTGGGCCAGGCTGGCGAGGATCTGCTCGGCGACGTGGATCGCCCGGTTCAGGGCGCTCTCGCGGCTGACGGAGGATTGCAGCAGCAGGGTGAACTCGTCGCCGCCCATGCGCGCCACCGTGTCGTCCTCGTCGACGCAGGCGGCCAGGCGCACGGCCACGTCCTTGAGCATGCGGTCGCCGGCGGCGTGGCCGAGGGAGTCGTTGATCGGCTTGAAACGATCGAGGTCGAGGAACATCAGCACCACCCACTCCTGGTGCCGTTCGCCATGCTGCAGGGCGGTGTGCAGGCGGTCCTGGAACAGGGTGCGATTGGGCAGCTGGGTCAGGGCGTCGTAGTAGGCCAGGCGGTGGATGCGCTGCTCGCTGGCCTTGCGCTCGCTGATGTCGCTGAAGAAGCACACGTAGCTGACCAGGTCGCCGTCCTCGTCCTGCACCGCGGTGATGCCGACCCAGGCCGGGAAGGTTTCGCCGTTGCGCCGTTTGAGCCACACCTCGCCCTCCCAGCTGCCGCGCTGGTTGAGCTGGCCGAGGATGTACTCGAGGTGGCTGGCCTGCTGGCGGTCGGCGGTGAGCATGCCCGGCAGCTGGTCGAGCACCTGGGCCGAGGCGTAGCCACTGACGCGGCTGAAGGCCTTGTT
The DNA here is from genome assembly GCF_051904775.1 of Pseudomonas sp. MBLB4123. Taxonomy (NCBI): domain Bacteria; kingdom Pseudomonadati; phylum Pseudomonadota; class Gammaproteobacteria; order Pseudomonadales; family Pseudomonadaceae; genus Pseudomonas; species Pseudomonas sp. MBLB4123. The sequence goes on from NZ_CP196711.1 coordinate 4,207,659, forward strand.
GACCTGGACGATATAGCCGGCCGGGTCGGTGACCAGGATCGCCGCGGTGGAGTGCTCGAACACCGTCGCGGCCATGCGCATGTCCTTCTCCGCGCGGCGCTGCTGGGCGATGTCGCGGCCGACCCCGAGCAGCCCCTCGAAGCGACCGTACTGGTCCCACATGGGCACCAGGCGCACCTCCACCGGAACTCTGCGGCCGTCGCCGCGCAGGCAGTCGAACACGAAGAGCTGCGGCTGCAGTTGCTGGCGCAGTTCGGCCATGTGCTGCGGTGTGGCGAGGGCACCGCGTATCTGATCGAGCAGACGGTCCAGGCTCGCCAGCTGCGCCGGGTTGGTGGCCAGGCCGCGGAAGCCGTTGGCCAGCACCCAGTCGGTGGTGTAGCCCAGAACCGCTTGCACCGAGGGGCTGACGTAGTTCAGGCGCAGGCCGCTGTCGGTGGAGAAGATCATGTCGCTGATGCTTTCGGCCAGCAGGCGGTAGCGCTGCTCGTTGTCGCGCAGCGACTCGCTGCTTTCGATCTGTTCGGTGATGTCCTTGGCGATGCCGAGCAGGCGGCTGACGCGTCCGGCCGCGTCGCGCCGCAGGGCCTGCTCGCGGATGCTGAACCAGCGCCAGGCGCCATCCTGGCGGCGCCAGCGCAACTGCGACTCGAGCAACAGGCCGTCGCCCACCACCTGCTGCAGATTGCGGATGCGCCAGTAGTAGTCGCTGTCGTCCGGGTGCAGGATGTGTTCCCAGAAGGCCTCGCCCATGCCGTTCAGTTCGGCCTCGCTGTAGCCCAGCTGCAGGCCCAGGTGGTGGTTGCTGAACAGCACCTTCTTGTTGCTCACATCGTGCACATAGAGGGTGTCCGGCACGGCACGGACCACATCGGACCAGAAGCGCTCGCGCTCGACCAGCGACAGCTCGATGCGCTTGCGGCTGGTGATGTCGCTGAGGCTCAGGGTCACCGCGCGCAGGTCGTCGGGGTTGTCCGGCAGGCGCAGGACCAGCCAGAAGTGGCGCTCCTGGCCCTGCGGCGTGGTGATCTTGAATTCCTGCTCCAGCTGGGCGGCGCCGTCGAGCAGGGCGTTGAGCAATTGCTGGCGGAATCCCTCGGGGCGCAGCGGGCCGCTGTCGATCAGGTGCTGCCAGCCCTGTTCGGCGCAGCTCACGCCGAGCAGACGCAGCGCCACCTGGTTGGTCTCGGTCAGGCGCATGCGCTGCAGCAGTTCGCCATGGCGCTGCGGGTGAGCCTGCAGCCAGCGATTCAGGCTGGCGCGGTCATGCAGGTGCAGCTGCTGCAGGTAGAGTCGAAGCTCGTACAGGTCGAGCACGCACAGTGCCGTGCCGGTGCCCTCGAAGATGTCCTGGTAGCGGCGCCGGGTTTCCTTCAGCACACGGGTGGCCTGCTGTTCCTCGGTGACATCGCGCAGCACCCAGACGAAGCCCTGGCGCCCGCCGTGCTCGCCGAGTTCGCTGCGGCTGATGGCGAACAGCCGGCTCGTGCCGTCCTGCTGGATTTCCACCAGGTCGGGGTCCTGCTCGCCGTGAAAGGCGGTGTCGTGCAGCAGCAGGGGATCGAGATGTGGAATCAGTTCCAGCAGGTGTCGGCCTTGGGCGTCCTGGCTGGTCGTGCCGAACAGGGTCTCGGCCTGGGGATTGAGGTAGGCGAGCCGGCCGTGGCCGTCGCTGACCAGGACGCGCTCCTCGATGGCGCTCAGGGCACTGGCGGCCTGGTGCAGCGAGCGCCGCGAGGTGGCGTTGAGCTCGTGCAGCCGATGCTGCTCGCGCAGCAGGCGGTACAGGGCGAGGAGGGTGAGCAGGGTGCAGAGGCTGAACAGGGCGAACTTGGCCGCCAGCTTCGGCAACAGCTGCGCGCGAACCCTGTGTTCGTTGAATAGCGCCCGTAGCTGCCAGTCGCTGCCTTTGAGCGGGGTCAGCAGGATGCTCTGGGCCTGGTCTTCGGCGGTCACCGGCGGGAGCGTGGCGGGCAAGGGCGACGGTTGTGCCTGATGGCGAGCGATTACCCGCTGCGTCAGGCGGTCCTCCAGCAGCCACTGGTGTTCGCTCTGGTGATGCTCGTAGAGCCACTCGCGCAACGCCGCGGTGCTCAGGCGCAGAGCCCAGTAGCCGCTCGGCCCGCCACCCTCGGCCTGACGCAGGAGCAGGTAGATGCGCTCGCCGCCGCCGGGGCTGAAGCTGTAGTAGTAGGGCTCGCCCTGGCTGCGCCGGACCAGCTGGCCGAGCAGCAGGGCGTCCTCGGCCAGCCCCTGGCTGTCGCTGCGGATGCCGCCGCGAGGGCCGAGCCAGGCCAGGCTGTGCAGCGTCGGGAAGACGGCCCGCAGGTGGTTCAGGACGGCCTCGCGTGCCGCGGTCGAATCGGGGGGCAGGGCAAAGGGGGCGAGAATCGCCAGGCCGGCGCGGGCCTTGAGGTCCATGCTCAGGCCGAGGTGGTTGGCCAGTTGCGCGTTGAAGCTGTGGTTGAGCCGGCGCTGGTTGTCCCGCAGCTGCTGCGACTCCAGGTGCAGTTGCCACAGCAGCAGCGCCAGCATGCCCAGCACCAGGGCCACCAGGGCGCCCTTGACCGAGCCGCGCAGCGGCCTAGGCGGCTCGCCCGTTGCGCTCGGGAGGGGCAGGGGTGGGGCTGTCGACACGGGGCTGATCCTGCTGCTACTGCTCGATGAAGGCAGGCGGGGCTGAGCGCGCATGGCCTGGTACGCACGAAAAGCAGGCTAGCATGCCATAACCTCAGCAAAGTGCCAGTGTAGCCGACGAGCGCGGTTTGCCCTGCTCGGCGCATTCCGGTAGTTTTGCCGCACGCGCGTAGGGGCGGCAGACGTCGCACGCGCAGGACCGCGCGCCTGCCGGACGGTCTGGTTGCCGTCCCTGCCCAGGCCCGATCGGCCGGCGACCTCGCCGCCGAGCACGCTCCCGTTTTCTGTCACAGAACCCAGGTTATCCATGGCTCAATACGTCTACACCATGCATCGGCTGAGCAAAGTAGTGCCGCCGAAGCGGGAAATCCTCAAGAACATCTCCCTGTCCTTCTTCCCCGGCGCCAAGATCGGCGTGCTCGGCCTCAACGGCGCGGGCAAGTCCACCCTGCTGCGCATCATGGCCGGGGTCGACACCGAGTTCGACGGCGAGGCGCGGCCGATGCCCGAGCTGAACGTCGGTTACCTGCCCCAGGAGCCGCAGCTCGACCCGAGCAAGACCGTGCGCGAGGTGGTGGAAGAGGCCGTCAGCCAGATCAAGGACGCCCAGGCGCGCCTGGATCAGGTCTACGCCGCCTACGCCGAGCCGGACGCCGACTTCGACAAGCTGGCCGCCGAGCAGGCCAAGCTGGAGGCCATCCTCCAGGCATCCGACGGCCACAACCTGGAGCGCCAGCTGGAAGTCGCCGCCGACGCCCTGCGCCTGCCGGCCTGGGATGCCAAGGTCGCCGTGCTGTCCGGTGGCGAGAAGCGCCGCGTGGCCCTGTGCCGTCTGCTGCTGTCGGCCCCGGACATGCTGCTGCTGGACGAGCCGACCAACCACCTGGACGCCGACTCGGTGGCCTGGCTGGAGCACTTCCTCCACGACTTCCCCGGTACCGTGGTGGCCATCACCCACGACCGCTACTTCCTCGACAACGTCGCCGGCTGGATTCTCGAACTCGACCGCGGCGCCGGCATCCCCTACGAGGGCAACTATTCCGGCTGGCTGGAGGCCAAGTCGGCTCGCCTGGCCCAGGAATCCAAGCAGCAGTCGGCCCACGAGAAGGCCATGCGCGAGGAACTGGAGTGGGTGCGCAAGGGCGCCAAGGCGCGCCAGGCCAAGTCCAAGGCCCGCCTGCAGCGTTTCGAGGAGATGCAGTCGCAGGAGTTCCAGAAGCGCGCCGAGACCAACGAGATCTACATCCCGGCCGGCCCGCGCCTGGGCGACAAGGTCATCGACTTCATCAACGTGACCAAGGGCTACGGCGACCGCGTGCTGATCGACGACCTGTCGTTCAGCGTGCCCAAGGGCGCGATAGTCGGGGTGATCGGCGGCAACGGCGCCGGCAAGTCGACCCTGTTCCGCATGCTGATGGGCAAGGAGCAGCCGGACTCCGGCCGTATCGAGATCGGCGACACCGTGCAGCTGGCCTGCGTCGACCAGAGCCGCGACGACCTCGACGGCAGCAAGACCGTGTGGGAGGCCGTCTCCGATGGCCTGGACATGATCAAGATCGGCAACTACGAGGTGCCCTCGCGCGGCTACGTCGGACGCTTCAACTTCAAGGGCGGCGACCAGCAGAAATTCGTCAAGGACCTCTCCGGCGGTGAGCGCGGTCGCCTGCACCTGGCCCTGACCCTCAAGGAAGGCGCCAACGTGCTGCTGCTCGACGAGCCGTCCAACGACCTGGACGTGGAAACCCTGCGTTCGCTGGAGGAGGCACTGCTCGACTTCCCCGGCGCGGCCATCGTGATCTCCCACGACCGCTGGTTCCTCGACCGCGTGGCCACCCACATCCTGGCCTACGAGGACGACTCGCACATCGAGTTCTTCGAGGGCAACTACACCGAGTACGAGGCCGACCGCAAGAAGCGCCTCGGCGAGGCCGCCGCCCAGCCGCACCGGGTACGGCACAAGAAGCTGGCGTAAGCCGGGTCTTCAGTACAGAAAAAGCGGAGCCCCAGGGCTCCGTTTTTTCATCTCGCCAGCCGAATCTCAGCCCTTGACGCACACCACCTGGCGCAGGCTGTGCACCACCTCCACCAGCTCGCGCTGGGCCGCCATCACCGCGTCGATGTCCTTGTAGGCCATGGGGATCTCGTCGATCACGTCCTTGTCCTTGCGGCACTCGACATGGGCGGTGGCGCGCAGCTGGTCGGCCAGGCTGAAGGCCTTCTTCGCCTGGGTGCGGCTCATGCTGCGTCCGGCACCGTGGCTGCAGGAGCAGAACGCCTCCGGGTTGCCCAGGCCGCGGACGATGAAGCTCTTGGCGCCCATGGAGCCGGGGATGATGCCCAGTTCGCCCTTCTGCGCCGACAGCGCGCCCTTGCGGGTGACCAGCACCTCCTGGCCGAAGTGACGCTCCTTCTGCACATAGTTGTGGTGGCAGTCGACCGCCTCCAGCTCGGCCGCGAACGGCTTGCCGATCACCCGTCGCGCCGCGTCTATGACGGCCTGCATCATCAGTGCGCGGTTCTGTCGGGCGTAGTCCTGGGCCCAGCCCACGGCCTCGACATAGTCGGCGAAATGCCGGCTGCCCTCGGCGAAGTAGGCCAGGTCCCGGTCCGGCAGGTCGGCCAGGTGCTGGCGCATGTCGGCCTGGGCCAGCTCGATGAACAGCCTGCCGATGGCGTTGCCGACCCCGCGCGAGCCGCTGTGCAGCATGAACCAGACCCGGTCGGCCTCGTCCAGGCAGACCTCGATGAAGTGGTTGCCGCCGCCCAGGGTGCCGAGGTGCTGGCGGTTGTTGCTCTTCTCCAGGCGCGGATGCTTGTCGGTGATGGCCTTGAAGCGTCCGGCCAGGGCGCGCCAGGCCTGGTCGGCGGCGCGCGGCACCTCGTCCCAGGCGCCCTGATCGTGGCGGCCGAAGGTCTTGCCGTGGGGCACGGCCTGCTCGATGGCGCGGCGCAGGCCGTGCAGGTTGTCCGGCAGGTCGCCGGCCACGAGCGAGGTGCGCACGGCGATCATGCCGCAGCCGATGTCCACGCCCACGGCGGCCGGGATGATGGCGCCGAGGGTGGGGATCACGCTGCCGATGGTCGAGCCCTTGCCCAGGTGCACGTCCGGCATCACTGCCAGGTGCTTGAAGATGAAGGGCATCTGCGCGGTCTTCAGCAGTTGCTGGCGCGCCTCTCGCTCGACCGGCACGCCCTGGGTCCAGAGCTTGATCGGCTTGCCTGGGGCGATCTGCAGGACTTCGGCTGTGGATTGTGTCATCGACTTCGATAGGCCTCGGCGAAGTAATGGCCAGTGCGGGGGGGGGGCCGCCCGCTGGCCCTCGGTCCGCGACTCGCACAAGAGCAAGCCTACACCCTTGCGTTGCCTGGGGGCAGGCGCTGGCGGGCGCTGCACCGTGAACAAGATCTCCCCGGCGGTGTGCAAGCCTGGCGTCAGCGTCCACACTTAGACTAGGTGCAAGACGAGGAGTACCCCCATGTCCGCCTTCGATCCCCGCGCGGCACTCGACGCGCTGCTGGCCGAGTACAGTGCACGGGCCAATGCCATTCGCCAGGACCTGGGCCGCAGTCATTCGCCGGATTTCGCCGAGCAGGCCCTGCAGCGGCAGAACGACGAGGTGCTCGAGGCCCTGCTGGCCGAGGCCGAGGCGGCGCTGCGCCAGGTCGGCCTGGCGAAACTGCGGTTGGCCGAGGGCCGCTATGGCGAGTGCCTGCGTTGCGGCGAGACGATCGAGGCGGCACGCCTGCAGGCGCTGCCCGCCGCGGAATATTGTCTGCGCTGCGCCGACCGCAAGTAGGCGACGGATTGGCGGGGCGGCGTATGGCTTGTCGCCGCGGCCCGATACGGCCATGATTTCCCCCAAGCGAGTGCCCCTCTGTTCAAGGATTCCCGATGCCTGATTCCGTTGCTGCCCATCTGCGGCTAGCGCCCGATGCCCTGACCCGTCCCTTTGCCGCCACCCAGTTCAACTTCGCCACCACCGATGATCTCGAGCCCTTCCGTGGCGTGCTGGGCCAGGCGCGGGCGGTCGAGGCCCTGCAGTTCGGCGTGGCCATGCCGCGTCCGGGCTACAACGTGTTCGTCATGGGCGAGCCGGGCACCGGCCGGTTTTCCTTCGCCAAGCGCTACCTGAAGGCCGAGGCCAAGCGCCTGGCCACGCCCTGCGACTGGGTCTACGTCAATCATTTCGACGAACCGCGCGAGCCCCGGGCGCTGGAGCTGGCCGCCGGCAGCGCCGGCGAGTTCATCGCCGACATCAACCAGCTGATCGACAACCTGCTGGCGACCTTCCCGGCGGTGTTCGAGCACCCCTCCTACCAGCAGAAGAAGAGCGTCATCGATCGCGCCTTCAACAAGCGCTACGACCAGGCCCTGGACGTGATCGAGCGCCTGGCCCTGGAGCGCGGCGTGGCGCTGTACCGCGACAGCAGCAACATCGCCTTCACCCCGATGCTCGAGGGCAAGGCCCTCGACGAGGCCGAGTTCGCCCAGCTGCCGGAGGCCGAGCGCGAGCGCTTCCACGCCGATATCGCCGCCCTCGAGGAGCGCCTCAACGAAGAGCTGGCCAGCCTGCCGCAGTGGAAGCGCGAGTCGAGCAACCAGCTGCGCCAGCTCAACGAGGAGACCATCACCCTGGCCCTGCAACCGCTGCTGGCGCCGCTGTCGGAGAAGTACGCGGAGAATGCCGGGGTCTGCGCCTACCTGCAGGCGGTGCAGGTCAACCTGCTGAAGACCGTGGTGGACCAGCTGGTGGAGGTGGAGAAAGTCGACGTGCAGGCGCGCAAGCTGCTCGAGGAGCAGTACTGCCCGAGCCTGGTGGTGGGCCACCACACCGACGGCGGCGCGCCGGTGGTGTTCGAGTCGCACCCGACCTACGACAACCTGTTCGGCCGCATCGAGTACAACACCGACCAGGGCGCGCTCTACACCAGCTACCGCCAGCTGCGCCCGGGCGCCCTGCACCGGGCCAACGGCGGTTTCCTCATTCTCGAGGCGGAGAAGATGCTCGGCGAGCCGTTCGTCTGGGACGCCCTCAAGCGTGCCCTGCATTCGCGCCAGCTGAAGATGGAGTCGCCCCTGGGCGACCTGGGCCGTATCGCCACCGTGACCCTCAACCCGCAGGTCATCCCGCTGCAGGTCAAGGTGGTGATCGTCGGCGCCCGCCAGCTGTACTACGCGCTGCAGGATCACGATCCGGACTTCCAGGAGATGTTCCGCGTGCTGGTCGACTTCGACGAGGACATCCCCCTGGGTGACGAGAGCCTGGAACAGTTCGCCCAGCTGATGAAGACCCGCACCTCGGAGGAGGGCATGGCGCCGCTGACCGCCGCCGCGGTGGCGCGCCTGGCGACCTACAGCGCCCGCCTGGCCGAGCACCAGGGGCGTCTGTCGGCGCGCATCGGCGACCTGTTCCAGCTGGTCAGCGAGGCCGACTTCATCCGCCAGCTGGCCAACGAGCCGGTCACCGACGTCGGCCATATCGAGCGCGCGCTCAAGGCCAAGGCCACCCGCACCGGCCGGGTCTCGGCGCGGATCATCGACGACATGCTGGCCGGCATCATCCTGATCGACACCAGCGGCGCCGCGGTGGGCAAGTGCAACGGCCTGACCGTGCTGGAGGTCGGCGACTCGGCCTTCGGCGTGCCGGCGCGCATCTCCGCCACCGTCTACCCGGGCGGCTCGGGCATCGTCGACATCGAGCGCGAGGTCAACCTGGGTCAGCCGATCCACTCCAAGGGGGTGATGATCCTCACCGGCTACCTGGGCAGTCGCTACGCCCAGGAGTTCCCCCTGGAGATCTCCGCGAGCATCGCCCTGGAGCAGTCCTACGGCTATGTCGACGGCGACAGCGCCTCGCTCGGCGAGGTCTGCACGCTGATCTCGGCGCTGTCGCGCACCCCGCTCAAGCAGTGCTTCGCCATCACCGGCTCGATCAACCAGTTCGGCGAGGTGCAGGCGGTCGGCGGGGTCAACGAGAAGATCGAGGGCTTCTTCCGCCTGTGCGAGGCCCGCGGCCTGACCGGCGAACAGGGGGCGATCATTCCGCACTCCAACGTCACCACCCTGATGCTCGACGACCGCGTGTTGCAGGCGGTGCGGGCCGGTCTGTTCCACATCTATGCGGTGCGCCAGGTCGACGAGGCGCTGAGCCTGCTGGTCGGCGAGGATGCCGGTACGCCGAACGCCGAGGGCCAGTTCCCCGCCGGCAGCGTCAACGCCCGGGTGGTCGAGCGCCTGCGCGAGATCGCCGAGATCGACCTGGGCGAGGACAAGGGCGAGGACAAGGGCGAGGAAGAAGGCGAGGAGGTGAAGGAGGTCGTTGCCGCACCGGCGAAGCAGCGCAAGCCACGGGAGAAGACGCCCGCGGCCTGATCGCAGGCCGGTGACTGGTCGGTCAGTGAGCGCTTTGCCCGCGACGCCGACCCGTCTGGGCTCCGTCGGCTTGCCCACGTTTCGTGCACAGGCTTATCCACAGCGCTCGTGGATAAGCCTGGGATTTCCCTCCGCGGCGCTGCGGGTGTAGGCTGAAGACCTGATCTAGCGAGGGTCGCCGCCATGCCGCGCAACCTCTGCCTCACTCGTCAATGCCTGGGCCTGGTCACCCGTATCGAATGCGTGGTACTGCCTCTGGCCGGTGAGAATGGACTCTGGACGCTGATCTGTGCCGCCGGAATCTCCGGCGAACAACCCTCCGCCATCAAGGCGCAAGGCCCGTTCTACGGGCCTGTGGTGGCCGAAGGGGTGCTCAGTGGAATCGCCGAAAGCCTGGCCGTACAAGGCTACGAGGAATGCACCGAGATCCCTATCTGGCGTCTGCATATTCAGGCCGAGTTGCGCCGCCTGAATGGCGAACGCTGCCGCCATGTGGGGCACTATCAGTTCCGCCCAGAAACCTGATCGGGTCGCTGGTCGTCTTTTGAACTGCCGGCCCCGGCGCCGGTGGTTGCTGGTGCGCGCCGATCGATCCCGTGGCTCTTCACAGCTTTATCCACAGATTGCGGGGATAACCCGGTGGCCTTGTCTGCCCGAGCGTGCTGGGTATACTCGGCCGCAGTTTTTCGCCCCTACCTGTGAGTGCCCATGGAACGCTTTATCGAAAACGCGATGTATGCCTCGCGCTGGCTGCTGGCCCCCATCTACTTCGGCCTGTCGCTGGCCCTGCTGGCGCTGGCGCTGAAGTTCTTCCAGGAAGTCTTCCATATCCTGCCCAGCGTGTTCGCCATGGCCGAGGCGGACCTTATTCTGGTGCTGCTGTCGCTGATCGACATGGCCCTGGTCGGCGGCCTGCTGGTGATGGTGATGATTTCCGGTTACGAGAACTTCGTCTCCCAGCTGGACATCGACGAGGGCAAGGAGAAGCTCAGCTGGCTCGGCAAGATGGACTCCGGCTCGCTGAAGATGAAGGTGGCGGCGTCCATCGTGGCGATCTCCTCGATCCACTTGCTCAAGGTGTTCATGAATGCGCAGAACATCGATAACACCAAGCTGATGTGGTACGTGATCATCCATATGGCCTTCGTGGTCTCGGCCTTCGCCATGGGCTACCTGGACAAGCTGACCAAGCACGATCACTGATCGCCATTCCTCGTTGCGCCTACCGCCTGCACGTTGCAAAACGGACGGGCGGCGTCCTCGCTGCCTTGTGCTTCTCGGCCCTTCTGCAAAGACTGTACGGGTATGGATCTTCTCCGAACCGTCAGTGCGAGGTGGCTTCATGAATCTGCACGACCTATCCACCCATGCCCGTGCCGGGCATGTCGAGGCGTTGAACCTGATCTCCCTGGAGGGGGGTAACTATTACCTGCTGGAGGCGCGCGTAAGCGGCCAGCCCTTCACCCTGGACGATGGACATGGCCAGCTCCTGCACCTGCGCTCGCTGGAGCATGCCCGCGAGGTGCTGCAGCCCTTGCCGCAGCTCCCCCCTTTCCACCTGGTGCAGGCGGCGGTGCATGACGAGATGTGCGGTTTGCCCGAGGAGCCGGGGAGCCCCACCGAGGGTGGCGCGAAACACTGAGGCGCACCGGGCGCGCCGGTAGGGCGACGTGGGCATCTGTGCTAGGCTGGCCGGCCTTTTTAGCCCCAGCGGAGCAGTGTCATGTCCGAACTCAACCTTTCTACTGACGAAACCCGCGTCAGCTACGGCATCGGTCGTCAGCTCGGCGGCCAGCTGCGCGACAACCCGCCGCCGGGCGTGAGCCTCGAGGCCATCCTGGCCGGCCTGAGCGATGCCTTCGCCGGCCAGCCGAGCCGCGTCAGCGAAGCCGAATTGGCGGCCAGCTTCAAGGTCATCCGCGAGGTGATGCAGGCCGAGGCCCAGGCCAAGGCCGAAGCCGCCGCCGGTGCCGGTCGTGCCTTCCTCGCCGAGAACGCCAAACGTGACGGCATCACCGTGCTGCCGTCCGGCCTGCAGTATGAGGTGCTGAGCACTGGCGAAGGTGCGGTGCCGACCCGTGAAGACAGCATTCGTGCCCACTACCACGGCACCCTGATCGACGGCTCGGTGTTCGACAGCTCCTACGAGCGCGGTCAGCCGGCCGAGTTTCCGGTCGGCGGCGTGATCGCCGGCTGGACCGAGGCACTGCAACTGATGAATGCCGGCAGCAAATGGCGCCTGTATGTGCCGAGCGAGCTGGCCTACGGTGCTCAGGGTGTCGGCAGCATTCCGCCGCACAGCGCGCTGATCTTCGACGTCGAGCTGCTGGACGTCCTCTAAGTCCTGTTGTCGAGGGGGCGGAGCTCGCTCCGAGCCCAGCCCGACAGCTTCGTGGCATCGCCTGCGAAGCTGTCGGGCCGACTGTGTCAGGGGCGCAACGCCCGTGCATAGCAGAACAGAAACAGGCTGCGCACCAGCTCCTTGAGCACCAGGGGTTCGGTGCAGCTGAGTTCCTGCAGGTCCAGGTCGCCCTGGTCGCGCAGCTCGCCCAGCGCGTCTTCCTCCAATACCGCACAGACCTCGCCGGTTTCACGGTGCAGGATGCGCAGGTAGGGTTGGGGTCTATCCAGCCAGGCATCGATCAGGTAGGTCATGACTCATCTCCCTCTTGAGTGGTTTGATGAGAATAATTCCTATTACAGTTATAGCAAGTCTTTATTCGTGCATTTCGTCGCGACATAAAAAAGCCCGTCACGGGGACGGGCTCTTGTGGGCGCGGCGGCGTCAGTGCGTGCGGGCGACGGCGAAGCGGCTCAGCTCGATCAGGGCGTCGCGGTACTCGCTGGGGGGCAGGGCATCCAGGCAGGCGATGGCGCGCTCGGCGAAGTCGCGGGCCTTGTGGGCGGTGTAGTCGAGGGCGCCGGCGGCTTCCACGGCGTTGCGGATGCTCTCCAGGTTCTCGATGCCGCCCTTCTGGATGGCCTGGCGCACCAGGGCGGCCTGTTCGGTCGTGCCTTCGCGCATGGTGTAGATCAGCGGCAGGGTCGGCTTGCCCTCGGCCAGGTCGTCGCCGACGTTCTTGCCCAGGGTGGCTGCGTCGCCGCGGTAGTCCAGCAGGTCGTCGACCAGCTGGAAGGCCACGCCCAGGTGATCGCCAAAGGTGCGCAGGGCTTCGGCCTGGGCGTCGCTGGCGCAGGCCAGGGCCGCGGCGCTGTGGGTCGAGGCCTCGAACAGCATGGCGGTCTTGCCGCGGATGACCTCCATATAGGTGTCTTCCGTGGTGCTGGCGTCGCGGATCTTCGACAGCTGCAGCACCTCGCCCTCGGCGATTACCCGGGTGGCCTTGGAGAGGATCTTCATCACCGGCATGGAGCCGAGTTCGACCATCATCTCGAAGGAGCGCGAATAGAGGAAGTCGCCCACCAGTACGCTGGGGGCGTTGCCCCACTGGGCGTTGGCGGTGCTGCGGCCGCGGCGCATGTCGGACATGTCGACCACGTCGTCGTGCAGCAGGGTGGCGGTGTGCAGGAACTCGATGGTGGCGGCGAGCAGGCGCAACTGCTCGTCGTCGCGGCCCAGGGCCTTGCCGCTGAGCAGCACCAGCAAGGGGCGCAGGCGCTTGCCGCCGGCCGAGATGATGTAGTCGCCGATTTTCTCCACCAGCGGTACGCGCGAGACGAGTTGTTGACGGATGATGCCGTCGACGGCGGTGAAGTCGTCCGCCACCACGCGGTAGAAAGCCTGGGGTTGCATCGGCGACAAGTGCTCCTCTAAGGTTGCGCGGCATGCTAGGGGCCGGGGTGGGGGCTGTCAAGGCAAGTGCCCGGGGTGCTTGCGCGGCGCCCGGGGCTTGCGTACAATCGCGCACCCTGAACTTCCCCCTGGGCATTTCCCTGCCTTACGCAATTGCAAGGGCGTCCTTCCGGCCCCGAGCAGCCATGCCAGCCGATGACCATACCTATAAAGCGCTGGGTGAGCAGGATTAACGGAGATTTACCATGTACGCAGTGATTGTTACTGGTGGCAAGCAATACAAGGTCACCGAAGGCGAATTCCTCAAGATCGAGAAGCTCGAAGTCGCCACTGGCGAGGCCGTGACTTTCGATCGCGTGTTGCTGATCGGCAATGGCGAAGACGTGAAGATCGGTGCTCCGGTCGTAGACGGCGCCAAGGTTGTAGCCGAAGTCGTTTCGCAGGGCCGTCACGACAAGGTTCGCATCATTAAGTTCCGTCGTCGTAAGCACCACATGAAGCGTCAGGGCCACCGTCAGTGGTTCACTGAGATCAAAATCACCGGTATTCAGGCCTGATTCGTTTCGGCCTAATCCCTTAATAGGAGTATTGAACTCATGGCACACAAAAAAGCTGGCGGTAGTACCCGCAACGGTCGCGACTCAGAAGCCAAACGCCTTGGCGTGAAGATGTACGGCGGCCAGGCCATCAAGGCCGGCAACATCATCGTGCGTCAGCGCGGCACCCAGTTCCACGCCGGTTACGGCGTCGGCATGGGTAAGGATCACACCCTCTTCGCCAAGATCGAAGGTGTGCTCAAGTTCGAAGTAAAGGGCGCGTTCAACCGCCGTTACGTGAGCGTCGTCGCGGCTTAATCGCGAGGCTGCTGGAAGAGCCCTGTCCTTGCGACGGGGCTTTTTTGTTTCTGTATCCTAGGGGTTCTTGCCCGATGACCCGGGTTGCCGCGCTCGAGCGCGGGGTCATCCGGCAAGAGCCTGGTGTTCTTAGATTCTGTTGACCCGCAGTGTTGCGGGAGGCGTACCCATGAAATTCGTCGATGAAGTATCGATTTACGTAAAGGCCGGTGACGGTGGCAACGGCATGATGAGCTTCCGTCGTGAGAAGTTCATCGAGAAGGGCGGGCCCAACGGTGGCGACGGTGGCGACGGCGGCTCGGTGTATATCGAGGCCGACGCGAACCTCAATACCCTGGTGGATTACCGCTATACCCGGCGTTTTAATGCGCAGAACGGCGAGAAGGGTGGCAGCACCGATTGTACCGGGCGCAAGGGTGACGACCTGATCCTGCCGGTGCCGGTCGGCACCACGGTGATCGATTCGGCGACCCAGGAGGTGATCGGCGACCTGACCAAGGCGGGGCAGCGTCTGCTGGTCGCCCAGGGTGGCTGGCATGGTCTGGGCAATACCCGTTTCAAGTCCAGCACCAACCGCGCGCCGCGTCAGACCACGCCGGGCAAGCCGGGCGATGCCCGCGACCTCAAGCTGGAGCTCAAGGTGCTGGCGGACGTCGGCCTGCTGGGCCTACCGAATGCCGGCAAGAGCACCTTCATTCGTGCGGTGTCAGCAGCCAAGCCGAAGGTAGCCGACTATCCCTTCACCACCCTGGTGCCGAATCTCGGGGTGGTCAGCGTCGATCGCTACAAGAGCTTCGTGGTGGCCGACATTCCGGGCTTGATCGAGGGGGCCTCCGAGGGGGCCGGGCTGGGGATTCGCTTCCTCAAGCACCTGGCGCGTACTCGCCTGTTGTTGCATCTGGTGGACATGGCGCCGCTGGATCTGAGTGATCCGGCCGAGGCGGCGGTGACCATAGTCGAGGAGTTGACCAAGTTCAGCCCGGCATTGGCCGATCGCGACCGCTGGTTGGTGTTGAACAAGGCCGACCAGATGCTCGAGGAAGAGCGCGAGGCGCGTGTCGCCGAGGTGGTGGCGCGGCTGGACTGGCAGGGGCCGGTCTATGTGGTCTCTGCTCTGGCCCATGAGGGTACCGAGCGCCTCTGTCAGGACATCATGAATTACCTGGAGGAGCGCGCCGAGCGTGCTGCGGAGAATCCGGAGTTCGCCGCCGAACTGGCCGAGCTGGATCAGCGCATCGAGGACGAGGCGCGCGCCCGTCTGCAGGCGCTGGACGATCAGCGTGCGCTGCGTCGGGCCGGGGTCAAGAGTGTCGATGATGTCGACGAGGATGATTTCGACGACGAAGATGACGAGGATGGCCCGGAAATTATCTACGTCCGGGATTAAGCAAGTTTTCAGCGCCGCTTAATAGCGGCGTTTTTGTAACGGCTGAGCGAGCGCTGTCTGGCTAAGGTTGGAAGATCATGCGTGACAAGGTGACCGGCGCGCGGCGCTGGGTGGTGAAAATCGGTAGCGCGTTGCTGACCGCCGACGGGCGCGGCCTGGACCGGGCGGCGATGGCGGTGTGGGTCAAGCAGATGGTGGTGCTGCGCGAGCAGGGTGTCGAGCTGGTGCTGGTGTCCTCCGGTGCGGTGGCGGCGGGTATGAGTCGCTTGGGATGGAATGCCCGGCCGAGTGCCATGCACGAATTGCAGGCGGCGGCCGCCATCGGTCAGATGGTGCTGATCCAGGCCTGGGAGTCGAGCTTTGCCGAGCATGGTCGGCACACGGCGCAGATCCTCCTGACCCATGACGACCTGTCAGACCGCAAGCGCTACCTGAATGCCCGCAGCACGCTGCGTACCCTGGTGCAGTTGGATGTGGTGCCGGTGATCAACGAGAACGACACGGTGGTCACCGATGAGATCCGCTTCGGCGACAACGACACCCTGGCGGCGCTGGTGGCCAATCTGGTCGAGGCCGACCTGTTGGTCATTCTCACTGATCGGGATGGCATGTATGACGCCGATCCGCGGCACAATCCCGGCGCGGCGCTGATCAACGAGGCGCGCGCCGACGATCCGGCGCTGGATGCCGTGGCGGGTGGCGTGGGTGGTGCGCTGGGGCGTGGCGGCATGCAGACCAAGCTGCGCGCGGCGCGTCTGGCGGCGCGTTCCGGTGCGCATACCGTCATCGCGGGAGGAGCGATCGAGCAGGTGCTGGTGCGGCTCAGGGCGGGCGAACAGTTGGGCACGTTGTTGGCGCCGGAGCGTGGTCTGTTGGCCGCGCGCAAGCAGTGGTTGGCCGGGCATCTGCAGACCCGTGGCACCCTGGTGCTGGATGCGGGGGCGGTCAAGGCGTTGACCAAGGATCGCAAGAGTCTGCTGCCGGTCGGGGTCAAGGTGGTGCAGGGTAGCTTCCGTCGCGGCGAGATGGTGGTGTGCGTCGATCTCGAGGGGCGTGAGGTGGCGCGCGGGCTGGCCAACTACAGCGCGCTGGAGGCGCAGAAGATCATCGGTCAGTCGTCGGATGCCATCCAGCGGCTGCTGGGTTATGTCGATGAGCCCGAGTTGGTGCATCGGGATAATCTGGTTCTGGTGTGAGGGGAAAGTGCATGGCGAGAAACTTGTTGGCGGCGTTGTCGATGCTGCCCGTGCTGGTCTCGGCCGAGGAGATCGGCGAGGTCTCCACGGTGTTCAAGCTGCTGGGGCCGAACGACAAGATAGTGGTCGAGGCGTTCGATGATCCCAAGGTGGAGGGAGTGACCTGCTACCTGTCGCGGGCCAAGACCGGTGGGGTGAAGGGAGGGCTGGGGTTGGCCGAGGATCGGGCCGAGGCCTCGATCGCCTGTCGTCAGGTCGGGCCGGTGCGCTTCAGGTCCGAGCTGAAAGAGGGGGAGGAGGTGTTTCGCGAGCGCACCTCCCTGGTGTTCAAGACCATGCAGGTGGTGCGGTTCTTCGATGAGAGGCGCAATACCCTGGTCTATCTGGTGTACAGCGACCGGGTGATAGAGGGCAGTCCGCAGAATGCGGTGACGGCTATCCCTATCCTGCCCTGGCCGCAGCGGCCCTGAGCGTGAGTGGAAAAAAGGCCCGAACCGAGTTCGGGCTTTTTTCTTGGCAATAAAAAACCGGCCCTGGGGCCGGTTTTTCAAGAACAGACAGCTTAGGCTGCTGCAGCTTCGCCGAGCGCCTTGATGTGGGCGTTCAGGCGGCCTTTGTGGCGGGCTGCTTTGTTCTTATGGATGATGCCCTTGTCGGCCATGCGGTCGATGACCGGAACGGCCAGGGTGTAAGCGGTCTTGGCCTGCTCGAGGTCTTTGGCGTCGATAGCCTTGACCACGTTCTTGATGTAGGTGCGGACCATGGAGCGCAGGCTGGCGTTATGGCTACGACGCTTCTCAGCCTGTTTGGCGCGTTTTTTGGCAGAAGGTGTATTGGCCACCGTCAAGCTCCTCGAAAACTGGGGGGTTACAAACAAATAAGGCCGCGAATCATGCCGACCCGATGGGCGCCTGTCAAGCCTGTTGGCGTTCGTCCCTGCTGGCCTGACCAGTGGCAGGTCGCTACACTCGTCGCCTTCGTGCGCCGGTGAAGCATCCGCTGGCGTGCCCGCTCGCGGAAGTCGAATTATTACATGAATCTGCTCAAGTCGCTGGCCGCCGTCAGCTCGTTGACCATGCTCTCCCGCGTGCTGGGATTCGTGCGAGATACCATCATCGCGCGCATCTTCGGCGCCAGCGTGGCCTCGGACGCCTTCGTGGTGGCCTTCAAGCTGCCCAATCTGTTGCGCCGGATCTTCGCCGAGGGGGCCTTCTCCCAGGCCTTCGTGCCGATCCTGGCGGAGTACAAGACCCAGCAGGGCGAGGAGGCGACTCGCACCTTCGTCGCCTACGTGAGCGGCCTGCTGACCCTGGTGCTGGCCCTGGTCACCCTGCTCGGCATTCTGCTCGCACCCTGGATCGTCTGGATTTCCGCCCCGGGTTTCGCCGATGAGCCCGATCGCTTCGCCCTGACCACGGACCTGTTGCGGGTCACCTTCCCCTATATATTGCTGATCTCCCTGTCGTCCCTGGCCGGCGCGGTGCTCAACACCTGGAACCGCTTCTCGGTGCCGGCCTTCGTGCCGACGCTGCTGAACGTCAGCATGATCGTCTTCGCCCTGTGGCTGGCGCCCTATTTCGATCCGCCGATCATGGCCCTGGGTTGGGCCGTGCTGGTCGGCGGTCTGTTGCAGCTGCTTTACCAGCTGCCGCACCTGAAGAAGGTCGGCATGCTGGTGCTGCCGCGGCTGAATCTCAAGGACATGGGGGTGTGGCGGGTGCTCAGGCAGATGGGGCCGGCCATCTTCGGGGTGTCGGTCAGCCAGATCTCGCTGATCATCAACACCGTCTTCGCCTCCTTCCTGGTCGCCGGCTCGGTGTCCTGGATGTATTACGCCGACCGCCTGATGGAGTTGCCGGCCGGCGTACTCGGGGTGGCGCTGGGTACCATACTGTTGCCGGCCCTGTCGAAGACCCATGCCAGTGCCGATCGCCAGGAATACTCGCGGCTGCTCGACTGGGGGTTGCGTCTGTCCTTCCTGCTGGCGCTGCCCAGTGCGGTGGCCCTGGCCGTGCTGGCCGAGCCCCTGACGGTTTCCCTGTTCCAGTACGGCAAGTTCGCCGCTCACGATGCGCTGATGACTCAGCGCGCCCTGATCGCCTACTCCGTCGGCCTGCTCGGCATCATCCTGGTGAAGATTCTCGCCCCGGGCTTCTATGCCCGGCAGAACATCCGCACGCCGGTGCGCATCGCGGTGGTGACGTTGATCGCCACCCAGCTGATGAACCTGGCGTTGATCGGGCCGCTGGCCCATGCCGGGCTGGCCCTGGCCATCGGCCTGGGCGCCTGCCTGAATGCCGGGCTGCTGTATTGGCAGCTGCGCAAGGGCGATTATTTCCAGCCACAGCCGGGCTGGGGGCTGTTTCTCGGCAAGCTGCTGCTGGCAGTGGCGGCCATGGGCGCGGTGTTGCTGGCGGCCATGCATTTCATGCCGGCCTGGAGCGAGGGCAACATGCCGTTGCGTCTGTTGCGCCTGGGGGGGCTGGTGCTGGCCGGCCTGGCGAGCTATTTCGCCATGCTGCTGCTGCTCGGTTTCCGCTTGCGCGACTTCGCCCGCAGGGCGTTACATTGATTGCCGATGGCCTGGTCTTGCCGCCTGTTGTCGGCGGGCGGGTGTGCGTATAATCGGCCACTTTATGAGCAAGAAGCGTGCTATGCAGCTGGTTCGAGGCCTTCACAATCTGCGGCCCCAGCATCGGGACTGTGTCGCCACCATCGGCAACTTCGACGGCGTCCATCGTGGCCATCAGGCCATCCTGGCGCGCCTGCGCGAGCGTGCGGCCGAGTTGGGGCTGCCCAGTTGCGTGGTGATTTTCGAGCCGCAACCCCGTGAGTTCTTCGCCCCGCTGACGGCGCCGGCGCGCCTGACCCGGTTGCGCGACAAGCTTGCGCTGCTGGCCGAAGAGGGCGTCGACCGGGTGCTGTGCCTGGCGTTCAACCCGCGCCTGCGCGAGCTGAGCGCGGCCGAGTTCGTCCGCGAGGTGTTGGTCGACGGCCTGGGCGTGCGCCATCTCGAGGTCGGCGATGACTTCCGCTTCGGTTGCGATCGCGCCGGTGACTTCGCCTTTCTCGCCGAGGCCGGAGCCCAACAGGGCTTTACCGTCGAGGCCGCGGCCACGGTCGAGCTGAACGGCGGCCGGGTCAGCAGCACGCGGGTGCGTGAGGCCCTGGCCAGCGGCGATTTCGCCCTCGCCGAACAGCTGCTCGGGCGTCCGTTCCAGATTGCCGGACGGGTGCTGCACGGGCAGAAGCTGGGCCGCCAGCTGGCCGCGCCGACGGCCAATATCCAGCTCAAGCGCCGCCGCGTGCCCCTGACCGGGGTCTACCTGGTCAGTACCCGGGTGGACGGCCAGGCCTGGCCGGGCGTGGCCAATATCGGCGTGCGGCCGACAGTGGCCGGGGATGGCAGCGCCCATCTGGAAGTGCATCTGCTGGATTTTGCCGGCGACCTGTATGGCCGGCGTTTGACGGTGGCGTTCCACCACAAGCTGCGCGACGAGCAGCGATTCGCCTCACTCGAGGCCCTGAAGACGGCAATTGCTGCCGATATTGCCGCCGCCCGTGCCCATTGGCAGGGCCAACCGCTTAAGTGAAGAGCCTGAGATGACCGACTACAAAGCCACGCTAAATCTGCCTGATACCCAGTTTCCGATGAAAGCCGGCCTGCCGCAGCGCGAGCCGCACACACTGCAGCGCTGGAACGACATCGGCCTGTATCAGAAGCTGCGGCAGATTGGCGAGGGACGGCCGAAGTTCGTCCTGCACGACGGCCCGCCCTACGCCAACGGCAGCATTCACATCGGCCACGCGGTCAACAAGATCCTCAAGGACATCATCACCCGTTCCAAGACCCTGTCCGGCTTCGACGCGCCCTACGTGCCGGGCTGGGACTGCCACGGCCTGCCGATCGAGCACAAGGTGGAAACCACCCACGGCAAGCACCTCTCCGCCGACCAGACCCGCGAGCTGTGCCGCGCCTACGCCGCCGAGCAGATCGAAGGGCAGAAGGCCGACTTCATTCGCCTGGGCGTGCTCGGCGACTGGGACAACCCCTACAAGACCATGGCGTTCGCCAACGAGGCCGGCGAGATCCGCGCCCTGGCCGAGATGGTCAAGCAGGGCTTCGTGTTCAAGGGGCTGAAACCGGTCAACTGGTGTTTCGACTGCCGCTCGGCCCTGGCCGAGGCCGAGGTCGAGTACGCCGACAAGCAATCGCCGACCATCGATGTCGGCTTCCCGGTCGAGGACGCCGACAAGCTGGCCGCGGCCTTCGGCCTGAGCGGCCTGGCCAAGACCGCCTACCTGGTGATCTGGACCACCACGCCCTGGACCATCCCGGCCAACCAGGCGCTGAACGTCCATCCGGAGTTCGACTACGCCCTGGTCGACACCGGCGACAAGCTGCTGCTGTTGGCCGAGGAACTGGTGGACAGCTGCCTGCAGCGCTACGGCCTGCAGGGCGAGGTGATCGCCCGGGCCAAGGGCGAGGCACTGGAGCTGATCCGCTGCCGTCACCCCTTCTACGAGCGCTTCTCGCCCATCTACCTGGCCGACTACGTGGCCCTGGACGCCGGCACCGGCATCGTCCACTCGGCCCCGGCCTACGGCGAGGACGACTTCCATTCGTGCAAGCGCTACGGCATGCACAACGACGACATCCTCAACCCGGTGCAGAGCAACGGCGTCTATGCCGAGTCGCTGCCGTTCTTCGGCGGCCAGTTCATCTGGAAGGCCAACCCGGCGATCGTCGACAAGCTGGCCGAGGTCGGCTGCCTGCTGGCCCACGAGAAGGTCAACCACAGCTACATGCACTGCTGGCGGCACAAGACCCCGCTGATCTACCGCGCCACCGCGCAGTGGTTCGTCGGCATGGACAGGCAGTCGGCCCAGGGCAGCACCCTGCGCGAGCGCGCCATCGCCGGCATCGAGCAGACCGCCTTCGTCCCCGCCTGGGGCCAGGCACGCCTGCACGGCATGATCGCCGGGCGCCCTGACTGGTGCATCTCGCGCCAGCGCAACTGGGGCGTGCCGATCCCCTTCTTCCTGCACAAGGAAAGCGGCGAGCTGCACCCGCGCACCGCCGAGTTGATGGAGGCCGTGGCCCAGCGGGTCGAGCAGCAGGGCATCGAGGCCTGGTTCCAGCTGGACGCCGCCGAACTGCTCGGCGACGAGGCGGCGCAGTACGACAAGATCAGCGACACCCTGGACGTCTGGTTCGACTCGGGCACCACCCACTGGCACGTGCTGCGCGGCTCGCATTCGCTCGGTCATGCCAGCGGCCCCCGCGCTGACCTCTACCTGGAAGGCTCCGACCAGCACCGCGGCTGGTTCCATTCCTCCCTGCTGACCGGCTGCGCCATCGACGGCCATGCGCCTTACAAGGCGCTGCTGACCCATGGCTTCGTGGTCGACGAGAACGGCCGCAAGATGTCCAAGTCCCTGGGCAACGTGGTGGCGCCCCAGGAGGTCAACGACAGCCTGGGCGCCGACATCCTGCGCCTGTGGGTAGCCTCGTCCGATTACTCCGGCGAGATGGCCGTGTCCAAGACCATCCTGCAGCGCAGTGCCGACGCCTACCGACGCATCCGCAACACCGCGCGCTTCCTGCTCTCCAACCTCAGCGGCTTCGACCCGGCGCAGCACTTGCTGCCCGAAACCGAGATGCTGGCGCTGGACCGCTGGGCGGTCGACCGTGCCCTGCTGCTGCAGCGCGAGATCGAGGAGGCCTACGACAGCTACCGCTTCTGGAACGTCTACCAGAAGGTGCATAACTTCTGCGTGCAGGAGTTGGGCGGCTTCTACCTCGACATCATCAAGGACCGTCAGTACACCACCGCCGCCAACAGCGTGGCGCGACGCTCCTGCCAGACCGCGCTGTTCCATATCGCCGAGGCGCTGGTGCGCTGGATCGCGCCGATCCTGTCCTTCACCGCCGACGAGATCTGGCAGTACCTGCCGGGCGAGCGCAACGAGTCGGTCATGCTCAACGGCTGGTATCAGGGCCTGAGCGAACTGCCCCAGGGCTTCGAGCTGGACCGCGCCTTCTGGGAGCGGGTCATGGCGGTCAAGGTGGCGGTGAACAAGGAACTGGAGAACCAGCGCAGCGCCAAGACCATCGGCGGCAACCTGCAGGCCGAGGTGACGGTCTATGCCGAAGATGCGCTGATCGCCGACCTGCACAAGCTGGGCAACGAGCTGCGTTTCGTGCTGATCACCTCCACCGCCAGCCTGGCACCGCTGGCCAATGCGCCGGGCGATGCGGTGGACACCGAAGTGGCCGGCCTCAAACTCAAGGTGGTCAAGTCCGCCCACGCCAAGTGCGGCCGCTGCTGGCACCACCGCGAGGACGTCGGTAGCCATGCGGCGCACCCGGAAATCTGCGGGCGCTGCGTGGACAACATCGAAGGCGCCGGCGAGGTTCGCCACTATGCCTAATGCCAGCCGTTATGGACGCCTGGCTTGGTTGTGGCTGAGCCTGTTGGTGTTCGTGGTCGACCAGGCCAGCAAGCTGTATGCCGAGGATGTGCTGACCCTCTACCAGCAGGTGGTGGTGATCCCCGACTACTTCAGCTGGACCTTGGCCTATAACACCGGCGCCGCCTTCAGCTTCCTGGCCGGCGCGTCCGGCTGGCAGCGCTGGTTCTTCGCCGCCGTCGCCCTGGTGGTCAGCGTGGTTCTGGTGATCTGGCTCAAGCGCCTGAAACCCGAGGAAACCTGGCTGGCCGCCGCGCTGGCCCTGGTGCTCGGCGGCGCCCTGGGCAATCTGGTCGACCGGGTGCTGCTCGGCCATGTGGTCGATTTCATCCTGGTGCACTGGCAACACCGCTGGTATTTCCCGGCGTTCAACTTCGCCGACACCGCCATCACCCTCGGCGCCATCCTCCTGGCGCTGGATATGTTCAAGAGCAACAAGTCCGGAGAAGTCGCCCATGACTGACCTACGCATCGGCCCGGACAAGGAAGTCACCCTGCATTTCGCCCTCAAGCTGGAAAACGGCGAGGTGGTGGACAGCACCGAAGGCAAAGCCCCGGCCACCTTCAGGGTCGGCGACGGCAACCTGTTGCCGGGCTTCGAGTCCGCGTTGTTCGGCTTCAAGGCCGGCGACAAGCGCACCGTGCAGGTGCTGCCGGAGCAGGGCTTC
This sequence comes from Pseudomonas sp. MBLB4123, assembly GCF_051904775.1. Classification (NCBI taxonomy): domain Bacteria; kingdom Pseudomonadati; phylum Pseudomonadota; class Gammaproteobacteria; order Pseudomonadales; family Pseudomonadaceae; genus Pseudomonas; species Pseudomonas sp. MBLB4123. Next base: position 4,231,002 of record NZ_CP196711.1, read on the forward strand.
GGCCAGCCCAACCCGCAGAACGTGCAATCGATGCCGCGTTCGCAGTTTCAGGACATGGAGCTGTCCGAAGGCCTGCTGGTGATCTTCAACGACGCCGCCAACGCCGAGCTGCCGGGAGTGGTCAAGGCCTTCGACGAGGCCCAGGTGACCATCGATTTCAACCATCCGCTGGCCGGCAAGACGCTGAACTTCGAGGTGGAAATCATCGAGGTCAAGGCGCTCTGAGGGCTCCGGGGCCGTTCAGCCGGTTCCTCTGAGCGGCCATTCGCCCGCAGTCTGCGGGCGGCGTTACACTCCCTATTCCCGCTTCGCGCCGAGATTCACGCCCATGCACATCAAACTCGCCAACCCTCGCGGCTTCTGCGCCGGCGTCGATCGCGCCATCGAGATCGTCAATCGAGCCCTGGAGGTGTTCGGCCCGCCGATCTACGTGCGCCACGAGGTGGTGCACAACAAGTTCGTGGTCGAGGACCTGCGCGCCCGCGGCGCGGTGTTCGTCGAGGAGCTGGACCAGGTGCCGGACGACGTCATCGTCATCTTCAGCGCCCACGGCGTGTCCCAGGCGGTGCGCAACGAGGCCGAGCGGCGCGGCCTGAAGGTGTTCGACGCCACCTGCCCGCTGGTCACCAAGGTGCACATGGAAGTGGTGCGCTACAGCCGCGAAGGCCGCGAGTGCATCCTCATCGGCCACGCCGGGCACCCGGAGGTCGAGGGCACCATGGGCCAGTACGACGCCAGCAACGGCGGCGCCATCTACCTGGTGGAGGACGAGGCGGACGTGCAGCGCCTGCAGGTGCGCAACCCGCAGGCCCTGGCCTTCGTCACCCAGACCACCCTGTCGATGGATGACACCAGCAAGGTGATCGACGCCCTGCGCCGCAAGTATCCCGACATCGGCGGCCCGCGCAAGGACGACATCTGCTACGCCACCCAGAACCGCCAGGACGCGGTCAAGCAGCTGGCCGCCGAGTGCGACGTGCTGCTGGTAGTCGGCAGCCCCAACAGCTCCAACTCCAACCGCCTGCGCGAGCTGGCCGAACGCATGGGCACCCCGGCCTACCTGATCGACGGCGCCGAAGACCTCAAGCGAGAGTGGTTCGATGGCGTTTCCGGCATCGGCATCACCGCCGGCGCCTCGGCGCCGGAAGTGCTGGTGCGCGGCGTGGTCAGCCAGCTGCAGGCCTGGGGGGCGAAAGGGGAGAGCGAGTTGGAGGGGCGCTTGGAGAATGTGACCTTTTCCATGCCGAAGGAGCTGCGGGTGAAGGCTATCTGACTCATTCCCGAGTCGCTCGGTGGGGGATGCTGTTGCGTCAGAGTGACAATTTATCGATTGGGACTAGGAAAACTGCAATTGCCTCCCAAAGAAGAATGCCCGTAACAACTGTTACGGGCATTCTTTTTGGGCTTATTAGCTGGCTGGTATTGTAGGGGCAGTCTTGGCTGGACTCTGGTTACCAACAGTCCTGTACGGTCAGTGTGCCTGTTTCACCTTTGGTGCCTCGGCTGTCCAATGATAGGTTTCCGCATTGGGTATCGTTCGCCTGTGCGCCTGCTCGCGTAGCGGTTAACTGCACGCAGTCGGCGATGCCGCCACCGCAGGCCTGGGCGCTGATGGTGTAGCGTCCCTCGTTCGAAGGAACTGCCGCATCTGCCGCCACACCATAGCCCAGGCCACCTGCGCCTAGATTGGTGACATAGGTCTGGTTTTGCGAAAAGAAGCGCTCCTGCGCTTGCAGGATTTCCATCAGCTTGGCCTGGCCGTCGGAGCGCCCCGACTTAAGTACATAGCTCTGGTAGCTCGGGTAGGCAATCGCGGCAAGAATGCCGACGATTGCTACCGCAATCATGAGCTCAATCAGGCTGAAGCCTCTTTGGGTCATCAATTTTCTCTCCAGTAAGTGGCTTTTACGGCATCGCCGGCTCGACAGAGCTCTACGCCGTCGACGCAGTCTGGATCGAGCACCTCGGTGCCGGTCACAATGGTAGGGGCGCCATCTCCTCCGATAAGGACTGCGGGAGACGCTGGGATGCCCGAGCGCTGCAGGTCGAAACTACGAACCGGTGTCTTGGTGCCACTGACCGTCTCAGTGAACACTGCGCTGGCGTCCCGCAAACTTAGAGCGTAGGTCCGGCCCCGACCCACGTCCGATCCACAGGCCGAAACGGCTTGGCCGCGGGGGCTGAAGGAGCTGAACAGCACCGTGCCGCGGAAGGAAATCGAGGTGGAGAGCACCTTTTCTCCCTTCGGCAAGCGCAAATAGAAGCCCTTGCTCGCATCCAGCAGAGCCATGTTGGGTGTATAGCTGTTGCCGGGCGTCAGCTGAGCGTATTTTTCGTTGATCTTGATGCGTAGAGCGGGAAGGCCTGTGTCTGGATCACTGGCTTTAGCCAGGGCCTTGTCGATGAGGAATTGATAGGCGTCGAAATAGGCCAGCAAATCGGGAGCGGCCAGCAGCTGGGCTTCGGCATATTGCGCGTCCGAGAGTAGTCCGCTGTCATGGTCGTAGGCCTTGGCTGCCAGGGTATCGGCTTCGTCCTGATATCCCTTGCCTGTGCTGGTGAAGCCGTCACGTTCGGCCGCCAGGGCGTCGATAACTGCCAGGGTGCTGGCCTCGTTGTTGGCCGTCTGAAGCAAGGCGTCACGCTTGCTTGCCTCCTCCCTGGCCAAAAGCTCGCTGGTGCTGAGCGTCGGCGAACCGGCAAGGCCGATGCTGCTTTCCAGCGCGTCTAGTGCCGTCTGAAGAGCCGCTGCGATTGCCGTGGCATCACCGCTGGCAAGCGCATCGTTGACTTCATCGAGGCGGACGACGACCTGTGGCGGGGTGGCGCTGTTGAGTTCGGTACGCTTGTTCACGTATGAGCTGTCGGCGTAATTCTGCCTGAGCGTCGTGAGCTCGGCTTCCAGTGCTGGGATCTGGTCGGAGGGGTAGCTGGGATCGGCCTTGGCGGCGATGATCTGATCCTCCTTGCTGAGGACTTGGCCATAGGCGGAATCCACGGCGTACTGCAGGTTGATCAGTTTTTCATATTCCAGGGCCATGCGATCGCGTTGAGTTGCCAGGTTGGCCGCTGCGGAGTCGTCCCGAAGTGCATTGTCACGCGCCAGCACCGCGTCGTCTCGGGCGGTGGTGGCCGAGTCCCTGATCGCTTGCTTGCTGGCGGCATCCGCCGCGGAGCTATCTGCCGTGCTCTGGGCTGTCAGGTAGTTCTGGTTGGCACTGTCCGCGGTCTGTTGCAGGGGCGCGCGATCATTCTGTGCCTGCAGCAGGTCTGCTTCGGCCTGATTGTACGCGTCGAATTCAGTACCTGACCCCGGGCTCCCTGCAGCCACCCAATCGGCCTTCTTCTGATCCCTATCCGCCTCTTTGCCCTGAATCAGGGTGTCCTGATCGGCCAGTGCCTGATCGGCCGCCTGCTTGTCTTGCTGGGCCTGGGCGGCTGTCGCGGCGTCGGTGTCGGCAGTCGTCTGCGCGGCGTTGTAGGCTGTGGTGGCGTCACTCAAGGCGGTTTCGGCGTCATCGGCAGCGGTCGTGAGTGCGACGGCGTCGGTGCTGTCGGCAGTAGCCTGCGCCTCCGCGCGGGCCTGCTCGACCGCGGCCAGTACGTCATGTGCACGGGTCACGCTGTCCTGGAGGATGCTCTGTTGACGCGTATTGGGTGCATGCTCTGCCAGGTACGGGTCGTTCGCCAGAATGGAGTCGATCTGCTTCTGTCTGGCGTTGGCGTCGCTGTATGCCTGTATCGCTGCGTTCTGTTTGGCGGTGTGGCCGATGCCGGCCTTGTAGGCCGTGAAGTTATCCTGGGCGTCCTTGAGCCCCTGATTGAGTGCAGCCATCTGGGCTTCGAGGGCGGCGATGTCGCTGAGTATCTGTGTGGCCTGAGCATCCGTCAGGTTGACGCTGGATACATCGACCAAGTCGCCTTCAACGATGCTGGTGTAGCTGCCGGGCCTAGTGATTACGTTGAAATCGCGCAGTACATAGAAACGATCATTGGTGTCTTCGTTGAGTGGGCTTTCGCGGAAGCCCGAGCCCAGCGAGATGGTGAAGTAGGTCTTGCCGCCGCGCTCGCGCAGCAGCGCGACATCTGGGGCGGTGAAGAAACGACGGTTGTCCGCCGCAGTTGTGCCGGCCAGACTGGCGATGCGGCCACCGGTGGCGAAGGCATCGGCACCAATGGCGTTGGCGCCGGTGTTGGCACTGTTGAAGTCGAAGCGGAACACCTGGCCGCGCAGGTCCGAGGCATAGATGATGTCGACGAGTCCATCGCCATCGACGTCGACGATGGTCGGGTCAGCCGGCATGCTATTGGTCATGTTGGCCACCTGCAGATTGGCCGTGGTGTCGCCGACGTTGCCGGCGCGCCAGATCAGCTTTCCGGTGTCGGCATCGGCAATGAACAGGCCGTTGCCAATATCGTCGTTCTTCGGGGCATTGGTGCCGACGTTGTCCTGATCCAGATCATAACCACCGGTAAAGACCAATACCTTGGTGCTGACACCATTGAGTTTGATCTTGGCCAGTTTCGGCGTCGAGAAGGTCTGGCCGAGCTTTTCATAGCCGGGCGTGAATCCGGTCGTGGCATTGACATAGGAGCCGTTGGCCAGTTTGGTCTGGGCCGGCCCCTTGATTACCCATTTCAGCCGAGGCGCATCAATGTTGGTGACGTCCAGGGCGTAGTAGTTGCTACCGCCGCGTCGCATGCCAGCGTAGAGGTAGGCCTTGGAAATCGAGCGGGTTTTATTGGTGGTGTTGAGGGAGCCGTACTCGGTCCATAAATTGATCTGACCGTCCATGCCGTACTTCTTGGTCCCTGAGCCCTTGGCGTCCTTCAAGTAGGCGCCAGGGTTGCCCAGTAGCTCCTTGGGGATAAAGGCGAACTTTTCCGCGCCGTTGGTCGGGTCGATGGCATGGATAAAGCCTTCGTTGGAGCCGAAGAACATATACAGCTGTTCTGGTGAGGCCTGGTAGTCTGGATCGGATTGCGGTTTCTGCGAATTGCTCACCCGGACCAGGTCTTCGTCGGTGGTGTAGGCGACAAGCCTGGGCTCGTTGTGCAACACATCGCCGACAGCTAGGCGTGCCGTGCCATTGGCGTTCTTGCCACGGGCCCAGTTGATGAAGCTGCTGCGTTCGGTGCTGTTGGTGGCGCCGAGCATCCCCTGGGTTACCGCGCCGTTGCTATCGAGCACTCGATGAGCGGTGGCGTCGAGGGCCGCGGAGTCGGTAACACCGTTGCTGGCCGTCGGAGTTCTGTCGGCGGCGGTCCAGGTCAGAAGCTTGCGGCTGTCTGGATCGAGTAGCCGTCCAGCTACGCCGCCTTTAGAGACGTCTTGGCCGTCGACGGAAGACCAGAAGCTGGAGGCGTTGTCCCTGAAGAAACCGGTGCTGCTATCTATTGCCGCATTGCCGTTCTTGTCGACGATCAGTGGGTTACCGCTGCTGTCTTTAGTCAGTTTGTAACGCTTGACGTTGCCAGGCCAGCGTGCGCCTTCGGCGGGGCGGAACAGGGCATAGTACAGGTCGTTGCGATAGCCCAGATTGTTGAAGGCACTTACCGCCACGCTGGGGGCGGCGAAGGTGGTGTTCTCCGCCGTGATGTCGACGACGATCTCTTTAAGGGCATCGGTGAGCCCGGACACGTTGTCAGAGGTGTAGTACTTGCCGCCACCTGCATCGGCGGCGTTTTTCAGCAATGGAAGATCGACCGTGAAACCGACGAAGTGCGAAGTCACCGTTTGCTCACGGTTGGTCGGGTCAGAAAAGGGCGTCGGGGCCGGGTACAGGTCCTGGCTGGACATATATTCGGCCAGGTGGGGCAGGCAGGCGCCATTACCATTGCCACAGGTTGAGCTGGGATAACTAATATTCTTCCCGTTGACCAAGGTGCGAACAGCCGCGTTAGAGGCGGTGTCCTGAGTGGGGGCGCCGTCTGTCAGGTAAATGATGTGGGACTTTTGGCAGCTATGCTCGACCGGGGTGATGTACTTTTCACCGGAACGTGATGCGGAAACGCTTTTGTCGCCCCATTTGCGATTACTACCCGTCATATACAGGTACGACTCGTAGTAGGTTTCCAGAAGTGGGGTATTGCCGGAGGCCGGGATAGCGTTAACGACCGTTTTGACTGCACTGGCATTGGTGTTGGTTAGGCGTTGTAGGGGGCTGATCACGTAACCGCCATCATTGCCGTCGAAGCGCATAAAGCCGACCCTGACGTTTTCCTTGGCCTTGAGTTCGTCGATCAGATTATTCACAACCTCCTTCATGACTTGGTTGCGCGTTTTACCCCCGGTGTTTGGAACTTGGGAACCCATCGAGCCGGAGGAGTCGAGTACGAACAATATGTTCGGAGGGACCTGTTGATCTGCCGGCAGGTCTTTAGGAACGTAGATCTCTGTATCGTCCCCGAGGGCTGCTTGGAGCGACAGCAGGCTGTAAATAAATGCACCGACGCCGATGGCAACTGGCTTAAATATCTTCATGGCAAGTCTCCAGTCCCTGACCTAGTAAATAGTGAACTTGATGATCTTGTTCGGGGCATGGTTGGTGACGGTAATCAGTCCCGACCAGTCTGCCTTGGTGCCGATCTGTTCGATGGGGCGTGGCTGCTCATCAATAACCAGTTGAGTGTCGGCACCGAACGTCATGATCTCGGGGGCGCACTCCTGGCAGCGATAGACGATGACGCGGCCGAGGTTCTCGCCTGATGGACTCCAGTTGACAATGAAGTGCTCTACTTCAATGGCCTCCTCTAGTCGTTCAGAACTGGCTTCCTCGGCATGTGCCGAAAGAGTTAAGGTCAGGAGGCATGTCAATACTGAGATAATGGCTTTCATGTTGGTTGCCTCACTTGTTGTTCTGGAAGGTGATGCCTTGGGACTGCCAAGAGTAAGTGCCGCCAGCTAGCTCTGCGGTGGTGTTCATCTCGTAGCTGATACAGACAAACTTCTCGACGCTCGAACCGTCGTCGCAGATTTTGTCCTGGGTGAAGCGCACGGTGTTTTTATCCGCGTTTATGTTGCTCATTTTCGGAGTTATTTTGATCGGTAGGAGTGTCGTAGTCGGCAACGAGGCGAGCGTCGGGTCGGCGAGTAAATCTGCGGGTTGGCGGGGGGCCACGCCCTTACCCATTGCCTGCAGCAAGGGATCTATGTTGGCCTGGTTGGCGTTGAATGCCAGCAACTGCGCGCGTAGTTCGCTCTGGGCCTGCTGGAAGGTCTGGTTGCGCAGTTGGGTGTTGCTGGCCATGCGCTCCTCGAAGGTTGAAAAGCGCATGGCGGTTACGCCGGCCATCGTCAGGATGAGCAGGAACACCAGCGCGACGATCAGGGTCGCTCCAACTTGCGCTTGCGCAAAACTTAGTGAGCGTCGGGTCATGATGGCCTCAGTCGGTGTTCTTGAGCTGGATGGTGGTGGTGAAAATCTGTCGGGCTCGGTTGTCGGAGCCAAGGTTCGCCAGAGTCAGCGGTGTAGCATCGAGCAAAACGTACTGAAGGTTGTTGGCCGGCGGCGGGGTGACCGGGTCAATGGAGTTGGCGAGTACGGCTATTCGTACTGAACGGACTCGGTTCCAGTTGGTGACCCGGTTGGCTGAGACATACTGATTAGCACTGCGAGAATCGCCGCTTGTATCGATGCCATACAGAACCTGCAGGCGATCAATGCCGTCGACCAATGCTTGCAGGTTAGGCCCCGCGTTCCATTGTCCGGTTGCCGAGTTGTAACGCCAGGCGCGACAACCCAGGGCTGCCGGAGCACTGGCCGTGGCCGGTATGATCGCGAAGTGGTTGATGACCAACTGATCATTGCCGACGACCTCGTTACCGCCGCAATCGCGCCGTTTGCCGTCGATTATCGGCGGTTGCATGACGAAGCCGATACTGTCCGAAACGCTACCACCGCCTTCGGTCGAGCACACGGTGGCCGGTGTTGTGCCGGGCAGCCCGGTGCAGGATGTCGCTGCGATTGGCTGCGGCTTATCGCCCAGGTAAATGGGCTCTACGTAGCCGGCATTGCGGGCGCTACGGGAAATGAACTCGAGGGCGAACCGGCCGTTCTCCTGCATGCGGCCTATGGCTTCATTGGCCGCGTAGGTTTGCCGGCTGGACAGGAACACCTGAATGATGCCGGTCATGAGTAGCAGTCCCAGAACCAGGGCGACCATCAGCTCTACGATTGAAAAGCCGGCTTGAAGTTGGCGCAGCTTGCGGGGGTCAGTCATCTCTGCACCTTCAGCTCGGTAGTTTCGGATGTTTTCGCGCCGGAACCCTTGGCGCTTTCCGCCTTGCTCAGCCAATGCCCTTTGATGGTCAGGACATTGTTGGCATTGGTTAGGGTCAGGGAGGCACCAGCAGCTGGCGCGTTGACGAAGTCACGACTCGTATAGCGCCCGCTGATGCCGTTGAAGGGGGCGACACTGGCATAACTGCACTGTGCCTCCCAGCGGTCGAAGGCGGCCATCTGGCTGGCGGTGCAGTTTGCGGCGTTTACCTTGGCACCACCTTGAGGGCTATAGTGGTCGGCGCACATGGTGGCCGGCGCGGCAGTGCAATCGGGGGCAGTCGCGTAATCCCCCGCGGTGCCTTCCGGGTTAGCGCGTATGCGCTCGGCGATGTCCTGCAGAATCCAGGTGGTCTGGGAGCGTTGGGCGCTGTCTGTTGCGCCTTGCAGGGCATTCAACTGCAAGGCCGCCAAGCCGAGCATGCCGACTGTAAATACGAGCAGCGTGACGAGTACCTCGATCAGTGAACTGCCCATTTGCGAATGGCTGTGGTTGAGCATTGCAGGTTCCTGGCTGTTAGCACGCAGTATCACGTGGGACTTTTCTGAGGCTTGGGCGCCCCTGGAGACTGAGGTCGATGCAGCGGGCGTCATTGCCGGTCGCCTTGAGGCGGGGGGATGTGACGGTAAAGGGGCGGTTGCTTATAACGGTGCCGTCGCGTTTGAAGGTCAGCTTTGGATTGGACGCCAGAAAGTCGCTGGTGATGGCTACAGAAGAGGCTCCGGAAAAGGAGCGCAGGCGATCATTGTGCGTGCAGTTGATCATGGATTCCGGGCCCACGCACCAGCCATCACTCCACCCGGTGGTGCTGTTCGTTGCAGGTAGCACCACGATGTTGGCGTTGCGTTTGGCGGCTTCTGCCCGAGCAAAACTCATCGCCAGCATCAGCTCGCTGGCCTGTCCACTGACTCGTTGGCGAATGACGAAGTCGCCCATGGCAGGTGCTGCAAGGCTGACAATGACCCCCAGAAGAGCGATGGAGATCATAAGTTCAATGAGGGTGAATCCTTTGACGCTACGCATGGGGTATCTCACGGATAATCTTCCATGCTGATGCTGGTGTGCAGGACTCGGCTATTCAAGTTTCCTTGGATGGCTGGCCGAATAGCGGGACTAAGTGGTTGGGCTTTTCGTGCAAGGTTGTTCGATCTTGGCAGATCGAGTGCGCCCCTGACGGCTGATGATCAGGCTCAAGCTCTGTTGAACGGTCGGGTGGCATAGGGTAAAGGTCCCGTTGCTGACGAAGGTATGTCCCATGGCGTTGAAGTGAATGGAGTTCGTTGGCTTCATTCCGCGCCAGCTCAGCAAGAGGCGAGCATCGACGTCAATCCGATTGATAGCCTGTTCACCAGGGTCGATCCTCCGGTTTCCGTTTGGGTCGAAAAAAACCGTTATGTTGTCGGCCCATTGGCTTTGGCAGTTGCCGTCATCTGCCAGTGAACAGATTGTGATGCGCTCCCTGTAGGAAAGCGCATCATGTCTGGCACGGCTTACCAGAAGTCGTAGTTCGCTCTGAGTGTTGATAAGTTGTTGCTTGACAAGCAGGCTGGCGAGGGGGGAAACGCTGAAGCTCAAAGCTGTGACTACGGCGAGAGTCGCTAGCATCTCGACCAGAGATACTCCACTAGATGTATTGACGTTCATCCTGAACACCTGACTGCTTCCTTTCGGGCTCAATTATTGTGGCGCTCTGTCGAGAATGCGCCTGGGCCTAATGCAGTGTTGTTATGTAAGTATTTGACGATGGAATGCGTGCGAATGATGCGAGCTTGTGTGGTTGGCGGTGGTGCGATGGGGTTGCTCACGGCGTTGAATCTGGCGACGCAGGGCGCAGAGGTGGTGCTGATCGAGCGAGCAGAAGCCGGCCAAGAGTCCTCCTGGGCCGGTGGCGGCATCGTTTCACCGCTCTATCCCTGGCGCTACAGCCCGGCGGTCACCGCGCTTGCCCATTGGTCCCAGGATTTCTATCCGCGCTTAGGCGATCAGTTGCTGTCCGAGACCGGTATCGATCCCGAGGTGCATGTCACCGGTTTGTACTGGCTGGATCTCGAGGATGAGGCCGAGGCGTTGGCCTGGGCTGGGCGCGAAGGGCGTCCCTTGCGGCAGGTCGAGATGAATGCCGTGTACAAAGGGGTTCCGGCTCTGGCGCGGGGGTTTAGCCATGCGGTGCAGATGCTTGGCGTGGCCAATGTGCGCAACCCGCGTCTGGTCAAGGCGCTACGCACGGCGTTGCTCAAACTGTCGAACGTTACCCTGCATGAACAGTGCGAAGTGACGGGTTTTGCCTGCGAAGCGAGTCGGATAGTAGGGGTGAATACGACTGCAGGTGAGGTCCGTGGAGACCATGTGGTGGTCGCAGCCGGCGCCTGGAGTGGCGAGCTGCTCAAGGGGCTGGGCATCGAGTTGCCGGTGGCGCCGGTGAAGGGGCAGATGATTCTGTACAAATGTGCCGAGGATTTTTTGCCGAGTATGGTGTTAGCCAAGGGGCGTTACGCGATTCCACGGCGCGACGGCCACATTCTGATCGGCAGTACGCTGGAACATGCAGGTTTCGACAAGACCCCCACCGAGGCGGCCCTGGCCAGCCTCAAGGCTTCTGCCGAGAGCTTGTTGCCAGCGCTGGCAGGTGCTGAGGTGGTGGGGCATTGGGCGGGCCTGCGTCCGGGTTCGCCGGAAGGGATACCCTTTATTGGTCCGGTGCCCGGGTATGAAGGGCTGTGGCTGAACTGCGGCCATTATCGCAACGGCCTGGTGCTGGCCCCGGCATCCTGCCAACTCTTGGCCGACCTGTTGCTGGGGCGCACGCCGATCATCGACCCCGCTCCCTATGCGCCGGCAGGGCGTTTGCGCTGACGGGTTGAGGCCTCGCGGGACTGCCGCCCGGCGCCTCAACGGGGCAGAGGCCTCAATCGATCCCCAGCTTCTTCAGCCGGTAGCGCATCGAGCGGAAGGTCAGGCCCAGGCGCTGGGCGGCGGCGGTGCGGTTCCAGCGGGTTTCTTCGAGCGCCTGCATGATCAGCTTGCGCTCGATGTCTTCCAGGTGGTCTTCCAGGTTGTCGATTTGCGCCAGGCTGGCCTCGCCGTTCTCGCCGGGACTGCAGGCATCGCTCAGACGCAGGTCGCTGGCGCTGATGCGGTCGTCCTCGCACAGGGTGTAGGCGCGTTCGAGCATGTTCTCCAGCTCGCGCACGTTGCCGGGGAAGCGGTAGCTCTTGAGCTTCTCCAGGGCCTCGGTCTCGAGTTGGGCGAGGCTCAGGCCGGTGTCTGCGGCCAGGCGCTTGAGCATGGCCGTGGCCAGTTGGGCGATGTCTTCGCGGCGCTCGCGTAGCGGCGGCACGCGTAGCTCGATGACGTTGAGGCGGTAGTAGAGGTCCTGGCGGAAGCGTTCGGCGGCCACTTCCGCGGCCAGGTCCTTGTGGGTGGCGCAGAGGATGCGCACATCGACCACCGCCTCCTGCTGGCCACCGACCGCGCGCACGGCCTTCTCCTGGATCGCCCGCAGCAGCTTGACCTGCATCGGCAGCGGCAGGTCGGCGACCTCGTCGAGGAACAGGGTGCCGCCGTTGGCGGCCTGGAACAGCCCCTGCTTGTCCTCTACGGCGCCGGTGAAGCTGCCTTTCTTGTGGCCGAAGAACTCACTCTCCATCAGCTCCGAGGGGATGGCGCCGCAGTTGACCGGAACGAAGGGCTGCTCGCTGCGCGGCCCCTGTTCGTGGATCAGGCGGGCGACCAGCTCCTTGCCGCTGCCGGACTCGCCGCTGATATACACCGGCGCCTGACTGCGGGCGAGCTTGAGGATCTGCTTGCGCAGTGTCTGCATCGGCGGTGAGTCGCCGAGCAGGCGGCTGTCCACCGGCGTGTTTTCGCCCTCGGTGGTGCGCAGGCGCAGGGCGGTGGCGACCAACTCGCGCAGGCGGCCCAGGTCCACCGGCTTGGTCAGGAAGTCGAAGGCCCCGGCCTTGAGCGCGTTGATCGCGGTGTCCAGGCTGCCGTAGGCGGTGATCATCGCCACCGGTACCTGCGGGTGGCGCTGTTGGATGTATTGCACCAGCTCCAGCCCGGTGCCGTCGGGCAGGCGCATGTCGGTCAGGCACAGGTCGAACGGCTCCTTGGCCAGCCAGTCGCGCGCCTCCTTGACGTTGCGGGCGCTGCGGGTGTCGAGCTTCATCCGGCCTAGGGTGATCTCCAGCAGTTCGCGGATATCGGGCTCGTCGTCGACGATCAGGGCTCTCTGGCGGTTCATGGTCAACTCAGCTTGCGCGGGTGGGCAAAGGTGATGCGAAAGCAGCTGCCGCCGCCCTCGCGGGATTTGTAGTCGAGGCGGGCCTGGTTGCTTTCGCACAGCTCGCGGGAAATATACAGGCCCAGGCCGGTGCCCTTGTTCTCGGTGGTGTAGAAGGGCTCGAAGATGTGCTGCAGTTGCTCGGCCGGCACGCCCGGTCCGTCGTCCAGCACCTCGAGCACCGGCAGCTCGCTGGCCGGGTCGCGGAACAGCTTGAGCCAGACCTGTCCCTGGCGGTGCTGGCGGGCGCTGTAGCGCAGGCCGTTTTGCACCAGGTTGGTCAGTACCTGGGTCAGCTGGTGCGGGTCCATGCGGGTCTGGATGGTGCCGGCCTGGGTCTCCACGTGCAGCGTCTTGCCGGGCGAAGCCGAGCTGCGGAACTCGCTGGCGAAGCGGTGCAGCCAGTATTTGAGGTCGAGCAGCTGGGGCTCGGCCTGGCGCCGGCGCGACAGCTGCAGGACGTTCTCGATCACCAGGTTCATCCGCCGCGAGTGGTCCTGGATGATCTGCGCCAGACGCTGGTCCGGGCCCTGCAGGTCTTCCGACTCCTGCAGCAGCTGCGCGGCGTGGCTGATCGCGCCGAGCGGGTTGCGGATCTCATGGGCGATACCCGCGGTCAGCCGGCCCAGGGAGGCGAGCTTGAGCTGTTGCGCCTGTTGCGCGACCTGGGAGATGTCGTCGAGGAACACCAGGGTCTCGCGTTGCTCGCCGCGCTGCAGGGGAATGAAGCTGGGCTGCAGCACCGGGCCATCGGCCAGGGCCTGCAGGTTGGCCGGGCGCAGGGTCGGGTTGTCCTGCCAGTGTTGCAGGCGCTTGACCAGCTCCGGGCAGTGCGGGTCGAGTATCTTGCCGGCCAGGGCCGCGCAGCCGAGCAGGCTCAAGGCACCCTGGTTGGCCAGGAGCACCCGGTGCTGGTCATCCAGTACCAGGATGCCGGTGCGCATGCGCTGCAGGATCAGGGCGTTGAGGGCCTCGAGGCTGGCGACGTCGGCGGCGCGCTGCTCGGCCAGGCTTTCGCTGGCGTGCAGGCGCTTGGTGATGCCCTGGACGAACAGGGCGGCGGCGAAGCACAGCGCGCCCAGGGCGCCGACCTGCACGTACTGGGCGGTTGCCGCCGGGCGGCTGAGGCTGAGGTAGAAGGTCAGGTAGATCAGGCCGATGGCGGCGACGGCGGCGATCAGCAGGCCGATGCGCCCGCGCAGCATGATATTGGCGATGGCCACCGCGACGATCAGCAGCGTGCCGATGCCGCTGGGGGTGCCGCCGGCGGCATAGAACAGGCCGGACAGCAGGATCACATCGACCAGGGCCAGGCTGAACACCTGGATCAGGCTGCGTGGCCGCTGCACCATCACCGCCACCAGGGTATTCAGGATCAGGTAGAACCAGCTGCCATTGCGGAACAGGCCCGGATGGGCCAGGTCCAGCAGCTCGCTGTCCAGGTCGCTGGAGATCAACAGGACCAGTACCAGGCCGATCGCCAGGCGGTACAGGTGATAGAGCCGCAGGATGCGTCGGCCCTGGACCCCGCCGAGAGGGAGGGACTCAGCGTTCACCGGATTTTGGGCCTTGTTGCAGATGGGCCCGGCTGCAGTACCAGTGCTCATCCTGATTGAGCGCGTGCTCGCGGGGCACATGCACGCCGCATTGAGCACAGCGCACCATGGGCGCGGGTTTGTTGTCGGTGCGTTCGGAGCGTTGTGGGGGGCGGATAAAGCGGCGCCAGAGCCAGAACGCGGCGGCGACGATGGCGATCAGGATCAACAGGCGAAACAGGCCCATAACGCTCTCTTCTCCAGTAGGGCCTGGCAGTTTAGCCAAGGACGTCGATGCCGCCCAGCGGCCAAAGCCGATGCTGTGCATTGTTTCCGCGGGTGGCGATGCGGGACAATGGCGTCCAGTGCGGTGGCGTCGTCGATATCCGGCGGCGCGGGTGGAATTATCTTGCTGTGGAGACGGCCATGAGCCAAACCCTGCGTGTCGTGATGGCCCAGTTGAACGTGCGCGTCGGCGACGTGCACGGCAACGTCGAGCGGATCATCGAGGCGGCCTGTGGCGCCCGCGATCAGTGGCAGGCCGATGTTATCGTGTTTCCCGAGCTGGCCCTGTGCGGCTACCCGCCGGAGGACCTGCTGCTGCGTTCGAGCATGCAGCTGCGCATCGAGCAGGCGCTGCAGCGCCTGCAGGACCAGGTGCACGGTATCTATCTGGTGGTCGGCTACCCCTGGCTGGAGGATGAGCTGCGTTACAACGCCTGTGCGGTGATCGCCGACGGCCAGTTGCTGGCCAGCTATTACAAGCAGAAGTTGCCCAACTACCGGGTGTTCGACGAGAAGCGCTACTTCGAGCCCGGCCATCAGCCCTGCGTGGTGGACATCAAGGGTGTGCCGGTGGCGCTGAGCATCTGCGAGGACATATGGTTCGCCGAGCCCATGGCCCAGGCGCGGGTAGCGGGGGCGCAGCTGATGCTGAGCCTGAACGCCTCGCCCTTCCATTTGGACAAGCAGCGCGAGCGCGAGGAAGTGCTGGCCGAGCGGGCCCGCGAAGGGGCGATGCCGATCGTCTACGTCAACCAGGTCGGCGGCCAGGACGAGCTGGTGTTCGACGGCGGCAGCTGCGTGGTCGATGCCGGCGGCGCGGTGTGCCAGCGGGTCGGCGCCTTCGACGAGGGCCTGTATCCGGTCGACCTGCGGCTCGGCGATGACGGCGTCGTCCCGCGTCTGGCCACCTGCGCGCCGCTGCCGGAGCTGGAGGCCAGTGTCTACCAGGCCCTGGTCATGGGCGTGCGCGACTATGTGCGCAAGAACGGTTTCAAGGGCGTGGTGCTGGGCCTGTCCGGCGGCATCGACTCGGCCCTGACCCTGGCGGTGGCGGTGGATGCCCTGGGCGCCCAGCATGTCGAGGCGGTGATGATGCCCTACCGCTACACCGCGCAGATCAGCCTGGAGGACGCCGAGGCCGAGGCCGAGGCGCTGGGCGTGACCTACCGGGTGCTGCCGATCGCGCCCATGGTCGAGTCCTTCATGGCCACCCTGGCGCCGGTGTTCGAGGGCCTGGGCCGCGACACCACCGAGGAGAACCTGCAGGCCCGCTGCCGCGGCACCCTGCTGATGGCCATCTCCAACAAGAAGGGCTACCTGGTGCTGACCACCGGCAACAAGAGCGAGATGGCGGTCGGTTACGCGACCCTGTACGGCGACATGGCCGGCGGTTTCGACGTGCTCAAGGATGTGCCCAAGACCCTGGTGTTCCGCCTGTGCGAGTACCGCAATACCCTGGGTGCGGTGATCCCGCAGCGGGTCATCGACCGGCCGCCGTCGGCCGAACTGGCGCCGGACCAGAAGGACGAGGATTCCCTGCCGCCCTACCCGGTGCTCGACGAGATCCTCAAGCTGTATATCGAGCACGACCTGTCGGCCAACGCCATCATCGCCGAGGGGTTCGACGAGGACACGGTGCGCCGGGTGCTGCGCCTGGTCGACCTGAACGAGTACAAGCGGCGCCAGGCGGCGGTCGGGGTGCGGGTGACCCAGCGCGGTTTCGGTCGCGACCGGCGTTATCCGATCACCTCGGGCTGGCGCATCGGCGACTGAGGGGGGCGAACAGCACCCATGAAAAAGGGAGGCCAGAGGCCTCCCTTTTTCGTTGCGGCTCGGCGCCGTCAGTCGAACAGGCCGAAGGTCAGGTAGCTGAACCAGGAGCGTCCCTTTTCCGCCTCGGCCGCTTCCTGTTGCGGCGACTTGAGTTCGTCGGGGATCTGCTGCTCGGCGTCTTCGTACTGGCGGATCACGTCCTGGCTGGCGCGGGTCTCGCCCGGCGGCAGCGGGGTGTCGCTCTCGATCAGGCCCAGGGTGGCCTTGGCCAGCCAGGAGCGGCTGTCGGCCTCTTCCTCGCGCGGCACGAACTGGCCGTCGACCAGGCTCGGGTGGTCCGGGTAGTTGAGCTTGAGGGTCTCCAGGCTGGTGGCGGCCAGCTCGTCCAGGGTCAGGCGCTGGTAGGCCTCGGTCATCACCGCCAGGCCGTCGCCGACCGCCGGGGTTTCCTGGAAGTTCTCCACCACGTAGCGGCCGCGGTTGGCGGCGGCGACATAGGCCTGGCGGGTCAGGTAGTAGTGGGCGACGTGGATCTCGTAGGCGGCCAGCAGATTGCGCAGGTAGATCATGCGCTGCTTGGCGTCCGGCGCGTAGCGGCTGGTCGGGTAGCGGCTGGTGAGCTGGGCGAACTCGTTGTAGGAGTCGCGGGCGGCGCCCGGGTCGCGCTTGGTCATGTCCAGCGGCAGGAAGCGCGCCAGCAGGCCGCGGTCCTGGTCGAAGGCGGCCAGGCCCTTGAGGTAGTAGGCGTAGTCGACGTTCGGGTGCTGCGGGTGCAGGCGGATGAAGCGTTCGGCAGCGGAACGTGCCGCTTCCGGCTCGACGTTCTTGTAGTAGGCGTAGATCAGTTCCAGCTGCGCCTGTTCGGCGTAGCGGCCGAAGGGGTAGCGCGACTCCAGGGCCTTGAGCTTGCTGATGGCGCTGCTATAGCTGCGGCTGTCCAGGTCGGTCTGGGCCTGCTGGTACAGCTCGGTCTCGCTCAGATTTTCGTCGACCACCTCGTTGGAGGAGCAGGCGGCGGTGAGGGCGAGGATGGCGATCAGCAGCAGGTGTTTCACGTGCATGGCGGCTTGCGTCCCTGTGACGGCGGCTGTCTTGCGCAAAGCCGTCCTGTTATGATGAGCGCCCCCGGTAGCCCTGGGGCAAAGACGCCGTATTTAACCACAAGCGTGTAGCCGAAACCAAAGGCTGCACCCCCGCCGTTGCCGAGCATGTCTTCTATCAATAAGCAGGCCATTCATTTGACCGCCGAGGTGCCGTTCGATCTGGGCGGGCAACGCCTCGACCAGGTCGCCGCCCAACTGTTCGCCGAGCACTCGCGCTCGCGCCTGTCCGCCTGGATCAAGGAAGGCCGTCTGACCGTCGACGGCGCGGTGCTGCGGCCGCGCGACATCGTCCACGGCGGTGCGCAGCTGGTGCTGGATGCCGAGCAGGAGGCCCAGGGCGAGTGGGTCGCCCAGGACATCGAGCTGGACATCGTCTACGAGGACGACCAGCTGCTGGTGATCAACAAGCCCGCCGGCCTGGTGGTGCACCCGGCCGCCGGGCATGCCGACGGCACCCTGCTCAATGCCCTGCTGCACCACGTGCCGGATATCGTCAACGTGCCGCGCGCCGGCATCGTCCATCGCCTGGACAAGGACACCACCGGCCTGATGGTGGTGGCCAAGACCCTCCAGGCGCAGACCCAACTGGTCGACCAGCTGCAGAAGCGCACGGTCAGCCGCATCTACGAGTGCGTGGTGATCGGCGTGATCACCGCCGGTGGCAAGATCGCTGCGCCGATCGGCCGCAGCTCGGCGCAGCGCCAGCGCATGGCGGTGACCGACGGTGGCAAGCCGGCGGTCAGTCACTACCGGGTGCTGGAGCGCTTCCGCTCGCACACCCATGCCCGGGTCAAGCTGGAAACCGGGCGCACCCACCAGATCCGCGTGCACATGAGCCATATCGGCTATCCGCTGGTGGGCGACCCGGTCTACGCCGGACGCTTCCGCATCCCGCCGGCGGCCAGCCCGACCCTGGTGCAGAGTTTGAAGGAGTTTCCGCGCCAGGCCCTGCATGCGCGCTTCCTCGAGCTGGATCACCCGGTCACCGGCAAGCGTATGAAGTGGGAGTCGCCGTTGCCGGACGATCTGGTCTGGTTGCTGAGCCTGTTGCGTCAGGATCGCGAGGCCTTCATCGGGTGAGCGCCCGGGGCCATGACTGGCTGACCCCGGACTGGCCCGCGCCGGCACGGGTCAGGGCCTGTGTCACCACGCGCAGCGGCGGCGTCAGCCAGTCGCCTTTCGACAGCCTCAACCTCGGTGAGCACGTCGAGGACGATCCTGTTGCCGTCGCCGAGAACCGTCGGCGCCTGGTCGCGGAGCTCGGCTGCCGGCCGGCCTGGCTGCGCCAGGTGCACGGCATCGCCGTAGCCGCTGCCGACCCTGGGGCCCTGTCCGAGGCCGACGCCAGCTGGAGCGCGACGCCGAGCGTTGCCTGCACCGTGATGACCGCCGATTGCCTGCCCGCGCTGTTCTGCGATCGCGCCGGCAGCCGCGTGGCGGCGGCCCATGCCGGCTGGCGCGGCTTGGCGGCCGGGGTGCTGGAGGCGACCCTGGACGCCCTGGGTTGTGCGCCGGACGAGGTGCTGGTGTGGCTCGGCCCGGCCATCGGGCCGCAGAGCTTCGAGGTCGGCGCCGAGGTGCGCGCGGCCTTCGTCGCGGCCCACCCCCAGGCCGCGGTCGCCTTTGTGCCCAGTGCCAACGCCGGGCGCTTTCTCGCCGACATCTACCGGCTGGCGCGCATCCGCCTGGCGGCCCGCGGGGTGACCGCCGTCTACGGTGGCGGCCTGGACACCTACCGCGATCCATGCTTCTTCTCCTACCGCCGCGCCCCGCGTACCGGCCGCTTCGCCTCGCTGATCTGGCTGGCCGACTGATCCGGGTCAAGGCCGTGCGGCTTGAAAGTCGCACAATCGTCCTTATCTAGTCTTCATCTCGGCAGGCATTTTCTCCGGCCTCTTCGGCGTGCCGGCCTGCCCATCGAACAAAGGATGACGCCATGCGAATCGACCGTTTGACCAGCAAGTTGCAGCTCGCCCTGTCCGACGCCCAGTCCCTGGCCGTCGGCCTCGACCATGCGGCCATCGAGCCGCTGCACCTGATGCAGGCCCTGCTCGACCAGCAGGGCGGCTCGATCAGGCCGCTGCTGATGCAGGTGGGTTTCGACGTGGCCGGTCTGCGCAAGGCCCTGACCAAGGAGCTGGACCAGCTGGCCAAGATCCAGAACCCGACCGGGGATGTGAACCTGTCCCAGGACCTGGCGCGCCTGCTCAACCAGGCCGACCGCCTGTCCCAGCAGAAGGGCGACCAGTTCATCTCCAGCGAACTGGTGCTGCTCGCCGCCATGGACGAGAACACCAGGCTCGGCAAGCTGCTGCTCGGTCAGGGCGTGAGCAAGAAGGCATTGGAGAACGCCATCGCCAACCTGCGCGGCGGCGATGCGGTGAACGACCCCAATGCCGAGGAGGCGCGCCAGGCCCTGGACAAGTACTGCATCGACCTGACCAAGCGCGCCGAGGAGGGCAAGCTCGACCCGGTGATCGGCCGCGACGACGAGATCCGCCGCACCATCCAGGTGTTGCAGCGGCGTACCAAGAACAACCCGGTGCTGATCGGCGAGCCCGGGGTGGGCAAGACCGCCATCGCCGAGGGCCTGGCCCAGCGCATCGTCAACGGCGAGGTGCCCGACGGCCTCAGGGACAAGCGCCTGTTGGCCCTGGACATGGGCGCGCTGATCGCCGGGGCCAAATTCCGCGGCGAGTTCGAGGAGCGCCTCAAGGCGGTGCTCAACGAACTGGCCAAGCAGGAAGGGCGGATCATCCTGTTCATCGACGAGCTGCATACCATGGTCGGCGCCGGCAAGGCCGAGGGGGCCATGGATGCCGGCAACATGCTCAAGCCGTCCCTGGCCCGTGGCGAGCTGCACTGCGTCGGCGCCACCACCCTGGACGAGTACCGCCAGTACATCGAGAAGGACGCCGCCCTGGAGCGGCGCTTCCAGAAGGTGCTGGTGGACGAGCCCAGCGAGGAGGACACCATCGCCATCCTGCGCGGCCTCAAGGAGCGCTACGAGGTGCACCACAAGGTGGCCATCACCGACGGCGCGATCATCGCCGCCGCCAAGCTCAGCCACCGCTACATCACCGACCGCCAGCTGCCGGACAAGGCCATCGACCTGGTCGACGAGGCCGCCAGTCGCATCCGCATGGAGATCGACTCCAAGCCCGAGGTGCTCGACCGCCTGGAGCGCAGGATGATCCAGCTCAAGGTCGAGGCCCAGGCCCTGAAGAAGGAGGACGACGAGGCGGCGATCAAGCGTCTGGCCAAGCTCAACGAGGACATCGCCCGGTTGGAGCGCGAGTACGCCGACCTGGAGGATATCTGGAAGTCGGAGAAGGCCGAGGTGCAGGGTTCCGCGCAGATCCAGGAGAAGATCGAGCAGGCCCGTCAGGAACTCGAGGCGGCGCGGCGCAAGGGCGACCTCAATCGCATGGCGGAACTGCAATACGGCGTGATTCCGGACCTGGAGCGCAGCCTGCAGATGGTCGATCAGCACGGCAAGACCGAGAACCAACTGCTGCGCAGCAAGGTCACCGAGGAGGAGATCGCCGAGGTGGTGTCCAAGTGGACCGGCATCCCGGTGGCCAAGATGCTCGAGGGCGAGCGCGACAAGCTGCTGAAGATGGAGGGCCTGTTGCACCAGCGGGTGATCGGCCAGGACGAGGCGGTGGTCGCCGTGGCCAATGCGGTGCGTCGCTCCCGCGCCGGGCTGTCGGACCCGAACCGGCCCAGCGGCTCCTTCCTGTTCCTCGGTCCGACCGGGGTGGGCAAGACCGAGCTGTGCAAGGCCCTGGCCGAGTTCCTCTTCGATACCGAGGAGGCGCTGGTGCGCATCGATATGTCCGAGTTCATGGAGAAGCATTCGGTGGCGCGGCTGATCGGCGCGCCGCCCGGCTACGTCGGCTACGAAGAGGGCGGCTACCTGACCGAGGCGGTGCGCCGCAAGCCTTACTCGGTGGTGCTGCTGGACGAGGTGGAGAAGGCGCACCCGGATGTATTCAACATCCTCCTGCAGGTGCTCGAGGACGGCCGCCTGACCGACAGCCACGGACGCACCGTCGACTTCAAGAACTGCGTGCTGGTGATGACCTCCAACCTCGGTTCGGCGCAGATCCAGGAGCTGGTCGGCGACCGCGACGCGCAGCGGGCGGCGGTGATGGACGCGGTGGGCAGCCATTTCCGTCCGGAGTTCGTCAACCGCATCGACGAGGTGGTGGTGTTCGAGCCCCTGGCCCGCGAGCAGATCGCCGGCATTGCGCAGATCCAGCTGGGCCGCTTGCGTCAGCGGCTCGCCGAGCGCGAGCTGAGCCTGGAGCTCTCCGAGGAGGCCCTGGACAAGCTGATCGCCGTGGGCTACGACCCGGTATACGGTGCCCGCCCGCTGAAGCGCGCGATCCAGCGCTGGGTGGAGAACCCGCTGGCACAGCTGATTCTCTCCGGCCGGTTTGCGCCCGGCAGTAGCGTGAGTGCGAAGGTGGAGGGCGAGGAGATCGTCTTTGCCTGAACCGGCTGGCGCCTCCGCCGGAGGTGCGCGTCAGTGCGCTGCACCACAGTAGTGGTGCGGCGCCGTTAGGGGGGGGCGCCGCTCAGAGGTGTTGCAGCAGCAATGCCAGCGCCGCGGCCTGGTCTTCCGCCAGATCGATGATATGAAAACCGGCCCAGCAGTGCTGGCCGTCCGCCCCGGGGCGGCTCCATAGGCAGTCTGCGCCCAGGGTGATCTCGCCGACCCCTTCGATCTCCTGCTCGCTGACCAGGCGGCACTCCACCAGCACATCGGCCGTCTGTGGTGTGTCGCTGAACAGCATGAAGCCTTCGGCGGAGAGGTCCACCACGCGGCCGAGGCGCTGGCCGGAGTGCAGCTCGAAGACCTCCAGCTGCAGCTCGGTGCCGTGGCGGCTGTGCTGACGACGATCTTCCATGGGGGCTCCTTTAGTGGGACTCGCTTGCGCGCCCGGTAAAGCGCTGCAGTACGCGGTAGATGGCGGAGAGGGCGCGGTCGACCAGTGGCGTGTCGTGGGCCTCGGAGAGTATCCGCGCCAGCCCCTGTTCCATTTCGCGGGCCAGCAGGGCGCGTGGCTTGATCGCCGCGCGCTGGCCACTCTGGTCGACGAACATGTAGTTGTGCGTTGTCGGGCTGAACCAGGACAGCTTCAATACTCTGGCCTGTGCATCGGCGGTGAACTCGAACCAGGTGCCGAACTCGATGTGTGCCAGCTGATTGGCCAGTACCTGGGCGCGGGGCGACAGCTCCGCTCCTTGTGGGGCCAGGCGGGCGAGCTCGGCATCCTCGCCGAGCATGGCGCCGAGCGGGCTGTCCGGCAGTGTGGGAGGGAGCTGGGCGGCAACCTGCGGTTGCTTGGCCTGCACGGCATGCTGACAGGCGACCAGGTCCTTCAGCAGGCGGCGAATGCCCTCCTCGTGGTAGCTGCCCAGTTGTTGCAGGCCCTGGCGCAGGTCGCTCAGCAGGGGCACGCGCAGAGCCTGCAGGCGCTCGCGCCCGGCGGCGTCCAGTAGGGTGCCGCTCCAGGCCAGCTGCTCGGCTACCTCGCAGGCGCGCTGCCATTCGTCGCTCTGTTCGCCGTGGCGCAGGAGGGTGAATACCAGTACGTCGGCCCAGGTCAGCTCCAGGAAGTTGCGTATGATGCTCGGCGGCTCGCGCTCATGCAGGCTGCGGGCGATGATGTCGAGGGCCTGCTGGCGTGCGCCGAGTAACTTGTCGCGGCCCTTGGCGGCCTCCATCGCGCGGCGCTCGCGCAGGTCGACCTTGTGCTTGAGGGCCGCGACGAATGCGTCGAACTCCTCCAGCAGGCGCCCGAACAGCTGCAGGTCGCCGTCGAAGTCCTGGATGACCCGTTCGACCGCCCACTGCATTTTCGCCAGCAGGCCGCGCTCGTCGCCCTCGCCGCCATACAGCACGCCGGCCTGGGCCATGCTGTTGAGCAGGCGGCGGGCGGGGTGATGGTGCTGGGTGAACAGCGCCTTGTCTTGCACGGCGACCTTCAGGTAGGGCGTGTGCAGGTGAGAGAGGATGGTCTTGCAGCTGTCGGGCAGGTTTTCGTCGTCCAGGATGAAGTCGAACAGCATGCCGACCAGGTCGACGATATCGGCTTCCTGGTCCGCCAGCCTGTGTTGCCCGGGTTGGGGGCTGTGGGCCGCCAACTGCTGCTGCAGGTCGACCTTCAGGCCCTCGACTTTGAGCGGCTGGTGCAGGCGCTGCGCCAGCTCGTCGGCGGACTGGCGCTGCATGCGGTTCAGCGCCTCGAGCAGGTCGTTGGCGCTGTAGGTACGGCTGGCATCGCGTGGCGCGAAACTGGCGATGCTGCGGGTACCGCCGAGCAGGGGCGCGTCGATGTCGCGCCGGCGGCGCTCGCCGAGTAGTGCGCCGAGGCCGCTGAGCAGCAAGGCGGGGTCCGCGGGTGGCGGGCCGTCGAGGTCGGGAGGGGGGGGCAAGCCGGCCCCGCCCTGGTCGCCGGTTTCGTGCGCGGTGCCCGGGACGCCCTGATGGTCCGGGGCGGTCTTCGTCGTCGTTGGCGCCGCCGGCGCTCCGTTCGGCGCGTGCTGGCGCCCGGTGGCGTCATTGCGTTGCGCGCCGTATTTCAGATTGGGCAGCACGCCCGCGTCGATCAGTAGCTGGTTCAGTGCTGCATAGAGGCTGTCCAGGCTGTGCATGACATGCTGGTCGAACAGGCTGTAGAGGATCACCTTGATCCGCAGCGGGAAGGGGCAGGGCGCCAGGGCTTCGCGGAAGGCCTGGGCAATCATCAGCGGGCCGAAGGGGTTGGTGTCTTCGCCAAGCTTCTTGCCGCGGTTGAGCAGCGCCAGGCGTTGCTCGAGGCCGTACAGTACCTGGGCGCAGTTCGCCTTGACGCGACTGACCATGTTGCTGACCTGCAGGCTTTCCTCGTAGTCCTCGTTTTGCACCAGGGCCAACTGGTCGGCGTCGACCTCGGCAGCGCTGGCTGGCGGCTTGAGCTTGCCGTCGAGAAAGTCGGAGAAGTTGCGCGAAATTTTCTGGTGGTAGGCGCGCTCGATCTGCGGGCGCAGCTTGCGAATCTCGCGCATGCTGTCGAAGAACAGGGTTTGTACTCGATTGTTCTCGGCGTTCTCCGCGCAGCCGAACAGGGTGTCATCGACCTGGCCGAAGACGCCGGTCAGGTGTTCGGCCAGGCGATTCATCACCAGCTTCCGGCAATTCTGTCCCAGCTCACCGAAGCGTGGCTGAATGCCGCGGCTGGCGAGGGTCGGTGCTGGGGGCGGGGAGTCTGGCGGCGTGTCCTGGGTAGTCATGCATTTTCCTGGCAGAAGCCTTGCGGCTGGCGCGTCCCGCAACGAACAGAGTCCTAGAAGATATAGCAGCCCCTCTCTCACCTGCAAAGCATTGTCATAAAAGCACTTTAAAGGGTTGACAGGGCGTTCTGGAACCGTAAAATGGCGCGCCTCTGAAGCGGTAAACGATGGATGTCGCCAGCCGCGGCGGAGAGCCGAAGGTAATAGTTCCGCGATAGCTCAGTCGGTAGAGCAAATGACTGTTAATCATTGGGTCCCTGGTTCGAGTCCAGGTCGCGGAGCCAATCTTCAGCCGGGGTATAGCGCAGTCCGGTAGCGCGCCTGCTTTGGGAGCAGGATGTCGGGAGTTCGAATCCCCCTACCCCGACCATTTTTTGGGTCGTTAGCTCAGTTGGTAGAGCAGTTGGCTTTTAACCAATTGGTCGTAGGTTCGAATCCTACACGACCCACCACTTCCTCTTCGCATCACTCGGGCTCCAGGCCCAGGGCCGAAATGGCCCGGTCGAGACGCTCTCGCAGTCTCCGATCCATCTCCCTGCTGCACATCAGATAGCGTAACTGCCCCGGCGGAATGTCCGGCATGTTCAGTTGCGCCAGTCGCGCGTCGCGCAGGTCCGCCTCCGCCAGGATATAGGGTAGTTCCCGCTCGTCGACCAGGGTGTAGTCGATGCGCTCGGCCGCGAGCATGCGCACGCTCTGGGTGGGCGCGGCGGTGATATTGCTGCGGCTGGCACGGGCGAGCAGCCCATCCAGCTCACCATAGGAGAAGCCATCGATCAGCCCTAGACGCAGCGGACTGTTCAGCAGTGCGGCGAGGCTGGCATAGGCCTTGATCTGTTCGCTCAGGGTGGTGCGCGTCAGCACGACCATGGGGGCGTCGCGATGAATGGCTCGGGAGAACCAGGCATAGCGGCTGCGTTGCGCGGTCTTGAACCAGCCAACCGAGCAGGCCGGCTGGCGCTCCAGTTGAAACTCCATCTGAATGCGTTTGGCCGGACGCGCTTCGAAGCGCACCTCGATGCCGGCCTGGCTGAATATCGCGCGGGTGCGCTCCAGCAGGAAGCCGGTCGGCTCGCCCTGTTCGCTGTGATAGTAGGGCGGCTTCTCGATGTAGAAGACGGTGACGGGCTCCTTCGCTGCAGACAGCGCCGGAAGCAGTATCAGGCAGAGCCAGGAGAGGCTGCGCATGGGAAGGCCTCGCGGGTGAGTGTCCCATGCGCAGTATAGGTGAGGGGCTCAGTGCAGTTTCAGGCGTGGCTCGGTGCTGCGGCCGATGCGGTCGCTGAGCATCAGCAGCAGGGTGCGCAGCGGGCCGTACAGCGCCATCTGGTGCATGCGGTAGAGCGATACGTAGAACACCCTGGCCAGCCAGCCCTCGAGCATCACGCTGCCGGTCAGGTTGCCCATCAGGTTGCCGACCGCGGAGAAGCTCGCCAGCGAGATCAGCGAGCCGTAGTCGCGGTAGCGGTATTCCGGTAGGGGTTGACCGGCGATGCGCAGCTTCAGCGATCTGGCCAGCAGGGAGGCCTGCTGGTGGGCGGCCTGGGCGCGTGGCGGAACGTTGCGGCCTTCGTTGCCGGGTTGCGGGCAGGCGGCGCAATCGCCGAAGGCGAAGATGTTGTCGTCGCGGGTGGTCTGCAGGGTCGGGCGCACCTGCAGCTGGTTGATGCGGTTGCTCTCCAGGCCGTCCAGGTCTTTGAGAAAACCAGGGGCGCGGATGCCGGCGGCCCACACCTTGAAGCTGGCGGTGATGGTTTCGCCCTGGGCGGTATGCAGGGCGTCGTCGGTTACCTGGCTGACGGCGGCATTGGTGAGTACGGTCACCCCGAGTTTCTCCAGGGTGCGGTGCACGGGCTGGCCGATACGCTCCGGCAGCGCCGGCAGTACCCGCGGGCCGGCCTCGATCAGGGTGATGCGCATGTTCTCGGGGCGGATGCGGTCCAGGCCGTAGGCGGCCAGCTCGTGGGCGGCATGATGCAGTTCGGCGGCCAGCTCCACGCCAGTGGCGCCGGCGCCGACTATGGCCACGCTGATCTGCTCGGTCGTGTCGCCCTGGTTGGCGTGGGCGCGCAGGTAGTGGCTGAGCAGCTGGCGGTGGAAGCGTTCGGCCTGTTCGCGGGTGTCGAGGAACAGGCAGTGTTCGGCTGCGCCGGGGGTGCCGAAGTCGTTGGTGGTGCTGCCAACGGCGATCACCAGGCTGTCATAGCTCAGCTCGCGCTCGGGCATCAGCACCTCGCCGCGCTCGTCGATAGTAGCGGCCAGGGTGATGCGCCGGTCGGCGCGGTTCAGCCCGGTCATGCGTCCGAGCTGGAACTCGAAGTGGTTCCATTTCGCCTGGGCCACGTAGTTCAGCTCGTCCTCCGAGGAGTTGAGCGAGCCGGCCGCCACCTCGTGCAGCAGCGGTTTCCAGATATGCGTCAGGTTGGCGTCGACCAGGACGACTTTGGCCTGGCCGCGCTTGCCCAGGGTTCTACCCAGGCGGGTGGCAAGCTCCAGGCCGCCGGCGCCGCCGCCGACGATGACTATTCGATGGGACATGGAACACTCTCACAAGGCTTTGAAGAAAGCGGCGGGCGTCCGATTGGGCGAGCGCGAAGCAGCTCATAGCGCCAATCGACTCAGTAGACGGCTCAGCAGGCCCAGTCCGATGACCACGGCGAGGATGACCAGCAGCAGGCGCCAGACCCGGAAGGGGGGGCGCTGGACCCGATGCTGCGGAGCGCTCAGGTATTGGTCGACGCGTTGCTGGTCGTCGGGGCTCAGGCGGCTGGACATGGAAACCTCGATGGAGGCGGCGCGGAGTGCGCGGCGGTGTGCTTGTGGCCTGCAGGTGATGGCTATTCTAGCCGTGGCGGTTATAAGGGCTCAACGTGAAGGATGTCGTTCAGTCTAATAATGCCACCTTGCACGACCCGGGCGGTGATGCCGCCGTGGCCGCGTACGGCCTGAAAGGTCCCGGGACCCAGGCGTTCCTCCAGGCGAGCGCAGGGCTGGCACCAGCCGGTGGTTTCCAGGATGGCCTGGCCGAGGCGGAAGCGCCGGCCCTTGAGGCTGAACAGGTTGATGCCGCTGACGGCGATATTGCGGCGCAGCTCCTCGGCGCGCAGCGGCCGCTCGGCGGTTCGACCGATCAGCGCACCGATCACCGCCAGGTGCTCCCACTGAATCAGCGTCACCTGGCGCGCATTGCGCGGACCTGGGCGGCTGTGGTCGCCGGTTAGGCCGGCTTCGCGACGGGCCTCCACCGCTTCCAGTTCGAGCATGGCGCCGCGCGACTCGGGACGCACGCCGATCCAGCGCACCCGACCCTGCTGGGGCACGTTGGCGAGCAGGGACTGCAGCGGGCTCATAGGCTGATACCCACGTCGAACAGCACGCTGCGGCCCAGGTTGCCGCGCAGGAAATCCGGGGCGTCCGGATGGGCGAACAGCACGCGGGCGAAGGTCGGGCCCACCAGGGACAGTGAGCGCCAGCCTTGGCGCAGGTATTCGGTGGGGGGCGGGAAGTGGCTGTTGAAGTCCGGTACGGCACGCTTGAGGTTGACGTAGGCGAGCAAGTCCAGCTCGCCGAGGTCGAGGCCGCGTTCGCTGTAGTTGTGGGCCTTCTTGCGCAGCGTCGGGGCCAGACGTGCCTGCAGTTCCGCGGCGGGAATGCGCCGCGGCTTGGCCTCGCGGCGCACCAGTTGTTTCAGGGAGAAGGCGCTGCGCCGGCGCTCCAGTTCGGCGCGCCATTCGTCGTTCAGGCGCCGGCCTTCGTCCAGGACGAAGAACACCTCGAAGCTGGCCTCGCGAAACAGCACATCGGGTGGCTCCTGTTCCGCTGCGCTGAATTCCTCCAGGCGGTGGTCGATGTTCAGGGCTTGCAGCAGGCGCTGGCAGACCCAGCGCTCGCGCTCCCATTTGCGGGCATTGGAGAGGAAGGCATTGGCCTGTTCGGCCTGGTGCGTGAGCAGGCGCAGATAGTCGGAGTCATCCATAGCATCAGCTTAGCCCGCAGCTTGGGAGGCTTGGTACCCCCGGCCACAATAAGGCCTGGGGCGGCGGCTCTTCGGTCGGCTCCCGGTGTACTGGGCGAGTGCCAAGCCTGCTCCGCCGGGAAAGCGGGTTGCGTGGTGGCGGGGGGGCGGTTGCCGCAGTCCGCAGGTGCGAGTCCAGATAAGGGAGCGGCGGTGTAGACTGGTCGCGTTCATCCGTCCGTTGTTGGAATCTTGTCATGATCGCGGCCGCGTTGCTTTCACCCGCTAGCCTGTGGAGCGGCTGGCTGCTGTATCTTCCCGCGTTGCTCTGGGCCCTGTGGCGCGCGCCATGGCTGGAGCTGTGCAGCGATCTGCGCCGGCAGCATCTGCTGTTCGGTACGGCGTTCGCGTTGGTCTTCCTGTGGCTGGTGCGCCGCGACTTCGATTCCGGGTTGTCCTACCACCTCATCGGCATGACGGCGGTGACCCTGTTGCTCGACTGGCCGCTGGCGATCCTCGCCGGCTTCGCCGCGCAGTTGGGCCTGCTGGCCCTGGGGCGCCAGGAACTGGCGGCGTTGGGGGTGAACGGCGTGTTGCTGGTGCTGTTGCCGGTGCTGATTGCCGAGGTCTGCGCGTTGCGGGTGGAGCGGGCGCAGCCACGCAACCTGTTCGTCTACATCTTCTGCTGCGGCTTCTTTCCCGCGGCGTTGGCCGCCTTGCTCTGCGTCCTGTTCGGGCTCGCTGTGCTCTGGGTCGATGGTTTGTACCCCATGCCGCATTGGCTCGGCGATTTCGTCGGTTATCTCTGGTTGGTGGTCTTCCCCGAGGCGTTCACCAACGGGATGGTGGTCACGGCCCTGGTGGTGTTCTGTCCGGACTGGCTGGAAACCTTCAACCGTACGCGCTATCTATCGGCACCCTGGAAGGACGACGAGAGATAGCGCTGGGGGTGGGGTGCTGTCGGGGCCGTGCAGGCCCGGCCCCTTATCTTGATGGTCGTGCCTGCGCCTCAGTGCTTGCGTGGCGGCAGCTCGCCGGAAAACAGGTCGTCCTCCAGCTCGTTGCCGGGAATGGCGTGCTCTTCCGAGGCCCAGGCGCCCAGATCGATCAGCTTGCAGCGCTCGGAGCAGAAGGGCCGGCTCGGGCTCTGCGGCCCCCATTCGACGGGCGCGCCGCAGGTGGGGCAGGCGACTGTGGTGGGTGCGCTCATGGTTGGCCTCCGCGTAGGCTGAGATAAAAAGTGTGCAGGCGTTCGACTTCGCTGCGCAACCAGTCCAGGTCGCGGTCGTTGACCAGGATGTCGTCGGCATGGCGCAGCCGCTCTTCCCGGCTGGCCTGTGCCTTGAGGATGGCCTGGACCTGCTCGGCGGTGGTCTGGTCGCGTTGCATGGTGCGCTCTATGCGGAGCAACTCGGGGGCGTCGACCACCAGTATGCGCTGGGTCAGTTCGTGCTGGCCCGATTCGATCAGCAGCGGCGACACCAGCACCGCGTAGGGGGATTCGGCCCGGGCCAGGTCATCGACGATCTCCTGGCGAATCAGAGGGTGCAGCAGAGCCTCCAGCCAGCGGCGCTCGTCGATATTGGCGAACACGCGTGAGCGCAGGGTGGCGCGATTCAGTTGGCCGTCGGTCAGCAGGACTTCGGCGCCGAAATGCTCGGCTATCTGCGCCAACGCCGGCCGGCCGGGTTCGACCACCCAGCGGGCGGCCTGATCGGCGTCCACCAGGTGCACACCCTGCTCGATGAAGTGCTGTGCAACCGCGCTCTTGCCGCTGCCGATACCGCCGGTAAGGCCCAGAATCCAGGGCTTCATGATCGAGTTCGACTCTCTAAGCAATATATCGGGCGGGAATTGTAGCCTGGGCGGTTGTGTGCTGGCGAACGAGGGGGCTGTGCAGCGGCATGCCCTGGCGTGGCCCGCCCCGATGTCGAGGGGCGGGTGGTGGTTTGCCTTGGGGCTGGCAGGCTAGTCCTTAGCGGAATCCTGCGAACTGCAGGTAGGTGCCGGTGATCTGCTCGCCCCAGAGCAGGGCGATCCAGCCGGCTATCGCCAGATAGGGGCCGAAAGGGATCGGGGTGCTGGTCTCGGCATTGCGCAGGCGCAGCATGATCACTCCGAGCACTGCGCCGACCAGCGACGACAGCAGGATGGTCAGCGGCAGCACCTGCCAGCCGCCCCAGGCGCCGAGCATGGCCAATAGCTTGAAGTCGCCGTAGCCCATGCCTTCCTTGCCGGTGACCAGCTTGAACAGCCAATACACCGACCACAGGCTCAGGTAGCCGGCGACGGCGCCCCACAGGGCGTCGCCGAGGCTGGCGAACAGGCCGAAGGAGTTGGCGATCAGGCCGAGCCACAGCAGGGGCAGCACCAGGGAGTCCGGCAGCAGCTGGTGGTCGGCGTCGATCAGGCTCATCGCCAGCAGGCCCCAGGTCAGTAGCAGCAGGGCTCCAGCCTGCCAGGTAAAGCCAAAATGCCAGGCAACATAGGCCGACAGCAGGCCGCAGGCCAGTTCCACCAAGGGATAGCGCTTGCTGATGGGCGCCTTGCAACTGGCGCACTTGCCGCGCAGCGCCAGATAGCTCAGCACCGGGATGTTCTCCCAGGGGCGAATCTCGTGGCCGCAGTGCGGGCATTGGGAGTTCGGCAGTATCAGGTTGAAGGTCGCTTGCGCCGGCTCACCGGGCAGATCGAGGATCTCGCGGGCCTGCATCTTCCAGTCGCGCTCAAGCATCAGGGGGAGGCGGTAGACCACCACGTTGAGAAAGCTGCCGAGCAGCAGGCCAACTAGAAGTGAGACTAAAACAAAGGCCAGCCCGTGGCTGGCTAGAAACTGAAGGACAGCCATGATCTATACGACGGAGCCCAGTTGGAAGATGGGCAGGTACATGGCAATGATGAGGCCGCCCACCAGAACGCCCAGAACGGACATGATGATCGGCTCCATCAGGCTGGTCAGCCCGTCAACCATATTGTCGACTTCCTCCTCATAGAAGGTCGCGACCTTGTCGAGCATCTCGTCCAAGGCGCCAGACTCTTCGCCGATGGCGGTCATCTGGATTGCCATGGACGGGAAGGTACCGGTGGTGCGCATGGAGAAGTTGAGCTGCATGCCGGTGGAGACGTCCGCCTTGACCTTGTTGGTGGCGTTTTTGAACACCACATTGCCGGTTGCACCGGCCACGGAGTCCAGCGCCTCCACCAAGGGTACGCCGGCGGCAAAGGTGGTAGAGAGTGTGCGGGCGAAGCGGGCCACGGCGGATTTGTAGAGGATGTCGCCGACAATCGGCATCCTGAGGACGGTGCGGTCAGCCCAGTCACGGAATTTCTGCGACTTCTTATGGATTTCTTTCAGGGCGAAGGCTAGAGCAAAAAGGCCGATCAATATATAGAGCCATGACTCTTGTAATGTTTGGGATATTCCGATGACCATTAGGGTAAATGCAGGGAGCTCGGCACCGAAGTTGGCGAAAACCGTTTCGAACTGCGGCACCACCTTGATCAACAGGATGGCTGAAACGATGATGGCCACGACAACCACCGCGATTGGGTAATTCATGGCCTTCTTGATCTTGGCTTTCAGTGCCTCGGTTTTTTCTTTATAGGTAGCGATACGGTCCAACAGGGTTTCCAAGGCGCCGGCTTGCTCGCCGGAGTCGACCAGATTGCAGTAGAGATCATCGAAGTATTCGGGTTTCTTGCGTAGTGAAGTCGCAAAGCTGTTACCGGCCGCCACCTCTTGCTTTACTTCGTCGACTAGCTTGCGCATGTTGGGGTTGTCGAAACCTTCGCCGATGATGTCGAACGACTGTAGTAGAGGTACACCCGCTTTCATCATGGTCGCCATCTGTCGGGTGAACAGCGCGATGTCCATGGGTTTGATCTTCTTGCCGGCACTGAACAGCGAGGTGGCTTTCTTGCGAACCTTGGTCGGGTTTATACCCTGTTTACGCAACTGGGCCTTGACCAAGGCAGGGTTCTGGCCGTTGAGCTCGCCCTTGACGATGGCGCCCTTCTTGTCTTTGCCTTCCCAGCTGAAAACGCTGGTCTTGAGTGCTTTTTCCGCCATGGTTAATCCTTGGTCACGCGGTTGACTTCCTCAAGGCTGGTAACGCCTTGCATGGCCTTCAACAGGGCTGAGGTGCGCAGGTCATTAAAGCCGTCTTTGCGCATCTGTGCAGAGATGTCGATGGAGTTGCCTTCCTCCATGATAATCCGCTGCAGGTTGGGCGTGTTTTTAACCACTTCATAAATACCGACACGGCCTTTGTAGCCGTCCTTGCAGTTTTCGCAGCCCACGTGGCCGAAAATCTTGAAGGAGCCGATCTTGTCTTCGGGGAAGCCCTCGGCCAGCAGGGTTTCGCGAGGCACGTCGATTTCTTTCTTGCAGTGGCTGCACAGCTTGCGCGCGAGGCGCTGGGCGATGATCAGGTTGACCGAGGTGGCGATGTTGAATGACGGAACGCCCATGTTGCGAAGGCGGGTCAGGGTCTCTGCCGCGCTATTGGTGTGCAGCGTCGACATCACCATATGGCCGGTTTGCGCCGCCTTGACCGCGATGGAGGCGGTGTCCAAGTCTCGAATCTCGCCGACCATGATGATGTCGGGGTCCTGGCGCAGAAACGCCCTGAGGGCCTGGGTAAAGTCCATGCCCTGCTTAGGGTTGACGTTGACCTGGTTGATGCCCTCCAGGTTGATCTCCACCGGGTCTTCTGCGGTGGAAATATTGACGTCAGGTGTGTTGAGGATATTCAGGCCGGTATAGAGCGAAACGGTCTTGCCCGAGCCGGTGGGGCCGGTCACTAGGATCATGCCTTGGGGTTGTTTCAGGGCCGCCATATAAAGCGCTTTCTGGTCCTCCTCATAGCCCAGGGCGTCGATGCCCATTTGCGCGCTGGTGGGGTCGAGGATGCGCATTACGATCTTTTCGCCCCACAGGGTCGGCAGGGTGTTGACGCGGAAGTCGATGGCCTTGTTCTTCGATATCTTCATTTTGATCCGGCCATCCTGGGGCTTGCGCCGCTCTGATATGTCCAGGGCGGCCATTACCTTCAGGCGTGCCGAGATGCGTGGTGCTAGCTGAATCGGCGGGCGGGCTACTTCGTGAAGGATGCCGTCGGTGCGAAAGCGTACCCGATAGGCCTTCTCGTAAGGCTCGAAGTGCAGGTCGGACGAGCCGCCCTTGATGGCGTCAAGCAGCATTTTGTTGACGAAGCGCACGACGGGCGCATCGTCGGCGTCGACACCGCCATCGCTGTCCTGCTTGTTCTCGTCAACAGCCTCGACATCCAGGCCGTCGAGGTCCACGTCTGCCAGGTCCTCCATGCCGCTGGTGGCGGAATCGAAGAACTTGTCGATGGCGTCGCCCAGCTTGTCATCCTCGACCAGAATTGCCTCGGTATTCAGGCCGGTGCTGAACTGGATATCGGTGACCGCCTGGTGGTTGGTCGGGTCGGAGACGCCAATGAATAGTTTGTTGCCCCGGCGCCACAGTGGCAAGGCGCGGTGCTGGCGTGCCAGCTTTTCGCTGACCAGCTCCCGTGGTGCGCCTTCCTTGTCCAGCGTGTTGAGGTCGAAGAAGGCGACGCCAAACTGATCGGCAGCCAACTCGGCCAGTGCTCGGCTCTTTACCAGTTTGTTCTGCACCAGGTAGGTCACCAGCGGCAGTTTGTTGCGCTGGGCCTGCTGCTGGGCCTGCTGAGCGGCTTTCTCGTCGAGCAGTTCGGCCAGCACCATCTGTTTGGCCAGGCCGGTCAGGGACACGCTTTCGTTCATCGCAGACTCCATACGCAATGCGTGCCTTATAACGTAGTTGAACTCTAGCTGCTAGGTGTGGCGGCTTGAGTGACAAAAAATGGCAGAAATTGCCTTGCTGGTGTTGCGCGAGTGGTGGCTTTCCTCGATGTAACTCCATGTTTATCGCTGGGTTTGAAGTTGGCATAGGACCTGCATTCCTTTGCTCAGGTCGTAGGACCTTAACACTTCCAGGAGAAATTCTATGAAAGCTCAATTGCAAAAGGGTTTTACCCTGATTGAATTGATGATCGTGGTTGCGATCATCGGTATTCTGGCGGCAATTGCCTTGCCGGCCTACCAAGACTACACAAACCGCGCTCGGGCTTCTGAGGTTGTGCTCGCGGCGAGTGGGGCACGCACGTGTGTTTCTGAAATCAACCAAAGTGCCTCAACGTTCACTGCTAATAGTTTCAATGGGTGTGCCTCAACACCTTCCTCGCAGTTTGTTAGTACTGTAACCGTCTCCGCTGCTGGTGCGATCCGGGCTACTGGTACCGTTAGTGGGACAGCTGTTGTCGTTAACTTGGTTCCTACTCCCAACGCAAGCACTGGTCCGATCCAGAGTTGGGCCTGCACTGGTACTCCGGTGAATTGGATGCCTGGCAGCTGCAAGTGATCTTCTGGTGAGCTTACCTCCGTGGGACAGTTAGTCAGTCTGTCTCAGGCGGTAAGGATGAGATGCTTTAAAAGGTGCCCCACTTGTAGTGGGGCATTTTTTTGTCTGAAAACATGGTGGCTGGTGATGGATTTGAACCGAGTCGAGCGGTGGTTGGTTGTGTTGTCCGCTATTGCATTTTTAGTGGCTTGGCTTTTACCTAATCATTACTCACCGTGGGCAGTTGCTTATCAGGAGTTTGCGGTCTTCTTGGCCGGAATTCTGCTTGTTTCAACCATGCTGCGGGTGGGGGGGAGGCTCTCGCCGGCTTTAATTGGCTTTTTATTGTTGCCAGTGATACCGCTGCTTCAGATGGTTTTTGGAGTGATCTACTTTGCGGGTGACGCACTTATCGTGTCGCTGTACTTGTTTGGCTTTGCTTTGATGTTGCAGGTTGGCTACAGCTTTCCGTCGGGGTCAGTTAATCACTATTTCTTTGTGCGCTCTTTGGCTGGGTTGTTTGTCGTGGGCGGAGTTTTGTCCACATGGATTGCCTTGCACCAGTGGCTGCAGTTGCCTAGCACTATTTGGGTCGCCGATTTGCCCTTCGGAGCTCGTCCTTACGCCAATATAGGGCAGCCTAATAATATGGCTACATTGCTGTGTATGGGGCTTGCTGGGGGTCTTTACCTTTATGAGAGGCGCCTGCTGAACCCTGTCACTGCTGGACTGTTGGCCTGTTTCCTCTTATTCGGTGTTGCGTTGACGGGGTCTCGTGCTCCATGGCTTGCCGCAATTGCAGTCATTGTTTTTTGGGGCGTCAAGAGCAGAATGTATGCGCCTCGTCTGAGTGTGCGTGGTCTGTTGGCGTGGGTGGGCGTTTATTTGGCTTGCCTCTCTATTATCGGATGGTTTTCCGAGTCCGGTGTAGGTGTCGCGAGGGTAGGGTCGGTTAATGAACGCATTAATATTTGGGTGCAGCTCTGGCAAGAAGCATGGCGAGGGCCTTGGTGGGGCTATGGCTGGAACCAGGTTCCGGTTGCGCAAATGCAAGGCGCCCTGAATTACTCAGCGCCTGCACTTTCTTTAAATGGCCACAACATATTACTTGACCTCATGATATGGAATGGTCCGTTGCTCGGTGGGGTGATCTTTTTCGCTATAGCTACTTGGCTGGCGAGGATTGCTTGGCGCGTGAGTAGTGCCGAGAGCATGTTTGCCTTGGTTGCAGCTGGTTTCGTCTTGGCGCATGCAGTTGTAGAGTTTCCTTATGAGCATGCATATTTGCTATTTCCATTGGGGTTATTGCTCGGAGTGGCGGCTACGGACGGGGGGCAAGGGCGTGAGTTTACGACACCGCGTTGGTTGACTGGCGTCGCTCTGTTTGTATGTGTGGGTTTGTTTGGTTGCTTCTGGAAGGAGTATAGGATCATTGAGGAAGATCACCGCTTGCTGCGTATGGAGCTGGCGCGTGTTGGCCAGTTAAAAGCAGCCCAGCCCGCGCCAGATGTACACCTGTTAAGCCAGTTGCGTGAGTTCATACGTTTTGTGCGGACGCCGCCAAACTCTCACATGAGTCGCGCGGAGTTGGAAAGAATGAGGAAGGTGGTGTATCGATATCCGAGCATTTCCGGCTTGCTTCGGTATGTCGTTGCGTTGGGGATTAATGGTCAGGTCCTAGTGGCTAGAGAGCAATTGACGTTATTTAAGCGGATATACGGTCCAGGCCAGAGAGGGCATGTGCAGGCGATGTTTGAGCTGCAGGAAATGCAGAAGCAATATCCAGAATTATTTGAATATTAACCGGGCAATTAAATAGGGCGTGCTGGATAATCTGCCGCCATGAAAACAGATGCCCGCAAACTCAGCCCCAAGAACAGCGCGAAAAGCGCGCTATTGCCCTGCGAATGCGTGAGCAGGGTTACACCTATGAAGCCATTGGCGAAGCGGTTGGCGTTCCCCCCCACACACACTGTCGCCCACTGGGCAGAGGTCGCCGAGCACAAAGGCGAACAAGCTGCCGTCAGCGGCGGCCAGCGCGGTGTGCGCCAGGGTGAGCGCCGCAGCTTGAGTCCCAGTCAGGAAGTGCTGATTCGCCCCCTGATGAGCGACAAGATGTCCGATCAACTCAAGCTCGGTTTTGCGCTCTGGACACGGGATGCCGTACGCGAACTGATCCGCCAATGCTGTGGTTTGCTCATGCCGGTGCGCACGGTTGGTGAATGCCCCAAGCGCAGGGGCTATACCCCGCAACGTCCACTGCAGCGGGCCTACCAGCAGAAGCCTGAGGTGGTTCAACGCTGGCTGGACAACGACTACCCGCGCATCGCCCAACGAGCCAAGGCCGAGAACGCCGAGATTCAGTGGGGTGACGAGACCGGTATGCGCAGTGACAGCCATGCCGGTCGCAGCTACGCCCCTGCTGGCGAGACACCGGTACGTTTGGTCAGCGGCAGTCGCTTCGCCACCAATATGATTTCCACCGTGACCAATCGCGGCAAGCATGCGCTTTATGCTGTACCGGGAAACGCTGACAGCCCTAGTGCTGATTCGCTTCCTGGCCCGCCTGATTCGGGCTGCCCAGGGGCGCAAGGTGTTCCTGATTCTCGACAATCTGCGCGTGTACCACAGCAAGAAGGTGAGCGCCTGGGGTCGCTGAGCGAAAAGCGCACATCGAACTGTTTTTCTTGCCGGCCTATGCCCCGGAGCTGAATCCTGACGAATACTTGAACGGCGACTTGAAACAGCAAGTGCGCACCGGCTTGCCCGCTCGTAATCAGGAAGACCTGGAAAACCGTGTTCGCTCAGTTATGAAACGCCTGCAATTACGTCCCCACCGAATCCATGCTTATTTCAGGCATCCGCGTATCTCTTATGCGGCTTGATTTGGGATATTTGGTTGCCGGGTTAATATATGCGCCGTCGCACGCCACTCTGCAACGATTGTCCTGGTTGATGCCGCGGAAACGTCAGTCGAATGACGGGTTAGATCGTAGAGTGAAGTCGCCGCAGGCGCTTGCGCTAGTTACCGCGAATCGGGCTGGGGCAAAGCTCCGGTTACAAACTCAGCCGCATCGACAAATCCACCGCCTTGACATCCTTGGTCAGGGTGCCGATCGACACATAGTCCACTCCGGTCTCGGCGATGGTGCGCAATGTGCTCTCCTTGACCCCGCCCGAGGCTTCCAGCTTGGCGCGGCCCAGGGTGATGGCGACGGCCTGGCGCATGTCCTCCAGTGACAGCTCGTCGAGCATGACGATGTCGGCGCTGGCGTCCAGGGCCTGGCGCAGTTCCTCCAGGCTTTCCACCTCCACCTCCACCGGCTTGCCCGGGGCGATCTGTTGGGCGGCCTGCACCGCCTCGGCGATGCCGCCGCAGGCGGCGATGTGGTTTTCCTTGATCAGGAAGGCGTCGTACAGGCCGATGCGGTGGTTGTGGCAGCCGCCGCAGGTGACCGCGTATTTCTGCGCCAGGCGCAGGCCGGGCAGGGTCTTGCGGGTGTCGAGCAGTTTCACCCCGGTGCCTTGCACCAGGTCGGCGTAGTGTTGGCAGCGGGTCGCCACGGCGGAGAGGGTCTGCAGGAAGTTCAGGGCGCTGCGCTCGCCGGTCAGCAGGGCGCGGGCCGGGCCCTCCAGGTGGAACAGCGCCTGGTTGGGCGCCACCCGTTCGCCATCGCGGACTTCCCAGTGCACCGTGACCCGCGGATCGAGCTGGCGGAACACCGCGTCGACCCAGGCCGTGCCGCACACCACCGCCGCCTCGCGGGTGATCACCGTGGCGTGAGCCAGGCGCTGGGCCGGGATCAGTTGCGCGGTGATGTCGCCGCTGCCGATGTCCTCGGTCAGGGCGCGGCGCACGTTGGCCTCGATTTCGGCGGTCAGGTCGGCGAGGGTAAGGTTGGGCATGACGGGCTCCACTGTCTGGGTGGGGCGATTATAGGGATAGCGGGCTGTGGTTGCAGCGGGATTGGCGCTGTTGGCGTTCATCCGTGGCCGTCTCGCTGGTGCGGGACCCGAGTCGGTCACCTGCTACTGTTAATAGGGATAGTGGGCAGGCGCTCCGTGCCGGCGCGCGAGTCGGGGTTTGATATCGCTTGTCCGCTTTGCGCGTGCAATGACGCGTTTGTCGCGCGCGGCTAGCCGTTGGGAGGCTGGCGCGTTACATCTGTGACCTGGGTCATATCTGCAAGAGAAGGCTGCTTGGTGCGCTCGGGGGCGTCCCTATAATGGCTTTACTTTTTGGAATGTTGGCGCCAGGACCTTGACGTTACGGATGACGCCCAGTTGATCGCTGTGCAGATCGGCGTGCCTTTGAGGTGCGGTCTGCAGGAGGCTTGCAATGAAGACTGATGCGAAAGTGGTGCACCTGAGCAAGGTGGCCTCTGCGCAATCGCCCACTTCGCCGGTAGGAAGACTGCCCGTGGCGCTCATCCAGGTGCGTGACAAGGCTGCGCAACAGCTCAAACAGGCGCTGCAGGCGTTGTTCGACAATGCCGACGATACGTTGTTCGAGATGGCCGACCGGGCCACCAGCAACGCCGAGCAGAATGCCTTCTTCGAGGCCATGCGCGATCTGCGGCTGAAACGCAAGAATATCGAGCGCGGCTTCCTGCAGAAGGTCTTCGAGTCCTTCTCCAGCCTCAATCAGTACGAGATCGGTACGCCCCCAGCCTTGGATGCGGTGTCCTTCGACAGCCTGTCCCTGGTGCAGAACGACGAGCTGGAGGAGACGGTGGCGCTGGACGCCATGGTCGCCAAGGTCATGAGCCGTGACAGCATGGCGGTCGGCCACCTGAGCACGCGGCTCAATGCCTTGGTCAGCAAGAAGCTCGACGATCGCAGCAACCCCCTCGGCCCCGCCGCGCTCTGCGAGTTCTTCCTGGAGGCCTGCAGCGGCCTGGGCGTGGAGATCAAGGTCAAGCTGATCATCTTCAAGCTGTTCGAGAAGTATGTGCTGGGGGACCTCGATCAGCTGTATGCCGAGGCCAATCAGGCGCTTGCCGCCGCGGGCGTGCTGCCGGAGCTGAAGTCGGCGCCGGTGCGCCGCCAGACCGGGCGCCCGGCGGGCACGATGCCGGGCGAGCGTGAGGCGGGCGGCGCGCCGGCCGCCGGCGACTACGACGAACAGAGCGTGCAGGAAGTCTTCGGTGCGCTGCAGCAGCTGCTGTCCCAGGCCCGTGGCAGCGTCGTTCCGCGGCGTGAGACGCCGGCCGGTGCTCAGCCTATTTCCAGTCATGACCTGATGCGCCTGCTGTCCTATATGCAGCAGCGTGCGCCGGCCCAGGCCAGCGATGACTTCGACCTGCGCGAGCAGCTGGGGAGCCTGCTCAGCCGCGCCAGCGCCAAGAGCGGCAAGGCCCGGGTGGTCGGCGAAGTCGATGAGGATGTGATCAATCTGGTGGCGATGCTGTTCGAGTTCATCCTCGACGATCGCACCCTGCCGGACTCGTTGAAGGCGTTGATCGGGCGGTTGCAGATCCCGATGCTCAAGGTCGCGGTACTCGACAAGACCTTCTTCGGCCGTGGCAGCCACCCGGCGCGCCGCCTGCTCAACGAGATCGCCTCGGCGGCGCTGGGCTGGAGCGAGCAGGACGACGCCCAGCGCGACAGCCTGTACCAGAAGATCGAGCAGGTGGTGCAGCGCCTGCTCAACGACTTCGTCGATGACCCCGCGATCTTCTCCGAGTTGCTCGCCGACTTTCTCGCATTCACCGGCGACGAGCGTCGGCGTAGCGAGCTGCTGGAGCAGCGTACCCGCGATGCCGAGGAGGGCAGTGCCCGGGCCGAGCTGGCTCGGCGCCAGGTCGAACAGGCGCTGAATGAGCGGCTGCTCGGCAAGACCCTGCCGGAGGTGGTGGTGCGTCTGTTGCAGGAGGCCTGGAGCAAGGTGCTGCTGCTGACCTGCCTGAAGCACGGTGTGGAGTCGGCCGAATGGCGGGCGGCCTTGGCGACCATGGACGACCTGGTGTGGAGCGTGACGCCCCACGAGGATGCGGAGGCGCGCTTGCGCCTGCTGGAGCTGGTGCCAGGGCTGCTCAAGGCCCTGCGCGAGGGCATGGCCAGCGCGGCGTTCGATCCGTTCTCCACCGGCGAGTTCTTCGGTCAGCTGGAGGCACTGCATGTGCAGGCGTTCCAGCGATTCAAGCAGCCCCTGGTCGAGGTCGAGGCGGAGCTGGACGAAGAGCAGCGCGCGGCCCTGGCCGAGGTCGGCATCGACCTGCCG
Organism: Pseudomonas sp. MBLB4123; assembly: GCF_051904775.1. NCBI lineage: Bacteria > Pseudomonadati > Pseudomonadota > Gammaproteobacteria > Pseudomonadales > Pseudomonadaceae > Pseudomonas > Pseudomonas sp. MBLB4123. Next base: position 4,272,116 of record NZ_CP196711.1, read on the forward strand.
CTGCTGGAGCTGCCGAATGAGGATGTGGAGCCGGAGGCCGAGGCGTTGCCGATGGTCGCCGTGGTCGAAGAGATCGTCCTGCAGGCGCCCGGCCAGCAGCGCTCAACGGAGCCGGAGGTGACCCTGCCGGACGATGACGAGTCGTTGCTGCAGGTGGACAACCTGCGCGTGGGCAGCTGGGTCGAGTTCCAGGAAGACGATGAGCATAAGTTGCGCTGCAAGCTGGCGGCGGTGATCAAGCCGACCGGCAAGTACATCTTCGTCAATCGCACCGGCATGAAGGTCTTGGAGAAAACCCGCATGGGGCTGGCCGTGGAGTTTCGCCGCTGCGCCATCCGCCTGCTCGATGACGCGCTGTTGTTCGACCGGGCCCTGGAATCGGTGATCGGTAACCTGCGCAGGCTCAAGGGCACCTGATCTCGCGACGGCGTCGGCATTGCCATTCCACCGAGCAAGGCTTGGCCGCGCCGCAGGGCTGCTCTAGAGTGGAGGCTCGTTCAAGGAGCCGTTATGCAGCTGGATCCTCGCAGTGGCTGGTGCTCGGGCATTCGCCACTGCCCCTCGCCCAACTTCAACGCACGCCCGCAGGGAGAGGTGTCCCTGCTGGTGATCCACAACATCAGCCTGCCGCCGGGCCAGTTCGGCACCGGCAAGGTCCAGGCGTTCTTCCAGAATCGCCTGTCGGCCGACGAGCATCCCTACTTTGCGAGCATTGCGGCGATGCAGGTCTCGGCGCATTTCCTGATCGAGCGCGACGGCGCCATTACCCAGTTCGTCTCCTGCAACGAGCGGGCCTGGCATGCCGGCCAGTCCAGCTTCCAGGGGCGCGAGAACTGCAACGATTTTTCCCTGGGCATCGAGCTGGAAGGCACTGACGAGACGCCCTACAGCGAGGCCCAGTATGTCGCGCTGCCGGCGTTGATCCACGCGCTGCGAAGGGGCTACCCGGCACTCGCCCCGGAGCGTATCTGTGGGCACAGCGACATCGCCCCGAGCCGCAAGACCGATCCCGGTCCGGCTTTCGACTGGCCGCGGTTGCGCGCCGCGCTGAAGGATAAGAAGGAGGCGTTATGACTTTTCTGGTGCTGTTGCTGGTGCTATGGGTCGAGAAGTTCTCGGCGTGGCGCCATGCGATCCAGCAGGATGGACCCTGGCTGCGCTTGCTGGCGAAGGCCGGGCGGCAGCCGGACTTCGTCGAGAGCCCCTGGTTGGGAATCGTGCTTCTGGTGGTGCTGCCGTTGGCGGGCCTGACCCTGCTGCTGTCGCTGCTCGAACCGCTGGCCTACGGTTGGCTGGCGCTGCCGGTGCACCTGCTGGTGCTGATCTACAGCCTAGGGCGGGGCGACTTGCTGGCGGCGCTCGGCCCTTTCCGCGACAGCTGGCGGCGCGGCGATAGCGAGGCGGCGTACCTGGTGGCCCGTCGCGATCTGGCCCTGGAGGCTGATAGCGAGGGCGCACTGCTGCAGCAGGTGCAGGGGCACATGCTCTGGCAGGCCTATCAGAGCTTCTTTGCGGTGATCTTCTGGTATGCCTTGCTCGGCCCCCTGGCGGCGTTGGCTTATCGCCTGTTGGCCCTGCTCGGCGAGCATGCCGAGCAACCGGCCTTGCGCGAGCGGGCGGTGCATCTGCGCCATGCCTTCGACTGGTTGCCGGCGCGGGTGCTGGCGGCGAGCTTCGCCCTGGTCGGCAACTTCGTCGCGGTCAATCGGGCGTTGCTGCACGAGTTGCTGAGTTGGGATATTTCCGCCGCGCAGCTGGTGATCAAGGTGGGGCGCGTGGCCTGTGAGATACCGGCGCCGGAGCTCGGTGCCGCCGGGGTCGGCAGCCTGGACAGCCTCTGGCAACTGCTGGTGCGCGCCGCCGTGCTCTGGTATGCGCTATTCGCCCTGTGGACGCTGTTCCTCTAGTTCCCCCGGCCGGCGCCTGACTCGGGCCCGGCCAACTCCCCCCTTTGCCCTCGATGCTCCCGGCGCCGCGCTTAACCTTAAGTTACAGAGAAGCGCGTCGATAAGAGGTATATAAGACGCTCGGCGGGGCGGCTGGCCATTTGCCTCTCACGCGGTCGTCGGCCGGCCGCGTCGAGCAGCGCGGCGTGGCGACCCGCCAAGCAGCACAAAACAACTAGAACTGGGGGCGTCTTTGTGAAGACCGTTTTGTATCCAGCCATCGCGCTGATGAACCGCCTCAGCTTCGGCATGAAGTTCAGCCTGATCAGCGTCTTGTTCTTCCTGCCCATGCTGGTGACCAACTTCTACCTGGTGCGCGACTCCTATCGTCAATTCGTCGGCACCCAGGCGGCCCTTGCCAGTCTCGACCTGCTGGGTGCCAGCCTGTCGCTGCGCCGCGACCTGGAAAGCTTTGCCGACCTGGTGAAGATCAACGAGATGATCGGACAATCCGGTCAGGCCGGGGATCTCGAGAATCGCATCGGCCAGGTGCAGACTCGCCTGGGGACTGCCCTGGAGGCGCTGGCGCCCGTGGTTCGGGATGCCGAGCAAGTCGAGGAGTTCGAGGCCAAGCGCGACGAACTCACGGCCGGCCTGCAGGCCGTGCAGCAGGAAACCTCCTTGCAGGGCAAGACGGCGATGGCCAGGCAGCTGCTGGGCAGCTCCCAGGTATTCATCAAGCTGGTCGCCAGCCAGGCGGGGCTGAGCCAGGACCGCCAGCGTGAAGTGCGGCAGATGACCGAGCTGGTCACCGTGGTGACGCCCATGGTGACCGAGCCGCTGCGTGACGGACGGGCCACGGGCTCCTATTCCCTGGGGCAGGGCTTCCTCAATTCGGCGGCGAGCACCCAGTTCGACGAGCTGCTGCTGGAGTTGGAGAAAGTCCATGCGGAGTACGGGCTCAATCTGCAGGACGCGCTGAGCGCCAGCCCTGGCGCACGCGCGGCCTTGGCCGGCCTGGCAGAGGCCAGCCTGACGACCCTGAAGGACAGCGCCCTGCTGTTCGAGGACAAGGTGATAGTCGCCGACAGCCTGGACATGCCGTGGCAGCAGTTCTACGACCAGGTCAGTGCGCAGATGGGCAGGACCTATGAGTTCAACGATGCGGTGCTGGCCTTCCTCGACGAGCAGCTGCAGGCGCGCCTGCAGGACAACCGCGCGCAGATGGTGCTGCTGGCGGTGGCGCTGGTGGTGGTGTTCCTGTTGATCCTCTACCTCTACAGCGGTTTTTACGTGTCCACCCGGGCGACCCTCAAGAGCCTGGGCGAAGTCATGGATCAGGTCGCCGGTGGCGACATGACGGTCAGCTTCAAGGCGCAGAGCAAGGATGAGCTGGGCGAGCTCGGGCAGATGTTCAACGAGACGGTGAAGAAGATCCATCACCTGATCGAGCGTGTCGGCCATACCGTGACCGAGGTCGAGCGCCAGGCCGGCCGTGTGGAGCGGGTTTCCGGCGAGAGCAACCAGGCGGTCGCCGGCCAGCGCAGTCAGATCGAACAGGTGGCGACGGCGATGAATCAGATGTCCGCCACTGCCCAGGAAGTGGCGCGCAGCGCCGCCGCCGCGGTGGGCAGTGCGCAGAGCGTGAATAATGAAACCGTCAGCGGCCGGGCCCTGGTCGAGTCCCAGGTCGGCAGCATCCGGCGCCTGGCGGGGGAGATCGATCAGTCGGTGGCGGTGATCAACCAGTTGGCCAGCGACAGCGCGTCGATCAGCCAGGTGTTGGATGTGATCAAGGGCATCGCCGAGCAGACCAATCTGCTGGCGCTCAATGCCGCCATCGAGGCGGCGCGGGCCGGCGAGCAGGGCCGCGGCTTCGCCGTGGTGGCCGACGAGGTGCGCAATCTGGCCAAGCGTACCCAGCAGTCCACCGAAGAGATCGAGACGATGATCAGCAAGCTGCAGGGCGGCGTCGGCGCGGCGGTCAAGGCCATGGGCGTCAGTCACCAGATGGCCGACGGCACGGTCGGCGAGTCGGGCAAGGTGCAGCAGGCGCTGGAAAATATCCTCGCCGCGGTGGGCATGATCGTCGACCAGAATCAGCAGATCGCCGCGGCGGCCGAGCAGCAGACCGCGGTGGCCCAGGATATCGACCAGAACATCGTCCAGATCAATCAGGCCGGCGAGCGCACCGCAGAGGGCGCCAGCCAGACCGAGCAGTCCAGTCGCGAGCTGTCCGAGCAGGTTTCGCACCTCAAGCAGCTGATCGGTGCCTTCCGGGTCTGACCCGGTTGTCTGCCAGAACGAGGCCCGCCCATTGGCGGGCCTCGTTCTTTGTGCGAATGCGTGCGTCTGCGGACATGCTCGCGCCTGTCAGGAGGGCCAGCCGAACAGCTCGCAGGCGTTGCGGCTGCTGGCGGCGGCCAGTTCGTCTGGGCTCAGGCCCACGAGCGGGGCCAGCTCGGCACAGATATCGGGCAAATATTCCGGGCTGTTGCGCTGGTTGGGGTGCATGGCCGGCGCCATGTCCGGCGAGTCGGTCTCCAGCACCAGGGCTTCGGCCGGCAGCTGTCCCAGGACCTTGCGCAGGCGCTTGGCCTGGGGCCAGGTCGGCGCGCCGCCGAGGCCGAGCCTGAAGCCCAGCTTGAGGTACTCGCGGGCCTCCTCGTAGCTGCCGGCGAAGGCATGGATGATGCCGCCGCGCTTGAGCCGGAAGCGCTTGAGGGTGGCGATGGTCGGTGCGTGGGCGCGGCGTACGTGGAGCAGGGCCGGCAACTCGAACTCGGCGGCCAGGCCGAGTTGCGCCTCGAACAGCGCCTGCTGGCGCGGGCGGTCGAGGTGCTCGAGGAAGTAGTCCAGGCCGAACTCGCCGACCGCGCAGAGTTGCCGGTGACCGGCCAGGCGCTGCAGCCAGGCGCGCAGTTCGTCCAGATGCTCGGGGCGGTGCGCGTCGAGGTAGGCCGGGTGCAGGCCGAAGGCGGCGTGCAGCCCGCCGTCGCCTTGCACCAGGTCCCACAGGCGTTGCCAGTTGTCCCGGTACACGCCGAGCACCACCAGGCGCTCCACGCCCCGGGCGCGGCAGCGCGCCAGTAGCGCGTCGCGGTCGGCGTCGAAGTCGGGGAAGTCCAGGTGGGTATGGGTGTCGATCAGGCGCATGGCGCCAGTGTCCGCCGGGGCGGGACGGGCCGCAAGGGCAGCCCGTCCTCCGGCCTCAGTGGTGCTCGCGGGTGGCGCGGAATTTCACGTCCGGCCAGCGCTCTTCCATCAGGCTCAGGTTGACCCGGGTCGGCGCCAGGTAGGTGAGGTGGCCGCCGCCGTCGATGGCCAGGTTCTCCGCGGCCTTGTTGGAGAATTCCTCGAGCTTCTTCTTGTCGGCGCACTCGATCCAGCGCGCCGACCACACGGTGATCGGCTCGTAGGCGCACTCGACCTTGTATTCCTCCTTGAGGCGGCTGGCGACCACGTCGAACTGCAGCACGCCGACCGCGCCGAGGATGATGTCGTTGCTGCGCTCGGGGAAGAACACCTGGGTGGCGCCTTCCTCGGCCAGTTCCTGTAGGCCCTGGCGCAGCTGCTTGGACTTCAGCGGGTCCTTCAGGCGCACGCGGCGGAACAGTTCCGGGGCGAAGTGCGGGATGCCGGTGAAGCCGAGGCTCTCACCTTCGGTAAAGGTGTCGCCGATCTGGATGGTGCCGTGGTTGTGCAGGCCGATGATGTCGCCGGCGTAGGCCTCTTCCAGCTGCTCGCGTTCGCTGGAGAAGAAGGTCAGGGCGTCGGCGATGCGCACGTCCTTGCCCAGGCGCGCGTGGCGCAGCTTCATGCCCTTCTCGTACTTGCCCGAGCAGATGCGCATGAAGGCGATGCGGTCGCGGTGCTTGGGGTCCATGTTCGCCTGGATCTTGAACACGAAGCCCGAGAGCTTCTCCTCCACCGGCTCCACCACCCGCTCGTGGGCGGCGCGGGCCAGGGGCCGGGGCGCCCAGTCGACCACCGCATCGAGCACGTGGTCGACGCCGAAGTTGCCCAGGGCGGTGCCGAAGAACACCGGGGTCAGCTGGCCGGCGAGGAACTCTTTCTGGTCGAATTCGTGGCAGGCGCCCTGCACCAGTTCCAGCTGCTCGATGAAGCGCTCGTACTCGTCGCCCAGGTGGGCGCGGGCCTCGTCGGAGTCCAGGTGCCGGATGATCTTGGTCTCGGTGCGCTCGTGGCCGTGGCCCGGGGTGTAGACGATGATGTAGTCGCCTGCCAGGTGGTACACGCCCTTGAAGTCGCGGTAGCAGCCGATCGGCCAGGTGATGGGCGCGGCCTTGATCTTCAGCACCGCCTCGATCTCGTCGAGCAGCTCGATGGGGTCGCGGATGTCGCGGTCGAGCTTGTTGACGAAGCTGACGATGGGCGTGTCGCGCAGCCGGCACACGTCCATCAGGGCAATGGTGCGCGGTTCCACGCCCTTGCCGCCGTCGAGCACCATCAGCGCGCTGTCCACTGCGGTCAGGGTGCGGTAGGTGTCTTCGGAGAAGTCCTCGTGGCCGGGGGTGTCGAGCAGGTTGATCATGTGCTCGCGGTAGGGGAACTGCATCACCGAGGTGGTGATGGAGATGCCGCGCTGCTTCTCCATCTCCATCCAGTCGCTGGTGGCGTGGCGGTCGGACTTGCGCGACTTGACCGTGCCGGCCACGGCGATTGCCTTGCCCATCAGCAGCAGCTTCTCGGTGATGGTGGTCTTACCGGCGTCGGGATGGGAAATGATGGCGAATGTGCGCCTCTTGGCGACTTCGGCGGCCTGGATGCTCATGCGTGGGGGAACCCGTCGACTGAATGTCGGTCTGTCAAAAAAGGCGGCGATTATACCGGGAAACGCCGGATCGCGCGGCGCCCAGTGCCCCGGCGGTCGAACCGGGGCGATGGCGGTGCTGTGCAGCATTCCATGGCGCTTCGTTGCGAATCCTCCACGCCGGGTCGTGGCGCGACAAAAAGGGTCGAAAACCCGGCATTTTTTATTGATCTCAGCTCCCCCTGGTCCTACAGTTCGCGCCCGAACGTCCATGCTGGCAACGATCCATCCGGCTCAAGTACTGACGACGAGAGATCGTGCGCGATACTCGGCGACATGCCTTGGGAAGTAGGCGAACCAAAGTGGGGAAACTGATCAGGCGTTCGCGCTTTGCTATTACTTAGTGAGGCATCCCTAACCACCTTTGTCCGTTTTGCCATTTGGAGTCCCCGCATGTCGATTGAGCTCGAAGACTATTACCCGCGCGAAACCTTCCAGAAGATGAAGGCCTTCGCCGACAAGCAAGAAACCCCCTTCGTGGTGATCGACACCCAGATCATCAGCCAGGCCTACGACGACCTGCGCGCCGGTTTCGAGTTCGCCAAGATCTACTACGCGGTCAAGGCCAATCCGGCGGTGGAGATCATCGAGCTGCTGAAGAACAAGGGCTCGAGCTTCGACATCGCCTCGATCTACGAGCTGGACAAGGTCATGGGCTGCGGCGTCGGCCCCGAGCGCATCAGCTACGGCAACACCATCAAGAAATCCCGCGACATCCGCTACTTCTACGAGAAGGGCGTGCGCATGTTCGCCACCGACTCCGAGGCCGACCTGCGCAACATCGCCAAGGCCGCGCCGGGCTCCAAGGTCTACGTGCGCATCCTCACCGAAGGTTCGACCTCGGCCGACTGGCCGCTGTCGCGCAAGTTCGGCTGCCAGACCGACATGGCCATGGACCTGCTGATCCTCGCCCGCCAGCTGGGCCTGGAGCCCTACGGCGTGTCCTTCCACGTCGGCAGCCAGCAGCGCGACATCGGCGTGTGGGACGCGGCCATCGCCAAGGTCAAGGTGATCTTCGAGCGCCTCAAGGAGGAGGACGGCATCGTCCTCAAGATGATCAACATGGGCGGCGGCTTCCCGGCCAACTACATCACCCGCACCAACAGCCTGGAGACCTACGCCGAGGAGATCATCCGCTTCCTCAAGGACGACTTCGGCGACGAGCTGCCGGAAATCATCCTCGAGCCGGGCCGCTCGCTGATCTCCAACGCCGGCATCCTGGTCAGCGAGGTGGTGCTGGTGTCGCGCAAGTCGCGTACCGCGGTGGAGCGCTGGGTGTTCACCGACGTGGGCAAGTTCAGCGGCCTGATCGAAACCATGGACGAGGCGATCAAGTTCCCCATCTGGACCGAGAAGCAGGGCGAGATGGAAGAGGTGGTGATCGCCGGCCCGACCTGCGACAGCGCCGACATCATGTACGAGCACTACAAGTACGGCCTGCCGCTGAACCTGGCCATCGGCGACCGCCTCTACTGGCTGTCCACCGGCGCCTATACCACCAGCTACAGCGCGGTGGAGTTCAACGGCTTCCCGCCGCTGAAGGCCTTCTACCTCTGAGTCGTGCCTCGTAGGTCGCGCCGCTACCGAAAAAACCCGCCCTCTGGCGGGTTTTTTGCGTTTCTAGGGGGGGAGGAGAGGCGCCTGTGCGACGGTCGGAAAAAAGTTCCCTGAGGCCGCAAAATATTTATTGATTGATATTTATTATCAAATAGAATCGCCGCTCCTTCACATCTGGTAGTGATTCTCATGAGCATGCGTGACAAGAGTTTCTGTAGTCTGCCGCAACCCCGTTTATTGGCCTGCGCCATCGCATCCGCCAGCCTGGCATTCGCCTCGACACTGCCCGTCATGGCGGCTGAGACGGACAGCCTGACGCTGGAGCCGATGCAGGTGGTGCAAAAGCGCAACGCCTATGGCGTCGAGCGGACCCGCACCGCCACCAAGACCGACACGCCGCTGCGCAACGTGCCGCAGTCCATCAGCGTCGTGACCGACGAGCAGATCCGTGACCAGTCCATGCAAGGCATGGCGGACGTGGTGCGTTACGTGCCGGGTGTGCAGATGGCTCAGGGCGAAGGTCACCGTGACGCGCCCATCCTGCGCGGCAATGCCACGACCGCGGACTTCTTCGTCGACGGCATGCGCGATGACGTGCAGTACCTGCGCGACCTGTACAACGTAGAGCGGGTGGAGGTGTTGAAGGGGCCCAATGGCATGATCTTCGGCCGCGGCGGCAGCGGCGGCCTGATCAACCGGGTGAGCAAGCAGGCCAACTGGACCGATGGCCGCGAGCTCGGGGTCACCTATGGCTCCTGGGAGAACCGGCGCATGACCGGCGACTTCAACCAGGCGGTCAACGAGCGCCTGGCGCTGCGCCTGACCGCCCTGTTCGAGGACTCCAACAGCTTTCGCGACCATGGCGAGCTGGAGCGCTGGGCGATCAACCCCACGGCGAGCTTCGCCCTGAGCGACGCCACCCTGATCGAGGTCGGCTACGAGCATTTCGAGGACGATCGCACCGTCGACCGTGGCCTGCCGTCCTTCACCAAGGCCGGCAGCAGCCGTGGCGCACCGCTGAAGGTCAACGAGTCCACGCACTTCGGCAGCCCCGACGACAGCTTCTCCTCGGCCGAGGTGGACGCGCTGAACGCCCGCATCACCCATGACTTCGGCAACGGCATGGTCCTGACCAACCAGACCCGCTATGCCGATTACGCGAAGTTCTATCAGAACGTCTACCCGTCCGCGGCCTACAACGCGACCACCAATCAGGTTCAGCTCGGCGCCTACAACAACGCGACCGACCGTACCAACCTGATCAACCAGACCGATCTGACGATCGCCGGCAGCGCCCTGGGCTTCGACCACACCCTGCTGGTCGGCGCGGAGCTGAGCCGCCAGGAAACGGAAAACTTCCGCGAAACCGGCTTCTTCAATGTCGCCGGCACGCAGAAAAATACCTTCGTGACGCCGCAGAGCAGCATTTACCAAGGGCCGGTGGTGTTCCGCCACAGCGCCACCGACGCCGACAACGAGAGCGTCGCCCAGACCGCCGCACTCTACCTGCAGGACCAGATCGCGCTGACCGAGCAGTGGGAACTGCTGGTCGGGGTGCGCTACGACAACTTCAAGGTGGACGTGGACGACTTCAAGGGCGGTGGCCATACCGAGGTGTCCAGCTCGGACGATCTGTTCTCGCCACGCGCCGGGCTGATCTACAAGCCGCTCGACAACCTGTCCTTCTACACCAGCTACTCCATCGCCTATGTGCCGCGGGCCGGCGAACAGCTGGCCTCGCTCAACGCCAGCAATCGCGCGCTCGATCCGGAGGAGTTCACCAACCGCGAAATCGGCGTCAAGTGGGATGTCAGCGAGCGGCTGGCCGCGACCGCCGCGTTCTATAACCTGGAGCGCACCAACGTGGCGACTGCCGATCCGGCCGATCCGACCCGCTCGATCCTGGTCGATGGCCAGCGGGTGCGAGGCGTCGAACTGGAGATCACTGGCCACCTGACCGATGCCTGGCAGGTCACCGGCGGCTATGCCTACCAGAACAGCGAGATTCAGACCCCGGGGCTTGAGGGTAACGAGATCGCCCAGGTGCCGCGCGATTCCTTCTCGCTGTGGAATCGCTACGACCTCGATCCGCAGTGGGGGCTGGGGCTGGGCGTGATCTACCAGAGCGATGTCTTCGCCGCGGCGGACAACAAAGTGGTGCTGCCGAGCTTTACCCGGGTCGACGCCGCTGTCTACTACAAGGTCAGCCCGGAGTTGCGCCTGCAGCTGAACGTGGAAAACCTGCTGGACGAGGAGTATTACGCCTCGGCCCACAACAACAACAACATCACACCGGGCTCGCCGCTGGCCTTTGGTCTGAGCGCCAACGTGTCATTCTGAGTGTGCGCGTGACGGCGGGTCCGTCGCGCTCAAATGTGATCAGGCAGAAGGCCGCCCCTGTGGGCGGCCTTCTGCTGTCTGCAGTAGGGGGACCGACAAGTCGCGCTGTCCGGGTGCATGCCTGCGGGCGGGCCGGGATTCGATCATCCTGGAGCGCACAGCCGCCTAGTGATTGCGCCGCAAACCCAGGCGATCCCGTGATGAAGAGTGGGCGTGCCCCCTTGCTCGGCCAATCTGCGGGCGTTGTCGCGTGAGATGCTTGCTGGGGGAGTTGGGCGCAAGCGTCGTACGGTCGCGGGGCGCGTCTGTTCGTTCTTCTGGCTGCAGAGCAGGTCGGTGACGACGGCCAGCGCAGCCTGCTGTTCGACCTGGACTCGAGCATCCAGCAGCTCAACCGCGAGCTGGGGGCGGGGCATGCCAGCAGCGTGCGGCTGACTGGGGTGTACCACAACCTGTTGCGCCGTTGGGCGGAGCTGTAGGGCGAGCGTATTGGCAGGGAGGGGCGAAGAGTGGAGGGGCGTACTGAGGCGCAGGGGGGGAGGAGTGCGGGCGAGCGAGCTGGGCAATGACCAGCGCCGATGCTTGTCGGGCCGATAACGACGGCGGCCCCGGCCACTCGCTCGAAGTGGCCGGGGCGCCGCTCTAGCCCTTAGAAGCGGTAGTTGGCGCTCAGCTCCAGGCTGCGCGGCGCGCCGGGGGTGATCAGGTCCACCGAGCCGTGGGCCGAGGCATAGTACTCCTTGTCGAACGCGTTACGCAGGCGCAAGGCCGCATCCCATTGCGCCTGGTTGTACAGCAATGCGGCATCGAAGGTGGTGTAGCCGGGCATGACGGTGACGTTGTCTAGGGCGGTGTAACGCTCGTCGACATAGTTGGCACCCATGCCGACGCGCCACTGCTGGTTCAGCGAGCGTACCAGCCAGAGGTTGGCGCTGTGCCGTGGGGTCAGGGTCGGGGTCTGGCCCTGGTTGGCCACGCCATTGGTCTTGCTGTTGGACTTGGTGATCTCCGCGTCCAGGTAGGCGTAGCCGGCATAGACCTGCCACTTGTCGCTCAGCTGGCCGGTCAGGGTGGTCTCGAAACCGTCGGTGCGCTGTTCGCCGGCGAGGATCAGCTTGGCCGGGTTGACCGGGTCGCTGGTCTTCATGTTGGTGCGCTCCAGGCGGAACACCGAGGCGGTCAGCGACAGGCGCTGGTCGAGCAGGTCCCATTTGCCGCCCAGCTCGTAGTTGGTGGTCTGCTCCGGCTCCAGGTCCTTGTTCGAGTTGCTCAGGGGGAAGACCTCGGAGGACGGCTGGTAGGAGCGGCTCACCGAGACGTAGTAGGACTGCACCCGATCCGGCTGGTAGACCAGGCCGACCCGCGGGCTCCAGGTGCGGTCGGTGCGCGAGATGTCGTTGCCGCTCAGGGCGTCCTGGAACTCCTGGTCGTAGACGTCGTAGCGCACGCCGAGCAGGGCCTTCCATTGCGGTGCCAGCTCGATCAGGTCCTGCACGTAGAAGCCGGCGGTGTCCTGGATGTTGCGGCCCTTGTTGGTCTGGCGCGCAGCCTGGAAGGGCACCTCGACTAGGGCGTCGCGGAACACCGGCACCCGGGCCACGTCGTCCTGGCTGAAGAAGGCCTGGTGCTTGTCCTGGCGGCCCAGTTCCACGCCGTAGAGCAGGTTGTGCTGCATGCCGGCGAGCTGGGCCTGCTGCTTCAGCTCGGTCTGGTTGAACCAACCATCCTCCTTGCGCTGCACGTTGCCGCGCTTGAGCTTGACCAGCAGCTCGCCGTTGGCCGCGGTGACGAAGCGATTGGCGTCGGTGTGGGCCAGGGTGTTGTTGCGGTCCAGGTCGTAGTGGTAGTAGCGGCTGGTGTTGGACAGGCTGAAGTCGTCGTTGATCTGGTAGTCGAGGCCGGCGGTGAGGGAGAACACCTCGCTGCGGGTGTAGTCCTGGTCCGGGTCGGCGGAGCCGAAGCGGGTCTCGGGGTCGACAGCCACCGGGCGGCCGTTCAGCGCCGGAATGCCGAAGTCGATCAGGCGCTTGTCGTACAGGTAGCTGGCGCCCAGGTTGAGCTCCAGGTCATCGGACAGCTTGAAGTAGGCCGAAGGCGCCAGGGCCTTGCGCTCGAGGAAGGCGTCGTCGCGGAAGCCGTCGCTGTCTTCCAGGGCGCCGGTGACGCGAAAGGCCTTGTCGCCGTGCTCCTGGTCGGCCCAGCCGGCGTCGAACTGGGTGCGCTTCTTGCCTTCGCTGTCGAAGCTGACGCCCACTTCCTGCACCGGGGCGAAGGTCGGGCGCTTGCTCACGCTGTTGATCAGGCCACCGGAAGAGCCGCGGCCGTAGAGTACGGCGGCGGGGCCCTTGATCACTTCCACCCGTTCGATGTTGGACAGGTCACGGTAGTACAGGGCGTCGTCGCGCACGCCGTCGATGTACTGGTCGCCGATGGCACTGAAGCCGCGGATGGTGACCTGATCGCGCTGACCGTCGCCGTTGGACAGGCCGACGCCGGGCACGTTCTTCAGCACGTCCTCCATCGACTGGGCGCCCTGATCCCTGATCACGCTCTGCGGGATGACGTTGACCGTCTGCGGAATGTCGCGTAGCGGCGCGTCGATCTTCAGCGCGCTCTTGCTGCGGCTGGGTTTGTAGCTGCTTTGTTGTTGCTGGCCGGTGATGGTGGCGGCCGGAATCTCCAGCGCGTTGCCGGAATCGGCCTGCACGGTCTGAGCGGCGAGGGCGCCCAGCAGCGATAGGTAGATCGGATTGAAGCGTAAGACGGTCACCGCGCGACTCCCCATAAAAAGAGCGCGAATGGTATTTCCTCTCATTTGCATATGCAAATTTATTGCGCCTTGTCGCTGAAGAGGAGCCCTGCGAAGAGGGCAGCAGATTGCAAGTGATTAGCCTTGTTAAATAGAATTCATTCTCAAAGTTGCGCCCTGGGCGCTCAACCTCCCGCCGTACCGAGCCTCATTCATGTTCAAGAAAGCCTTGTTTCAACTGCATTGGTTGTTCGGCATCAGTGCCGGCCTGGTTCTGGCCCTGATGGGCGTGACCGGTGCGCTCTACAGCTTCGAAGGCGAGATCATGCGCGCCCTCAACCCGCAGGTGCTCCGGGTCGAGGTGCGCGAGTCGGGGATGCTGGCCCCGGCCGAATGGGTGGCGAGGATCGAGGCGGCCGAGGGCAAGAGCGTATCCGGCCTGTGGGTCGACAGCCGCGACGGCAACGCGGCTCGGGTGTTCTTCACCCCGCCGCCGGGCGAGCGTCGCGGCCCGGCGCGCTATTTCGATCCCTACAGCGGCGAACTGCTGGCGCAACCCGATGGCCAGGCATTCTTCGGTCTGATGCTGCAGCTGCACCGCTTCCTCGCCATGGGCGACAGCGGCAAGCAGATCACCGCCGCCAGTACCCTGGCGCTGCTGTTCTTCTGCCTGTCCGGGCTGTACCTGCGCTGGCCGCGCCGGGCGCTGAACTGGCGCGCCTGGCTGACCCTGGACTGGGCCAAGCGCGGCCGCGCCTTCAACTGGGACCTGCATGCGGTGGCCGGCACCTGGTGCCTGCTGTTCTACCTGCTGGCCGGCCTGACCGGCCTGTACTGGTCCTATGACTGGTACCGCGAGGGCATGACCCGCCTGCTCGGCGATGCACCGTCGGCGCGCCAGGCCAAGTCCGGCCCAGGCACTGGGCGCGGGGCGGCGATGCCTGAGGGCGTGGCCGAGGTCGACTACGATGCGCTGTGGCGCAACCTGCAGAACGCCGCCGGGCCCGAGCTGGCGGCCTGGAACCTGCGCCTGCCGGCGGAGGCCGGCAAGCCGGCGACGGTGTTCTACCTGCTGGCCGAGGCCGAGCATCCGCGCGCGTTCAACCAACTGCGCCTCGATCCGCAGAACGGTCGGGTCCTGGGCCATGAGCGCTACGCCGACAAGAGCGTCTCCGCCCAGTTGCTGAGCAGTGTCTATGCCCTGCACACCGGCGAATACTTCGGCCTGGTCGGGCGCATCCTGATGTTCGCGGCCAGCCTGGCCATGCCGCTGTTCGCCATCACCGGCTGGCTGCTCTACCTGGATCGCCGGCGCAAGAAGCGGGCGGCGCAGAGTGCCCGTGGCGCCTTCGCGCCGAGCGCCGGGCCCGGTGCGGGCTGGCTGGTCGGCTTCGCCAGCCAGAGCGGTCTCGCCGAGCAGCTGGCCTGGCAAACCGCCGGGCAACTGCAGGCGGCCGGGTTGCCGGTGAGCGTGCAGTCCCTGGCCACGCTGGACGAACGCAGTCTGCGCCAGGCGCAGAACGCCCTGTTCGTGGTCAGCACCTTCGGCGACGGCGAGGCCCCGGACAGCGCCCGGGGCTTCGAGCGCCGGTTGCTCGGCGCCGAGTTGGCCTTGGGCGAGCTGAGCTACGCGGTGCTGGCCCTGGGCGACCGTCAGTACCGGCAGTTCTGCGGCTTCGCCCGCCGCCTGCATGACTGGTTGGGACGCCAGGGCGCCAACAGCCTGTTCGCCCCGGTCGAGGTGGACGCCGGCGACAGCGGCGCCCTCGATGCCTGGCAACGCCAGCTCGCGGCCGTCACCGGCGTACGGACCACGCCGCTGCAGGAGCGGCCGTTCGCCGAATGGCGGCTGCTGGGGCGCGAGTGCCTCAACCCGGGCAGCAGCGGCGCACCGACCTATCGAGTCCGTCTCGAGCCCGCGCCCGGCGCCGACTGGCAGGCCGGCGACATCCTCGAACTGCTGCCGCGCAACCAGGCCGAGCAGCAGCCGCGGGATTACTCGATCGCCTCCCTGCCGGCCGACGGCGTGCTGGAGCTGATCGTGCGCCAGGAGCGCCATGCCGACGGCTCCCTCGGCCTGGGCTCCGGCTGGCTGACCGCCGAGGCGCAGCCGGGGCAGGTGTTGAGGGGCCGGCTGCGTTCCAACAGTGCCTTCCATCCGCCGCGCGACGACCGGCCGCTGATCCTGATCGGCAACGGCACCGGCCTGGCCGGGCTGCGTGGCCTGCTCAAGGCACGCATCGCCAAAGGGCAGGGGCGCAACTGGCTGCTGTTCGGCGAACGCAACGCCGCCCACGACTTTTACTGCCGCGAGGAGCTGCAGGCCTGGCTGGCCGGCGGCGAGCTGGCCCGTCTGGACCTGGCGTTCTCCCGCGACCAGGCGCAGAAGGTCTATGTCCAGGACCGCCTGGGCGAGCAGGCCGGCGAGCTGCTGCGCTGGCTGGAGCAGGGCGCGGCGATCTATGTCTGCGGCAGCCTGGACGGCATGGCGTCGGGGGTCGAGCGGGTCCTGCGCGAGACCCTCGGCGGGGCCGCCCTGGAACAGCTGCGCGAGGCCGGGCGCTACCGCCGCGACGTCTACTGATCGCCGGGCGCCGGCCGCGCTCGCCGCGCAAAGCCGGCGCCGGACTTTTCGTCGGGCCGGCTCGGCTCTAAGCTTGTCTCCATGAACAGACGAATACTGCTGAACTGCG
Source organism: Pseudomonas sp. MBLB4123 (assembly GCF_051904775.1). Classification (NCBI taxonomy): domain Bacteria; kingdom Pseudomonadati; phylum Pseudomonadota; class Gammaproteobacteria; order Pseudomonadales; family Pseudomonadaceae; genus Pseudomonas; species Pseudomonas sp. MBLB4123. Next base: position 4,288,175 of record NZ_CP196711.1, read on the forward strand.
ACATGGGCGAGAGCTTCGGCGCCTGGAAGATGGGCGACGATGCGCTGGCCATGCCGCTGGTCGATCAGGCCAACCTGGCCTGCGGCTTTCACGCCGCCGACCCACTGACCATGCAGCGCACCGTCGAGCTGGCGGTGCGGCACGGGGTGCGTATCGGCGCTCATCCCTCCTATCCCGACCTGGTCGGCTTCGGCCGTCGCCATGTCGACTGCTCGCCGCAAGAGGTGACGGCGCTGGTGCTCTACCAGCTCGGCGCCCTGGAGGCCTTCTGCCGCGCCGCCGGCACCCAGGTGGCCTACGTCAAGCCCCATGGCGCGCTGTACAACGATATGGTGCGCGACGATGCCCTGCTGGCCGCGGTGCTCGACGCCTGCGCCCTGTACCGCAAGGGCCTGCCGCTGATGGTCCTGGCCCTGGCGGACAACCGCCGCGAGCTGGAGTTTGCCGATGCCGCCGACGTGCCCTTGATGTTCGAGGCCTTCGCCGATCGTGCCTACCTGGCCGACGGCCAGCTGGCGCCGCGGCGCCTGAGCGATGCGGTGCACAAGGAGCCGCAGCGCATTCTCGACCAGGCCCTGGCCATCGCCCAGGGCGAGGCCTTCGCCGACATCGACGGCAAGCCGCTGCAACTCTGCGCCGACAGCCTCTGCGTGCATGGCGACAATGCCGAGTCCCTGGCGGTGCTGCGGCGCCTGCGGGCCCTGCTGGACGCCGCGTGATCCGTCTCGAACCGGCCGGCGCGGAAGCCCTGCTGCTGGTGCTGGCCGAGCACCCCGACGGCCGCCTGCCGCAGCGTATCGCCCGGCTGGCCGTGCGCATCCGCAGTGAGCTGGGGCCGCTGCTGCGGGACCTGGTGCCCGGCTGGACCAGCCTGCTGCTGCACTACGACCTGCGCGCCACCGACCATGAGCAGTTGACCGCGCGCCTGACCCCGCTGCTGGACCTGTGGCTGGCCGAGGCCCTGGGCGACGACGACGGGCGCCTGCATGAGATCCCCATCTGGTACGCCGGCGAGGACCTGACCTCGGTGGCGCGCTCGTGTCGCCTGAGCGTCGAGCAGGTGGTCGAACTGCACAGCGCTGCCGAGTACCGGGTCGGCGCCATCGGCTTCGCCCCGGGCTTCGCCTACCTCGGCGAGCTGCACGAGCGCCTGGTGCTGCCACGTCGGGCCAGCCCACGTACCCGGGTGCCGGCCGGCAGCCTGGCCATCGCCGAACGCCAGACCGCGGTCTACCCCCAGGCCTCCCCGGGCGGCTGGCACCTGCTCGGCCTGTGCCCCTGGCGCCTGTTCGATGCCGGCCGGGAGCCGCCTTGCCCGCTGCTGCTCGGCGACCGGGTGCGCTTCGTGGCGGTGGATGAGGCGACCTTTCGCGCCGAGGGCGGCCCGCTGTGAGCGGCTTGCGGGTGCTCAAGCCCGGCCCCCTGAGCCTGTTGCAGGATGGCGGTCGTCACGGCTGGCAGCATCTGGGCGTATCGCCGGCCGGGCCCATGGACGGGCAGGCGGCGGCCTGGGCCAACCGCCTGCTGGACAATCCCTGGGGCACGCCGCTGCTGGAGATCGCCCTGGGTCATGCCGAGCTGGAGGCCGAGCTGGATACCTGGCTGGCGCTCACCGGCGCCGAGGTCGCCGCGACCCTGGACGACGCGCCGCTGCCGCCCTGGTCGCGCTTCGCCATCCGCGCCGGCCAGCGCCTCAAGCTTGATTACGTCCACAGTGGCCAGCGTGCCTACCTGGCGGTGGCCGGCGGTTTTCAGGCCGCGGCGCTGCTCGGCAGCGTCAGCGCCCAGCAGCGCGAGGGTCTCGGCGGCCTGCACGGCAGGGGCGAGCCGCTGCGCGCCGGCGACCTGCTGGCGTGTCGGCCGGCCAGCCTCGGCGGCGGCCTCAGCGTGCCCTGGCGCTATCGGCCCGACTACCGCGCCATGCCCTTGCTGCGGGTGATCACCGGCGGCGATGCGCGCGACTTCGGCGAGGAGCAGGTGCAGGGCTTCTTCGCCCGGACCTGGCAACTCAGCCCGCAGTCCGACCGCATGGGCGCGCGGCTGCAGGGCGAAGCCATGACGGCGCCACGCCGGCAATGGTCGCTGGGGGTGGCGCGCGGCGCCATCCAGGTGCCGGCGGACGGTCAGCTGATCATTCTCCAGGCCGACCACCAGACCATGGGCGGCTACCCCATCCTCGGCTGGCTGCACCCGCTCGACCAGTACCGCCTGGCCCAGTGCCCACCCCATCACAGCCTGCGCTTCACCCCGGTCAGCGTCGCCGATGCCCAGGCCGAGCTACGTGTCTTCTATCGCTTCTTCGGGCGATGACAGGCCGGCCCATCGCGGCCTAACCCGCCCTACGCCCCTGCGCGCCGCCGGTCCTGGTCTCAGGCGTTGATGGTTTCGGCGTGGTGACAGGCCACCTGCCGGGTATCGAGCAGGCGCAGTGGCGGCAGCTCGCCGCGGCAGCGCTCGCTCGCATGGGGGCAGCGCTGATGGAAGGCGCAGCCCGCGGGCGGATCGAGGGGGTTGGGCAGTTCGCCGGCGATCTTGATCTTCGGCTTGAGCGGATCGGGGTGGATGGCCGGAGTGGCCGAGAGCAGGGCCTGGGTGTAGGGGTGCAGCGGGCGGGCGTAGATCGCTTCGCTGGGGCCCATCTCCACCGGGCGGCCGAGGTACATCACCAGCACCTCGTCGGCGACGTGGCGCACCACCGAGAGGTTGTGGGAGATGAACACGTAGCCGGTCCCGTATTGTTCCTGTAAGTCCATAAACAGGTTGAGCACCTGGGCCTGGATCGATACGTCCAGCGCCGAGGTGGGCTCGTCGGCCACCAGCACCTTGGGCTGCAGCATCATCGCCCGGGCCAGGGCGATGCGCTGGCGCTGGCCGCCGGAGAACATGTGCGGGTAGCGCTGGTAGTGCTCCGGGCGCAGGCCGACCTGCTGCATCATCGTCTGTACCCGTTCCCGCCGTTCGCCGCGCGACAGCCGGGTGTTGATCAGCAGCGGCTCGCCGAGCTGGTCGCCGATCTTCTGCCGCGGGTTGAGCGAGGCATAGGGGTTCTGGAACACCATCTGCACGTCGCGGCGCAGCTGCGCGCGCTGGGCCTTGCTGGCGCCGGCGACTTCCTGGCCGGCGATCTGCAGGCTGCCCGAGCTCGGCTCCTCGATCAGGGTCAGGGCGCGGGCCAGGGTCGACTTGCCGCAGCCGGATTCGCCGACCACGGCCAGGGTCTTGCCGGCGGCCAGGTCGAAGGACACGCCGTTGAGCGCCTGGACCCGGGCGCTGGGCTGGAACAGGCCGCGCGACACGCTGTAGTGGCGGGTCAGGTCGCGGGCGGTGAGGACATTAGCGGCGGACGCAGGCGCGCTCATCAGGCCACCTCGGCATTCAGGTTGAGGGGAAAGAAGCAGCGCACCGCGCCGCGCTCATGGGGCTCCAGGGCCGGCCGCTGCTCGCGGCAGCGGGCCTGGGCATAGGGGCAGCGTGGGGCCAGCAGGCAGCCGGTGGGGCGGTCGTAGCGCCCGGGCACTATGCCGGGCAGGGTGGCCAGACGCCGGGCACCGAGGCTGTGCTCGGGGATCGCCTTGAGCAGCGCCTCGGTGTAGGGGTGGGTGGGGGCGTCGAACAGCTGCGGCACGGCGCCCACCTCCACCGCCTGGCCGGCGTACATCACGCAGACCCGCTGGGCGGTCTCGGCGACCACGGCGAGGTCGTGGGTGATCAGCACCAGGGCCATGTCCTGTTCGCGCTGCAGGCCCAGCAGCAGCTCCATGATCTGCGCCTGGATGGTCACATCCAGGGCCGTGGTCGGTTCGTCGGCGATCAGCAGCTTGGGTTCGGCGGCGATCGCCATGGCGATCGCCACGCGCTGGCTCATGCCGCCGGAGAGCTGGTGCGGATAGGCCTTCAGGCGGCTGGCGGCGGCGGGGATCTCCACCTTCTCGAGCAGTTCGAGGGCCCGCTGGCGGGCCGCCTGGCCCTTGAGGCCGAGGTGCTGGTGCAGCACCTCCTCGATCTGGAAGCCCACGGTGAAGCTGGGGTTGAGCGCGGTCATCGGGTCCTGGAAGACCATCGACAGGTCCTTGCCGACGATGTGCCGGCGCTGCTTGCCCTTCAGGCGCAGCATGTCGGTGCCGTCGAACTGCAGGCTGTCGGCGCTGACGATGCCGGGGGCCTCGATCAGGCCCATCAGCGCCATCATGGTCACCGACTTGCCGGAACCGGACTCGCCGACTATGGCCAGCACCTCGCCGTGGTCGACGCTGATATCCAGGCCGTCGACCACCGGTACCGCCTTGGCGTCGCCGAAGCGCACGCTGAGATTGTTGATTGCTAGCAGGCTCATGGGCGGCTCCTCAGACGGCGTTCTTCAGTTTCGGGTCGAGGGCGTCGCGCAGCCCGTCGCCCATCAGGTTGATCGCCAGCACGCTGAGCAGGATGGTCAGGCCGGGCAGCGACACCACCCACCAGGCGCGCTCGATGTAGTCGCGCGCCGAGGCCAGCATGGTGCCCCACTCGGGAGTCGGCGGTTGCACGCCGAGGCCGAGGAAGCCCAGGGCGGCGGCGTCGAGGATCGCCGAGGAGAAGCTCAGGGTGGCCTGGACGATCAGCGGCGCCATGCAGTTGGGCAGCACGATGACGAACATCAGGCGGCCCAGGCCGGCGCCGGCCAGGCGCGAGGCGGTGACGTAATCGCGGCCCACCTCGCCCATCACTGCGGCCCGGGTCAGGCGCACGTAGGCCGGCAGCGAGACGATGGCGATGGCGATCACCGTGTTGATCAGCCCCGGGCCGAGGATGGCGACGATGGCCACCGCCAGCAGCAGCGAGGGCAGGGCCAGCATCACGTCCATCAGGCGCATGATCGAGGGGCCCAGCAGGCGCGGGAAGAAGCCGGCGACCAGGCCCAGGAGGATGCCCGGGATCAGCGACAGCAGCACCGAGGACAGGCCGATCAGCAGCGACAGGCGGGCGCCGTGCATCAGCCGCGAGAGCAGGTCGCGGCCCAGCTCGTCGGTGCCGAGGAGGAACTGCGCCTGGCCGCCCTCCAGCCACGCCGGCGGGGTCAGGAGGAAGTCGCGGTACTGCTCGCTGGGATCGTGCGGCGCCACCCAGGGGGCGAACAGCGCGCAGAACAGGATCAGCAGCATGAACAGCAGGCCGGCCACGGCGCCCTTGTTGTGGGCGAAGGCCTGCCAGAATTCCTTGAGCGGCGAGGGGTAGAGCAGGCTCTGGTCGATGGCCGGGATGTCGGTGGAAGCATTCATGGTCCGGTGCTCCTCAGCGCTGATGGCGAATGCGGGGGTTGGCCAGGCCGTAGAGGATGTCCACCACGAAGTTGACCAGGATCACCAGGCAGGCGATCAGCAGGATGCCGTTCTGCACCACCGGGTAGTCGCGGGCGCCGATCGACTCGATCAGCCACTTGCCGATGCCCGGCCAGGAGAAGATGGTTTCGGTCAGCACCGCGCCGGCCAGCAGGGTGCCGACCTGCAGGCCGAACACGGTGAGCACCGGGATCAGCGCGTTGCGCAGGCCATGCACGAACACCACCCGGGCCGGCGACAGGCCCTTGGCCCGCGCGGTGCGCACGTAGTCCTCGCGCAGCACCTCGAGCATCGCCGAGCGGGTCATGCGGGCGATCACCGCCAGGGGGATGGTGCCGAGGACGATGGCCGGCAGGATCAGGTGCTGCAGGGCGTCGAGGAAGGCGCCTTCCTCGTCGGACAGCAGGGTGTCGATCAGCATGAAGCCGGTGCGCGGTTCGATGTCGTAGAGCAGGTCGATGCGCCCGGACACCGGGGTCCAGCCCAGGCCCACGGAGAAGAACATGATCAGCAGCAGGCCCCACCAGAAGATCGGCATGGAGTAGCCGGCCAGGGAGATGCCCATTACCCCGTGGTCGAACAGCGACCCGCGCTTGAGTGCGGCGATCACCCCGGCGACCAGGCCCAGGCTGCCGGCGAACAGCAGGGCGGCTAGGGCCAGCTCCAGGGTGGCGGGGAACAGGGTGAGGAATTCGTGCCACACGCTTTCGCGGGTGCGCAGCGACTCGCCCAGGTCGCCCCGGGCCAGGTTGCCGATATAGTCCAGGTACTGGGCATACAGCGGCTTGTTCAGGCCCAGGCGCTCCATGGCCTGGGCGTGCATCTCGGGGTCGACCCGGCGTTCGCCCATCATCACTTCCACCGGGTCGCCGGGGATCATGCGGATCAGCGCGAAGGTCAGCAGGGTGACGCCGAAGAAGGTGGGGATCAGCAGCCCCAGGCGTCTGGCGATGAAACTAAGCATCGTGGCGAGTCACTCCTCATCTGTAGGTTCGCCCACCGTGCTTGTGGCAGGGGTGGACGAAGCGCTTCTGGTTGGGAAGTTCCGTGACAGTCGCAACGACCGCCGCGGGGCTTCCTTCACTCCACCCGGGTAGCGGCGAAGTTGTTGCTGGTCAGCGGGCTGATGGTGTAGCCCTTGACGTTGTCGCGGCGCACATTGAACAGCTTCGGATGGGCTAGGGGAATCCACGGCGCCTGCTGGTGGAACAGCTCCTGTGCCTGTCGATAGAGCTTGGCGCGTTCGTCCGTATCGATGACGCTGCGGGCCTGTTGGGTCAGTCGCTCGAAGTCTGCATGGCACCAGCGTGCCTGGTTTTCCCCGGTTTCCGCCGCCGCACAGCTCAGGTTGGGGCTGATGAAGTTGTCCGGGTCGCCGTTGTCACCGGCCCAGCCGAGCAGCACCAGATCATGTTCGCCGCCCTTGGAACGCTTCAGGAGTTCGCCCCATTCCAGGGCGCGGATAGTCATCTCGATGCCGGCGTTGGCCAGATCAGCTTGCATCATCTGTGCCGCCAGTGCCGGGTTGGGAATGGTCGGCGAGCTGCCGTTGCGCACGAACAGGGTGATCTTCAGCTGCTCCACCCCGGCCTCCTTGAGCAGTGCCTTGGCCCGTTCGGGGTCGTGTGGCCAGTCCTGGATGTCATGGTTGTAGCCGAGCAGTGTAGGCGGATAGGGATTGACCGCCGGACTCGCGGCGCCGGGGCCGAACACGGCGCCGAGGATGGCCTGCTTGTCGATGGCCAGGTTGATCGCCTGGCGCACGCGGGCGTCGTCCAGCGGCGGGTGCTGGGTGTTGATCGCCACGTAGGTGGTCAGCAGGGCGTCGATCTCGTCCACCGCCAGCGTGCCTTCGGCCTTGATCCCCGGCACGTCGACCGGCTTGGGGTAGAGCGCCACCTGGCACTCGCCGGCACGGATCTTCTGCAGCCGCACGTTGGGGTCGAGGGTAATGGCGAACACCAGGTTGTCGATGGCCGGCTTGCCGGCGAAGTAGTCCGGGTTGGCCTTGAAGCGCACCAACGCGTCCTTGGCGTAGCGGCTGAGGATGAACGGACCGGTGCCGATCGGCAGGTTGTTCAACTGGTTCGGCGTGCCGGCGGCGAGCAGCTGGTCGCCGTATTCGGCCGAATAGATGGAGGCGAAACCCATCGCCAGATCGGCGAGGAAGGGCGATTCCGGACGACTGAGGGTGAAGCGCACGGTCAGCTCGTCGAGCTTGTCCACCGCGCTGATCAGCTCGCGCATGCCCATTGCATCGAAGTAAGGGTAGCCGCGTGGCGACAAGGCATGCCAGGGGTGCTTGGGGTCGAGGGCGCGCTGGAAAGACCAGAGCACGTCGTCGGCGTTCAGGGTGCGGCTCGGGGTGAAGTAGTCGGTGCTGTGGAACTTCACCCCAGGGCGCAGGTGGAAGGTGTAGCGCAGGCCGTCGTCGCTGATTTCCCAGCGTTCGGCCAGGCCGGGGACCAGCTCGGTGGTGCCCGGTTTGAAGGCCAGCAGGCGGTCGAACACCGTCTCGGCGGTGGCGTCGGCGGTCACCGCCCCGGTGTACTGGACGATGTCGAAGCCCTCCGGGCTGGCTTCGGTGCACACCGCCAGGTTCTTGGCCTGGACCAGCGGGGCGCTGGCGCCGAGGGCGAGCAGTAGGGGCAGGTGGCGGAATGTCGGATGCATGGCGTCTCTCCTTGTGGCTGGCATCAGAGCAGATTGAACGGGAAGGTGCTGATCCGGCGTACGTCATCGGCGCAGCCGTCGGTCTGGGCGCTGGGCGACTGCTCGCCGGCCTGGCTCTGGCTGCCCGGGGCGAGCAGCGCCAGGGCAGGAGAAACTCGGGTGGGTCGGGATACGCTCATCGCTTTGCTCCAGGGTTATCGCGGCTACAGCGGAACAAGGAGTACCTGTAAGAACCAACCGTTGCCCAGGGCCGAGGCCGGGGCGACGCATACGAGGGCATCCTTGCGAACGTGTGCGGCAGTGACGGGGAAACACTCTTGCGCTCTGCTGGCGGATAGAGCACGCAATCGAATCGGCTGGCCGGCGGGCGGGGACGCCCGCCGGAGGCTCGCGAGGGGCTAGCCGCCGTTGCCGACGCCGTAGAAGGAGTTGCGGCCGAACGGGCTGATCTTGAAGTCCTGCACCGTCTTGCGCATCGGCTGGTAGACCGTGGAGTGAGCGATCGGGCTGATCGGCACCTGCTGCTGGATGATCTGCTGGGCCTGCTTGTACAACTCGCTGCGTTGGCCCGGGTCGGTGATCGACTTGGCCTGCTTGACCAGCTTGTCGTAGCCGGCGTCGCACCACTTGGAGAAGTTGTTGCCGTTGACCGAGTCGCAACCGTAGAGGGTGCCGAGCCAGTTGTCCGGGTCGCCGTTGTCGCCGGTCCAGCCGATCAGCATGGCGTCGTGCTCGCCGGCGTGAGCGCGCTTGATGTACTCGCCCCATTCGTAGCTGACGATCCTGGCCTCGATGCCGACCTTGGCCCAGTCGGCCTGGAGCATCTCGGCCATCAGCTTGGCGTTGGGGTTGTAGGGGCGTTGCACCGGCATGGCCCACAGGGTGATCTCGGTGCCTTCCTGGACGCCGGCGGCCTGGAGTAGTTCCTTGGCCTTCTGCGGGTCATAGGCATGGCCCTGGATGCTCTCGTCGTAGGACCACTGGGTCGGCGGCATGGCGTTGACCGCCAGTTGGCCGGCCCCCTGGTACACCGCCGCGATGATGGCCGGCTTGTTCACCGCCATGTCCAGCGCCAGGCGCACCTCGCGTTTGTCGAAGGGCGCGCGGGTGACGTTGTAGGCGATGTAGCCGAGGTTGAAGCCCGGCGCGCTGGGCACCGCCAGGTTGGGGTCCTGCTGCAGCGACTCGAGGTCGGCCGGGCGCGGGTTGAGGGTGATCTGGCACTCGCCGGCCTTGAGCTTCTGCGCCCGCACCGAGGCGTCGGTGTTGATGGCGAAGATCAGGTTGTCGATCTTCACCTCGCCCGGCCGCCAGTAGTCCGGGTTGCCGGTGAAGCGGATCTGCGCGTCCTTCTGGTAGCGCTTGAACACGAAGGGGCCGGTGCCGATCGGCTTCTGGTTGAGCAGGTGCGCCTTGCCCTGCGCGAGCAGCTGGGCGGCGTACTCGGCGGAGTGGATGGCGGCGAAGTTCATCGACAGGTTCTGGATGAAGGCCGCGTCGACCCGGTTGAGGGTGAAGGTGACCGTCAGCTCGTCGAGCCGCTCCACCTTGGCGATGTTCTTGTCCAGGCCCATGTCGGTGAAGTAGGGGAACTCGCTGGGGTAGGCCTTGCGGAACGGGTGGTGCTTGTCGAGCATGCGGTTGAAGGTGAACAGCACGTCGTCGGCGTTGAATTCGCGGCTGGGGGTGAAGTAGTCGGTGCTGTGGAACTTCACCCCGGGGCGCAGGTGGAAGGTGTAGAGCAGGCCGTCGTCGCTGATTTCCCAGCGGGTGGCCAGTGCCGGCACCGCACGGGTGCTGCCGCGCTCGAACTGGGCCAGGCGGTTGAACAGGGTTTCCGAGGCGGCGTCGAAGTCGGTGCCGGTGGTGTACTGGCCGGGGTCGAAACCGGCGGGGCTGCCCTCGGCACAGAACACCAGGTGGCTGGCGGTGGCGTGGGAAGCGGCGAACATCAGCCCGGCCGCGATCGCAGCCCGGAGCGGGGTAGTCTTGCGCATGCAAACCTCATTGTTGTTTTTCTGAGGGTCTCGTTTGCGGCAGCCTTGTGGGCCGCTGCCCTTGAGTCACTGCGCCGCGGCATCGGGGGGAATCTCGAAGGGACATTCCGGCCCTGACGGCGGCCCCGTTCGCCTGGATATCTCCGGCGAAGTGGGCTCGAATTTAAGTCATGCTAAAAATGCGGTCAACAGAAATTAAGTGTGGCTAATATTTGGCGGTCGGTCCGCGGTGGCCGCTCTGGGCCGCCGGCGTTATGGCGTGCCGTGGTCGCCGAACAGGCCCAGGGTGGTGACCGTGAGCACTTCGGCCACCTCGCTGCCGGCGTTCGCCAGGCAGTGAGTCTTGCCCGCATCGAAGTGCACCGAGTCGCCCGGGCCGAGGGGGTAGTCGCGCCCCTCGATGCTGTAGACGATGCGCCCGGCCAGCACATAGGCGAATTCGCTGCCTTCGTGGGCGATCAGTTCCGACTGGTAGCCCACCGGCATGCTCATCTTCACCGCATTGAGCAGGTTGCCCGGAAAGCTGCTGGTCAGGCGCTCGTAGGCCAGGGGCTGGCCTTCGATGGTGTAGCGCACGCGCTCGCCCTGGTGCGAGTCGGGCTGCAGCTGCGGGGGCTGGTCGAACAGGGTGTTGAGCGGCACCCCCAGCGATTTGGCGATGCTCGCCAGGGAGGAGATCGACACGCCGGTGAGGTTGCGCTCGGCCTGGGACAGGAAGCTGGCGGTCAGGCCGGACTCCGCCGCGACCTGTTCGAGGGTCTTCTTGGCTTCCCGGCGCAAGCGGCGCAAGCGTTCTCCGATTCGATCTGCGGGCATGGGTAGGGCTCTTGAGGGGAGGCGACAGTATACCGATTGGCACCTGTCAGGAAAGGCGCGAGCCTGCCTGGATTTAAGTTGTGCTTAAAATTGTTTTGACGGGAATTTAAGCATTACTTAAATTCTGCGGCTCTCTCATCACCTAAGCCGCAGACCAGGAGTGCCTATGACCGTGGGGGTAGGAGGCAAGACGCCGGAGCAAGCGCTCGCGTTGCTGAACACTATGATCGAGGGCGCGCAGCCCATCGCCTTGGCCGAGTACCAGGCGCGCATCGAGCGGGCCCAGGCCTACATGCAGGCGCGCGATATCGCGGCCATTTACCTCAATGCCGGGAGCAACCTGCAGTATTTCACCGGGGTCAGGTGGCATCCCAGCGAGCGCATGGTCGGCGCCATCCTGCCCGCCAGGGGGGCGCTGGAGTACATCGCGCCGGCGTTCGAGGAAGGCACCGTGCGCGATTTCCGCGAGGTCGCCGGGCACATCAACATCTGGCAGGAGCACGAGAGCCCCTATCGGTTGCTGCTCGACACCCTGCGGCGCATGGGCGTCAGCCCCAGTGGTGAGCAGGCGTCGCGGGTGGGGCTGTGCGCGTCCCTGGCCTTCTTCATGTTCGACGCTATCCGCCAGCTGGCCAGCGGCTATGAGTTCATCGATGCCGGCGAAGTCAGCGGCCACTGCCGGCGGCGTAAATCGGCGGCGGAGATCGCCTTGATGCAGCGGGCTAAGGACATGACCCTGGCGGTGCACAAGGCCGCGGCGAGCATCCTGCGCGAGGGCATCAGCAGCACCGAGGTGGTCGAGTTCATCCATCAGGCGCACCGCCGGGTCGGCGCCCCGGGCTCCACCTTCTGCATCGTGCTGTTCGGCCCGGCCAGCGCCTTCCCCCATGGGGTGAAGCGGGCGCAGACCCTGCGGCGGGGCGACATGGTGCTGATCGATACCGGCTGCCAGGTGCAGGGCTACCTGTCCGACATCACCCGCAGCTACGTGTTCGGCGAACCCAGCGCGCGGCAGCGCGCGTTCTGGAATCTGGAGAAGGCCGCCCAGCTCGAGGCCTTCGCGGCCGCCCAACTGGGCTCGCCCTGTCAGGCGGTGGATGCGGCGGCACGGCGGGTGCTCGAGGCCGGTGGCTTGGGGCCGGATTATCAGCTGCCCGGCTTGCCCCATCGCACCGGCCACGGCATCGGCCTGGATATCCACGAGGGGCCTTACCTGGTGCGGGGCGACGAGACGCCGCTGGAAGAGGGCATGTGTTTCAGCAACGAGCCGATGATCTGCGTGCCCGGGGAGTTCGGCGTCCGTCTGGAGGACCACTTCTACATGAGCGCCGCCGGCCCGCGCTGGTTCACCCAGCCGAGCCATTCGCTCGACGACCCCTTCGGCCTGCAGGCCTGATCGACCGCCGGTCGTCTCAGCGGTCGGCGGCGCGCAGCCTGACCCGGGCGTAGTTGTTCGAGCCCATGGGACTCAGCACGAAGCCCTGGCGCAGATGAAAGGTGTGGCTCAGGCCGTCGGCCGAGATGTCCCAGCGCTCGGCGAGGCCGGGGACGACCTCGGTGTTGCCGGGGGCGGAGCGAACCAGGCGTTCGAAGAGGGTTTCCGCGCTGGCGTCGGCGGTGGTCGCCGCGGTGTACTGGACGATGTCGAAGCCTTCCGGACTGGCTTCGCTGCAGACCACCAGGCTGGCGTCGGCGGCCCGGGCTTGGCCGGCGGCCAGCAGGACGGCGCAGAGCAACAGGCGGATAAAGGCGTAGGGCGTGTTCGGCATAGGGCCTGTTCCCGACGCTGCTCGGGGGGCATGGCGCCGGCCGGACAGGCCGGTGCTGGCGCGGAACCCGGGGCGGCGGGTGAGCCGACCCGGGCATTCACTCAGGGATTACTGGCCGACGCTCACACCGTAGAAGGAGTTGAGCGCGAACGGACTGATCCTGAAGTCCTTAACCTCCTTGCGCATCGGCTGATACACGGTGGAGTGGGCGATCGGGGTGATCGGCACCTCGCGCTTGAGGATGACCTGGGCCTGCTTGTACAGCTCGGTGCGCTCGGCCACGTCGGTGGTGCGCTTGGCCGCCTTGATCAGCTTGTCGTACTCCTCGAAGCACCACTTGGAGAAGTTGTTGCCGTCCACCGCGTCGCAGCCGTACAGGGTGCCCAGCCAGTTGTCCGGGTCGCCGTTGTCGCCGCTCCAGCCGATCAGCATGGCGTCATGCTCGCCGGCCTTGGAGCGCTTGAGGTACTCGCCCCACTCGTAGGTGACGATCCTGGCCTTGATGCCGACCTTGGCCCAGTCGGCCTGGAGCATCTCGGCCATCAGCTTGGCGTTGGGGTTGTAGGGGCGCTGCACCGGCATGGCCCACAGGGTGATCTCGGTGCCTGCCTCGACCCCGGCGGCGGCGAGCAGCGCCTTGGCCTTCTCCGGATCGTAGCCGGCGTCCTTGATGCTGTCGTTGTAGGACCACTGGGTCGGCGGCATGCCGTTGACCGCCAGTTGGCCGGCGCTCTGGTACACCGCGTCGATGATCGCCTGCTTGTTCACCGCCATGTCCAGGGCCTGGCGCACCTGCAGTTGATCCAGCGGCGGATGGGTGACGTTGTAGGCGATATAGCCATCGTTGAAGCCGGCTTGGGACGGCATGTGGATGTTCGGGTCCTTGGCCAGCGAATCCAGGTCGGCCGGGCGCGGGTTGAGGGTGATGTGGCACTCGCCGGCCCTGAGTTTCTGCATGCGCACCGAGGCGTCGGTGTTGATGGCGAAGATCAGGTTGTCGACCTTGACCTCGTCGGGCTTCCAGTAGTCCTGGTTGCCGGTGAAGCGGATCTGCGCGTCCTTCTGGTAGCGCTTGAACACGAAGGGGCCGGTGCCGATCGGCTTCTGGTTGATGTCGGCGGCCTTGCCGGCCGCGAGCAGCTGCTCGGCGTACTCGGCGGAGTGGATCGACGGGAAAGGCATCGCCAGGTTCTGGATGAAGGCCGCGTCCACCTGGTTGAGGGTGAAGCGCACGGTGAGTTCGTCGAGCTTCTCGATCTTGGCGATGTTGGTGTCCAGGCCCATGTCGGTGAAGTAGGGGAACTCGCTGGGGTAGGCCTTGCGGAACGGGTGGTCGGTGTCGAGCATGCGGCCGAAGGTGAAGAGCACGTCGTCGGCGTTGAAGTCGCGGCTCGGCTTGAAGTAGTCGGTGGTGTGGAACTTCACGCCGGGGCGCAGGTGGAAGGTGTAGATCAGGCCGTCCTCGGAGACCTCCCACTTCTCCGCCAGGCCGGGGATCACCGCGGTGCCGCCCCGCTCGAACTGGGTCAGGCGGTTGAACAGGGTTTCCGCGGAGGCGTCGAAATCGGTGCCGGTGGTGTACATGCCGGGGTCGAAGCCGGCGGGGCTGCCCTCGGAGCAGAACACCAGGGTGCTGGCGGCATGGGCGACAGGAGCGCTGGCGATCAGCCCAGCGACGACCATGGCCTGGATGACGGCGTTTTTACGCATAGTGACCTCATTGTCTTATTTTGATTGTCATCGTGAGGGGCCCCTTGTGGGGGCCTCGACAGAAGCTATGCACGGCATATGCCGGAGGCAAGCGACATCTTCTGTACAAGGCCTGAACTGTAGGTCAGCTATAAGTTCTTGTCGCATTTTGGATATTTTGCGGGGAAAACCCGCTAATCCGCCGTTATCTGGCGATAACGGCGGACCGCAGGCAGGCCCCGATCAGGGCATCTGCACCTCGATGACGCCGTCGGCGTTGATCGTCACCTGGCTGGTGCCGGCTTCGATTTCCGGTGTCGCTGCCGCCTCCATCATCGCCATGCCCTTGGCCATGCGCATCGGCATCGGCGGCTGGAAACCGCCGCTGTTGAGGTTGAGACTGACCAGCTTGTAGCCGCTGCCGCCGAGGGCCTGGGTGGCCAGCTGGGCGCGGGCCTTGAAGGCCGCCACGGCATCCTTGAGCAGGGCGTCCTCGTGGCTCTTGCGGGTCGGTGCGGCGATGCTGAAGTCCATGCCGGCCATCTTCAGTGTCTCCAGCATCTGGCCGGTGAGTTTCGACAGCGCGGCGAAGTCGGCGCTTTCCAGACGCAGCTCGGCGCGCTCGCGCCAGGCGGTGATTTGCTGGCGCTTGTCGTCGTAGACCGGGTAGCTGTGGCGGCTGCCGAGGGCCACGCTGACCCCTTTGGCGGCGCGGGCCTGCTTGACGGCGTCGTTCAGGGTGCGGGTGATCTGCGCGGCAAGCCTGGCCGGATCGTCGTCCTGGGCCTCGCTGTAGAGGGTGACGTGCATCAGGTCGTGGGCGATCTCCTGGCTGACCTCGGCACGCAGGGCGACCTGGTTGTAGCGCGCCTCGTCGGCCAGGGCGGGGAGGCTGAGCAGGGTGGCGGCCCCGAGGGCGAGGGCAGTGGCGAGACGGGATAGTGGCTGCATGACGGCTCCTTGTGAGCATTGCGCGCACGGGCGTGCGCATTCCTGGGGTAGACGAAGTTATCCGACTTTCCGGGTTGGCCGCAGTTCCTGTTTTCGCGAAAGAGTGCGAGTCCTGCTCAGGCGTCGTCGAAACACGCCCACTGCGGCCAGTTGCCGCAGTGGGCGGCGCGGAGCCTTGGTTATACTCGCTCGGCTCGCAAACCGCGGCTATCTGGAGAGCCCATGCTCGCACCCGTGCAGTTGTTGTCGGCCAGTCGACAGAACCTCTGGCGCCTGACCCTGATTCGTATCCTGGTGCTGGCCGCCCAGGCCGGCTCGGTGGGCCTGGCCTACCACTCGGGCCTGCTGCCCCTGCCCTGGCTGGAGCTCAGCGTCACCCTGGGCGTGTCCTTCGTCCTCTGCCTGCTCACCGCCGTGCGCCTGCGCGGCCCCTGGCCGGTCACCGAGCAGGAGTACGCGGTGCAACTGGGCTGCGACCTGATCATCCACAGCGTGCTGCTGTACTACACCGGCGGCTCGACCAACCCCTTCGTGTCCTACTACCTGGTGCCCCTGACCATCGCCGCGGCGACCCTGCCCTGGCTGTTCACCATAGTCCTGTCCGGCCTGGCCCTGGCCGGCTATACCCTGCTGCTGGTGTGGTCCCACCCCCTGGAACTGCCCCCGGGACCGCGGGAGAGCCTGCTGATCTACGGCATGTGGCTGAGCTTCGCCCTGGCCGCGGCGCTGATCACCTTCTTCGTCGCCAAGATGGCCGAGGAGTTGCGTCACCAGGAGGAGCTGCGCGCCGAGCGCCGCGAGGAGGGCCTGCGCGACCAGCAGCTGCTGGCCGTGGCCACCCAGGCCGCCGGCGCCGCCCATGAGCTGGGCACGCCGCTGGCGACCATGAGCGTGCTGATCAAGGAGCTGCGCCGCGAACACCGGGAGCCCATGCTGCAGGAGGACCTGGCGGTGCTGCAGGAACAGGTCCGGCTGTGCAAGGACACCCTGCAGCAGTTGGTGCGTGCCGCCGAGGCCGACCGCCGCCAGGCGGTGGTCGAGCAGTCCTGCGTCGAGTGGCTGGAAACCGCGCTCAACCGCTGGCACCTGATGCGCCCCGAGGCCAGCTACCGCTACCAGTGCGTCGGCCGCGGCACGCCGCCGCGGCTGATGCCGCCGGCGGACCTGACCCAGGCCCTGCTCAACCTGCTGAACAATGCCGCCGACGCCTGTCCGGACAAGCTCGACGTGCGCCTGGACTGGGACCACCAGTGGCTGCGCCTGAGCATTCGCGACCATGGCGCCGGCGTGCCCCTGGCCATCGCCGAGCAGCTCGGCCGGCCCTTCTTCACCACCAAGGGCAAGGGCTTCGGCCTGGGTCTGTTTCTCAGCCAGGCCAGCGTCACCCGTGCCGGTGGCACGGTAAAGTTGTATAACCACGAAGAGGGCGGCACCCTCACCGAGCTGAAGCTGCCGCGGGCCTACGGCCGGACCTGAGCCCGGCCAGAAAGGAGTGAGACATGAGTGACGAGCCGCTGTTCGATGGCGAAGAGCAACCCCACCTGTTGCTGGTCGACGACGACCCGACCTTCACCCGGGTCATGGCCCGGGCCATGAGCAGCCGCGGCCTGCGGGTGTCCACCGCCGGCTCGGCCGAGGAGGGCCTGGTCCTGGCCCAGCAGGACCTGCCGGACTACGCCGTGGTCGACCTGAAGATGGAGGGCGACTCCGGCCTGGTGCTGCTGCCCAAGCTGCTGGAGCTGGATGCCGAGATGCGCGTGGTGATCCTCACCGGCTATTCGAGCATCGCCACCGCGGTGGAGGCGATCAAGCGCGGCGCCTGCAACTACCTGTGCAAGCCGGCCGATGCCGACGACGTGCTGGCCGCGCTGCTGACCCAGCATGCCGACCTCGACAGCCTGGTGCCGGACAACCCCATGTCGGTCGATCGCCTGCAGTGGGAGCACATCCAGCGGGTATTGGCCGAGCACGAAGGCAATATCTCCGCCACCGCCCGGGCCCTGGGCATGCACCGGCGCACCCTGCAGCGCAAGTTGCAGAAGCGCCCGGTACGGCGCTGACACAGCGGGCAGGGCGGCTCGGCCAGCGGGCTGGACGCTGCCCGGTAGGGGCGGAAAACCGCGGCGCTTTTTCGGCGATGACGGTACCATTAGCCGGCTAACTAATAGTCCGGGGTCGCCATGCTCGCCGTCGTCCAGCAAACCCTCGCCGTCACCGCACCGGTCTTCGCCATGCTGTTTCTCGGCGTGGTGCTCAAGCGCTTGGGCTGGATCGACACGGCCTTCATCAACACCGCCTCGTCCCTGGTGTTCCGCGGCACCATGCCGACCCTGCTGTTTCTCGGCATCGTCAGGGCCGACCTGAGCACCGCGTTGCAGCCGGCGCTGCTGCTCTACTTCGTGCTGGCGACCCTGGCGTGCTTTTCGATCGCCTGGGGCTGGGCCATCTGGCGTTGCCCCGAAGCCGATCGCGGCATCTATACCCAGGGCGCCTTTCGCGGCAACAACGGCATCGTCGGCCTGGCCCTGGCCACCAGCCTGTATGGCGACTACGGCCTGGCGGTGGGCAGCGTCCTGGCCGGGGTGGTGATCCTCTGCTACAACGTGCTCGCGGCCATCGTCCTGGCGATCTACAGCCCCGTCGGCAAGTCCGACCCCCGGGCAATCGGCCTGAGCATCGTGCGCAATCCGTTGATCGTCGGCGTGCTGCTGGCCATGCCGGTGGCCTACTGGCAATGGCCCCTGCCGAACTGGCTGCTGCTGTCGGGGCAGTACTTCGCGCAGATGACCCTGCCCCTGGCGCTGATCTGCATCGGCGGCACCCTGTCCCTGGCCTCGCTGCGCGAGAGCAGTGCCGTCGCCCTCAGCGCCAGTGCGATGAAGATGGTCTGGCTGCCGCTGCTGGCGACCCTGGGCGCCTGGCTGTGGGGCTTTCGCGGCGCCGACCTGGGCATCCTGTTCTTCTACTTCGCCAGCCCCACCGCCGCGGCCAGTTTCGTCATGGCCCGGGCCATGGGCGGCAACCACCAGCTGGCCGCGGCGATCGTGGTGATCACCACCCTGGCCGGGGTGGTGACCATCAACCTCGGTCTGCTGCTGTTGCAGTGGGCCGGCTGGACCTAGGGCGCGGGCCTCAGGCGGGGCGCTGACGATGCCAGGCGCGGGCGCCGACCACCAGCAGGGTCACCGCGGTCAGCGGCAGGGCATAGCCGAGCATGGCGGCGGCGAAGGTTTCGGCGAAGGGCCGGGCGTTGGCCGTGAGCACCAGGTACAGGGTGTAGGCCGCGTAGTAGGCCAGGAACAGCAGGCCCTCCCAGCGGTTGATGCGGTAGCCGGAGAAGAAGATCGGCAGGCAGGCGATGCTGACTGCGATCATCACCGGGAAGTCGAAGGCCAGGGCGTTGGCCGGCACGGCGATAGGCAGCGGCGACACCAGCGAGGCCAGGCCCAGCACGCAGAGCAGGTTGAAGATGTTGCTGCCGACTATGTTGCCCACGGCGATGTCCCGTTCGCCCTTGAGCACCGCCATCACCGAGGTCGCCAGCTCCGGCAGCGAGGTGCCGACCGCCACCACGGTCAGGCCGATCACCAGTTCCGACAGGCCCAGGGCGCGGGCTAGGCCGACCGCACCCTCGACCAGCAGGTTGGAGCCGCCGACCAGCAGCACCAGGCCGCCGATCAGCAGGCCCAGGTTGATCAGGCCGGCATGGGGCTTGGGCGCCTCGTGCAGGCCGAACTCCTTGGCGAATTCGTCGTCGGCGCCGCCCTGCTCCTTGCGGCTGCTGACGATCAGGAAGGCGGTATAGGCCAGCACCCCGGCGAACAGCAGGGCGCCATCGAGGCGGCCGAGCTGGCCGTCCCAGGCCAGGGCCAGGGCCAGCAGGCTGGCGCCGATCATGATCGGCACGTCCAGGCGGATCAGCTGGCGCGACACCACCAGCGGGGCGATCAGCGCGGTGGTGCCGAGGATCAACAGCACGTTGGCGATATTGCTGCCGAGTACGTTGCCGATGGCCAGGTCGCCGCTGCCGTTCACCGCTGCCTGCACGCTCACCGCGGTTTCCGGGGCGCTGGTGCCGAAGGCCACCACGGTCAGGCCGATGATCAGCGGCGGGATGCCGAACTGCGCCGCCAGTTTGGCGGCGCCGCGCACCAGTACTTCGGCACCGGCTACCAGCAATAGCAGGCCGGCGATCAGGTAAACGAAGGTCATCAGGGTCATGGCGAGGGGCTCCAGAAAGGTGCGGCCAGTGTAGCCATCCGCACGCGCTGGGCTAGAGGGGCAGGGCGGTTATTGGTAACCGCGTGTAAAGGCCGGGCGCGTCAGTCGGCCAGCGCTTGCACGCGCACCGGCACCACGCCGGCGCGGAGCATGTCGAGGCGTGCGGCGGCCTCCTTCGACAGGTCGATGATGCGCCCGCGGGCATAGGGGCCGCGGTCGTTGATGCGCACCACCACGCTCTTGTCGTTGCGCAGGTTGGTCACCCGCACCCGGCTGCCGAACGGCAGGCTGCGGTGGGCGGCGGTCAGGGCGTGCTGGTCGAAGCGCTCGCCGCTGGCGGTCTTCTTGCCGTGGTGGCGCGCGCCGTAATAGGAGGCGCGGCCTTCGGCGCTGTAACCGCCGTCGGCGACGCGCTGTCCGGCGCAGCCGGTAAGGGCTGCGGCCAGGCCGAGCAGGAGGAGGGTTCTGAACATGTGGACTCCGGGTAGGGCGGGGCGGGGCGCGTAGCCGTCGCGCAGCACAACCAGCGGTTGCTGGTGGAAAACGCTGTGCGGTTTTCCTCCCTACGGATGACTCCGGTAGGGAGGATGACGCAGTTCTCATCCGCCACGAGCAATGGACTAGCGGTGCGATTGCCACCCACCGCATAAAGCAACGCCGGGCAGGCCCGGCGTTAGTGGGTGGCATGAAGGCTTACCCTTCGAGCTTCTTCTTCAGCAGTTGGTTCACCTGGCCGGGGTTGGCCTTGCCCTTGGAGGCCTTCATGGCCTGGCCGACGAAGAAACCGAACATCTTGCCGCGCTTGGCTTCATCAGCGGCGCGGTACTGCTCGACCTGTTCGGCATTGGCCGCCAGCACCTCGTCGAGCATGGCCTCGATGGCGCCGCTGTCGGTGACCTGCTTGAGGCCCTTGTTCTCGATGATCGCATCGGCGTCGCCTTCGCCGGCGGCCATGGCCTCGAACACCATCTTGGCGATCTTGCCGCTGATGGTGTTGTCCTTGATGCGCAGGATCATCCCGCCCAGCTGTGCGGCGGACACCGGCGACTGCTCGATCTCCAGGCCTTCCTTGTTGAGCAGGCTGGACAGCTCGCCCATCACCCAGTTGGCCGCCAGCTTGGCGTCGCCGCAGACCTGCTGCACCTGCTCGAAGTAGTCGGCCAGCTCGCGGCTGGCGGCCAGCACGCTGGCGTCGTAGGCCGACAGGCCGAACTCGCGCTCGAAGCGTTCGCGCTTCTGCACCGGCAGCTCCGGCAGGCCGGCGCGGATCTCCTCGAGGAAGCTCGGCTCGATCACCACCGGCAGCAGGTCGGGGCAGGGGAAGTAGCGGTAGTCGTTGGCTTCTTCCTTGCTGCGCATGGAGCGCGTCTCGTCCTTGTTCGGGTCGTACAGGCGGGTTTCCTGCACCACCGTGCCGCCGTCCTCGATCAGCTCGATCTGCCGCTGCACCTCGTGGTTGATCGCCTTCTCGATGAAGCGGAAGGAGTTGACGTTCTTGATCTCGGCGCGGGTGCCGAACTCGGCCTGGCCCTTGGGCCGCACCGAGACGTTGCAGTCGCAGCGCAGCGAGCCCTCGGCCATGTTGCCGTCGCAAATCCCTAAGTAGCGCACCAGGGCGTGGATCGCCTTGACGTAGGCCACCGCCTCCTTGGCGGAGCGGATGTCCGGCTCGGAGACGATCTCCAGCAGCGGCGTGCCGGCGCGGTTCAGGTCGATGCCGCTCATGCCGTGGAAGTCTTCGTGCAGGCTCTTGCCGGCGTCCTCTTCCAGGTGTGCGCGGGTGATGCCGATGCGCTTGACCGTGCCGTCTTCCAGGGTGATGTCCAGGTGGCCCTTGCCGACGATGGGGTGGTCCATCTGGCTGGTCTGGTAGCCCTTGGGCAGGTCCGGGTAGAAGTAGTTCTTGCGGGCGAAGACGTTCTTCGGTGCGATCTCGGCGTCGATCGCCAGGCCGAACTTGCAGGCCATGCGCACGGCTTCTTCGTTGAGCACCGGCAGGGTGCCGGGCATGCCCAGGTCGACCAGGCTGGCCTGGGTGTTGGGCTCGGCGCCGAAGCCGGTGGCGCTGGCGGAGAAGATCTTCGATTGGGTGCTGAGCTGAGCGTGGATCTCAAGCCCGATGACTGTTTCCCATTGCATCTCTATCGTCCTCAGAATCCAGCCGGAGCTTGTTGATGCCAGTCGGTCACCGTCTGGTACTGGTGCGCAACATTGAGCAGGCGGCCTTCCTGGAAATAGGGGGCGAGCAGCTGCACGCCGACCGGCAGGCCGTCGACGAAGCCGGCGGGCATCGACAGGCCGGGGATGCCGGCCAGGTTGGCGGTGATGGTGTAGATGTCTTCCAGGTAGGCGGCGACCGGGTCGTTGCTCTTCTCGCCGAGCCTCCAGGCCGGGTTCGGCGTGGTCGGGCCGAGGATCACATCGACCTCCTCGAACGCCTTGACGAAGTCGTTCTTGATCAGCCGGCGGATCTTCTGCGCCTTGAGGTAGTAGGCGTCGTAGTAGCCGGCGGACAGCGCGTAGGTGCCGACCATGATGCGCCGCTTGACCTCGGCACCGAAGCCCTCGCCACGCGAGCGCTTGTACAGGTCTTCCAGGTTGACCGGGTTCTCGCAGCGGTAGCCGAAACGCACGCCGTCGAAGCGCGACAGGTTGGAGCTGGCCTCGGCCGGCGCGATCACGTAGTAGGCCGGGATCGCGTGCTGCATGTTCGGCAGGCTGATGTCCTTGACCGAGGCGCCGAGCCTCGATAGCTCCTCGACCACCGCCATGACCTTCTCGCCGATGCGCGCGTCGAGGCCGGCACCGAAGTACTCCTTGGGCAGGCCGATGCGCAGGCCGGCCAGCGGCTGATTCAGGGCGGCCAGGTAGTCGTCCACCGGTTGCTCGACGCAGGTGCTGTCCTTCGGGTCGAAGCCGGCCATGGCCTGCAGCATCAGCGCGCAGTCCTCGGCGGTGCGGGCCAGCGGGCCGCCCTGATCGAGGCTGGAGGCGTAGGCGATCATGCCCCAGCGCGACACGCGGCCGTAGGTCGGCTTGAGGCCGGTGAGGTTGGTCAGCGCCGCCGGCTGGCGGATCGAGCCGCCGGTGTCGGTGCCGGTGGCGGCCGGCAGCAGGCGCGCGGCCACCGCGGCGGCCGAGCCGCCGGAGGAACCGCCGGGCACGCGCTCGAGGTTCCAGGGGTTCTTCACCGGGCCGTAGTGGCTGGACTCGTTGGCCGAGCCCATGGCGAATTCGTCCATGTTCAGCTTGCCCAGGCTCACCGCGCCGGCGCTGGCGAGCTTCTCCACCACCGTGGCGTCGTAGGGCGCCTTGAAGCCGGTGAGGATCTTGGAGGCGCAGCTGGTCAGCACGCCCTGGGTGCAGAACAGGTCCTTGTGGCCGATCGGTGCGCCGAGCAGGGCGCCGTTCTCGCCGCTGGCGCGGCGCGTGTCGGCGGCCTTGGCCTGGGCCAGGGCCTGCTCCTCGGTGACGCTGATGAAACTGTTGAGCTGCGGGTCGAGGCGCTGGATACGCGTCAGCAGCTCGCGGGTCAGTTCCTCGGCGGAAAATTGCTTGGCGGCGAGGGCGCGGGCGATCTCGGCCAGGGTCAATTGATGCATGGCGTGGCTCATTCCCTTACTCGATGACTTTCGGAACCAGGTACAGGCCGTTTTCCACGGCCGGGGCGATGGCCTGGTAGGCGTCGCGCTGGTTTTCTTCGCGCACTGCGTCGGCGCGCAGACGCTGGGTGGCTTCCAGCGGGTGGGCCAGGGGCTCGATGCCGGTGGTGTCCACCGCCTGCATCTGGTCGACCAGGCCGAGGATGCTGTTGAGGGTCTCGGTGGTGCGCGGAATATCGTCTTCACTCAGGCCCAGGCGGGCCAGGTGGGCGATTTTTTCCACGTCGGAGCGTTCAAGCGCCATTGGGGTTCTCCAATAGAGGGCAGCCAGTGGAAATGTGAACGGGTCGCCGTGCATGCAAAAAGATGCAGGGAACGGATGCCGTGAGCTGGCGGTCAAAGGCCGCGATGATGGGCTCTGGAGCCCGGAAAAACAGGCAATCTAACATATCGGCGCCTTGCTCAAAATCCCTCCCGTTGTTAGAGTTTGCCGCACTTTTTTACCCACGCGTTGCCTAGGGTCCCTAATCCCATGTTCAAGAAACTGCGTGGCATGTTTTCCAGCGATCTGTCGATCGACCTGGGCACTGCCAATACCCTTATTTATGTCCGCGAACGTGGCATCGTGCTGAACGAGCCGTCCGTGGTCGCGATCCGCACCCATGGCAACCAGAAGAGCGTCGTCGCCGTCGGTACCGAAGCCAAGCGCATGCTGGGCCGTACCCCGGGCAATATTTCCGCCATCCGTCCGATGAAGGACGGGGTGATCGCCGATTTCAGTGTCTGCGAGAAGATGCTGCAGTACTTCATCAACAAGGTGCACGAGAACAGCTTCCTGCAGCCTTCGCCGCGCGTGCTGATCTGCGTGCCGTGCAAGTCGACCCAGGTCGAGCGCCGTGCCATCCGCGAATCGGCCCTGGGCGCCGGCGCCCGCGAGGTGTTCCTGATCGAAGAGCCGATGGCCGCAGCCATCGGCGCCGGCCTGCCGGTGGAAGAGGCCCGTGGCTCCATGGTCGTCGACATCGGCGGCGGCACCACCGAGATCGCCCTGATCTCGCTGAACGGCGTGGTCTATGCCGAATCCGTGCGGGTCGGCGGCGACCGTTTCGACGAGGCCATCATCACCTACGTGCGCCGTAACTACGGCTCGCTGATCGGCGAGTCCACCGCCGAGCGCATCAAGCAGGAAATCGGCACCGCCTACGCCGGCGGCGAGCTGCGCGAAGTCGACGTGCGCGGGCGCAACCTGGCCGAGGGCGTGCCGCGCAGCTTCACCCTGAACTCCAACGAGGTGCTCGAGGCGCTGCAGGAATCCCTGGCGACCATCGTCCAGGCGGTCAAGAGCGCCCTGGAGCAGTCGCCGCCTGAGCTGGCCTCGGACATCGCCGAGCGCGGCCTGGTGCTGACCGGTGGCGGCGCGCTGCTGCGCGACCTGGACAAGCTGCTGGCCCAGGAAACCGGCCTGCCGGTGATAGTCGCCGAGGACCCGCTGACCTGCGTGGCGCGCGGCGGCGGCAAGGCCCTGGAGATGATGGACCGCCACACCATGGACCTGCTGTCCACGGAGTAAGGCGCCAGTCCCTCGTCTCGAGCTGCAAGCCGGGTCCTTATCCGCTTGCAGCTTTTTATTGCCGCCTGACGTCTTGAGGAATCGCCCATCAAACCGCTATTTGCCAAGGGACCTTCGCTCGGTGTACGCCTGTTGGTGCTGACCGTGCTGTCGGTCGCGCTGATGGTGGTGGATGCGCGCTTCACCCTGCTGCAGCCCCTGCGCAGCCAGCTGGGGGTGATAGTCGAGCCGGTCTACTGGCTGGGCCGCTTGCCCCTGACTCTCTGGGAGGGGGCCACCGAGGAGCTCAGTTCGCGCAGCGAGCTGGCGGCGGAGAACGAGAAGCTCAAGGCCGAGCAGCTGATGATGCAGCGCCGCCTGCAGAAGCTCGCCACCCTCACCGAGCAGAACGTGCGCCTGCGCGAGCTGCTCAATTCGGCGGCCCTGGTCGACGACGAGGTGCTCGCCACCGAGCTGATCGGCATCGACCCCAACCCCTTCACCCACCGCATCCTCATCGACAAGGGCGAGAAGGACGGCGTACTGCTCGGCCAGCCGGTGCTCGATGCCCGCGGCCTGATGGGCCAGGTGGTCGAGGTCATGCCCTACACCTCGCGGGTGCTGCTGCTCACCGACACCACCCACAGCATCCCGGTGCAGGTCAACCGCAACGGCCTGCGCGCCATCGCCAGCGGCACCGGTAACCCGGAAAGCCTGGAGCTGCGCCATGTGGCCGACACCGCGGACATCAAGGAGGGCGACCTGCTGGTCAGCTCCGGCCTCGGTCAGCGCTTCCCGGCCGGCTATCCGGTGGCCACGGTGAGCGAGGTGGTCCACGACTCCGGCCAGCCCTTCGCCATCGTCCGCGCCGTGCCCACCGCCAAGCTCAACCGCAGCCGCTATATGTTGCTGGTGTTCACCGACCCGCGCAGCCCGGAGCAGCGCGCGACCGAGTCGGCCGAGGCGCAGGAGGCCGCCGATCGCCAGCGTCAGGAACAGGAGGCGTCGGCGGCTGCGGCGGCCGAGACGGCGGGGTCATCGACTGTCCAGGAGGTTGAGCAATGATCGCCGTTCGCGCGCGCAACGTCTGGGTGATCTGGTTCAGCCTGGCCCTGGGCCTGGTGCTCAGCGTGGCCTCCCTGCCGAGCTTCATGGAGAGCGGCCGCCCCCTGTGGCCGGCCCTGCTGCTGACCTACTGGGTGTTGGCCCTGCCGCACCGGGTCGGCATGGCCACGGCCTGGTTCATCGGCCTGCTCGCCGACGTGCTCAACGGCACGCTGCTGGGGCTCAACGCCCTGGTGCTGACCCTGATCACCTTCCTGGTGCTGAGCCTGCACCAGCGCCTGCGCATGTTCCCCCTGTGGCAGCAGAGCATGGTCTTGCTGGTGGTGTTCGGCCTGGCCCAGTTGCTGCACTTGTGGCTCAATGCCTTGACCGGCAGTCGCCCGCCGACCCTGGCGTTCGTCCTCCCGGCCCTGGTCAGCGCACTGCTGTGGCCCTGGGTCCATGCCCTGCTGCGCGGCGTGCATCGGCGCCTGGGTGTCAACTAAGCGGGGCGCGGCCCCGCCACTACCCCACAGGGAGAGGTCTTGATGGCCACGCTATACCTGGCTTCGGGGTCGCCGCGCCGGCGCGAGTTGTTGGCGCAGATCGGCGTGCCCTTCACCCCCCGTATCGTCCCCGTCGATGAGTGCGTCTTGCCCGGCGAGTCGGCCGAGGCCTATGTCGAGCGCCTGGCGCGGGAAAAGGCGCTGGCCGCACTGGCCACCCTGGAGCAGGCGGCCGATGCCGTGGTGCTGGGCGCCGATACCGCGGTGGTGCTCGAGGGCCGCATCCTCGGTAAGCCGGCGGATCGCAGCGAGGCCCTGGAGACCCTTGGCGCGCTGTCCGGGCGCGAGCACCAGGTGCTGACCGCCGTGGCCCTGGCGTCGCCGGCGCGGGTGGCGTCGCGGGTGGTGGTCAGTCGGGTCGGCTTCCGTGCGCTGAGTCGCGCCGAGATCGAGGCCTACTGGGCCAGCGGCGAGCCCCGGGACAAGGCCGGCAGCTATGGTATCCAGGGCCTGGCGGCGGTGTTCGTCAGGCAGTTGCAGGGCAGTTATTCGGCGGTGGTCGGCCTGCCCCTGTGCGAAACCGCCGAATTGCTCGCCGAGTTCGCCATTCCCTGCTGGCAGGCGCGGCCGGTCGCGGCTTCCCGCCCCAATGCACAAGAGATGGACCCATGAGTGAAGAGATTCTGATCAATATCACGCCAATGGAATCGCGCGTGGCGGTGGTGGAGAACGGCGTGCTGCAGGAGGTGCATGTCGAGCGCACCCAGCGTCGCGGCATAGTCGGCAACATCTACAAGGGCAAGGTGGTGCGGGTGCTGCCGGGCATGCAGGCGGCCTTCGTCGACATCGGCCTGGAGCGCGCGGCCTTCATCCACGCCTCGGAAATCTCCAGCCGCGAAGGCGCGGCGGTGGAAACCATCAGCGCCCTGGTGCACGAGGGCCAGAGCCTGGTGGTGCAGGTGACCAAGGACCCGATCGGCAGCAAGGGCGCGCGCCTGACCACCCAGCTGTCCATCCCCTCGCGCTACCTGGTGTACATGCCGCGCACCAGCCACGTGGGCATCTCGCTGAAGATCGAGGACGAGGGCGAGCGCGAGCGTCTCAAACAGGTGGTCGCCGACTGCATCGGTGACGAAGGCATCGAGGAGGCCGGCGGCTTCATCCTGCGCACCGCCGCCGAGGGGGCGGGGGCCGACGAGATTCTCATCGACATCCGCTACCTGCGCCGCCTGTGGGACCAGATCGCCGTGCAGATGCAGAATGCGCCGGCGCCCTCGGTGATCTACGAGGACCTGTCCCTGGCCCTGCGTACCCTGCGCGATCTGGTCAGCCTGCGTACCGAGAAGCTGCGCATCGACTCGCGGGAAACCTTCCAGAAGATCGCGCAGTTCGTCGCCGAACTCATGCCGGAAATCGCCGACCGCCTGGAGCACTATCCGGGCGAGCGACCGATCTTCGACCTGTACGGGGTCGAGGACGAGATCCAGCGGGCCCTGGAGCGCAAGGTGCCGCTCAAGTCCGGCGGTTACCTGATCATCGACCCGGCCGAGGCGATGACCACCATAGACGTCAACACCGGCGCCTTCGTCGGCCACCGCACCCTCGAAGAGACCATCTTCAAGACCAACCTTGAGGCCGCCACCGCCATCGCCCGCCAGCTGCGCCTGCGCAACCTCGGCGGGATCATCATCATCGACTTCATCGACATGGAGGACGAGGAGCATCAACGCCAAGTGCTCCGCACTCTGGAGAA
This sequence comes from Pseudomonas sp. MBLB4123, assembly GCF_051904775.1. Taxonomy (NCBI): domain Bacteria; kingdom Pseudomonadati; phylum Pseudomonadota; class Gammaproteobacteria; order Pseudomonadales; family Pseudomonadaceae; genus Pseudomonas; species Pseudomonas sp. MBLB4123. Next base: position 4,316,060 of record NZ_CP196711.1, read on the forward strand.
GCAGCTGGAGCGCGACCACGCCAAGACCAATATCATCGGCATCACCGAACTGGGTCTGGTGCAGATGACCCGCAAGCGCACCCGTGAAAGCCTCGAACAGGTGCTCTGCGAGCCCTGTACCAGCTGCCAGGGGCGCGGCAAGTTGAAGACCCCGGAAACCATCTGCTACGAGATCTTCCGTGAGATCCTGCGTGAGGCCCGGGCCTATCAGCCCGAGGGCTACCGGGTACTGGCCAACCAGAAGGTGGTGGACCGTCTGCTCGACGAGGAGTCGGGCAATGTCGCCGACCTGGAGAGCTTCATCGGTCGTACCATCAAGTTTCAGGTCGAGACCATGTACTCCCAGGAGCAATACGATGTGGTGCTGTTGTGACCGGGTGCTCGCTGTTCAAGGATTGAGCTGAATGGATCGGTTGACCCGCTGGCTCGCCGCCGTCCTGCGCTGGGCGTTGGCCTGTTGTGCCTTGCTGCTGGTGCTGGCGGCGCTGTTCGTCAGCCTCGGCCGCGAGCTGGTGCCCTGGGTCGCCGAGTATCGCCTGGAGGCCGAGGATCGGGGGCGCGCGCTGCTCGGCCTGCCGCTGCAGATCGGCAGCCTGGAAGGGCGCTGGCAGGGCTTCGCGCCGCTGCTGATCGGTCGCGACGTGCGCCTGGGCGAGGGCCCCGGGGCGCTGCACCTGGATCAGCTGCGGGTGCGCCCGGACCTGCTGGCCAGCCTGCTGGCGCGCGAGTTGCGGGTGGCGGCACTGGAGCTGGAGGGGCTGCAGCTCGGCGTGCGCGAGGACGCGCACGGTGCCTGGACGCTCAAGGGATTGGTGCCCGGCGGCGCCGGTGGCGGCGTCGATGTCGCGCAGTTGCTCGGGCGGTTGCAGCGGGTCGAGCGCCTGTCGTTGCTCAACAGCCAGGTGACGGTGGAGGCCTGGGAGCGTCCCGTACAGACCCTGACCTATGTCAACCTGAGCCTGCGCAACGGCGCCAGCCGCCAGCGTCTGGACGGCCGCCTGCTGCTGCCCGACGGCCAGCCGCTGGCCCTACAGCTGCGCTCGCGGCTGCAGGTCGAGCGCTGGCGTGAGGCCGAACTGCAGCTGTATCTGAGCCTGCCGCAGAGCGACTGGGCGCGCTGGCTGCCGCCCAGTGTGCTGCGGCAGTGGCGGCTCGAGCAGTTGCAGGCCGGCGGCGAGCTCTGGCTGTCCTGGGCCGACGGCGCGGTGCGGCGTGCCGTGGCGCGCCTGCACGCGCCACGGCTACGTGCGGGTTATGCCGAGCGCCAGGCGGTGAGCCTGCAGGACCTGGCGCTGAATGCCTACTTCTCTCGTACCGCTCAGGGCTTCGAGCTGCTGCTGGACGATCTGGCGTTGAGCCAGGGCGAGAGCCGCTGGGGCGAGGTGCGCCTGGGCCTTAGCCAGGTGCGCGACAGTGCCGAGGCCGAGGAGCAGTGGCAGTTGGCGGCCGATCACCTCGACCTGGCGCCCCTGGCGCCCCTGGTGAGCGCCCTGGCGCCGCTGCCGGACCAGGCCCTGGGGCTGCTCGAGCGGCTGCAGCCCCGTGGGGCGCTGCGCAATGTGCGACTGGACTATCGGCCGCGCATCGCCGGTGACAAGCGTCTGCAGTTCGCCGCCAACCTCGAACGCATCGGCTTCGCGGCCTATGAGGCCGTGCCGGCGGCGCAGAACATCAGCGGCAGCATCGGCGGCGACCTGGGGCAGGGCGAGCTGCGCCTGGATGCGCAGGACTTCGTCCTGCATCTGGATACCCTGTTCCCCAAGCCCTGGCACTACAGCAAGGCCAATGCCCGCCTGACCTGGAGCCTGGACGAGCAGGCCTTCACCCTGCGCAGCCCCTACCTGCAGGTGGTCGGCGAGGAGGGTGAGATCGCCGGCGACTTCCTCATCCGCCTGCTGCGCGACTCCCGGGGCGAAGACTACATGGACCTGCGCGTCGGCCTGCGCCAGGGCGATGCGCGTTACACCGAGAAGTACCTGCCGACCCGCTCGCCGGGGTTCGAGCCGCAGCTGGCCCACTGGCTGCAGACGGCTATTCGTGGCGGCGTGGTGGATGAGGGCTACTTCCAGTACCAGGGGTCGCTGAACAAGGGCGCGGCGGATGCGGCGCGCAGTCTCAGCCTGTTCTTCGCCGTGCACGATGCCGAGCTGGCGTTCCAGCCGGGCTGGCCGGCCCTGCGCGAGGGGCGTGGCGAGGTCCTGATCGAAGACAGTGGCGTGCGCGTGCGCCTGGCCGAGGGGCGCCTGCTCGACAGTCGGATACGCCAGGCGCTGGCCGAGATTCCCCATGCCGGAGTGGGGCGGGTGCCGCACCTGCAGCTGGATGCCGAGGTGCAGAGCAGCCTGGGCGATGCCCTGCAGCTGCTCCAGGAGGCCCCCATGGGCACGGCCGACACCTTCGCCGGCTGGCAGGGCGAAGGCCCGCTCGATGGTCGGCTCAAGCTCGACCTGCCCCTGCAGCAGGGCTTGCCGGTGGCCGTGGTGGTCGATTTCGCCACCGAGGGCGCTCGTCTCGAACTGGCCAATCCGCAGCTGAAGCTCAGCCGCCTGCGCGGGGCCTTCCGCTACGACTCCGCCACGGGCCTGAGCGCCCCGGATATCCGTGCCCGGGCGCTCGGCCACGCGTTGCGCGGCAAGGCCGTCGCGCAAGGCCGCGGCGGCCAGGCGAGCACGCGCATCGAGGCCCGCGGCCAGGTGCCGCTGGCAGAGCTGAGCGCCTGGCTGGGCGTCACCGCGCCGCTGCCGCTCAGCGGCACTTTGCCTTATCGCCTGCGCCTGAGCCTGGACGGACTCGACAGCCAGTTGCGGGTGGACTCCAACCTGCAGGGCCTGGCCATCGCCCTGCCGGCGCCCTTCGGCAAGTCCGCCGAGGAGCAGCGCTATGCCGACTGGCGCATGACCCTGGGCGGCGCCGAGCGCCGCTACTGGCTGGACTATGCCGAGCTGGCCAGCCTGTCCTTCGCCGCCCCTGCGGACAACCCGGGGGAGGGGCGCGGCGAACTGCGCCTGGGCGATGGCCCGGCGTTGTTGCCGACGGCCAAGGGGCTGCGCCTGCGCGGGCGGCTGTCCGAACTGGACTGGGCCGCCTGGCAGGCCGTCTTGCAGCCTTATCGAAGCCTGGCGCAGGACGACGCTCAGCAACTGTTCAAGGATGCGCAGCTGCAGATCGCCCGCTTCACGGGTTTCGGCGGCAGCCTGGACGATCTCGCCGTGCGCCTCGGGCGCGCCGGCGCCGGCTGGGCCCTGAGCCTGGACAGCCAGACGCTCAAGGGGCAGGTGCGACTGCCGGACGCGGACACCTCCCCGATCGCGGTCAGCCTGGACTACCTGCGCCTGCCGCCGGCCGAGCCGAAGACCGCAGTGGCCGTCGACCAGCCCGACCCGCTGCAGAACCTCGACCCGCGGCAGATTCCGGCCCTGGACGTGCGGGTCGACCGGGTCTTGCAGGGCGAGGAGCTGCTGGGGGCCTGGTCGCTGAAGGCGCGGCCGAGTCCGAACGGCGTGCGCTTCGACGATCTGCGGCTGCAGCTCAAGGGCCTGCAGCTCGATGGCAGCGCCGGCTGGGAGGGCGCACCGGGCGCCAGCGCCAGTTGGTACAAGGGCCGCCTGCAGGGCAAGGACCTGGCCAAGGTGTTGCTGGCCTGGGGCTATGCGCCGACGGCCAGCAGCGAGCGCTTCCGCCTGGATGTCGACGGGCGCTGGCCGGGCTCGCCGGCCTGGGCCAGTCTCAAACGTTTCTCCGGCAGCATGGATGCGGTGCTGCGCAAGGGGCAGTTCGCCGAGGTGCAGGGCTCGGCGTCGGCGCTGCGGGTGTTCGGCCTGCTCAACTTCAACTCCATCGGCCGCCGGCTGCGCCTGGATTTCTCCGACCTGCTCGGCAAGGGCCTGAGCTATGACCGGGTCAAGGGCCTGCTGGCCGCCACCGACGGGGTGTTCGTCACCCGTGAACCGATCACCCTGACCGGTCCGTCCAGCAACCTGGAGCTGAATGGCACCCTGAACATGGTCAACCAGCAGATCGACGCCAAGTTGCTGGTGACGCTGCCGGTGACCAACAACCTGCCGCTGGCCGCACTGATCGTCGGTGCGCCGGCCATAGGCGGCGCGCTGTTCGTGGTCGACAAGTTGCTCGGCGACCGGGTGGCGCGCTTCGCCAGCGTGCAATACGACGTCGAAGGCGATCTGGCGGACCCCAGGATCACCTTCGACAAGCCCTTTGAAAAGCCGCAATAAGCCCGGGCCGGCCATGCAGGCCGAGGCCGAGGCTTGTAAGCTGGGTACCGATAGAGTCCCCGAGATGGAGAGGCCATGACCCTCGCCGTGATTCAGCTGGTCAGTCAGGACGATGTGCTCGCCAACCTGGCCAGTGCCCGGCAGCGCCTGGAGCAGGCGGCGCAGGCCGGGGCGCGCCTGGCGGTGCTGCCGGAGAACTTCGCCGCCATGGGGCGCCGTGACCTCGCCGCCCTGGGACGCCGCGAGGCGCTCGGCGAGGGGCCGATCCTGCCCTGGTTGCAACAGACGGCACGCGACCTGCGGCTATGGATAGTCGCCGGCACCATTCCCTTGCCGCCGGACGGCCAGCCCGAGGCCAAGGCCCATGCCTGCTCGCTGCTGATCGACGAGCAGGGCCAGCGGGTGGCGCGTTACGACAAGCTGCACCTGTTCGACGTGGATGTGAGCGACAGCCGCGGCCGCTATCGCGAGTCCGACGACTACGCCCATGGCGCGCGGGTGGTGGTGGCCGACACGCCCGTTGGGCGGTTGGGTTTGACGGTGTGTTACGACCTGCGTTTCCCTGAGCTGTATGGCGCCCTGCGCGAGGCGGGCGCCGAACTGATCAGCGCGCCCTCGGCCTTCACCGCGGTTACCGGCGCCGCCCACTGGCAGGTGCTGATCCGTGCCCGGGCCATCGAGACCCAGTGCTATGTGCTGGCCGCCGATCAGGGCGGCCGCCATCCGGGCGGCCGCGAGACCCATGGCCATTCGGCCATCGTCGACCCCTGGGGGCGCATCCTCGCCGAGCAGGCCAGCGGCGAGGCCGTGTTGCTGGCGCCGCGCGATGCCGCCGAACAGGCGGCGATCCGCCAGCGCATGCCGGTGGCCCGGCACAAACGATTTTTCGCCGCGGCCGACCCGCGGTTGCCAGATTCGGAACAGTCATGAACGAGATGATGCAGTTATGAGCCAGATGTTGATGTCCGTCAGCGAGCACCTGTTGTCCCCAGGCGGCCTGAGCCTCGACCACCTGCCCAGGGTGCTGGGCGAGCTGGCCGGCCCGGGTATCGACGCCGCCGACCTGTATTTCCAGAGCCAGGTCTCCGAAACCTGGGTGCTGGAGGATGGCATCGTCAAGGAGGGCAGTTTCAACCTCGACCAGGGTGTCGGCGTGCGCGCCCAGTCCGGCGAGAAGACCGGCTTCGCCTACAGCAATGCGATCACGCCCGAGGCCCTGGGCCAGGCCGCGGGCGCGGCCCGCTCGATCGCCCGGGCCGGTCAGCAGGGCCGGGTGCTGGCCTTCAGCAATCCACTGGTCAGTGCCCTGTATGCCCCGGACAACCCGCTGGACGTGATCGACCGGGCGCAGAAGGTCGAGCTGCTCCAGCGCATCGACCAGGCCACCCGCGCCCTCGATCCGCGCATCAAGCAGGTCACGGTGAGCCTGGCCGGGGTCTGGGACCGGGTGCTGGTGGCGGCCAGCGACGGCAGCCTGGGCAGCGATGTGCGCCCGCTGGTGCGCTTCAATGTCAGCGTCATCGTCGAGCAGAACGGCCGCCGCGAGCGCGGCGGCCACGGCGGCGGCGGGCGCACCGATTACCGCTATTTCCTCGCCGAGGACCGGGCCATGGGCTACGCCCGCGAGGCGTTGCGCCAGGCCCTGGTCAACCTCGAGGCGGTCGCCGCGCCGGCCGGCAGCATGCCGGTGGTGATGGGGGCCGGCTGGTCCGGAGTGCTGCTGCACGAGGCGGTCGGCCATGGCCTGGAGGGCGACTTCAACCGCAAGGGCAGCTCCGCCTACAGCGGCCGCCTGGGCGAGAAGGTTGCCTCCAGCCTGTGCACCATAGTCGACGACGGTACCCTGGCCGAGCGCCGCGGCTCCCTGAGCATGGACGACGAGGGCACGCCCACCGAATGCACCACGCTGATCGAGAACGGCGTGCTCAAGGGCTACATGCAGGACAAGCTGAACGCTCGCCTGATGGGCGTGGCCTGTACCGGCAACGGCCGTCGCGAGTCCTACGCGCACCTGCCGATGCCGCGCATGACCAATACCTACATGCTGGCCGGCGAGAGCGACCCGGAAGAAATCATCCGCTCGGTGAAGAAGGGCATCTACTGCGCCAACCTCGGCGGCGGCCAGGTGGACATCACCAGCGGCAAGTTCGTCTTCTCCACCAGCGAGGCCTACCTGATCGAGGACGGCAGGATCACCGCGCCGGTCAAGGGCGCCACCCTGATCGGCAACGGCCCGGAAGCCATGAGCCGGGTGTCGATGGTCGGCAACGACCTGGCCCTGGACAGCGGCGTCGGCACCTGTGGCAAAGACGGCCAGTCGGTGCCGGTGGGCGTCGGCCAGCCGACCCTGAGGATCGATGCGATCACCGTGGGTGGCACGGGAGCCTGATGCTGGAAGCGCTGTTCCACCTGCTGGTTGAGGTGCTGTTGTACGGCAAGGGTTATTGGGTCCTGCGCCTGCTCTCTGTCGGTCGGATCAGGCCAGGGGGCTGGAATGACGGGCTGGTATCGCTGGTGGGGCTGCTGGCGACCCTGCTCTGGGCGGTACCCTTGTTGATCTGGTTGAGCGGGGACTAGCCCGGGCATGGCGTGTAGGGTGGACATTCGCTGCGCGAGATGTCCACCCTACGGATTGCTAAACGTTCAGCGCAGCCCGCGCTGGCTTTCGTCCAGTTCGCGGATGTACTTGAAGATCTTGCGCGCGGCGGCCGGCGCCTTGTTCTGCGCCGCTTCGTGCTGGGCCTGACGGATCAGCTGGCGCAGGTGCTGGCGGTCGGCCTGGGGGTAGTCGCCGACGAAGGCTTCCAGGGTCTCGTCGCTGCCGCCCAGCAGGCGGTCGCGCCAGCGTTCCAGGTTGTGGAAGCGTTCGTTGTACTGGCGCGTGGAGGCGTCCAGCTGATCGAGCAGGTGGGTGATGGCGTCGATGTCCTGCTCGCGCATCAGCTTGCCGATGAACTGGATATGGCGCTTCTTCGCCACATTGGCCGTGTGTTTCGGCGCCTCGGCCAGGGCGCGGCGCAGGGCATCGGTCAGGGGTAGCTTGTTCAGCAGGTCGGGCTTTAAGGTGGTTAGGCGCTGCCCCAGGTCTTGCAGGGCATGCAGCTCGCGTTTGACCTGGGATTTGCTCTTCTCACCGGAGAAGTCGTCAAGGTATTCGGGCATGGGGGTGGTCCAGTGGAAAACGCCGTCATGATAGCAGCAAGTTTCCGGCCGCAAGCGTCCGGTCCATGCGGGACCTAGCTTGTCGCCCATCGCTTAGGAGTGTTTATGAGTGCAGTAGAAGGGGTCGGCCCCGCCGCCGTGCCGCAGTTGCAGGCCCAGGTCGAGCAGATCATCGCCGAGGCCAAACGGCAGGGCGCCAGCGCCTGCGAGGTGGCCGTATCGGTGGAGCAGGGGCTGTCCACCAGCGTGCGCCGCGGCGAGGTGGAGACGGTCGAGTTCAACCGTGACCAGGGCTTCGGCATTACCCTCTATGTCGGCCAGCGCAAGGGCTCGGCCAGTACCTCGGCCAGCGGCGAGGCGGCCATTCGCGAGACCGTGGCGGCGGCCCTGGCCATCGCCAGGCATGCCTCCGAAGACGAGTGCGCCGGGTTGGCCGATGCCGCGCTGATGGCCCGCGAGCTGCCGCAACTGGACCTCTATCACGCCTGGGCGATCAGCCCGGAGCAGGCCATCGAGCAGGCGCTGCGCTGCGAGGCGGCGGCCTTCGCCGAGGATCCGCGGATCAGCAATGCCGATGGCACCACCCTCAATACCCACCAGGGTTGCCGGGTGTACGGCAACAGCCATGGTTTCGTCGGCGGCTACGCCAGCACCCGTCACAGCCTCAGCTGCGTGATGATCGCCGAGGAGGGCGGGCAGATGCAGCGCGACTACTGGTACGACGTCAACCGCCAGGGCGAGTTGCTGGCCGATGCCGCCGATATCGGCCGCCGCGCCGCGCAGCGCACAGTCAGTCGCCTGGGGGCGCGGCCGGTGCCGACCTGCGAGGTGCCGGTGCTGTTCTCCGCCGAGTCGGCCACCGGGCTGTTCGGCCATTTCCTCGCGGCGATTTCCGGCGGCAACCTCTATCGCCAGTCGTCCTTCCTCGAAGGCGCCTTGGGTCAGCAGCTGTTCCCCGCGTGGCTCAAGCTCGACGAGCGTCCGCACATCCCGCGTGCCCTGGGCAGCGCGGCGTTCGACGGCGACGGCCTGGCGACCTACGCGAAGTCCTTCGTCGAGGGCGGCGAGTTGCTGTCCTATGTGCTGGGCACCTATTCCGGACGCAAGCTGGGCATGCCCAGCACGGCCAACGCCGGTGGCGTGCACAACCTGTTCGTCAGCCACGGCGACGAGGACCAGCAGGCGCTCCTCAAGCGCATGGGCCGCGGCCTGTTGGTCACCGAGCTGATGGGGCACGGCCTGAACCTGGTCACCGGCGACTACTCGCGTGGCGCCGGCGGCTACTGGGTGGAGAACGGCGAGATCCAGTTCCCGGTGCAGGAAGTGACCATCGCCGGCAACCTGCGCGACATGTTCAGGCAGATAGTCGCGGTGGGCAGCGATCTGGAGCTGCGCAGCAATATCCGCACCGGCTCGGTGCTGATCGAGCGCATGACGGTGGCCGGCAGCTGACGGCCGACCGCGCAACGCAAGAAGGGCTGCCGGGGCCACGGGCAGCCCCTCTTTTTATTGGGCGCCTGGCTATTCGCCTTCGTCGAAGTAGTTGTTGATCAGCTCGACCAGTGCCTCCAGGGCATCGTGATCCTGCTCGCCTTCGGTGTGCAGGTGGATCGGCGTGCCCTTGCCGGCGGCCAGCATCATCACCGCCATGATGCTCTTGCCGTCCACCAGGCTCTCCGGGGCGCGGCCGACCTTGACCTTGCAGGGATAGCGGCCGGCCACGCCGACAAACTTGGCCGCGGCACGCGCGTGCAGGCCCAGCTTGTTGATGATGGTGATTTCGCGGGAGGGCATCGCGGTGTTTCCTTAGCTGAGGTCGCGGTGGCGAACCTGAACGTTCTTCAAGGTGGGCTTGAGGGTCTCACCCAGGCGATTGGCCAGGTACACCGAGCGGTGGTGCCCGCCGGTGCAGCCGATGGCCACCGTGACATAGGCGCGGTTGCTGGCGGCGAAGCGCGGCAGCCATTTGTTCAGGTAGGCGAGGATGTCCTGGAACATCTCCTCGACATCGGCCTGGGCCGCCAGGTACTCGGCCACCGGCTGGTCGAGCCCGGAATAGTCGCGCAGGTCGGGCTTCCAGTAGGGATTGGGCAGACAGCGCACGTCGAACACCAGGTCGGCATCCACCGGCATGCCGCGCTTGAAACCGAAGGACTCGACCAAAAAGGCGGTGCCCGGTTCCGGTTGGTTGAGCAGGCGCAGCTTGAGGCTGTCGCGCAACTGGTAGAGGTTGAGGTGGGTGGTGTCGACCTTCAGGTCGGCCAGGTCGATGATCGGCCCGAGCAGCTGGCTCTCGTCGGCGATGGCCTCGGCCAGCGAGCGCTGCGCGTTGGTCAGCGGGTGGCGCCGGCGCGTCTCGGAGAAGCGCTTGAGCAGGGTCTCCTCGTCGGCATCCAGGTAGAGCACGTCGCACTGGATATGGCGGCTGCGGACTTCGGCGAGCAGTTCGGGGAAGCGCTTGAGCTGGCTGGGCAGGTTGCGCGCGTCGATGGAGACCGCCACCTGCGGGTGCAGCAGCTCGGTGTGCAGCAGGGCGCGCTCGGCCAGTTCCGGGAGCAGGCCGGCGGGGAGGTTGTCGATGCAATAGAAGCCGTTGTCCTCGAGGACATCGAGGGCGGTGCTTTTGCCGGAGCCGGAGCGACCGCTGACGATGATCAGGCGCATGAGGGAGTCCTAACGGCTGCTTTGTATGTCCACCACGACCTGATACAGGGAGTCGCTGCCTTGTGCTTGACGCAGGCGTTCGCGCACGTCGCTGCGGTCGAGCATGCTGGCGATCTGGCGCAGCAGTTCCAGGTGCTCGTCGGTGGCCGCCTCGGGTACCAGCAGGACGAACAGCAGGTCGACCGGGGCGCCGTCGATGGCGTCGAAGTCGACCGGCGCATCCAGGCGCAGCAGGGCGCTGATCGGCGCACTGCAGCCGGGCAGGCGGCAGTGCGGGATGGCGATGCCGTTGCCGAAGCCGGTGGAGCCGAGCTTTTCGCGGGCGATCAGGCTTTCGAAGATGTCCTGGCCGTCCAGCTCGGGCAGCTCGCGTGCCACCAGGTTGGCAATCTGTTCGAGTACGCGCTTCTTACTGCCGCCCGGCACGTTCACCAGGGAACGGCCGGGGGTCAGGATGTTTTCGAGTCGGATCATGGGAGGTGAGCGAGGTCAGCGGGCCATGGCGCCCTGCTGGCGTTCGAGCTGCTTTTCCTTGTGCTTGATGAGTTGTCGGTCGAGTTTGTCGGTGAGCAGGTCGATGGCGGCGTACATGTCGTCATGCTCGGCGTTGGCGACCACTTCGCCGCCGGCGATGTGCAGGGTCGCTTCGATCTTCTGCTTGAGCTTCTCGACCTCCATGGTGACCTGCACGTTGGTGATCTTGTCGAAATGGCGCTCCAGTCGATTGAGTTTCTCGTCGATGTAGTCGCGCAGGGCGTCGGTCACATCCAGCTGATGTCCACTGATGTTGACTTGCATACCGCTTTCTCCTTGTTGCCGTGTTTATGAGGCAGGCTGTAAAGCCTGCCGCGGGAACACCTTGGCGTGGAAGACGCATCGACAGCGAGTCCGGCATGGGTCTCCCCGGGCCGATTGCGAAGGCCGTTTAGGGGGAGGCTTGGCTGGGGTCGGGTTCTGTCTGTTGATCGGTCTTCCTTTGAGTGTCGCCTTACACCAACCGCTTGCGCTCACTGGAGGGCGCTATACCGAGGGACTCACGGTATTTGGCGACCGTGCGGCGGGCCACTTGAATGCCCTGTGCCTCCAGTAAACCAGCGATCTTGCTGTCGCTCAACGGCTTTTTTGCATTTTCCGCGGCCACCAGTTTCTTGATGATCGCGCGGATGGCGGTGGATGAGCATTCGCCCCCTTCGGCGGTGCTGACGTGGCTGGAGAAGAAGTATTTCAGTTCGTAGATGCCGCGCGGGGTGTGCATGAATTTCTGCGTGGTGACCCGCGAGATGGTCGACTCGTGCATGCCCACGGCTTCGGCGATGTCGTGCAGCACCAGCGGCTTCATCGCCTCGTCGCCGTAGTCGAGGAAGCCGCGCTGGTGTTCGACGATCTGGGTGGCGACCTTCATCAGGGTCTCGTTGCGGCTCTGCAGGCTCTTGATGAACCAGCGGGCCTCCTGCAACTGGTTGCGCATGAAGGTGTTGTCGGCGCTGGAGTCGGCGCGTTTGACGAAGCCGGCGTACTGCGGGTTGACCCGCAGGCGGGGCATGGCTTCCTGATTCAGCTCCACCAGCCAGCGCTCGTTGTGCTTGCGGACGATGACGTCGGGCACCACGTACTCCGGCTCGCCGGACTGGATCTGCGAGCCGGGCCGCGGGTTGAGGCTCTGGATCAGTTCGATGACCTGGCGCAGCTCGTCTTCCTTGAGCTTGGTGCGGCGCATCAGCTGGCTGTAGTCGCGGCTGCCGAGCAGGTCGAGGTAGTCGCTTGCCAGGCGCTGGGCCTCGCTCAGCCAGGGGGTCTTGGCGGGGAGTTGGCGCAGTTGCAGCAGCAGGCATTCGCGCAGGTCGCGGGCGGCGACGCCGGCCGGCTCGAATTGCTGGATGCGGTGCAGCACGGCCTCGACTTCGTCCAGCTCGATGTCCAGCTCCGGGTCGAAGGCCTCGACCACTTCCTCGAGGCTCTCTTCCAGGTAGCCCTGCTCGTTGATGCAGTCGATCAGGGTGGTGGCGATCAGGCGGTCCTTGTCGGACATCGGCGCCAGGTTGAGTTGCCAGAGCAGGTGGCTCTGCAGGCTCTCGCCGCTGGAGGTGCGGGTGGTGAAGTCCCACTCGTCGTCATCGTTGCTCGGCAGGCTGCTGGCGCTGGTCTGGTAGACGTCCTCCCAGGCGGTGTCGACCGGCAGTTCGTTGGGGATGCGCTCGTTCCACTCGCCGTCCTCCAGGTTGTCCACGCTCTGCGTGCTGTCCTGGTAGCCGGCTTCCTGATAGGACTCTTCTTGCTTGTCGGCGGAGGATGGGGTGTCGGCGCCGTCGGCCATGGGGTCGGAGTTGTCGAAGTCGTCGCCGTCTTCCTGGCGCTCGAGCATCGGATTGGACTCCAGGGCCTCTTGGATCTCCTGCTGCAGATCCAGGGTAGACAGTTGAAGTAGGCGAATGGCCTGTTGCAGCTGCGGGGTCATCGTCAGCTGCTGGCCCATTTTCAGGACTAGCGATGGTTTCATTGCAGACCTTCTATACCGGCGTCTGTGCGCGATCCACTACAGGGCGCCGAGGCGCCACAAGGAAAGCAAATTATATGCCCGGTCTCGAGTGGTTTGCCTAGCGCTAGCTGCTGTTCGGTCGAGAAAAGCCGCTGTTACAGGCGGAACTCGTGGCCCAGGTAGACTTCTTTGACCATCTGGTTGGCCAGGATGGCGTCGGCGTTGCCTTCGGCGATCAGCTGACCGTCGTTGACAATGTAGGCCGTTTCGCAGATGTCCAGGGTCTCGCGGACGTTGTGGTCGGTGATCAGTACGCCGATGCCCTTGGACTTGAGGTGGTGGATGATCTGCTTGATATCGCCGACCGAGATCGGGTCGACCCCGGCGAAGGGCTCGTCGAGCAGGATGAACTTGGGGGCGGTGGCCAGGGCGCGGGCGATCTCCACGCGGCGGCGTTCGCCGCCGGACAGGCTCATGCCGAGGTTGTCGCGGATATGGCTGATGTGGAATTCCTGCAGCAGGCTTTCCAGCTCCTGGCGCCGCGCGGCGCGATCGAGCTCCTTGCGCGTCTCGAGGATGGCCATGATGTTGTCGGCCACGCTGAGCTTGCGGAAGATCGAGGCCTCCTGCGGCAGGTAGCCGATGCCGGCGCGGGCGCGGCCATGCATGGGCTGGTGGCTGACGTCGAGCTCGTCGATCAGTACCCGGCCCTGGTCGGCCCGGACCAGGCCGACGATCATGTAGAAGCAGGTGGTCTTGCCGGCGCCGTTGGGGCCGAGCAGGCCGACGATCTGTCCGCTGTCGATGCTCAGGCTGACGTCGCGGACGACCTGGCGACCCTTGTAGCTCTTGGCCAGGTGCTGGGCTTTCAATGTGGCCATTATCACTGCGCCTGCTGGTCGGCTGGTTTGTTCTTCGGCTGAATCACCATGTCGATACGCGGTCGCGGCGTGGACACCTGGGCGCCGGTGGCGCGGCCGGCGTTGACGATCTGGCGTCGGGTGTCGTAGACGATCTTCTCGCCTTCGAAGGTGTTGCCTTCCTGGATCACCTTGGCCTGGTCGATCAGCACGATGCGTTCGCTGGCGGCGAAGTACTGGATGGTCAGGCCGTAGGCCTGGACGATCTGCTTGTCGGCGGCCGGCTTCTGCTCGTAATAGGCGGGCTTGCCCACCGAGGTGAAGATCTCGATCTCGCCCTGGGCGTTCTGGGTGATGGTCACGGTGTCGCCGGTGATCTTCAGGGTGCCCTGGGTGATGATGACGTCGCCGCGGTAGACCGCTACGCCTTGTTTGTCGTCCAGCTCGGCGCTGTCGGCTTGCACGCGGATCGGCTGTTCGCGATCGGATGGCAGTGCCCAGGCGCAGGCGCTTCCGAGCGCGGCGCTCAAACTGAGCAGAAGGGGGAGGGTTTTAACGAACCTCATGCTGGCCTCTTACGTTGGACTGCAGGAGCATCCTGCCGTCGTTCAAGTACGCTTTCATTCCTTGCGCCGTGGTCACCCCATTGGCCGCGTCGATTCTAACGGCTTGCTGGGTCTGCGCATATTCCTTCTCCGGGAATACGGTCAGGCGGCTGGTGGTGAGGATGGTCGGACGGCCCTTGGCGTCGGTGCGCTCGACGCGCACCTGGTCGATCAACTCGACTTCCTTGCCCTCGGGGGCGACCTCGCCGCGCACGCTGCGGACCTTCCAGGGGTATTGAGTACCACGATAGAGGTGCAGGTTAGGCTCGCTCAGCAGGGTGATATCGGTCGCCTTGATGTGTTCCAGCTTGCTGGTGGTCATCTCGTAGTGCAGCTTGCCGTCGGCCTGGTACTGCAGGGTGTTGGCGCCGATCACGTAGAAATCGATGGCGTTGTCCGTGCCGGCCCGTGCCGGTCTGTCGGAGAAGCTCTCGGGGCTGATGTTCCAGTAGCCGACGGCGGCCAGCAGGGCGGCGGCGACGGCGAACAGGGTGAGGTTCAGCAGTTTGCGCAGCATAGTGGGCTCTATAGATAGGCGGCTTGGGCGGCGTCGAGGCTGCCCTGGGCGCGCATGATCAGCTCGCAGAATTCGCGGGCGGCGCCTTCTCCGCCGCGGGCCTGGGTCACGCCGTGGGCGTGTTGGCGGACGAAGCCGTCGGCGCTGGCCACTGCCATGCCCAGGCCGACCCGGCGGATCACCGGCAGGTCGGGCAGGTCGTCGCCGAGGTAGGCGACCTGTTCATAGCTTAGGCCGAGTTCGCCGAGAAGCTCGTCGAGCACCACCAATTTGTCCTCGCGGCCCTGGTACAGGTGCTGGATGCCGAGGTTCTGGGCGCGACGCTCGACTACCGGGGTCTTGCGGCCGCTGATGATGGCGGTGCGTACGCCCGAGGCAATGAGCATCTTGATGCCATGGCCGTCCAGGGTGTTGAAGGTCTTGAACTCGCTGCCGTCGACCAGGAAGTACAGCTTGCCGTCGGTGAGCACGCCGTCCACGTCGAAGATCGCCAGTTTCACCGCCTGGGCGCGTTGCTGCAGTTCGGGATTCATCACATCACTCCGGCACGCAGCAGGTCGTGCATGTTCAGGGCGCCAATGGGGCGGTCGTCGGCGTCGACCACCACCAGGGCGTTGATCTTGTGGTCTTCCATGATCTTCAGGGCCTCGGCGGCGAGCATGTCCGGGCGGGCGGTCTTGCCGTGGGCGGTCATCACTTCATCGATTCGCGCCTCGCGCACGTCGAGGCCGCGATCCAGGGTGCGGCGCAGGTCGCCGTCGGTGAAGATGCCGGCGAGGCGGCCGTCCGCCTCCAGCACCACGGTCATGCCCAGGCCTTTCTGGGTCATCTCCAGCAGGGCCTCGCGTAGCGAGGTGCCGCGTTGCACCTGGGGCAGGCTGGCGCCGGCGTGCATCACGTTCTCCACCTTGAGCAGCAGGCGCCGGCCGAGGGCGCCGCCCGGATGGGAGAAGGCGAAGTCCTCGGCGGTGAAGCCGCGGGCCTCCAGCAGGGCGATGGCCAGGGCGTCGCCGAGCACCAGGGAGGCGGTGGTGGAGGAGGTCGGTGCCAGGTTCAGCGGGCAGGCTTCCTTCGGCACGCGGGCGTCCAGGTTGACCTCGGCGGCCTTGGCCAGCGGCGAGTCGGGGTTGCCGGTCATGCTGATCAGGCGGATGCCCAGGCGCTTGATCAGCGGCAGCAGGGTGACGATCTCCGCGGTCGAGCCCGAGTTCGACAGGGCCAGCACCACGTCGTCGCGGGTGATCATGCCCATGTCGCCGTGACTGGCTTCGGCCGGGTGCACGAAGAAGGCGGTGGTGCCGGTGCTGGCCAGGGTCGCGGCGATCTTGCTGCCGATATGCCCGGACTTGCCCATGCCGACCACCACCACCCGGCCCTTGCTGGCCAGGATGAGCTCGCAGGCGCGAACGAAATCGCCGTCGATCCGTTGCAGCAGCTCTTCGACCGCCTCGAGCTCGAGGCGGATGGTCCGCTGGGCGGACTTGATCAGCTCATTGGGTTGATTCATAGCGTTGTCGAGGCGTGCCGAGGAAAAAGGCGGCGATTATAGCGGGAAAGTGTGGCGGGCTCACCCTCGAATCCTGTGGTCGCCGTCTCAGTGCCGCAGCATCGAGCCGCCTGTGGCTTGGGCGCGGCAATTGCCCGGTGATATAGTGTGCGGCTGTTTCGGCCCGTCCGGCTGGCGTGGTGTCCCCGGAGCGGGGCAGGGCGTCTACCAGGGAGGCTGTTCGCAAGGAGTCCAGATGAGCGCCGACAATCACTACGCGGTCGAGCTGAAAGGCGTGAGCTTTCGGCGGGGCGACCGGGATATTTTCAAGAATGTGGATATCCGCATTCCGCGCGGCAAGGTCACGGCCATCATGGGGCCCTCCGGCTGCGGCAAGACCACGTTGCTGCGCCTGATCGCCGCCGAGCTCAGGCCGAGCCAGGGCGAGGTCTGGGTCAACGGGGTGAACCTGCCCACGCTCTCGCGCAGCGAGCTGTTCGACATGCGCAAGCAGATGGGCGTGCTGTTCCAGAGCGGCGCGCTGTTCACCGATCTCGATGTGTTCGAGAACGTCGCCTTTCCGCTGCGCGTGCACACCAAGCTGCCCGAGGAGATGATCCGCGACATCGTCCTGATGAAGCTGCAGGCCGTCGGTCTGCGCGGCGCCTTCGAGCTGATGCCGGATGAGCTGTCCGGCGGCATGAAGCGGCGCGTGGCGCTGGCCCGGGCGATCGCTCTGGACCCGCAGATCCTCATGTACGACGAACCCTTCGTCGGCCAGGACCCGATCGCCATGGGCGTGCTGGTGCGGCTGATCCGCCTGCTCAACGATGCCCTGGGCATCACCAGCATCCTGGTGTCCCACGACCTGGCGGAAACCGCGAGCATCGCCGACTACCTCTATGTGGTCGGCGATACCCAGGTGCTGGGCCAGGGCACTCCGGCCGAGCTGATGGAGTCGGATAATCCGCGGGTGCGTCAGTTCATGCAGGGCACGCCGGATGGTCCGGTGCCCTTCCACTATCCGGCGGTGAGCTACCGCGACGATCTACTGGGGGGGCGCTGATGCGCAAGACATCTCCACTCGAGCGCGTTCGCCTGTTCGGTCGAGCCGGGCTCGACGTGCTGGCCAGTCTCGGCCGTTCGAGTCTGTTTCTCCTGCATGCGATATTCGGGCGCGGTACCGCGGGCAACCCGCTGCAGCTGCTGATCAAACAGTTGTACTCGGTGGGGGTGATGTCCCTGGCGATCATCGTGGTCTCCGGCATCTTCATCGGCATGGTGCTGTCGTTGCAGGGGTTCAATATCCTCGCCCGCTACGGCTCGGAGCAGGCGGTCGGGCAGATGGTGGCCCTGACCCTGCTGCGCGAGCTGGGGCCGGTGGTGACCGCCTTGCTGTTCGCGGGGCGGGCCGGCTCGGCGCTGACCGCGGAAATCGGCAACATGAAGTCCACCGAGCAGCTGTCCAGCCTGGCCATGATCGGCGTCGACCCGCTCAAGTACATCATCGCGCCGAGGCTGTGGGCCGGTTTCATCTCGATGCCGTTGCTGGCGATGATCTTCAGCGTGGTCGGCATCTGGGGCGGCGCGATGGTCGCCGTCGACTGGCTCGGCGTCTACGAGGGCTCCTTCTGGTCCAACATGCAGAACAGCGTGGCCTTTCGCGAGGACGTGCTCAATGGGGTGATCAAGAGCCTGGTCTTCGCCTTCGTCGTCACCTGGATCGCCGTGTTCCAGGGCTATGACTGCGAGCCGACGTCCGAAGGCATCAGTCGTGCCACGACCCGTACCGTGGTCTACGCCTCCCTGGCGGTGCTGGGCCTGGACTTTATTCTGACCGCTTTGATGTTTGGAGACTTCTGATGCAAAACCGCACACTGGAGATAGGTGTCGGCCTGTTCCTGCTCGCCGGCCTGCTGGCGCTGCTGTTGCTGGCCCTGCGGGTCAGTGGCCTGACCCTGGGTAGCGGCGACCACAGCTACAAGGTCTATGCGCACTTCAACAATATCGCCGGTCTGACCGTGCGGGCCAAGGTGACCATGGCCGGGGTGACCATCGGCAAGGTCACGGCCATCGACCTGGACCGCGACAGCTACACCGGCCGGGTTACCATGGCGCTGGACAACGAGGTGGACAACCTGCCGGCGGACTCGACCGCGTCGATCCTGACCGCCGGGTTGCTCGGCGAGAAGTACGTCGGCATCAGCGTCGGTGGCGACGAGGAGTTGCTGGTCGATGGCAGCACCATCTACGACACCCAGTCGTCCCTGGTGCTGGAGGACCTGATCGGCAAGTTCCTGCTCAATTCGGTCAATAAAGACCAGTCCAACTAACGAGAGCTCTAGTGATGATCAAGATGCTGCGTAACAGTCTATTCGCGCTGCTGGCGGCCCTTCCCCTGTTCGCCCTGGCCGCGCCCACCGCCCACGAAGTGGTGCAGCAGACCACCGATACCCTGCTGGCCGACCTCAAGGCCAACAAGGAGGAGTACCGCGACAACCCGGATGCCTTCTATGCGGCGCTGAACAATATCCTCGGCCCGGTGGTGGACGTCGACGGCATTTCCCGTGGGGTCATGACCGTGCGCTATTCGCGCCAGGCGACGCCCGAGCAGATGGCCCGTTTCCAGGAGAGCTTCAAGCGCAGCCTGATGCAGTTCTACGGCAACGCCCTGCTCGAATACAACAATCAGGACATCCGCGTGCTGCCCGCCAGCGGCAAGCAGAATCCGCAGCGCACCGCGGTGAACATGGAAATCGAGGACGGCAAGGGGACTGTCTACCCGCTGTCCTACACCATGGTCAGCCAGGGCGACACCTGGATGATGCGCAACGTGATCATCAACGGCATCAACGTCGGCAAACTGTTTCGCGACCAGTTCGCCCAGTCCATGCAGAACCATGGCAACGACCTGAACAAGGTGATCGACACCTGGGCCGAGACCGTGGCCAAGGCCCGCCAGGGCAAGGAAGAGTCGTGAGCCGGGCGAGCATTGCCGAGGCCGCGGCGGGCGAGCTTCAACTGAGCGGTGTGCTGGATTTTCGCAGCGGGCCGGCGCTGCGCGAGCAGGGCGGCCGGTTGATCGGCGCCAGCCGTGCAGAGGCCTGCGTGCTCGACTGCTCGGCGGTGGAGAAGTCCAGCAGCGTCGGCCTGGCCCTGCTCCTGGCGCTGCTGCGCGATGCCCAGGCGGCCGGCAAGAGCCTCTCGCTGCGCGGCCTGCCTCAGGACATGCGGGAGATCGCCAAGGTCTCCGGGTTGCTGGAGATCCTGCCGCTGCAGGAATGAGTCGCGGCGAGGTCTGGGCAGCCCGCCATCGCGCGGGGTTAGCGGGCACGGGGCATTTTTTGTATGATGCTCGGCCCGCAGGCCTAGGCTCTGCTGTCGTAAATCAATATGCCGAGCGAGGTTGCGCATGCAGGCCTTAGAAGTGAAGAGCCTCCTGGAGGCCAAACTGCCGAATACCCAGGTGGAAGTTGAAGGTGAAGGCTGCAACTTCCAGCTGAATCTGATCAGTGACGAGCTGGCCGCCCTGAGCCCGGTCAAGCGTCAGCAGCAGATCTACGCCCACCTCAACCCCTGGATCGCCGATGGCAGCATCCACGCGGTGAGCATGAAATTCTTCAGCCGTGCCGATTGGGCCGCGCGCCCCTGAGGCATCGAGATAGCTATGGATAAATTGATCATTACCGGCGGCGTGCGCCTCGACGGCGAAATCCGCATCTCCGGGGCGAAGAACTCCGCCCTGCCCATCCTCGCCGCGACCCTGCTGGGCGACGCGCCGGTGACCATCTGCAACCTGCCGCACCTGCACGACATCACCACGATGATCGAGCTGTTCGGGCGCATGGGCATTGAGCCGGTGATCGACGAGAAGCTCAGCGTGGAGGTCGATGCGCGGGCGATCAAGACCCTGGTCGCGCCCTACGAACTGGTCAAGACCATGCGCGCTTCGATCCTGGTGCTCGGGCCGATGGTCGCGCGCTTCGGCGAGGCCGAGGTGGCGCTGCCCGGCGGCTGCGCCATCGGCTCGCGGCCGGTGGACCTGCACATCCGCGGCCTCGAGGCCATGGGCGCGCAGATCGACGTGGAAGGCGGCTACATCAAAGCCAAGGCGCCGGAAGGCGGCCTGCGCGGCGCGCGCTTCTTCTTCGACACCGTCAGCGTCACCGGCACCGAGAACATCATGATGGCCGCGACCCTGGCCAAGGGCCGCAGCGTGCTGGAAAACGCCGCGCGTGAGCCGGAGGTGGTCGACCTGGCCAACTGCCTGATCGCCATGGGCGCGAAGATCGAGGGCGCGGGCACCGACACCATCACCATCGAGGGCGTCGAGCGCCTGCATGGCGCGCGTTTCAGCGTGATGCCCGATCGCATCGAGACCGGTACCTACCTGGTGGCCGCCGCCATCACCGGCGGCCGGGTCAAGGTCAAGGACGTCGATCCGACTACCCTGGAAGCGGTGTTGTCCAAGCTGCAGGAGGCCGGTGCGCAGATCACCAGCGGTGCCGACTGGATCGAGCTGGACATGCAGGGCAAGCGGCCGAAGGCCGTGACCCTGCGTACCGCCCCCTACCCGGCGTTCCCCACCGACATGCAGGCGCAGTTCATCGCCCTCAATGCGGTCGCCGAGGGTACCGGCACCGTCATCGAGACGGTGTTCGAGAACCGTTTCATGCATGTGCATGAAATGCTGCGCATGGGTGCGCAGATCCTGGTCGAGGGCAACACCGCCATCGTCACCGGCAGCGAGCAGCTCAAGGGCGCCCCGGTGATGGCCACCGACCTGCGCGCCTCGGCCAGCCTGGTGCTTGCCGCGCTGGTCGCCGAGGGCGATACGCTGATCGACCGCATCTACCACATCGACCGTGGCTACGAGTGCATCGAGGAGAAGCTGCAGCTGCTGGGTGCCAAGATCCGCCGCGTGCCGGGCTAAGCCGGCGCGGCGATGCCCTACGTCCGGCCCGCGAGGGCCGGCCTGGTCCAGTTCCAAAGGAAACCCGCTTCATGCTCACCATCGCGCTGTCCAAGGGTCGCATTCTCGACGACACCCTGCCGCTGCTCGCCGAGGCCGGCATCGTGCCGACCGAGAATCCGGATAAGAGCCGCAAGCTGATCATCCCCACCACCCAGGAGGATGTGCGCCTGCTGATCGTCCGCGCCACCGACGTGCCGACCTACGTCGAGCACGGCGCCGCCGACCTCGGCGTGGCCGGCAAGGACGTGCTGATGGAGTACGGCGGCCAGGGCCTGTACGAGCCCCTGGACCTGCGCATCGCCCAGTGCAAGCTGATGACCGCCGGTGCCGTCGGCGCGGCCGAGCCCAAGGGGCGCCTGCGGGTGGCCACCAAGTTCGTCAACGTGGCCAAGCGCTACTACGCCGAGCAGGGCCGCCAGGTCGAGGTGATCAAGCTGTACGGCTCCATGGAGCTGGCGCCGCTGGTCGGCCTGGCCGACAAGATCATCGACGTGGTCGACACCGGCAACACCCTGCGGGCCAACGGCCTGGAGGCCCAGGAACTGATCGCCACCATCAGCTCGCGGCTGATCGTCAACAAGGCCTCGATGAAGATGCAGCACGCGCGCATCCAGGCCCTGATCGACGCCCTGCGCGAGGCGGTCGAGTCGCGACACCCCAGCTGATACCTGTCGTGCGGCAGTCTGCCGCGTGACCGCCAGGGATGGCGGAAATGCCGAAAACGCAGGAGCTTTTTTCGGCCCTGCCGTGTCATAGCCAATTTTCTCGGGCGTCCATGCGGTGGGCTTGGTAGCCTAGCGACGCCCGAGCATTTGCCAATCAAGAGGCCCGCTATGACCAGTCCCATCGCCATCCGCCGACTCAATGCCGCTGACCAGGACTTCGCCCGTCACCTGGATCATCTGCTGAGCTGGGAGAGCGTGTCGGACGAGGGCGTCAACCAGCGGGTGCTGGAGATCATCGACGCCGTGCGTTCGCGCGGCGATGCCGCACTGGTGGAGTACACCCAGCGCTTCGATGCCCTGGAGGTCGCCGCCATGGCCGACCTGATCCTGCCGCGCGAGCGTCTGGAGCTGGCCCTGACCCGTATCACCGCCGAGCAGCGCGCCGCGCTGGAGCTGGCCGCCGAGCGCGTGCGCAGCTACCACGAGCGGCAGAAGCAGGACTCCTGGAGCTACACCGAGGCCGACGGCACGGTGCTCGGCCAGCAGGTCACCCCGCTGGATCGCGCGGGCCTCTACGTGCCCGGCGGCAAGGCCTCCTACCCGTCCTCGGTGCTGATGAACGCCATCCCGGCCAAGGTCGCCGGGGTGCCCGAGGTGGTGATGGTGGTGCCGACCCCGCGCGGCGAGATCAACGAGATCGTCCTGGCCGCCGCCTGCGTGGCCGGCGTCGACCGGGTCTTCACCATCGGCGGCGCCCAGGCCGTGGCGGCCCTGGCCTACGGCACCGAGAGCGTGCCGCCGGTGGACAAGATAGTCGGGCCGGGCAACATCTACGTGGCCACCGCCAAACGCCACGTGTTCGGCAAGGTCGGCATCGACATGATCGCCGGGCCCTCGGAGATCCTCGTGGTCTGCGATGGCCAGACCGATCCGGACTGGATCGCCATGGACCTGTTCTCCCAGGCCGAGCACGACGAGGACGCCCAGGCGATCCTGGTCAGCCCGGATGCCGCCTTCCTCGACCGGGTGGCCGAGAGCATCGAGAGGCTCTTGCCGACCCTGGAGCGCGAGGCCATCGCCCGCACCTCCATGGAGGGGCGCGGCGCGCTGATCCAGGTGGCCGACATGGCCCAGGCCATCGAGGTGGCCAACCGCATCGCCCCGGAGCACCTGGAGCTGTCGGTGGCGAACCCCGAGCAGTACCTGCCGCAGATCCGTCACGCCGGCGCCATCTTCATGGGGCGCTACACCGCCGAGGCGTTGGGCGACTACTGCGCGGGTCCCAACCACGTGCTGCCGACCTCCGGCACCGCGCGCTTCTCCTCGCCGCTGGGGGTGTACGACTTCCAGAAACGTTCGTCGATCATCCACTGCTCGGCCGCCGGCGCTTCCGAGTTGGGCAAGGTCGCCTCGGTGCTGGCCCGCGGCGAGTCGCTGACCGCCCATGCGCGCAGCGCCGAGTACCGCATCAAAGAATGATCCGTCGTGCGGGCTACACCGTTGCACGGTCCAGCCTACGCCAAACCGAACGATTACGAGGAGAGAAGGGCAGATGAGCAAGTTCTGGAGCCCCTTCGTCAAGGACCTGGTGCCCTACGTGCCGGGTGAGCAGCCCAAGCTGGCCAAGCTGGTCAAGCTCAACACCAACGAGAACCCCTATGGGCCTTCGCCCAAGGCCATCGCCGCGATGCAGGCCGAGCTGAACGACAGCCTGCGCCTGTACCCCGACCCCAACGGCGAGCGCCTGAAGCAGGCGGTGGCCGACTACTACGGCGTGCAGACCAATCAGGTGTTCGTCGGCAACGGCTCCGACGAGGTGCTGGCGCACGCCTTCCACGGCCTGTTCCAGCACGGCAAGCCGCTGCTGTTCCCCGACGTGACCTACAGCTTCTACCCGGTCTACTGCGGCCTGTACGGCATCGCCCACGAGGCCATCGCACTGGACGAGGGGTTCCAGATCCGTGTCGAGGACTATGCCCGATCCAACGGCGGCATCATCTTCCCCAACCCCAACGCGCCGACCGGTTGCCTGCTGGCCTTGGAGGCCATCGAGCGGCTGCTGCAGGCCAACCCGGATTCGGTGGTGCTGGTGGACGAGGCCTATATCGACTTCGGCGGCGACACGGCCGTCGCCCTGGTCGACCGCTACCCGAACCTGCTGGTGACCCAGACCCTGTCCAAGTCGCGCTCCCTGGCCGGGCTGCGGGTCGGCCTGGCGGTCGGCCATCCGGAGCTGATCGAGGCCCTGGAGCGGATCAAGAACAGCTTCAACTCCTACCCGCTGGATCGCCTGGCGATCGCCGGCGCGGCCGCGGCCTTCGCGGATCGCCCGTACTTCGAGCAGACCTGCGC
The DNA here is from genome assembly GCF_051904775.1 of Pseudomonas sp. MBLB4123. NCBI lineage: Bacteria > Pseudomonadati > Pseudomonadota > Gammaproteobacteria > Pseudomonadales > Pseudomonadaceae > Pseudomonas > Pseudomonas sp. MBLB4123. The sequence goes on from NZ_CP196711.1 coordinate 4,340,054, forward strand.
CGCGGTGATCGCCAGTCGCGAGGCGGTGGTGGCCGGGCTGCAGGGGCTGGGTTTCGCGGTGCTGCCGTCGGCCGCCAACTTCGTCTTCGCCCGCCACCCCGGGCGCGACGCCGCCGAGCTGGCTTCGCGGCTGCGCGAGCAGGGGGTGATAGTGCGCCACTTCAAGCAGGCGCGCATCGCCCAGTTCCTGCGCATCAGCATCGGTACGCCGGAGCAGAACCAGGCGCTGCTGGATGCGCTGAGGACGCTCTAAGCCGGCGCTTGGCGATGGGCGAAGAAAAGCCGGAGGCGCGTGAGCGGCTCCGGCTTTTTGCCGTCTGGGCTACTCGCGATGGGCTTCGCCGAGGAAGGTCAGGGAGGCGAACAGGCCGCGGGTCTCGATATCGGCATCGTTCTTCACCGGCAGCTCGACCTCGGCGCTGATGACATTCAGTCCCGCGTTGCGCACCGGCACCTGGGCGCGTCCCTCGGCATCGGTCACCGCGCTGACCTGGTGCGGCGCGCCGCGGTAGTCGCCGATCAGCTCGACCCCGACTGCCGGCTTGCCGTCGACCAGCACGCGCACCGGCAGCGGCTTACCCGGGCCGACCCGCAGCGGGTCGGTTTCCGGCAGGATGACCATCTTCAGCTGCGCCAGCTCGGGCAGTTTGGCGCCTTCGGCATGGATGGCCAGGCTGTATTTGAAGGTGTGCAGCGATTGAGTCGAGTTCGGCACCTGGCTGCGGCCCTGGTTGACCCACTGCTGGTCCGGGGTCAGCGACCAGGCGCCGTTGTCCAGCGCCACGGCGAGTACGGCCGGTGGTCGCAGCGGTTGCAGGCGGGCGTGGTCGGCCAGGCGCTCGACGCTGACCGGGATCATCCGGCCGCGGGCGTCGTAGGCCCAGGCGCCGCTGACCTTCTCGGCCTTGAATGCATTGTCCTCGGCGCCATGGCCGTAGATGGTCTCGATATGGCCGCGGCGCTGCTCGGTCCACAGGCCGTGGGCATGGGCCTGGGCGGCCAGCAGGGCGGCACACAGGGCGCCGGTGAGCAGGGGAAGTGCTTTCATTTGGCGATTTCCTTAGAGGTCGAGGCTGAGGTTGAAGCTGAGGTTGCGCGGCTCGCCGGGCATCACCCAGAGGCTGCTGTAGGAGCGTTCGTAGTACGTCTCGTCGAACAGGTTGTTGAGCTGGGCGCCGAGCTTGAGGCGCTCGTTCACCCGGTAGTGGGCCAGCAGGTCCAGGGTCTGGTACGAAGGCAGCTGGAAGTCGCTGCCGCTTTCCCCGGAGCGGTCGCCGACATAGGTGTAGGCCGCGCCGACATCGGCGCCGCGCCAGGCACCGTCCTGGAACTCGTAGACCGCCAGCAGGCTGCCGCTGCGCCGCGGCACCCCCAGCAGGCGGCTGCCGCTGGGCAGCCGGGCGTCCCCCTCGGTGACTTCGGCATCGATAAAGGCCAGGGCGCCGATCAGCCGCAGGGCGTCGCTCAATTGGCCGCTGAGCTGCAGGTCGAAGCCCCGGCTTCGAGCCTCTCCGGCGGCAGCCTGGAAGGCCGGGTCGAGCGGGTCGGCGGTGAGCACGTTCTCCTTGGTCAGGTGGAACGCGGCCAGCGTGGCGCCGAGGCGGTCCTCCAGCAGCCCCAGCTTGACCCCGGCCTCGTAGCCGAGCCCTTCCTCCGGGGCGAAGCTCTGGCCGGCCCTGTCCAGGCCGTTGTTCGGTTTGAACGAGGTAGAGGCATTGGCGAACAGGCCGACCTGCGGGGTCAGCTGGTAGAGCAGGCCCAGGCGCTGAGTCAGGGTGTCGTGGCGCTGGCGGCTGCGTCGGTCGCTGGTGCGGTTGTCGAGGCGTTGATCGAAGTGCTCCCAGCGCAGCCCGGCCAGGCCGTGCAGGCGTTCGCTGAGGCGGATCTGGTCCTGCAGGTTGAGGGCATGGCTGGCCACCTGCTCGTGATGGTCGCTGCCGGAGCGTGCGCCATCCGGGCGTGGGCGCCCGTACACCGGCTGGTAGATGTCGATCGCGCTACGCGGGCGGATCTCGGTGACCCGCTCGTTCTTGCGGTAGTTCTCGTACTCGGCGCCCAGCAGCAGGCGGTGCCGCAGGCCGGCGAGGTTCAGATCGCCGTGCAGTTCGACCTGGGTGATGCTGTCATGCCAACTGGTTTCGCGTTCGCGAAAACGCCGCGTCAGGGTCCGCCTATCGGCGGCCAGCGCGTGGTTCTCACTGGCGAGGCCGTCTAGCGTGCCTTCCTTGAAATGGCTGGCCAGGCGCACGCGCCAGCTGTCGTCGAGGATTTGTTCCAGGCTGGCCTGCAGTTGGTTGTTGTCGTTGTTTATGTGGCCGTCGCTCGGCTCGCCGAGAAAGGTCGAGCGCGATACTAGGCCCAACTCGCCGCCCGGGGCGACGATGCCGCGGTCGAACACCGAGCGGTGGCGCACCACTTCGGCCTCCAGCAGCAGGCGGGTATCCGGAGCGAGCTGCCAGCTCAGGCTGGGGGCGGCGAACACCCGCTGGCTGCCGACGTGGTCGCGGAAGCTGTGGTTGTCCTCCACAGCCAGGTTGACGCGCGACAGCAGATCGCCCTGCTCGTCCAGCGGTGCGTTGACGTCCAGTGCGCTGCGGTAGCGGTCCCAGCTGCCGGCACTGGCCTGCAGGCGGGCGAAGCGCCCGGCCTGGGGCTTCTTGGTGACGATGTTGATCGTGCCACCGGGATCGCCGCGGCCGTAGAGGCTGGCCGCCGGGCCCTTGAGCACCTCGATGCGCTCGATGTTGGCGGCGTCCGGGGTGCTGGGGTAGCCGCGGTTGACGCTGAAGCCGTCCTTGTAGAATGCCGAGGTGGCGAAGCCGCGCACGCTGTATTCGAAGAGGGTCAGGCCGCCGAAGTCGTTCTGTTTGGCGACGCCGCCGGCGAAATCCAGGGCGCGCTCGACGTCGCTGCTGCCGAGGTCGTCCAGCACGCCGGCGGGGATCACGCTGATGGCCTGGGGGATTTCGTCGATCGGCGTGTCGGTCCTGGTGGCGCTGGCCGAGCGGAGGGCGCGGTAACCCCGTACCGGGCCGTCGGCCAGCTCTGGACGGGCGGTGATGATGCTGTCGTCGAGTTGAGCGGGGAGGGGGGGCGCGGCGGCCGCGGCGACCGGGGCGAGCAGTCCGGCGAGCAGGAGGTGGGTGGGGCGCAAAGGGTGGCTCTCTCGCAAATAAGTTATGTAATAACATTACATCTGCGTGAGAGAAGTTATCAAGCGCCGGATTCGGGCCGCGTTCAATTGCCGTTGGCGGGGGGGCGTACGCCGACCACGGCGCTCAGGCGCAGTAGCTCGGCGTTGCGAATGACCTCGATGCTGATGGTGTCGCCCGGCTTGGCGCGGGCCACCTGGTTCATCGAGCGGCGGCCGTCGCTGGCTGCCTCGCCGTCGATGCTGAGGATCAGGTCGCCGGGCTGCAGGCCGGCCTTTTGCGCCGGACCGCCGCGGTAGATGCCGGCGACGACGATGCCGGGCTGGCCGGCCAGGCCGAAGGACTCGGCCAGTTCCGGGGTCAGCGGCTGTACCTCGATGCCGAGCCAGCCGCGGATCACCTGGCCGTGCTCGACGATCGCCTGCATCACCTCCAGCGCCAGCTTCACCGGGATGGCGAAGCCGATGCCCTGGGAGCCGCCGGACTTGGAGAAGATCGCCGTGTTGATGCCGAGCAGGTTGCCGTGGGCGTCGACCAGGGCGCCGCCGGAGTTGCCGGGGTTGATCGCCGCGTCGGTCTGGATGAAGTCCTCGTAGGTGTTGAGGCCCAGCTGGTTGCGCCCGGTGGCGCTGATGATGCCCATGGTCACGGTCTGGCCGACGCCGAAGGGGTTGCCGATGGCCAGGCTGACGTCGCCGATCTTGATATCGTCGGAGCGGCCTAGGGTGATCGAGGGCAGGTCCGGCAGGTCGATCTTCAGCACCGCCAGGTCGGTTTCCGGGTCGCTGCCGATGATCCGCGCCAGGGTCTCGCGGCCGTCCTTCAGGGCCACTACTATCTGGTCGGCGCCGCTGGTCACGTGGTTGTTGGTCAGCAGGTAGCCTTCCGGGCTCATGATCACCGCCGAGCCGAGGCTGGACTCCATGCGCCGCTGCTTGGGCAGGTTGTCGCCGAAGAAGCGGCGGAACTGCGGGTCCTCGAACAGCGGGTGGCTGGGTTTCTCGACGTACTTGGTGGTGTAGAGGTTGGCCACCGCCGGCGATGCCAGACTCACCGCCTCGGCATAGGATGCCGGACCCTCTTGCAGGCGCTGATAGAGCGGGGCCTGGCGCAATTGCACGTCCTGGCCGGGCAGGCCGACCCAGTGGGGGAACTGTTGAATGATCAGCAGTGCCGTCAGCACGCCGACCAGCAGTGGCCAGCCGAGAAATCGCAGGGCCTTGAACATCGATGAAATCCTGAGGGTTGCGAGGGCCTTGGGGCCCCTTTAAGGTGCGCCATTATAGAGGGGCGCCCGCCAATAAATCAGCGCCCGGTAACAGTTGGAGAGAATCTGCATGGCCATTGCCCTGACGACCCTGGTGGAAGAGGCCGAGCGCTATCTGGGTGCGGCACGTATCGCCGACTACTGCCCGAACGGCCTGCAGGTCGAGGGCCGGCCCCAGGTGCGTCGCATCGTCAGCGGTGTGACCGCCAGCCAGGCGCTGGTCGATGCCGCGGTCGAGGCCCAGGCCGATGTGCTGCTGGTGCACCACGGCTACTTCTGGAAGGGCGAGAATCCCTGCCTCACCGGCATGAAGCAGCGCCGCCTGAAGGCCCTGCTGGCCCACGACATCAGCCTGCTGGCCTATCACCTGCCGCTGGACCTGCATCCGGATGTCGGTAATAACGTGCAGCTGGCCCGTCAGCTGGGGATCACCGTCGAGGGTCCGTTGGAGCCGGACAACCCGCGCACCGTCGGCCTGGTCGGCTCCCTGGCCGATCCCCTGAGCCCGGGTGACTTCGCTCGCCGCGTGCAGCAGGTACTCGGTCGCGAGCCGCTGCTGGTGGCGGGGCCGCGGCCGATTCGCCGTATCGGGTGGTGCACCGGCGGCGGCCAGGGCTATATCGACCAGGCCATCGCCGCCGGCGTGGACCTGTACCTGACCGGCGAAGCCTCCGAGCAGACCTTCCATAGTGCTCGGGAGAACGGCATCAGTTTCATCGCCGCCGGTCACCACGCCACCGAGCGCTACGGCGTCCAGGCGCTGGGCGAGTACCTGGCGCGACACTTCGCCCTCGAGCACCAGTTCATCGATTGCCCCAATCCGGTATGAGCCTGCCCATCAGGGGCCTCTGCTGGCTCTGCGGCGAGCGGACAGGGCGGGCTTCGTCGTGTCCTGGCCCTCGGCTCGAGGGGGCTGGCGGGCGAAATTGCCGGCATAAAGCTAGATTTTTTTGATCTAACTGCTCGCCTGTATAGAAGCTTGTGTCGTGCTAGAGTGCGGCCTCGTCCCCCCGGCCCGCCGGCCCAATCACTCAGCAATCCGTGAGTAGCCATGCTCGATAAACTGACGCACCTCAAACAGCTGGAGGCGGAGAGTATCCACATCATTCGTGAAGTGGCCGCCGAATTCGACAACCCAGTGATGCTCTACTCCATCGGCAAGGACTCCGCCGTGATGCTGCATCTGGCGCGCAAGGCATTCTTTCCCGGCAAGCTGCCGTTCCCGGTGCTGCATGTGGACACCCGCTGGAAGTTTCAGGAGATGTACAGCTTTCGCACCCAGATGGTCGAGGAAATGGGCCTGGACCTGATCACCCACATCAATCCCGAGGGTGTGGCGCAGGACATGAACCCCTTCGTCTACGGCAGTGCCAAGCACACCGACGTGATGAAGACCGAGGGCCTCAAACAGGCCCTGGACAAGTACGGTTTCGATGCCGCCTTCGGTGGCGCCCGTCGCGACGAGGAGAAGTCCCGGGCCAAGGAGCGCGTCTACTCCTTCCGCGACAGCAAGCACCGCTGGGACCCGAAGAACCAGCGCCCGGAGCTGTGGAACCTGTACAACGGCAAGGTCAAGAAGGGCGAGTCGATCCGCGTGTTCCCGCTGTCCAACTGGACCGAACTGGACATCTGGCAGTACATCTACCTGGAGCAGATCCCGATCGTGCCGCTGTACTTCGCGGCCGAGCGCGAGGTGGTCGAGCTCAACGGTACCCTGGTGATGATCGACGACGAGCGCATCCTGCAGTACCTGACCCCGGAGCAGAAGGCCGGCATCCAGAAGAAGATGGTGCGCTTCCGCACCCTGGGCTGCTACCCCCTGACCGGTGCGGTGGAGTCCAGCGCCACCAGCCTGCCGGAAATCATCCAGGAGATGCTCCTGACCCGTACTTCCGAGCGCCAGGGCCGGGTCATCGACCACGACGCCGCCGGCTCGATGGAAGAGAAAAAACGCCAGGGCTACTTCTAAGGATCGCGAACCATGAGTCATCAATCCGATTTGATCAGCGAGGACATCCTCGCCTACCTGGCCCAGCACGAACGCAAAGAGCTGCTGCGCTTCCTCACCTGCGGCAACGTCGACGACGGCAAGAGCACCCTGATCGGGCGCCTGCTGCATGACTCCAAGATGATCTACGAGGATCATCTGGAGGCCATCACCCGTGATTCGAAGAAGGTCGGTACCACCGGTGAGGACGTCGACCTGGCGCTGTTGGTCGATGGCTTGCAGGCCGAGCGCGAGCAGGGCATCACCATCGACGTGGCCTACCGTTACTTCAGTACCGCCAAGCGCAAGTTCATCATCGCCGACACCCCGGGCCACGAGCAGTACACCCGCAACATGGCCACCGGTGCCTCGACCTGCGACCTGGCGATCATCCTGGTCGACGCCCGCTACGGCGTGCAGACCCAGACCAAGCGCCACAGCTTCATCACCTCGCTGCTGGGCATCAAGCACATCGTGGTCGCGGTCAACAAGATGGACCTCAAGGACTTCGATCAGGGTGTGTTCGAGCAGATCAAGGCCGATTACCTGAAGTTCGCCGAGCGCATCGACCTCAAGCCGGCCACCCTGCACTTCGTGCCGATGTCGGCGCTCAAGGGCGATAACGTGGTCAACAAGTCCGAGCGTTCGCCTTGGTATGACGGCCAGTCGCTGATGGAAATCCTCGAGACCGTGGAAGTGGCCGGCGATCGCAATTTCGACGACATGCGCTTCCCCGTGCAGTACGTCAACCGGCCGAACCTGAACTTCCGCGGTTTCGCCGGCACCCTGGCCAGCGGCATCGTGCGCAAGGGCGACGAGGTCGTGGTATTGCCGTCCGGCAAGGGCAGCAAGGTCAAGTCCATCGTCACCTACGAGGGCGAGTTGGAGCAGGCCGGCCCGGGCCAGGCGATCACCCTGACCCTGGAAAACGAGATCGACGTGTCCCGTGGCGACATGCTGGTGCATGCCGACAATCGTCCGCAGATTCGCGACAGTTTCGAGGCCATGCTGGTGTGGATGGCCGAGGAGCCGATGCTGCCGGGCAAGAAGTACGACATCAAGCGGGCCAGCAGCTATGTGCCCGGGACCATCGCCGGTATCGCCCACCGGGTCGACGTGAACACCCTGGAGCAGGGGGGCGCCAGCAGCCTGCAGCTCAACGAGATCGGCAAGGTCAAGGTCGCCCTGGACGCGCCGATCGCCCTCGACGGCTACGACTACAACCGCACCACCGGGGCATTCATCGTCATCGACCGGCTGACCAATGGCACCGTCGGCGCCGGCATGATCATCGCCAAGCCGGTCGGTGCGCAGAATGCCGAGGGTCACCACGGCAAGCTCGCCCACGTCTCCACCGAGGAGCGCGCCAGCCGCTTCGGCCAGCAGCCGGCCACCGTGCTGTTCAGCGGCCTGTCCGGCGCCGGCAAGAGCACCCTGGCCTACGCCGTGGAGCGCAAGCTGTTCGACATGGGCCGTGCGGTCTATGTGCTTGACGGCCAGAACCTGCGCCACGACCTGAACAAGGGCCTGCCGCAGGATCGTGCCGGGCGCACCGAGAACTGGCGCCGTGCCGCTCACGTGGCGCGCCAGTTCAACGAGGCCGGCCTGTTGACCCTGGCGGCCTTCGTCGCTCCGGACGCCGAGGGCCGCGAACAGGCCAAGGCACTGATCGGCGCCGAGCGCATGATCACCGTGTACGTCCAGGCCTCGCCCCAGGTCTGCCGCGAGCGCGATCCGCAGGGGCTGTATGCCGCCGAGGGCGACAACATCCCGGGTGAGTCCTTCGGCTATGACGTGCCGCTGGATGCCGATCTGGTGATCGACACCCAGAGCCTGTCGGTCGAGGAGGGCGCCAAGCAGGTGCTGGCGCTGCTGCGCGAGCGCGGCGCGATCTAAGGTCGAACCGCCCACAAAAAAGCCCCGCTCTCGAGCGGGGCTTTTTTGTGGCTCGGCATCAGCAGCCGGGCATCGGGCGGCTGCGTCGTCGGCCTTACTTCTTGGTCTTCAAGCCGTAGCTTTCGTCGAGCATGCCCGGCACGTCGGCGCTTTTCGGCGCGTAGTCCTTGGGCATCTCCTGGTGCGCCGGGGCCTTCAGGCGTTCGCGCTTCTCGCCGCCTTCGCCGGCGAGCAGGGTGGCCAGCAGGCGCTGTCGGGTCAGCTCGTCCAGGGCCAGGCGGTTGGCCCCCTCGGACAGGTGTTGCTGCACCTCCTGCTGGCTCTGGCTGAGTTTCTTCACCAGACTGGCGGTGGTGTTGAAGTGGGTCACCACCTCGCTCTGGTAGGCGTCGAAGCGCGACTGGATCTCGTCCAGCCGACGCTGCGTGCGGTTCGGCGCTGCATTGGGTGCCAGGCGGGCGATCAGGAAGCCGATGGCGACACCGACTACCAGGGTGAGGGCCGGCACCAGCCAGGCTGTGAGTGTCTGTTCCACGAGTCCTTCCTCTCTAAACGGCTTTGCTTTACGTTAACGGCTCGAACCTGCGCTGTATACCGCCATGCAATGCTGTGCGGCGCAGGCTGTCAGCTAGACGTGTCGACCCCGTTTGGGGTCACGGAGTTAACCGTTGCTCAGCCGCGAAACCCCTCTGTTCATCGATGGCCCCTGCGGCCAGCTGGAAGCCCTGTCCCTCGCCGTGCCCGACGCCCGTGGCGTGGCGTTGATCTGCCACCCCAATCCGGTGCAGGGCGGCACCATGCTCAACAAGGTGGTCTCGACCCTGCAGCGCACCGCCCGCGACGCCGGCCTGGCCACGCTGCGCTTCAACTACCGGGGCGTCGGTGCCAGCGCCGGCAGCCATGACATGGGCGGCGGCGAGATCGACGACGCCGAGGCCGCGGCCCGCTGGTTGCGCGCCCAGTATCCGCAGTTGCCCCTGACCCTGCTGGGCTTCTCCTTCGGCGGTTTCGTCGCCGCCAGCCTGGGCGCCCGCCTGGAGGGGCAGGGGGTCGAGCCGGCGCACCTGTTCATGGTGGCGCCGGCGGTGCAGCGCCTGAGCGCCGAGTATCCGGCGGCCGCGCGTTGCCCGCTGACCCTGATCCAGCCGGAGGACGACGAGGTGATCGAGCCGCAGGCCGTGTACGACTGGTCGGCGGCGCTGCCGCGTCCCCATGAACTGCTGAAAGTGGCAGAATGCGGGCACTTTTTTCACGGCAAGCTGACCGACCTCAAGGAGCTGCTTGCCCCGCGACTCTGATTTTCGATTGCCGCCTGCCAGGCGCCTCATCCAATAAGCGAACGCCATGACCACTCGTATCCTCACCGGCATCACCACCACCGGCACCCCGCACCTGGGCAACTACGCCGGCGCCATCCGTCCGGCCATAGTCGCCAGCCGCGCCGCGGATGCCGATTCCTTCTACTTCCTGGCCGACTACCATGCGCTGATCAAGTGCGACGATCCGGCGCGCATCCAGCGTTCGCGGCTGGAGATCGCCGCCACCTGGCTGGCCTGCGGCCTGGACGTCGACAAGGCGACCTTCTATCGCCAGTCCGACATCCCCGAGATCCCCGAGCTGTGCTGGCTGCTCACCTGCGTCGCCGGCAAGGGCCTGCTCAACCGCGCCCACGCCTACAAGGCCTCGGTGGACAAGAACGTCGAGGCCGGCGAGGACCCGGATGCCGGCGTCACCATGGGCCTGTTCAGCTACCCGGTGCTGATGGCGGCTGACATCCTGATGTTCAACGCGCACAAGGTTCCGGTCGGCCGCGACCAGATCCAGCACGTGGAGATGGCTCGCGACATCGCCCAGCGCTTCAATCACCTGTTCGGCCAGGGCAAGGAGCTGTTCACCCTGCCCGAGGCGGTGATCGAGGAAGACGTGGCGACCCTGCCGGGCCTCGACGGGCGCAAGATGAGCAAGAGCTACGACAACACCATCCCGCTGTTCGGCAGCGCCAAGCAGCTCAAGGACGCCATCGCCCGCATCGTCACCGACTCGCGCGCCCCGGGCGAGGCCAAGGACCCGGACAGCGCCCATCTGTTCACCCTCTACCAGGCCTTCGCCACCCCGGCGCAGCAGGCCGCGTTCCGCGCCGAGCTGGAGGGCGGCCTGGCCTGGGGCGAGGCCAAGCAGCGCCTGTTCCAGCTGCTCGACGGCGAGCTGGGCGAGGCCCGCGAGCGCTACCAGGCGCTGATCGCCAAGCCCGGCGACCTGGAGGAGGTGCTGCAGGCCGGCGCCGCCAAGGCGCGGCGGATCGCCACCCCCTTCCTCGGCAAGCTGCGCGAGGCGGTGGGCCTGCGCTCGTTCCGCGAGCAGGTACAGGTGGCGAGCGCCGGCAAGAAGAAGGCGGCCAAGAGCGCGCGTTTCGTCAGCTTCCGCGAGCAGGACGGCAGCTTCCGCTTCCGTTTCCTCTCGGCCGAGGGCGAGGAGCTGCTGCTCTCGCGGCCCTTCGCCGACCCCAAGCTGGTCGGCGCGATCAGCCAGCGGCTGATCGCCCAGGGTCCCGATGCCCTGGAGCTGCGCGAGGACGAGGGCGACCAGTTCACCCTGTGGCTGGATGGCGAGTGCCTGGCCGACAGCCCGGCCTACCCCGACCCGGAGGAGCTGGATGCGGCCATGCTGCGCCTGCGCGACGCCATCGCCGGGCTGGCCGGCTAGTGCCCCGGGTTTCGCCGCGTCGCCGGGTCGACGCGGCGAGGCCGGGCAAACAGCGGCTCTCGATTGCCAAGCGCGGAGGGCGTCGCTAAAGTGTCGGCCCCATTTTTGTTGCCCAGCTAACGAATATGACACCCCTAGAGCGCTACCAGGCAGACCTCAAACGCCCCGACTTCTTCCATGACGCGGCCCAGGAAACTGCGGTGCGCCATCTGCAGCGCCTGTACGACGACCTGATCGCCGGCGAGGCGAGCAAGCCCGGGCTGTTCGGCAAGCTGTTCGCCCGCAAGCCCCAGGGGCCGGTCAAGGGCCTGTACTTCTGGGGCGGGGTCGGTCGCGGCAAGACCTACCTGGTCGACACCTTCTTCGATGCGCTGCCGTTCGAGCAGAAGATGCGCACCCACTTCCACCGCTTCATGAAGCGGGTGCATGAGGAAATGAAGACCCTCAAGGGCGAGAAGAACCCGCTGACCATCATAGGCCGGCGTTTCGCCGACGAGGCGCGGGTGATCTGCTTCGACGAGTTCTTCGTCTCCGACATCACCGATGCGATGATCCTCGCCACCCTGCTCGAGGAGCTGTTCAAGAACGGCGTGAGCCTGGTGGCGACCTCCAACATAGTGCCGGACGGCCTGTACAAGGACGGCCTGCAGCGTGCCCGCTTCCTGCCGGCCATCGCCCTGCTCAAGGCGCACACCGAGATCGTCAACGTCGACAGCGGCGTCGACTACCGCCTGCGCGCCCTGGAGCAGGCCGAGCTGTTCCATTGGCCGCTGGATGCGGCGGCCGAGGAGAGCTTGCAGAAGAGCTTCAGCAGCCTGTTGCCCGAGCATTGCGCGGTGCAGGAGAACGAGGCGCTGATGATCGAGAACCGTGCCATCACCGCGCGCAAGGTCGGCGACGACGTGGCCTGGTTCGAGTTCCGCGAGCTGTGCGACGGCCCGCGCAGCCAGAACGACTACATCGAGCTGGGCAAGATCTTCCACGCCGTGCTGTTGGCCAATGTCGAGCAGATGGGGGTGGCCAAGGACGACATGGCGCGGCGCTTCATCAACCTGGTGGACGAGTTCTACGACCGCAACGTCAAGCTGATCATCTCCGCCGAGGTCGAGCTCAAGGATCTCTATACCGGTGGCCGCCTGACCTTCGAGTTCCAGCGCACCCTCAGCCGTCTGCTGGAGATGCAGTCCCACGAGTTCCTGGCGCGGCCGCACAAGCCCTGATTCGTCGCGCCCACAAAAAAGGCTGCCCTCGGGCAGCCTTTTTTGTGGGCGAAACCCTGGCGCTATCGACCCGGCGCCGGCGCTAGGCGTGCGTGTCCTTGTGCTGGAACTGCCGGCGGTACTGGTTGGGCGACAGCGTGGTGTGCTGGCGGAACAGCCGGGCGAAGAAGCTGGCGTCGTCGTAGCCGACTTCGTAGCTGATGGTCTTGATGCTCTTGCGCGTGGCGCTGAGCAGGCCCTTGGCCGTTTCGATGCGCAGCCGCTGCAGGTAGTGCAGCGGCTTGTCGCCGGTGGCGGCCTGAAAGCGGCGCATGAAGTTGCGGATGCTCATGCCGTGCTCGCGGGCCACGTCCTCGAAGCGGAACTTGTCGCAGAAGTGCTCTTCCAGCCACTGCTGGATCTGCAGGATGGTCAGGTCGTGGTGCAGTTTCTGCCCGCCGAAGCCGATGCGTCCGGGGGTGTAGCTGCGTTGCACCTCGTAGAGGATGTCGCGGGCTACGCCCTGGGCCACGCCGGCGCCACAGAAGCGCTCGATCAGGTAGATGTACAGGTCGCAGGCCGAGGTGACGCCGCCGGCGCAGTAGAGGTTATCGGCATCGGACAGGTGCTTGTCCTGATTGAGTAGCACCCCGGGAAAGCGCTCGGCGAACTCGCCGAAGAAGCGCCAGTAGGTGGTCGCCTCCTTGCCGTCGAGCAGGCCGGCCTGGGCCATCCAGAACACCCCGGTGGCTTCGCCGCAGATCGCGGTGCCCGCGGCGTGGCGCGTCCTGAGCCAGCTGAGTACCTGGGGATGGCGCTGGCAGAGGGCGTCGAAGTCGTCCCAGAAGGCCGGCAGGATGATCACGTCGGCGCTCTCCAATGGCCCGTCCACCGGGATCAGCACATCGCTGAAGCTGCGTACCGGCTCGCCGTCCGGGCTGACCAGGTGGATCTCGAAGGCCGGGGTCAGGCCGCGACCCAGTTGCTTGCCGTAGCGCAGGCTGGCCATATGGAAGAAGTCCTTGGCCTGCATCAATGTGGAGGCGAAGACGCCTTCGGTGGCGAGGATGCTGACGCGCTTGAGCGGCTCGGGCGACTGGCTGGGCATAGGCTGATTCTTATTAGGGCTAAGTGGTCAGGTAACGGCTGGATCGTCTTATTTATTGGCGCTTGTGTCCAGTGCGACCAAGCGTTTGCTTGGCTAGAGTCGGAGTCACCCAAACCTACCTTCTATGCCAGGTGCCGTGATGATTCCCAGAACCCTGTTCAGTTCCGACCATGAGTTGTTTCGCGACAGCGTGCGCAAGTTCCTCGAGCAGGAGGCCGTGCCCTTCCATCAGCAGTGGGAGAAGGACGGCCACGTCGACCGCGGGCTGTGGAACAAGGCGGGGGAGGCGGGGTTGCTCTGCTCCCATATTCCCGAGGAGTACGGCGGCATGGGGGCCGACTTCCTCTACAGCACGGTGGTGATCGAGGAGGTCGCCCGGCTGGGGCTGAGCGGCATCGGCTTCTCCCTGCATTCGGACATCGTTGCGCCCTACATCCTGCACTACGGCTCCGAGGCCCTGAAGCACAAGTACCTGCCCCGGCTGGTGTCCGGCGAGCTGGTCACCGCCATCGCCATGACCGAGCCGGGGGCCGGCTCCGACCTGCAGGGGGTCAAGGCCACGGCCGTGCTGGAGGGCGACGAGTACGTGATCAACGGCTCCAAGACCTTCATCACCAACGGTTACCTGGCCGACCTGGTGATAGTGGTGGCCAAGACCGACCCGCAGGCGGGCGCCAAGGGCACCAGCCTGTTCCTGGTCGAGGCCGACATGCCGGGGTTCGCCAAGGGCAAGCGCCTGGAGAAGGTCGGCATGAAGGCCCAGGACACCTCCGAGCTGTTCTTCCAGGACGTGCGGGTGCCCAAGGAGAATCTGTTGGGTCAGGCCGGCATGGGCTTCGCCTACCTGATGCAGGAGCTGCCCCAGGAGCGCCTGACCGTCGGCGTCAGCGCCCTGGCCTCGGCCGAAGCGGCGCTGCAGTGGACCCTGGACTATACCCGCGAGCGCAAGGCGTTCGGCAAGGCCATCGCGGACTTCCAGAACACCCGCTTCAAGCTGGCCGAGATGGCCACCGAGATCCAGGTCGGTCGGGTGTTCGTCGATCGTTGCCTGGAGCTGCACCTGCAGGGCAAGTTGGATGTGCCGACCGCGGCCATGCTCAAGTACTGGGGCACCGACCTGCAGTGCAAGGTGCTGGATGAATGCGTGCAGCTGCACGGCGGTTACGGCTTCATGTGGGAGTACCCGGTGGCGCGGGCCTGGGCCGATGCCCGGGTGCAGCGCATCTATGCCGGCACCAACGAGATCATGAAGGAGATCATCGCCCGCGCCTTGTAGGGCGGCGCCTGGCGCGGAAAGGCCCGGCATTGTCCGGGCGTATTCCGGTCGGTCGACCGGTTTCAGGGCGCCGGGTTCGGTTGCGTCTGGTGAATGGCCTCGATGCCGGCCAGCACCACGTCGCCGAGCCTCAGCTCGCTGCTGCCCAAGTCGGCTTCCAGCTGCTCCAGGGTGGTGGCGCCGATGATGGTGCTGGTCACGAAGGGGCGGGCCGTGACGAAGGCCAGAGCCATCTGTGCCGGGTCCAGGCCCTGTTCCTGGGCCAGTGCCACGTAGCGCGAGCAGGCGGCTTGCGCCTGCGGGTTGGTGTAGCGGGTGAAGCGGTTGAACAGGCTGAGCCTGGCGTTGGCCGGGCGTGCGCCGCCTTCGTACTTGCCCGACAGCATGCCGAAGGCCAGGGGCGAGTAGGCCAGAAGGCCGCACTGCTCGCGCATGGCGACTTCCGCCAGGCCGACCTCGAAGCTGCGGTTGAGCAGGTTGTAGGGGTTCTGAATCGATACCGCCCGCGGCCAGCCGCGACTCTCGGCCAATTGCAGGAGCCTCATGGTCCCCCAGGGTGTTTCATTGGAGAGGCCGATATGACGGATCTTGCCGGCCCTGACCTGCTCGTCCAGCGCTTCCAGGGTGTCTTCCAGTGGGGTGAAGATGCTGTCCTGGTGGCGATAGCCGAGCTGGCCGAAGTAGTTGGTCGGCCGTTCCGGCCAGTGCAGCTGGTACAGGTCGATCCAGTCGGTGCGCAGGCGCCTGAGGCTGGCCTCGACGGCGGCCTGGATAGTGGGGCGGTCGTGCTTGAGTCGGCCGTCGCGGATGTAGTCGATGGCGTTGCCGGGGCCGGCGATCTTGCTGGCCAGTACCCAGTCGCCGCGGCCGCCGTGCCGCTGAAAGTAGTCGCCGATGATCCGCTCGGTTGTGCCATAGGTCGCGGCCCGTGGCGGCACCGGGTACATCTCGGCGGTATCGATGAAGTTCACCCCGTAGGCCTTGGCTCGGGCAATTTGGGCGAAGGCCTCGTCGGCGTCGTTCTGCTCGCCCCAGGTCATGGTGCCCAGGCACAGGGCGCTGACGTGCAAATCCGTTCGGCCCAGCGGGCGATAGTTCATAGGCTGCTCTTTATCGTGAAATGCCCATGCAGACAGGTTGAATTTATCTGCGCAATCTGCATAATTGCGCACCTCTTTCAGCAGTGGAAGTGATGCGCCGCCTGCCGAAGAATCTTGCCGTGCTACGGACGCGCTGACCCGAGCCCCCGACAGCGTCTGTGTTCGGCTGCCTTTGACTTGTCAAAGTACGCACTATTCAGTAAGATCCGCCGTCTTATTTATCAGGGCGGCCCCTGAGGCTATAAAGAATGAAGACTTTTACTGCTAAACCGGAAACAGTAAAGCGCGACTGGTTCGTCGTCGACGCTGCTGGTCAGACCCTGGGTCGTCTGGCTACCGAAATCGCCACCCGTCTGCGTGGCAAGCACAAGCCCGAGTACACTCCGCACGTCGATACCGGCGACTACATCGTCGTGATCAATGCCGAGCAGGTGCGTGTTACCGGTGCCAAGACCACCGACAAGATGTACTACTCTCACTCCGGTTTCCCGGGCGGCATCAAGTCGATCAACTTCGAGAAGCTGATCGCCAAGGCGCCTGAGCGTGTGATCGAGACCGCGGTAAAAGGCATGCTGCCGAAGAACCCGCTGGGTCGCGACATGTATCGTAAGCTGAAGGTGTACAAGGGTGCCGCTCACCCGCACACTGCCCAGCAGCCCCAAGAACTGAAGATTTAACGGAATAGTTCATTATGTCGGCGACTCAAAACTACGGCACTGGCCGTCGCAAGACTGCAACCGCTCGCGTATTCCTGCGCCCGGGCACTGGCAGCATCTCCATCAACAATCGTACCCTGGACACCTTCTTCGGCCGCGAAACCGCGCGCATGGTCGTTCGCCAGCCGCTGGAGCTGACCGAAACCACCGAGAAGTTCGATGTGTTCGTCACCGTGATCGGTGGTGGTGTGAGTGGTCAGGCCGGTGCGATCCGTCACGGCATCACCCGTGCCCTGATCCAGTACGACGAAACCCTGCGTAGCTCGCTGCGCAAGGCCGGTTTCGTGACTCGCGATGCGCGTGAAGTCGAGCGTAAGAAGGTCGGTCTGCGCAAGGCGCGTAAGCGTCCGCAGTACTCCAAGCGTTAATTCGCTATCTGCCTTCAAAAGCGCCCAGTTTCCTTTCGGAGCTGGGCGTTTTTTATGGGCGTCCGGCTGCTGTGCGACATCATGCCGCAGCCCTGGAGGCCGCGTCCTGCAAGGTGTTGAGAGGCTTCCGGCGGGGTAATTACCTTGTCAGAAAAGGGGCTTTTCTTTACCATTTGGCGAATTTTTTGCGCTACCCGATTTTTACCTAGTAGAGGCCTGAACAACAGGCCACAAAGCTGATGGGAGACGACTGAATGAGCAATGACGGCGTGAATGCAGGCCGGCGTCGCTTCTTGGTGGCGGCCACCTCCGTGGTGGGTGCTGCTGGAGCGGTGGGTGCCGCGGTCCCGTTCGTGGGGTCATGGTTCCCGAGCGCCAAGGCTAAAGCTGCCGGTGCACCTGTGAAGGTGAACGTCAGCAAGATCGAGCCGGGCCAGCAGATGGTTGCCGAGTGGCGGGGGCAGCCGGTGTTCATCGTGCGCCGTACCGAGGAGATCCTGAGCAACCTGGGCAAGCTCGAGGGGCAGTTGGCCGACGTCGAGTCCCAGGCCTCCGTGCAGCCGACCTATGTCGACCCGAAGACCCGCTCGATCAAGCCGGAAGTGCTGCTGCTGGTCGGGCTGTGCACCCACCTGGGCTGCTCGCCGTCCTTCCGCCCGGAAGTGGCGCCGGCGGATCTCGGTGCCGAGTGGGTGGGGGGCTACTTTTGCCCGTGCCACGGCTCGCGCTACGACCTCGCCGGCCGTGTCTACAAGGCCCAGCCAGCCCCCTTGAACCTGCCGGTGCCACCGCACATGTACGAGTCGGATGATGTGATCGTCATCGGTGTGGATCAGGAGCAAGCATGATGAGCAAATTCATGGAGTGGATGGATGCGCGCTTCCCCGCGACCAAGATGTGGGAAGACCATCTGAGCAAGTATTACGCGCCGAAGAACTTCAACTTCTTCTACTTCTTCGGCTCGCTGGCCCTGCTGGTGCTGGTCAACCAGATCGTCACCGGTATCTGGCTGACCATGAGCTTCACCCCGTCGGCCGAGGAGGCGTTCGCCTCGGTCGAGTACATCATGCGCGATGTCGAGTACGGCTGGATTCTGCGTTACCTGCATTCCACCGGCGCCTCGGCGTTCTTCGTCGTGGTCTATCTGCACATGTTCCGCGGCCTGCTCTACGGCTCCTACCAGAAGCCGCGCGAGCTGGTGTGGATCTTCGGCATGCTGATCTACCTGTTGCTGATGGCGGAAGCCTTCATGGGCTACCTGCTGCCTTGGGGCCAGATGTCCTACTGGGGCGCCCAGGTGATCATCTCGCTGTTCGGCGCCATTCCGGTGATCGGCGACGACCTGACCCAGTGGATTCGCGGCGACTACCTGATTTCCGGCATCACCCTGAACCGCTTCTTCGCCCTGCATGTGGTGGCCCTGCCGATCGTGATCCTCGGCCTGGTGGTGCTGCACATCCTGGCGCTGCACGAGGTGGGTTCGAACAACCCGGACGGCGTCGACATCAAGAAGAAGAAGGATGCGAACGGCGTTCCGCTCGATGGTATTGCCTTCCACCCCTATTACACCGTGAAGGACATCGTCGGTGTGGTGGTATTCCTGTTCATCTTCTGCTTCGTGGTGTTCTTCTTCCCGGAAATGGGCGGTTACTTCCTGGAGAAGCCGAACTTCGAGCAGGCTAACCCGTTCAAGACTCCCGAGCACATCGCGCCGGTGTGGTACTTCACCCCGTTCTACGCGATCCTGCGTGCCGTGCCGGACAAGCTGCTGGGCGTCATCGCCATGGGCGCGGCCATCGCCGTGCTGTTCGTGCTGCCCTGGCTGGACCGTAGCCCGGTCAAGTCGATGCGCTACAAGGGCTGGTTGAGCAAGATCTGGTTGCTGGTGTTCTGCGTGTCCTTCGTCATCCTGGGTGTGCTGGGTGTACTGGCGCCGACTCCGGGCCGCACCCTGCTGTCGCAGGTATGTACCTTCCTGTACTTCGCGTACTTCATCCTGATGCCGTTCTACACCAGGATGGAAAAAACCAAACCGGTTCCGGAAAGGGTGACAGGCTGATGAAGAAGCTATTTGCTGCACTGATTTTCGCTGCAATGCCTGCCCTGGCTCTGGGGGCGGGTGGCAACTATCCGCTGGACAAGGTCGATATCGACCTGACCGACAAGGCGGCCATGCAGGACGGTCTGCGTACCTTCGCCAACTACTGCATGGGCTGCCATGCGGCCAAGTTCCAGCGCTACGAGCGGGTTGCCGATGACCTCGGCATTCCCCATGAGCTGATGCTGGACAATCTGGTGTTCAACGACGCCAAGATCGGCGACCACATGAAGATCGGCATGAAGCCCGAGGACGCCAAGACCTGGTTCGGCGCGGCGCCGCCGGATCTGACCCTGGTCGCTCGCGTACGTGGCACCGACTGGCTGTATACCTACCTGCGCACCTTCTACGAAGACCCGAGCCGTCCGCTGGGGGCGAACAACAAGGTCTTCCCGAACGTCGGCATGCCGAACGTGCTGGCCGAGCTGCAGGGGCGCCAGTACATCGGTTGCAAGCAGGTGCAGGTGGTCGAGGACGGCAAGAAGCAGTTCGATCCGCTGACCGGCACGCCCATCACGCACGAGGCCTGCGATCAGCTCACCATCGAGCCGAAGACCGGTGAGTTGACCGAGGAGCAGTTCGACGAGAAGGTCAAGAATCTGGTGACCTTCCTGGCCTATTCGGCCAACCCGGTGAAGCTGGAAAGTCAGCGCATCGGCACCTACGTGCTGCTGTACCTGGCGTTCTTCTTCGTATTCGCCTATTTGCTCAAGCGTGAATACTGGAAGGACGTGCATTAAAATCGTCGCCGTTCCGTCCCAGACCTGCGCGCCCCCTTGGGCGCGCAGGTCTTTCTGCTTCAGATAACCTTATAAGCGAGGAGGATCGCCATGGGCGTGACCAATAGGTTGGCCTGTTATTCCGACCCCGCCGACCACTACTCCCACCGTGTGCGTATCGTGCTCGCCGAGAAGGGTGTCGGCGCCGAGATCATCAGTGTCGAGCCGGGCCGCTGCCCGCCTCAACTGCTCGAGGTCAACCCCTATGCCAGCCTGCCGACCCTGGTCGATCGCGACCTGGCGCTGTACGAGTCGACGGTGGTGATGGAGTATCTGGATGAGCGCTATCCCCATCCGCCGCTGCTGCCGGTGTATCCGGTGGCCAGGGCCAACAGCCGCCTGCTGATCCACCGCATCCAGCGCGACTGGTGCGCCCTGGTGGACCTGATTCTCAATCCGCGCAGCAAGGAGTCGGCTCGGGTTCAGGCGCGCAAGGAGCTGCGCGAGAGCCTGACGGGCGTCTCGCCGCTGTTCGCCGACAAGCCGTACTTCCTCAGCGAGGAGTTGAGCTTGGTGGACTGCTGCCTGCTGCCGATTCTCTGGCGCCTGCCGTTGCTGGGCATCGAGTTGCCGAAGCCGGCCAAGCCGTTGCTCGATTATATGGAGCGTCAGTTCGCCCGGGAGGGCTTTCGGGCCAGTCTGTCCGCTGCCGAGCGCGAGATGCGTTAATACCTGAGGAGGTTCCGATGAACTCCAGTCGTCCCTATTTGGTTCGTGCCCTCTACGAGTGGATCGTCGACAACGACTGCACCCCCCATCTGCTGGTCGATGCCGATTTCGCCGGCGTACAAGTGCCGCCGGGCTTCGCCAGCGACGGCCAGATCGTGCTGAACGTGTCCCCCGGGGCGGTGCGCCATCTGCATATGGACAACGAGGCGGTGAGCTTCGAGGGGCGTTTCGGTGGGGTGGCGCACAGCCTGTACATCCCCTCCGCGGCCGTTATGGCGATCTATGCCCGGGAAAACGGTCAGGGCATGGTCTTCGATCTGGAGCCGCCGGTGCCGGATGACGAGGATGGTGACGGGCCCGACGATCAGGGCCCGCCGGATGGCGAGCCGCCACGACCGAGCGGGCGGCCCAGCCTGAAGGTGGTCAAGTAAACGAAAAAGGCGATCCGAGGATCGCCTTTTTCGTGGGTCGGATGGCGGTCAGTTGGTGTACTGGAACAGCTTGACGATCTTCTGCACCCCGGACACGCCCTGTACCAGGGCGGTGGCCTGATTGGCCTCCTGGCGCGAGACCAGGCCCAGCAGATAGACGATGCCGTTCTCGGTGATCACCTTGATGCGCGAGCCGGGAACGCTGGCGTCCGCGAGCATCTGGGTCTTGATCTTGCTGGTCAGCAGGGTGTCGTTACTGCGTGCCAGCAACGAGGTCGGCTGCAGTACCTGCAGTTCGTTATGCACCTTGCTCACGCCCTGGACCCGGCGCGCGGCCTGTTCGGCCATGCCCTTGAGGTCGCTGCGTGGGGTCTGGCCGGCGAGCAGGACCACGCCGTTGTAGCTGGTGACCACTATGTGCGAGGTGGGGCTGGTCAGGTCGACATGGGCGCGGGCGATGTTGTTCTCGACCGCGGGGGCGATGAATTGGTCATCGATCTTGTTGCCGATGCTGCGGCTGCCGCAGCCCGCGAGGGCAAGGGTGAGGGCCAGAGCGGCGAGGAGCAGTGGGTTGCGCGTCATTCTTCACTCCCGAACAGTTGGCTGTCGATCAGGTCGCACAGGCAGTGGATGGTCAGCAGGTGCACTTCCTGAATGCGTGCGGTGATGCGCGAAGGCACGCGGATCTCCACGTCTTCCGGAAGCAGCAGAGAGGCCATGCCGCCGCCGTCGCGGCCGGTCAGGGCGACTACTATCATCTCGCGGTCGTGAGCGGCCTGGATGGCCTGGATCACGTTGGCCGAGTTGCCGCTGGTGGAGATGGCCAGGAGCACGTCGCCCGGTTGGCCGAGTGCGCGGATCTGCTTGGAAAACACCTCGTTGTAGCTGTAGTCGTTGGCGATCGAGGTGATGGTCGAGCTGTCGGTGGTCAGGGCGATCGCCGGCAGACTGGGGCGCTCGCGCTCGAAGCGGTTGAGCAACTCGGAGGAGAAGTGCTGGGCGTCGCCGGCCGAGCCGCCGTTGCCGCAGGTGAGGATCTTGCCCTCGCTGAGCAGTGCCTGAACCATGACCTGGCTGCCCTGCTCGATAAAGGGTGCGAGGACTTCCATGGCCTGTTGCTTGGTTTCGATGCTGGCTTGGAACAGCTGGCGAATACGGGCTTGCATGTCCATCGGAGATATAACCTTCAGTGGGGTGTCTGCTCAGGTATCAAAGGCGTTTCGAATCCAGTCCAGTCGCGGGGCTGTACTGCCGTGGGCGTCGATGGCGACCACGTCGAAGCGGCAAGGGTGTTTCGCCCAGCGGGTCTCCCGCTGGAGAAAGTGCAGGGCGGCAGTGGCCAGCTTGTCGCGCTTGCGTGCATCGACACTGGCCGCGGCGCCGCCCCAGGCGGCGTGCCGCCGGTAGCGGACCTCGACGAATACTACTGTATCGGCGTCGAGCATGACCAGATCGAGCTCGCCGCGGCGGCAGCGCCAGTTCTGCGCCAGCAGCTGCAGGCCGTGGCGTTCGAGGTGTTGGCGGGCCAGGTGCTCGGCGATCTGGCCGCTGTTGTGCTCTGGCTCGCTCAATTGAGGCTGTCGGGCAGTTGTTGGATCTGGCCGTCGCGGAACTCGGCCCAGGGCAGCTGGCGCTCGATGCGCTGTGCCGGGTTCAGGCTGAGGCTGCCGGACAGGCCGTCGAGCCGGCTGTCAGGCAGGGCCTTGAGCTGGTTCAGGCGCGGCGTCAGGCGGTAGGCGTCGATGCCCATGGCATAGAGGCGGCCGAGGCTGCCGCCGGCCTGGGGCCATTGGCTGCTGACCTGCTGGCGCAGGGGCGCGTCGGCGTTCAGCAGCCAGGGCGTTTCGCAGAAGCGGATGCCATTCAGGTCCAGGTACTGGGCCTGGCTGTGGTTGCCGGTAAACAGGTGGGAGGTGGCGTAGACCGGAACGTCGCCGGCGTACTGGAAGGCCAGGGTCGGCTTGATCTGCTGGGCCTGCTGCGGGGTGGCGGCGAGGAAGATGAAGTCGACATCCTGGCGCCGCGATGGCTGTGCGGCGATGGCCGTGCCCAGGGTGTTGCGCAGGCGCCGAGCGCGCGCTTCGCTCTGGCGCAGCTGGAACAGGTCGGCGATCTGTTGCGCCAGCTCCACCGGCTGGTCGACGTGTTCGGCGGCGATCAGGGTGCCGCCGGCGGCTTGCCAGCTGTCGCGGAAGGCGGCCAGAACCCGGTCACCCCAGTCGCCGCGTGGCACCAGGGCGGCGGCCCGGCGCATGCCGTCGGCCCAGGCGCGGCGGGCGACCTCGCGGGCCTCGTCCTCGGCGGCCAGGCCGAACTGGAACAGCTGGGCCGGGCCTTCCTGGGCCGATTCGCTGTAGTTCAGGGCCAGGGTGGTGATCGGCAGCTGCTCCTGGCTGCTGAGCTGGGTCACCAGGTGCTTTTCCAGGGGGCCGACCACCAGCTGCACGCCGGCGGCCTGGGCCTGCCGGTAGAAGTCGTCCATGGAGCGCAGTTGGGCGCTGTCGTAGAGGCGTATGTTGGGCGGGTTCTGTCCGCTCTGCTGAGCCTGGTAGTGGGCGGCGAGGAAGCCATCGCGCAGGGCGCGGGCGACCGAGGCCAGCTGGCCGTCCTGCGGCAGCAGCAGGGCGATTTCGCTGAGTGGCTGGCTGGACAGTTCCTGCAGTTCGCGCAAAGGGGCGGGCAGGCGCAGGGCGGCGGGGTGCTGGGGGTGCTGCGCGCGCCAGTCGTCGATGGCCGCTTGCTGGGTCTGCAGGGGGCCTAGGGCCTTGGCCGCCTGGGCCAGGCTCAGCCAGCCGCTCAGGTCGGCGTCGCCGTTGGCCGTGAGCTGCTCGACGGGCAGGCTGGCGACCAGCTCCCAGATGGACTCATGGTTGCGCTCGGTCGCCTCGGCATCGAGCAGGGGGGCGATAAAGATGCGTTCGCGGGCGGCGGCGAGGATCTGGCCGCTCGCCTGTAAGGCCTTGGCGCGGGCCAGCTGGGTGCGGACCTGTTGCTCGACCGGCAGTTCGCCCAGGCGGGCGAGGCTGGGGTGGCCAAGCGCCTTGAGGGCGGCCTTGGGGTTGTCGCGGCTCAGGGCCAGCTCGGCATTCAGGGTGCTGGCGTAGACCTGCTGGGCCGGTTTGAGGTCGGCAAGGCTCACCTGCTCGAGAATGGCGGCGGCGCGGGCGAACTTCTTCTGCTGGTAGGCCAGGTCGGCGGCCGACAGGCGCAGCAGGTTGGCCTGTTCGGACTGGCTGTCGCCGGCCTGCTGCAGCAGCTGCTCGATACTGGCTTGAGGGGTGCGCGGCAACTCGCCAAGGTTGGAGGTGGGCGAGCTGGCGCAGGCGACCAGCAGGCCGGCGAGGCTGAGGGCGTAGAGCGGACGCAGGCAAGCGATCATGTAGGCCTTCCCGATACTTGAGCAAATGAGCGGCGAATTGTACCCAAGCCCCGGCGGCGGTGCGATGTCGATGCCGTGAAACGGGCTACAATGCGCGCTTTCGCGATATGAAGAGGCACGTGCTGTGACTGCACCCGGTGGTACGACCCCCGCCCCTGGCACCCTTTATGTGGTGGCCACGCCCATTGGCAATCTGGACGACATCGGCGCGCGGGCGCTCAGGGTGCTCGGCGAGGTGGCCCTGATTGCAGCGGAGGATACCCGGCACTCGGCGCGGCTGCTGCAGCACTTCGGCATCGCGACCCCCTTGGCGGCCTGTCATGAGCACAACGAGCGCGACCAGGGCGGGCGCTTCCTCGCCCGCTTGCAGGCGGGTGAGGACGTGGCGCTGATTTCCGACGCCGGCACGCCGCTGATCTCCGACCCGGGCTACCACCTGGTGCGCCAGGCGCGGGCGGTGGGGGTGCCGGTGGTGCCGGTACCGGGCGCCTGTGCCCTGATCGCGGCGCTGTCGGCGGCCGGGCTGCCCTCCGATCGCTTCATCTTCGAGGGGTTCCTGCCGGCCAAGGCGGTGGGGCGTCGCGTGCGTCTTGAGCAGGTGCGGGAGGAGCCGCGCACCCTGATCTTCTACGAGGCGCCCCATCGCATCCTCGAGTGCCTGCAAGACATGCGGGCGGTGTTCGGCGATGAGCGCCCGGCGCTGCTGGCCCGGGAGCTGACCAAGACCTTCGAGACCCTCAAGGGGCTGCCGCTGGGCGAGCTGTGCGCCTGGGTGGCGGCCGACAGCAATCAGCAGCGCGGCGAATGCGTGGTGCTGGTGGCGGGTTGGCAGGCGCCGGAAGGCGAAGAGGCGATCAGCGCCGAGGCGTTGCGGGTGCTCGACCTGCTGCTCGGGGAGATGCCGCTCAAGCGTGCGGCGGCGTTGGCGGCGGAAATCACCGGGGTGCGCAAGAATTTGCTCTATCAGGCGGCGCTGGAGCGCCAGTCGCGCGACTAATCCTTGTTCTATGGCGGGCACGCCGTTACCCTTGGCAACGGAGAGTCGATCGGACAGTCGCTGCCGTGTTTCGTTCTGCGAGATGCGGGGGAGGAAAGTCCGGGCTCCATAGGGCGGAGTGCCAGGTAATGCCTGGGGGGCGTGAGCCTACGGAAAGTGCCACAGAAAATAACCGCCTAAGCGTTTCGGCGCCGGTAAGGGTGAAAAGGTGCGGTAAGAGCGCACCGCACGGCTGGCAACAGTCCGTGGCTAGGTAAACCCCACTCGGAGCAAGACCAAATAGGGTTCCATTGGCGTGGCCCGCGCTGGAACCGGGTAGGTTGCTAAAGGCGTGCAGTGATGTACGTCGTAGAGGAATGACTGTCCTCGACAGAACCCGGCTTATAGATCGACTCTCCACCTTTTCCTTCTAGCTGCTTTGCTGTTTCCCTCGCGTTTTCATGCTTAAAAAATCTTACTCTTCATAAATCACTTTAAGTTTGTGATTGAGCCTATTGCCCTGGCTGATTTTTATCCTGCCCGGCTCTCTGCCAAGCTCCGAGTGTCTCCCCTTAGATTCGCTAAATTACCGTCCTGTAAGGATTTTTCCCCTCTGGCGCGCCTTGACGGTGGGGTGGGCGCGTTCCTATAGTGTGCCCAGGTGGTAAGAAGTGGCATGAAGTGGGTTTTTTTGGGCATGGATAGCTAATTACGGGGGAGCGCAGCCGTGTTTCGCGGAGCCAACGCCATCAGTCTCGACGCCAAAGGGCGACTCGCGATGCCAAGTCGGTATCGGGACGAGCTCGTGTCGCGCTGCTCCGGCCAGCTCATCGTGACCATCGATGCCATTGACCCTTGCCTCTGCGTCTATCCGTTGTCGGAATGGGAGCTAATCGAGAACAAGCTGCGCGAGCTGGCTTCCTTTCGCGAGGAGAACCGCCGCTTGCAACGCCTGCTGATCGGTAACGCCGTCGATCTCGAGCTGGACGCCAGCGGCCGTTTCCTGGTGCCGCCCCGTCTGCGCGAGTACGCCAAGCTGGACAAGCGCGCGATGCTGGTCGGCCAGCTGAACAAATTTCAACTGTGGGACGAGGATGCCTGGAATGCCGTGGCGGACGCCGATCTGGCCGCCATCAAGCAACCCGGCGCCCTGTCCGACGAACTACGTGACCTGATCCTGTGACCATGACCGATAGCCTCCGCCATATCACCGTCCTGCTCGACGAAGCCGTCGCCGGACTCGCCGTGCGTGCCGATGGCTGCTACCTGGATGGTACCTTCGGGCGCGGCGGGCATAGCCGGCTGATTCTCGAGAAGCTCGGCCCGGATGGCCATCTGTTGGGGTTCGATAAAGACCCCCTGGCGATCGCGACGGGGAATGCGCTGGCGGCCGAAGACGGCCGCTTTGTCGTTGTGCAGCGCAGTTTTGCGGAACTCGGCGAGGAAGTCGCTGTCCGCGGGCTGGCCGGCAAGGTGGCCGGGGTCCTGCTGGACCTGGGGGTCTCCTCGCCGCAGCTGGACGATGCCGCGCGCGGTTTCAGCTTCCTCAACGACGGCCCGCTGGACATGCGCATGGACCCGGCCCGCGGTGTCAGTGCCGCGCAGTGGATCGCCAGCGCCGCCGAGGACGAGATCGCCCGGGTGTTCAAGGAATACGGCGAGGAGCGCTTCGCCAAGCGCATGGCCCGTGCCGTTGTGCAGCGGCGCGCCGAGCGCCCTTTCGAACGCACCGCCGACCTGGCCCAGGTGCTGACCGACGCCAATCCGGCCTGGGAGAAGGGCAAGCATCCGGCGACTCGCGCCTTCCAGGGGCTGCGTATCCATATCAACAACGAGCTGGGCGATCTCGAGCGGGGCCTGGATGCGGCCCTGGAGGCCCTCGAGGTGGGGGGGCGGCTGGTGGTGATCAGCTTCCACTCCCTCGAGGACCGCATCGTCAAGCAGTTCATGCGCCGCCATGCCAAGGGCGAGCAGGACAAGCTGCCGCGTGACCTGCCGATCATTCCCAAGGCCTTCGAGCCGCGCCTGAAGCTGATCGGCAAGCCGCAGTACGCCTCGGATGCCGAGCTCAAGGCCAATCCTCGCTCGCGCAGCGCGGTGATGCGCATCGCGGAGAAGGTGCGATGAGCCGCGTATTCGCCAAGCCCATGCCGGCCGGCAGCCTGTTGCTGCTGGTGCTGTTCCTGGCGGTGCTGGGATCGGCGCTGGCGGTGTCCCTCTGCGCCCACTGGAACCGTCAGCTGCTCAACGGCCTGTATGCCGAGCTGAGCGTGCGCGACAAGGCACAGGCCGAATGGGGCCGGCTGATCCTCGAGCAGAGCACCTGGACGGCCCACAACCGCATCGAGACCCTGGCCAGCGAGCGGCTGAAGATGCGCATTCCCGATGCCGCCGAAGTGCGCCTGGTGACGCCATGATCCGGCTCGAGGGCGCACTCTACCCCTGGCGTTTCCGCCTGGTGCTGCTGCTCCTGGCGCTGATGGTCGGTGCCATCGTCTGGCGCATCGTCGACCTGCAGCTGATCGACCGCGATTTCCTCCAGGCCCACGGCGACGCGCGTAGCGTGCGGCATATTCCGATTCCGGCGCACCGCGGCCTGATGACCGACCGCAACGGCGAGCCGCTGGCGGTCAGCACCCCGGTGACCACCCTGTGGGCCAACGGCCGGGAGTTGCAGGGCGCCGCGGCGCAGTGGCCGGCGCTGGCGGCGGCCCTGGGCCAGGAGCCGAAGGCCTTCGCCGCGCGCGTGCGGGCCAGTGCCGAGCGCGAATTCATGTACCTGGTGCGGGGCCTGACTCCGGAGCAGGGCCAGCGCGTGCTCGACCTCAAGGTGCCCGGGGTGTACGCCATCGAGGAGTTCCGGCGCTTCTACCCGGCCGGTGAGGTGACCGCCCATGTGGTCGGCTTCACCGACGTCGACGACCGCGGGCGCGAGGGCATGGAGCTGGCGTTCGACGAGTGGCTGGCCGGGGTGCCGGGCAAGCGTCAGGTGCTCAAGGACCGCCGCGGCCGGCTGATCAAGGACGTTCAGGTCGCGCAGAACGCCAAGGCCGGCAAGGCCCTGGCGCTGTCGATCGACCTGCGCCTGCAGTACCTGGCCCATCGCGAGCTGCGCAACGCCCTGGTGGAGTTCGGCGCCAAGGCCGGCAGCCTGGTGATGATCGACGTGAAGAGCGGCGAAGTGCTGGCCATGGTCAATCAGCCGACCTACAACCCGAACAACCGCCGCAGCCTGCAGCCGGCGGCCATGCGCAACCGGGCGATGATCGACGTGTTCGAGCCGGGTTCGACCATGAAGCCGCTGTCCATGGTCGCGGCCCTGGAGAGCGGGCGCTGGAAGCCGACCGACACCGTCGATGTCTACCCGGGTTCCCTGCGCATCGGCCGCTACACCATTCGCGACGTCTCGCGTGCCACGGGGCCGCTGGACCTCACCGGCATCCTGATCAAGTCGAGCAACGTCGGCATGAGCAAGATCGCCTTCGATATCGGCGGCGAGTCCATCTTCAACCTGATGCAGCAGGTCGGCCTGGGCCAGGACACCGGCCTGGGCTTCCCCGGCGAGCGGGTCGGCAACCTGCCCAACCACCGCAACTGGCGCAAGGCCGAGACCGCCACGCTGTCCTACGGCTACGGCCTGTCGGTGACGGCCGTGCAGCTGGTGCATGCCTATGCGGCGCTGGCCAACAACGGCCGCAATGTGCCGCTGTCGCTGACCCGTGTCGACCACACCCCCGACGGCGTGCAGGTGATTCCGGAGGACGTGGCCAAGATCATGCAGGGCATGCTGCAACAGGTGGTCGAGGCTCCGGGCGGCGTGCACCGGGCCAAGGTGCCGGGCTATCACGTCGCCGGCAAGAGCGGCACCGCGCGCAAGGCCAGCGTGGGCTCGAAGGGCTACACGGAGAATGCCTACCGCTCGCTGTTCGCCGGCTTCGGGCCGATGAGCGATCCGCGCATCGCCGTCGCGGTGGTGATCGATGAGCCGAGCGAGGGCGGCTATTACGGCGGCCTGGTTTCGGCGCCGGTGTTCGGCAAGGTGATGGCCGGTGCGTTGCGCCTGATGAACATCGTTCCCGACGACCTGCCGCCCGTCGAATCCCAGGAATTGGCAGTGAACACCGGCACAGGAGGGCGCCTCTGATGCCCATGCCTCTTAATCAGCTATTGCCACAGGCGGGCAGCAGCCTGCTGATCCGTGAACTGACCCTGGACAGCCGCAAGGTGCGTCCGGGGGACCTGTTCCTCGCCGTGCCGGGGGGGCAGCAGGATGGCCGTCTGCATATCGCCGACGCCATCGCCCGCGGCGCCGCCGCGGTGGCCTACGAGGCCGAGGGTGCGCCGGCCATCGATGCCGGCGCCGCCGAACTGGTGGCGATCAAGGGGCTGGCCGGGCAGTTGTCGGCGATTGCCGGGCGCTTCTATGGCGAACCGAGCCGTGGCCTGCACCTGGTCGGCGTCACCGGCACCAATGGCAAGACCAGCGTGACCCAGCTGCTGGCCCAGGCGCTGGATCTGCTCGGCCAGCCCTGCGGCATAGTCGGTACCCTCGGCAACGGTTTCTACGGCGCCCTGGCCCAGGGGCGCCACACCACGCCCGACCCGATCGGCGTGCAGGCGACCCTGGCCGACCTGAAGAAGGCCGGCGCCCGCGCGGTGGCCATGGAGGTCTCCTCCCACGGTCTGCACCAGGGGCGGGTGGCTGCCCTGGCGTTCGACGTGGCGGTGTTCACCAACCTGTCGCGCGACCATCTGGATTACCACGGCACCATGGAGGCCTACGCCGAGGCCAAGGCCATGCTGTTCAGTCTGCCGGGCCTGCGTTGCCGGGTGCTCAATCTGGACGATGCCGCCGGGCGCAAGCTGGCCCTAGATGAGCGCGAGTCCCGCCTGATCAGCTACAGCCTGGAGGATGCCGGCGCCTACCTGTGCTGCCGCGACACCCAGTTCGATGATCAGGGCGTGCGTGCCCGTCTGGTCACCCCCCGTGGCGAGGGCATGCTGCGCAGCACGCTGCTCGGCCGCTTCAATCTGAGCAACCTGCTGGCCGTGGTCGGTGCGCTGCTCGCCATGGACTATGCGCTGGACGAGATCCTCAAGGTATTGCCGTGCCTGCAGGGGCCGGCCGGGCGCATGCAGCGCCTGGGCGGCGTGAAGCAGCCGCTGGTGGTGGTCGATTACGCCCATACCCCGGATGCCCTGGAGAAGGTGCTCGAGGCATTGCGTCCCCATGTGAAGGGGCGCCTGCTGTGCCTGTTCGGCTGCGGTGGCGATCGCGACCGCGGCAAGCGTCCGCTGATGGCGGCGGCGGCCGAGCGTCTGGCCGATGCCGTGCTGGTGACCGATGACAACCCGCGCAGCGAGGCGCCGGAGCAGATCTTCGCGGACATTCGTGCGGGCTTCGTCGACCCCGAACGCGTGCGCTTCGTGCATGGCCGTGGCCAGGCTATCGCCCAGTTGATCGCCGAGGCCGGCGCGGACGACGTGCTGGTGCTGGCGGGCAAGGGGCACGAGGACTATCAGGAGATCAGCGGCGAACGCCAGCCGTTCTCCGATCTGGACGAGGCGGCCAAGGCCCTGATCGCCTGGGAGGCCGCCCATGCTTAAGGCGTTGCGCTTGAGTGAAGTGGCGGACGCCCTGGGCGGCCGCCTGATCGGCGCGGATGTGGCGTTCGAGGCGGTCGGCAGCGACAGCCGGGCAATCCGTCCGGGACAGCTGTTCGTCGCCCTGGTCGGGCCGCGTTTCGACGGCCACGACTACCTGGCCGAGGTGGCCGCCAAGGGCGCCGTGGCGGCGCTGGTGCAGCGCGAGGTGGCGGAGGCGCCGCTGCCGCAGCTGCTGGTCGCCGACACCCGCCTGGCCCTGGGGCGCCTCGGCGCCCTGAACCGCCAGGCCTACGACGGCCCGCTGGCGGCGGTCACCGGCTCCAGCGGCAAGACCACGGTCAAGGAGATGCTCGCCAGCATCCTGCGCGAGGGGTTGGGCGGCGCCGTGCTGGCCACCCGCGGCAACCTCAACAACGACCTCGGCGCGCCCCTGACCCTGCTGGAGTTGGCGCCCGAACATCGGGGGGCGGTGATCGAGCTGGGCGCCAACCATGTCGGCGAGATCGCCTACACGGTCGGCCTGACCCGGCCCCGGGTCGCCATCCTCACCAACGCCGGCAGCGCCCACGTCGGCGAGTTCGGCGGACCGGAGAAGATAGTCGAGGCCAAGGGCGAGATCATCGAGGGCCTGGGCGAGGACGGTATCGCCGTGCTCAACCTGGACGACCAGGCCTTCGCCATCTGGCAGCGCCGGGCCAAGGGCCGTCGGGTGCTGAGCTTCGCCCTGACCAACCCGGCGGCGGATTATCACGCGGCCGACCTGGCCCGCGACGCCCGCGGCTGTCCGGCCTTCACCCTGCGCTGCGCCGCGGGGCAGGCGCGTATCCAGCTCAATCTGCTGGGCGAGCACAACGTGGCCAACGCCCTGGCCGCCGCCGCCGCCGCCCATGCCTTGAGCGTACCGTTGGTCGATATCAAGGCCGGGCTGGAAAAGCTGCAACCGGTCAAGGGCCGCGCGGTAGCGCAGCTGGCGACGAACGGCATGCGGGTGATCGACGACAGCTACAACGCCAACCCTGCTTCGATCTGTGCGGCCATTGATATACTCGCCGGCTTCTCCGGGCGCACCGTCCTGGTGCTCGGGGACATCGGGGAATTGGGCGCGTGGGCCGAGCAGGGCCATCGCGAGGTGGGCCGCTATGCCGCCGGCAAGGTGGATGCGCTCTACGCGGTGGGACCGCTGATGGCCTATGCGGTCGAGGAATTCGGAACAAATGGCCGGCATTTCGCCGATCAAGCCAGCCTGATCTCGGCGCTTGGCGCCGAGCAGGGCGATACCACCATTCTAATCAAGGGTTCACGCAGTGCCGCGATGGAGAACATCGTCGCGGCGCTCTGTGGCACATCGGGGGAGAGTCACTAAATGCTGCTGCTGCTGGCCGAGTACCTGCAACAGTTCCACAAGGGTTTCGCCGTGTTCCAGTACCTGACGCTGCGCGGCATCCTCGGCGTCTTGACCGCCCTGGCGCTGGCGCTGTGGCTGGGGCCCTGGATGATCCGCACCCTGCAGATCCGCCAGATCGGCCAGGCGGTGCGCCATGACGGCCCGCAGTCGCACCTGTCGAAGAAGGGCACGCCGACCATGGGCGGTGCCTTGATCCTCTCCGCCATCGCCATCAGCACCCTGCTGTGGGCCGATCTGTCCAACCGCTATGTCTGGGTGGTGCTGGCCGTCACCCTGCTGTTCGGTGCCATCGGCTGGGTCGACGACTACCGCAAGGTGATCGAGAAGAATTCCCGCGGCCTGCCGAGCCGCTGGAAGTATTTCTGGCAGTCGGTGTTCGGCCTCGGCGCGGCCGTCTTCCTCTATATGACCGCGCAGAGCCCGGTGGAAACCACCCTGATCCTGCCGCTGCTCAAGGACGTCAGCATTCCGCTGGGCGCGGGCTTCGTGGTGCTGACCTACCTGGTCATCGTCGGTTCGAGCAACGCGGTCAACCTGACCGACGGCCTGGACGGCCTGGCGATCCTGCCCACCGTGATGGTCGGCGGTGCCCTGGGCATCTTCTGCTACCTGTCGGGCAACGTGAAGTTCGCCGAGTACCTGTTCATCCCCTACGTGCCGGGCGCCGGCGAGCTGATCGTGTTCTGCGCCGCGCTGGTCGGCGCCGGCCTGGGCTTCCTCTGGTTCAACACCTACCCGGCCCAGGTGTTCATGGGCGACGTCGGCGCGCTGGCCCTGGGGGCCGCGCTCGGCACCATCGCCGTGATCGTCCGCCAGGAGGTGGTGCTGTTCATCATGGGCGGGGTGTTCGTCATGGAGACCCTGTCGGTGATCATCCAGGTGGCGTCCTTCAAGCTGACCGGCAAGCGGGTGTTCCGCATGGCGCCGATCCACCACCACTTCGAACTCAAGGGCTGGCCCGAGCCACGGGTGATCGTGCGTTTCTGGATCATCACCGTGATTCTCGTGCTGATCGGCCTGGCCACCCTGAAACTGAGGTAATAGAGAGTGTCGTTGATCGCTTCCGACCAGTTCCGCATCGTTGTCGGCCTCGGCAAGAGTGGCATGTCCCTGGTGCGCTTCCTGGCGCAGCAGGGCGTGCGCTTCGCCGTGGTCGATACGCGGGCGAACCCGCCGGAGCTGGCCACCCTGCGTGAGCAGTTCCCGCAGGTGGAAGTGCGCTGCGGCGAGCTGGACGTGGAGTTCCTCTGCCGCGCCAGCGAACTGCTGGTCAGCCCCGGTCTGGCCGTCGCCACCCCGGCGCTGCAGGCGGCTGCGGCCCGCGGGGTTAAGCTGTCCGGCGACATCGACCTGTTCGCCCGGCATGCCAAGGCACCGATCGTCGCCATCACCGGCTCCAACGCCAAGAGCACCGTGACCACCCTGGTCGGCGAGATGGCCGCGGCGGCCGGCAAGAGGGTGGCGGTCGGCGGCAACCTGGGCACGCCGGCCCTCGACCTGCTCAGCGACGAGGTCGAGCTGTACGTGCTGGAGCTGTCCAGCTTCCAGCTGGAGACCACCGAGCAGCTCAATGCCGAGGTGGCCACCTGCCTGAACATCAGCGAAGACCACATGGATCGCTACGCTGATCTGCAGCACTACCACCTGGCCAAGCACCGCATCTTCCGCGGCGCCCGCCAGGTGGTGGTCAATCGCGACGATCCGCTGTCGCGGCCGCTGATCGCCGACCAGGTGCCGTGCTGGAGCTTCGGCCTGGGCAAGCCCGACTTCAAGCGCTTCGGCCTGATCGAGGAGGGCGGCGAAAAATACCTGGGTTACCAGTTCGAGCGCCTGCTGCCGACCGCGGAGCTGAAGATCCGCGGTGCCCACAACCAGTCCAACGCCCTGGCGGCCCTGGCCCTGGGCCATGCGGTCGGCCTGCCGCTGGCGCCGATGCTGCAGGCCCTGAAGGCGTTCGCCGGCCTGCCGCACCGTTGCCAGTGGCTGCGCGAGCTGCGCCAGGTGAATTACTACGACGACTCCAAGGCCACCAACGTCGGCGCCGCCCTGGCCGCCATCGAGGGGCTCGGCGCGGATATCGCCGGCCGGCTGCTGCTGGTCGCCGGTGGCGACGGCAAGGGCGCGGACTTCTCCGCCCTGGCCGCGCCGGTGGCGCGTTACTGCCGTGCGGTGCTGCTGCTCGGCCGCGATGCCGAGCGCCTGGCTGCAGCCCTGGGCGATGGCGTGCCGCTGATTCGTGTCGCCAGTCTGGACGAGGCGGTGCAGCGCTGCGCCGAGCTGGCCGAGCCCGGCGATGCCGTGCTGCTGTCGCCGGCCTGCGCCAGCCTGGACATGTTCAAGAACTTCGAAGAGCGCGGACGCCTGTTCGCCCAGGCCGTGGAGGGGCTGCAGTGATGCTCGGGCAACTGCTCGCCGCACCCTCGCCGCTGCGCACGCGGCGCGGCATCGACCTGGACTTCCCGCTGCTGGCCGGTTGCCTGGCGCTGCTCGGCCTGGGGCTGGTGATGATCGCCTCGGCGTCCACCGAAGTGGCGGCGGCGCTGTCCGGTAACCCGCTGTACTACATGGTGCGCCACCTGATCTACCTGGCGATCGGCGTGACCGCCGCCCTCATCACCCTGAGCATTCCCATGGCCCTGTGGCAGCGCCTGAGCGGCGTGCTGCTGCTGGCGGCCTTCGTCCTGCTGGTCCTGGTGCTGCTGCCGGGTATCGGCCGCGAGGTCAATGGCGCCAAGCGCTGGATAGGCTTCGGCCTGTTCAACCTGCAGCCGTCCGAGCTGGCCAAGCTGTTCACCGTGATGTTTATCGCCGCCTACCTGGTGCGCCGCCAGGCCGAGGTGCGCGAGAAGCTCACCGGCTTCCTCAAGCCGCTGCTGGTGCTCGGGCCCATGGCCATGCTGCTGCTGGCCGAGCCGGACTTCGGCGCCACCGTGGTGCTGGTCGGCGCGTCCATCGCCATGCTGTTCCTCGGCGGGGTCAACCTGCTGCGCTTCATCCCCCTGGCGGCCGGTGTGCTGGCCGTGGGCGGGCTGGTGATGACCAGTCAGGCCTATCGCCTGGAGCGCCTGACCAACTTCATCGACCCCTGGGCCGACCAGTACGGCGCCGGTTACCAGCTGAGCCAGGCGCTGATCGCCTTCGGTCGCGGCGAATGGTTCGGCGTCGGCCTGGGCAACAGCATCCAGAAGCAGTTCTACCTGCCGGAGGCGCACACCGACTTCGTCTTCGCCGTGCTCGCCGAGGAGCTGGGCATGCTCGGTGCCCTGGCCACCGTCGCCCTGTTCGTCTTCGTCAGCGTGCGCGCCCTGTATATCGGCCTGTGGGCGGAGAAGGCCAAGCAGTTCTTCTCGGCCTATGTGGCCTATGGCCTGGCATTCCTGTGGATCGGCCAGGTGCTGATCAACATCGGCGTGAACGTCGGCCTGCTGCCGACCAAGGGCCTGACCCTGCCGTTCCTCAGCTACGGCGGCAGCTCCCTGGTGATCTGCTGCGTCAGCCTGGCGCTGCTGCTGCGCATCGAATGGGAGCGACGCACCCAGCTGGGCAGCGCGGAGGTCGAGTTCGTCGAGGCGGACTTCGCCGAAGACGGTCACTCTGAGGAGGTGGCCCATGCCCGGTAACGTGCTGATCATGGCCGGCGGCACCGGCGGCCACGTGTTCCCGGCGCTGGCCTGCGCCCGCGAGTTCCAGGCGCGCGGCTACCGCGTGCACTGGCTGGGCACGCCGCGGGGCATCGAGAACGAGCTGGTGCCGGCGGCCGGCCTGCCGTTGCACCTGATCCAGGTTTCCGGCCTGCGCGGCAAGGGCAAGCTGTCGCTGCTCAAGGCCCCCTTTCAATTGCTCAAGGCACTGTGGCAGGCGCGCAAGATCGTCCACGAACTGCAGCCGGTCTGCGTGCTCGGCATGGGCGGTTACGTCACCGGACCCGGCGGCCTGGCGGCCCGGCTCTGCGGCGCGCCGCTGGTCATCCACGAGCAGAACGCCGTGGCCGGCACCGCCAACCGCAGCCTGGTGCCGTTTGCCAGCCGCGTCTGCGAGGCCTTCCCGGAGACCTTCACCAGCAGCGCCAAGCGCCGCACCACCGGCAACCCGGTGCGCGAGGAGCTGTTCCTCGAGACCCCGCGCGAGGCCTTGCGCAATCGCCGCCCACGTCTGCTGATCCTCGGCGGCAGCCTGGGCGCCGAACCGCTCAACAAGCTGCTGCCTGAGGCCCTGGCCCAGGTGTCCGCCGAGCTGCGCCCGGAGGTGTTTCACCAGGCCGGCAAGCAACATGCCGAGGTGACCGGCGAACGTTATCGCGCCGCCGGCGTCGAAGCGCAGGTCGCGCCCTTCATCGGCGACATGGCGCGGGCCTACGCCTGGGCCGACCTGGTGGTGTGCCGGGCCGGGGCCCTGACCGTCAGCGAGCTGGCCGCCGCGGGGCTGCCGTCGTTCCTGCTGCCGCTGCCCCACGCCATCGACGATCACCAGACGCAGAACGCCGGCTACCTCGCCCGTGAAGGCGCCGCCGTGCTGCTGCCGCAACGCTCCACTGACGCCGCCACGCTGGCCGCGCAGCTGACCGAGGTTCTGATGCACCCCGAACGATTGAACGACATGGCGCGCACCGCGCGCCGCCTGGCCAAACCCGACGCCACCCGCAACGTGGTCGAGATCTGCCTGGAGGTGGCCCGTGGTTGAGAGTCGCAAAGCCATGCCGCAACCGGAAATGCGCCGCATCCGCCGTATCCACTTCGTCGGCATCGGCGGCGCCGGCATGTGCGGCATCGCCGAGGTACTGCTGAACCTGGGCTACCAGGTGTCCGGCTCCGACCTCAAGGGGTCGGCGGTGACCGAGCGCCTGGAGCGGTTCGGCGCGCAGATCTTCATCGGCCACCGCGCCGAGAACGCCGAGAGCGCCGACGTGCTGGTGGTCTCCAGCGCCATCAATACCGCCAACCCGGAAGTCGCCACCGCCCTGGAGCGGCGCATTCCGGTGGTGCCGCGGGCCGAGATGCTCGCCGAGCTGATGCGCTACCGCCACGGCGTGGCGGTGGCCGGCACCCACGGCAAGACCACCACCACCAGCCTGCTGGCCTCGGTGTTCGCCGCAGGCGGCCTGGACCCGACCTTCGTCATCGGCGGCCGCCTGAACGCCGCCGGCACCAACGCCCAGCTCGGCACCAGCCGCTACCTGATCGCCGAGGCGGACGAGAGCGACGCCAGCTTCCTGCACCTGCAGCCGATGGTCGCGGTGGTCACCAACATCGACATGGACCACATGAGCACCTACGAGGGCGACTTCAACAAGTTGAAGAAGACCTTCGTCGAGTTCCTCCACAACCTGCCGTTCTACGGCCTGGCGGTGGTCTGCGTGGACGACCCGGTGGTGCGCGAAATCCTGCCGCAGGTGGCGCGTCCGACCGTCACCTACGGCTTCGGCGAGGACGCCGACGTGCGTGCGATCAACGTGCGCCAGCAGGGCATGCAGACCCACTTCACCGTGCTGCGGCGCGAGCGCGAGCCGCTGGAGGTGTCGGTCAACATGCCGGGCAACCACAACGTGCTCAATGCCCTGGCGACCATCGCCATCGCCACCGACGAGGGCATCAGCGACGCGGCCATCGTCCAGGGCCTGTCCGGCTTCCAGGGCGTCGGCCGGCGCTTCCAGGTGTACGGCGAGCTGCCGGTCGAGGGTGGCAGCGTGATGCTGGTCGACGACTACGGCCACCACCCGCGCGAGGTCGCCGCGGTGATCAAGGCCGTGCGCGGCGGCTGGCCGGAGCGCCGCCTGGTGATGGTCTACCAGCCGCACCGCTTCAGCCGCACCCGCGACCTGTACGACGACTTCGTCCAGGTGCTGGCCGATGCCAACGTGCTGCTGCTGATGGAGGTCTACCCGGCCGGCGAGGAGCCGATCCCCGGCGCCGACAGCCGCCAGCTGTGCCACAGCATCCGCCAGCGCGGCCAGCTGGACCCCATCTATATCGAGCGCGGCATCGAGCTGGCGCCGCTGATCAAGCCGCTGCTGCGCGCCGGCGACATCCTCCTCTGTCAGGGCGCCGGCGACATCGGCGGCCTGGCCCCGCAACTGCTGCAGAGCCCGCTGTTCGCCGCGGGCCAAGGTGAGTCGAAATGAGCGCCGAGAACCTGAAATCGCAAGTGCCGGTGGCGGCCTTCGGCCGCGTGGCCGTGCTGTTCGGCGGCAAGAGCGCCGAGCGCGAGGTGTCGCTGAAGTCCGGCAATGCCGTGTTGCGCGCCTTGCAGAACGCCGGGGTGGACGCCTTCGGCATCGATGTCGGCGACGACTTCCTGTCGCGTCTTCTGGCGGAAAAAATCGACCGCGCCTTCATCGTGCTGCACGGCCGCGGCGGCGAGGACGGCAGCATGCAGGGCCTGCTCGAGTGCGCCGGGATTCCCTACACCGGCAGCGGCATTCTCGCCTCGGCCCTGGCCATGGACAAGCTGCGCACCAAGCAGGTGTGGCAGAGCCTGGGCCTGCCGACGCCGCGCCACGCGGCGCTGGCCAGCGTCGAGGACTGCCGTGCGGCCGCCGCCGAGCTGGGCTTCCCGCTGATCGTCAAGCCGGCCCACGAAGGCTCGAGCATCGGCATGGCCAAGGTGCAGTCGGTGGACGAGCTGATCGCCGCCTGGCAGGACGCCAGCCAGTACGACTCGCAGGTGCTGGTGGAACAGTGGATCAGCGGTCCCGAGTTCACCGTCGCCGTGCTGCGCGGCCAGGTGCTGCCGCCGATCGCCCTGGGCACGCCGCACAGCTTCTACGACTACGACGCCAAGTACCTGGCCAGTGACACCCAGTACCGCATTCCCTGCGGCCTGGCGGCGGCCCAGGAGAATGAGTTGAAGGAACTGACCGTGCGCGCCTGCGAGGCGGTCGGCACCCAGGGCTGGGCGCGGGTCGACGTGATGCAGGACGCCGTCGGCCAGTTCTGGCTGCTGGAAGTCAACACCGTGCCGGGCATGACCGACCACAGCCTGGTGCCGATGGCCGCCCAGGCCGCCGGCCTGGACTTCCAGCAGCTGGTGTTGGCGATCCTCGCCGACAGTCTCGAGGCACGGGGTTAAGCCATGGGGGCCGTCCTTCGTCATCAGCCAGATTCGCCACGCATTCCCGTGCGCGGCAAGTCTGCGCCGCGCGGCGCCAGCCGCCTGGTGGCCAAGGAGCCGATCGGCGCGCGCCTGCCCAAGCCCAGCTTCGGTCTGCTCAAGCGCATCACCTGGCCGTTGCTGTTATTGGTGCTGGGTGTCGGCGCCTATGAGCTGGCCCAGCGCCTGTTGCCTTATGCCGATCGGCCGATCGCCAAGATCAGCGTCGAGGGCGATCTGAGCTACATCAGCCAGCAGGCGGTGCAGCAGCGCATCGCGCCCTTCGTCAGCGCGAGCTTCTTCAGCGTCGACCTGCTGGGCATGCGCCACGAGCTGGAGCGGATGCCCTGGATCGCCAGCGCCGAGGTGCGCCGGGTCTGGCCGGACCAGGTGCTGGTGCGTCTGGAGGAACAATTGCCGATCGCCCGCTGGGGCGACGAGGCGCTGCTCAACAACCAGGGCCAGGCTTTCGCCCCGCGGGAGCTGGCGCACTACGAGCACCTGCCGCAGCTGTATGGGCCCAAGCGCGCGCAGCAGCAGGTGATGCAACAGTACCAGGTGCTCAGCCAGATGCTGCGACCGATGGGTTTCTCGGTGGCGCGTCTGGAGCTGCGCGAGCGCGGCAGCTGGTTCCTGTCCACCGCCCAGGGCATCGAGCTGCTCCTGGGGCGGGACCATCTGGTGGAGAAGATCCGCCGTTTCAGTGCCATCTACGACAAGGCGCTGAAGGCGCAACAGACGAACATCGCGCGCATCGATCTGCGTTACGCCAACGGCCTGGCCGTGGCGTGGCGCGAGCCGGTCGCGCCGGCGGCGGCCGACAAGGTGGCCGTGCAGTGAATCAGGAGAAGACAGGACAAATGGCAAACGTGCAGAGCGGCAAGATGATCGTCGGCCTGGACATCGGCACCTCCAAGGTGGTGGCGCTGGTGGGCGAGGTGACGGCCGACGGCCAGCTGGAGATCGTCGGCATCGGTACCCACCCCTCGCGCGGCCTGAAGAAGGGCGTGGTGGTGAACATCGAATCCACCGTGCAGTCGATCCAGCGGGCGGTGGAGGAGGCGCAGCTGATGGCCGGCTGCCGCATCCACTCGGCCTTCGTCGGCGTGGCCGGCAACCATATCCGCAGCCTCAACAGCCACGGCATCGTCGCCATCCGCGACCGCGAGGTCAGCCCGGCCGACCTCGAGCGGGTGCTGGACGCGGCCCAGGCTGTGGCCATTCCGGCCGACCAGCGGGTGCTGCACACCCTGCCGCAGGACTACGTGATCGACAACCAGGAGGGCGTGCGCGAGCCCCTGGGCATGTCCGGCGTGCGTCTGGAGGCCAAGGTGCACGTGGTCACCTGCGCGGTGAACGCGGCGCAGAATGTCGAGAAGTGCGTGCGCCGCTGCGGCCTGGAGGTCGACGACATCATCCTCGAGCAGCTGGCCTCGGCCTATGCCGTGCTCACCGAGGACGAGAAGGAGCTGGGTGTATGCCTGGTCGACATCGGCGGCGGCACCACCGACATCTGCATCTTCACCGAGGGGGCGATCCGCCACACCGCGGTGATCCCGATCGCCGGCGATCAGGTCACCAACGACATCGCCATGGCCCTGCGTACCCCGACCCAGTACGCCGAGGAGATCAAGATCCGCTACGCCTGCGCCCTGGCCAAACTGGCCGGGGCCGGCGAGACCATCAAGGTGCCCAGCGTCGGCGACCGGCCGCCGCGCGACCTGTCGCGCCAGTCCCTGGCCGAGGTGGTCGAGCCGCGCTACGACGAGCTGTTCACCCTGATCCAGGCCGAGCTGCGGCGCAGCGGTTACGAGGACCTGATCCCGGCGGGCATCGTGCTCACCGGCGGCACGGCGAAGATGGAAGGCGCGGTCGAACTGGCCGAGGAGATCTTCCATATGCCGGTGCGTTTGGGCGTACCCCACAGCGTCAAGGGCCTGGCCGACGTGGTGCGCAACCCGATTTATTCCACCAGCGTGGGCCTGCTGCTCTATGGCCTGCAGAAGCAGGCCGACGGCATCTCCATGTCG
Source organism: Pseudomonas sp. MBLB4123 (assembly GCF_051904775.1). NCBI lineage: Bacteria > Pseudomonadati > Pseudomonadota > Gammaproteobacteria > Pseudomonadales > Pseudomonadaceae > Pseudomonas > Pseudomonas sp. MBLB4123. Next base: position 4,381,286 of record NZ_CP196711.1, read on the forward strand.
TCGCTCGGCGGCTATGGCGATGAACCCAGGGCACCGGTACTGGAGCGGCTGAAACGCTGGGTCCAGGGCAATTTCTGATGTACAGCGGCGTGTGCAGTAGGCGTTACAACTAGAACAGGAAGGAGAGGGATTATGTTCGAACTAGTAGACAATGTTCCGCAAAGCGCGGTCATCAAGGTAATAGGCGTGGGCGGCGGCGGTGGCAACGCGGTCAACCACATGGCGAAAAACAACATCGAGGGCGTCGAGTTCATCTGCGCCAACACCGATGCCCAAGCGCTGAAGAACATCGGCGCGCGTACCGTGCTGCAACTCGGCCCGGGCGTGACCAAGGGTCTGGGCGCCGGCGCCAACCCGGAAGTCGGTCGTCAGGCCGCGCTGGAGGATCGCGAGCGTATCGCCGAAGTGCTGCAGGGCACCGATATGGTGTTCATCACCACCGGCATGGGCGGCGGCACCGGCACCGGCGCCGCCCCGGTGATCGCCGAGGTGGCCAAGGAGCTGGGCATTCTCACCGTGGCGGTGGTCACCCGGCCGTTCCCCTTCGAGGGCCGCAAGCGCATGCAGATCGCCGACGAAGGCATCCGCGCCCTGGCCGAGAGCGTCGACTCGTTGATCACCATTCCCAACGAGAAGCTGCTGACCATCCTCGGCAAGGACGCCAGCCTGCTGTCGGCCTTTGCCAAGGCGGACGACGTGCTGGCCGGCGCCGTGCGCGGCATCTCCGACATCATCAAGCGTCCAGGCATGATCAACGTCGACTTCGCCGACGTGAAGACGGTGATGAGCGAGATGGGCATGGCGATGATGGGCACCGGCTGCGCCAGCGGTCCGAACCGCGCCCGCGAAGCCACCGAGGCGGCGATCCGCAACCCGCTGCTGGAGGACGTCAATCTGCAGGGCGCCCGCGGCATCCTGGTGAACATCACCGCCGGTCCGGACCTGTCCCTGGGCGAGTACTCGGACGTGGGCAACATCATCGAGCAGTTCGCCTCCGAGCACGCCACCGTCAAGGTGGGCACCGTGATCGATCCGGACATGCGCGACGAGCTGCACGTCACCGTGGTCGCCACCGGTCTGGGCGCCCGCATCGAGAAGCCGGTCAAGGTGGTCGACAACACCGTGCAGGTCAACGCCACCGTGGCGGCTCCGGCAGCCCCGGCGCGTGCCGAGCAGAGCGTCAACTACAAGGACTACGAGCGGCCTACCGTGCAGCGCCAGAGCCATTCCGGTGCTGCCACGGCGGCCAAGATGAACCCACAGGACGACCTGGATTACCTGGATATCCCGGCCTTCCTGCGTCGCCAGGCCGATTGATGGAATGTATCAGGAGTATTAGGGTGATTGGTGTTCAGCAAAGGCCGGTTCTGCTATTATCGCCGGCCATTGTTGAAAACAATTCGCAACTAGTGCTATAGCGGCCAGAGCCATGATCAGACAACGCACCCTGAAGAACATTATCCGCGCCACCGGCGTCGGCCTGCATTCCGGGGAGAAGGTATACCTGACCCTGAAGCCGGCACCTGTGGACACCGGGATCGTGTTCCGTCGTACCGATCTCGACCCCGTGGTGGAAATCGCCGCGCGGGCGAGCAATGTCGGTGAAACCACCATGTCGACCACCCTGGTCAATGGTGACGTCAAGGTGGATACGGTAGAGCACCTGCTTTCGGCCATGGCAGGCCTGGGCATCGATAACGCCTACGTCGAACTCTCCGCGTCCGAAGTGCCGATCATGGATGGCAGCGCCGGTCCCTTCGTATTCCTGATTCAATCCGCCGGCCTGCAGGAGCAGGAGGCGGCGAAGAAGTTCATCCGCATCATCCGCGAGGTCACGGTGGAGGAGGGCGACAAGCGCGCCACCTTCGTGCCTTTCGATGGTTTCAAGGTGACCTTCGAGATCGACTTCGATCACCCGGTGTTCCGCAACCGCACCCAGTCGGCCAGCGTGGACTTCTCCAGCACCTCCTTCGTCAAGGAAGTCAGCCGGGCGCGCACCTTCGGCTTCATGCGCGACATCGAGTTCCTGCGTTCGCAGAACCTGGCGCTCGGCGGCAGCGTGGACAACGCCATCGTGGTGGACGAGTACCGCGTGCTCAACGAGGACGGCCTGCGTTACGAGGACGAGTTCGTCAAGCACAAGATTCTCGATGCCATCGGCGATCTCTACCTGCTGGGCAACAGCCTGATCGGCGAGTTCAAGGGCTTCAAGTCGGGGCATGCGCTGAACAACCGCCTGCTGCGCACCCTGATCGAGCAGACCGATGCCTGGGAAATGGTGACTTTCGAGGATGCCACGTCCGCGCCGATCTCCTACATGCGCCCGGTTGCGGCCGTGTAAGCGACACCTCCTTCCGTTGTTGAGTCGAGGCCACCCCCGGGGTGGCCTCTTTTTTTCGGGTGTTGCGCTCGAACTCGGCGCTCAGTCGGCGCCGCGGTGCTTGGCCAGACGCTCCAGGGCGGCGCGCAGCTTGGGATCGCTGATGCCCTCGGCGGTGGCCTGAATGTTCTCGGCGGCGCTGTCGGACAGACCGATAGTGCGACCGGGTGCACGCCTTTCGGCAGTCGGCGGTTGCACCTTGAAGAGGATTTTCGCTAAGGTCGCGAACTCTTCGAGTGCCTGCAACTGCCTGAGCAGGCGCCGTTGCTGGTAACGCAAACGGGTGGCCCAGTGGCCATCGGTGACGATAAGAAGCAGGCAACCCTCGCGCCACGACGCCACATGGCAGTGCTCGCGGGCCGCAGGTTGCAGCTGGCTCTCCAGCAAGCGCTGCAGATGATCGAGGCGTTGCGCCTGGTTGAACAGTGCTTTCAGGGGCTTCGCTTCGCGCAACAGCGCGGCGGGGGCTCGAGCCGGCAAGGGACGAAAGGTCATGGCAGGACGCCTGAAATTGTGGAGCCGCCATGGTAGCAGAAACCCTGCCGCCGCCTTGGGCCCCACCTTATAGGGGAAGCCATGCAAATCATCTTACTCAGTCGGCGCCACGGCGCCGCGCGCTCGCTCAGCCTGGAGTTGCGCTGGCTGCTGCTGACGCTGGCGGCGCTGGTCGCCATCGCGCTCGGCAGCGGGGTGGCGGTGGGCGCCTGGTGGGCGCCGCAGTCGCCCGGCCTGCAGGACAATGCGCAGATCGCCGAGGCCCTGGATCGCCAGCGCGCCGAGGTCGGCGCGGTGCGTGTCGATGCCCAGCGTCAACTGGACGCCTTCGCCGCCCATGTCGCCGAGCTGCAGGCGCGCCTGACCCGCCTGGATGCCCTGGGCGAGCGCCTGACCGAACTGGCCGAGCTGGATTCCAGCGAGTTCGACTTCTCCCTGGATGTCGGTCAGGGCGGTCCGGAGGAAATCCTCGACGGCGCCGCCTATGCACCGCCACCCTTTATCAGCACCCTGGACGAACTGGCCCTGCGCCTGGACAGCCGCGAGCAGCAGCTCGAAGTGCTGGAGCAGCTGCTGGCCGAGCGTCGTCTCGACGAGGCCGAGTACCTGGCCGGTCGGCCGGTGCTACAGGGCTACGTCTCCTCGCCGTTCGGCCGCCGCACCGACCCGTTGAGCGGTCGGCCGAGCGTGCACAAGGGCGTGGACTTCGCCGCCAAGGCCGGCAGCGCCGTGGTGGCCGTGGCCGCCGGGGTGGTCACGGCCTCCGGCCGGCGCTCCGGTTACGGCAACACGGTGGAGATCAGTCATGCCGACGGCTATGTCACCCTCTACGCGCACAATCGGCGAAATCTGGTGCAGGTCGGTGACCTGGTTCAGCGTGGTCAGACCATCGCCGAGGTCGGCAGCACTGGGCGCTCGACCGGCTACCACGTGCACTTCGAAGTCAGCAAAAATGGCCGGGTGGTCAACCCCACCAGCTTCATCGCGCGGGTCAGCGGCGTGGAATAACGCCGCTTTCCTCATCCCCGTTTCCGGGTAGAATGCCCCCTTCGCACGCAGCCATGAGGGCTGCCATGGGCCGTCCGCGGGCCGCCCTCCATCCATACGCCTGGAAGATCCTGTCGATATGTTTGCGCCTTTGTTGAAGAAACTCTTTGGAAGCAAGAATGAGCGTGAAGTCAAACGCATGCTCAAGATGGTGCAAACCGTCAATGCCTTCGAGGAGCAGATGCTCGCACTCTCGGACGAGCAGCTGCGCGCCAAGACCGACGAATTCAAGGCCCGCCTGGCGCAAGGCGAAACCCTCGATCAACTGCTGGCCGAAGCCTTCGCCGTAGCCCGCGAGGCGGGCAAGCGGGTGATGGGCATGCGCCACTTCGACGTGCAGCTGATCGGCGGCATGACCCTGCACGAAGGCAAGATCGCCGAGATGCGCACCGGCGAAGGCAAGACCCTGGTGGCGACCCTGGCGGTCTACCTCAACGCGCTGTCCGGCAAGGGCGTGCACGTGGTCACGGTCAACGACTACCTGGCCCGCCGCGACGCCAACTGGATGCGCCCGCTGTACGAATTCCTCGGCATGTCGGTGGGCATCGTCACGCCCTTCATGCCGCCGGAAGAGAAGCGCGCGGCCTATGCCGCCGACATCACCTACGGCACCAACAACGAATTCGGCTTCGACTACCTGCGCGACAACATGGCCTTCAGCCTGGACGAGAAGTTCCAGCGCGAGCTGAACTTCGCGGTGATCGACGAAGTCGACTCGATCCTCATCGACGAGGCGCGCACCCCGCTGATCATCTCCGGCCAGGCCGAGGACAGCTCCAAGCTGTACACCGAGGTCAACCGGCTGATCCCGCGCCTCAAGCGGCACATCGAGGAAGAGGAGGGCGTGGTCACCCAGGAAGGCCACTACAAGGTCGACGAGAAGACCCGCCAGGTCGAGCTGAACGAGGCCGGCCATCAGTTCGTCGAGGACATGCTGACCCAGGCCGGCCTGCTGGCCGAGGGCGAGAGCCTCTACTCGGCGCACAACCTGGGCCTGTTGACCCACGTCTATGCCGGCCTGCGCGCCCACACCCTGTTCCAGCGCAACGTCGAGTACATCGTGCAGAACAACCAGGTGCTGCTGATCGACGAGCACACCGGCCGCACCATGCCGGGGCGGCGCCTGTCCGAGGGCCTGCACCAGGCCATCGAGGCCAAGGAAGGGCTGCCGATCCAGGCCGAGAGCCAGACCCTGGCTTCGACCACCTTCCAGAACTACTTCCGCCTGTACGCCAAGCTGTCCGGCATGACCGGCACCGCCGACACCGAGGCCTTCGAGTTCCACCAGATCTACGGCCTGGCCGTGGTGGTGATTCCGACCAACCGGCCGCTGGCGCGCAAGGACTTCAACGACCTGGTCTATCTGACCCAGGAAGAGAAGTACGCGGCCATCATCACCGACATCAAGGAGTGCCAGGCCCAGGGCCGGCCGATCCTGGTCGGTACCGCCTCGATCGAGACCTCCGAGTACGTCTCGGCGCTGCTGAACAAGGAAGGCATCGAGCACAAGGTGCTCAACGCCAAGTTCCACGAGAAGGAAGCCGAGATCATCGCCCAGGCCGGGCGCCCGGGCGCCCTGACCATCGCCACCAACATGGCCGGCCGCGGCACCGACATCCTCCTGGGTGGCAACTGGGAGGTCGAGGTGGCGGCGCTGGAGAGCCCCACTGCCGAGCAGGTGGCGCAGATCAAGGCCGATTGGCAGAAGCGCCATCAGCAGGTGATCGAGGCCGGTGGCCTGCACGTGATCGCCTCCGAGCGTCACGAGTCGCGGCGCATCGACAACCAGCTGCGCGGCCGCGCCGGCCGTCAGGGCGACCCGGGCTCCAGCCGCTTCTACCTGTCGCTGGAAGACAGCCTGATGCGCATCTTCGCCTCGGACCGGGTGAAGAATTTCATGAAGGCCCTGGGCATGCAGGCCGGCGAGGCGATCGAGCACCGCATGGTGACCAACGCCATCGAGAAGGCCCAGCGCAAGGTCGAGGGGCGCAACTTCGACATGCGCAAGCAGTTGCTGGAATTCGACGACGTGGCCAACGAGCAGCGCAAGGTGATCTATCACATGCGCAACACCCTGCTGGCCGCCGACGACATCGGCGAGACCATCGCCGAGTTCCGCCGCGAGGTGCTGGACGGCACCATCAGCGCCCACATTCCGCCGCAGTCGATGCCCGAGCAGTGGGACATTCCCGGCCTGGAGGAGGCGCTGCACAGCGGCTTCGGTGCGAAACTGCCGGTCCAGCAGTGGCTCGACGAGGACGCCAAGCTGTACGAGGAAACCCTGCGCGAGCGCATCCTCCAGGAGCTGGTCGCCGCCTACAACGAGAAGGAAGAGCTGGCCAGCGCCGAGGCCCTGCGTACCTTCGAGAAGCAGATCCTGCTGCGGGTGCTGGACGACCTGTGGAAGGACCACCTGTCGACCATGGATCACCTGCGTCACGGCATTCACCTGCGCGGCTATGCGCAGAAGAATCCCAAGCAGGAGTACAAGCGCGAATCCTTCACCCTGTTCCAGGAACTGCTCGATTCCATCAAGCGCGACACCATCCGCGTGCTGTCCCATGTCCAGGTGCGCCGCGAGGACCCGGCCGAGGAAGAAGCCCGCCTGCGCCGCGAGGCCGAGGCGCTGGCCGAGCGCATGCAGTTCCAGCATGCCCAGGCGTCCGCCCTGGCTCAGCCCGAGGCCGTGGCCGAGGACGGCGATGTGGCGGTGGCCGCGGCGCCGGTGCGCGCCGAGCAGAAGATCGGCCGCAACGAGCCTTGCCCCTGCGGCTCCGGCAAGAAGTACAAGCACTGCCACGGCCAGGTCAGCTAAGGCCCCGCCGGGCATCGCCCGGCAGGTCTCGGCTATGCTGGGTCCAGGCTTGCAACGCCGCGAACGGTCGACACCGCTCGCGGCGTTTTACCATCGAATCCGGTCCTGTCCCCTGGCAGGTCCTCTATCCACAGGGCGTCGATGCCGGGCGAGCCTCGCCGCGTTCGACGTCCAGTTCTGCATACTCAAGGAGCACTTTCATGGCTGTTGGTCTTGGCCCGCTGTCTACCCTGCACCCGGTTCCAGGTTTCGAGCTGGGCATCGCCTCGGCCGGCATCAAGCGTCCCGGGCGCAAGGATGTGGTGGTGATGCGCTGCGCCGAAGGCTCCAGCGTCGCCGGGGTGTTCACCCTCAATGCCTTCTGCGCCGCGCCGGTGCTGCTGGCCAAGCAGCGCGTATCGGGCGCCGTGCGCTACCTGCTGACCAACACCGGCAACGCCAACGCCGGCACCGGCGAACCGGGCCTGCAGAACGCCGCGCGCACCTGCGCCACCCTGGCGCGCCTGGCCGGGGCCGACGAGCAGGCGGTGCTGCCGTTCTCCACCGGGGTGATCGGCGAGCCGCTGCCGGTGGAGAAGATCGAGGGCGCCCTGCAGGCCGCCCTGGACGACCTGGCGGAGGACAACTGGGCCGAGGCCGCCACCGGCATCATGACCACCGACACCCTGCCCAAGGGCGCCAGCCGCCAGTTCGAGCACGACGGCGTCACCGTCACCGTCACCGGCATCAGCAAGGGCGCCGGCATGATCAAGCCGAACATGGCGACCATGCTCGGCTACATCGCCACCGACGCCAAGGTCGCCCAGGGCGTGCTGCAGGACCTGCTACGCGACGCGGCGAACAAGTCGTTCAACCGCATCACCATCGACGGCGACACCTCGACCAACGACTGCTGCATGTTGATCGCCACCGGCCAGGCGCCGCTGGCGGAGATCGGCCAGGCCAGCGGCGCGCTGTTCGCCAAGCTCAAGGAGGCGGTGTTCGCGGTGTGCATGGAGGTGGCCCAGGCCATCGTCCGCGACGGCGAGGGCGCGACCAAGTTCGTCACGGTGACGGTCAACGGCGGCGCGACTCACCAGGAGTGCCTGGATGTCGGCTATGCCGTGGCCCATTCGCCGCTGATCAAGACCGCGCTGTTCGCCTCCGACCCCAACTGGGGGCGCATCCTCGCCGCGGTCGGCCGGGCCGGCGTGGCGCAGCTGGACGTGAGCAAGATCGATGTGTTCCTCGGCGACGTGTGCATCGCCAGCCGCGGCTGCCGCGCGACCAGCTACACCGAGGAGCAGGGGGCGGCGGTGATGGCCCGGGAGGAGATCGGCATCCGCATCGAGCTGGGGCGCGGCGCCTGCAGCGAGACCATCTGGACCACCGACCTGTCCCACGAGTACGTCAAGATCAACGCCGAATACCGCACCTGAGCGCGTCCTCTGTCCGCCGTTAGCCTCCCTATTCCCGTTATTCATGCCCCCATGAATAACGGGAATTTGCTATTCGCAGGGCCGCCTTTTACCGTCGTTCGAGCTTTCCCCATCCAGTCACGCAAGGAGCGACCCCATGTCCCTGACCCTGGTCATCGGCGATAAAACCTACTCGTCCTGGTCGCTGCGCGCGGCCCTGGCCCTGGAATTGGCCGAGGCGCCCTACACGGAAGTGTTGATCCCCCTGGACCGTCCGGACAGCAAGGCGCGCATCCTCGAACACTCGCCCAGCGGCAAGGTGCCGTTGCTGAAGACCGAGGCCGGTCCGGTGTGGGACTCCCTGGCGATCGCCGAGTACCTCGCCGAGCGTTTCCCCGAAGCCCACCTGTGGCCCCGTGGCGAGTATGCCCGGGCCCTGGCCCGCAGCCTGTGTGCGGAGATGCACAGCGGCTTCGCGGCCCTGCGCACCCATCTGCCCATGGACCTCAAGCGTGACCAGGCGCTGGACGCGATGCCTGCCGAGGCCCGGGCCGACATCGAGCGCATCTGCGCGCTGTGGGCGCAGTGCCGCGCGCGTTTCGGCCAGGACGGCCCCTTCCTGTTCGGCCATGCCAGCCTGGCGGATGCCTTCTTCGCTCCGGTGGCGGCGCGGTTGCGCGGTTACCGGGTCGAGCTGCCCGAGGTGGCGGCGGCCTATGTCGAGACCCTCTACCAGTGGCCGGCGTTCCAGCGCTGGTACCAGGCGGCCCAGGAGGAGCGTTGGCGGTGAAGCGCGTGCATGTGGCGGCGGCGGTGATCCGCGCCGCGGACGGTCGGGTGTTGCTCGCCAGGCGTGGCGACGATCAGCATCAGGGCGGCCTGTGGGAGTTCCCCGGCGGCAAGGTGGAGGCCGGCGAGGCGGTGCAGGCGGCCCTGGCCCGGGAGCTGGAGGAAGAGCTGGGCATCCGCCCGACGGCGGCGCGGCCGCTGATCCAGGTGCGTCACGACTACCCGGACAAGCAGGTGCTGCTGGACGTCTGGGAGGTCTCGGCCTTCGCCGGCGAGCCCCACGGCGCCGAGGGGCAGCCGCTGGCCTGGGTCGCGCCGCGGCAGCTGGACGACTACGCGTTTCCCGCGGCCAATCGGCCGATAGTCGCCGCCGCGCGGCTGCCCGAGCGCTACCTGATCACCCCCGACGGCCTGCAACCGTCGGAGCTGTTGCGCGGCGTGCGGGCCGCGCTGGACGACGGTGTCCGTCTGCTGCAGCTGCGCGCACCGGCCATGTTCGATGCCCAGTACCGCGACCTGGCAGTAGATGTCCAGGGACTGTGCGCCGGACGCGCCCAGTTGATGCTCAAGGGGCCGCTGGAGTGGCTCGGCGATTTTCCCGCCGCCGGCTGGCACCTGACCTCCGCCCAGCTGCGCGAGCTGGCGGCGGCCGGGCGGCCGCTGCCGGCGCAGCGCTGGCTGGCGGCCTCCTGTCACGGCGGCGAGGAACTGGCCCTGGCCGCGCAGCTGGAGGTGGACTTCGTCACCCTGTCGCCGCTGCAGGCCACCGCCAGCCATCCCGAGGCGCCGCCCCTGGGCTGGGCGCGGGCGCGGGAGCTGCTGCAGGGCTTCGATCGGCCGGCCTATCTGCTCGGCGGCGTCGGTCCCGCCGAGGTCGAGCGGGCCTGGCAGGTCGGGGCGCAGGGGGTGGCCGGTATTCGCGCATTCTGGCCCGGCTGAGCGGTGCCTTGACGCGGGGTGCGGCGGACGCTGTATAGTGCCTGCCCCGAAATGGTGCGTGAAAGGCGGAAGTTCCGGCGGTGAATAGTTTCAAAGGCTGGTTGCAGGCGTTCTGGCCAGAGCCGATGGCGGTCAGCCATGGCGAGCAGCTGCTGAGCAGCCTCGGCGTGCTGCTGGGGCTGCTGTTCAGTGGCTGGGTCGCGCGTCAGGCGCTGGGTGACGCGGGGCTCTGGCTGGTGGCCCCCATGGGTGCCTGTGCCGTGCTGCTGTTCGCCGTGCCCTCCAGCCCGCTGGCCCAGCCCTGGTCGGTGCTGGGCGGTAATCTGGTCACTGCCCTGGTCGGCGTCGCCTGCGCCCACTGGCTGGGGCATAGCCTGCTGGCCGCCGGGGTGGCGGTGGCCATCGCCCTGGTGGCGATGTTCGTGTTGCGCTGCCTGCATCCTCCGGGCGGCGCGGTGGCCCTGACCGCCGTGCTGGGCGGCGAGGAGGTCGCCCGGCTCGGCTACTACTTCGCCCTGTATCCGGTGGCGCTCAACAGCCTCGGTCTGTTGCTTATCGCCCTGGTGTTCAACAATGCCTTCCGCCGCCGCTATCCCCATCGCGCGACCCAGGTGGCCAACCCGCACAAGACCCGCGATCTGCCGCCGCGCGACCGCCTGGGCTTCACCGCCGCCGACCTGGATGCGGTGCTCGCCGAGCGCGACGAGCTGCTCGACATCGCCCGCGAGGACCTGGTGCAGATCCTCCGTCAGACCGAGGAGCGCGCCTACCGCAGGCGCTTCGGCGAAATACGCTGTGCCGACATCATGTCCCGCGACGTGCTGTGTCTGGCGCCGGAAACCAGCCGGGCCGAGGCCTGGGCCAAGATGCAGGACCACCGCCTGACGGCCATGCCGGTGCTCAACCCGCAGCGCCAGTTGCAAGGCATGCTCTATCTGCATGACTTGCTCCAGACCGAGGGCGCCAGTGGCGAGGAGCCGGTGCGGGCCTTGATGCGCACCCAGGTGCCGAGCTGCGGACCGCAGTGGCCGAGCATCCGCCTGGTGCAGCGCCTGGCCAGCGGCGAGGTGCACAAGGTGCCGGTGCTGGACGAGGACGGAGTGCTGCTGGGTATCGTCACCCAGACCGATCTGGTGGCGGCCCTGTACCGTCGCTCTCTGGAGAGCGAGCCGCTGCCGGCCGCCGAGGCCGGTGACTAGGGCCATCGGCAGCGGGAGATGACCCCGGAGCCGGACGCCGGGCCTGGGCCATGAGGCTGCCGGCGCCGACGAGTGTCTTTGACGCCAGGCGGCGGGCTGCGGCCTAATAGCGGGCCAGTCCGCCGCCGTCCGCCGAATCGCATCATGTCCGTAACCGCCCGTTCCCCGTCCAGCCTGCGCCCGAGCACCCTGCATCTGCCCCCAGGCGACTGGGCCACGGTGCTCGACTGCCTGGCGGCGCATTTCCCGGCGATCGGCCGCGAACAGTGGCTGCAGCGCATGGCCCGGGGGCGGGTGCTGGATGCCCAGGGCGCGCCGATCGACCCGCAGCGGCCCTACCGGGTCGGGTTGCGGGTGCACTATTTTCGTGAGGTGGCGGTCGAGACGCCGATACCCTTCGAGGAGACTGTGCTGCATCTCGACGAGCACCTGCTGGTGGCCGACAAGCCGCACTTCCTGCCGGTGATGCCGGCTGGCGAGTATGTCGAGCAGACCCTGCTGGCGCGTCTGGCCAAGCGCCTGGGCAATGCCGATCTGGTGCCGCTGCACCGCATCGACCGGCATACCGCCGGCCTGGTGCTGTTCTCCACCAATCCCGAGAGCCGCGGCCGCTATCAGGCGCTGTTTCGCGAGCGGCGCATCGACAAGTGTTACGAGGCCCTGGCCCCGGCGTTGCCGCAGCTGGCGTTTCCCCTGCTGCGGCGCACCCGGTTGGTGGCCGGTGAGCCGTTCTTCCGCATGCGCGAGGAGGCCGGCGCTGGCAACAGCGAGACGCGCATCGAGGTCGCCGATAGGCTGGGCGAGCTGTGGCGTTACGCGCTCTATCCGATCACCGGCAAGAAGCACCAGCTGCGCGTGCACCTGGCTGCCCTCGGCGCGCCGATCTGCAACGACCCCTTCTATCCCGAGGTGAGCGACGCGGCCGATGCCGCGGACGACTATGCCAGGCCGCTCAAGCTGCTGGCCCGGGGGCTGGCGTTCGTCGATCCGCTTGGCGGCCAGTCGCGCCGCTTCGAGAGCCGGCTCAGCCTGCTCCCCTAGCTAGGCCTGCGGCTTGGCGGCCTCCTGCCAGAGCACTTCATCGACCTGCTGGCGCCGGGCGATCAGCCGGGCGGCGACGAACAGCAGGTCGGACAGGCGGTTGACATAGGCCAGAGCGACGCCGCGCAGCGGCTCCAGGGCGTTGAGCTGCTGGCAGCGGCGTTCGGCCGTGCGCGCCAGGCTGCGACAGACATGGGCCTGGGCCACCAGCCGCGAGCCGCCGGGGAGGATGAAGTTCTGCAGCGGGCCGAGCTCGGCGTTCCAGCGGTCGATGGCCGCCTCCAGGCGCACCACCTCGGCCGGTTGCAGGGCCTGGTAAGCCGGCATCGCCAGTTCGCCGCCGAGGTCGAACAGGCGATGCTGGCAGGGCGCGAGCACCTCGATCACCTCGTGCAGGGCCGGGCAGGCACCGACCTGTTCGCCGAGCAGGGCCAACAGCAGACCGAGCTGGCTGTTGAGGCTGTCCAGCTCGCCCATGGCCTCCACCCGCGGATGGTCCTTGGGCACCCGACGGCCGTCGCCCAGTCCGGTCTCGCCGGCGTCGCCGGTGCGCGTGTAGATCTTCGACAGTCGATTGCCCATGTTCAGGAACCCGTATGTTCGGCGGCGGTAGTCAGGGGCAGGCGCAGGGTGAAGCAGGTGCCCTGGCCGCGCTTGGACTGCACCTCCATCTGCCCCTTGTGGTTGTTGGTGACGATGAAATAGGAGACCGACAGGCCCAGTCCGGTGCCCTGGCCGACCTCCTTGGTGGTGAAGAAGGGCTCGAAGACGCGCTTGCGCACCGCATCGGGCATGCCGACACCGTTGTCCTCCACCTGGATCTCCGCCCAGGGCGGTGCCAGGCGGGTGCGCAGGGTGATCTGCCCGGGGGCATCGGCATCGGTGCGCTGGTGGATGGCCTGGGCGGCGTTCTTCAGCAGGTTGAGCAGCACCTGTTCCAGTTCGTTGGCGGTGCAGGGCACCGGCCCCAGCTCGGGGTCGAATTCGCGCCGGATGAGCAGGCTCTTGAAGTCGAAGCGATCGGTCAGGTCGAAGTCGTTGCTGGCGATCTCCAGGGCCTGGTCGATCAGCGCCGGCAGCAAGCAGGGTGCCAGTTGGCGAGTGCTGCGGCGGCTGAAGCTGAGCATGTGGCTGACGATGCGTGCGGCGCGGGTGCCGGCCTGCTGGATGCCGTCGAGCAGCGGTGGAATCTTGCGGGCTTGCAGGTACTGGTCGATGGCTGCCAGGCACAGGCCCAGTTGCTCGGCCTGCTCGCGGTTCTTCTCCAGCTCCGGCGACAGGCGCCGGCGGATGTTCTGCACGTTGTGCAGGATGGCGCCCAGGGGATTGTTGATCTCATGGGCCATGCCGGCGGCCAGGCTGCCGACCGAGAGCATCTTCTCCGACTGCACCATCATCTCCTCCAGGCCCAGGCGCTGGGTGATGTCGTCGATGCGGATCACCACGCCGCGGCCGGCGCCGCCCATCAGCGGGTAGAAGGTCAGGGCGTAGTGACGCGGTTCCTCGTCCTTGCTCCAGGTCACCCGCTCGATCTTCTCCACCCGGTGCTCCTCGGCGGTGCGCCTGAGCTGGGCGAGAAACGGCTTGAGCGGCGGGAAGGCGAGGAACACCGGCTGGTTCAGCGCCTCGCTCAGGGAAGTGCCGGACAGGACGCTGGCCTCCTGATTCCACTGGGTGACGTAAAGCTGTTCGTCCAGGGCGATCAGCGCCGAGGGCATGGAATCGATGATGCTGTTGAGGTAGTTCTGAAAGCCGGTGAGTTTCTTCTCGATCTTGCTGCGCACCTGCACTTCCAGCTCCAGCTTGCGGTTGGAGTGGCGGGTCTCCTCGGCCAGGCTGTGGGCCTGGTCGAAGGCCGCCTGGGCGTCGTCGCGGGCGCGCTTGAGCTGTTGTTCGCGGGCCTCCATGCGCATCAGCATGGTATTGAAGGCCTCGGCCAGGCTGCCGATCTCGTCGCGATTGCCGCGGCGGGCGCGCAGGGCGTAGTTCTCTTCGCGGGTGACCTGGCGCGACAGCTCCTCCAGCTTGCGGATCGGCTTGGTCACCAGCCGGCGGATCTGCCGGGCGACGATCAGCCAGAGCAGCACGCTGAAGGCGAGGATCGCGCCGCTGGCGGTCAGGGTGCCGGTGTAGAAGGCGCCGGGCAGCTCCCCCGAGGCGATCAGCAGCAGGTAGCCGGGGCGCCGGCCCGGCTGCGCCAGCTCGACCAGATGGGTGGTGCGGAACTCGTGTTTGCGCCAGGCCTCCAGTTCCTCGATGCGTTGCGGCAGCTGCAGCTCCTCGCCGCGTTGCAGTTGCGCCAGGCTGACCCCGTCGCCGTCGTAGAGCACCGCGGCGCGCAGGGGCGGGTAGTCGTCCAGGCGGGCCAGCAGGCGTTCGGCGGCGCCTGCCGAGCTCAGCGCCTCGTGGCTCAGCGGCGGGCTGGCGATCAACCGGCCGAGGGTGTGCAGGGCCTGGGGGGCGACGCTTTGCTGGGAGATCCAGTAGGCGGCGCTGATAAAGGCCAGGTTGGCCGCCAGCAGCACGGCCGCCAGCAAGACCAGGAGCGCGGCGAGCAGTTTGCGGCCGACCGGCAGGTTTTCGAGGCGCTGGCGCAGGGACATGGGCGGGTCGCGGTGGCGGAAGTGCGGGCAGGTTAACGCGGGCCTTAGTGGCGGGGCAATCCGCGTTCGGCCAGGTGCCCGAGCAGGCGCTGGTGCAGGGCCTCCAGGTGCGGCAGCAGCAGGCGGTGACGCCGTGCGGTGGCGCAGGCATGGCCCAGCAGGTAGGCGATCTCGGTGCGGCGGCCCTGGGCGACGTCCTGATGCATCGACGAATAGTTCGCCGCGGTGGCCTGGATCACCCGTTGCACCTCGTCGTGCAGCGCGCTGGCGGCGTCGGGCTGGCCGCAGCAGCGCAGCAGTTCGGCGAGTTCGCCGCAGAGCGTGGCGACCTCCGCCGGATGTTGCAGTAGGCCGCCGTTGCGGCAGTCGTAGAGCACCGTCAGCGGGTTGATCGCGCAGTTCAGCGCCAGCTTGCGCCACAGCCGGGCGAGGATGTCCAGGCTCCAGTCGTGGGCGATGCCGGCGCGCTGCAGGTCCGCCAGCCAGGCGGGCGCGGCGAGATCCAGCGGGTCGCCGAGCCAGGTGTGGCCGTGACCGGCGAAGACCACCCGCCAGGCGCCGTCACGGAAGGCGCCCTCGGTGCTGGAGGCGAGGATGCAGCGGGCCTGCGGCAGCCGCGCGGCGACCGCGTCCTGGCTGCCCAGGCCGTTCTGCAGCAGGATCACCTCGGCGCCACCTGCCAGGCGTGGCGCCAGGCCGGCGACGGCATCCTCGGCGTCATAGGCCTTGCAGGCCAGCAGCAGACGCCGGATGGGCGTGGGGTCGGCGGCGGTCTCGGCGTCCAGCGAGTAGCGCCGGGCCTGGCCCTGCTCGACCAGGCTCAGGCCGCCGGCACGGCGGTAGGCCGCCAGGCGCTGCGGGGTGCGCAGGATCAGCCGCACCGGCACCCCGGCGCGGGCCAGGCGCACGGCCCACAGGCTGCCGAGGCTGCCGGCGCCGAGTATGTGCCAGGTCGTTGCGTTGCTATCGCTCATGGGCGGCAAGTCTATCGCGGCGGGCGCCGGGGAGTCCTCTTATTGCCGTGCAGGGAGGCGCATGGCGGCGATCCGGCCACTGGCATAGGACTCGGGCAGCAGGCCAGCGGCCCGCTCGATCAGGCTGTCCGGGTCGAGCGGCAGGCTCTTGGCGTCGAGGCTGACCAGGCCGATGCCGGCCTTGAGGCCGATGAAGCCCTCGCTGGTCTTGAACGCCTTGAGGTTCAGGCCTTCGTACAGGCGGCGGAAGCTGTTGGGCGAACACTCGTGCAGGTCTTCGGGCAGGGTGAGCAGGGCGAAGTGGTGGTCGTCCAGGCGTACCAGCACGTCCAGCGGCCGTACCAGCTGCTGCAGGCGCCGGGCGGCGCCGTGCAGCAGCTCGTTGTAGAGATTCTGACCGTGCTGCTGCAACAGCTCGCCGGCTTCCTGCAGGCCGATCAGCAGGTAGCACAGCGCACCGCCGCGGGCTTCGATCTGACGCAGGCTGTCCTGCAGCTTCTGGCGCAGGTAGCGCGAGTTGCCCAGGCCGGTCAGGGTATCGACCAGGTTGCGTTGTTCCAGGCTGGAGATGTTCTGGGTCAGCAGGCGATTCTCCTGGAGCAGGCGCTGCAGGGTGTTGCACAGGCGGTCGGCGGCGAACACCCGCGGTACCAGCTGTTCGTTCATCGCCGCCTTGTTGATGAAGTCGTCCACGCCGCGATCGAAGGCCTCGCCCAGGACGTTTTCGCCTTCCTTGCCGGTCAGCAGCATGACGTAGGTGTAGTGCTCGGTCATCTCGTCCAGCTGGCGCACTCGTCCGGTCAGCTCGAGGCCGTCCATCTCAGGCATCAGCCAGTCGGCCAGGAGTACGCTGGCGGGACGCTGCTCGAGCTGGCCGATGGCTTCGGCGGCGCTGCTGGCGAAGCGCAGGTCTTGATAGCCCGCCTGTCTAAGGGCGCGGCCGATCATGGCGCTGGAAAACTTGGCGTCGTCCACCACCAGAATGCTGAGATGGGGGTTGGGCATGGCGGCAGGCTCGCAGGGCGGTCGTGTTGGCCCGGTACATCGCCGGGCAGTGTGTATGGCTAAGGATATATACTGGCTCGGTTTTTTCACCGTCAAGCCAGGCGTACCCGGTCCGTGATTTGGGTCGCGCCGTTTATCAGGAGGAAGCCCATGCCTTCATTCGACGTGGTGTCCGAACTGGACAAGCACGAAGTCACCAACGCCGTGGACAATGCCGTCAAGGAACTGGAGCGTCGCTACGACCTGCGTGGCAAAGGCAGCTTCGAGTTGAAGGAGCTGACGGTCAACCTGACCGCCGACGCCGACTTCCAGCTGGAACAGATGCTGGAGATTCTCAAGCTCTGCCTGGTCAAGCGCAAGGTCGACGTGCAGTGCCTGGAGTTCAAGGACGCCTATCCCTCGGGCAAGAGCGTCAAGCAGGAGGTGATCCTGCGCGAAGGCATCGACAAGGACCTGGCGAAGAAGATCGTCGCCCACATCAAGGACAGCAAGCTCAAGGTGCAGGCCGCGATCCAGGGCGAGCAGGTGCGCATCACCGGCAAGAAGCGCGACGACCTGCAGGAATGCATCGCCAGCCTGCGCGCCAAGGACTTCGGCATGCCGCTGCAGTTCAACAACTTCCGCGACTGATCGCGAATGATTGAACCTCTGCGCGGCGATGGCGTCGCAGCAAGGGTGATAGCACTTTGACCGCCATGGCTCGCCATGGCGGTTGCGTTTCATGCATTGGAAACCCCTGGTGGGCGAAAGACTAAGAAGGAGCGAAGGATGGAAATGAGCGTCGAGCAACTGGTGAAGATGTCGGAGACCTGGCTGCCGGTGGTGCTGAACTACGGCGGCAAGCTGACCCTGGCGCTGCTCACCCTGCTGATCGGTTGGTGGCTGATCAACGCCCTGACCCGCAAGGTCGGCGGCCTGATGGAGCGGCGCAACGTCGACCGTGCCCTGCACGGTTTCATCGGCAGCCTGGCCGGTATCGTCCTCAAGGTGTTGCTGCTGGTCAGTGTGGCGTCGATGGTGGGCGTGGAGACCACCTCGTTCATCGCGGCTATAGGTGCCGCCGGCCTGGCCATCGGCCTGGCCCTGCAGGGCAGCCTGGCGAATTTCGCCGGCGGCGTGCTGATCTTGCTGTTCCGTCCGTTCCGCGCCGGGGACTGGATCGAGGCCCAGGGCGTGTCCGGCAGCGTCGACAGCATCCAGATCTTCCATACCACGCTGAAGACCGCCGACAACAAGGTGGTGATAGTGCCCAACGGCAGCCTGTCCAACGGTCACATCACCAACTACTCCCGTGAGCCCAAGCGCCGCGCGGAAATCAAGGTGGGCATCGATTACGCCAGCGATATCAAGCGAGCCCGCGAGGTGCTGTTGCAGATCGCCGAGGATGCCCGGGTGCTCAAGGACCCGGCGCCGGTGGTCTATGTGGTCGGCCTGGGCGATAACTCGGTCGACCTGGCGCTGCGGGTGTGGGTGGAAACGGCGGATTTCTGGCCGGTGACCTTCGAGTTCACCGAACTGGCCAAGGAGCGCCTGGACCAGGCCGGCATCGGCATTCCCTTCCCGCAGCGGGTGGTGCACCTGGTGCAGGCGAGCTGAGCGCCCGCATCCGGATGACCTCGGGGCGAGCCCGGCCTAGCTCGGCAAACCCTTGAGCTCGCGGCCAAAGGCCGCGCGGTAGGCGTCGAGCAGCAGTTGCCAGTCGCTATCGTTCCACGAGGAGTGGCGTCTGAGCTGCTGCATATCGTGCAGTGAGGCCTGGGAGGCGGTCAGGCGCCGGCGGCATTTCTCCAGGTCGAGCAGCGCGGCTTCCGCCAGGGCGTCCTCGCCCTCGCCGCTGACTCTCACGAAGATGTGCTTGATATACAGGCAGCCGTGCTGCCAGCGAGCCCGGTGCAACTGGGCCAGGTTGCCGGCCACCTGTTGCAGCAGACGGCTGTGCAGGCGTTCGCCGTGACGTTCGCGACCGCCCTCGGCGTACCAGTCCTCGATCGGTTTAAAACCCTCCAGCGCGGCGGTGACCAGGAGGGCGCGCCAACCTTCATGGCCCTGATCGGCGGCACAGTAGACGATCTCCGGCACGCGCACGCCGGCCCGACGGGCGCCGAGCAGGGCATCGTACTCGCGCAGCACGGTAGGGCGACCGAAGGGGTGACGCAGGCTACGGTAGAGGTGGCCGGTCTGGCGCTTGGCATAGAGCAGGCGGCCCTGGTCGTCGCGGATGCGTTGCACGCCGCTGGCGCCGCCACGGCGCTCGTTGGGGGGCTCTACCCAGTCGCCCTGGCGTTGCCACCAGCTGTCGAGGATGCCGTCCCTGGCGATCGTGGCTGAATCTGTGTCTGCGTTCATAAGCTGCCTTATATTGAGGAGTTCAGGCGAGTCGACCGCTAGGGCGGCCTCTATGCGACCTCTCGACGGGCGGCACGTGGCCGCGGTTCGGTAACGGCGGGGGTTACCATAGTGCCCAGCAGCCGCGCCGCAGGTGCCGTATCGGCCATGTGCCCGCGCGCCGCCCCATGCCGCCGGCTCGGCTTGCACCAGTCCCGCAAGCCTCAGCCCAGAGGGGCTGGGGGTAGATGAAGAGGTGCAGGGCCCGCCATCGGCTGGGGCCCTCGGGCGTCACGACCAGGGCTTGCCTGCAATGTCCGTTCCCGCCCCGCAGGGCCCGGCAGGACGTAGCACAGGGCTTCCCGTCATGCCTGCTCAGGGGGCGCGACCGGTGCCGAGCCGTTGGCCTGGGGGCCTTCGCGGCGCCATTGGAGGATGATCAGGATCAGCGTGGGAATGCCGAGCAGGGCGGTGGCGAGGAAGAACTGGGCGTAGCCGAGCTTCTCCACCATCACCCCGGAGTAGCCGCCGATCAGCCGTGGCAGCAGCAGCATGATGGAGCTGAGCAGGGCGTACTGGGTGGCGGAGAACTTCAGGTTGGTCAGGCTCGACAGGTAGGCGACGAAGGCCGCGGTGGCCAGGCCGCCGCTGAAATTGTCGGCGCTGATGGTCAGGACCAGCATCTGCAGGTGCGGGCCCATGCCGGCGAGCACGAGGAACAGCAGGTTGGTGGCGGCCGAGGCGACGCCGCCGATGAACAGGATCGGCAGGATGCCGAAACGCACGATCAGCAGGCCGCCGACGCCGGCGCCGAGCAGGGTCATGACCAGGCCGAACAGCTTGCTGACGCTGGCGATCTGGTCCTTGGTGAAGCCCTGGTCGATGTAGAAGACGTTGGCCATCACCCCCATGACGGTGTCGGACATGCGGTAGGTGGCGATCAGCCCGAGCAGCAGCAGGGCCTGCCAGCGGTAGCGGACGATGAAGTCGTTGACCGGGGTCAGCACCGGCGCCAGGCCGCGGCGGCCCATGGTCGACAGGCACAGGCCGGTGAGGATGGTGTAGAGCAGGGCGCGGAGGAAGGCGCGGTCCTCCAGCAGCAGGTCGAGCAGGCTGGCCTCGCCGCGCACCAGGCTGGCGAAGTCGGTGTGGTAGAGCTGGGTGAACATCGCCGGCACCGAGACCAGCAGGACGATCAGCACCAGCACCGAGACGATCTGGTGGCTGAAGCCGTAGCGCGCCGCGGCCAGCTGGGTCTTGAGCGGCACCGGCGGCTCGCGCATCCACAGGCTGGTCAGCAGGCCCGGCAGCATCAGCAGGGCGAACACCAGGTAGGTGCCGGCCCAGGCACCGTGTTGGTAGCTCAGCACGGTGGAGCCGAAGCCCTCGGCGAAATACAGCGCGCCGGCGGTGGCGAGCAGGGCGGCGATGCGATAGCCGGCCATGTAGCTGGCGGCCAGGGCGGCCTGGCGGCTGTTGTCGACGATCTCCAGGCGGTAGGCGTCGATGGCGATGTCCTGGGTGGCGGAGGCGAAGGCCACCAGCACCGCCAGGGCGATCAGCCAGGTCAGGCGGGTCTGCGGGTCGCACAGGGCCATGCCGGCCAGGCCGGCGGCGATCAGCACCTGGGACAGCACCAGCCAGGAACGGCGGCGGCCCATCCGGCCGAGCAGCGGCAGGCGCCACTGGTCGAGCATCGGCGCCCACACCCACTTGAAGGCGTAGGCCAGGCCGATCAGGCTGGCGAAGCCGATGGTCTCGCGGGCCACGCCAGCCTCGCGCAGCCAGACCGACAGCGTCGAGAACACCAGCATGTAGGGCAGGCCGGCGGCGAAGCCGAGCAGCAGGAGTACCAGGGTGGCGGGGCTGGAGTAGGCGGCGATGGCATCGCGCCAGCTTTTTCGAGGCATTGGGCGGTTTTCGGCCTGGGGATGATCTGACAAAGGCCGCACTCTAACCGCTGTGCTCCATCGGGCGCCAGCCGTGCCGTCGGATATCCACCCGTTCCTGGCGGATCGCTACTCCTTCGGCACGCAGGCGTGCCCGCTGCTCGGCGCCGGACGGGCTGCCCGCGGGCAGGCTCAGGCGCCCGCCGGCGGCGATCACCCGGTGCCAGGGCAGGCTGCTGCCTTCCGGCAGCTGGCCGAGGGTGCGCCCGACCCAGCGCGCCGCCCGGCCGAGGCCCGCCAGTTCGGCCAGTTGGCCGTAACTCACCACCTTGCCGCTGGGCACCTGGGCCAGCGCCAGGTAGAGCGCCTCGCGCCGCGCCTGCTGGCTTGCCGCCGAGGCGGGTGGGGCGGCATGCTTGCCGGCTTGCCCCTGTTCCCCCTGTGGTCGCTTGCTCATGCTGTTACGCATCCTGTCGTTCTCTATCCTGCTCACCCTGGCCTCGCCGTTGTGGGCCGACACCGTATGGTTGGCCAATGGTGACCGCCTGAGCGGCGAGATCGTGCTGCTCGACGGCGGCAAGCTGGCCCTGAAGACCCGCTATGCCGGGCAGGTGCTCATCGACTGGCAGGATATCGACACCCTGCGTTCGGACAAACCCCTGCTGCTGCGCCGTCAAGGGTTGGACAGCCAACACAGCCAACAGTTGGCCGCGGCCGGCAGCGGCATGGTGCGGGTGCTCGGGGCGAAGACCGAAACCGTGCCTTTGGCCAGCATCACCCGGCTGGTGCCGCCGCGTCCGCTGCTGCGGGATCGGGTGTGGGAGGGCAACCTCGATGCCAAGCTGGATCTGGATCGCAACGAGAATGCCAGCGACGAGTGGCAGGTCAAGGGCAGCAGCCGCGTCGAGCATGGGCGCTGGCGTCATGTGTTGGCCGGCGAACTGGAGCGGGAAACCAAGAATGGCAGCGTGGTCGACGATAACTGGCGGCTGGAGTACGACCTCGACCGTTTCTTCAGCCAGCACTGGTTCTGGCGTACCGGGGTCGAGCAGCAGGAAGACGGCTTCGAGTTCTTCAGCCGCCAGCGCATAGTCGGCAGTGGACCGGGCCACCGTTTCTGGGACGACGAACTGGGGCGCTTCGACCTGATCGGCCAGCTCAATCGGGTGCAGTTGTGGTCCCAGGGCGGCGATTTGGCGTTCAACTCCCTCTCCCTGGAGTGGGACTACAAGCGCCTGTTGTGGGGGACCCGTCTGGAACTCTTCAGCAACGCCGAGCTGCAGGTGCCGGAGATCGAGGCGGTCGACTACGTGTTCGACAGCGAGTTCGGCCTGCGCTATCGCCTGAACAGCTGGGCGCGCCTGTCGCTGCTGTACGAACTGGACCAGATCCGTGGCTTCGGCCAGAGCACGTCCGAGCGCCACTACCTGATCGGTCTGGGCGTCGGCTGGTAGCGGTGCGTCGGTCGCCGTCCCGGAACTCCCGTGGCTTCCGTCGGTCAGTTCTTGCTCTGTCGTCGGGCCTGCGGATAATGCCCGGCCTTTACCAAACCGAGCATTTCCGGTCCTTCCCATGTATTCCCGATCCCTGCTGTGCCTGGCCCTTACCCTGGCCGCTTCTCCGCTGCTGGCCGATACCGTCTGGTTGAAGAACGGCGATCGCCTGACCGGCAAGATCAAGTTCTTCGACGGCGGCAAGTTGTTGCTGCAAACCGACTACGGTGGCGCTATCACCCTGGACTGGAAGAAGGTCGCCACCCTGGAGAGCGATCAGGAACTGCTGATCAAGGAGGACGCGGTGAGCGGCGAGCGCGCCAAGAGTCTGCATGCCGCCGAGCCGGGCAGGGTCATCCTGGCCAACGGCGAGACGCCGCGCACCGTCGAATTGGCCAGCATCCAGCAGATCATGAAGCCCAAGCCACTGGTCGAGGATCTGACCTGGAAGGGCAATGTCGATGCGGCGCTGGACTACAAGCGCGGCGAGTCCGCCACCGATGACTATGACATCGACCTGAAGACCCAGGCTCGCCATGGCCTGTGGCGGCATGGCGCCGAAGCCGGCTACAACCGCCGGTACCAGGATGGCGTAGTGGCCAGCGACAACTGGAATGCCGAGTACGCCCTGGACCGTTTCCTCGACGAACACTGGTTCTGGCAGGGGCGCCTGGAATACAAGCATGACCAGATCGAGGAGTTGGAGCGCCAGCGCACTCTGGGTACCGGACCGGGTTACCAGTTCTGGGACAACGAGTTGGGCGCCTTCTCGGTCACCGGCCTGCTCAACCGCAGCGACTACCTGTTCGCCGACGGTCAGAAGGAGAACTTCTACGCCCTGAGCACCAAGTGGGACTACAACCGCTACCTGGTCGGCAAGAGCATCGAGCTGTTCAGCAGCGGCGAGGTCGGCAAGCCGCTGGCCAACGTCGCCGACTACACCCTGGATGCCGAGGTCGGCCTGCGCTACAAGGTCAACAGCTGGGCCTCGCTGAACATGAAGGCGGAGAAGGACCTGGTCAGCGGCGCCGACGGCGAGCTGGACGAGACCCATTACAGCCTGGGCTTCGGCGTCGGCTGGTGAAGGGCAGCGAGCCGGAAACCGAAAGCCCCGCCTAGGCGGGGCTTTTCATGCCGCGAGGAGAGGCTTACAGGCGCAGGCCGCCGTCCAGCTCCAGGATGCGCCCGGTGTAGTAGTCGTTCTCCAGGATATAGGCCACCGAGTGGGCGATCTCGGCGGGCTTGCCCATGCGCCGCAGCGGAATGCCGGCGGTCATCTTGTCCAGGGCCTCGGGCTTCATGCCCAGGGTCATCTCGGTCTCGATGAAGCCCGGCGCCACGCCGGCGACGCGAATGCCGTAGCGCGCCAGTTCCTTGGCCCAGACCACGGTGTCGGCGGCGACGCCGGCCTTGGCGGCGGAGTAGTTGGCCTGGCCCATGTTGCCGGCCCGGGAGATCGAGGAGATGTTGACGATGGCGCCCTGGTTCTGCAGCTCGATCATCTTCGCCGCCACTTCGCGGGTGCAGAGGAACACGCCGGTCAGGTTGACGTCGATCACCGCCTGCCACTGGGCCAGGCTCATCTTGCTGATCTCGCCGTCCTTGACCTTGAGGGTCAGGCCGTCGCGCAGGATGCCGGCGTTGTTCACCAGGCCGTTGATCGCGCCGAAGTCGGCGGCGACCTGGGCGACCATGTGGGTCACCTGCTCCTCGTCGGCGACGTTGCAGATATAGCTGCGGGCCTCGCCGCCGGCGGCCTTGCAGGCAGCCACGGCCTCGTCGAGCTTGTCCTGGTTCAGGTCGACCAGGGCCAGTTTGGCGCCCTTGGCCGCCAGGTACTCGCCCATGGCCCGGCCCAGGCCCTGGCAGCCGCCGGTGATGATGATGACTTTGTCTCTGAGTTGCATCGCTGTATCCCCTAAAGGTGCTGCTTTTGCCCCGCTGGCGCACGCGAACCGCTATTCTAGGGCGCCTGTCCGTTTGTGACGGATTCTTTGCGAGGAGTCATGAGGTGAGCGTGAAAGCCGGCAAGCATGCCCGAGAATTGCTGCTCAAGGAATACCGGGGGGTGCTGTCCACCCATTCGAAAGCCATGCCGGGCTTTCCGTTCGGATCGGTGGTGCCCTACTGCCTGGATGCCCAGGGCTGGCCGCTGATCCTGATCAGCCGCATCGCCCAGCACACCCATAACCTCGGGCAGGACGCCAAGTGCTCGCTGTTGGTCGGCGAGCGCGGCGCCGAAGATGTGCAGGCGGTCGGCCGTCTCACTCTGCTCGCCGAAGCGCGACAATTGTGTGACGAGGCGGCCATCGAGGCGGCGGCGACGCGCTATTACCGTTTCTTTCCCGAGTCGCAGAACTATCACCGCGCCCACGACTTCGATTTCTGGCGCCTGGAACCGGTGCGTTGGCGCTATATCGGCGGCTTCGGTGCCATCCACTGGCTGGAGCAGGTGGCCCTGGCCAACCCCTTCACCGGGGACGTCGAGGTCGACATGCTCGAGCACATGAACCGCGATCACGCCGCGGCCATTGCCCATTACGTCGAGCTGGCCGGTCTGCCACGCCACGCCCCGGCCGAGTTGGTCGGCATCGATGGCGAGGGGTTCCACCTGCGTATCGGCCAGGCCCTGCACTGGCTGCCCTTCCCGGTGCCCTGCGACAGCCCGGGGGCGGTGCGCCAGGCGCTGGTGCAGCTGGCCCGTGCCGCGGTCTGGCCGACCGACGGTGTCGCTGCGCCTTGAATTGCCGGCAAGGCCCCCTATCTCAGTAGTACTGGAAGCAGTTCTTCCGTTTAAGGACCCTCGATGCGCGTTTTCCTGTTGTTGTTCCTGCTGTTCCCGATCCTCGAACTGGCCGTGCTGATCAAGGTGGGGGGCGCCATCGGCGTGTTGCCGACCCTGTTGCTGGTGATCGCCACGGCCATTCTCGGCAGCGTGCTGTTGCGCGTGGCCGGCGTCGCCACCGCCTGGCGCGCCCGCGAGAAGCTGGCCCGCGGCGAGCTGCCCGAGCAGGAAATGCTCGAAGGCCTGCTGATCGCCGTGGGCGGGGGGCTGTTGCTGCTGCCGGGCTTCATCAGCGACATCTTCGGCCTGTTCTGCCTGATTCCCTTCACCCGTCGCCTGCTGGTCGCCAAGCTGCGCCAGCGCGCCGCCGAGCAGGCCATGCGTCAGCGCGCCTTCGCCGACGACCTGGCCGCACGTTCCGGACCCGCTCGGCCGGGTGCCAAGCAGCCGGACGTGCTGGAGGGCGAGTACGAGCGCCGCGACTAGTCGCCCGCCTTCTGCCCCTGGGCCCGGCGCTATCCGCGAGGGCGCAGGCGGCAAAAAATTTCTGCGCTGCCCTTGAATTCCCCTGGTACGCCCTTATGTAGCGGTCACCGCAAGGTTTTCTGTCGGCTTCGGCAGAACAGACTTTCGCGTTGTGCCAGGCACAGCGCAACCGGCACCGCCGGACTTTGCTAACCCGCCGGTGAAGACACCGGCCGATGAAAACAACCTAGTTGGGAGAGATCGACAATGAAGCTTCGTCCTCTGCATGACCGCGTCGTGATCCGTCGCAGCGAAGAAGAAACCAAGACTGCGGGCGGCATCGTGCTGCCGGGTTCCGCTGCCGAGAAGCCGAACCAGGGCGAGATCGTCGCCGTCGGCACCGGTCGCGTGCTGGACAACGGCGAAGTCCGTCCGCTGGCCGTCAAGGTCGGCGACAAGGTGGTATTCGGCCCGTACAGCGGCAGCAACACCGTCAAGGTCGACGGCGAAGACCTGCTGGTGATGGGCGAGAACGAAATCCTCGCCGTCATCGAAGCCTGAGTCCCGCGAATCTCCGTCTAACCGTCAAGAATTGAGGATCAATCACCATGGCAGCTAAAGAAGTCAAATTCGGCGACTCCGCCCGCAAGAAGATGCTCTCCGGCGTCAACGTCCTGGCCGACGCGGTCAAGGCCACCCTCGGCCCGAAAGGCCGCAACGTGGTGCTGGAGAAGAGCTTCGGCGCTCCAACCATCACCAAGGACGGCGTGTCCGTGGCCAAGGAAATCGAGCTGAAGGATCGCTTCGAGAACATGGGCGCCCAGCTGGTCAAGGACGTCGCCTCCAAGGCCAACGACGAGGCCGGTGACGGCACCACCACCGCTACCGTTCTGGCTCAGGCCATCGTCAACGAAGGCCTCAAGGCCGTCGCTGCCGGCATGAACCCGATGGATCTGAAGCGCGGTATCGACAAGGCCACCATCGCCATCGTCAAGGAGCTCAAGGAGCTGTCCAAGCCGTGCGCCGACACCAAGGCCATCGCCCAGGTCGGCACCATCTCCGCCAACTCCGACAGCTCCATCGGCGACATCATCGCCCAGGCCATGGAGAAGGTCGGCAAGGAAGGCGTGATCACCGTCGAGGAGGGTTCGGGCCTGGAGAACGAACTGTCGGTCGTCGAAGGCATGCAGTTCGACCGCGGCTACCTGTCGCCGTACTTCATCAACAAGCCGGACACCATGGTCGCCGAGCTGGAGACCCCGCTGATCCTGCTGGTCGACAAGAAGATCTCCAACATCCGCGAAATGCTGCCGGTGCTGGAAGCCGTCGCCAAGGCCGGTCGTCCGCTGCTGATCGTCGCAGAAGATGTCGAAGGCGAAGCGCTGGCCACCCTGGTGGTCAACAACATGCGCGGCATCGTCAAGGTCGCCGCCGTCAAGGCGCCGGGCTTCGGCGATCGTCGCAAGGCCATGCTGCAGGACATCGCCATCCTCACCGGCGGTACCGTCATCTCCGAAGAAGTCGGCCTGAGCCTGGAAGGCGCCACCCTGGAGCACCTGGGTAACGCCAAGCGCGTGGTCCTGAGCAAGGAAAACACCACCATCATCGACGGTGCCGGTCAGCAGGTGGACATCGAAGCCCGCGTGGCGCAGATCCGCAAGCAGGTCGAAGACACCACTTCCGACTACGACAAGGAGAAGCTGCAAGAGCGTCTGGCCAAGCTGGCTGGCGGTGTTGCGGTGATCAAGGTCGGCGCCGGTACCGAAGTCGAGATGAAAGAGAAGAAGGCCCGCGTCGAAGACGCCCTGCACGCGACCCGTGCAGCCGTCGAAGAAGGCGTGGTGCCTGGCGGTGGCGTGGCCCTGGTGCGCGCACTGCAGGCCATCAGCGAGCTGAAGGGCGAGAACGACGACCAGAACGTCGGTATCGCGCTGCTGCGCCGCGCCGTCGAAGCGCCGCTGCGCCAGATCGTCGCCAACGCCGGCGACGAGCCGAGCGTGGTGGTCGACAAGGTCAAGCAGGGCGAAGGCAACTACGGCTACAACGCCGCGACCGGCCAGTACGGCGACATGATCGAGATGGGTATCCTCGATCCGGCCAAGGTCACCCGTTCGGCCCTGCAGGCCGCCGCTTCCATCGGCAGCCTGATGATCACCACCGAGGCGATGATCGCCGAAGTGGTCGACGACAAGGCCGCTCCGGCCATGCCGGACATGGGCGGCATGGGCGGCATGGGCGGTATGGGCGGCATGATGTAAGCCACCCGGCACCCTGAGCTGTAACGAAAACCCCGCGCTTGTCGCGGGGTTTTCTTTTTTCGGCGCAGGCATCTTTTCGCCATCCGACGGGCGCCGGGCAAGGCGGTACGTAAATTGCGCGTTTTCTCCTCGCGCCACCGGATTGGGGGCGTCGCATGACCGAGGTGCACCGCACAGGCCTCGGCTCCTTCGTGTTTACTCAGATGGAAGTGCTCTGGTCCGGGTGTCTGCGCGGGGCGGGTGGTGGTCCGCGCCTGGCCCCGTGCCGGCAGCAGGCTCCGGTGCGCGCGGCCTGAAAGCGGGGGCGTGGGCACTAAGGTGACTCCAGGGTGTTACTCGGCTTCAGCTCGCCGCAGACCGTGGCCCAGTCATGAGCGGGTGACCGTTTGTCGTGGCGGCCGACGAAGCGGCGAGGGCTGGGCTAGGGTTAGCGAACAGCGTTTGGCAGCGCTATCAAGAGGTTGCAGTGATGAAACTAGAAATAGCTCGAAGTCTGTTCCTCGCCGCCTCGCTCGGCGTGGCCTCCCTGGCGGTGGCGGCTTGGCAGGAACCGGGCCCCGAGGTGATCACCCGCAATGGCCTGGGCTACTGCCCGCTGCCGCCCCAGCCGCGGCCGACAGCCGAGGTCAGCCCGGATCGGGACCTGCTGCTGTTTATCTTCGGCCTGAGCCAGGGCATGGGCTTGCGGGGCTGAGGCCTGGTCCGGCGGGACCGGAGCGTCCACTAAAAAGCCCCGCATCGGCGGGGCTTTTTAGTGGCGTGGCTCAGCGTGCGACGACAGGCTCGGCGCTCGGTACCGGGTCGGGACGGGCCAGCAGGCTGTACACGCAAGGCAGCACGAACAGGGTGAACAGGGTGCCCACCGACATGCCGGTGGCGATCACCAGGCCGATGTCGAAGCGGCTCACCGCCCCGGCGCCGCTGGCGAGGATCAGCGGCACCATGCCGAAGACCATGGCCGCGGTGGTCATCAGCACCGGGCGCAGGCGGATCGCCGCGGCCTGCTCCACCGCGGCGCGGCGCGACAGGCCCTGCTCGCGGCGCAGCTGGTTGGCGAACTCGACGATCAGGATGCCGTGCTTGGTGATCAGGCCGATCAGGGTCACCAGGCCTACCTGGGTGTAGATGTTCATGCTGGAGAAGCCGAGGAACAGCGGCACCAGGGCGCCGCAGATCGACAGCGGCACGGTCACCAGGATCACCAGCGGGTCGCGGAAGCTCTCGAACTGCGCGGCCAGCACCAGGAAGATCAGCGCCAGGGCCAGGCCGAAGGTGACGTACAGCGCGCTGCCTTCCTGCACGTACTGGCGCGCGGCGCCGGCGTAGTCGGCGGCGAAGCCGGCCGGGGCCTCCTCGAGCATGATCTGCCGCACCGTGTCGATGGCCTCGCCCATGCTGACGATCGGCACGCCCTGGATGATCGCCGAGTTGAGTTGCTGGAACTGGTTGAGCTGGGTCG
The DNA here is from genome assembly GCF_051904775.1 of Pseudomonas sp. MBLB4123. Classification (NCBI taxonomy): domain Bacteria; kingdom Pseudomonadati; phylum Pseudomonadota; class Gammaproteobacteria; order Pseudomonadales; family Pseudomonadaceae; genus Pseudomonas; species Pseudomonas sp. MBLB4123. The sequence continues at coordinate 4,410,644 of NZ_CP196711.1, forward strand.
GCCGGGCGCGGTCGCTGACCTTGACCAGGGTCGACAGCGGCAGCATCTCCCCGCTCTCGCTCTTGACGTAGTAGCTGCCGAGCCAGCCCGGGTTGTCGCGGTAGGCGCGCTCGACCTGGGCGATCACCTTGTAGCTGCGGCCGTCGATGGTGAAGCGGTTGATCTCGCCCTCGCCGAGCAGGCTGGCCAGGGTCAGCCCCAGGTCCTGCATGGACACGCCCATCTGCGCGGCCTTCTGCCGGTCGATCTCCACCACCACTTCCGGCTTGTCGAAGGCCAGGTCGATGTCGAGGAAGGCGAACTTGCCGGACTGTTCGGCGCGTTGCTTGACCCGCTCGGCCACCTGCAGCAGCGACTCGTAGTCGTTCGGGGTGTTGATCACGAACTGGAACGGCAGGCCCTCGCCGGTACCCGGCAGGGACGGCAGGTTGAAGCCGAAGATCTGCAGCCCGGGAATCTGCGCCAGGCGCCCCTGCACCTCGGGCAGCAGCTCCATCTGGGTGCGCTCGCGCTCGTCCCAGGGGGTCAGGAGGAAGCCGCCGATGCCCGACTGCACGCCGTTGAAGCCGTTGATCTGGAAGGACGAGTAGTACTCGGGGAACTCCTTGAAGATGGTCACGAACTGGTCGGTGTAGCGGTTCATGTACTCCAGGTTGGTCGGTTGCGGCGCGTTGGCCATGATGAACACGATGCCCTGGTCCTCCTCTGGCGCCAGCTCGCTCTCGGTGAACTTGAGCAGCGCCGGGATCAGGCACAGCACGATGAGGGCAAACACCAGCACCACCGGACGGGTCTCCAGGGTGCCGTGCAGGGCGCGCTGATAACGCTGCTTGAGGCGCTCGAACAGCACATCCAGGCGGTGCGCCAGGCCGCTGGGGTTCTCCTCGTGGCGCAACAGCTTGGCGCACATCATCGGCGACAGGGTCAGGGCGACGATGCCGGAGATGATCACCGCGCCGGCCAGGGTCAGGGCGAATTCCTTGAACAGCGCCCCGGTCAGGCCCTCGAGGAAGCCGATCGGCGCATAGACCGCGGCCAGGGTGATGGTCATCGACACCACCGGCACGGCGATCTCGCGGGCACCCTCCAGGGCCGCGTCGAAGGGCGTCTTGCCCTCTTCGATATGGCGGTGGATGTTCTCCACCACGACGATGGCGTCGTCCACCACCAGGCCGATGGCCAGGACCATGGCCAGCAGGGTCAGCAGGTTGATCGAGTAGCCCATCAGCTGCATGAAGAACAGCACGCCGATCATCGACAGGGGGATGGTGATCACCGGGATCAGCACCGAGCGGAACGCGCCGAGGAACAGGAACACCACCACGATGACGATCAGCACCGCCTCGCCCAGGGTCTTCACCACCTCGTCGATCGAGGCCTGGATGAAGCGGGTGGCGTCGTAGGCGATGGCCACCTTGAGGCTCGGCGGCAGCTGGGCCTCCAGCTCGGGCATGATGCCGCGCACCTCCTTGATCACGTCCAGCGGATTGGCGCTGGGCGTGCCCTTGATGGCGATGTAGACGGAGGGGATGCCGTCGAAGGAGCTGAGCGAGTCGTAGTTCTCCGCGCCCATCTCCACCCGCGCCACATCGCGGATCAGCACCCGGCTGTCGCCGGCGGTCTTCAGCGGGATGGCGGCGAAGGCCTCGGGGGTCTTCAGGTCGGTCTCGGCGTTGAGGCTGGTGACCACGTACTGGCCCTTCACTTCGCCGGCAGCGGCGAGGAAGTTGTACTGGCGCACCGCGTCGTTGACGTCGGCGGCGGTGACGCCATAGGCGGCCATCTTCACCGGATCGAGCCACAGACGCATGGCGAAGACCTGGTTGCCGAGAATCTCCGCCTCGGCCATGCCCGGCAGGGTGGCCAGCTTGGGCTGGATGACCCGCGACAGGTAGTCGGTGATCTGCGGGTTGGACAGTTCGTCGCTGTAGAAGCTGATGTACATCAGCGCCGTGGAGTCGGCCGCCTCCTTGCTCAGCACCGGGTCCTCGGCGTCCTGGGGCAGCTGGTTCTTCACCTCGTTGGCCTTGGCCAGCAGCTCGGTGAACAGGCGGTCGCTGTCGGCGCCGATGCGCGCGTAGATCGACACGACCGACAGGTTCTGCCGGCTGACCGAGGTCATGTAGTCGATGCCGTCGGCGCTGGCCAGGCTCTGCTGCAACGGCTGGGTGATATAGCCCTGGATGGTCTCGGCGTTGGCCCCGGGGTAGGCGGTGGTCACCGTGATCAGGGCGTTTTCCAGCTGCGGGTACTGGCGGATGGTCAGCTTGTTGAACGCCTGCAGGCCGAGCAGGATGATCAACAGGCTGACCACGGTCGCCAGCACCGGGCGACGGATAAAGGGATCGGTAAAAGCCATGATTCAGTTCCTTTGCGCCGGCGTCGGCTACTGCGCGCCGCCGGTCTGGCTGTTCGTTGCGAGGGCCGGGTCGGCGACGATGGCGACGTGGGCGCCGTTGTCCAGTTTCAACTGGCCGGCGGTGACCACCTGTTCGCCGGCCTCGAGGCCCTCGAGGATCACCACCTGGCCGTCGCGGCGCTCGCCGGTCTCGACGAAGCGCCGTTGCACCGCCAATTGGGGCTGGCCTTGGTCGTCCTTCAGCGCCTCGCCGTCTTCGCCCTGGCGCTCGCCGATCACGTACACCGAGTTGCCGTACAGGGTGTAGGTGATGGCGGTTTCCGGTACCAGGATATGCTGCGGCTCACCGGGCAGCAGCACTTCCAGGTTGGCGAACATGCCCGGCAGCAGTTTGTCGTCCGGGTTGTCCAGGGTGGCGCGTACCTGCACGTTGCGGGTGCTGGCTTCGACCTTGGGGTTGATCGCGTCGATCCGGCCCTCGAACACCTCGCCCGGGTAGGCGGCGACACTGAAGCGCACGCGCTCGCCGAGGGCCAGCCTGGGCACGGCCTGCTCGGGCAGGAAGAAGTCGACGAACAGGGTCGACAGGTCCTGCAGGGTGGCGATGGTGGCGCCGGGCGACAGGTAGTCGCCGACATCCACCTGGCGGATGCCGATGGTGCCGGAGAAGGGCGCGAGGATGCGCTTCTTCGCCAGCTGCGCGCGCAGCTGGGCGACGCTGGCGTTGGCCTTCTGCAGCTCGGCGGAGAGACGGTCGAACTCGCTCTTGGAGATGTTCGAGCGGCTGACCAGGCTGCGCCCGCGTTCGAACTCGACCCGCGCCAGGCCCAGCTCGGCCTCGGCGGTGGCCAGGCTGGCACGCTCGACCTCGCTGTCCATCTGGATCAGCGCCTGGTCCCGCGCGACCTTCTCGCCGGAGCGGAACAGCACCTCGCGCACGGTGCCGCCGACTTCCACGGTCAGGTCGACGCCCTGGAAGGCCTTGAGTGTGCCGATGGCCGGCAGGCGGCTCTGCCAGGGGCGTGCTGCGGCGGTGGTGGCCGACACGCCGATGGCCGGCTGCGGCGCCGAGAATTGCTGGATTTGTTGGTAGATGGTGAAGCCTTTGTAGGCGGCGAGGGCGAGCACCACGAGGGCGACGACGCCCAGCATGATGAGCATGCGGCGCAGCAACATATTCCGGTTCCTTGGCAGGGCTGATTGGGCCTGGGAATAGGCAAGAGAGCGACCATAGACCCAAGGCGCGGGCAAGTCAAAAGGGCGCATTTGCAAAAGATTGCGAGCGCCTGTTCTGGCAACGGAGTGTTCGAGCTATCGACGCAATTGCCGGTCGATAGTGGCATTTTGCTGCGCGGTGGCCACCGGCGGAGGGGAGGGGCGCCGCTGCGGGCCGCAGCGGCGCCGGCAGTCAGGACTGGAGGCGCTGGGTCACCTCGCCGAGCTGGCCGGACAGGCTGTGCAGGTGCTGGCTGGCGGCCTCGGTGCGCTGGACGTTCTCCTGGTTGGTGGTGGCGATCGCGGTGATCTCGGTGAGGTTGCGCGAGATGTCTTCGGCCACCGAGGTCTGTTCCTCGGCGGCGGTGGCGATCTGCCGGTTCATGTCGCGGATCGCCTCCACCGCGCCGGTGATGCGCTGCAGCATGGCGCCGGCCTCGGTGACCTGGGTGACGCCTTCCTCGCTGCGGTTCTGTCCGCTTTCGATGGCGCGAACCGCGTTCACCGCGCCGCTCTGCACCGTGTCGATGATCTGGTGGATCTCCGCGGTGGACTCGGCGGTGCGCTGGGCCAGGGTGCGCACCTCGTCGGCGACCACGGCGAAGCCGCGGCCCTGTTCGCCGGCCCGGGCGGCTTCGATGGCGGCGTTGAGGGCCAGCAGGTTGGTCTGCTCGGCGATACCGCGGATCACCTCCAGGACCTTGCCGATGCGCCCGCTGTCGGCTTCCAGGCGGCGGATCACCTCGGCGGTATTGGCGATCTCGCCGCGCATGCCGGTGATGGTCTCGATGGTGGCGCGCATCACCTGCTCGCCCTGCTGGGCGGAGTGGTCGGCATCGTCCGCGGCGTGGGCCGCTTCGGCGGCATGGCGGGCCACTTCCTGGGCGGTGGCGGACATCTCGTGCATCGCCGTGGCGACCTGATCGGTGCGCGAGAACTGCTCGCGCGAGCCCTGGGACATCAGCGTGGCGATGGCGTTGAGCTCGCCGCTGGCGCCGTCCAGGTCGGCGCTGCCGCGCTGCAACTGGGCAAAGGTGTCGGCGAGAAAGTCGCGCAGGGTGTTGGCGGCGCCGGCCAGGTGGCCGAGCTCGTCCTGGCGGCTGGCGTCGACCCGTTGACCCAGGTTGCCGCGGCTGAGCTGGCCGATGTGCTCGATCAGCCTGCGAATCGGCTCGACCAGGCTGCGATTGACCAGCCACAGGCTGAACAGGCCGATCAGCAGGCTCGACAGCAGCAGCACCGCCAGGCCGAGTTGTGTCGTGCGCTCGGCCGCGTTGCTGATGGCCGCTGACTGGCTCAGGCCGCGTTGGCTGAGCCGCTCGACCAGGGCGCTCATCTGCTCGCTGGCGCCGCGGTCGATGCCCTTGACCGCGGCATCGCCGACCGCCGCGTCGGCGCCGGCGGCGACGAAGGCGGCATGGCCCTGGCGGTAGGCCTCGCCCATGCTGCGGTGCTCGCTGCGCAGGCGTTCGACCTGGCTCTTCAGCTCGGGGTCCTGTTGTTCGCCGGCGACCTGCAGCAGCTCGCCGAGGAGTTCCTGCACCTTGCCTTCCTGGGTCTGGAACTGGCGCCAGTACTTGTCCAGGTCGGCGGGGTTCTTGCCACGCAGCAGGACGTTCTTCCACTCCTGCACCTGTACCTTGAACTCGAGGTTGGCGCCGTCCACCAGGCGCGAGGCGTGCAGGGTGCCGCCGACCAGCTCGCGGTAGGACTGCACGCCGCTGGAGAGGAAGGAGAAGCAGGCCAGGGCGATCAGCAGGATCAGCAGCAGGCTGCCGCCGAGCAGGGTGAGGATCTGGGCGCGCAGGGAGCGTTGCAAGGGCATGGGTCGGGGTCTCGAGTCAGCGGATGGAGGTCGGTAGCCGCGGCGTCCGGGCTAGCGGGGAAACATGACATCCATGTGACGTAGAGCGAGGTGCGGGACCTGCGTCTGGCTATCGGCAGGTCGCGGCCAGGCTTGAGTGGTTCTGCTGCGGAGTCCCGGGGCGGCACCTAGGCCAGGCGCAGGTGGTTGTCCCACAGACCGGCCGGTAGCTGCAGTGGGCGGCTGGCGATGTGGGCCGTTCGACAATCGAACAGGCGGCAGCGGGCGACCCCGGAGCTGACCACGAAACCCTCGGCCACCGCGCCGACGCCGGCGCAATCGGGCAGGGGGGTGTCCAGGCGCAGGGCGCCGCTGTCCAGGTCCCAGATGAAGAAGCGGTTGCCGCGCGGGGCGGTCAGGGCCAGCAGGCGCAGTTCGCTGTGGATCGCCAGGCTGGCGGTGTACTGGTTCATGGCCAGGCGCTGGGGCTCGCCCAGGGGAAAGGCCTGGAAGGCCTGGCCCGGTCGCTTGATCGCCAGCAGGGGGGCGTTGTCGTCGGCCGCCCCCATGTACTGCTGGCCACTGACGATGGTGCCGTCGCTGGCCACCGCGAGGTGGCGCACGCTGTTCTGCCGTTCGGGCAGTTGCTCCTTGCTCAGCAGGCTACCGTCGCGCGCCAGCAGTACCAGGCTGGACGCCATGGCATCGAGGTTCATCTCCACCCGGCTGTCGGCCTCGGTGCGGATGCCGCCATTGGCCACCACCAGGGTCTCGCCGTCGGGCAGCCACAGCAGCTGATGCGGGCCGACGCCGTGGCTGGACAACTCGCCGTTGCGCTGCAGCTGGCCGTCCTGCAGGCGGTAGCGGCCTATCACCCCGCGGCCGGGCTCGCCGGTGTCGTTCTCGGTGGCATACAGCCACTCGCCGTCCTTGTGGAACACCGCGTGACCGTAGAAGTGCCGCTGCGCCGGTGTGTTCAGGGTCTGCAGCAGGCGCCCGTCGCGGGTGTCGATCAGGTAGCTCTGGGTGCTCGGCCGGCGTCCGACGAACAGCGCCAGGGGCCGCTGCGGGTGGGGCACCACGTCGTGGCAGCGCTCGCCGACCTCGGTGGCGAAGGCCCGGCTGCCGTCCAGGCGGTAGCCGACGGCATAGTGGCGGCCGTCGCCGTCGTCGCGGGCGGACATCAGCAGGGGCGGGTGGTCGTTGCCGATCAGCCGCCAGCCGCCGAGGGCGCCGGCGGCCAGGGCCGCGGCGCCGAGGCCGAGGAAGGTTCTGCGTTGCATGGCGTGATGGCCTCAGTCGCCGTCGTGGGCGTTGAAGCCCAGCTGGATGCCCAGGGCCTTGGCCAGCTCCGCCTCGTGCAGGCGGTGCAGGCTGTCCAGGCTGTCGTACAGCGCGTTCAGCTCGGCGCGGCCGGCGTCATCGGCGAGCAGTTCGCCGAGCGGGCGCTGCTGGGCGGCGAGGCGCTGGCGGGTGTCGGCATAGGCGTCGTCGATGCGCTGGCCGAGGGCCTGGTGCTCGCCGGCGAGCAGCTGCTGCAGGCCATCGTTCTCGACGCCTCGCCAGAGGCGCTCGGCGCCGGCGAGGGCGGCGGCCAGGCTGGCCAGGCTGGCATTGCTGCGCCAGGCCTCGGCCTGGTAGGGCTGAGGCTGGCCCTTGGTCTGCCGGCCGAGCGGGGTGCCGAGCTTCTTCTTCAGGCCATCGAGGGCGCTGACCTGGGTGCGCAGCAACTCGGCCACGGCCTCGCCGGCGTCGGCGAAGCGATCGTTGGGGAACTCGCGCAGCTGTGCGGCCATGCCGTCGGCGGCCTGCCACTGCGCCAGCATGTCTGTCGCCAGGTTCTGCTGGTGCTGGCCGACGGCGGTGAGCAGCGGGCAGTAGCGCGCGCGTTGCTGGGCATCGTCGAGGTCGATGGCGGCATCGAACAGCAGGTATTCGTAGGCCGTCAGGCCCTGGACCACCACGCTGGACTTGTCCAGGTCGGCGGGGCTCAGCTGTGGCTTGCGCTCAAGCAAGGCGCCCACCTGGCGCGCCACCAGGTTCTTCTTGTCCGGCCAGAACTGCACCTGCCAGGCACGGTTGCCCTCGGCCAGGGGGCCGATCAGCATGGGTTGCAGCCCGGCCCAGGCGCTCTGGGCGGCGAGGAAGGCCTGGCGGGCATCGCCGAGGCCCTGCTGACCGCTGCAGAAGGCCTGGGCGCTGGCGGCCAGCTGGCGGTCGGTTTCGGCCCAGCTGCCGTAGGCCGGCAGCAGCACGCCGTCGGTCAGCGCGACGCTGACCCGCTGCTGCGGGTCGCTGGGCGAGCATGCCGCCAGTGCCAGGCTCAGCAGGGCGAGGGTGAAGGGCGAGCGGATCATGAACGGCTCCTTACAGCGAGTTCAGGAAGGCCAGCAGCGCGGTGCGCTGCTCGGCGTCGAAGGTGAGGACCTGTTGCCGCGCGGCCTCGGCCTCGCCGCCGTGCCAGAGGATGGCCTCCAGCAGGTTGCGGGCGCGGCCGTCGTGGAGGAACTGGGTATGGCCGTTGACCGTTTCGGTCAGGCCGATGCCCCATAGCGGTGGCGTGCGCCACTCGCGGCCCGAGGCGAGGAACTCGCTGCGCTCGTCGGCCAGGCCGCTGCCCATGTCGTGCAGCAGCAGGTCGCTATAGGGGCGGATGGTCTGGTTGGCCAACTCGGGTTCGGCGGCGTCCGCCGCGGTGGTGAACTTCGGGGTGTGGCAGCGCTGGCAACCGGCCTGGAAAAACAGCCCCTTGCCGGCCAGCACCTGGGCATCCTCGACCCGGCGCCGCGCCGGCACGCCCAGGTTGCGGCTGTAGAACAGCACGCTGGCGAGGATGCTGTCGCTGACCTCCGGCGCGCCACCGTCGGGGGCGGCGCGACAGTCGGCCTGCCGCTCGCTGCAGTCATCGGCGGTCACCAGGGCGCTGGTCAGGCCCATGTCGCCGGCGAAGGCGTGGGCGTTCTGCTGGTTGAGGTTGGGCTGCCCGGCCTTCCAGCCGAAGCGGCCGAGCACGGTGCGCTGCAGGGCGTCGTCCCAGACCCGGTTGGGCCGGCCGGAAATGCCATCGCCGTCTGCGTCCTCGGGGTCGGCGTTGGCCAGCAGTGCGGCCTCCGGAATGGCCTCGAGCAGGCCGAGGCCGATCATCGGCGGGGCGATGCGTGGGGAGAACTGCGTATCCGGGTGCAGCGGGCCGTAGCCGAGCTGGCTGATCTGCAGGCTCGGGCGGCGCAGTTCGACCTCGTGGCCGTCGGCGAACTTGACTGTCTGCGGGCTGTAGCTCACGCGTACCTTGCCCTCGGCGGCGACCCCGGGGTTGGCCATATCCTGCAGCTGGCCGCCGTAGGTCGGCTCGGGCAGCACGCCCAGGCGCTTCAGCGTTTCGCCATGCTCGGCACCGGCCGGCAACGACAGGCGCACCAGCAGTGAGGTGGCGCTGAGGGCATCGGCCTCGGGGGGATGGCCACGGCCGTCCTTGATGTGGCAATTCTGGCAGGCGTTGGTGTTGAACAGCGGGCCCAGGCCGTCGCGCGCGGTGGTGGTCGCGGGGGCCGTCACCCAGGGGTTGCGGAAGAAGCTGTTGCCCACGCTGAAGTCCAGGCGCCGTGATGGCGAGAGATTGGCCGCGGGCAGGGAGTAGGCATTGTGGTCGGTCTTGAACACCGTGGCACTGCCGCCGGACAGGGCCTCGCCGGGCTCGGCCTGGGTGAAGCGGGGCGCCTGGTCGCAGGCCGTCAGGGCGCAGGCGAGCAGGATGCACGATAGGGCGGGCAGGCGGGGCAGGGGGGCACGCATCGAACGGGTCCGCGGCAGCAGAATCGGGCGGGCAATCTTAACAGCCCGGTCCGCGTTAAATAAGAGCGATTTGCGTTTGTTGTGCGGGCGAATGGTCGCACCCCATAAGCGGACCAGTCGCGATGATGCCCTGCTGGGGCAACCGCGGACGAAAAAAAGCCGATGCGCCCGGAGGCGCATCGGCTTGGTGTTGCCGCGCCGGCTTAGAACTGGTGGTCGGCGGTGTCCGGGTTGAGGTCGCCGATGCCCAGCTTGCCAGCTGCCTGCTCGATGGCGCCGGTCTGCGCCACCAGGGCGGCGATGGCGTCGCGAACGATCTGCTGGCCGGCGGCGTTATCGGCGGCGATCAGCTGGTCGAAGTGCTGGTCGTTCTTCTCGGCGCTGTCGACCAGGGCCTGCAGCTTGGCCTCGGTGGTTTGCAGGTCGCTCTGCAGGGTGCTGTCGGCCTGGGCGTCGACCTTGGCGAGCAGGGCGGACAGGCTCGGGCCGCTCAGGGTGCTGCCGTCGACCTTGCGGTACTCGCCGAGGTAGACGTTGCGGATGCCCTTGGCGTTGTAGAAGTGCGAGTTGTGGGTGTTGTCGCTGAAGCAGTCGTGCTCGTCCTCGGTGGAGTTGGCCTCCAGGGCGACCTTCATGCGCTCGCCGGCCAGTTCGCCGAGAGACAGGCTGCCCATGCCGAACAGCATCTTGCGCAGGCCGTTCTCGGGCGACTCGGCCTCCAGGCTGGCGCGGTAGTTGTCGGCCACGCCCGGCTGCCACTGGCCGACCATCTCGTCCAGGTCGGCGACCAGCAGTTCGGTGGCGGCCTTCAGGTAGGCGCGGCGACGCTCGTTGTGGCCGCCGGTGGCGCCTTCGCCGACCAGGAAGTCGCTGGCCGGACGCTCACCGGCACCCGGATTGCTGCCGTTGAGGTCCTGGCCCCAGAGGAGGAACTCGACGGCGTGGTAGCCGGTGGCGACGTTGGCTTCCGAGCCGCCCAGCTCGTTCAGGCTGGCGAGCAGTTCCGGGGTGATTTCGGCTACGTCGAGCTGATCTTCGCCCAGCTGGATCTGGCTGTTGGCGATGATATTGGCGGCCGCGCCCGGGTTGCCCAGGGCGTGCTGGTAATCGCTGGCGACGTAGTCGATCAGGCCCTCGTCCAGCGGCCAGGCGTTGAGCTGGCCTTCCCAGTCGTCGACCACGGCATTGCCGAAACGGAACACCTCGCTCTGCATGTAGGGCACGCGGGCGGCCAGCCAGGCCTCGCGAGCCGCCTGCAGGGTGGCCGGGGTCGGGTCGGCCAGCAGCGCGTCGATGGCGCCCTGCAGGGCCTTGCCGGTGCTCGCCGCGTCGCTGAACACGGCCAGCGCCAGGTCGGCGTAGTGGCTGACCACGGCCTTGCCGGCGGCTTCGTCGATCGTGCTGACCTTGGCTACCGCCGCGGTGGCGGCGGGGACGGCAGCTTGCGTGGCAGGGGCCTGGTCTTCGCCGCAACCGGCGAGGGAAATGGCGATGGCCAGCAGGCTGGCGGAAGCCAGGGGCATACGAATCATGACGACATCCTTTGCGTGATAAGTGAGAGGCATGAGCGATTGCGCTCAGAAAAGTCGCAACATAATGCGAAAGATTTGCATTAAGCGCAAAGGAATATTGCGCTGCGCCGGCACAAAAGCCGTGCGCCGCGTCTGCGCCTGCCGCCCGGGATGCCGGTAGAATGCCGGCTCGCATCCTTTGTCGATCATCACGGCCCGTCGTTATGGAGAACACCCCATGAGCCTCAGCAGCGTCGCTACTCTCGTCATCCTGATCCTGGTCGCCGCCTATGCGGTGATCCTCTACAACGGCCTGGTGCGCCTCAAGCACGGGGTCGGCAAGGCCTGGGCCAATATCGATGTGCTGCTCAAGCAGCGCCATGAGGAGTTGCCCAAGCTGGTGGAGACCTGCAAGCAATACATGCAGCACGAGCGCACCACCCTGGAGCGGGTGATCGCCGCCCGCAGCGCCGTGGCCAGCGCCCGCGAACAGCATGACGTGGGCGCCCTGGGCAAGGCCGAGAGTGGCCTGCGCGCCGGACTGGGCCAGCTGTTCGCCCTGGCCGAGAACTATCCGGACCTCAAGGCCAACGACAGTTTCCAGCACCTGCAGCAGCGCATCAGCGGCCTGGAGAACGGCATCGCCGATCGCCGCGAGCTGTACAACGAGGCGGTCAACCTGAGCAACGTGCGCATCGAGCAGTTCCCCGACGTGCTGCTCGCCCGTTTCTTCGCCTTCAAGAGTGCCGAGCTGTTGCAGTTCAGCGAGGCGGAGAAGGCCGACGTCGACCTCAAGACCCTGTTCGGCTGAGCCGTGGCGATCGAGGAACTGCTGTTCGGCCTGGCCCTGAGCCTGGCCGCGAGCGTCGGCGGTGCCTGGTGGGGCCTGCGCCGCCTGAGCCAGGCGCGCCACCTGCTGGACACGCCGACTTCGAAGATCCGCTCGGCGGCCCAGGGCTACGTCGAGTTCTACGGCGTGCTGCAGGAGCAGGCCGATACCGCGATAGTCGCCCCCCTGACCGGCAAGCCCTGCCTGTGGTGGCGCTTCAAGATCGAGGAATACCAGTCCAACGGCAAGAGTCGCAGCTGGCGGGTGGTCGAGAGCGGCCGCAGCGAGGGCTGGCTGCTGCTGGGCGACGGCACCGGCCAGTGCCTGATCGATCCGCGGGGCGCCGAGGTGCGCCCCTCGACCCGCGAGGTCTGGCGCGGCAACCTGCGCCACCCGCGCGGCGTGGCCAAGGGCGGCTGGATGGCCTGGCTGGACGGCGGCAAGAGTTACCGCTACACCGAGGAGCGCCTGCATAGCGGCCAGCCGTTGTACGCCATCGGTGAGTTCCGCAGCAGTGGCGGCGGCCGCCAGGGCCTCGACCTGGATGCGGCACAGGGGGCGGTGATCCGCGAATGGAAGGGCGACTTCGCCGGCCTGCTGCAGCGCTTCGATAGCGATCGCAACGGTCGGCTGGACGAGCAGGAGTGGAGCCGCGTGCGCCTGGCCGCGCAGCTGGAGGCCGAGGATCGCCATCGGCAGACCAGCCAGCGGCCGGCGCAGCATCACATGGGCAAGCCGCGGGAGGCACAGCCCTTCATTCTCGCCAGTGCCGGGGAAGACGAGCTGGCGCGGCAGTTCTACTGGCAGGCTACGGGAGGCGCGCTGCTGTGCCTGGCCGGCGCGTTGGCGACCGCCTGGTTGCTGGGCGGCACCCTGGCCTGAGCGAACGGCCTGCGGCAAGGCGGCGCTGGCGCATCGCGCGTGGGCGCGAACGAGCCCGCCGGGCGGCGGGCTCGTAGCGGACGGCAGTCACAGCGTGGCGGGGTTGGCCACGGTCGCGAGGCGGCGGGACTGCTTGAGGAACTGGGTCAGCTCGCGGGTGGGCAGGGGTCTGCTGTACAGGTAGCCCTGCCCCTCGTGGCAGCCCTGGGCGATGATGTAGCTCTCCTGTTCGGTGGTTTCCACCCCTTCGGCGATCACCTGCATGCCCAGGCTGGTGCCGAGCTGGATGATGGCGCGCACTATGGTGGCGTCGTCTTCGTCGTCCATCAGGTCCTGCACGAAGCTCTTGTCGATCTTCATCTTGTCCAGCGGCAGGCTCTTGAGGTAGCTCAGCGAGGAGTAGCCGGTACCGAAGTCGTCGATGGCGATCAGCGCGCCGGAGCGGCGCAGGCTCAGCAGGTGCTGGGCGGCGGTGGTGATGTCCTCCATCAGGCCGGTCTCGGTGACCTCCAGCTCGAGGCTGCGCGAGGGCAGGCGATAGACCTGCATCAGGTTGTTGACCACCCGCGGCAGTTCGGCGTGGTGCAGTTGCACGGTGGACAGGTTGACGGCCATGCGCAGCTCGTTGAAGCCCAGGTCGTGCCACTCGCGCAGCTGGCGGCAGGCCTGGTCGAGCACCCATTCGCCGATCGCGATGATGGTGCCGTTCTGTTCCGCCAGGGGGATGAACAGGTCCGGCGGGATCAGGCCGTGTTGCGGATGCAGCCAGCGCAACAGGGCCTCGACGCCGACCACCCGGTGGTCGCGGTAATCCACCTGGGGTTGGTAGACCAGGCTGAACTGTTGCAGGGTCAAGGCTTCGCGCAGGTCCTTTTCCAGCTCCCGGCGCCGCCGCATCTCGCTGTCGACGCTGGCGATGTAGAACTGGTAGCGATTGCGCGAACGGGTCTTGGCCAGGGTCATGGTCTGTTCGGCTTTTTGCAGCAGCTTCTCGGTGTTGTCGCCGTCTTCCGGGAACAGGGTGATGCCGATGGTGGCCCGCAGGCGCACCTCCTGCCCATCGAAATGGAACGGGCCCTCCAGGTTGTCCAGCACGCTCTGCGCCAGCTCGGCGGCCTCGTAGGGTTGCTCGATGTCGGCCTGGACCAGGGCGAACTGATCGCCGCCCAGGCGGGCCAGGGCGCCGAGGCGGCCACTGTGGCTGCGCAGGCGGTCGGACAGGGCCAGCAGCAGCTGGTCGCCGGTCTGGTAGCTGAACTGTTCGTTGACCCCCTTGAAGTCGTCCAGGCCGACGCACAGCACGGCCACGCGGCGCTGCCGACGGCCGGCCTCCTCGAGTATCTGGTCGAGCTGCTGCTGCAGCTGCTGGCGGTTGGGCAGGCCGGTGAGGAAGTCGTGCTGGGCCATGCGCAACAGGCTGTCTTCCGCCTCGCGGCGCAGGTGGGTGTTGCGCTCGATGGACTCGAGCAGCTGATTGGCGGTGCTGATCCACAGCCCCAGCTCGTTCTTCTCGTTGCCCTTGAGCATGGGCAGCTTGTGTTCGCTGGGGCGATCGGGGTTGATGCGGCTCAGGTGGTCGATGATCTTCGACAGGGGCTTGGTCAGCAGCAGGTGATAGACCAGGTACAGCACCAGGCCCATGGCCAGGGCGCGCAAGACGCCGGAGATGAAGATGATCACCGAGCTGGTGATGAAGTTCTGGCCATAGAGCGCGGTGTCGAGGGTGATCTTGAGGTCGCCGTAATACTCGCTGTAGGGCGCACGACCGACCAGGCGGGTGGTGAAGCTCTGCTCCTCGCCGAGGATCGGGTCGGTCAGCCAGCGGGTCGGCAGGGCCAAGGGCTCGCGCTCGCGTTCCGCGAGCATCGGTTCGTCCGGGTGGCCGATGGCGGCCATGCGCACCGAGTCGTGCTGGAACAGGCCCTCGACGACCTGCAGGCCCATCTCGCGGTCCAGGCTGTAGACCGCCTGGGTCGAGGGGTCGCGGAACATGCCGAGAATCCGCTGGGCATCGTTGGCCACGGCCTGGCGCGCTTTGTACACGTCGAAGACGATCTGTGCGCAACTCAATACCACGCCAACGGCCAGGGCCGAGAGCAGCACCACGCGCAGCAGCTTCAATGACAGGCTGTTCCGGAGTTCCAGCTTCAAATGGCGATTCCTTGTGCGATGCGCGAGGCGTCAGACCGGTGTGAGTATTGGCAAACTCGCGTTGGCCGTCAAAGGGCCATTATCACGAGTCGCTCGCAGTCGGGCGATGCCGCGGCCGCAGGCTTGCCTTGTTGTGTTCTTGTATTGTGTCGGTGCGATGACGTGAGAACTTGAGGGGCAACGGTGCCACAGCCGCGCCATCGCGTCATCTCGATTAGTCGATAGTTGCAGGGACTGGGGCGTGCGCATCTATCGAGCCGCTGAGGGATTCGGCGCACTCGGGTGGATGGGCCGAGTGGATCGTCGGCGCCGCTGCGGAAGTCCGGCCGGGGCATTCCATAGAACGCAAAAAACCCGGCATTCGGCCGGGTTTTTTGTGCGCGCGGGCGCGGTCTTAGGCGGCGTAGTTCTTGGCTACGAAGTCCCAGTTGACCAGGTTCCAGAACGCCTCGACATACTTCGGACGCAGGTTGCGGTAGTCGATGTAGTAGGCGTGCTCCCACACGTCGCAGGTCAGCAGCGGGGTGTCGCCGCTGGTCAGCGGGCAGCCGGCGCCGATGGTGCTGGCCAGGGCCAGGGAGCCGTCGGCCTTCTTCACCAGCCAGCCCCAGCCGGAGCCGAAGGTGCCGATGGAGACCTTGCTGAACTCTTCCTTGAACTTGTCGAAGGAACCGAAGGCCGCGTTGATCGCGTCGGCCAGGGCGCCGGTCGGCTGGCCGCCGCCGTTCGGGGTCATGCAGTTCCAGTAGAAGGTGTGGTTCCAGATCTGCGCGGCGTTGTTGAAGATGCCGCCCGAGGAGGTCTTGACGATCTCTTCCAGGCTCTTGCCTTCGAACTCGGTGCCCGGCACCAGGTTGTTCAGGTTCACCACATAGGTGTTGTGGTGCTTGCCGTGGTGGTATTCCAGAGTCTCGGCGGAAATGTGCGGTTCGAGGGCGTTCTTCTCGTACGGCAGCGGCGGCAATTCGAAAGCCATGGTCTATCTCCTACTCAGGTCAGGTGCGGTGTGCGCGAGGCCGTTCACGGGCGGCCGGACAAGCGGCGTGAGTTTCTACTCCTTGGCGCCGCAGACCCGGGATCATAGCACCGGGGGCGGGGCATAACCACGCAGCAACTGTGTGGAAAAGCTCGTGCCAGGGCCTTGTGCCGGTACGGCCCCGGCATGCGGGAGGGTTGCCTGACTCAGTGGGCGAGCAGCAGCTGCGCCGCGATGGCGAACATCATCGCCGCGACGCCCAGTTCGATCAGCCGCCAGGTCGCCGGGCGCGCCAGCCAGGGGGCGAGCCAGGCCGCGCCGAGGGCCAGGCCGAGGAACCAGAGCAGCGAGGCGCTGGCCGCTCCCAGGGCATAGGCGCCGGGCATCGGCTGCTGGGCACCGAGGGAGCCGATCAGCAGCACGGTGTCCAGGTACACGTGCGGGTTGAGCAGGGTCACGGCCAGGGCCGCCAGCAGTACCCGGCGCCGCGAACGCGGGACGCCCTGGCCGCTGGCGTCCAGGGCCTGCGGGTTCCAGGCGCGGCGCAGTGCCTGGGCGCCGTACCAGAGCAGGAAGGCGGCGCCGCCCCAGCGGGCGATGCCCAGCAGCAGCGGACTCTGGCTCAGCGCCGCGGCCAGGCCGAACACTCCGGCGCTGACCAGCAGGGCATCGCAGAGGATGCACAGCAGGGCCACCGGCACATGGTGCTCGCGGCGCAGGCTCTGGGCCAGGACGAAGACGTTCTGCGTGCCGATCGCCATGATCAGGCCGATGGCCACCAGCAGGCCGTTGCTGTAGCTCTGCCACATGCCGGTCACTCCGGGGTCGCCGTAGCCGCCAGGGCCAGGAGGGTGGACAGGGCACGCTCGGCCCGTTCGACGGGCACGAACAAGTGGTCGTGGTAATAGCCGGCCACCACGTTGCAGCTCACCCCGGCGCGGGCCAGGGCCGCGGAGAAGGAAGCGGTCAGGCCCACCGCGGCCAGGGAGGAGTGCACGCGCAGGGTGATCCAGGCCGCGACGTAGTCGTAGCCCAGGCCCCGGGCATCGGCCTGGGCACGGGGGAGCACCAGGGTCAGGCCTTCGCCCTCGCGCATGCTGGCGACCGGTTCCAGTCCCTGGCAATCGGCGTCCTGGGGCAGGCTGCAGAAGACGTATTGGCCAGGGTTCAGTTGCGGCTGCATGCTTTGCAGCAGGCGGTATAGATCGGTTTCGCCGGACATGACGGGCTCCTCGGACAGCGGTGGGATGTGGCCAGTCTGGGGCCTTAGGCTGTATAAGGAAAATACATGATGCTGATGTCTCATTAGGAAAACTGATTTGTTCGACTACAAGTTGCTGGCCGCCCTGGCGGCGGTGGTGGAGCAGGCCGGCTTCGAGCGGGCCGCCCAGGCGCTCGGGCTGTCGCAGTCGGCGGTGTCGCAGCGGATCAAGCTGCTCGAGGCGCGGGTCGGCCAGCCGGTGCTGGTGCGCGCCACGCCGCCGGCGCCCACCGAGATCGGTCGGCGCCTGCTCAACCATGTGCAGCAGGTGCGTCTGCTCGAGCGCGACCTGCAGGGCCAGGTGCCGGCCCTGGACGAGGGCGGCCTGCCGGAGCGCCTGCGCATCGCCCTCAACGCCGACAGCCTGGCCACCTGGTGGGGCGGCGCGGTGAGCGAGTTCTGTGCCGAGCAGGGGGTGTTGCTGGACCTGGTGGTGGAGGACCAGGACGTCGGCCTCAAGCGCATGCGCGCCGGCGAGGTGGCCGCCTGCGTGTGCGCCGCCGAGCGGCCGGTGGCCGGGGCCCGCTCCCTGCCGCTGGGGGGCATGCGCTACCGGGCGCTGGCCAGCCCGGGGTTCCTCGCCCGGCACTTCCCGGACGGCGTCCAGGCGCAGCGGTTGGCGCGGGTGCCGGCCATCGTCTTCGGCCCGGACGACCTGCTGCAGCATCGCTACCTGGCCAGCCTCGGCGTGGAGGGGAGCTTCGTCCACCACCTCTGTCCGTCCTCCGAGGGTTTCGTGCGCCTGGCCTGCGCCGGTTTCGGCTGGGGACTGGTGCCGGAGCTGCAGGTCGAGCGCGAGCTGGCCGCCGGGGCGCTGGTGGAAGTCCTGCCCGAACGGCCGCTGGATGTGCCGCTGTACTGGCATCACTGGCGCAATGGCGGTGAGCTCCTGGCCACGCTCACCCGCCACCTGGAGCGGGCGACCCGCGCCCGCCTGGTGCGCCCGGTCGACTAGAGGCGGAAGTGCGCCACCAACTGCTCCTGGCTGCCGGCAAGCGTGCGCAGCTGTTCGCCGCAGTCGCGGGTATGGGCGGCGGTCTGGCGGTTCTCCCCGGTCATCTCGTGGAGCTGGTGCATGTGCCGGTTGACCTCGGCGGTGGTCGCCGCCTGTTGTTCGGCGGCCGCGGCGATCTGGAAGGCCAGGGCGTGCACGCCCTGCAGCGAGTCATCCAGACGCCCGAGCGAGCCGAGCACCGCCTGGGTCTCGTCCTCCAGGGCCTGGGCCTGTGCGCTGGCGCCCTGCATGCGGGTCAACGCCTGGCTGGCGGAGTCGCCGAGGGCGTCGATGATCGGCACGATCTCCTCGGTGGCACTGCGGGTACGCAGGGCCAGGTGACGGACCTCGTCGGCCACCACGGCGAAGCCGCGGCCCTGCTCGCCGGCGCGGGCGGCCTCGATGGCGGCATTGAGGGCGAGCAGATTGGTCTGCTCGGCGATGCCGCGGATCACCGCGAGCACCGCGCCGATCTGCTGGCTGTTGCCGGCCAGGGTATGCACCACCCGGTCGGCCTGGCGCAGGCCGTCGAGCAGCTGGTCCTGGCGGCCGATCATGTGCTGCAGGGTGGCCTGCATGGCGGCGAAGGCTTCGCGGGCGGCGGCACTGCCGTCGGCGCTCTGGCTGGCGTTGGCGGCGATCTCCTGCACGGTGGCGGCCATCTGGTCGACCGCGCTGACCACCAGTTCCAGGGCTTCCTGCTGCTGGTCCAGGCGGCTGCTGGTCTGCCCGGCGGCGCCGAGGATGTCGCCACTGGCCGCGCCCACCGCCTGGCTGGCCTGACGCAGCCGCGCGATCACCTCGCGCCAGGCCGTGGCCATGTCCTGCAGGGCCTGCATCAGGCCGCCGTGGGCGGCGCCGTCGCCCGCCAGTTGCAGCTCGCCGGCCGCCAGGCGGCGCGCCAGGGCGGCCATGCTGCTCGGCTCGCCGCCCAGCGGGCGCATCACGCTGCGGCTGACCAGCCAGGTGGCCAGGGCCACCGCGGCGATGGTCAGCAGGGCGAGGGTTAGCAGTTGCCACAGCAGGGCGCGTACCGGGGCGAAGGCCTGGGCCTGGTCCATCTCGGCGATCAGGGCCCAGCGTTGCCCGGCGAAGGCCAGGGGGACGAAGGCCTTGAGCGCCGGGCGGCCGTCCAGGCCGGCTTCGCTCAGGCGCCCCTGTTCGCCCTGCAGCGCGCGGACGATGGCGGCGCCGGCGAGCGGCGCGGCCGGGTGCGCGGCGCGCTCGACTCGCTGCCCCTCGACGCGCACCGAGTCGGAACGCAGGCGTAGGTCGCCGCCCACCAGATAGGTTTCTCCGGCGTCACCGAGGCCCTGGCGCGTCTGCATCACCGCGTTCAGCGGGGCGAGCGGCAGCTCCAGGGCCAGCAGGGCTATGACCTCGTGCTCAGTGATGATGGGGGCGACCAGGAACTGACTCGGCTCGCCGGTTTGCGGGTTGACCGCCAGGTCGCCGATGAGGGCCCGGCGTTCGTTCAGGCTGGCCTGCACCAGATGCGCCAGGGGCGAGTCGCGTCCGGCGTCGGCGTCGCGCTGCACGCCGAAGATCTGCTGACCGTCGCCGGCGATCAGCTTGAGGTCGCGGAAGCCGAAGGTCTCGATGAAGTTCTCGAAGATCGGCCGGTCGTAGTTGGCCGCGCTGATCAGCGCGTTGCGGTCGAGGCCCTGGTAGTTGCCGGCGAGGTTGGCGGCCAGGCTGCTGAGCTGGTTGTGGCGGGACTGCCAGCCGTCCAGCAACTGGCGTTGTTTGATATTCGCTACGGCCTCCAGGGTGTTCAGCGTTTGCTCCCTGAGAGTCTGGCTGGCCTGCTGGTAGGCCATGAAGGCCATGAGCAGCACCGGTATCAGGCCGATTGCCAGGTAGCTGAGCACGAGTTTGAGGCGTAGGGGCATGTCCTGGAACTCCGCGGGTAGAAGGGTGACAGAGGGGGCGTGATGTTGAATATTCTGCAAGAAGCGTGCGAAGTAATTTACGGTCGTCAATAAAAACGAGCGCGGGTGCGTCAGAAGCGCCGCACGGCCCGGTAACCGGGCGTGGGCAGGGGTGCGAGATGGCGGGTTCAGGGGCAGCGGACAGTCCGTTCGTGCCGTCGCTCGGCGCGGTTGGGTAACGCCGGCCCGGGGTGGGCCGGAGCTGGTGCGGCTCAGGAAACGAGGATCTGCCCCGAGTCGGGCAGGCGTTCGACGCAGCGTGCGCCCAGCAGTTGCGAGGGGGTGAAATAGCCGCCGGGGCCCCGGTAGCCGAGCAGGTGACGCAGGGCCAGGAGCACGCCATGCACCGTCACCGTGTAGCCGTTGGCCGTCTCCAGGCGGGCGCTCCTGATCTGGCCGTCGGCGTTGCGCACCTCGCCCCAGAGCCAGCTGCGGTGACGCTCGCGGCGGGGCAGGTCGGGCCCGCGGACGCGCCGTTCGAGCAGGCGGGCGAGCCAGTCCTGCAGGCGTGGCTGCCCGAGCAGCGGGCGCAAGGGGTCGAGCAGGCGCATGCCGACGGCCAGGGCTGTCGGCGCCGGCAGGTAGACCTCGACATTGCCGATGCCGGTGGAAAAGTAGGCGGTCGCCACGTCGCCCCAGGGGATGGTCACAGCCGGCTTGGCACCGCGGCCGAAGTCGATACGGCGGCGCTTGAAGCCCAGCGGTACCGCGGTGATGAAACCGTCGCGGCGCACCCGGCCGCCCAGGGGGAGCCCCTGGAGCAGGGTCCTGGCGGTGCCCGGCGACAGGCCTCCGCCCGTGTCGAAGCCCAGCGTCAGCTGCTCGGCATCCGGCAGCGCCTGCTGCAGGCAGGCGGCCAGGCAGTCGCTGGGGAGCACGTCGAAACCGACCCCGGGGCAGATCACCAGGCCTTGCTCGCGGGCCTTCTGGTCGAAACCATGGGCCGTCTCGAATACGTCGATTTCGCCGGTGATGTCCAGGTAGTGGCTGCCGCTGGCCAGGCAGGCCGCGAGCATGGACAGGCCGGTGGCGGAGAAGGGGCCGGCGCAGTGGGCGACCACCGCCACGTCGGCCAGCGCCTCGTGCGCCCGTTCGGGGTGCTGCAGGTCGAAGATCCGGCACTCCAGACCGAGCCGGCTGCCCAGGGCATGCACCGCCGCCGGGTTGCGTCCGGCCAGTATCGGCTTGAGCCCCTGGCGCTGTGCCTCGCGGGCCAGCAGGTGGCCGGTGTAGCCATTGGCACCGTAGATCATCCAGGGTCGTGTGGCCATGCGGGGCTCCTGTCGCGGGCAATGGCTAATAGCGTAGCCGCTATCGCCGCAGCAGCCGCGATTGCCGGCCGGGGCCGCAGGGCCGCCGTTCTGGCCGGCTCCGACAGGGCACACCCGCCACGGCGCTGCTAGAGTGCGCCTCTGGACGACAGCAGGGGGCGGGGCAATGAAGATTCTGGTTACCGGGGCAAGCGGTTTCATCGGCGGCCGTTTCGCCCGTTTCGCCCTGGAGCAGGGCCTCGCGGTGCGGGTCAACGGGCGCCGGGCCGAAGGCGTGGAGCACCTGGTCAAGCGCGGCGCCGAGTTCGTCCAGGGCGATCTGGGCGATGCCGAACTGGCCCGGCGGCTGTGCCACGACGTCGAGGCGGTGGTGCACTGCGCCGGCGCGGTGGGCGTGTGGGGGCGTTACGAGGATTTCCATCGGGCCAATGTGCAGGTGACCGAGAATATCGTCGAGGCCTGCCTGAAACAGCAGGTGCGGCGCCTGGTGCACCTGTCGTCGCCGTCCATCTACTTCGACGGCCGGTCCCGTGTGGCGATCCGGGAAGAGCAGGTGCCCAAGCGCTTCTTCGACCATTACGGCAAGACCAAGTACCTGGCCGAGCAGCGGGTGTTCGGCGCCCAGGAGTTCGGCCTGGAGGTGCTGGCGCTACGGCCGCGCTCGGTCACCGGGGCCGGCGACACCAGCATCTTCCCGCGGCTGATCAACATGCAGCGCAAGGGGCGCCTGGCGATCATCGGCAACGGCCTGAACAAGGTCGACTTCACCAGCGTGCACAATCTCAACGACGCCCTGTTCGCCGCCCTGCTGGCCGCCGGCCCGGCCCTGGGGCGGGCCTACAACATCAGCAACGGTGCGCCGGTACCGCTGTGGGATGCGGTCAACTATGTGCTGCGCGGCCTCGGCCTGCCGCCGGTGACCCGGCACCTGCCCTATGCCCTGGCCTATGGCGCGGCGGCGCTCAACGAGGGCGCCTGCCGACTGCTGCCCGGGCGCCCCGAGCCGACCCTGTTCCGCCTGGGCGTGGCGATGATGGCCAAGGACTTCTCCCTGGATATAGGGCGCGCTCGCGAATACCTCGACTACGACCCCCAGGTCAGCCTGTGGACGGCGCTGGATGAGTTCTGCCAGTGGTGGAAGGCCCACCACCCCGGTTGAGGGACGCTCAGGCGTGGATGCGCTGGCCGCGATAGATGCGCTGCGAGGCGCGGGACGGACGCTCGGTCACGGCGCCGTCCTGGGCGGCTTGCGCCGCCTGCCCGGCGGCTGGGGCGAAGGGCTGGTCGCTGTAGCGTGCCAGGCGCTGGCCGAGTCGGCGGGTGTCCTCATCGTTCGAGCCGAGGCAGGCGGCGAGCATGGCGCCGACCGCATCGGCCTGGCTCAGGCGGATGTCCAGCGCCAGCTCCTCGCGCAGGCGGCGGCGCAGGCTCTTCATGCAGTCCAGTATCTCTCTGTTGAGTTCCATGCTCGGTTTCCTGTCGATTGACGCTGGGCGGAATGCCCTTTGTCGTGCCGGTCGCCCGCGGGACCGAGCAAGCGGCGTACCAGGTCACCGCGTGGCGTCACTGCGGGCCGGGCAGGCAGCGGGTGGACGAGGGCACGCGCCCAAGTGGTGCGTGCCGCACCGACAAGGCGCGACGCTGAAGCCGGGCGTGCGAAACGTTATACTGCGCGGCACTTCGCTTCCCGGCGTTTCTTGAAGGTTTACCCATGCGTAACGATGCTCACGACGAACTCGATCATGTGCCCAGCCTGACCCCCGAGCGGGATCGCGATGAATTCGAGGCCGATCACCCCGAGCCGGCGCGCACGCCGG
Source organism: Pseudomonas sp. MBLB4123 (assembly GCF_051904775.1). Taxonomy (NCBI): domain Bacteria; kingdom Pseudomonadati; phylum Pseudomonadota; class Gammaproteobacteria; order Pseudomonadales; family Pseudomonadaceae; genus Pseudomonas; species Pseudomonas sp. MBLB4123. The sequence goes on from NZ_CP196711.1 coordinate 4,433,437, forward strand.
CCTATGGCCGCGGCGCCGCGGCGGCCCCCGCCAAGGGGGCCGGCACCGGGCCGTTGTGGGCCCTGGTCGGCGCGCTGACCATAGCCCTGGGCGGACTCGCCTGGTGGAGCTTCCAGCAGATCAGCCTGATGGAGCAGCAGCTGGTGGCCACCCAGGAAAGCTTCGCCCGCATCAGCGAGGAGGCGGCCGGGCGCATCCAGGACATCTCCGGCAAGGTGGTGGCCACCGAGTCGACCGTGACCACCGGCAGCGAGGCGCTGAAGCTGCAGGTCAAGCAGTTGGAGAGCCGCCTGGCCGAGCTGAACAAGCAGCAGCAGGGCGTCGCCGGCCAGTCCAGTGGCCAGGACAAGCGCCTGGAGCAGCTGGCCGCCGAGCTGAAGAGCCAGCAGGGCGCAACCGGCCAGTACGATGCCGCGTTGAAGAAGCTCGGCGGCGAACAGGCGGCGCTGAAGGCCGAGCTGGCGTCCCTCAAAGGCGCCCAGAATGGCCTGGGCAAGCTCGAAGGCCAGCTCAAGAGCCTGAACGAGGAGGTCGCCGCGCTGAAGAAGATCGGCAACCCGAACCAGGCCATCGCGCGCCTGGAGCAGGACATCCTGGTGCTCAAGAGCGATCTGGAGAACCGTCCGGCGCCGAAGAGCAACACCGCCGAGTTCGATGCCTTCCGCGCACAGATGACCCGCAACATCAGTACCCTGCAGGCGCAGATCCAGAACCTGCAGGCGCAGATCGACGCCCGCTGATCGGCGCTGCAACGCAGAAGCCCGCATCGCTGCGGGCTTTTTTCTGCCGGTCGAATCGACCGGCCGTTACAACCGCGGGTAGTCGATGTAGCCGACCGGTCCGGCGCCGTAGAAGGTCTGCGGTCGCGCCTCGTTGAGCGGCGCATCCTGTTCCAGGCGCGCCGGCAGGTCGGGGTTGGCGATAAAGGGGATGCCGAAGCCTACGGCGTCGGCCTTGCCCGCGGCCAGCCAGGCGTTGGCTTGTTCCTTGGTGAAGCGCTCGTTGGCGATGAACACGCCGCCGAAGGCCTCTTTCAGGCTTGGCGCCAGGCTGTCGTCGGCCTCCTGCTCGCGGGCGAAGAGGAAGGCGATGCCGCGCTTGCCCAGTTCGCGGGCGACGTAGCCGAAGGTCTCGGCGCGATTGCTGTCGCCCATGTCGTGGGCATCGGCCCGTGGCGACAGGTGCACGCCGACCCGGCCGGCTCCCCAGACTGCGATGGCCGCGTCGGTCACCTCCAGCAGCAGGCGGGCGCGGTTCTCGATGGCGCCGCCGTAGCGGTCGCTGCGCTTGTTGGTGCTGTCCTGGAGGAACTGGTCGAGCAGGTAGCCGTTGGCCCCGTGGATTTCCACGCCGTCGAAACCGGCGGCCTTGGCGTTTTCCGCGCCCAGGCGATAGGCCTCGACGATGTCGGCGATTTCCTCGGTCTCCAGGGCGCGCGGGGTGACGTAGTCCTTCAGCGGGCGCACCAGGCTGACGTGGCCCTTGGCGGCGATGGCGCTGGGCGCCACCGGCAACTCGCCGCCCAGGTAGAGCGGATCGGAGATGCGTCCGACGTGCCACAGCTGCAGGACGATCTTGCCGCCGTGGGCGTGTACCGCCTTGGTGATGTTGCTCCAGCCGCGCACCTGCTCGTCCGACCAGATGCCGGGGGTGTCCGGGTAGCCGACGCCCATCGGCGTGACCGCGGTGGCCTCGCTGATGATCAGGCCGGCCGAGGCACGCTGCACGTAGTACTCGGCCATCAGCGCGTTGGGCACGCGGCCGGCGTCGGCGCGGGTGCGGGTCAGCGGCGCCATGATGATGCGGTTGGCGAGTTCCAGCTCGCCGATCTTGATCGGGTCGAAAAGCGTAGGCATGGGGATTTCCTCCGGGTGGGATCAGTCGTTCAACGCGAGAGCGGGTTCGGGGTTGTGGGTGCTGAAGGTCAGCAGGGTGGCGAGCAGTGCCAGCACGGCCAGCACGGCGGCCGCCAGCGGCACGCGGGTGAGGCCGAAGCCTTCGGCGATGGCCAGGCCGCCGATCCAGGCGCCGAGGGCGTTGCCGAGGTTGAAGGCGCCGATGTTCAGGGTCGAGACCAGGTTCGGTGCGCTGCGGCCGAAGGCCACCACATTGACCTGCAGCGCCGGCACGGCGGCGAAGGTGGCGGTGGCCCAGAGAAACAGGGTGAGCTCGGCCGGGATCGGCGCCCGGCTGGTCCAGGCGAACAGGGTGGAGACCAGGGCCATGGCGGCGAACACGCCGAGCAGGGTGGTCCTCAGGTGCCAGTCGGCCAGCCGCCCGCCGAGCACGTTGCCCAGGGTCAGACCGAGGCCGATCAGCAGCAGGGTCCAGGTGATGCCGCTCGGTGAGAGGCCGGTGACCTCGCCGAGCAGCGGGGCGATATAGGTGAACAGGGCAAACATCGAGGCGGAGAACAGCACCGTGCTGCTCAGGGCCAACCACAGGCCGGCGCTGCCCAGGGCGCGGATTTCGCCGCGCAGGTCGGGTTTGCCTGCAGGTTCCGCCTTCGGCAGCACGCGCCACAGGCCGACCAGCGCGACTATGCCGATCAGCGTCACCGCCCAGAAAGTCGAGCGCCAGCCGGCGTATTGGCCCAGGGCCGTGCCCAGGGGCACGCCGAGCACATTGGCCAGCGTCAGGCCGGTGAACATGAGGGCGACCGCCGAGGCACGCCGGTTGGCCGGCACCAGGCTGGCGGCGACCACCGAGCCGATGCCGAAGAAGGCGCCGTGGCACAGGGCGGTGATCACCCGAGCCAGCATCAGCATCTGGTAGTCGCCGGCCAGGGCGCAGAACAGGTTGCCGCCGATGAAGATGCCCATCAGCGCCAGCAGCGCGGCTCGCCGTGGCCAGCTGGCGGTGACCAGGGCCATGAACGGCGCGCCGATGGCCACGCCCAGGGCATAGCCGGTGACCAGCCAGCCGGCCCCGGGGATCGATACGCCGAGGTCACCGGCCACCTCAGGCAGCAGGCCCATGATGACGAACTCCGTGGTGCCGATGGCGAACGCGGACAAAGCGAGGACGAGAAGCGCATGTGGCATCGAGCCAGCTCCTGGAGAAAGGGGTGAACGAGGGGCGTCGCGCTACAGTTCGTGGCTGATATGCCGCAGGAACGCCTGGATGTTGGCTTCGTTACGTTTGAAGAAGTGCCATTGGCCGACCTTCTTGCTGGTCACCAGCCCGGCGCGTTGCAGCGTCGCCAGGTGCGCCGATACGGTCGACTGCGACAGCCCGGTGCGTTGGTCGATCTTGCCGGCGCACACGCCGATATCCAGCGAGTGCTCCTGATCGGCGAAATAGGCCTCGGGGGTCTTCAGCCAGTGCAGGATGTCGCGGCGCACCGGATGGGCCAGGGCCTTGATCACCTCGTCTATATCGATGGCCATCTGCGTTCTTCCTCGAGTGGCGGTATTGCTCTATCGCGATGGAACGAACCTTATATCGGGAGAGAGCGATATACAGATCGTTCGTGGCGATAGTGAACATCGACCGCCCTGATGTGTAAGCTCGCGGGTATGAACTACCTCGCACATCTGCACCTGGGCGGCGATGCGCCGGCGCAGCTGCTCGGCAGCCTGTATGGCGACTTCGTCAAGGGCCCCTTGGCCGGGCAGTGGCCGGGCGACATCGAGGCGGCGATCCGCCTGCACCGACGCATCGATGCCTTCACCGACGCACATCCGTTGCAGGCCCGCTCGCGGGCGCGCTTCCCCGCCGCGCGGCGGCGCTATGCCGGCATCCTCCTGGACCTGTTCTTCGACCACTGTCTGGCGTTGCACTGGAGTGACTATGCCGAGCAGCCGCTGGACGAGTTCACGGCCCGGGTCTACCGCCTGCTGGCTGGCGAGGCGGCACTGCCCGGTCGCCTGGCGCTGATCGCGCCGCGCATGGCCGCCCAGGACTGGCTGGGCAGTTACCGCGAGTTCGCCGTGCTGGAGCAGGTGCTCGCCGCCATGCAGCGGCGCCTGTCGCGCCCCGAGGGGCTGGATGGCGCCATGGCCGAACTGGAGCGGCTGTATGAGCCGCTGAGCGAGGACTTCCGCCTGTTCTATCCGCAACTGCTGCGCTTCGCCGCCGCTCAGCGTGGCGGCGACTGAAGGGGCCTAAGCCGCCTCTCTTTGCGCCTGCGGCGCGCCGAACAGCGCGTCGCTCACCGCCGCCTGGGCGCGCCGGGCCAGTTCGTTGCGGCTCAGCGCGTCGCTGGCGATGGGCGTCAGCAGCTGCACTTCCACCTCGGCCACCTCGCTGGCCAGCAGGCGCAGCAGGTGCGAGAGCATGTCGTCGTCGCCGATGAACGGGGCGATGGCGCAGGGCTCGCCGCCACGCAGGTAGCGGATGGCCACCGGTTGCAGCGCCACGCCGCTGTCGATGGCGCTGCTCAGCAGGCGGCCATGGAAGGTGCGCACGCCCAGGCCGTCGGTGGTGGTGCCCTCGGGGAAGATCAGCAGCGGGCGGCCACGGCGCAGGTGGCGGCCGAGCTGCTGGCCGAGCAGGCCGCTGTCGCCCGAGCCGCGGCGGATGAACAGGGTGCCGGCCTTGTGTGCCAGCCAGCCGGCCAGGGGCCAGCTGCGCACCTCGGCCTTGGACAGGAAGGACAGCGGCGTGAGCATGCCCAGCAGCGGGATATCGGTCCAGGACACGTGATTGCTGACCCACAGCATCGGCGCGCGCGGCAACTCGCCGGCTACCCGCAGGCGGAACGGCAGGGCGTCGGCGAGGCGGGCGAGGAACCAGCGGGTCAGGCGTTGCCGGGTGGCCATCAGGTCGTGCCGCACCAGGCGCTCGAGCAGGCCCACGGCGGCCCCCAGCAGGGTGCCCAGGGCGAGCACGGCCGCCAGGCGCAGCAGGCGCCAGCACACACGCAGTTTCTTCATCGGCTACTCCAGCGAACAAGGGCAAGAATGCCGGCATTGTCTACAGCCTGCCGGCGACTCGTGCAACTGCGCCCTGGTGTGGCGCCCCGGCATCGGTCGCTCAGACCGCCGCCTTGAAGTGCCGGGCGTAGCGCGGGCAGAGTTCGTCGCGCTTGAGCAGGATGAACACGTCGGCGACCTGGAAGTCGCGGTCCCAGCAGGGCTCGCCGCAGACCTTCGCGCCCAGGCGCATGTAGGCCTTGAGCAGCGGCGGCATCTGCGCGATGACGTTGCCCGGTACTTCCAGTACCGGCAGCGGGGTCTTGGGTTCGGCGCGCAGGTGCTCGGTGCACAGGTGGCGCTCGCGCAGGCGCTGCATGATCGCCTGGGCCTGCATGCCGCCGTCCTGCATGGGGATGCTGGCGCAGCCCATCAGGTAGCGGTAGCCACCCTGGTTGAGCACCTCGGCCAATTCGCTCCAGAGCACCGCGATGGTCGCGCCGTTGCGGTAGGCCGGGGCCACGCAGGTGCGACCGATCTCCAGCACCGGCCCCTCGAGGTGGCGCAGGCCGTGCAGGCTGAACTCCTCCTCGCTGTAGAAGCGGCCCAGGCCGGCGGCGGCCTGGTGGTCGAGCAGGCGGGTGGTGGCGACCAGTTCGCCGCTGCCCAGGTCGCGTACGCCGATGTGGCTGCAGTGGCTGTCGTAGTCATCCATGTCCAGGCCCTGCTCGGCGCCCTTGAGCTTGGCGTCGAATTCGGCGCTGAATACCCGATAGCGCAGCGCCTGGGCTTCACGCAGGGCGGCCGGGCCGATCAGGCGTTCGGCTTGCAGGCGACGTGCTGCGGTGGTGCGGTCCTGATTGAGGGCGATCTGGGTCATGCCTAGCCTCCATAAGCCGGCTTGCCACTTGCGGCCGGTCGATCTTGTTGGGCAAGCTCAGGCTAGGCAGCACCGGTGTCACCCCCGTGAATATTCGGTGATGCTTGTGTGACAGCGCCCCCTTCATCGGCTGAGGATTTCCCATGCCCTGGCAACGCCTGCTGCAACCCCACGAGCGCCTGCCCGCCGCCAGCCTGGACGATTGGTACGCGGCGCTGCTGGAGCGTCTGGTCAAACCGACGTCGTTCGAGCTGGCGTTGCTCGGCGGCCGCCTGGCGGCCACCCCCGGTCTGGCCTTTCTCGCCGGTTACCAGGGCGCCCTGCGTGTGCTCTGGCCTTCGGCGCCCTGGTCCCTGGGGGCGCTGTGCGTGACCGAGAACAACAGCCTGCGCCCGGCGGACCTGAGCACCCGTCTCAGCGGCCTGGCGCTGAGCGGGCGCAAGGATTTCGTCACCGCCGCCGATGCCGCCGACTGGCTGCTGGTCGCCGCCCGCGAAGAGGCCAAGGGCGAGGCGCCGCGCCTGGCCCTCGGCGTCGTGCGCAACGGCGCGCCGGGGGTGCGCGTCGAGCCCCTGCGGGCCATGCCGCTGATGCCGGATATCGGCCATGCCCGCTTGCACCTGGAGGCGGCGCACTGCGAGCGCCTGGCCGGCGATGGCTGGGACGACTACGTCAAGCCGTTCCGCAGCATCGAGGACCTGCATGTGCTGACCGCCGTCTGCGCCTGGCTGCACGGCGTGGGGCGTGAATCGAACTGGCCGCAGGACTTGCAGTTGCGCCTGCTCGGTCTGCTGGCCGGCTGTGCCGAGGTGGCGCGGCAGAACCTCACCAGCGCCGCCAGCCACCTGCTGCTGGGCGGGCTGTTCGCCCAGTTCGCCGCCATGGCCGCCGAGCTGGACAAGGCCTGCGCCGCCGGGCCGGAGCATTGGGCGGGCATGTGGCGGCGCGACAAGGGCCTGCTGGAAATCGCCGAAACCGCCCGCGGCAAGCGCCTGAGCAAGGCCCTGGCGGCCCTGGGCTGAACCCGCGGCGTGCCCCTGGCTGGCGCCGTCAGGCTGTCATCTACCCGTGCTAGGGTGCTGCCTGGTTCGTTGCCGAGGCCGCCCCATGGCTGTTGTTCCGTTGCGCCGGCTGTTCCTGCTGCTGGCGGCAGTCCTGCTGCCCGGCCCGGCCCTGGGCGAGGTCTGGCCCGACAGCGCATGGCCGGTTGCCGAGGTGACGCCCGGCCCGGCCATCGACGCGCTGACCGCCTACGCCTTCCCCCCGCGCGACGACGCCAGCCGCAGCGGGGTGCGCACCGACGCCCTGCTGGTGATCCGTGACGGTCGCCTGGTCTACGAGCGCTATGCGGCGCCGACCCACGCCGACACCGCGCACCTGACCTGGTCGGTGAGCAAGAGCCTGCTGGCCAGCGTGCTCGGGGTCGCCTATGGCCAGGGGCGTTTGCGACTGGAGGCGCCGGTGGCGCAATACTACCCGCCCTTCGCCGCGCATCCCCGGATCGAGGTCGGCCACCTGCTCAACTGGGCCTCGGGTCTGGACTGGCAGGAGGACTACGAATATGCGCCGCTCAAGTCCTCGGTGGTGGCCATGCTCTATACCCGTGGCCGCGCCGACATGGCCGCCTTCGCCGCCGCTCACGAAGGCGCGGCCGAGCCCGGGTCGCGCTTCCGCTACTCCAGCGGCGACAGCAATGTGCTGGCCGCCGCGCTCAAGGGCATGGTCGGTGCCGCGGCCTATGCCGACTATCCCTGGACCGCGCTGTTCGAGCCCCTGGGCATCCGTTCGGCGGTGTGGGAGACCGACGCCGCCGGCACCTTCGTCGGCTCCTCCTATGCCTACATGACCGCCCGCGACCTGGCCCGCGTCGGCCTGCTGCTGCAGCGTGGCGGGCGCTGGCGCGAGCGCCAGCTGCTGCCGGCGACCTGGGTCGAATTCAACCGCACGCCGTTTGCCCATTACCGGCCGCAGCCCGACCAGCCCGGCGAGGCGGTGCCGGGCGGGCACTGGTGGTTGAACGTCAAGCTGCCCGGCGCCCCCAGGCCCTGGCCGGATGCCCCGGGCGATACCTTCGCCGCCCTCGGCCATTGGGGCCAGGCACTCTATGTGCTGCCCAGCGAGCGCCTGGTGGTGGTGCGCTACGCCGACGATCGCGACGGCAGCTACCGCCATAACCAGTTGCTCAAGCGGGTGCGCGCCGCCTTCGGCGAGGCGGCGCAGCCATGATCCGCCGCCCGCTGCGTAGCGTGCTGCTGCCGGTCGCGTCGCTGCTGGCCCTGCTGGCTTGGCACAACCGTGCCGATCTGCAAGCCTTCCCCGCCATTCTCGGCGCCTATTCGGCCAAGGAGTACTGCTCCTGCCGCTACGTGGTCGGCAACCCGGCCGCGTATTGCACCGCCTATGTCGAGCAGTACCTGCCGCTCAGCGCCTTGGTCGACGAGCCGTCCGCGCGGCGGGTGACCGCCCGCGGCCTGGGCAGCACGCAAAGCGCGCAATGGCTGGGGCCGAGGCAGGGCTGCCGCCTGCTGCCGCAGGCCGCGCCGCTGCCCTAGCAGCGCGCGCCGGGTGCCGGCCGCGACCTGGGCCGGCGCGGCGGTTTGCTCGGGCACGCGCGGGCGGCTATGGTGGCGCCAGCGTCGCCTTCCTGCCGAGGATCTATGCGCCAGCCGCACGCCCCGTGGCGTTCCACTCCACCGCCCTTGACCGCCTGCTGATGCCCGGGACGATCTTCCCCTGGCGCAGCGGCAACAGGTTCGTCCTGTTGCGCGACGGCTCGACCTTCTTCCCGCGCATGCTCGCGGCGATCGAAGGCGCCGAGCGGCAGGTCGAGCTGGAGCTGTACCTGATCGAGAGCGGCGCCTGCAGCGACGCCTTGGTGCTGGCGCTGTGCAAGGCGGCGCAGCGCGGCGTCGAGGTGCGTTGCCTGTTCGATGCTTACGGTTCCCAGGGCCTGCGCCAGGCCGACAGGCTCCGGCTGAGCCTGGCCGGGGTGCAGCTGCGCTGGTACAACCCGCTGCGCTGGAAACACGGCATGCGCAATTTCTACCGCGACCATCGCAAGCTGCTGCTGGTCGATGAGCGCCTGGCCTTCGTCGGCGGCACCGGCTCGACCGACGAGTTCTGGCAACCCGGCGTGGCGCCGAGTCTCTGGCACGAGGTGATGGTGGAGATCGCCGGCCCCCTGGTCGCGGACTGGCAGCAGCTGTTCGCCCACCAGTGGCAGGCCTGTGCTACCCGTCAGGCCTGGCGCCCCCGAGGCTTTTCGGCGGTCAAGCGACTGCCCTCGTCGCCCTCCGAAGGCACGGGCTGGGGGCGGCTGGCCTATGCCGATGCGCGCCAGCACCGCGATATCCTGCAGGCCCTGGTGCGCGCCCTGCGCGGCGCCGAGCGGCGCATCTGGCTGGCCACGCCCTACTTTCTGCCCACCTGGAAGGTCCGCCGCGCCCTGCGCAAGGCCGCCGCCCGGGGCGTCGAGGTATGCCTGCTGACCAGTGGCCGGCATAGCGACCATCCACCGGTACGCTTCGCCGGCGAGCGTTACTACCCCAGGCTGCTCAAGGCCGGGGTGCGGGTCTTCGAATACCAGCCGCGCTTTTTGCACCTGAAGATGGTGCTGGTGGACGACTGGGTCAGCGTCGGTTCCTGCAACTTCGACCACTGGAACCTGCGCTTCAACCTCGATGCCAACCTGGAGGCCCTCGACCCCCAGCTGACCGAGGCGGTGCTGGCCAGCTTCCGCACGGATTTCGCCGACAGCCTGGAGATCAGCCTGGACGCCTGGCGGGCCCAGCCCTGGTGGCAGCGGGTGCAGCAACGCCTGTGGGGCTGGCTGGACCGCCTGGCGGTGAACCTGCTCGATCGCCGCCGCTAGGCGGGCGTAGTTCCGGGCTATTACCTGTCTACTCCTTAGGCGGCGGATACTCCTTTCGCCCGTAACCTTGTTCAGGAGAACCCCATGGCAGCGAAAAAGATTCTGATGCTCGTCGGCGACTACGTGGAAGACTACGAGGTCATGGTGCCGTTCCAGGCCCTGCAGATGGTCGGTCACTGCGTGCATGCGGTGTGCCCGGACAAGACCGCGGGGCAATCGGTGCGCACGGCCATCCATGACTTCGAAGGCGAGCAGACCTACAGCGAGAAGCCCGGGCATCACTTCGCCCTGAACTTCGACTTCGCCGAGGTGCAGGCCGAGCATTACGACGCCCTGCTGATTCCCGGCGGTCGCGCCCCTGAATACCTGCGCCTGAACCCCCGGGTGCTGGAGCTGGTACAGGCCTTCGCCAAGGACGCCAAGCCGATCGCCGCGGTCTGCCACGGCGCCCAGCTGCTGGCCGCGGCCGGCGTGCTCGAAGGGCGCGAGTGCAGCGCCTACCCGGCCTGTGCGCCGGAGGTGCGCCTGGCCGGCGGTCGCTACATGGACATCGCCGTGGACCATGCCCACGTCCAGGGCAACCTGGTCACTGCCCCGGCCTGGCCGGCGCATCCGGCCTGGCTGGCCGCCTTCCTGGGGCTGCTGGGCACCAGGATCAGCCTGTAAGCTGGCCGCCCGACCCCGAGGAGGCCTGCGGCCATGTGCGAGCTCTATGTCAAAGCCGATCCGATTCTCTACGAGTCCCGCTCACGCTCGTTGCGCATCGGCGGGGTGGTGACCACCCTGCGCCTGGAGAACCAGTTCTGGGACATCCTGCAGGAGATCGCCGAGGTCGACGGCATGACCACCAACCAGCTGATCGGCAAGCTGTACGAGGAGGTCATGGACTACCGTGGCGAGGTGGTCAACTTCGCCTCCTTCCTGCGCGTCAGTTGCAGTCGTTATCTGGCGCAGCGGCGCGAGCGGGGCGGTGGGCCTATCCAGTTGGCGGGGCGCGCCGCGTCCTAGGCGCTGTACGGGAGGTCGTCGAGCGCGGCATCACCGGGTGCAGGCGCTTTGCGTACAGGTCCTGGGCTGCCGACCATTGGTCGGCGCAGGGCCTGCAGGGAGTGCCGATCTTGATGCGGATCAACAGGACGGCAGCTGTGCTCGTCTAGCCTGGTACTGTTCGTGGCGATCCCAGGGTGGTCAACATGCACGACAGACTGTTCGAGCTCGGGGCCGAACTCCAGGCGCTGGAGGCGCGGGGTGGCTGCTGGGCCTATCCGGACCCGCTGGCCAGCGTACCGGCCGCCGCAGCCATCGGGCGTTACCTCGAGTCGATTGGCTACAGCTCGACGCACACGCCCCAGGATGTGCGGCGCTTCATCACCCAGGCCCGCGCAGGCGATCCGGAGGCCAGCGAGCCCCTGGCCGAGCTGCATCGGCAACTGGTGGCGCGGCTCTCGGCGGATTGCCAGGGCCGCGGCCTGCCCTTGTCCGCGTTGATCGAGGAGGGCAGCCTCGGCTTGTGGCAGGCCGTGCAGACCTACGACCTCGATTCGCGCTGCGATTTTTCGGTCTACGCCGCCTGGCGGGTGCGCCGGCAGATCGATCATGCCTTGCAGAGTGGCACCCGCAGCACCCGCCTGCCGGTGTCCGTGGCGCGCCAGCTGTACCGTTATCTGCGCGGCCTGCGCGGGCCGCTCTGAGGCATCCACCCTTCCCTGCAATCCGCCAGCCGTCCAGGGGCCGTGCGCCGGCAGATAGCGGGAGGCTAGAGACTGGGCGCTCGGCTCAAGCGACCTGGGCGATCCAGTCGTTGAGGTTGTAGTAGTTGCTGATGCGCTTGATCTTGCCGCCGTCGATCTCGAAGAAGGCGCCGGCCGGCAGCAGGTAGGTCTGGCCCTGGGCGGGCGGCAGGCCCTCGTCGTCGGCCAGGTACTCGCCGTGCACCACGAACTCGGCGGCGGCGCGGTTGCCGTCGGCGTTCTGCATCACCACGATGTCGCTCAGGCGCTCGCGGTAGCAGCGGTTCATCTTGTCCATGAAAGCGGCGAAGGCGACCTTGCCGGTCTGCCGCTCGCCCTGGTTGATGTCGTGCACCACCTGGTCGTCGAGCAGGGCGAGGAAGGCGGGCATGTCGCCGGCGTTGAAGGCGGCGTAGTAGGCCTGCACCAGTTCGGTAGCGGTCATGGCAATGCTCCAGTCGCAATGGGGAAAGTAGAAACGGGTCGACATGATAGTTTCGGGCACTCATGCCGGCTTAGCTGCCTGCGTCACCTCCCTGCGACGGAACGACCTGACCATGGACATCCGCCTGCTGCATGGCGCCGCCATCGCGCCCTACATCGAGGACCTCGCCCGCCTGCGCATCGCCGTATTTCGCGAGTTTCCCTATCTCTACGACGGTTCCCTGGCCTACGAGGCCGACTACCTGAACACCTACGCGCAATCGGCCGACAGCCTGTGCGTGCTGGTGCTCGATCATGAACGGGTGGTCGGCGCCTCCACCGGCCTGCCCCTGGCCGACGAGACCGCCGAGTTCCAGCGGCCCTTCCTCGAGCAGGGCTGGGACACCCAGCGCATCTTCTACTTCGGCGAGTCGCTGTTGCTCCCGGAGTACCGCGGCCAGGGCCTGGGCGTGGGCTTCTTCGCCAAGCGCGAAGGCTTCGCCCGGCGCCTGGGGCGCTTCGACTGGTGCGCCTTCTGCGCGGTCGAGCGGCCGGCCGATCACCCCCGCCGGCCGGCCGATTACCAGCCGCTGAACGCGTTCTGGGCGCGGCGTGGCTACCAGCATCATCCGGAGCTGCGCACCGAGTACGTCTGGCAGGACCTGGACGAAAGCCAGGAGTCGGCCAAGCCCCTGTCGTTCTGGCTGAAGGAGATCCGGCCGTGATCCGAGTCGCCGCCTGCCAATACCACATCGACCTGCTGGAGAGCTGGGAGGCCTACGCCGCCCACCTCACCGCGCTGTGCGAAGACGCGGCGGGGCAGGGCGCCCAGCTGCTGCTGCTGCCCGAATACGCCGGGTTGGTGCTCAGCGGCCAGCTGCCGGCCGCCCAGCGTGGCGAGCTGCAGGGTTCCATTGCCGGCATCCAGCCATTGCTGCCGGCCTGGCTGGACCTGTGCGAAGACCTGGCGCGGCGCCTCGGCGTCTACCTGCAACCCGGCTCGCTGCCGGTGCTGGACGCCGACGGTCGCTACCGCAACCGCGCCTGGCTGTTCGGCCCCGAGGGCAAACTGGGCAGCCAGGACAAGCTGATCATGACCCGCTTCGAGCGCGAGCAGTGGCGGATCGAGGGCGGCGAGGGGCTGCGGGTGTTCGACACCGCCCTGGGCAAGCTGGGCATTTTGATCTGCTACGACAACGAGTTCCCCCTGCTCGCCCGGCGCCTGGCCGAGGCCGGCGCCGACCTGATCCTGGCGCCCAGCTGCACCGACACCGAGGCGGGTTTCCACCGGGTGCGCATCGGCGCCCAGGCCCGCGCCCTGGAGAACCAGATCGCCGTGCTGCAAGCGCCCACCGTGGGCCTGGCGCCCTGGTCGCCGGCGCTGGACGAGAACATCGGCCGCGCCGCCCTCTACCTGCCGCCGGACTACGGCCTGCCGGCCGGCGGCGTGCTCGCCGAGAGCGCCGAGCTGTGCCCGGCGCAAAGCCAGTGGCTGCTCTGCGACCTGGACCTGGACGGGGTGCGCCGGGTGCGCGAGCAGGGCCAGGTGTTCACCCGCCGCGACTGGCCGGAGCAGTTCGACGCGGCGCGCCTCGCACTCCTGTAGCGCCCGGGCGCGGCGTCAGCCGCGCTGCGTCACGCGGTATTGCAGCGGGGTCATGTGGCAGCGGCGGGCGAACACCCGGGACAGCTGCTCGTCGGAGGTGAAGCCGGCCGCCCGCGCCGCGGCCTTGACCGAGGCGCCGGCCTCCAGCTGCTCGCGGGCGACTTGCAGGCGCAGCGCCTCGACGAAGGCCGCCGGACTCTGGCCGGTCTCGGCCTGGAAGTGGCGGTAGAAACTGCGCGGCGATTCCCCCACCTGCTCGGCCAGGCGCTCGACCGGGAGCGGCTCGCGCAGGTGCCGGCGCAGCCAGTCGATCAGCTGCGCGTAGCGCCCGGCCTGGCTCTCCAGAAGCGAGGAGAACTGCGACTGGTTGCCCAACCGGCGCACCGGCAGGATCAGCTGCTTGGCCACCCGCGCGGCGACGGCCCGGCCGAGGTCTTCCTCGACCATCGCCAGGCACATGTCGATGCCCGAGGTCACGCCCCCGGCGGTCCAGACCCGGCCATTGCGCACGTAGATGGCGTCGGCCTGCACCTCGATGTCCGGATAGCGGCGCTGCAGCTGGGCCGCCGCCGCCCAGTGGGTGGTGGCCCGCAGGCCATCGAGCAGGCCCCATTCGGCGAGGGCGAAGGCCCCCGAGCAGACCGAGCCGAAGCGCCGCGCCGTAGCGGCCGCGCGGCGTACCCAGGCGCTCAGGGTACGATCCTGAATCGCCTCGTTCAGGCCCTGGCGGTTGCCGCCGGCGAGGATCAGGGTGTCCAGGCTGTCGGCCACCACTTCGTCCGCTGCGACCGTGGCGATGTCGATGCCGCTGGTCGTGGCGGTGTTGCCGCCCCGGGCCGACACGCTGAGCAGCTCGTACAGGGGATGGGGATGGGGGTGGAAGCTGTTGGCCATCTCGAACACGTCGGCCGGCCCGGCAACGTCCAGTAGCTGCACGCCGGGGAAGGCGACCAGGGCAATTCGACGGCGCGGGGGGAGGGCAGTGGCCTGGGGCACGGGGACGCTCCGGGTTTGGCAGGAATCGGCAATTTATTGTCATTGATGCCAGTGCGGCCCGCAAGAACAATGGGGACACCGAGCGCCGTGGTGCGTTCTCAGCCCCAGGAGCCAGCAGCGATCATGCCCTTCAGAATCGGATTCCTCCTCTACCCCCACCTCACCCAACTGGACCTGACCGGGCCCGCCCAGGTGCTGGCGGCCATGAGCGACAGCGCGCTGCACTTCGTCTGGAAGAACACCGAGCCGGTGCCCAGCGATGCCGGCATCGGCCTGCTGCCCAGCGACACCTTCGCCTCCTGCCCCGCGCTGGACATGCTGCTGGTGCCGGGCGGGCCCGGGCAGCAGCGGCTGATGGACGATGGCGCCGTGCTCGGCTGGCTGGCGCGCCAGGGCGCCCAGGCCAGCTGGGTCACCAGCGTCTGCTCCGGCTCGTTGCTGCTGGGCGCGGCAGGCCTGCTCAGGGGCTATCGCGCGGCCAGTCACTGGGCCTATCGCGACTATCTGCCGGCCTTCGGCGCCCGCATCGACGAGGGCCGGGTGGTGGTGGACCGCAATCGCATCACCGGCGGCGGCGTCACGGCGGGCATCGACCTGGCCCTGCAGGTCGTGGCCCGGGTGCGGGGGGAGGAGGAGGCCAGGGCCATCGAGCTGCAGCTCGAATACGCCCCCCAGCCGCCGTTCGCCTGCGGCCGTCCGGAGCTGGCCGGTGCGGCCTTGACCGAGCGGGTCCGGCGCCGTCTGGCGGACGCCCTGCACGCCCTGGGCGATGCCTGAGGGGCGGGCGTTACGTCGCCAACTCCGCTCGGGCCGGCGGGGTGCTCACCGAGAGCGCCGAACTGTGCCCGGCGCGGCCGGCCTGATGCGGCCGTCTCAGTCGAGCGGGGTGCTGGCCCGGGCCAGGCGGTCGCTCACCGCCGCCCAGGCCTCGTCCGCCGGTGGGCTCTGGATCAGCAGGCGCTGCAGGCCCAGCGCGTCCAGGCGATAGAGCGCGGCATACAGGCCCTGGGCATAGTCGGCCGGGTCCGCGCCCAGGTCCAGGGCCGGGCCGGCGCTGGGCCGTGCCTGGCCGCACCAGAGCCAGCCGCAGGCGGGGTCGTCCAGGGCCTCTTGCGGCAGCTGGCGAAAGCGCCAGCTCGGGGTGCCCGGGGCGTAATGCCGGTGATGCTGGCCGGGCGCCCGCACGGCACCCTCGCTGCCCCGGTTCAGGGGCTGGCCGAGCAGCGCTTCGATCTCGCCGGCCGCCAGCATGCCTTCGCGCAGCAGCCGCGGCGCCTGGCCCGGCAGCAGGCTGACGATGGTCGACTCCAGCCCCACCCGGCATTCGCCACCCTCGAGGATCAACAGATCGGTTTCGGCGAACTGCTGGGCCACGTGGGCGCTGCAGGTGGGGCTGATGGACATGTAGCGGTTGGCCGAGGGCGCCACCAGGGCGCCGGCGAAACGCTCCAGCAGCCGGCGCGCCAGAGGATGGGCCGGCACCCGCAGGGCCACGCTGTCCTGGCCGGCGGTGATGCTGCGCGGCACCCAATCGGCAGCGGGCAGCACCAGGGTCAGGGGGCCGGGCCAGAAGCGTGCCATCAGGCGCTGGGCATCCGGCCCGATGCTCGCGGCCCAGTCGGCGGCCTGGCTCGCCTCGGCCAGGTGGACGATCAGCGGATTGCTGCTGGGCCGGCCCTTGAGGGCGAACACCCGCGCCACCGCCTCGGCATTGCGCGCATCGGCGGCCAGGCCGTAGACGGTCTCGGTGGGCAGGGCAAGCAGTTGGCCGGCGCGCAGGCGGGCGCAGGCGAGGTCCAGGTCGGTGGTGAATTCGGGCATGGCGGTTCGGCGGAGCGGAATCGGGGGCGCTATTGTGCCTGTTACGCCGCCGCCGGGCATGGGTCAGTGGTCGCAAAATGCCAGGGGAGCGCTCGCGCCGGGCCGCCGGACAGGCCCGAGCCACGCGGCTGGCGCGGCACGGGCAATGGCTCAGTCGACCACGAAGCTGCGGCTGGCGCCGCCGTACTCGTGCAGCTTGAAGGTCAGCGGCGCCTTGCGCGTGCCGCTGTGGCGCAGGCGATAGGTGCCCGCCGGGACGCTGGCGTCGATGTCCCATTCCAGGGTCGCCTGAGAGGTCCCCCAGATCGGGTCGACGCGTTTCCAGCGGAAGCGTGTCGACCAGTCGTTGTCACCGGCGACGGTCTGCCACTGATTGCCAACCAGGCGCTGCACCTGGAGGAAGCTGCCCTGGGGGCGCAGGTTGTTCTTCGGGTGGCCGGCCCAGAACACCGCCTTGGCGGCCTGCCCGCGGCTGTAGCGCTGCGCGGGCTGGCTGACCACGTCGCCGATGCGCTTGAACAGCGGCGCCTGGTCGTGCACTACGCCGGTCTGCAGGGTCAGCTGCTTGTCCTTGAGGTCGCGGGGTTGCGGCTCGCCGGCATACATCAACGGCTGGCCGCTGGCCAGGCTGCTGGCCTGTTCGTGCAGGGCCTGGCGGTAGGCGGCCAGGGTCCAGGGGCCGAAGTGGGTGGAGCCCCCTTCGTAGTGGCCCAGGCTGTATTCCTCCTGCGTGGTCACATAGCCGGCGTAGGCGTTGCTGTAGCCGGCCACCACCAGGTGCTGCAGGCCGCTGCCCGGCACCGCGGCGACCGTGCTGCGCAGGCGGCGGCCGGCCATGACGGTGAACTCGCCCGGCACGGCCAAGAGGCCCAGTTGGCCGATCTTGAGGATCGATACCGGCAGCACCTCCGGCGACCAGGGATAGGGCTTGAAGTTGCCCTGGGCCAGCAGCAGGCCGCGGGGAGCGTGACAGGCCTTCTGCGCCTCGGTCGGGGCGGTGAGCATGGCGGTCAGCGCCTGCCAGAACAGGTTGCCTTGCAGCTGGCCCTCGTTGAAGAAGTCCATGCCGCGGCCATCCTCGGTGCCGGCGCCGAAGCCGTAGCCCAGGGCGGCGGTGCAGGTGCGATGGCTCTGGCCGTCCTCGGTGAAGGGGGCGGCCACCTGCTGGGCACTCATGTCGTAGTACTTGTGGCGAAAGTCGATCGGGCCGCTGAGCGCTTCGCTGGCCTGCTCGAATAGCTGACGGGCCAGGTCGTATTGGCGCTGGCCGATGAGTCGCAGGCTCTGTTCGGGGGTGTGGCCCGGGCCGCTGCCGTCGAGGTTGAGGTTGGGCGTCATGTCGCCGCTGTTGCTCTGGGCGAAGGCGGCGACGAAGGCGCCGGGGCCGTAGTCGCTGCCCATCAACTGCTTCTCGAACAGGTAGGCGGCATAGCCCTTGTTGTCGCCGGAGAGCAGGGTGTTGCTCTGCGGCAGGGACACGCCATGGGTGGCGAACCAGCTGATCATGCCCACCGGCTGGCCGTTTCTGACCAGCTTGAGCACGGTCATCTCCGGGTCGATGTCCGGATACTGAGCGGCGTCGCGGTTGGCGTAATAGGCCTGCTGCGAGCGGTTGGCGCTGGCGTTCCACAGCTCGCCGCGGGCCAGCAGGATACGCCCGGGTGCCAGGTCCTGGTGGGCCCGTTCGATGGCCGCGACGATGCCGTTGACCTGAGCCTTGTAGTTCTGCTCGATATAGCCGTTGGTGGTGATGTTGTAGAGCGCGTAGTGGGAATGGCCGCCGGCCGCCGAATGGGTATGGGTGGCGCTGATGACCAAGTTGCGCGCGTCGTAGAGGCTGCCGAAGCGGGTCTTGAGCGCCGCGCCGACCCCCTGGACGACGCCCTGGAAGGTGGCGCCGCTGTCGATCACCACGAACACCACGCGCTTGCCGCTCTGCGGATCGGCGACGATGAAGGCGCGTGCCCATTGGCGGTCGTGGATGCCGCTGGCGCTCTGGTCCAGCGAGCCATAGCCGAACAGGCTGGCCTCGGCGGCCGGGCCGGTGATGTCGTAGATGCCGCGACCGATCAGGTAATTGTCCGTCTGGGCGAGCAGGGTGGCGGGTAGCGAGAGGGCCGCCGCCATGAATATGCGAAGCAGTCGTTTCACCGAGTTTCTCCTTTATCTTTTTTGTTCTGTTGTCGTAGCCGCTTCGACCGAGTACGCGTGTGGCAACGGCGAAAATGGAACTTTAGTACCTGCTTTGAGTGGGTAAAGGCGTTTGCGCGCAATCGCCCGAGCGTTGCGGCGGTCGGTCGTCGGCTGGCGGCCCTGGGGCTCGGGCGTCATCTAGGCTTGAGGTGTCGTGTGATGGCGGCCGGGCGCCGCCGGCGCGCGACTCGCCCCTTCATCCAGGAGCCTGCCGATGACCAGACAAGCCCAGGCGGCGCCAGCCCTCGAGGCCGAGCAGGCGTCTCTGCACCAGCGTTACCGCTTGGTGCGCGCCCAGAGCGAGCGGCTCTGCCAGCCTCTGCTGGTGGAGGACTACGGCATCCAGAGCATGGCGGACGTGAGTCCGCCGAAATGGCACCTGGCCCATGTCAGCTGGTTCTTCGAGGCCTTCCTGCTGCGGCCCTACCTGGCCGGCTACCGGGTGCTGGACGAGCGCTACGACCACCTGTTCAACTCCTACTACCAGACCCACGGCACGCCCTTTCCCCGCGCCCAGCGCGGCCTGCTGTCGCGGCCCAGCGTGGCCGAGGTGTACCGCTACCGGACCCATGTCGACGAGGCCATGGGCCGGCTGTTGGCGCAGCCGCCGGCCGAGCAGGCGGCGGAAATCGCCCGCCGTGTGGAGCTGGGCCTGCAGCACGAGCAGCAGCACCAGGAGCTGCTGCTGATGGATATCAAGCACATCCTCGCGCAGAACCCGCTGCTGCCGGCCTACCGCAGCGACCTGCGCGCCGCGGTTGTGCGCTCGGCCGAGCCGCTGCGCTGGCACCGCTATCCCGGCGGTATCGGCCATATCGGCCATGGCGACGCGGGCTTCGCCTTCGATTGCGAGCGGCCGCGCCACCGGGTGTTCGTCGAGGACTTCCAGTTGGCCAGCCGGCCGGTGAGCAATGCCGAGTACGCCGCCTTCATCGCCGATGGCGGCTACAGGCGCAGCGACGGGTGGCTGGCCGATGGCTGGGACCTGCTGCAGCGGGCCGGCTGGCAGGCGCCGCTGTACTGGCGGCAGGTCGACGGTGCCTGGCAGGAGATGACCCTCGGCGGCCTGCGCGAGCTGGACCCGCAGGCGCCGGTGTGCCACCTGAGCTACTACGAGGCCGAGGCCTTCGCCGCCTGGGCCGAGGCGCGGCTGCCGAGCGAGGCCGAGTGGGAGTTGGCGGCCCAGAGCGAGCCGATGACGGGCAACTTCCTCGAGCAGGACTGGCTGCAGCCGATGGCCGTAGCGGCCCAGGAGAGCGGCCCGGCGCAGCTGTTCGGCGATGTCTGGGAGTGGACCGGCAGCGCCTTTCGCCCCTACCCGGGCTTCCGCGCCCTGGAAGGCAGCCTGGGGGAATACAACGGCAAATTCATGTGCGGGCAGATGGTGCTGCGCGGCGGCTGCTGTGCCACCCCGCAAGCGCATATCCGCGGCAGTTACCGCAACTTCTTCTACCCGGCCATGCGCTGGCAGTTTTCCGGGCTACGCCTGGTCAGGGGGGCATGAGCATGGCGACGGCGATTCACTTCCACGACCAGCATCCACAGACCCACAGCGACTCCCTGCGCGAGGAGAGCCTGCTGGGGTTCGCCCGCACGCCCAAGGCCATCTCGCCGAAATTCTTCTACGACCATCGCGGCTCCGAGCTGTTCGAGCAGATCTGCCGCCAGCCGGAGTATTACCCCACCCGCACCGAGGAGCTGATCCTGCGCCGGGCGGCCGGCGAGATCGCCGAAATCGCCGGGCACAACGCCAACCTGGTGGAGCTGGGCAGCGGCGCCAGCCGCAAGGTGCGCCTGCTGCTGGAGGCCCTGCACCCGAGCAGCTATTTGGGCATCGACATCTCCCGCGACTTCCTGCTCAGCAGCGCCCGGCGCCTGGCCGCCGACTATCCCTGGCTCGAGGTGCATGCGGCCTGCGCCGACTTCAGCCAGCCCATGAGCCTGCCCGAGGACGCCCTGGGCGAGCAGCCCCTGGCCTTCTTTCCGGGCTCGAGCATCGGCAATTTCGACCCGCAGGAGGCCCAGGCCTTCCTGGGTAACCTGCACAGCCTGCTGCCGGCGGGTGCCGGGCTGCTGATCGGCGTGGACCTGATCAAGGACACCGAGATACTGGAGGCCGCCTACAACGACCAGGCCGGGGTGACGGCGGCCTTCAACCTCAACCTGTTGGAGCGCCTGCGCGGCGAGCTGGACTGCGACATCGATCCGGGCCGCTTCGAGCACCAGGCCTTCTTCAACGAGGCCGAGTCGCGCATCGAAATGCACCTGCGCAGCCCCGAGGCGCAGCTGGTGCGCATCGAGGACGCGCATTTCGCCTTCGCCGCCGGCGAGACCCTGCACACGGAAAACTCCTACAAGTACAGCCTGGACGGCTTCGTCGCACTGGCCGCCCGGGCCGGCTTCGAGGCGCAGGCGGTGTGGACCGATCGGTGCCAGCTGTTCAGCGTGCACTACCTGCTGCGCCGCTAGGAGGGCCACCGTCCAGCCCCGCGGCGGCGGGGCGACAGGGCCATGCACTAAACTGATAGAGCAGGCCGGGTTCGCGCCCGGTCTGCGGCGGGGGCAGGGAGGCTCCCGACGGCGTGCTGCCGGCGCAGCGCGCCAGGGCCGGTCGCCAGGGCGCCGGCACTCGCGGGTTTCATCGGGACGATGGGGCCGGCGTCGATCCTCAGGCCAACGGCAGGAGGTGCATCATGACCATGGCCAACCGTTTGCAAAGCTACCTGTCGGAGCATCACTCGCGTTACGACATGCTCCAGCACGACCCCTCGATGACCACGCGCGAAGCGGCCCGGCGTGCCGGCGTGCCGCCGCACCTGATGGCCAAGTCGGTGATCCTCGACGACTTCCAGGGCCACTGGCTGATGGCGGTGGTCCCGGCGACCCGTCAGGTCAACCTCAACAAGGTGCGCAAGCTCACCAAGCGCCACTGGCGCCTGGCGCGGGAAAACGAATTCACCCCGCGCTTCAGCGACTGCGCCAACGGTGCGATACCGCCGGTGGGCAGCGCCTTCGAGATGGACACCGTCATCGACGAGTCGCTCAAGGACGTCGAAGACCTGTACTTCGAGTCCGGCGACCACGAGGGGCTGGTGCACATGAGCTCCAAGCAGTTCCTCAAGCTCATGCCGAGCGCCCAATGCGGCGCCATCAGCGAGTGACTCCGCCCCAGGCGGCGTCCTACTAAGGGCGCCGCGCCTCTTGTGCTCTGCGGCTATGCGCCGCAGAGGCGCTGTGCTGCATCCACGTAGTATCTCTTAGCGTTAGCCGACCCGTGCGGCGGCGGGGCTGGCCCCGTTGCTGCATGGGGCAATTGTCACCTGGGTGGCCGATCATCGCGGGCAAGGCGTACCGAGGCGCCGCAGCGTGAAGATCGACTGGGCGGAACGACTGCGTCACCGGGGCCTGTCGTCGTGCACCGCCCTCGCGGTACGCGCCCTGCTGGGCAATGCCCCAATTACGCGTTTTCGTGCAGCCTGCTGGCCGGCAAGCCCAGCTGTCATAGTTTCTGGACTGATTTGAGGTAATCGAGGATGAAGTGGGCCGTAAGCAGCCGCAAGCGTATGCATGATGGGGCAAATTCCATCGGGAATCTGTTGGTCGAGGGGTTTCACTACCTGGGCTTGTTCGCCATCGGCGCGGCCACCGCCTGGGCCTCGGTGATGGCGTTCATGGCGATGTTCGACAAGGGGCAGGCGAGCATCGACGACATCCTCCTGCTGTTCATCTACCTGGAGCTGGGGGCGATGGTCGGCATCTATTTCAAGACCAACCATCTGCCCATCCGCTTCCTGCTGTACATCGCGATCACCGCTTTGACGCGCTACCTGATCGGTGACGTGTCCCACCACAGGGCGCCGGATATCGGCCTGCTCTACCTGTGCGGCGGGATATTCTTTCTGTCGCTTTCGGTCTTGGCGGTCAGGTTCGCGTCTTACAAGTTTCCTTCCAGCAAGGCGATAGACGCGACCGGGGATGTGATCGGGGACAATGTTCTGGATAGATGATGTGCGGGCGGCATGCGGGCCCGCGAGTCGGACGAGGAATATCCGCACGCCTGCTGTGGGGTTCCCTTCGGCGGGGCGCTCGAGGGTGAGCGTTCGCCCGCCTCACTCCAGCGGCGCGAACAGGGCGGCCAGGTCGTCCTCGGTCATCTGCCACTGCGCCTGGCTGCCGCCCTCCAGCACGCCCTGGGCCAGGTTGGCCTTGGCCTGCTGCAGCTGCTGGATCTTCTCCTCGACGCTGCCGCGGGCGATCAGCTTGTAGACGAACACCGGCTTGTCCTGGCCGATGCGGTAGGCGCGGTCGCTGGCCTGGGCCTCGGCCGCCGGGTTCCACCAGGGGTCGAAGTGGATCACCGTGTCGGCGGCGGTCAGGTTGAGGCCGGCGCCGCCGGCCTTGAGGCTGATCAGGAACACCGGGAACTGCCCGGCCTGGAACTGCTGCACCGGGGTGCGGCGGTCCTGAGTGCTGCCGGTGAGCTTGGCGTAGCCGATCCGCCGGGCCTGCAGCTCGGTTTCGATCAGGCTGAGCATCGAGGTGAACTGGGAGAACAGCAGCACCCGCCGGCCTTCCTCGACCAGTTCCGCGAGCATCTCCAGCAGGGCGCTGAGCTTGCCCGAGTCGCCGCTGTGCAGGCCGGTATCCCCTTCCTCGCCGAGCAGGCGCAGGTCGCAACAGGCCTGGCGCAGGCGCAGCAGCGCCTCGAGGATGACGATCTGGCTGCGCGCCAGGCCCTGGCGGGCGATCTCGGCGCGCACCTTCTTGTCCATGGCCAGGCGCAGGGTCTCGTAGCGGTCGCGCTGGGCGTCGCTCAGTTCGACCCAGTGGGTGATCTCGGTCTTGGGCGGCAGCTCGCGGGCCACCTGCTCCTTGGTGCGGCGCAGCAGGAAGGGCTTGATGCGCCCGTGCAGGTGGGCCAGGCGTTGCCCGTTGCCCTGCTTCTCGATGGGCGTGCGGTAGTCGCGGGTGAAGGCCTTGCTGTCGCCGAGCCAGCCGGGCATCAGGCAGTTGAACAGCGACCACAGCTCGCCCAGGTGGTTTTCCAGCGGCGTGCCGGTCAGGCACAGGCGCTGCGCCGCCTGCAGCTGGCCCGCGGCCACGGCCGCCTTGCTGCGCGGGTTCTTGATGTTCTGCGCCTCGTCGAGGATCAGCAGGCGGTAGGGCTGCGCCGCCAGCACCTTGAGGTCGCGGGGCAGCAGGGCGTAAGTGGTGAGGATCAGGTCGTGCTCGGCGATCAGCGGAAACTGCGCCCGGCGCTTGGCCCCGTGCAGGGCCAGCACCCGGAGTTGCGGGGTGAAGCGCGCGGCTTCGTCCTGCCAGTTGGGGATCAGGCTGGTGGGCATGACGATCAGCGCCGGCCGCTGCAGGCGCCCGGCCTGCTTCTCGCCGAGGATATGCGCCAGGGTCTGCAGGGTCTTGCCCAGGCCCATGTCGTCGGCCAGCACGCCGCCCACCTCCAGTTCGGCCAGCGCCTGCATCCAGGCCAGGCCCTGCAACTGGTAGGGGCGCAGCTTGGCCTGCAGGCCGGCCGGCGCCTTGGCGGGCCTGTTCGGCAGCGCCTGCAGGCGCTGGGCGAAGCCGCGCAGGCGTTCGCCGCCTTGCCAGTTCAGCGCCGGGCCCTGCTCCAGGCCGCTCAGGCGCGCGGCGTCGGCGCGGCCCAGGCGCAGGCGCGGGCCGAGTTCGTCGGGGTCGCGGAAGAACAGTTCGCCCAGGGTGGCCAGCAGCGGCTTGAGGCGGGCGAAGGGCAGGGCGATGCGCCGGTTGCCGTGGGGCAGGCTGACCAGCAGCAGCTCCTCATCGGCGCGCTGGGCCAGGGCCTCGCCGGTGAGCAGCCAGGGCTTCTGGCGGATCGCCTGCAGCAGGATCGGCAGCAGGCTGATGCGCTGCCCCTCGACCTCGATGCCCAGTTCCAGGTCGAACCAATCGTGCTCGGGGGCATCCTCGACCTCGGCGTACCAGTCGTCCACTTGCGCCAGGTCGTAGTGGAAGTCCGGTTGCATGCGCACCTGCCAGCCTTCCGCCTGCAGCCGTGGCAGTTGCTGCTGGACGAAGGTCAGCCAGGCCGCCTCGCTGGCCAGCTCGAAGTGTTCGCCGGGGTGCTCGGCCAGGGCTTCGCTCTGGCGCAGGGCGACCTGCAGGCCGGTGCCTTCCAGGCGCTGGCGCAGGGCGGCCTCGGCGGCGGCGTCGCGGACGATGCACAGGTTCAGGCTGGCGCTCTGGCGCACCAGCACATCCTTGGCGGCCTTGCCGTAGGCCGGGTGGCCCTGGTAGTCGAAGGCCAGTGCCGCGCGGTGCTGGGTCTGCTCGTGCATGCGTCCCTTGCGCGCGTCGTAATGCACCCGCACGTGGCTGCCCAGGGTCAGCACCGGCCGGGGCGCCACGCCTTCGAGGCGCTGCTCGGCGGCGTCCTTGCTCGGCACGATCAGCGGGCTCAGGTCGATGCCGGCGCGTTGCTGGCGCTCCAGGGTCAGCAGGGCGGCGACCACATGCTTGCAGTTGAAGCCCACCGGGCAGTCGCAGTGGCCGGTGACGTCCCAGTGCTGGCCGCGGGGGTGCAGGCTGATGCGCTGGCGGTAACTCTGCGCGCCGGAACCGCGGCAGCTGGCCAACAGGGTGTGGTCCTTGAGGCTGAGCAGGCGGCTGCGGCCCTGTTCGGCATAGCCGACGCCGCGCTGGAAATCGCCCGCGCCGACGGCGGCCCGCCAGTCGGCCTGGTGCAGATGCAGGATATCCAGGCTCATGATCTGAGCCCCGGGTGTGGCGAGTCGAGACTGGGCATGGCGGCGCCGAACGCGGAACAGCCAATAATTTTGACACAGCCGCGGGGGCTTGCGGGGCTCAGCCGGCGAATGCGCTGCGGTACTGCCCCGGCGTGGCGGCGAAGGCCTGGCGGAAGCGGTTGCTGAAATGGCTGGCGCTGGCGAAACCGCAGGCCAGGGCGACCTCACCGAGGGGCAACTGGGTCTGGCGCAGCAGTTCCTGGGCGCGGGCCAGGCGCCGGTTGAGCAGGTAGCGGTGCGGCGGCAGGCCGAAGCTCAGCTGGAACATGCGCGCGAAATGGTATTCGGACAACGCGCAGAGGCCGGCCAGCTGCCCCAGGCTCAGGGGCTCGGCCAGCTGGCTGTCGATGAACTCGCGCAGCCGCCGGCGCTGTACCGGGGCCAGGCCGCCGGTCAGGCGCAGGCCCTCGCGGCGGCCGACCTGGGACAGCAGCGCGTGGTCGAGCAACGCGTGGGCCAGGCTACTGGTCAGCAGGCGCTCGCCGGGCTCCTGCCAGTTGAGCCGGCACAGCTGGCGAAAGCGCAGGGCCTGCTGCGGGTCGTCGAGGAAGATGCTCTCGCGCAGCTCCAGCTCCCTCGGCTCGCGGTCGAGCAGGCGTACCGCGCCGAGGGCGAACTGCTCCTGGCTGACATACAGATGCGCCAGCTGAATCTCGCCGTCGATCACCCAGGCCGACTGGTGCCCGGCCGGCAGGATGCACAGCTTGTCCGGCGCGCCCTTGCTGCCCGGGCGCCCGCGGTGAAAGGTGCCGGTGCCGCCGGCCAGGTAGCAGGACAGGGTGTGGTGGCTCGGCGCCTGGTAATCGCGGCTGTCGTCGCGGTTGCTCCACCGCGCCGCGCTCAAGCCGTCGCCCAGCTCGGCGCTGCCCTGCAAACGGGCGTGGGGCGAGCGGCTCATGCTCTGGAAGACCTGCAACTGATCGAATTGCGCCATAGCTGTTTTCTCCAACCCAGCCATGCTACGCCGCTGCGGCGCGGCTGCCAGCCCATGGGGGCGAGAAAAGCGCAAGATTGGGCAAGTGCCGTGCAGGGGAACGCACCCGACACAGCGGCAGGGCTCGCCCTGGATGCTCGCCCCGTGGAAACCACGAAGCGGATTCACCAGCGGTTGCTCGGGCGAACTCGCTTGTGACCGACACCCCCGGCGGACCGTCGGTGATGGGGGCTTGAAGGGTAGCCCGCCGGAGTTCCCGGCGGGCTGTCTGTGGCAAGGTCGATTGCCGGCTTACAGCTGCAGGCAGGTCTTCCTGGCCTGGTGGTTGCCGCCGAACGGCGAACACAAGCGCTGGTGCACCCGGCTGAGGAAGCCGATCTCGAACGCCCGGCGCTGCGCTCCGGGGGGCAGCGCGTCGCGCTCGATGATCAGGTTGGCCCACAGCCAACCGGTGTCGTCGTTGCTCAACCAGGCCTGGGCGCTGGCCACGCCCCGGTCGAAGGCCTCATGGCAGTTCACCGGCCACTTGATGATCGCGCCGCGATGACCGTCATGGGTGGGCAGGTGGCTGGTGCAGGGTCTATTCATCGCCGGCCCTCCCTTGCGCCTGGGCCAACGCGCGGCGGTACAGCACCAGCACGTCGCTCAACAGCGCGCGGGCGCTGTCGCAGGCCTCATGCAGCGGCCCTGCGCCGGGGGTGGACGCCTCCATGCGCGCCAGGATGTCGAACAGCTTATGCAGCATCGCCACCCGCAACTCGGCCGCCGCCTGGAAATGGCAGCCCTGGCCATCGAGGCAATCGAGTGGTGCGTAGCGTCTGGGGAAGGGAACGACAACGGCGTTGAATCTAGCCATGACGCACCTCCAGGCAGGAGGCGAACGACAAGGCAAACAGCCCAAGGTGGAGCCCTTGGGTAAAAGGTGGATAGCGCATTTTCCTTATGCTCCTCGAACTGATTAAGGAGCCGTCACCCACCGTTGTCACGCGGTTTGGGTGGCGGACCGTACGGGGGTGACAAACCGGCGTCCGAGGGAACCGGCCAGGCCGAAGCCTGCCCCGCACGGCCCACCATAGAAATGCGATAGCCGGGCACAAAAAAAGCGCCGGCTATTCAGCTATGGCGCTACCGCGCCTCAGACAATACGGGTTGTCACGCCCGGCCACGGGATTGACCGTGACCGGCGCACTCTAGCCCGGTGCAATGGGCAGGGCAAGCCCGAAGAAACGAGGGGGCGCTTCGCCCCAACAACTTGTGACGACACTCCGCATTCGGGTAGTTTCAGCCCACGCAATGACGCACCCCGCAGGCAGGACGCCGAATAGCTTTCCCCTGCTTGCGTCGACTGTTTCAACTGAGCCATCCGCCGATGCAAAAATGGCACGCCAATGCTTACCCAGGGTTGCCGATGCGCCACCCCAGGTGCATAACACCCCACAAGGACCCCGCCACAGGCCGGAAGCCTCAAGCTAGAGAGGTTGCGCTGATAATGGCAGGGAATGTTATCCACCCAATGGTGCGTTTAAACGCACCAGTTGGTGTCTATTTATAGTTAGGCAATCACCACTCAGGGCTACTAATGCAAATATCCAATATTCCCTTCGGGACAACCGACTGGCCCAGTATTAAACCAACCGAGCATGCTGGCGAAACAGGTTATGCCTATTGGCACACCCAACACTTTGGAAATATCAGAGTTCGTATGGTGGAGTACACACCTGGCTACTTAGCTGATCATTGGTGCACCAAAGGGCATATACTTCTATGTATCGAGGGTGAGTTGCATACGGAACTCGAAGACGGCCGAAAGTTCACTCTCAAACCCGGCATGAGCTACCAAGTCGCGGACAATGCTGAACCACATCGTTCATACACAGATATCGGTGCAAAGCTATTTGTTGTCGACTGAACGAAATGCCTAACAACTGGTTCAATCCGTTCGCTGCGCTCACTGGGACGGGCTAAAGCCCGCCCCTTAACCAAACGTTATACGCTTCTCCATACAGCACATCGAAACCAAGTGGCTATTAGGGCGCAATATGGAAATTGAAATCCCAACTGCTAAATCTCTATTTATAGAAATGTACTTTGGAGAGACTCTGCTTAGCTCTGGAACTGCGTTTCTAGCAGCCAACGATAGAGAATCACATTGCGCACTTATTACCAATAGACACAATGTTACCGGGCGAAACCAAGAAACAGGAAAATGTATTTCCCCGCATGCGGCTGTACCGGACAACATAATCATCCATTTTCACAAAAATACTGAAAATTTCGAAGACATCGGTAATGAGTGGATAAAAATAAAGCTACCGCTCTATCGAGATGATGAAACACCATATTGGATTGAGCACCCAAGATTAGGTGCAAACGCAGATATTGTAGCGCTAAATCTAACCTGGGGCAGTGATGTAGCTAAATATCCATACTATTTTGACACCAATCTTGATCACTTTAATTTGGTAATAAGTCCAGCCGAGAATGTCAGTGTCATCGGGTTCCCATTTGGTTTGTCATCCTATGGAAAATTACCTATTTGGGCTACCGGATTTTTGGCTCAGGAATTAAGTTTAATAAACCCAGACAACCCTGTTTTTTTAATTGATTGCAGAACTCGCCAAGGGCAATCAGGTTCACCAGTTATTGCCTTTCGCCCGTCAGGTTATAGGTCTATTAAAGACGGAAAAATCTCTAGCACTTTATCGGGAAACAAGGCTTGGGAGTTTCTAGGCGTCTACTCTGGCCGAGTTAACGCCGAGTCTGATCTTGGGATGGTTTGGCATGTAACCGCTATAAGAGAGCTGCTTGACGCAGCTGCAGCTGACAACGCCAGAAGAATTGCAGCAGCTAAACAACGCGCCACCAACACTCTTAGCTAAAGCGTATAACAAATGGTTCAAACCGTTCGCTGCGCTCACTGGGACGGGCTAAAGCCCGCCCCTTAACCAAACGTTAGGCATTTATAAGGAAACTCTGTGATCACCTGCTATCTCAAATATATAATCGATCCATACAAGCTTAAAGAGTTTGAAAACTACGGAAAGCTATGGATTCCTCTGGTTGAGAAATTTGGCGGCAAACATCATGGTTACTTTTTACCATCGGAAGGTGCTAACAACGTTGCGCTCGCTATGTTTAGCTTCCCAAGCTTGGCTGAGTACGAGCAGTATCGGGAAAGGTCTCTCCAAGATGCGGATTGCATAGCTGCCTTCAAATACGCCGAAGAACAAAAGTGCATCATCAGCTATGAGCGAACATTCTTTAGGCCTGTGTTCAACGCCTAACAATTGTATATGGACTCTCCCCGCAAGCGGTGAGGAATAGCTTTTCCAACCCTGTCGTCAGCGCGGTTGCATGCGTATATCCGGCCTGTGTTGGGCGCTATCGCCCTGGCCATTCTGTAGTTCGCGCAGCGGGGGCCAAGCGTTCAATCGATCACCAGGATCATGATTGTTATCGGCCTTGTTCCGCTGCAGGACTCGCCTGTTCCGACAGTGCTGCTGCTCACCACAACCCCATGAAAACCTTCACCCCATCCTGATTACCCCCGCCGTCAGGCGGGCTTGGCGCTGTGCCAATCGCCGCTGAAGCGCCGCGCATGGCACCACCGCGGCCAGCCGATCCGCACCAGTTTGTTCGCCAGGGCCACCGCCGCCTCGTTGTGGCCGATGGGCGCCACTGTCTGCGTGGCCCGGCGTTGCAGCGCTGGGCTCCTAACAAGGAGCGAGGAAATAAGCGGCCCTACGTGCGCACTGTTGCGCACGGTGAAACAACTCGCCCACACTGCCGGCATCCGCACAGGAGCCGCTAATGGATCGTTTCCAGGAAATGCAGGTGTTTCTGGCCGTGGCCGAGGCGCAGGGTTTCGCCGCGGCCGCACGCCGCCTGAACATGTCGCCGCCCAGCGTGACCCGCGCCGTGGCCGCCCTGGAGGCGCGCATCGGCACCCTGTTGCTGGCCCGCACCACCCGCAGCGTGCGCCTTACCGAGGCCGGCCAGCGCTATGGGGAGGACTGTCGGCGCATCCTCGCCGAGCTGGAGGAGGCCGAGGAGTCGGCCGCCGGCAGCCACGCCGTCGCCCGTGGCCAGCTTACCGTCACCGCGCCGGTGCTGTTCGGCGAGCTGTTCGTCACGCCGCTGCTGGTGGATTACCTGAAGCGTCATCCGGCGGTGCAGATCAAGGCCCTGCTGGTGGACCGCGTGGTGAGCATGGTCGACGAGGGCGTCGATGTGGCGGTGCGCATCGGCAACCTGCCCGACAGCGGCCTGCACACGGTCAAGGTCGGCGAGGTGCGCCAGGTGATCTGCGCGGCGCCGGCCTACCTGGCCGAGCACGGCCGCCCGAGGCGTCCGCAGGACCTGCGCCTTGGGGATGCGGTGGTCGCCGCCAGCAGCAGCCTGGTCAGCGACTGGCAGTTCAGTGGCCCGGGCGGCCCGCTAAGCGTGCGGCCGCAGCCGCGCCTGGTGGTCACCGCCAACCAGGCGGCCATCAATGCCGCCTGCCTCGGCTGGGGGCCGACGCGGGCCCTGTCCTATCAGGTTGCCCGCCAGGTCGCCGCCGGCGAGCTGGAGATCGTCCTGGCCGATTACGAACTGCCGGCGCTGCCGATCCATGTGGTCCACCTGGGGGGCCGCAAGGTCGCGGCGAAGGTGCGCACCTTCGTCGACTTCTGCGCCGCCGGCCTCGGCGCCAATGCCGCGTTGAACCCGCAGCGGCGGGGCTGAGGGTGGACCGCTACCAGGAGCTGCGGGTATTCGAGGCCGTGGCCGCGGCCCGCGGCCTGGCCGCCGCCGCGCGCCGCCTGGGGCTCTCCGCGCCGACGGTGACGCGGGCCATAGGCGCGCTGGAGGGCCGCCTCGGCGCCGTACTGCTGTCGCGCGGCC
This sequence comes from Pseudomonas sp. MBLB4123, assembly GCF_051904775.1. NCBI lineage: Bacteria > Pseudomonadati > Pseudomonadota > Gammaproteobacteria > Pseudomonadales > Pseudomonadaceae > Pseudomonas > Pseudomonas sp. MBLB4123. Next base: position 4,464,413 of record NZ_CP196711.1, read on the forward strand.
CCCGTGGCGTGACGCTGACCGAGGCCGGCGAGGGTTTTCTCGTCGACTGCCGGCGCATCCTCGCCCAGGTCGCCGAAGCCGAAGCCTCGGCCTGCGGCCTGCATGTGGAGGCCCGCGGCCGACTCCATCTGGTCGTGCCGCTGCTGTTCGGCCAGCAGGTGCTGACGCCGATCCTGCTCGATTACCTGGGTGCCTACCCCGAGGTGCAGATCTTCGCCCAGTACCAGGATGGAGTGCCCAACCTGCAGGAGGAGGGCGTGGATGTGGCCATCGCGGTCGGTGCGCTGGCGGATTCGTCGCTGTTCGCCCGCCGGGTCGGCGCGGTTCGCCGGGTCGTCTGCGCCAGCCCGGCTTACCTGGCCGAGCAGGGCGAGCCGCGGCAGCCCGCGGAGCTGACGGATCATCGCCTCATCCACTCCAGCGCGGATTCGCGCCTGCCGGAATGGCGCTTTTTCGAACAGGGGCGCTGGCGCAACCTGGGCTTCGTCCCGCGCCTGAGTTGCGCCACCGACCAGGCGGCCATCGCCGCCGCCTGCGGTGGCGCGGGCCTGATCCGCTGCATGAGTTATCAGGTCCACGGGCTGCTGCAACAGGGGCAGCTGCGCCGCGTGCTGAGCGACTTCGAGCCGCCCGAGCTGCCGGTACAGCTGGTCTATCGCGAGGGCCGGCGCGCCGCGGCGCGGGTGCGCAGCTTCGTCGACTTCGCCGTCAGGCGGCTGCGAGAGCATCCGGCTCTGGGCTGAACGGCCCCCGCTTTATTTCGCTGAGTGAAAGAAAGGATTGCCGGTTCTGGTGATTCTGTCTTGCGTCTTTGCCGGACAAGATGACCCCACAGCAGCGCGGACCGGCCCGGCAACGCCACCGCCTGAGTCACTCACCCGAATGCGGAGCTCATCATGTCCCATGCCATCAAACTCTTCCGTCACCCGCTGTCCGGCCATGCACACCGCGTAGAGCTGATGCTCTCGCTGCTCGGTCTGCCGACCGAAGCGGTCTTCGTCGACCTGGCCAAGGGCGCCCACAAGCACCCGGAGTTTCTCGCGATGAATCCCTTCGGCCAGGTGCCGGTGATCGACGACAACGGCACGCTGCTCAGCGACTCCAACGCCATCCTGGTGTACCTCGCCAAGCAGTACGACAGCAGCGGTCGCTGGCTGCCGGACGAGCCGGTGGCTGCCGCCCGGGTGCAGCGCTGGCTCTCGGTGGCGGCCGGGGCCCTTGCCTCGGGGCCGGCCAGGGCGCGGCTGATCACCGTTTTCGCGGCGCCCTACGATGCCGAGGCGACCATCGCCAGCTCCCACGCCCTGCTCGGGGTCATCGACCAGGAGCTGGCCGGCAGCCCGTTCCTCGCCGGCAGCGCGCCGACCATCGCCGACGTGGCCGGCTACAGCTACATCGCCCATGCCCCGGAGGGCAATGTGTCCCTGGCCGGCTATCCCAACGTGCGTGCCTGGCTGGCGCGCATCGAGGCCCTGCCGGGCTTCGTGCCGATGCCGCGCAGCGCCGTCGGCCTGCAGACCGCCTGAGCGCGCGGCGCCCGACGCACCGTGCAAGCGGTGCGCTGCCCTTTCTCCGATCGAGGAGCCGTCGCCATGCACACAGTAGCCAGCCCTTCCTCACCCTGGCACGCCGGGGAGCAGCACCTGCAGGCCCGCGCCGGCGTGGCCGAGCGCATGGAGGCGGTCGGCCGCAAGGTGATTCGCGATTACCTGCCCGACCAACACCGCGACTTCTACCGCCAGCTGCCCTTCGTGCTGATCGGCGCGGTGGACGAGCAGGGACGTCCCTGGGCGGGGCTGCTCGAGGGCCAGCCGGGATTCGCCCGGGCGCCGACGCCGGACAGCCTGCAACTGCACGGCCGCCGCGACCCGCGCGACCCCGCTGCCCGGGCCCTGGGCGAGGGCGCGGCCATCGGCCTGCTCGGCATCGAGCTGCACAGCCGCCGGCGCAATCGCCTCAACGGCCGGGTCAGCCGCTGCCAGCCCGAGCGCCTCGACATTCGGGTCGAGCAGAGCTTCGGTAATTGCCCGCGCTACATCCAGCCGCGCCAGCTCGAGCCCCGGCCGGCGGCGGTGGACACCGGCCAGCCCGCCGAGCGCCGCGATCACCTCGATGCCCGCGCCGCGGCCATGATCGGGGCGGCGGACACCTGCTTCGTCGCCAGCTACGTGGTACAGGCCGACGGGCGCCCGGCCGTGGACGTCTCGCACCGCGGCGGCCGGGCCGGTTTCGTGCGGGTGGCGGGCAATCGCCTGAGCATTCCGGACTTCGCCGGCAACCTGTACTTCAACACCCTGGGCAACCTGCTGCTCAACCCCCGTGCCGGCCTGCTGTTTATCGACTTCGCCAGCGGGACGCTGTTGCAGCTCAGCGGGCGCACCGAGCTGACCCTGGAGGGCGAGGCGCTCCGCGCCTTTCCGGGCGCCGAGCGGCTCTGGCATCTGGATGTCGAGCAGCTGGTGCGGCGGCCGGCGGCGCTGGCCCTGCGCTGGCGACTGCCTGAGACGCCCTGAGCATTCGCTGAGCGGGCGCTCGCCGAACTAACCTTTCACCCCCATCAGGAGGACATCAGCATGACCCATGAAAGCCGCCCACCCTTTCCGCCCTTCAGCCGCGAAACGGCCGCGCAGAAAGTGCGCATGGCCGAGGACGGCTGGAACAGCCGGGACCCCGAGCGCGTGGCCCTGGCCTATACGCCGGATAGCCGCTGGCGCAACCGCAGCGAGTTTCCGGTTGGCCGCGAGCAGATCCGCGCCTTCCTCGCCGCCAAGTGGCGGCGCGAGCGGGAGTACCGCCTGATCAAGGAACTCTGGGCCCACGACAACGACCGGATCGCCGTGCGCTTCGCCTACGAGTGGCAGGATGCCGACGGCCAGTGGTACCGCTCCTATGGCAACGAGAACTGGGCGTTCGACGAACAGGGCCTGATGCGCGAGCGCCACGCCAGCATCAACGACCTGCCGATCGAGGAAAGCCAGCGCCTGTTCCGCTGGCCCCAGGGGCGCCGTCCCGACGACCATCCGGGCCTCAGCGAGCTGGGCCTGTGAGCTGACCCGGCGGCAATCGCCCCGTCGGATCGGGACGGGGTTTTGCCGTTCGGCGGCTATTGCGTCAGCGTCAGCAGGATGTCCGCGTACCAGGTGCAGTTCAGGCCGAGGGCCTCGTCCAGCTGCAGGTCGCGGGTGCCCAGGTCGAGGCGTGCCGAGTGCACGCCCAGCAGGCGCCAGGGCAGCTCGTCCGCTGCGCCTTGCCGCTCGGCCAGGCGCAGCACCACCGGGGCGCCGCTGGTGCCGCGGTGGGTGCGGCCGTCGGTGAGGAAGTAGCCCTGGCCCTGGAAGCGCAGGCCGAAGGAGGAGGCGAGCACCGCGTGGCGCACCACCGGCATGTGGTGCAGGGTGTCGTGGAAACCGAGGGGGAAGCCCACCACCAGCAGCGACGAGCCGACCTCGACCGGCTCCTCCGGGCCCGGCAGGTGCTCGGGGGTGAAGGCGCTGTAGACCATGGCCTCGGGCAGGGCGGCGCGGTCCAGCTCGATGGCCGCCACGTCGATCTCGCCGGCGCTGTCCAGGCCCTGGCGCCAGAGACTCTTGCCGTCGCGGTACAGCGGAATGGAGAAGTCGGTGGAACTGGCCATGTTGGCCTCGGCGGTGTGCACCTCGATGACGATGCGATCGGGAAAGTGCTTGCTCGGCTCGTCGATCATCACGTGGCGGCTGGTCACCAGGAACAGGCGTTCGCCGCGGGCGAAGAAGAAGCCGCTGGCGTTGGTCAGCTGGTGCTGGCCGTCGTAGGTGCAGATGCGCGCCGCGGTGAGCAGCAGGGACTCGATCTTCGGCATGGCTGGGCATTCTCCACAGGAGCCTGGCCACTATAGCCCCATCGGCCAGTCCGTCCCTCGGTCGAGTGCGCGCTGTTGCACCCGCGCGCCGTCGCTCAGTTCGGCGCCGGGGAACAGTATGGGCGCTGGCCGGCCAGGCTCAAGGCGCGGAAAAAGCGCAACTTTGCGCAAGCGCCCGGCACAGGCGGGCCCCAGACTGGAGGCCAATCACTGGGAGCCGTGCGATGAGCCTGTCGTTGTATCTGTTGACCGTCCTGATCTGGGGCACCACCTGGATCGCCATCAAGCTGCAGGTGGGCGAGGTGGCGGTCGCCGCGTCCATCGCCTACCGCTTCGCCCTGGCCGCCGCGGTGCTGTTCGCCGTCCTGCTGCTCAGCGGCCGGCTGCAACGAGTCGACGGCCGCGGTCAGCTGATCTGCCTGGCCCAGGGGCTGTGCCTGTTCTGCCTCAACTTCCTGTGCTTCTACACCGCCAGCCAGTGGATACCCAGCGGCCTGGTGGCGGTGATCTTCTCCACCGCGACGCTGTGGAACGCGCTCAATGCGCGGCTGTTCTTCAAGCAGCGGATCGCCGCCAAGGTGCTGGCCGGGGGCGCCCTGGGCCTGGGCGGGCTGCTGTTGCTGTTCTGGCCGCAGGTGGCCGACCACCCGGCCAGCCGCGAGTCCCTGCTGGGCATCGGCCTAGCGCTGCTCGGCACCCTGTGCTTCTCCGCCGGCAATATGCTCTCCAGCCTGCAGCAGAAGGCCGGCCTCAAGCCGCTGACCAGCAATGCCTGGGGCATGCTCTATGGCGCCGTGATGCTGGCGGCGATCTGCCTGGTCAGCGGCACGCCCTTCGCCTTCGAGTGGAGCACGCGCTACGTCGGTTCGCTGCTGTACCTGGCGATTCCCGGCTCGGTGATCGGCTTCACCGCCTACCTGACCCTGGTCGGGCGTCTCGGCCCGGAGCGCGCGGCCTACTGCACCGTGCTGTTCCCGGTGGTGGCGCTGAATATCTCGGTGTTCGCCGAGGGCTACCAGTGGAGCGCACCGGCGCTGCTGGGCCTGGCCCTGGTGATGCTCGGCAACGTGCTGGTGTTCAGCAAGCCCAAGCCGCTGCTGCCGCTGGCCCAGACGCTGGGCGGCAAGGCCGGCTGAGCCGGCGCGCGGCGCTCATTGCCAGGCCGAACGGGCCTCCCAGGCGAGGACGCGGTTGCCCGGCAGTGGCCGGCAGATCCTGAAGCCCTGGGCAATGTCGCAGCCGAAGTTGCCCAGGCGGGTCAGGGTCTCCTGGTTCTCCACGCCCTCGGCGACCACCTCGAGGTCGAGGTTGTGGGCCAGTTCGACGATGGAGCGGACGATCTTCGCCGAGTCGTCATCGTCGCTGAGCATGCCGGCGACGAAGGACTGGTCGATCTTCAGCGCGTCCACCGGCAGCCGCTGCAGGTAGGCCAGGGAGGAATAGCCGGTGCCGAAGTCGTCGATGGTCAGGCGGGTGTCGAACTTCTTCAGCTGCACCAGGGTTTCCAGGGCCGTGCTCGGGTCGTCCATCAGCGCGCTCTCGGTCAGCTCGAACTCGATCCAGTCGGGTGCGGCGCCCCAGGTGGCGAAGGCGCCACGGATGCGCTCGACCAGCTTGGGGTCGCGCAGGTCGCGGGCCGAGAGGTTGACCGAGATCGGCCGCGAGTCGCCTTCCTCGCGCCAGGCGTAGCCCTGGCTCAGCGCATTGTCGAGCACCCAGTAGGTGAGCGGGGTGATCAGCCCCGAGCTTTCCGCCAGCTGGATGAACTGGTTGGGCGCCAGCAGGCCGCGCTGCGGGTGCTGCCAGCGCAGCAGGGCCTCGGTGCCGCACACCTTGTTGGTGGCGATCTGCAGCTGCGGCTGGTAGTGCAGGCGCAGCTGGTTGGCGTCGATCGCCCGGCGCAGGTCGCTCATCAGGGTCAGGTGCTGGGCGCAGGCGCGCTCCTGTTCATCGTGGAACAGGGCATAGCCGGCACCGGAGCGCTTGGCCCGGTCCAGGGCGCTGCCGGCTCGGCGCAGCAGGGCGTCGGTCTCGGTGCCGTGGCCGGGATAGAGGGCGATGCCGATGCTGGCGCGGGCATCGAGGTACAGGCCGGACAGGTCGATCGGTTCGTACAGCGCCTCGAGTATCTGCTGCGCCAGCTGGGTGGCCTGTTCGGCGCCGCCGCTGGGCATCAGCACGGCGTATTCCTTCTCGCCGATCCGGGCCACCGGCATCCGCGGCCCGACCGCCTGCACCAGGCGGGCGGCGATGGCCTGCTGCAGGCGATCGCCTTCGCGGTAGCCGAGGGTATCGTTGATTTCCTGGTTGCTGCCGACTTCCAGCTGCAGCAGGCCCAGCGGGCGATGCTCCTGCCGGGCGCGGGCGATGGCGTCCTCCAGCAGCTCGCACAGGTGCAGGCGGTTGGGCAGCTCGGTGAGGCCGTCGGTGTAGGCCATGCGCCGGATGGTGGCCTCGGCCTGAGCGGCCCGGACCCGGGTGCGCAGGGTACTGATGCCGAAGCCCAGGTCCTTGGCCGTGGCCCCCAGCAACTCGACCTCGCGGGCATCGAAGGCGTCGGCTTCCGCCGCCATGATGACCAGCATGCCGATCAGCTCGCCCTCGAGTCGCAGCGGCAGCACGATGGCTGCGGCGAAGCCTCGGGCGCGGGCCTCGTCGCGCAGCGGAGGGTTGGCATGGCTGAGGATGTCGCGCAGGACGAACGGCCGCCCTGTCTCCATCGTCGCCTCCAGCCTGTGGATGAAGGCCAGGCCTTCGGTGCTGGCACCCCAGGCGTCGCCCAGCATCAGGAAGCCCCGGTCGAGCCCGGCATGGGCCTCGGGGCGAAAGCGTTGTGGCGCCTGGTCCTGGCGGTAGGCGACGCAGGCCAGGCGGTAGCCGCAGTCCTGTACCAGCACCCGGCAGATGTCCTCGAGCAGGGCCGGCTCGTCGCTGGCATGGATCAGCGCATGGTTGACCGCGACCCGCGTCGCCAGGGCGCGGTTGAGGCGCTGGATTTCCACTTCCGCCTGGTTGCGCCGGGCCTTGATGCGCAGGGCCTGGAGGCCGAAAGCCAGGTCTTCGGCCGCCTCGCCCAGCAGGTCCAGTTCCTGGGGGCCGAAGGCATCCGCCTCCGGGGCGCCGATGGCCAGGACACCGAAGATGTCGCCGCCGACCCGCAGCGGCAGTGACAGCACCGAGGCGATCTCGTGGCGGATCGCGCCCTCGCGCCAAAGCGCGGTGTTCGGATCGGTCAGCAGGTTGCGCGACAGGCTCGGTTGGCCGGTGCGGATCGCCCTGCCGCTGGGACCGCGGCCGCGTTCGTTATCCGCCCAGCTGATGTGCAGCGATTCGATGTAGCTGCGCTCGACCCCGGCGAAAGCCATCGGTGTGACGGTCTTCGCCGCGTCCTGTTCGGCGCGGCCGACCCACGCCATGCGATAACCGCATTGCTCGACTATGACGCGGCAGATTTCCTGCAGCAGGGTGGCTTCGTCGCCGGCGCGCAACAGCGCCCGGTTGCAGCCGCTGAGGGTGCGCAGCGCGCGGGTGAGGTACTGGTGTTCCTGACTGGCGGGGTCTGGTTCTGGCATGGCCGGCCTCCAACCCATGCAGGCCCTGGGTGGCATATAGAACCGCCGCTTGCGAGCCCGGTTCCACCGGCAGGACGGGCGGAAGCCCCTGGACCTACGGGCGCGGCGGGGCGAGCCACGAGAAGGTCCGCTTGGAGAACAGCAGCGCGGCGCTCGCCGGGTAGCACAGGTAGTGCAGGGCGAAGATCAGCACGCCCATGGGGCCTGGGCTGTCCTGCAGGCTCATCATCCCCAGCAGCGCCAGATAGAGCAGCGCGAGCAACCCGCCATAGAGCCAGAGCAGGCGCCGGCGCTCCTGCGGCTGGGGCGCGCGGCGGGCCTCGGCGGCAAAGCACAGGGCCATGGCGGCGGCGACCGTCACGGCGATCAACAGGGTGGCCGGCAGGCCGCCGAGCTTCACCAGGCTGCGCAGCAGCAGGTTGAGCAGGACCACGGCGGCCACCCCGCCGAGGGCGTAGCGCAGCATGGCCACGCGCTGCGGCGGCATCAGGGCTGGGTCGTCAGCTGTTGATAGAGTTCCCAGGCGCTGCGCTCGACCCAGCACTCGGCCAGGCGGCCGTCGCGCACGGTCCAGATGGCCACGCCGCTGAAGGCGATCGGCCGGCCGTCGGCGGGGGTGCCGAGCATGCCATTGTTGCGCCCCGAGCAGCGCCAGCGCGACACCACCCGGTCGCCGGCGGGGTTGGCGAAGACCTCCAGGTTGTCGGTGCGCGCGTCCAGCAGCAGTTCCTGGAACGCCTTGACCCAGGCCTTGAAGGCGTCGCGGCCGCGAATGGTCTGGCCGCCGGAGGTGATGACATAGTCCTCGGTCATCAGCTCGTCGATGGCATCCAGGTCATGGGGCGGCTGCCAGACCCGGTCGAGAAAGGTCAGGGCCAGGCGTTCGGCCTGGCGGTTCGCGGTGGCGTCGAATGGCTGGGGCATGGCGGGTCTCCCGTTCGGTGGTGCGCGGCCCGCGTCGGCGGACGGAGCCGTCTCAGAGTTGCACGTTGAGGCCGAAGCGCTTTCGCAACAGCGCGCTCAGCCAGGGCCTGGGCAGTAGCGCGGCCATCAGCGGCATGGCGCGGCTGCCGTTGCCCAGGCGCAGCAGCTGCGGACGCTTGCGCCGCTGCACCGCGGCCAGCAGCTCGGCGGCGAACTGCGCGGTCGGGGTCGGGTTGTCCTGGGAGGCCTTGGCGCGGGCGCGGATGCCTTCGCGCAGCGGCCACCAGGGCGAGCCCTCGCCGAGCAGCTGTTCGGCCTCGCGGCTGGCGTTGGCGCCGAAGCTGGAGGCGATGGCCCCGGGCTGCACCTCCATCAGCTCGATGGCGAAGGGTGCCAGTTCCAGGCGCAGGGCGTCGGAGAGGGCGTGCACCGCGGCCTTGGAGGCGCAGTAGGCGCCGGCGAAGGGGGTGGCGAGGACGCCGGAGACGCTGCCGATGTTCACCACCAGGCCGCGGCTGCGGCGCAGCAGCGGGAACAGGGCGCGGGTGACGCCGACCAGGGCGAACACGTTGGTCTCGAACTGCCGGCGCAGGGCCTCCACGCCGCCGTCCAGCAGCGGGCCCATGGCGCCGTAGCCGGCGTTGTTGATCAGCACATCGAGACCGCCGCTCTCCCGTTGCAGGCGCTCGGCCAGTCGCTCGAGCGCGGCGCCGTCGTTGACATCCAGCGGCACCGCGGCAAAGCCGGCGGCTTCCAGGGCGGCGAGGTCCTCGGCCTTGCGCGCGCAGGCCCAGACCCGGTAGCCGGCGGCCTGGAAGGCGTCGGCCAGGGCGCGGCCGATGCCGCTGGAACAACCGGTGATCAGAACGCTGGGCGGGGTCATGGGGCTTCCTTTCTCTGGTTCGGGTGGACGGGGGTATCCGTGCAGTCTGGATTCAATCGGCGAAGCTGCCCTGCAGGCGTTCGGCGCGGAATTCCAGGGTGCTGGCGCGGTAGCCGCTGCGCAGGGTCGGCAGCGGCAGGCAGTCCTGCCAGCTGGCGCCGGGCAGCAGGTCGCCGGGGCCGCTGTAGCGCGGCGACTCGTACAGCCGGCGGGCCAGGTTGACCGTCTCGCCGGGGCGGTAGGCGGCGATCTGCCAATGCAGCTCCCGCAGGACGGCGTCGCTGCCGTTGGTCAGCTCCAGCGCCAGCGGGCGGTTGTCCGGGCAGCGCTGCGGGGCGTACTCCAGGCGCAGTTGCAGGTGGGCCAGGTGGCGGCTTTCCCGGCTCTCCTGCCAGAGCACCCAGCTGGCCACCAGGCCCAGGCCGAGCAGGGCGGCCATGGAGATCGGCAGGGCCTTGCCCGGATAGCGGATCAGCAGGATGAACCAGGTCAGCAGCAGGAAGGCGCCGATTAGCATGGCGATGGCCTTGGCGGATGGACACCTTGCCATCCTACACAAGGCCGGGGCGACGGGCATGGGGCGGCAGGCTAGTCCCGCCGCCGGGGCGAGTTCAGTCCAGCGGCTGGTCGCGCAGGAACACCAGCTTGTCGGCCGTGGAGTGCCCGGCCGAGTAGCGATAGCCCTGGGCGTCGAAGCCCTTAAGGGCCTCGGGATCGGTCAGGCGGTGCTTGATCACATAGCGGGCCATCAGCCCCCGGGCCTTCTTGGCGTAGAAGCTGATGATCTTGTACTGGCCGTTTTTCAGGTCCTTGAACTCGGTGTCGATGATGCGCGCGTCCAGGGCCTTGCGCTTGACCGCGCCGAAATACTCGGTGGAGGCCAGGTTGAGCAGCACCCGGTCGCCCTGGGCCGCCAGGGCCTCGTTCAACCAGCCGCTGATGCGCTCGCCCCAGAAGGCATAGAGGTCCTTGCCTCGCGGGTTGGCCAGCTTGGTGCCCATCTCCAGGCGGTAGGGCTGCATCAGGTCCAGGGGGCGCAGCACGCCGTACAGGCCGGAGAGCATGCGCAGATGCGTCTGGGCGAAGTCGAAGTCGTCCTCGTCGAAGTCCTCGGCATGCAGGCCGGTGTAGACGTCGCCCTTGAACGCCAGCAGCGCCTGCTTGGCGTTGTCCGGGGTGAAGTGCGGCGTCCAGCTGGCGAAGCGCGCCGCGTTGAGCCCGGCGAGCTTGTCCGACAGGTGCATCAGTTCGGCGATCTGCACGGGGCTGAGGTCGCGCAGCTGGCTGATCAGGGCCTGGGCGTGGTCGAGGTGTTCGGGCTGGCTGTAGCGCTGGGTCGCCGGCGGCGTCTGGTAGTCGAGGGTCTTGGCGGGGGAAATCACCATCAGCATAGGGGCTGCTCCTGAAAGTCCTGGCGGCGATTCTAGGCCGAGCGGCGCCCCTGGCTCTACCTATCGCGGCGATTGAGTGCCCGGCGGTAGCCCTCGGCCACGCGCGCCGGGGAGGGTTGACCCGGGGGCCGCCCCGGTCTTTTAGTGTGGGCTGGTACCCATGGCCAACAAGGAGTCGTTATGACCGCCTGCAACCACTCGCGCTGGGAACCCTCCCACGATTACCGCCCACTGGAAAGCCGTGCCGAACGCCAGGCCTGGCGCGTCACCGCCCTGACCGGGGCGACCATGCTGGTGGAGATCGCCGCCGGCTATGCCTTCAACTCCATGGCCCTGCTGGCCGACGGCTGGCACATGGCCTCGCATATGCTCGCCATCGGCCTGACCGCGCTGGCCTACCTGCTGGCCCGGCGCTATGCCAACGACCGGCGTTTCGCCTTCGGCACCTGGAAGATCGAGGTGCTGGCGGGCTTCGCCAGTTCCATCCTGCTGCTCGTGGTCATCGCCATGCTCGCCTTCGAGTCGTTGTGGCGCCTGTGGCAGCCGCAGCAGATCGCCTTCGACATGGCCCTGCTGATCGCCGTGATCGGCCTGCTGGTCAACCTGGCATCGGCCTGGATGCTCGGCGGCGAGCACAGCCACGATCATGGCCATGCTCACCACGACCACGACCACGACCACGACCACGACCACGGACCGAGCGGCGGGCGCGACCTCAATCGCCACGCGGCCTTCGTCCACGTGCTGGCCGATGCGCTGACCTCGGTGGCGGCGATCATCGCCCTGCTCGGCGGCTGGTGGCTGGGCTGGACCTGGCTCGATCCGCTGATGGGCGTGATCGGCGCGGTGATCATCGCGGTCTGGGCCAAGGGCCTGTTGCTGGAGACCGGCAAGGTGCTGCTCGACCGGGAGATGGACAGCCCGCTGGTGGCGCGGGTACGCAGCGCCCTGGTCGCGGAGCCGGACACCGAACTGGCGGACCTGCACCTGTGGCGTGTCGGGCGGGCGCAGTTCGCCTGCATCGCCAGTGTGGTGACCCATGGCAATGGCTCGGCGGATCGCTACAAGGCGCGCCTGCAAGGGATCGGCGAACTGGTGCACGTGACGGTCGAGGTCAACCGCTGCGCCGAGAATGGGCACGCCGGGTAAGGCGGCAGAGAAGAGGCGGGAAAATGGCGTCAATCGCGCCGGTAGGACTTTTGACTGTAACGGGCTGGGGGGGCATCGCCAAGGGTTATTCGTCGACAGGCAAAATAAAGTTCAAAAAGTTGAAAAGAACGTTTGCCTGTCATGTTTTTTGGAGTAATTAAAAAGCAAGACCGCCGAATCCTGCAGACAGGTGGCGGCCATCGGCCCTCATCCTGCTTGCACCTTCTCAGCCCCGCCTGAGTCGTCGGCGGCCTCCCGCGGCGGAGCGCTGCTGTGGCATTCCGTCGCATGGCTACTACAAGAAGGTGACCGAGTATGGATGACCATGGACGCTCCACGCCCACCGCTCCGACCCTCTACGCTCTCGACACCAATGTCCTGATCCACGATCCCAATGCGTTGCTGAATTTTCAGGAACACCACGTCGCCATCCCCATGACCGTGCTGGAGGAACTGGACAAGCTGAAGACGGGCAAGGCCGGCGTCGCCGCCGAATGCCGCCAGGCCATCCGCCTGATCGACAAGATTCTCGGCAGTGCCGCGCCCGACGAGGTCGAGCTGGGCGTACCCATTCAGCGGGAGAAGAGCGGGCCCTGCGGGTTCCTGTCGATTCTCATGAGCAAGAGCGCCTCGCCGATCACCTGGCTGCCGGAAGACCTCAACGACAACAAGATCATCAACCAGTTGGTCGAGCTCAAGTCGCGGCGTCCCGGGGTGGCCGTGGTGCTGGTGACCAAGGACATCAACATGCGCCTGAAGGCGCGGGCCTGCGGCATCGATTCGGAGGACTACCACACCGACCAGCTGGTCGACGACGTGTCCCTGCTGTCCCAGGGTTACCACAGCATGGAGGGCTCGTTCTGGGACCGCGTCAGCACCGTGGAGACCCGCCAGGATCATGGCCGTACCTGGCACCGGGTGCAGTTGATCGACAACCTGCCGGCGGTGCACGTCAACGAGTTCATCGTCGACGGGCAGGGCTTCGTCGGCTGGATCAAGGGCATCGAGGCCAATGAGCTGGTGATCCTCGACCTGCACCAGGAACCCCTGATGCACCAGGAGGCCTGGGGCCTGCGCCCGCGCGACATCTACCAGGCCCTGGCGCTCTATGCCCTGCTCGACCCGGACATCCACCTGGTCAACCTGTCCGGCGCCGCCGGTTCGGGCAAGACCATCCTGGCCCTGGCCGCGGCCATCGAGCAGACCATGGTCAGCAAGCGTTACCGGCGCATCATCGCCACCCGCAGCGTGCAGGGCCTGGACCAGGAGATCGGCTTTTTGCCCGGCACCGAGGCGGAGAAGATGGAGCCCTGGCTCGGCGCCATTACCGACAACCTGGAAGCGCTGCACATGGAGGACGAGAACACCCACGGCAGCGTCGACTACATCCTGCAGAAGGTGCCGCTGCAGTTCAAATCGCTGAACTACATCCGTGGGCGCAGCTTCCAGCAGAGCCTGATCCTCATCGACGAGTGCCAGAACCTCACCCCGCATCAGATGAAGACCATCATCACCCGCGCCGGCAGCGGCTCCAAGGTGGTCTGTCTGGGTAACCTGGCGCAGATCGATACGCCCTACCTGTCGGCGCCCAGCTCGGGTCTGACCTACCTCACCGAACGCTTCAAGGACTTCGAACACGGCGTGCACATCACCCTGCAAGGGGTGCCGCGCTCGATCCTCGCCGAGTTCGCCGAGAGCCATATGTAACCCACCCTCCCGTCCTATCCGCCGCGTCGGGCCTGTGCCCGGCGCGGCGGTGGCGACTGACCATCCGATTCCATGGCATTCACAGGTGCCGAAAGCTGACCCGCGGGTTTACAATCGGCCGATACCCGCCTGGAGCAAACCTGTGTTGACCCATCTCGATTCCCAAGGTCGCGCCAATATGGTCGACGTCAGCGACAAGGCCCTGACCGTCCGTGAGGCCGTGGCCGAAGCCCGGGTGCGCATGCGCCCGCAGACCCTGCAGATGATCGTCGAGGGCGAGCACCCCAAGGGCGACGTGTTCGCCGTGGCGCGCATCGCCGGCATCCAGGCGGCGAAGAAGACCGCCGACCTGATCCCCCTGTGCCATCCGCTGATGCTGACCAGCGTCAAGGTCGAACTTACGGCCGAGGGCGATGACGCCGTGCGCATCCGCGCGCGCTGCAAGCTCTCCGGGCAGACCGGCGTGGAGATGGAGGCGCTGACCGCCGCCAGTGTCGCCGCGCTGACCATCTACGACATGTGCAAGGCGGTGGACCGCGGCATGATCATCGAGAGCGTGCGCCTGCTGGAGAAGCTCGGCGGCAAGAGTGGCCACTACAAGGCTGGGGACGAGCAATGATCCGCGTGCAGTACTTCGCCCGCTACCGCGAAACCCTGGGCCTGGATGGCGAGCAGCTGCGCGACAGCCAGGGCTTCGCGACCCTCGACGACCTGCGCCGCCACCTGCTGGCCCGTGGCGGGGTGTGGGAGGTGCTGGCCGAGCAGAACCTGATGTGCGCGCGCAACCAGGAACTGTGCGGTCTCGACGAGCCCCTGGCGGAGGGCGACGAGGTGGCCTTCTTCCCCACCGTGACCGGGGGCTGAGCATGGCCATTCGCGTTCAGCACGAGCCGTTCGATCCGGGTGCCGAGACCAACGCGCTGCATGCGGCCAATGTCGGCGTCGGTGCGGCGGTCAGCTTCGTCGGTTACGTGCGCGACTTCAACGAGGGCCGCGAGGTCGGCGGCATGTTTCTCGAGCACTTCCCCGGCATGACCGAGAAGGCCTTGGGCAAGATCGCCGCAGAGGCCGGGCGGCGCTGGCCGCTGCTGAATATCCAGATCATCCACCGCATCGGCCGCCTGGAGCCGGGCGAGCCTATCGTCTTCGTCGGCACCAGCAGCGCCCACCGCCAGGCCGCGTTCGACGCCTGCGCCTTCGTCATGGACTACCTCAAGACCCGCGCGCCGTTCTGGAAGAAGGAAGACACCAGCGACGGCCCGCGCTGGGTCGAGGGCCGCGCCAGCGACCAGGGTGCCGCTGCGCGCTGGGGCAAGGCCTAGGCGTACCGGCGCGGCGGTGCGCGCCTGACGGCACTGCCGCCGTTGCTCCCCTGACCAGGCCGAGTCGCGCGCCCCGCGGCTCGCCTATCCGGCTGCCCGGTTGACGATGTGTACCCAAGAGTCCAGTATGGACTTATAAGTACAATACGAGGCCGGCCGATGCCCGCTCCGCCAGCGCTATCGCTCATCCGCTCCCGCCCGGTAGCAGTCCCTCTGCGCCTGTCTTTCGTGTTGCCGCCTTCCGCGCGGCCGCGGCGTCTGCCCGTGGTCGCCAGCCCTGTCACCCACCCCGCAGGAACCCGCACCATGAAGAAACTCGCCATACTGGGCGGCTTCGCCCTGAGCCTGATGACGTCCAGCCTGTTCGCCGCCGACAAGCCCTTGCGCCTGGGCATCGAGGCGGCCTATCCGCCGTTCGCCTTCAAGACCGCCGATGGCCGCATCGACGGTTTCGACCACGACATCGGCAACGCCCTGTGCGCCGAGATGAAGGTCGAGTGCCAGTGGGTCGAGCAGGAGTTCGACGGCCTGATCCCCTCGCTGAAGGTGAAGAAGGTCGACGCCATCCTCTCCTCCATGACCATCACCGACGAGCGGCGCAAGTCGGTGGACTTCACCGGCAAGTACTACTACAGCCCGGCGCGCCTGGTGATGAAGCAGGGCAGCGAGGTCGACGCGGACTTCGCCGGCCTCGCGGGCAAGCGCATCGGCGTGCAGCGTTCGACCACCACCGACCGCTTCGCCAGCGAGGTGCTGGCGGCCAAGGGCGTCGAGGTGGTGCGCTACAGCTCGCAGAACGAGATCTACCTGGACCTGATCTCCGGGCGCCTGGACGGCACCCTGGCCGACGCCGTTCCGGTGGACGAGGGCTTCCTCAAGACCGACAACGGCAAGGGCTTCGCCTTCGTCGGCCCGTCCTTCACCGACCCGCACTACTTCGGCGAGGGCGCCGGCATCGCCGTGCGCAAGGGCGACGCCGAGCTGCTCGGCAGGCTCAACGCGGCGATCCAGGCGATTCGCGCCAGTGGTCAGTACCAGAAGATCCAGAGCAAGTACTTCGACTTCGACATCTACGGCGACTGACGCCTCCTGACCTGCAAAAAAGCCGCGCAGTGCGCGGCTTTTCCATGGGCGCTCGGTGAGCGCGGCGGCCAGCGCAGGGATGCGTGGTCCGGGCTCAGCCCTCGCCCTTGATCTCCTTGAGGTGCTTGTACACGGTGGCGCGGCCCATGTTCAGCACGTTGGCCACGTAGTTGGCGGCGCTCTTGCCCTTGAACGCGCCCTCGGCGTGCAGCGCCTCGACCAGTTCGCGCTTGTGCTCGCGGGTCAGCAGGTTGAGGCCGAGCTGGCGCTGGCGCAGCCAGTTGTGCAGGAAGGTGTTGATGCGCTCCTGCCAGTCGTCGCGAAACAGCGCGTCGGGCTGGGGGATCAGCCGGCCGGGGGCGAGGAACAGGTCCAGCGCCTGCTTGGCGCTCTCGAACAGCGAGATGTTCAGGTTCAGGCACAGCACGGCAATCGGCGTGCCCCGGGCGTCGCGCAGCACGCTGCTGACCGAGCGGATCTTCTGCCCGTCCCAGTTGAGCTTCTCGTAGGGGCCGATGGTGCGCTCCTGTGTGGCGCCGTCGAGCATGTCCTCCAGCGCCGCGTCGTCGCCGACCTCGCGCTTGGAGAGGTTGTTGGCGATGTAGTCGATCTTCTGCGTGCGCAGGTCGTGCAGTACCACCTCGGCGTGGGGGAAGAACAGGGTGGCGATGGCGTCGGCGATGGCCCGGAAATTGTCCAGGTCGGCGGCGGGTGTCGGCTTCATCGGGGAAGGGCTCCAGTCAGCGCCCGGCACGAGGGGCGCTGCGAGTGTGCCGCAAAGTGTCCGTAGCGTCATCTTCGCTCAGCGGAGGAGGCGGGCGGGGGACAGCTGTTCGGCGCTCAGGCCGAACTGGCGCAGCGCTGCGGGCAGCGCTTCACCGCGCACCAGGGCGGCGCAGGCCTGGCCCATGGCCGGCGAGGTCTGGATGCCGTAGCCGCCCTGGGCAGCGCACCAGAAGAAGCCCGGCGCCAGTGGGTCGAAGCCGCCGACCAGGTCGCCGTCGGCGACGAAGGAGCGTAGCCCGGCCCAGGTATGCGCTGGGCGGCGGATGCTCAGGTGGGTGTGCTCCTCGATCTGGTAGATGCCCAGGGCGATGTCCAGTTCCTCCGGCTGCACGTCGTGGGGCTCGACCGGGTCGGCGTTGGCCGGCGAGCCGAGCAGCAGGCCGGCGTCGGGCTTGAAGTAGAAGGACTCGTCGAGGCTGACCACGCAGGGCCAGGCCTGGCAGTCGAGGCCTTCCGCGCCCTGGAAGGTGAAGGCGGCGCGGCGCTTGGGCACCAGGCCGATCGGCGCCACCCCGGCCAGGGCGGCGATCTGGTCGCACCAGCCGCCGGCCGCGTTGATCAGCACCCGGGCGCGGTACTGGGCGCTGCCGCAATCGACCCGCCAGCCGTCGCCGTCGCGGGCGATGGCCTGCACCTCGCGCTGGTTGTGGATCTCGCCGTCGTGCTGGCGGATGCCGCGCAGGTAACCCTGGTGCAGGGCGTCGGTGTCGATGTCGGCGGCGCTGGGGTCGAGCATGGCGCCCCGCACCTTGTCGCGGCGCAGCACCGGGACCAGGGCGCAGTCCTGGTCGGCATCCAGCAGGCGCATCTCGGCCACGCTGGCCTGGGCGCTGGCAAACTGGCGCTGCAATTCCTCCGGGTCGCCGCTGAAGTCGACGACCATCTCGCGGCGCGGGCTGAGCAGCGGGTGTTCGGCAAAGCCCGTCGGTGGGCTGTCGAAGAACGTCCGGCTGGCGGCACTCAGGGCCCTGACCTGGGGCGTGCCATAGGCCAGGGTATAGAGGGCGGCCGAGCGTCCGGTAGCGTGGTAGCCGGGCAGACTTTCACGCTCGAGCAGGACGGTCTTGCCGTGGGGGGAGAGGAAGTAGCCAGTCGATGCCCCGGCGATCCCGGCGCCGATGATTAGGTAGTCGACGTGCTGCATCAGGCGACGACCTCCTGCTGGCACTTGAGTCGATAGAGCGCGTGGGCCAGGGCGATATCTTCCAGGCCCAGGCCGATCGAGCGGAAGAAGGCGTGGCGGCGGTAGTCCGGCAGCGGCGCCTGGTCGCTGAGCAGTTGCGCCAGGTCGCCGCGGATCTGGCTGCGATCCCAGCCGTGGTCTTCGCTCGCCAGGCACATTTCGCCGGCGCTGGCGGGGGTGGTGGCGCGGTAGTCGCAATACACGTCCATATCGTCCAGCGACTGCGGCGGCACCTCGTGGGCGCGCGGCGCGTTGGTGCTGATCGAGGTGATCAGTGCCGGTCGGCCCAGCTTGGTGGGGTCGAGCACCGGGCCGGCAGAGGAGGTGCAGAGCATGATCACCTCGGCGCCGTCGGTGGCCTCCTCCAGGCGGGCGCACAGCTGCAGGCGCGGGTCCAAGCGCTGCAACTGCTGCAGCTGCGCCGGGTCCTGCTCGAGCAGGCCCGGCGAATAGATGGCGATGCTCTGCCAGGCGCGCAGGCCCCTGGCGTAGTGTACGTGGGCGCGGGCCACGGCGCCGCTGCCGATCACCGCCAGGCGTCGTGCCTGGGCGGGCGCCAGGGCGTCCACGGCGACCGCGGTGGTGGCGGCGGTGCGCGCGGTGGTGAGCAGGCCGGCGTCGCACAACAGCAGCGGCTGGCCGCTGTGCATCGACATCAGCAGGGTCCAGGCGCTGACCAGCGGACCCTGCTGGCGAACGATATAGGGCGAGGTCTTGACCCCGTACACGCCGGCTTCGGCCAGTACGCCGAGGTAATTGATGAAGTCGCCGGCGGCGTTGGGGAACTCGACCAGCTGCTGCGCCGGCTGCACTGCCTCGCCCGCCGCCAGGCTGCGGAACATGGCGAGCATGATCTGGTGGACGTCGATCTGGCCGAGCAGCTGCTCGGCTTCGGCCTGCTGGATGACATAGGGGGTGACGCACGCCATAGGACGCTCCGGAGTCGAGTTATACAAAAAGTCTATTCTGGACTTTTATGTGTTGTTCGACAAATACCCGGGCGGCGGCGACTTACGTTCCGGCGACCTCGCAGGAAGAAAAAAGGCGAAGCCGGGGCTTCGCCTTGTCCTGTCGCTGTGCCGTCAGTGCTTGCGCGGCACCGGCTTGAGCAGCGCGTCCGGCGGCATCTCGCAGTTGATCTTGCGCCCCAGCAGCGCCTCGATCGGCGGCAGGGCGAAGGCGTCGTCCTCGCCGGCGAAGCTGATGGAGGTGCCGCTGGTTCCGGCGCGGCCGGTGCGGCCGATGCGGTGCACGTAGTCGTCCGGGTCTTCCGGCAGGGTGAAGTTGATCACATGGCTGATGCCTTCGACATGGATGCCGCGGCCGGCCACGTCGGTGGCCACCATCACGCGGATCTTGCCCTCGCGGAAGCCTTCCAGGGCGCGGATGCGCTTGTGCTGGGGCACGTCGCCGGACATCTGCACGGCGCTGACGCCGTCGCGGGTCAGGCGCTCCTCGATGCGCCGCACCTCGTCCTTGCGGTTGGCGAAGACCATCACCCGGCTCCAGTCGTTCTGGGTGATCAGGTTGTACAGCAGCTTGTACTTGTCGGCGCTGGCGACCGCATAGACGTGCTGTTCGACCGTGTCGCTGGCGACGTTCTCCGGCTCGATCTCGACGATGGCCGGATTCACCGTCCACTGCTTGGCCAGGTTCATCACGTCTTCGGTGAAGGTGGCGGAGAACAGCAGGGTCTGGCGTTCGCCCTTCATCGGGGTCTGGCGGATGATCTGCCGCACCTGGGGGATGAAGCCCATGTCGAGCATGCGGTCGGCCTCGTCGAGCACCATCACCTCGACCATGTCCAGGTGCACCTCGCCGCGCTGGTTGAAGTCCAGCAGGCGGCCCGGGGTGGCCACCAGGATGTCGCAGAAGCGCGATTCCAGTTGCTTGAGCTGCTTGTCGAAGTCCATGCCGCCGACGAAGCTCATCACGTTCAGGCCGCTGTACTTGGTCAGGCCGATGGCATCGTTGGCGATCTGCACCACCAGCTCGCGGGTCGGGGCGATGATCAGCGCGCGCGGCTCGCCCATGTAGCGTTCTTTCGGCGGCGGGGTCTGCAGCAGCTGACTGATGATCGAGACGAGGAAGGCCGCGGTCTTGCCGGTGCCGGTCTGGGCGCGGCCGATGGCGTCCTGGCCCTTGAGGGTGTAGCCGAGGACCTGGGCCTGGATCGGCGTGCAATAAGGGAAGCCGAGGTCGTGGATGGCGTGCATCACCCGCGGATCGAGGTCGAAGTCGTGGAAGCGGGTCTTGCCTTCGGCAGGTGCCACCACGAAGTCTTCCAGCTTCCAGTTGTCGACGGGCTTGGCCGCACGCTCGCGGCGTGGCTTGCTGGCGTTGCCCTTGCCGCCGCGTGCCGGTTTGGTTGCGGCATTGTCTGGCGCCTCGGCACTGTCAGTGGCCGCACGTCCGGCGTCTCTGGGCTTGGCGGGGCGGTTGGGCTTCTCGTCTTGGGCGTTTTGGCTGCGAGGCGCTGCGGGCGCAGTGAGCGTATCGGCTTGCTCGCCCTCGGCTTTGCCGAACATCTTCTTGAGTGCTTTGAGCACGGTCATCTCGTCAATTGGTTAAGGAGTGAACGGCGGCCAGTGTAAAGCAAGAAGTCGGCGCGGCGAAGCACCCTGCTCGGGCGACTTGTCAATGCCTGTGCGGCATTTTCCTCAAGGGGCTGCCTGACTGCTCGGTCAGTCCGGCGGCAGGGTCGCCAGCAGCAGGCGCTGGACGTTGCCGCCCATGATCGCGGCGATCTCGGCATGGCTGAAGCCGGCCGCCTGTAGGCCCTCGGTCAGCTGCGCCAGGCCGCTGACATCGAAGGGCGCGCGGATGGTGCCGTTGAAGTCCGAGCCGAGGGCCACATGTTCGACGCCGATCAACCCGCTGGTGTAGCGGATCGCCCGTACTATGGCCTCGACCGAGGTGGCGCAGACGGCCGCGTCCCAGTAGCCGATGCCGACCAGCCCGCCGCTGGCGGCGATGCCGCGCAGCTGCGGGTCGCTGAGATTGCGCGGGCCGGGGCAGGTGCCCGCGACGCCGGTGTGGGATACCAGCAGCGGTCGTCGGGCCATGGCCAGCACGTCGTCGATCAGGGCGGCGGAGGCGTGGGCCAGGTCGATCAGCATGGCCTTGTCTTCCAGGCGGGCGATCACCCGGCGCCCGAACGGGGTGAGCCCGCCCTTGTCCAGGCCGTGGGCGGAGCCGCCGACTTCGTTGTCGAAGAAGTGGGTCAGGCCGGCGATGCGAAAACCGGCGTCATACAGGCGCTCGAGGTTGTCCAGGTTGCCTTCCAGCGGGTGCAGGCCCTCGGTGGCGAGCAGCGCGGCCACCCGCCGCGGGTCCTGCTGGCGGGCCTGGATAAAGGCCGCTAGGTCTTTCCGGCTGCGGATCAGCACCAGGCGACCCTGGCTGGCGGTCGCCGCCTGCCGGAGTTTAGCGGCCTGGTACAGGGCCCGTTGCAGCAGGCTGTCCCAGGTCGCCCTTGGCCAGCGCTGGGCCAGCGCCAGCAGGGTGATGTTGTCGCTGTCGGCGGCGTTGCGCTGGTAGTTGAGCCCGCGCGGGGTCTTGGTCACGGCGGAGAATACCTGCAGCGCCACGCCGCCTTCGAGCAGCCGCGGCAGGTCGGAGTGGCCGTAGCTGTGGCGTTCGAGGAGGTCGCGCTGCCAGAGCAGCGCATCGTCGTGCAGGTCGGCGACGAACAGCTGCTGGTGAAGACGTCGCGCCGATTCGCTCGCCGAGTAGGGCGGGGCGACGGCGACGCCGTTGAGCAGGCGGTCGAGCAGCTGAGGCAGGCTGAAAAAGAGCGCCCCAGCACCCATGGCGAGCAGCAGGATAAGCAGGAGCTTGCGCATGGGGTCTCCGGAGGTGCGGGGCGAGCAAGGCATGGCGCTGGTATGAGCCTAGCCAAAGGTGAGGCAGGTTCATCCGGGGCTTCTGGAGGCCTCGGTTGGGCGCACGCCCAGAACGCCGGGAATCCACCGGCTGAACAATCTACCGAGAGGTCGCCGCTAGCCGTACAGGCAGTTGCGGCCCTGTTGCTTGGCCCGGTATAGCGCGCTGTCGGCCCGGGCGATCAGGTCTGATAGCTCATCCCTCTGGCGCATCAGGGCCAGGCCGATGGATACCGTTACCCCCGGCAGCACGCCGCTGGGCGCGTAGAAGGAGGGGATCTGCTGCAGGGCCATGCGCAGGCGCTCGCCGATGCGCCGACCGTCGTCCTCGCCGATCTCCGGCAGCAGGATGACGAACTCCTCGCCGCCGTAGCGGATCAGGCTGTCCTTGGGCCGCAACTGCTCGCGCAGCGTGTGGGCGACCATGCTCAAGGCATAGTCGCCGGCCAGGTGCCCGTGCCGGTCGTTGTAGGCCTTGAAGTGATCGACATCCAGCATCAGCAGGCACAGCGGCTGGCTGTTGAACGCGCAGCGGGTGCTTTCCCGTTCGAATACATGCTTGAGCCAGCGGCGGTTGAACGCGCCGGTTAGGGCATCGATATTGGCGCTCTGTTCGCTGTCCAGGAGAATGCGGTTGCCTGAACGCAGCCGTTCGCAGAGCAGGCTGAGCAGGTTGTGCATCAGTTGCGGCGATTGTTGGAACAGCTTGATCAGGGCTTCACGATGCAGGCGTAGCACGCTGCAGGGCGTACTCGCCACCACGTAGGCCGACGGCGCCTGGTTGTCGATGAAGCTGATCTCTCCCGCACAGTCGCCGACGTTCAGGGTATTCACCGGCTGGTTGTCCAGTGAGCCGAGATAGACCTTGAGTTGGCCACTGAGCAGCAGATACAGGTGCTGGTTGCGCTGGAAGGGCGAGAGCAGTATCTCGCCGGCTTCCAGCTCGCAGGCCCGGAAGGACTTCAGCACCTGGTTCACGCAGCTGGCGGCGACGTTGTTGAACAGTCGCAGTTGATGGATACGTTGCGGGTCGACTTGCCAATGCGCTTCTTTCATGGCGAAGGCGCGCGGCGCTGGCTGTGAAGGGGGGCGGGCATCGCGAACACTCCCTGTTGTCAGGCGATCTCCAATCCCGACAGTATGCCGGCGAGCCGGGGCTGGCAATCCTCAAGCTGCCTTGCACGACCGATGGCTGAGGAATCTGACTAGCTCGTCACGTTTCGGCGCCGCCGGCAGGGCCATGACGCAGGAGCCCCCTACGCCTTGCCCGGCATCATGGCACCTGTCCGGATGCCGCCCCGTTGTCGCCCAAGCGCTCCTCCAGCCAGTCGGCTATATCGCGAATCTCCTCCGGCAGGACTTCGTGAGCCATCGGGTATTCGCGCCAGCGCACCTCCACGCCCTGGGCCGCAAGCGCATCATGGGCGGCGCGGCCCAGGGTGGGCTGTACCACATCATCGAAGGTGCCGTGCAGGCAGAGCACGGGTAACTGCTTCTTGTCATCGGCCAGTTGCGTGTCGCCGTCGAGGGTCGGTGCATAGGTGGACAGCGCCAGCACTCCGCCGAGCGGCCCCTGCCAGCGCAGGAACGCGGCATGCAGGGCCACGGCACCGCCCTGGGAGAAGCCGGCGAGGAAGATGCGCCGGGGGTCTATGCCGCTGTCGCGCTGGGCCTCGATCAGCGCTAGCACCTGTTGCGCCGATGCCTCCAGTTGTTCGCGGTTGATCGCGCGAGCCGGGCTCATGGTCAAGATGTCGTACCAGCTGGGCATGGCCCAGCCGCCGTTGATGGTCACCGCCTGGGTCGGTGCCTGCGGCAGGACGAAGCGGGTGCTGGGTAGTCGCTCCTGCAGCGCTTCGGCCACCGGCAGGAAGTCGTAGCGGTCGGCGCCCAGGCCGTGCAACCAGACGACGCAGGCGTCTGCGCGAGGTGTGGGGTGAAGAATCAAAGGATCGCTCATGGCGGGGCTCCAGTCTGGTGCGGCCGTGTCTATTGGAGGGCGGCAGCGCTTTGGCTAGGTGACTAATCTGGGAAGAATATGTCGCAAGATTACAAGTTTTACGCTTGACCTGTCCGTATGGTGGTAATGGCAAGGTGCTGGTATGGGCTTTGCTATGGCCAATAGGACTGATGACGTTGCCCGGTGCGGTAACACCTGTACCAGGCCGGGAGCGGAGCAGACGGGAAGCCGATTTGATGGGGTTTCCAAAGGTTCGTCTAGCATTGCATGCCGGGCGAGGAGCAAATGGCTATCCGTCTCCGACCCATTCGACCAGTGGGTACACGAGAGTTTCTTGGCTTAAGGAAGATTCGCCAACTAGACTCTCGAAGAGGTCTGATCCGCCGGTTTGACGCGTTGCTGCCGACGCATCCGACGAGCCCCAAAAGGGCAGGGTGGTAGGACCGAGACTCCAACACAACAAAAGCAACTGGAGGTTTTAATGAAGATGGTGAAATCCACCCTGGCGGTACTGACTACCGCAGCCGTTCTCGGTGTCAGCAGCTTCGCTCAGGCGGGCGCTACCCTGGACGCGGTGCAGAAGAAAGGTTTCGTGCAGTGCGGTATCAGCGATGGTCTGCCGGGCTTCTCCTACGCGGACGAGAAGGGCAACTACCTGGGGCTCGACGTCGATGTGTGCCGTGCCGTGGCAGCCGCCGTATTCGGTGACGCAACCAAGGTCAAATACAGCCCGCTGACCGCCAAGGAGCGCTTCACCGCGCTGCAGTCCGGCGAAGTCGACATCCTTTCGCGTAACACCACCTGGACCAGCTCGCGCGACTCCGGCCTGGGCCTGAACTTCGCCGGCGTGAACTACTACGACGGCCAGGGCTTCCTGGTGAATAAGAAGCTCGGCGTGTCCAGCGCCAAGGAACTCGATGGCGCCACCGTCTGTATCCAGGCCGGTACCACCACCGAGCTGAACCTCTCCGACTACTTCCGTGCCAACGGCATGAAGTACACCCCCATCACCTACGATACCTCCGACGAGAGCGCCAAGTCGGTGGAAGCCGGCCGTTGCGACGTGCTGACCTCCGACCAGTCGCAGCTGTACGCCCAGCGCATCAAGCTGGCCGCGCCGGAAGAGTACGTGGTGCTGCCGGAAGTGATCTCCAAGGAGCCGCTGGGTCCGGTCGTGCGCCAGGGTGACGAAGAGTGGTTCGACATCGTGCGTTGGTCGCTGTTCGCCATGCTCAACGCCGAAGAACTGGGCATCGACTCGAAGAACGTCGAGGAGATGGCCAAGTCCACCAAGAACCCGGACATCGCTCGCTTGCTGGGCGCCGAGGGTGAGTTCGGCAAGGACCTGAAACTGCCGAAAGACTGGGCGGTACAGATCGTCAAGCAAGTGGGTAACTACGGCGAAAGCTTCAATCGCAACGTCGGTGCCGGCAGCGAGCTGAAGATCGAACGTGGCCTCAATGCCCTGTGGAACAAAGGTGGTCTGCAGTACGCACCGCCGGTGCGCTGACCGTCTTTGCCGGTGTCCCGTCCTGGGGCGCCGGCATCGTTCTGACGACGTGAACCCCTGGCCCGCGGACGCGGGCGAGGGTGTTCCAAGAGGGCTCCTATGCAAAATACCGCAGATACCTCGCACCCCAAGGGCTCGGTCTGGACCGATCCCAAGGTACGCGCATGGATATTCCAGATTCTCGCCGTCATCGCCGTCATGGCGATCGGCTGGTACCTGTTCGATAACACCCA
This sequence comes from Pseudomonas sp. MBLB4123, assembly GCF_051904775.1. Taxonomy (NCBI): domain Bacteria; kingdom Pseudomonadati; phylum Pseudomonadota; class Gammaproteobacteria; order Pseudomonadales; family Pseudomonadaceae; genus Pseudomonas; species Pseudomonas sp. MBLB4123. The sequence goes on from NZ_CP196711.1 coordinate 4,489,838, forward strand.
GACCAACCTGGAGAAACGCGGCATCACCTCCGGCTTCTCCTTCCTCAACAACAGCGCCGGCTTCGGCATCGCCCAGCACCTGATCGACTACACCGAGAGCGACACCTACGGACGGGTGTTCGTCATCGGCCTGCTCAACACCCTGTTGGTCTCGGTCATCGGCATCGTCTTCGCGACCATCCTGGGCTTCATCCTCGGTGTCGCGCGGCTGTCCAAAAACTGGTTGATCAGCCAACTCGCCACCGTCTACATCGAGACCTTCCGTAACATCCCGCCGCTGTTGCAGATCTTCTTCTGGTACTTCGCGGTCATGCTGTCCTTGCCGGGCCCGCGGCAGAGCCTGGAGGTCGGGCAGAGCTTCTTCCTCAACAGCCGCGGCCTATACATGCCGGCGCCTAGCGCGTCAGACGCATTCGGCACCTTTATCGGGGCGGTGCTGATCGCGATCATCAGCATCGTGCTGATCGGGCGCTGGGCGAAGGCGCGTCGAGAGGCGACCGGTAAGGTCTTCCACGTGTCGATCGCCGCAGTGGCGCTGATCGTCGGGCTTCCGGGCCTGGCAGTCGTGGTGGCGGGTAATCCGCTGCAATGGAGCATGCCCGAGTTGGCCGGTTTCAACTTCCGCGGCGGCTGGGTGATGATCCCCGAGTTGATGGCCCTGACCCTGGCGCTGACCATCTATACCGCGGCCTTTATCGCCGAGAACGTGCGTTCCGGGATCATGGCGGTCAGCCATGGGCAGACCGAGGCGGCGCGCTCCCTGGGCCTGCGCGGCAGCTATACCCTGCGTCTGGTGATCATTCCCCAAGCCCTGCGGGTGATCATTCCGCCGCTCACCAGTCAGTACCTCAACCTGGCGAAGAACTCCTCCCTGGCGGCCGGTATCGGCTATCCGGACATGGTCTCGTTGTTTGCCGGCACCGTGCTCAACCAGACGGGGCAGGCCATCGAGGTGATCGCCATCACCATGAGCGTCTACCTGGCCATCAGCATCAGCATTTCCATCCTGATGAACTGGTACAACAAGCGCATTGCGCTGATCGAGCGGTAAGGAGCAGCCCATGCAAACCCATACCTTCAGACCCGACATGCCGCCACCCGTGCTGAGCGTCGGTGTACTCGGCTGGCTGCGGGCCAACCTGTTTTCCAACTGGTTCAACACCCTGCTGACCCTGTTCGCCGTCTACCTGGTCTGGCTGATCATCCCGCCGATCATCCAGTGGGCCTTCATCGAGGCCAACTGGGTCGGTACGACGCGGGCAGACTGCACCAATGAAGGCGCCTGCTGGGTGTTCGTGCAGCAGCGCTTCGGCCAGTTCATGTACGGCTTCTACCCGGAAACCCTGCGCTGGCGCGTCGACCTGACGCTGTGGATGGCGATAATCGGCGCGGCGCCCCTGTTCGTCCCGCAGATGCCGCGCAAGGCCGTGTACGGCCTGGCCTTCCTGGTGCTGTATCCGCTGCTGGCCTACTGGTTGCTGCACGGCGGTTTCTTCGGTCTGTCGACCGTGCCGACCAGCCGCTGGGGCGGTCTGATGCTGACCCTGGTGATCGCCTCGGTGGGGATCGCCGGCGCCCTGCCATTGGGCATAGTGCTGGCCCTCGGTCGGCGTTCGGACATGCCGGCGATCCGCGTGCTGTGCGTGACCTTCATCGAGTTCTGGCGCGGCGTGCCGCTGATCACCGTGCTGTTCATGTCCTCGGTGATGCTGCCGCTGTTCCTGCCGGAAGGGCTCAGCTTCGACAAGCTGATGCGCGCCTTGATCGGGGTGATCCTGTTCCAGTCGGCCTATATCGCCGAGGTGGTGCGTGGCGGTCTGCAGGCCATCCCCAAGGGGCAGTACGAGGCGGCCGCGGCCATGGGCCTGGGCTATTGGCGGATGATGGGGCTGGTGATCCTGCCGCAGGCCCTGAAACTGGTGATTCCCGGCATCGTCAACACCTTCATCGCCCTGTTCAAGGACACCAGCCTGGTGATCATCATCGGCCTGTTCGACCTGCTCAACAGCATCAAGCAGGCGACCACCGACCCGGCCTGGCTGGGCATGGCCACCGAGGGCTATGTGTTCGCGGCGCTGATTTTCTGGATTTTCTGTTTTGGTATGTCCCGCTACTCCATGCACCTGGAGCGCAAGCTGGACACTGGCCACAAGCGTTAGGAGTTATGTCATGAGTGAAGCTATCAAGCAGTCGATCAGCGCCGCGCCGGGGATCATCCAGATGGACGGCGTGCACAAGTGGTACGGCCAGTTCCATGTGCTCAAGGACATCAACCTGAACGTGCAGCAGGGCGAGCGCATCGTCCTCTGCGGCCCGTCCGGTTCGGGCAAGTCCACCGCCATTCGCTGCCTCAATCGTCTGGAGGAACATCAGCAGGGGCGAATCGTCATCGACGGCACCGAGCTGACCCACGACCTCAAGCACATCGAGGCGGTGCGCCGCGAGGTCGGCATGGTGTTCCAGCACTTCAACCTGTTCCCCCACCTCACCGTGCTGCAGAACTGCACCCTGGCGCCGATGTGGGTGCGCAAGATGCCCAAGCGCGAGGCCGAGGAAGTGGCCATGCATTACCTGGAGCGCGTGCGCATTCCGGAGCAGGCCAACAAGTACCCGGGGCAACTGTCCGGCGGTCAGCAGCAGCGCGTGGCGATCGCCCGGGCGTTGTGCATGAAACCGAAGATCATGCTGTTCGACGAGCCGACCTCGGCCCTCGACCCGGAAATGGTCAAGGAAGTGCTGGACACCATGGTCGGCCTGGCCGAAGACGGCATGACCATGCTCTGTGTGACCCACGAGATGGGCTTCGCCCGTACCGTGGCCAATCGGGTGCTGTTCCTCGACAAGGGCGAGATCGTCGAGGAGGCCGACCCGGACACCTTCTTCACCAACCCGAAGAACGAGCGCACCCAGCTGTTCCTCAGCCAGATCCTGCACTGACCCATCGGTAACGTGCCGCATAAAAAAGGGAGCCAGGAGGCTCCCTTTTTTATGCAGCCGTATTCGGCCTGCCGGGCTACAGCCGCGGCTCAGGTCGTTTGGCGCAGGCGCTGGCGGAAGGCGCCCGGAGACTCTCCGCACAGCTGCTTGAAGCGTTTGGCGAAGGTCGCGCGGTCGCCGTAGCCGACCCGCTCGGCAATCTGCTCCAGAGAGTGCGTCGGGTCGCTCAGGGCGCGCTGCGCGGCAGTGATGCGCAGGCGCTGCAGATAGTCGTTGGGCGTCAGTCCGGTGCTGGCCTTGAAGCGCCGCAGCAGGGTGCGTGGCGAGCAGTTGGCCCGCGCGGCCAGGCGGTTGAGGTCGATCGGTTCGGCGTGATGCTGATGCAGCCAGTGCAGCAGCGGGCCGAGCTGCGGGTCGTCGCGACTGTCCTGGGGGAGCAGCGGAGCGAAGCGCGCTTGCTGGCCGCGCGGGCTGTCGAACACCAGGGCGTTGGCAACCAGCCGCGCCAGGTCGTCCCCTGCATGCCGGGCGATCAGGTACAGGCACAGGTCCAGGCCGGCATGGGCGCCGCCGGAGCTGAGCAGGTTGCCGTCGTGGCAGAGCATCTGCTCGACATCCAGCGCAATTCTCGGGAAGCGTCTACGGAACGCATCGGCCAGGGCCCAGTGGGTGGTGGCCCGGCGACCGTCGAGCAAGCCGGCGGCGGCGAGCAGGAAGGCGCTGCTGCACAGGCTGGCGATCTGCTGGTGGGCGGGGCGCTGCGCCAGCCAGGCCAGGAACGCGGCATTCGCTGTCAGGTTGGCGTCGATGGCGCTGCCGGTCGCCGGCACTATCAGCAGCTCGGCGCGGGCTGCCAGCTCCAGGCCGCCGTCGACCCGGATGCAGGCGAACTCCAGTTCGACCGGCCGGGCATCGGCGCTGAAGCGCTGCAGATTGAACAATGGCCGTCCGGCCAGGCGGTTGGCCAGGGTGAAGGCATCGTGGGCCATGCTCAGGCTGGAGCACGAGGTTTGCGGGCAGACATGCAGCGCGATCTGGAGCATGGGGGTAGGCTGTCGACAGGAGTTTGGCGATTATTGACACAAGATTGTCGATTGCGCCAATCGCGTCGCGGCGTAGCTGCACCCATACTCATGGGCCTCATATCTTTGGAGCCGGGCCTATGCGTCATCCCAATGCCGAACTGATCAGCCGGTTCTACCGGGCTTTCCAGCAACTGGATGCCGAGACCATGGCCGCCTGCTACGCCGAGGACGTGCGTTTCGACGATCCGGTGTTCGAGGGTCTGCGCGGAGCCGCGGCGGCGGACATGTGGCGCATGCTCACGGCGCGGGCCCAGGACTTTTCCCTGACCTTCGACCGGGTGCAGGCGGACGACCGCCAGGGCAGTGCCCGCTGGGTCGCCCGTTATCGGTTCAGCCAGACCGGCCGGCGCGTGGTCAACCCAATCGAGGCGCACTTCCTGTTCCGCGACGGCAAGATCATCGAGCACCGCGATAGTTTCGACCTGTGGCGCTGGTCTCGCCAGGCCCTGGGGCTCAAGGGGTGGGTGCTGGGCTGGGCGCCGCCGGTGCAGCAGGCCATCCGCCGTCAGGCGCTCAAGGGCTTGGCGCAATTCAGGGCTACGCGCTAGCGGCGCCTGGTTCGGCTGCCTAGGTAGGTGACCGGGGGCGGTGGTAATCTCTGTGCCCCGTGCTTTCATCCAAGATAGCGGCGGCCTGCACAGCCGCGCTGTCCGATGACCATGAGCATCGCCTTTCAGGAAGCCCGACCGTGAGTGAACTGCTGCTATCGCTGAACAAGGCCAAGGCCTGGACCGTGCACGCGGTGACCGCCAGCGGGGTGATTCTCGCGCTGCTGGCGTTGCTGGCGGTGCTCGACGGGCGGCCGCAAACCTGCCTGCTGTGGCTCGGCCTGGCCCTGCTGGTGGACGGCCTGGATGGCACCCTGGCGCGCAAGTTCGACGTCAAGGGCGTGCTGCCGCATTTCGACGGGGTGACCCTGGACCTGGTGATCGACTACCTCACCTATGTGTTCATTCCGGCGATCTTCGTCTATCGCTTCGTGCCACTGCCCGACTACACCCTGCTGCCGGCGGTCGGGCTGATCCTGCTGTCGTCGTTGTTCTGCTTCTGCAACGTCAACATGAAGAGCCAGGACAACTACTTCGTCGGCTTTCCGGCCGCGTGGAACGTGGTGGTGGTCTACCTCTACCTGCTGGATTTCGCCCCCTGGCTGAGTTTTGCCACCATCCTCCTGCTCGCGGGGCTGACCCTCACGCGGATGAAGTTCCTCCACCCCTTCCGCGTCCGCCAGTTCATGCCGCTCAATATCGCCGTGACCCTGGTGTGGATGCTCGCCTGCCTGGCGCTGATCCTGCGCTACCCCAGCCAGCCGATCTGGCTGCTGGCGATCTGGCTGTCGGCCTCGGCCTATTTCGTCGGCATCTGCCTGTGGCGCTCGGCCCGGGAGTGGTTTTCCGCCGATGAGTGAGGCGGGGGGCAAGGTCTGGTTCGTCTACCTGGTGCGCGCCGGCAACGGCGCGCTGTACTGCGGCATCAGCGACGACCCGCAGCGGCGCTTCGTCCAGCACCGCAGCGGCAAGGGCGCGCGCTTCTTCCATTCCAGCCCGGCGGTGGCCTTGGTCTACACCGAGGCCTGTGCCGGCAAGGGCGACGCCCTGCGCCGCGAGCGGGCGATCAAGCGCCTGGGCAAGGCGGCCAAGGAGGCCCTGGTCGCCGCCGGCGGCCTTATCGGCGCGCCTGATGGCGTACTATCAGGCTAGGCAGGTAGGCCGGCGCCGGCCGGCCGGGTAAGCTTGTTACTTCCCCCTAGCGACACGGAGCCAGTCATGCACGAGTTGATCCTGCACCATTATCCGACCTCGCCGTTCGCCGAGAAGGCCCGCCTGATGCTGGGCTTCAAGCAGCTGTCCTGGCGTTCGGTGATGATCCCGCCGCTGATGCCCAAACCGGACCTGACCGCGCTGACCGGCGGCTATCGCAAGACCCCGGTGTTGCAGGTCGGCGCCGACATCTACTGCGATACGGCGCTGATCGCCCGGCGCCTGGAGGCGGAGAAGCTCACCCCGACGTTGTTCCCCGAGGGCCAGGAGTTCAATGTCGCGACCCTCGCCCAGTGGGCCGACTCCGTAGTGTTTCAGCACGCGGTGAGCCTGGTGTTCCAGCCCGAGTCCATCGCCGTGCGCTTCGCCACGCTGCCGCCGGAGTTCCTCAAGAGCTTCATGGCCGACCGCGGCGCGCTGTTCAGCGGCGGCCAGGCCTCCCGCCTGCCGTTGGAGCAGGCCAAGCACCAGTGGCCGACCCTGATGGCGCGCCTGCAGCAGCAATTGGCGCGTGAGGAGGGCGACTTCCTGTTCGGCGAGCCCTCGCTGGCCGACTTCGCCCTGGCCCATGCGCTGTGGTTCCTGCGCGGCACGCCGGTGACCGCGCCGCTGGTCGACGACTACCCGGAGATCGCCGCCTGGCTGGCGCGGGTGCTGGGCTTCGGCCACGGTTCGCTCAGCGAGATGAGTGCCGAGGAGGCCATCGCGGTGGCGCGCGAGGCGACGCCGGCGGCGTTGCCGGAGGAGGCCTTCGTCGATCCGAACGGCTTTGCGCCCGGGCAGCGGGTGGCGATCGCGGCCGTGGATTACGGCGTCGATCCGGTCGAGGGCGAGTTGCTGTTCTGCGGTGCCGAGGAGCTGATCCTGCGCCGCGAAGACCCGCGTGCCGGCGTCGTGCATGTGCACTTCCCGCGTCTGGGCTTTCGCCTCGAGACGCGCTAGCTAGTCCGGTTCGGCCTGGCGCAGGCGCGGCAGCTGCCTGGCCAGGCTGCGGAAATGCGCCAGGCTCTCGTAGCAGAGCACGACCTCGGCGCCGTTGCGACTGTACCAGGCGTCCGCGGCGCCGCAGTTGCTCAGGCGCAGGGTCAGCGGGCGGGGGAGGCGGTAGGCCTGGCTGACACGCTCGGCGATGGCCTCCACCACCCCGGACTCGCGCACCCATTCGAGCAGGCGCGGGCCGTCCTTGAGGCGCGGGCTGGGCGGGTCGTAGAGCACCTTCAGGCGATGCTCCGGCGGCGCGCCCGGCGGCCGTCCGTGTTGCTGCGCGACCCAGGCCAGGGCCCGGCGCACCTGGGCATACTCCTGGTCGCAGTACAGCGCGCGTTCCACCGGCAGGCCGGTGATGTGCGGCACCCACTCCAGCTCATCCGGATCGCTGCCGTAGATCAGGCACGCCAGGTTATAGAAGCGCTGGGCATCCAGGCCGTGGCTGTCCCAGGCATGTACCTCTTCGTAGGCCGGTTTCGGCCGCTGCCATTCCAGGCGCCAGTAGTCGGCGATATCCAGCAGCTTGGCGTAGAAGCCGGCGTCGTGGTGGCGGTCGTAGGAGAGGAACAGGCTGATGAAACCCAGCTGGTCGGCGGCGTCCTCCTCGCGGCCGAGCACCGGCAGTTGCAGTTCGGCGATCAGCAGATGGCCCATCTCGTGCAGCAGGGTGAACTCGGCGTTGGCGGTGACGAAGCGGGCCTCGTTCGAGCGCAGGGCCGCCGCTGGCGGCGTGCTCTGCGCCGTGCTGGGGCCGCTCTGCAGCAGTACCAGGGCGCACAGGCACAGCGCCCGCGCCTCAGCCCAGGCGGCCATGGTGCCGCGGCTGGGTAAGGTTGGCGCCCTGGCGGACGCCAGCAGGTCGGTCGGGTTCGCGCATATCGGCACCTCGACGGAACGGCGTGGGTGCCTGTTTGACTCTAGCAGTTGGGGCGCCGATGGCCGTCGGCATGAGGGGCCCCTTGCGGGGGGCCGCCCTCGCGGCATTCAGTCCTTGCGGCGCTTGAGCTGATCGGTCAGCTGGGTCGGCAGGTGGCGGATGATCAGGCAGTCCTGGGCCTCGTCGTACTCGATCTTCGAGCCGAGCAGGTGCGACTCGAAGCTGATCGACAGGCCCTCGGCGCGGCCGGTGAAGCGGCGGAACTGGTTGAGGGTGCGCTTGTCCGGCGGAATCTCCGGCGACAGGCCGTAGTCCTTGTTGCGGATATGCTCGTAGAAGGCCTGGGGACGCTCCTCGTCGATCAGCCCGGAGAGCTCCTGCAGGGTCATCGGCTCGCCCTGCTTGGCCTGGCTGCTGGCGTAGTCGACCAGGGCCTTGGTCTTCTCCCGCGCCGACTCTTCCGGCAGGTCCTCGCTCTCCACGAAGTCGCTGAAGGCCTTGAGCAGGGTGCGGGTCTCGCCGGGGCCGTCGACGCCCTCCTGGCAGCCGATGAAGTCGCGGAAGTATTCCGAGACCTTCTTGCCGTTCTTGCCCTTGATAAAGGAGATGTACTGCTTGGAGTTGGCGTTGTTGCGCCACTCGGAAATGTTGATGCGCGCCGCCAGGTGCAACTGGCCGAGGTCCAGGTGCTTGGCCGGGGTCACGTCCAGGCTCTCGGTCACCGCCACGCCCTCGCTGTGGTGCAGCAGGGCGATGGCCAGGTACTCGGTCATGCCCTGCTGGTAGTGGGCGAACAGCACATGGCCGCCGGCCGATAGATTGGACTCCTCCATCAGCTTCTGCAGGTGTTCGACCGCCTGGCGGCTGAAGGCGGTGAAGTCCTGGCTGTCGTCGAGGTAGGCCTTCAGCCAGCCGCTGAACGGAAAGGCGCTGGATTCCTCGTGGAACAGGCCCCAGGCCTTGCCCTGCTTGGCGTTATAGCTCTCGTTGAGGTCGGCGAGCAGGTTCTCGATGGCCTGGGAGGCGCCCAGCTCGGTGTCGCGGGCATGCAGCACGGCGGGGGAGCCATCGGGCTTCTTGTCGATCAGGTGGACGATGCAATGACGGATCGGCATGGCGGTTCTCTTGGCAAGCTTCGGCGGTGAACGGGGCGTGGAACT